>JARWZO010000031.1 GCA_029866325.1 Fluviicola sp. | reverse complement strand
TACAGACAAATACTCCGGTTACAAAGGAGTTGTTCCAATTAAAAAGCATACAACTTTCAAGCGCAGAAACAATGGAATTGAGCGACAGAACTTGACCTTACGAACGCATTTGAAACGCTTGAATAGGCGAACAATTTGTTTATCAAAATCGTTGGTTGTATTGGTTGCGGTATTGAAGATTTATTGGTGGCAGTGATGTGAAATGTTTGAACACGGTTAATGTTCGAAACGTATTCCCATGATTGTTTAAAGGAATAAGTAATTTTATCTACTGCCTGAAAACTTGGAATACTGCCGAAGTAATGTTAAATAGTGAGAATTAATGAATAGAATAGTAGTATCTCTTTGCGTTTTAGTGAGTTTCGTAACTCAAGGACAGAATAATGCTATCAAATCGGGCATTTATAAAAATGACACATCATTTATACTTGTTAATATGTTTGATGAAACGTGTGTGTTTTTTGAGTACTCCGGAGATACTATTTCGTTTCATGATACGTTGAACATCATCCACGCTGATGAATCGATTATTATAGCAAGGAAATATTGTAAAGATAGGGATAGGAATGAGGGACTTAAGAATAATGTAGAGTCAAGAGTTAGGGAATGTCACCCATACTCAAACGTAAGGATGGACATCAAAAAGAAGGGTGGCAAATTATTACTTTGGAATAGAGGAGTTCTTTACAAAAGATATAGAGATTGGGATCCAAGAACAGGACTTAAATTGGAGGAATATTTGGAGTAATGGGTTGGGTCGGTAGTGCGTGATAGGTTTGGTGTTTCAGTGTTTTAAATAGCCGCTTTTCTCACAGACGTTGAACCCTTTGGTCAATTATGGTATATCGATAAATTAAGAAAATTGTACTTTTTGCGTTCTTTACCGTTGTAATTCAGCTGTATTCATTTTCCAAGAATCTTGATTTTTCAAGGCTAGCTGCACATGCTAATGCCATTTGGTTTGGAAAGTTGCAAAACGCAAATTTACTCAGTGAAGAAGTTTATGAGAAACTTGTTGGTATTGGGGCTTTAGAATTTAAGTTCGCGCGGTTATCGTTCAAAGATGCTCGTGCCGATCAAAAGGCAATAAGGAACGGTTATAGGTTTTAATATGAAAATAGCATATACGATTATATCAGTACTTTTTTTTTTGAGTTTTTATTCATGCTCAATAGAAAAGAGAGCAATTTATTTAAATTCTAAAATAGGTGAAGTTGACGGATCGACTTATCGTGATTTTAAGTTGTTTAGACGGAGTAATGCTTTCATGATTGATGGACAGAACAATGGAATTGGTTATCGCGGTTTCGTTTTAATGAATGATAAGGATTCAGTCGAATTGATTAGTGGATCACAAGAATTAACTAGAGGGCTTAATGATGATACTTTGTTCCAGACTAATTTACTAAACGCAATCAGTGAGTTTGAAAGAATAGGTGCGACCCAAATAGATGGTTTACATTACATGAACTCTATACATTACGTGAAAATTTACTTTAGTCCGGCTGAGTACGTTTTAATTTTTGATTCAAAACCATCAGATACATTGTTACAACTAAAGCTAGGAAAAAAATCGTATGTTCTAGAGGATGGTTTAAGGTACTATTTCAAAGAAAAGCGGAGTTCCTCCTAGTGGTAGTGTTCCAAACCAGTCTGCCTTTGGCATGATGGCGCTTTTGAACATTTTGAAAATCAATGGTCTGATAAATAACGATTTTAAAAGTCGTTTGATTTATTAGAAGGTAAGGCAAATGATCGCTTACGAGGAGAAAGTTTGTTAGATCGCTTTAAAATGCGAGTTTTGAACCAGAAACAATTACTGAAGGCTATTAAGATGAGGACTGGGATTTTTGTTGTAAGTATTTTAGTTTTTAGCACGATTTCTTTTGCTCAATTAAATCATGCTAGTGATGATACCATTGTTCGTAAAGACTATTTAACAAGCGTTAATGGTGTTAAATTAGATTTAATTAAACATTCAATATATACTTTTTTGGAATCAAATATTACGAATTGGAACGATTTAACTTCGTTTCAAATGAAGTTGAATCAAGGAAAAGTCTTTGAATTAAATAAATGTATCGAAATTGATAGTTCTGGAATATATGTCGGCACTATAACATTTAACGGGTCTAATGTTAAAATTAAGCTTCTAATTGACGATAAAAAAAGTAAAGTTAAAGTGTTGTCTTTTGGAAATAATTGGTGTGAAAAGCCAATATTGACTAACTTAAATAGGTTTATCGATGATGAGAGACTCAGAAATCTATCTCTATATCAGAGAAGCTTTCTTTATGTTTCAACTTTTAGTACATCGAAATACTTAATAAATAAAGTATTGGAAAAAGATTCTATTTGGGAAAAAGTCAGTGCTTTGAATGGTTCTAATTTCGTTGTGGCATATCAATTAAGTTCAAAATTTGATTCTTTGAACTATGTTATTTGTATCAATCAAAAAGGCGGCAAATTATACCATACTTTATTTTTAGCTGAAAATGGAGCGTTAACATTTAAAAATGATATTGTTCGGTGGAATGATAATATTGAAGGCTTTCGACTAGAAAAAAGAAAACGTAAGTATTTCGCTATTTTACCTGAAATTCCTTAATGTGTTTTGGTGATTATTATCCCTTCGGTCTGGCTTTCCCGTATCGGAATTGAGTAAAGATATGAGCCAAGGAAGCTAGTAATACAAAGTAGTTAAAAGGAAAAAAGCTAAAAAGTAAGTAGAAAATGAAACTAAGAGTAAAGAGTCATTTGTGGCTGATTAGAGGAAGTTTAGCTTTTTCATTTTTAATGATGACATTTACTTGTATCTGTCAAACTAATTCTTCTGTTGAAGACAGTTCCTATGCTGAATCCATATTACGTCGAATAAATATAGAAGAACAAAAGACTCCGATAAATTCTGCTTCAAACAATGTTACAATTAGCAGATTAGATGTTCGTCGATTGACGTGTTTATATGTAAAAGCCGCTTATTCTAGGAAGAAATTTCGTAAATCAAAACCATTTAAGTTTATTGAAAAAGAGAATTTGTGGGTAATTTTTGCAGATCCGCCACTAAAAAATGGAAGGAAAGAAACCCTAGTTGGTGGAGATGTTGAATTGATAATTGATAAACATACCGGTGGACTTTTGTATATTGGAACTTCGAGATAGTGTTTTAGTGATAGTTTAGAAAGCATCTTACTGTCGCAATTGAATAAGTTTCTTCTTCTACAGAAGCACCTCAAAAAATGTTACCTGAGAAAGATGAATAAAGCGATCCTAATAACTGTAGTATTAATTGGTTTTACATGTACCGCGTATTCTCAAAAGTACATTGATAGTCTATTAGCAGAAAAACCAAAAATGCTCAAACCTGAGGATGTTACTTTTGATATTTATGATAGCATTAATGCTTATTTCTTGAGTTCAAAAATGGTGTTTTGGTTTAAAGTTCGATTAGATCCAATTGAAGAAAGAAAGCACATTAAAACGTATTTCCTTGTGGATAAAGTGTTTTTTAATAAGGGATTATTCGGGGTTTTAGTTTATAACAAGAGCACTACGTTTGAGTATATCAATAAATTGATAATCATGGATAGAGATGGTTACATTTTTGAAATAATAGCAGTAAATGATCAACGTTATAGGACCCTGGAAGAAGTTAAACAGCACGGTAGTTTAGTATATCAAAGAGAGAAGTAACCATTCAGTATGAAAGCAAATCAGTTCATTCTATCGTTTAATTTTAACAAGACAATGAAACTAAAAATAGTACCATTGCTTCTAACCTGTTTAGTATTGATCGTGGTTGCTAGATCTCATGCGCAAATGAAGGATAAATACGTTAAGCGAGAGTTCGCAATGTGTTCATTTAATCAGTTGATTGCTGATACTGAAAAAAGCTTAATCAATAAAAAACTTGAAACTATTGAGATTCATGATTTTAATGGTGGTAGAACCTTTTACTGGATTACTGATTCGACAGTTAGAGTCTGTTTTATATTTGATTTTGAATTAAATGCGTTGGTTGAATGCAGTTGGTTATATCAATATCCTTCTGATTCATTAATGATTGATGCCTTTTTGAAAGGAGGCAAAACAATAGAATCGGTGTTGGTGTATGATAAAAGCTGTTTAGATTGTCCGGCAGTTTCACATGTTGTTTACAAGATCAGAAGAAGACGTTGTCCCAAAATAATAAGCTCCACTATAATCGTTGGTAATTATGGTGGTTAGTTTTAAATCTAGATAAGAGCTTCATCTATAAACCATCTACCTTACCACCCCTGCAAAATCAATCAGCAACTGATACAAATCGCCAAATTCGCTAAACGACAATTCCTTGTAAGTGTCTTCTACGTCGTGGTAATGTTTGTTTGGGCCCATGGTGTAGATGAAAAATGCCGGAACGCCTGCTTCGGTGAAGAAATAATGATCTGAGTTGGCAGCCGGACCGCGCGATCCGATTTTTACCAAGTATTCTTCTTTTTTATTGATTTCTTGCAACGCAGTAAACTCTTCCGGAAACTTGGTGGCATTCACTACCGTAATGCCTTCTTCACCGCTTCCCATGATGTCTACATTGGTCAAGAACCTGATTTTTTCTAATGGAAACAACGGATGCTCCACGTAATAATGACTTCCAATCAAGCCGGCTTCTTCGCCTGCAAAGGACATAAACACCACATTGACTTTCTTCATCGGGTGTTCCACAAAGTAGTGCGCCAATTCAAGCAGCATTGCCGTACCGCTTGCATTGTCGTTCGCACCGGGAAAATAGGTTTCCTTACCCATGCGACCCAAATGGTCGTAGTGAGCCGTAAAAACAATGTATTTCTTTGATTTTCGTTTCGAAGGAGCGTAAGCAACCACGTTTCTCGCTGTATGCGAACGCAATTTCGCATCGATTGTGAAATCTACAACGTGTCTGTCTTCCGTCATGTCAAATGCGCCTTGTTGCACATGAATGAGCGGATGGTTGTATTGTTCGTCGCTTACCGACCACGTGAATTTGGTATCGTTGACTTGTAACACTGCGTAATCAGCTGTGAGTTGAACGGCCAGCTTTGATGCCTTTTTCAAACTGTCGCCTTTCATGCCTGTGAGGTACAGCAACACAACAGAATATAGCTTTTTCCCGTTCGGATCGGCAGCTGCTTTAAGTGTTTTCAGTTCTGTTTTCAATAACGCTTCATCGAAGATACTTTCAATCGGTAGTTTGTAAACTTGTTGTTTGGCAACGCTTCCGCCACCGCTGGCTTCGTTGACGATGTAATCTACTCCGGGCTTTAATTCTTTGCCATTGATGAACAACTGCATGTCGCCCGGAAAGGTATTGACCTTGAAGGTAAACGGTTGAAAAATTCCTTGTGAAAAGGTTTTGCAACCCGCTTGTTTGAATTGATCGGCAATGTATTCCGCAGCGATGGAATCACCACTGTTTACGTAACCTCGACCGTGGAATCCCGGAGAACAAAGCGTTTCCGTTACTGTTCGTGCCCGCTCCAATTGGGCGTTGATTCCAAACGAAATCAGCAGGAAACAGGCGAGTAACTTATGCATAACGACGCTCTACTTTTTGGATAAATTCCAACGCGAGATTGCTGTCTTTGTCCCACGCATATTGATGCGCGATGGTGCTGACGATGTTGCGCGCTTCGTTTTTGGAATTCAAGGTATCCAATCGTTCAATGGCTTGGGTGAAATCGTCGTTTGATCCGTCGAATAATTCTTTGATAATCTGCAAACGTTCGTTGAATCCGAAAGCACCTTTCAATGTTTCCAAACGCACGGCCATTAATCGGGCGGCCAATGAATTGTCTTCGTTGGATAAGCGTTTGTAAACCGGGTGTTCTTCACCCGAAGGAATTGCTTCTGTTGTGGTGATTGTTTCCTGTGCAGGGACTTCGTCGGCGAATGCGGTGTCGGTTTCTGAAATTGGTTTTTCGGATACAGATTCGTTATTTGTGGATTCATCTGAATGCGCGATAAATTGCGCATCTGCGGCCGGTTCGGCCTCGGGGGTTGTGTTTTCGATGTGTTCAATCGCCGCTTCGATGCCTTCCTCCGGATAAATCATCAATGATTCGTCGTCGGCCAATTCAACTTCCGGAACTTCTTCGTGTAGGATAGGCGCTTCCATTTCTTCTTCTGCACCGATTCCGTTTTGCGGATTGGTTTCTGTTGCTGAAATTGGTTCTTCGGATACGGATTCGTTATTTGTGGATTCGTCTGAATGCGCGATGAATCGCGCATCTACGTCGTCCATGGAAAACAAATCGAAACTCAATTCGGAATTGTCGGTTTCTGTTTCGTTTTCGATTACAATTTCATCTGAATGCGCGATAAATTGCGCATCTACGGCGGTGGATTCGTTGTTAACGATTTCGGATTCCGGAATTGCATCCGCTGCCGGGGATTCAACTTTTGTTTCGGATATTGGTTCTGCAATGGGTTTAGCCGGTGTTCCGAACACTTTTGCTTCGTACGATTTATAACGCAAAATGATAGCTCGTTCATTTAATTCGCTCGCTGCGGCTGCAAATGCTTCCAATTCGCCTTGTGTTGCAACTCCACTTTTGATTTTTACAATCAAGGCACTCATTTCCTCGATCAACGCCTGCATATCCATATTCGTGTCTTTTGTTGTTCAGTATTTTTCAACAATTCAATCAACTTGCTAACCGGAACCCAATTACCAGTTGAGAATTGACAATTTTTGCAGTCTAAAATTATTCAATTCAAGAGGTTGTTTGAAGTCGCTGTTGAATAGTTGTTTAAGGTACATTGTTGATAACGTAGAAAGTAGATGTTTTTAGAGCAATTTCCGTCGGAAGGTCGCCAACACGGTTGGATAGAAGTAATTTGTGGTTCGATGTTCTCGGGTAAAACCGAAGAGCTGATTCGTCGACTAAAGCGGGTGGAATTTGCGCAGCAGAAACTCGTGTTGTTTAAACCCGCTATCGATGATCGGTACCACGAAGAAAATGTGGTAAGTCATAAAGGTTCCAGTTTTACGGCCATTCCGATTCAACAATCGGTCGAGATTCTATCTGCGTGGAAAAAGGAACGCATTGTGGCCATTGATGAGGCGCAGTTTTTCGATGATGGTCTGATTGATGTTTGTAACGAACTCGCCAAACAAGGTGTACGTGTGATTGTTGCCGGTTTGGATATGGATTACCTCGGGAAACCATTCGGCCCGATGCCACAATTGTTGTGCAGTGCAGAATATATCACCAAAGTACACGCCATTTGCGTTTCGTGTGGTAATTTAGCACAGTATTCGCACAGAACGACCAAGGCTGAAGGACAGGTACTTGTTGGTGCCGTAGAAACCTACCAACCGTTGTGCCGTTCGTGCTACAACAAAATAGCACATTGAAATTAAATTATTCGCTCCAAACGTGTAGTCGTGTCATGAAGGCAACCAATGTTGTTTCCTCGGAAGCAATGGTGTCGCATGTCGTGTATGATTCCCGCAAAATTCTTTCGGGAACCGGAGCTTTGTTTTTTGCCCTTCATGGAACCAACAGAAGCGGAGAAACCTTTGTTTTCGATGCGTATGAAAAAGGAGTTCGCTGGTTCGTTATCGATGAAAAAGTAGCGGTTCCGACCTTGCCTGATGCGGTTTTTCTTCAAGTCATTGATCCGCTGATTGCCTTGCAAAAGCTGGCCAATCATCACCGGTCGCAGTTTAACTATCCGGTTGTCGCTATCACAGGAAGTGTTGGTAAAACCACGTTTAAAGAATGGGCCAATCATGTTTTATCGCCCGATTTGCGCGTTGTTCGCAGTCCGAAGAGTTTTAATTCGCAACTCGGGGTTGCACTTTCCCTGCTTGAAATGCACGCCGAGGCCGATGTAGCTTTGATCGAAGCAGGTATTTCCGAACCCGGAGAAATGGCGCGATTGGAAAAAATGATTCATCCGACCATTGGGGTGTTTACGGCTTTCGGAAATGCCCATCGCAGCAATTTTGAATCGCCCGAACAGCAGCTGGAAGAAAAATTGCAGTTGTTCCGACACAGTGTGATAACGCTAGTAGCATCTTCGATTGATGTTAGTAATCAACAATTGGCTTCGGTAGCAGGAATTCAACCGAAACCGTACAATGCCGACCAACCGTGGTTGACGAAAGGTTATGAACCAATGCTCGGCTTACTCAAAGCATTGAGCGCTGAATTGGGAATTACAGACGCGCAATTTGAAAGCCGTTTGAAAACCTTACCGCAGTTGGCCTTGCGCATGGAAACGTTTGCAGGAATCAACGGTAATACAATCATCAACGATACGTACAATCTCGATATGGATGCGTTGAAAGAGGCGTTACACTATCAGCAACGGTTGGCAGTACACCGCAAACGCGCAGTGGTCATCGGTTTGTCGGATAACACCCAAAACCTCAAAGAATCGCTTCAAACACTTATCGAAGAATTTAACGTAGATGCGGTTTATTTCCTGAAAGCGGATGAATCCATTCCATGGTATGAATTACGGGATACGGTTGTGTTGGTAAAAGGAAGTCGGGCTATTCAGTTTGAGAAAGAAGTAAGCAAAGGCAGGGAGTTGAAACATCGCACCGTTGTTGAAATTGATCTTGGGGCAATTCGCCACAACGTGCAGTATTTCCGCAAAAACCTGTTACCAACCACCAAGATTTTATGCATGGTGAAAGCCTCTTCTTACGGATCGGGTGCCGAGCGTGTAGCGTCATTTTTGCAGCAAGAAGGCGTTGACTATTTCGGAGTGGCATTTGCCGATGAAGGCGTTGCGTTGCGCGAAGTGGGAATCACCCAGCCGATTATTGTAATGAATGCCGATATCGAACATGCAAACACCATTATTGAAAATCGGTTGGAACCTGCCATTTATTCGTTTCAGCAATTGGACGCGTTTGTAACAGCGTTGATTCACCTTGGCGAAAACAATTACCCGATTCACCTGAAATTCGATACCGGAATGCACCGACTTGGGTTTGCACCGGAAGAAAAAGAACGCTTGTTGGCAACCGTTTCAGCTCAACCCGAAATTCGCGTAAAAGGCATTTATTCGCATCTGGCTGATGCCGATAACCGCGCGAATACTCAATTTACCGAACGCCAAATTGCCACATTCGAACAGCTGAAAGCGTACGTTGAAACGCAGTTGCAATATCCGTTTTTGGCGCATTTGCTCAATTCGGAAGGAGCCTTGCATTTTCCGGAAGCGCAATACGATATGATTCGTCTGGGAATCGTTTTATACGGCTATACCAGCGACCCGAAAGTGGAACCCGAATTACTTCCGGGAATTACCTGGAAAAGTGCGGTTTCGCAAGTGAAAAGCATTCATGCCGGCGATGTAGTGGGCTACGGATGCAGCTTTGAAGCAACTTCCGAAATGCAAATTGCAGTTGTTCCTGTGGGTTACGCTGATGGTTTCCGCAGAAGTTTGAGTAACGGAAAAGGGTGTGTGTATATTCACGGAAAACGATGCGAAGTTCTTGGTCGCGTTTGTATGGACATGATCATGGTAAATGTAACAGGCTTGGATGTTGCCGAAAATGATGACGTCGAAATCATAGGCAAACACCAAACCATGCTCGATTTTGCAGCTTCTATGGAAACCATTCCGTATGAAGTAATGACCGGTTTATCGCAGCGTATGCACCGCGTTTATGTAGAAGATTGAAAAAAACCGTTGTTGAAAGAGCAGTTGTATCCTGCTGAAATTCAATAATTTTCACCATTGTAATTTTTTGTAAGACCTCTTTTCTAGCTGGTCAGGTTTGTTGGGATTATTTTCGCCTCAACAAACAATCGACTAAATAACAGCTATGAAAAAGTTACTCATTTTTACTGCACTAGTGTGTTTTGCCTTGTCCGCTTTCGGACAAAAACAAGGTCAGGATCTCATTGATTCTCTGGAAACAAGATTACCCAAAGCAAAAGAAGATACCAACAAAGTCAATCTGCTACTAGACTTGAGTTTTGAGTATGCACGAATTGCACCTGCAAAAACCATTTATTTCGGAAAAAAAGCATTGATGCTGTCGCAGAAACTGGAGTTCGACAAAGGAGCTGCAGGAGCAAATCGCAATATCGGAATGGGTTATGGAGCTCAGTCATTGTACCCGGTGGCGCTCGATTATTATTTCAAAGCACTAAAAACTTTCGAAGAACTGGATGATGTTACCGGAATCGGAAAAGTAAAACTATCAATAGGATTGATTTACAGTGAAATGGGAGATCAGGATAAAGCGCTCTCCTTTTATCAGGGTGCGTTGAATCAGTTTGAAAAAATCGATCACCGACCTGCTATCGCTAAGACGCTCAACAATATTGGAGTGGTTTATACCAAGCAAAAGCAGTACAAAAAGGCATTGGCTATTTATCGACGGTCACTGATCATGAAGCAGGAGGAAGGTGATATAAGTGGTTTGGAGTCGAACATCAGCAACATGGCAACTGTGAATTTTGAAATGGGTGAGTTGGATACTTCGCTAGCCTATTTTCAGAAGGCTATTGAACTCAATAAAGAAACGGGCAACAACTTGTTTTTGGCTGTTCATATTTCCAGTATCGGTAACGTTTACCTGAAAATGGTAGAAACAAATGATGTTGGCGCATTGAAAAAGCATGCAGGTGGAGATCGCCAAAAAGCCTTGTTGCTGGCAAAAAGTTACTTGAATGACGGTATTGAACTGTTTAATGAAATCGGGAATTTGGGCGACCTTTCATTGTATTACCAATCATTGAGCAAAACACTTGAATTGCTCGGAGATATGGATGGTTCGTTGAAATACTATAAACTGTTCGAAGCGGCAAAAGATTCGGCATTCAGCCAGGAGAATACCAAAAAGATGGTTACGATGCAGTTGCAGTTTGATTTTGATAAAAAACAAGCGGTTGCGAAAAAAGAACTCTTGCACGCAAAATGGGTGAGTAACGGGTTTATCGGCGGATTTTCAGTGATGCTGTTGTTTGCAATCATCTTTCTGTATCAGCGAAACCGCATCAGAAAAGGAAAAAAGTTGAGCGACGATTTGTTATTGAACATCTTGCCAGAAGAAGTGGCCGAAGAGTTGAAACTGAAAGGTGCTTCCGACGCTCGTCAATACGAAGAAGTGAGTATTCTCTTTACCGATTTCAAAGGATTTACGCAACTTTCGGAACAAATGAATCCACACGACTTAGTGGCCGAAATAGACCATTGCTTCCGCAAATTTGATGAAATCATTACCCGATACGACATCGAAAAAATTAAAACCATCGGCGATGCCTACATGGCGGTTTCCGGTCTGCCGGTTGAGAGTCCGGAGCATGCGATTAAGATGGTTGCTGCGGCGCTAGAGATCCGCGATTTCATGGAAGACTACAAACGTCAGCGACAGGCTGAAAACAGACTTTTCTTTGAAATCCGTATCGGTATTCACACCGGAGAAGTGGTAGCAGGAATTGTAGGAGTGAAGAAATTTGCTTACGATATTTGGGGTGATTCAGTTAACACCGCTGCCCGCATGGAAAGTTCGGGAGAAGTAGGCAAGGTGAATGTTTCCGAAACCACTTATCAGTTGGTGCAGTCAAACTATGCATGTACTTTCCGCGGAGAAATTGAAGCAAAAGGCAAGGGAAAAGTAAACATGTATTTTGTAGAATATCAGCCGGAAAGTGTTGTTGTTGAGATTTAATTCTCGGGATATCCGGCATCAACCCAACATTGAATTTTGTTCAATTCATCGGCAGATAAGTCGCCGTCTTTTGGCATATCCTGATCAACCTGCACATGTTGATTGAATTGTCCGTTGCTAATAATGCCCGAAAGGCCGCTGTATGAAGAATAGCTTGAATGGCAACTCACACAATTGGCATTGACAATGGATTTTACCGTGGAATTATAGGTAGCGTTTGTTCCATCACAAACAGGCGTTACCTTGTTTTTCTTTTTCTTGCAACCTGCACTTACCGTTACAGAGCCGAATGCAAGCAGCATTGTTAGCGCAATAAACACGTGTCGTAGGCCGAATTTGCTGAAGAAAACGCTGGAAGCTGTTGATGGAGATTTCATAATGCCATTTAACCCTTTAACGCGAAAAAGAACGAACTATTTCTTTTGGATAAAACAATCGGAAAGCCGTACTTTTGCAATAGAACTATTTAGTCTATGAGCAACAGCAAACATCCTGACATGTATAATGGCGTAGTATTGGGTGCTTTGATGATCCTGATCGGATTAGCTTGGTTTGCTTTACCGTTTTTATTCACCGGAAAATTGTTCCTCTACCCGGGCATTCTTTTTTTATTGGGTGTGATTACGGTTATTCGTCATAGTGGGTCTGCGAAAAAATAGCTTCTTAAATCGATACTATTGTTTTATAGTTGAGCTTTGTCCCGCTTTACATTGGTTCTTCACTTTTTCCGACCCCGTTTCTACCTTAGGTTGATTCGTGGTCAAAATGGTTACAGTAGCAATTAACGTTAGATGATTAACTATTCACCATCGGTGGCATGAAGCGCTCATCTTTGTTCCGTAAATCCAATCCACCTTCCAATACCGATTTCAGGTTGACAAGATAAAACGCCCAACCGGTGTGACAACCCAAACGAATGCTACGCATGGAGGCTTCATCGGTGGGGATATTGTATTGTTTTAATTCCACCACAACACATTCATCTACTTGCTTTAAACGAATATCTACCAAACATGCTCCTGCAAAGGTAAATTGGAAAAAATCCACACCGTTGGCCGATGTAATTTTTCCGCTTTCGGTGGGTTCGTACAAAAACCAGTTCCAATCGTACTTCGCACCTTCGAAAACATTGTCTTTCGCAGGAATGAGATTTCCATTGTGATCGGTAAAAACAGCCGTGCTTAGAAACCATTGTTCGATACTCTGCTTGGTTGTCCAGGCATTGTAAGCTTTTTCCATAGTTGTTTGTATAGCAATGCGCTGTGTAAAGGATGTCCAGTCGAACTGTTTCATGGTATCTAATTTAATCAACTATAATTGAATAAATAGTAGGGGCAACTCGCGAGTCGCCCCTACTATTTATTTCTCCTTTTTAGGTGCTTGTGGTGGATCTTTCGGAGGAATCACAACTGCTGTTGCCTCTTGTTTTTTCTCTGGATCCATCATTTCCATGAGTTTTAACCCCAATAATCCATCAATGGCCGAACCGCTGCCGTTGTTACCGCCGATCAATATATCCGGAATCAGTTTCACCTGACCTTTCGACAATTCTTCGGTGATTTTGAAACGGGTGAAATTATCTCCACCCAAGGCTTCAACGGCAAGTTCATAAGCTTCTGCATTCGATTTACCGATAGCGGCAATTTTACCCGCTTCGGCTGCACCTGTGAGTGAGATGCGTTCCGCTTCGGCATCGGCTTTGAGTTTCACCGCTTCCGACTCTGCTTTCGCACGTGCTTTGGTGGCTTCCGCTTCGGCGAATGCACGCATTTTGGTTGCTTCGGCCTCGGCACTTACAGCCAGTTTCACACTGGTGGCTTCACCTTCCGATTTTTTAACGGCTGCGTTAGCTGTTCGTTCAGCAATTTCAACACTCTGCTGCGCTTTTACGATATCTTTCTGCATGTCGGCGATAGCAGTTTCCTTTTCCATCCCTTGACGCGTTTCCTGCGCTTGTTTTTGCGTTTCGTAGGTCACCTTTTGTTCTTCGGCAATTTTACGATCAGTCAACGTTTTCATCAGCGACTCCGGTGGAACAATATCCCCGATCAAGGTGTCTACGGCGTTTACGTTGTATTCGTCCAATACTTTCTTGATGTGTTCTTTGGCCGATTCCTGACGTTCTTTACGCGAGCTCAAGAAGGCAATCACGTCGCTGTCTTGCGCCGAGTTACGGAAATAGTTGCCAATGGTCGGTTCCAATACTTGCGATACCAGGTTTACCATGTTTCCGAAACGCGCAATGACTTTCGGAGCTTCGTTAGTAGGAACATGGATGATCTGTGATACATCGAGATTGAACGGGAAACCGTCTTTAGAACGCACCGTAATGGTCGACAAATGTTTGTCTAAGTTATGCGATTCACTGCGTGCGGAAGCCCAGTTCAATACCAGGTTGGTTGTCGGTACCAATTCCACCTTCATTACATATTTATTGATCGGGTATTTTCCCGGTCCGAATGGTTCCAACCAAACACCTTTGTATCCTTTGTCTACAATGTTTCCGTGTTTGAAATCAACTCCGGTTCTATCGTGTCCGTCTTGCCCGATATAGGAAATCACTACACCCACATATCCGATTGGAATTTCAGTCATGGGAGTTTCTTCTACCTGAATCGCCCATGGATTCAAGTTGTAAGAACCCGCCAGAATAACGGTTGGTTGCAAACCGCGGTTTCCACCCAGTTCCAAAAACGCATCGAAATTCTGGAAATTGTTGTGGCCCTCTACCACTTTTCCGGCAATTTGACCCGCTTCGATCGGTTGTCCATCGAGTGTGGTCACAATTCCCACCATGCTTTCATGGATGCGCACCATATCGGTGATTGAAATCTGAAACAACATCGTGTTGAGACGGTACGAACCTGCTGTGATGTAATTGGTTTGTCTACCACGTTGGCCGTGATTTTTCAAAAACAAATCAGCATCCTGAAAATTATCGCATTCAATACGGCGACCTAGGATGTTTCCCGTAGGAATTTCAGCACCGTCTTTGGCCATCACCAACCCAATTTTCCCCTCCGGAATAATGGTAAATGATTCCATGGTGATTTCAAACTGCCACACCCATTTCCAGAAATACAATCCCGGAGCCAAGGTTTTGGCCTGAAAACCTGCTTCGCCCAATGTGGCGATAATCCGTCCGTCTGGCAACTCTTTGTTATCGCCGAATAAGACGAATTTTTTGGTTACCAAACCGATTTTATCTTCGGGAACGATCACCATTCCGAAGAGAAACCGCAAAATGAATTTGTAGAGTACAAGGCATAGTACCACTACGAAAATCCACCAATAAGTCATAAAAAAATGTTCCATAATAGCGTAAAATTAAATTCTGAAAGAATCAATTCCGATAGGGAGCGTAGTGTGGAAGGAGGGTTCCAAATAAGCAGCGATCTGAACGGTTACATTCAATACTGTAAATGTATATTTCCTCTGAAATTAGAATGAAATTTTAGGATATTTTTTCAAATGGAATTGGGTTTATTGTAAGTAGGCGCGGGACGCATCCCGCGCTTACTTACAATAAACCCAATCCCGCGCCTACAACAAAACCAATTCCGCACAGAGGTAAAACCAATCCATTCCTGCCAAAAATCTCCGGTTCCTCAATTTTATCTGTTTCGGCTCACAGCTAATTTTATATTTGTAAGGTGCATAGAAATGTGATCTTCTTTCTTTTCGCCTTATTGCTGTTTCAATCGAAAGCGCAGCAACCGGCTTATTTCCTATTTGCGGAAGAGCAATTTGAAGGAATCGATATCTATAGTATGATTCAAGACCGTGATCACAATTACTGGTTTGCCACCGATGAGGGAATCTACAAACACGACGGTTATTCTTTTTCGAAGATAGAATGCGATGCCATGAAAGGCGGTTCTGTCTACAATTTTGTGATCAACCGGAATGGCGTGATTTACTGTATCAATCTCAATCAACAGGTTTTTCAGATCAAAAACAGCATTTGCACGCAGGTGTTTGAAATTCCGGACACCGGAAACGATATGAACCTATTGATTACCAACGACAATCAGTTGTTTATTTCCACAAGCAGAAACGACTATTTGTTGGGGGAAGACAATCAATTGATTCAATCCACGAAGTTTAAAAACAGTTGTTACTTGGGGCACCCGTTTTTATTATCGGATGGAAGCATAATTCAACATGAAAGTCGTTCCGATTCCGTCCTTGTATTTGCCCAAGGAAAATCAGTTCATAAGCGTTTGAATGTGAAGAATATTCAAGAACCACTCGGTCTTGGAGTATTGACATTTTTTCGGTTGGATGGAATTGTGTATGCCTTGGAAAGTCAGAGCAAGCGCATTTACCGGTTCGATGAGCGCCTGTTTGCACTCACTTATCTGAAAACACTTCCCTGGAATCCGATCAACGAAAGTCTGCGGTACTACAGCTTAGACGATCATTTATGGATCGGAAGTAATATTTCGGGAATTGGAGCCATTGACGCACAATTGAAACCGGCTTTTTCCGGGAACAAATGTTTCAACGATTACCTGATTTCAACTATCTACAAAGACCATGAAGGAAATTACTTGTTTTGTACCTTCGATCATGGAATTTTAGTGGCTCCTGATCTCAGTGTGTCGGATGTTGAGCCACAATTGGCAGCGCAATCCATTACCCGATTCTGTTCCGATAAAAACATTCGCTTGTATTTGGGTAACCAAAAAGGACAAATTCTGGTGCGCGAAAACGGATCTTATTCGGTTGTTTCAGAGCAGGGTGATAAACAAATTGAAACCTTTTTTTTCTGGGCTGAACACGCTAAAATTCTTTCCGATGTACAAGGTTTTTCGTTGCTGGATGTTCGTACGAATCAGTTGACACATTATCCGATAGGCTCTCTAAAGGATGTGGTTCCCATCAACCGAAATCGTTTGTTGCTAGCGTTCAATTTGGGTGTTTTTTTCATGGATTATGATGAAAAAGCAGACAAAGTGAGCTTTAGTAAAGCCCTGCTGAAAGAACGAACATATTCCTTGGGAGTGGAGAAAAGAACGGGTTACGTGTATATTTCTTCGGTTTCAGGATTAAAATACATGGATCCGAAAGGAACCATCCGAAACCTGCTGTATCGCGGAGAAGTCATCAGCGTCACAGATATTTTGGGTGATGGAGACAAAACCTATATTTCGACCCGTAAACATGGAATTATTTGTTTTTCGAAAGGAAAACCGCTCCGAAGGTTCACACCAAAGCGGCACGACGAAGTGCTGATCGTTTCGAAATTACAATTGCATCGGGATCGCATTTATGCCAATACACAAATCGGTTTGGTGGTGCTTGACCTGAAGGGAAATATCCTGCATTACATCAATAAATCGTCCGGACTATCCAAAAACAGAATCATTGATTTTCATATCCACGATGGCGAACTTTGGGTAACCCATTCGCGCGGTGTACAACGTTTTGATCTTAATAGGATCAATTCGAAAATTGAAGCACCACAATTAATGTTGTCACGTATTTTCGTCAACGATGTGCGTCAGAGGGGAAAACAAGGAATGGTATTCGATCCTAATCAGAAGAAATTCAGGTTCGTTTTTCAGGTTGCAACCCTCAAAAACAGGGATAATATCCGCTACCATTACCAACTGAAAGGACTGAGTAATGAATGGCTGATCAATGCGTACGCCAACCATGATGTAACTTACAACTCACTGGCTCCGGGAGATTATGTGTTCACCGTGAAAGCAGAAAACAATGGTGTGTTTAGTCCGCCGATCCGCTATTCGTTTTCGGTAGCAGCTCCTTTCTACCAAAAATGGTGGTTTACTGCCGGAATAGTGCTGCTGGCTTTAGGGATTGTAACCATGTTCTTTCGTCGGCAATTGGCCATTCAACGCAAAAAAGCCCAACAAATCAATGAACTGAATGCCTCCAGACTCACAGCTATTCAGTCACAAATGAATCCACATTTTATTTTCAATTCGCTGAATTCCATTCAGGATTTGGTGTTGAAAGGCGATATCGATAATTCGTACACCTTCATTACCAAGTTCTCGAACCTCGTGCGCAGAACACTCAACTATTCCGATAAAGATTTCATTGAATTCGAACAAGAAATCAAGCTCATAGAATTGTACCTTTCGCTGGAAAAACTGCGGTTTAAAGAAGATTTGGTGTTTACCATCGAAACAAACGGTATCGAAGACATCTTCATTCCGCCTATGCTGATTCAACCTTTTATTGAAAATGCGCTGGTACATGGGCTCTTGCACAAAGAAGGGAGAAAGGAATTGCTGATCCGATTCCACTTAAACGAATCGCTGATTTGTGAAATTACCGATAATGGAGTAGGAAGAAAACGCGCACGTGAAATCAAAGCCAGACAGCGATCGCAGCATGAATCGTTTTCGGTGAATGCCATCAAACGCCGATTCGAAATTTTGGGAGATCACTTTCAGGAAGAGCTTGGTTTTACCTACGAAGATCTCGAAACGGATGGAAATCCATCAGGAACCAGGGTGACATTAAAACTGCCTACAAAACACAAATATTAGCTATTCCTGAAAAAAACCGGTTGTTGATGAATTGATGGTGAGATAAACCGTAACTAAGTTTAAGTTTGTTCCATGAGAAAGATACGTGCAATAGTAGTAGATGATGAGGAAAGTGCAAGAGATGTACTTTCTAATTTACTCGCACGGTTTTGTCCGGAAGTTGAATTGCTTGAAAAATGCACCAATGTTGAATCGGCTGTAAAAGCGATCAATGAGCACCAACCCGATTTGGTGTTTCTGGACATCGAAATGCCCAATTATGCGGGGTATGAAATTGTCCGGTTTTTTGATGAGGTTCGGTTTGAAATCATTTTCGTAACTGCTTACGATAGCTACGCGCTAAGAGCATTCGAAGTTTCGGCAGTTGATTATTTGTTAAAGCCCATTGATATTGAACGATTGACGCAAGCCGTTTCTAAGGTACAACAGACGGTAGATCTCAAACAGCTGGCGCAACGTTATTCATTGCTTGAAAATGCGCTTCAAACCAACGAACTGAAAAGTATCGTGGTAGCCGAAAGAGGTTATCAGGAGATTATTCAACTAAGCGATATAGTGGCCATAGAAGCACAGGAATCATATAGTTATATATATACGACTTCGGGCAAGAAATACACGGCTAGCAGGCACCTGAAGCACTTTGAGCGCATTTTTGAAGACCAGTCCACATTTCTTCGTGTACACAAATCATGGATTATCAATAAAACCATGGTTGTCAACTATTCAAAAACCGAACTTACCATCAATATGGAAACGGGTATTTCGGCGAAGCTTTCCAAGTACAAGAAGGTGGAATTTGAAGAGGCGATTCTTTTGTGACTCCATTATCAGTGATACAAAAAAGGTCCGTCCACCTGAGGCGGACAGACCTATAATTGGTATTCAATAATTTTATCCGTTCAATGCTTCCGCACCACCCACGATCTCTAAGATTTCGTTGGTAATGGCAGCCTGACGTGCTTTGTTGTAACTCAACGTTAGGTTGCGTTTCAATTCTTTGGCGTTGTCGGTTGCTTTGTGCATGGCTGTCATACGCGCTCCGTGCTCGGATGCATTTGAATCAAGCAAGGCTTTGAACAATTGTATTTTCAATGATTTCGGGATCAATTCTTCAACGATTTCTTCTTTCGACGGTTCGAAAATGTAATCTGCTGATGAAGTACCTTCTTCCGCTACGGTAGGAATGATCGGCAACAACTGCTCTGTCTTCACCAACTGCGATGCAGCATTGATAAAGCTGTTGTAAACCACTACAATACGGTCAAACGATTTGTCCATGAAACGATCCATAGCTGCTTGAGCGAGGATGGCCGTGTTGCTGAATGTAAGATCGGCAAAAATATCAGGAACCTGATTGGTATCGGCACTTTCGTAATAAGCATCCGATCGTTTGAAAGCGTCTTTTGCTTTTTTACCCAAGGCCAGTATCTTAACGTTACTGTCTTTGTACTCCGAAATCATCAACTGGTTTACCTGTTTGATGATGTTGTTGTTGAAACCGCCACACAAACCACGATTGGAAGTAATAGCAATGATCAAAACATTCTCCGTACCACGGTCTTCAGCCAATGCGTTCTCCGATAAATCCAAGGAAGCACTCAGATTTCCTAAGATTTCTTTGAGTTTCCCGGCATATGGTCGCATCTGCGTAACGGCATCTTGCGCACGTTTTAACTTGGCAGCAGAAACCATTTTCATAGCAGAAGTAATCTGCATGGTTGATCCCACTGAAGTAATTCGATTGCGTATTTCTTTAAGATTTGCCATCTAACCTTTAATTAGTAATTGAAAATGTAAAATGTAGTAGCGGTAACTCGCGAGTTACCCCTACATTTTACATTATCAATTTTCAATTTATCAATTAATATTTATCAGCCAGTTCTTTCGCGACTTTCGACAATACGTCTGTGTCAGCGTCCTCGTATTTACCACCTTTCAAACGCACCAATACATCAGCGTGTTTTGCATCAAGGTAATCCAAGAATTCTTTTTCGAACTCTTTTACACGAGCAACCGGAACTTTCTGAATCAATCCTTTTGTTCCAACGTAGATGATCGCAATTTGCTTTTCTACTGGGAATGGATCTCCTTCGCGTTGTTTCAAAATCTCTACGTTACGAGCACCTTTGTCAAGTACCGATTTCGTAGCAGCATCCAAATCCGAACCGAATTTCGCGAACGCTTCCAACTCACGGTATTGAGCTTGATCCAATTTAAGTGTACCAGCCACTTTTTTCATGGATTTAATTTGTGCGTTACCTCCTACACGTGATACCGAGATACCTACGTTGATCGCCGGGCGGATACCTGCGTTGAACAAGTCACCTTCCAAGAAGATCTGACCATCCGTAATCGAAATTACGTTGGTAGGAATGTATGCGGAAACGTCACCCGCTTGTGTTTCGATAATTGGCAATGCAGTCAATGAACCACCACCTTTTACTTTTCCTTTCAAAGATTCAGGAAGGTCGTTCATTTGAGCAGCGATCGTATCATCCGCAATTACTTTTGCAGCACGCTCCAGCAAACGGGAGTGAAGGTAGAATACGTCACCTGGGTAAGCCTCACGACCCGGAGGACGACGAAGCAACAAGGAAACCTCACGGTAAGCTACCGCTTGTTTCGATAAATCATCAAATACGATCAATGCCGGACGACCGGTATCACGGAAATACTCACCAACCGCTGCACCTGTCATTGGCGCGTAGAACTGCATTGGAGCAGGATCTGACGCGTTGGAAGCAACAATTACCGTGTAGGCCATTGCACCTGCATCTTCAAATTTCTTAACAATACCGGCTACAGTTGAACCTTTTTGACCTATCGCAACATAGATACAGAAAACAGGTTCTCCGCGGTCGAAAAATTCTTTTTGGTTGATGATCGCATCAATTGCAACAGTTGTTTTACCTGTTTGACGGTCACCAATGATTAGCTCACGTTGTCCGCGACCAATCGGAATCATCGCATCGATTGCTTTGATACCTGTTTGCAACGGTTCGTTTACCGGCTGACGGAAGATAACTCCCGGTGCTTTACGTTCGATTGGCATTTCGAACAACTCACCTGTAATTGGTCCTTTTCCGTCAATAGGGTTACCCAATGTGTCGATTACACGTCCTACAAGACCTTCACCAACGTGAACGGATGCAATACGACCCAAGCGTTTAACAGTATCACCTTCTTTTACTTGTGTAGAACGACCTAACAATACCGCTCCAACGTTGTCTTCCTCCAAGTTCAAAGCGATTCCTTGCAAACCACCTTCAAACTCGATCAATTCACCGTATTGAACTCCTGTAAGTCCATATACACGAGCAATACCGTCACCGATTTGGAGTACAGTACCTACTTCTTGCAATTCTGCTTCCGAACGGAAACCAGATAATTGCTCTCTTAAAATTGCAGAAACTTCTGCCGGTTTAACATCTGCCATGTTGTTCTTTTTTTAAAAAGAGGAGTACCTCTGTTTATGTTGTTAAACGTTGTTTCAATTGTGCTAATTTCGACGCAACGGATGCATCAATTTGGGTGTCTCCCATCTTCACTATAAACCCACCGATCAATGAAGCGTCGATTTCCTCGGTCACTTCCAATGTTCCGGTAGTTGTAGCTTGAACTTTATCTAAGATTTGTTTTTTCACGCCTGCATCCAATGCCGTAGCACTTACGATGGAAACGGAAACAATTCCTTTTTTCTCTTTTACCAATTCGTGAAACGCTTCCGCAATTTGAGGCAGAATGCTCTCACGACCGTTTTTCGCGATCAATGCTATGAAAGCAGTTGATACGGTTTCAAACGTTCCGAAAATCTCGTTCAATACAGCTATTTTCTTATCAGCCTTGATAATAGGGCTCGATAACAATAACTGGAAGTCACGGTTTTCGTTGTTAACGGTACTCAGGTAAGTCATATCACGGCTCACTGAGTCAAGCGTGTTGTTCTCGATAGCGAGTTCCAACAAAGCTTGTGCGTAACGGATGGCAACTTTTGAACTTTTCATGTTTGCGATTAGTTCAGGTTAATATCTCCGGCCAGTTTCTCAGCCAATGCTTTTTGTTTACCGTCGGTAGAAAGTTCACCGCGAACAATTTTCTCGGCAATCTCGATAGAGAAAGCAGCAACTTGTGTTTTCAATTCAGAAATTGCAGCTGCCTTATCGGCGTTGATGGCTTCACGTGCAGCGGCAACAATTTTGTTTGCCTCCGTTTTTGCAGCGTTTTTCGCATCTTCCACCATTTTGTTAGCTGTTTCTTTTGCATCTTTCACAATGGCATCGCGCTCAGCTCTTGCTTCTTTCAACAAGTTCTCGTTTTGCGCTTGCAATGCTTTCATTTCGGTTTTGGTCTTCTCGGCCAATTCCAATGCATCTGAAATTTTTTGCTCGCGTTCGTTTACCGCTTTCAATACCGGCTTCCAAACGAATTTGGTTAGTACCAATAACAAAAGCAGGAACACTAATCCTGTCCAAAAGATCAATCCAATACTGGGGGTAACTAATTCCATATCGTTGTTTTAATATATCGTACTGATTCAAAAAAGGACTTCGTACAACCAACCGTTGCACGAAGTCTTTTAATTATTTCGCTCCACCAAGCATACCAACTACAACTCCAAAAAGGGCAACACCCTCGATAAGAGCCGCAGCAATAATCATTGTGGTTTGAATTTTACCGTGTGCTTCTGGTTGACGCGCAATTGCATCCATTGCAGAACCACCAATACGTCCGATACCAATTCCTGCTCCTAAAACAGCAAGACCAGCACCAATTGCAGCTATACTTCCGTACATAACTATATTATATTAATTAAACGTTTACTAATTAATGATGCGCTTCTTCAACAGCAGCTCCGATAAACAATGCCGAAAGCATTGCGAAGAGGTAACCTTGTAAGAACGCAACTAAAATCTCTAATACAGAGATGAATAATGACATCGGAACGGATAAACCACCCCAAGCCGCATTTTCGTTAATGAAAATAATTGAAATCAATGCCAATACGATAACGTGTCCTGCTGTCATGTTCGCAAACAAACGAATCATCAAGGCAAACGGTTTTGTTAAGATACCTACAAATTCAATCGGAATCATAATAGGTAACAATGCTACAGGAACTCCAGGTGTTGCAAAAATGTGTTTCCAGTAGTTTTTGTTGGCCGACAATACGGTAAATAACAATGTGAACACAGCCAAAACAAGTGTTACACTGATGTTACCTGTAAGGTTTGCTCCACCAGGTATGATCGGAACAAGACCCAACATGTTATTGATCCAAATAAAGAAGAAAATAGTTGTAAGGTAAGGAATGTACTTTTTGTATTTTTTCTCACCGATGTTATCCAAAGCGACATCACGCACCATTAAGATCAACGGTTCCATGAATTTTGCCAATCCTTTCGGGGCAACAGCACCATTTCGTTTGTAGTAACGAGCGGTAGTAAACATTAGGAACATAATAAGGATAGCACCGAAGAACAATGAAAGTACATTTTTCGTAATGGAGAAATCTAACGGCATTGCGTTTTCAGGATGTCCTTCATGAAATTTCAATGCGCCATTTTCAAGGGTGTAGATTTTCTCATGTAACAAAGCATATTTGCCGGTTACGTCTACAAAATAGTGCGCTTTTGCTCCGGTTGCTTCATCAACAACTACTTCTATTGGTTCGCTGTGATAAAACGATTTCGATGAGAATACTTGTAATCCATTATCGATCAGGATAATTGGAAGATAAACAGAGACTGCACTCTCATGTTCACCCCACAAATGCCACTCGTGTGCATCCGTAACGTGGTGCATGATCATTTCGTTAACATTGAATCCTTCTTCTTCGTGGTTTTCTTTGCTTTCGCTTGCAAATGCAACCGGAACCATCAACAGTGCAATCAATGCTAAAAGAAATCGTTTCATGCTGTAAATTAATGACATCGCGTATTAAAACTTTAAGTTTCTCTCCGAAAATTTGGTGCAAAGGTAGTCAATCTTTCAGAATCACCAAGAAAAATTGCAGAAAGGAAGGGTGTAAATGTGATTTTTGTGAACACGATCAGACAACCGACTAAATGTGCCTGTCTAACGGCTTAAAAAACAGGATAAAATGAGTAGGGAGGCGGATTTAAAAAAATCAACTTTTTGTTTGACGCACTCTTTTTACCAAAAAATAGGCCTGAGTGGCAAGGAAAGCAAAAAACAAGATCAAAAAATGAATGCTCATCGATTTGAAATGGTCGTTTGCGGTAAATCGGGCTATGAGCACAAAGAAAAGCGCAACCAGCATTTGAACTGTAGTTCCGAGTAAGAATTTCTGTGCACTAGTTTCAGGGTTGTCGATTTTCCCTGTTGAAGTAATAAGCGTACTCAACACAAAAACAATCAGCACAACGCCGATTGAGACAATATTCTGAAGAATTAACTGTGAACTGAAAGCCAAGGCAACGATTCCGATGTGAATTCCGGTGATGGCAATGAAGGAAAAAATTTGTTGTTTTAAACTGCTCATTTTTTATCGTCGTCTTTTGACATGTTAATGACTTCTTTCATGACTTGGTACAAGGCTGCTGCTACACCGAAAAGAGACAATGATATCGTCCATGCTTTGCCACCTGGATTGTATTTTCCGTCCAAAAAAGTTCCCAACCAAACCGAGCCGCCAATGATAACGCCCATTTGGATACCTAAGCTGGTAAACTTAGCGTAATTATTGATTGGTTTTTTGGACTTTTCTTCCATGATGTATTGAACGCATTCTTTTACAAAAAGATACGCAATTAATACTTCTCTTCAAAGAACAGGTCATATTCCTCAATCTTCATGGTCTCGAACAATGTTTTCATGTTCGGTGTGGAAATGAAGATAATCTTTGCTTTTTGTAAATCCAATAAGTGCTTTTTGGTTTTTTTGAATTGCGCCAGGTACATGGCAGCTTCGTCTTCCGACTTAAATTCTTTCACCAGAATTACACTTTGTTTACCTAAGACTTTCGAACTCGTCATGAGTTTTTCACGACCATAAAACTCTTTGTTGAAATCGGCAACGCGCGTTTTGGCAACAGTTGAATTTACTTTGCTATCGGCTTCCAAGAAAACCAATACGTTCATTGCGTCGTTTTCATCGTACTTGTAAATCGACGGTTTGTTGAAATCGACCGCTAAGTTGGCAGAATAACCGTTTAGAATGATGTCACGCATTTGGGCACCGTTTCTTGCTTCATCGGTTCCCGGATATTCGGCAATCAATGAATCGAGCGTTGGCAACAAGGTTTTTTTGTCTTCGTTCAACTTAGCCTGACATTTTGCTTTCAACAAGAAATACTTGGCGCGGTACTGATTTTCTTTTTCTTCGGTAATCACTGAGTTAGCTTTCAGCAAAACAGGATAGAACAAACCGCGTTCGTAACGATCCAACACGGTAAGGTATTCTTGCTGCGCCAGTTTTTCGCGTTCTTTTTTCTTGAGGAAATAATCCGGATCGCGCAAATAACCTGCAAAATCGGATGTCGGATAATTGGTGAGGATGTAATTCTTTTGTTCAACTGCTTGTGGAGCAGCCTGATCATACATTTTGTAAATCTGGTAAGCCGAAAGCAGTTTGTAGTCGCTTTCAAAGGTTTTCCCTAAGATGATGTTGTATTGTTTCTCAGCTAATTTTTCCTCATTCAATTGATCTTGGTAAATACGACCAGCATCAAAGTAAGCCGACATCATGCGTTCACGTGAACTTTGCAGTAAGGAATCTGAAAGCGGTAGTTTCGCCAACAATGATTCCGGAGTGAGCGAATCAACAACATCTACTTCGACCGGTGCGTTACCACCGTCGCCCAATGTATCTTCTTCCGGATTGAAACCCAAAGCCGGTTTTTCGCTTCGTCGCCAATCATCTTCGTTGACACGCTGACCCCACTGGCGTTTAAATTCTTCGAATCCTTCTTCTTTGGCTTTCGGGTTGTTCCAGTACCATTTGTTTCCGGCACCTTCTTCGGCTTTGTTGGCCATTTCACGCAGTTGACGGGCGCGATCTTCGTTTAAACGTTGTTGGCGCTCTTCTTCTTCTTTGATTTGTTTCACCATTTTTTCGGCGAAAGCATAACGGTCTTCTTCGGAAAGTGAAGCAATACGTTGCACACTATCTTCGTATTGTGCGGTT
This sequence comes from Fluviicola sp., assembly GCA_029866325.1. Taxonomy (GTDB): domain Bacteria; phylum Bacteroidota; class Bacteroidia; order Flavobacteriales_D; family Crocinitomicaceae; genus Fluviicola. Next base: position 276,799 of record JARWZO010000031.1, on the reverse strand, counting down.
TCGATGGCGGTCACCAAATCTTGCAATTTCAGGGCTTTGTTACGCACACCTTCTGCATTCGGGTAGTTTTCCGGAATGACAGTTGCACAGCTATCGTAGTATTTTTGAGCTTTTACGTAATCTTTCTTTTGGAAAAAGGTGTCACCCAATTTCTCGTACGCCATTCCTTTCTGGCGGTTGTTGTTGGTAGAATAGAATGCCGAATTGGTAAAACGCTCGATGGCTCTGTCTTCTTTTCCTTCGTTTTGAGAAATCAACCCTAGTGTGTAGTAAATCTGGTCTTTGAACTCGGCATTTTTCTCGTCACGGAGCATTTTATTCAAATCTTTCTCTACATCGCTACTTCCTCCGTTGAGTGCACGTTTGAGTCGCGCATTGAAGTTCATTTCGTAGCCACCGTTGCTTTTGAGTGCTTTGTTGTAGTGACCAGAAGCTGCTCCACGATCTCCTTTTCCTTCGTACAATTGCCCGAGGATAAAGTGAATGCGCGCTTTGTCAGCTGATTTTTTTACAAACTCAAGCGAAGCTTCCAAGGCTTTGATTTCACCGTCGACGTCTTTTTTTGCTTCGAAAAACTGAGCACGGGTAATTTCCAACTCAAAGCGCAATTTTTTCGGAAATTCAGCTACCTCGTCTTCTTTGGTTGCTTTTTTAGATTTTTTCGACTTCGACTTTGTTTTTTTCTTTTTACCGGTTGATTCCTCAACGGCTTTATCGAGGTTGGCTAAGTTAAAGTTGGCTTCGGTAAAGCGTCCTTCCTGAATATTGGTTTTGGCCATCCACAATTCGGCAACGTAGGTTGATTTATCGTTGGAGAAAAACTTCTGAACGTATTCGAAATTTTTCATTGCCAGCACATAATCGCGTCGGTAATAGTTGGCAACACCAATGGTTGTCCAGTTTTCATCGATCCACTTATTGTGCTCTTCTTTTTTCTTGGAAGGTTTGTCCATGCCGGGCATGGCGTGTTTTTGGATCACTTTTGTACACTTGGCAATGGCCGTATCTATGGGAGTGTACATGGTTTTTACTTCTTCCTCGTTGGGAAGTGTACGAATAGTGAGCACTGAATAATAATCCTCTTTCAGGTTGGTGCGGTACGATTTCATGGCTTCGTCCAACAGGTCGTTGGCGTTGAAATAACCGTTGTAATGTGCTGTGGTACTATGGTACGAACGACTCAACAGGGAGTTTTTTTCTGTCGAGCACGCTGCAACTAAAAATAGTAGAAACAGTCCTAAAAGGGTGATTTGTTTATTAGACATGTGTTTGATCAATCCAAATTCTTGTATACGTATAACTTCGAATCAACAAATATATTGTTTTCAGCGGTAGATTACAGATTGGCAGATTACAAATTGGCAGATTGCAGATTAGGAGATTACAAATTTGGCAGGTAATCAATCTGCAATCTGCCAATCTGTAATCTGCAATTTTCAGTTATTCGCAGTCGGCGTGAAGTGAAGTTGTAAATGACAATTGTACATCCGACCACAATTTGGAAGCACCGTTCGGATCTCTGTGCTGGCTACTACAAGCTTTATTCAAAGCTTCCAGACCTTTCAGGAGGTTCCAGTCGGCAACATCTATCGTAGCTTCAAGGGCAAAGTTTCCGTCTTCGAGTGTATAAGTTCCCGTCACATTTTTGGTAATGTCGTTCATCGTGATTTCAAGAATAGCTGTGCCATTGTCTTTCAATTCTTTTAAGTTTCCCTGAATGGTTTCAATGGCTACGGTCCCGAAGAAGTATTTGGCAATCTTGGCATCGCGTTCGGGGTTTTGGGTTTCGATAGTAGCAATCGGAATGGAAAACGAAAGTGATTGGATCAGCTTTTTCGGATCGTTCATCGCTCCGCCATCTTTGACGATGATTCGCGTAAACGTTCCTTTGACTTCCGTTCGATCTATGAATTTAAAAGCAGTCCATTCCATGACGGAGCTTTGGTGATCGTAAGTATATGTGCAAACTTTTTCAGGCGTTGTTTCTTCTGTTTCCGCTGTTTCGGAAGAACCGCATGAAGCAATCAATAACAAGATTGAAAGTGAGATTGTAATAATAGTGAAGTGTTTCATGGCGTTATTTTGGTGTAAGTTACGAATTTTCGCGAATGATCAAAAACGATTTTTCGTGAGATGTGATATAGGTTGATTAATTACACGAGACACACCTGAAAACACAGTGAATCAGTTACTTTGAATGCGGTTAATTGCACTCATGAAAAAGCTTTACTGTGTCTGCCTTTCTAACGATTCAGATAAATGTTCAACCTGTTTTTTGTTACCGTCAATTCATCCTGCAAGGTTTCCATTTTCTTGAGTAAATGTGCAATGGCATCTACGCCTTCGAGGTTGATGTGCAATTCGGTATGAAAGTAAATCATACTTTCCAAGGCTTTTAATTGCTCTTCGGTAATGTAATGATCATCGTTTTCAAGGATGACTTCGATGTGCCCGAGTTCGTGCAAGGAATGAATAAAAGACGCATCAACCTTGCAATGAATGCACACTTGTTCGATTTGAATTAAACTAGGCGTTTTCATGAGCTCTCTTATTTTTTAGTGTCGACAATAGTTCTTTTTCTTCCTCTGAAAGTCCTGTTGGTAATTTGACGGTATAGGTAACGTACAAATCACCAAACTCGCCGTCTTTTTTATAGACCGCAAATCCTTTTCCTTTCAGTTTGACAATTGTTCCCGGTTGGGTTTCGGGGGCTACTTTCAGTTTGACTTTACCATCGAAGGTATTCACGAAAATATCGCCACCCAACAGCGCGGTGTACAAGTCAAGTTCAACTGTGCTATGCAGATTGTTGCCATCTCGTTTGAAAGTAGTGTTGTTTTCAATGGAGAAGGTAATGTATAAATCGCCGTTCGGGCCACCATTGATACCCGGAGCTCCATGTCCGGCGATTTTAATGATCTGACCGTTTTCAATACCCGCAGGAAAAGTGAGTCGAATATTTTTGCCGTTGACCGTGAGTGTTTGTTGCTGCGTTTTAGACACATCGGTCAACTTCAGGTGCAATTCTGCTTGAATATCTTGTCCTCGGAACCATGTTTGACTGCTTTGTCGACCTGCTCCGCCAAACATCGACTCGAAGAAATCGGAAAAATCGCCGGAGTATTCACCACCTGTTTGTGATTGTTGTCCGAAACCTTGGCGCGATTGCGACTGTCCTTGTTGTTTGCGGGCTTCTTCGAAAGCATCGGCGTGTTTCCAGTCTTTTCCGTATTGATCGTACTTTTTCCGGTTTTCGGGGTGACTCAATACCTCATTAGCCTCATTGATTTCCTTGAATTTCTTTTCGGCTTCCTTGTTGTTGGGATTGAGATCCGGATGGTATTTCCGGGCAAGCTTGCGGTACGCTTTTTTTATTTCTTCCTGAGTAGCCGATTTGGCGAGTCCCAGAATGCCGTAATAATCGATGAATTCCATGTGTGCTAGTATTTATGGGATATCGATTGTGTGTGATACCTATCCACTCAAAGATAGGGATTTTTGGTGGGGTTTTGATGAACGATTTGTGTTTAGTTCACTTCGGAAAATTGATTTATTAATGGTTCCATTACCGCAAATAAAATTCCGACATTCCATTCTTCTAGGTAATAGTAGCTGCGATTAATGTCAGTAGGATTTTCATCAGAAAAAATAGCGAAATAAGTATGATATCCTTTAATTCCAACGTTTTGCCAGGGAATCGCTATTTTCTTATTGATCAACCTGTTTTTTGTTTCTATTGTAACATCAGTTTCAGTCAATTGAACCCCGCAAATGGTGATGGGTTTTCCTTCAGAAAATTGTTGTAGGTAATCTTCTACGATTTCTTTTAAATAGTATTCAGCCATTGATCGAATGATTTGGGAATAGTGTTTTGAAGTTTCTGCTTTTTTGAAACCATACAATGATTGAAGACTGATTTTCATTTCCCGATCAGCTTTGTCTTTTACAAAGATGTGGTACTCTCGACCGATTGTAAATGCGTACCCGCTGATCCATTTGATGCCAAAACGATAGGCAACAATGTCGGCTTTATCAAAACGGATTGATTTTTCGTCTGTTTTTCCGGCTTTAGTTAGCTCAATGAATTCTTTTGAAACAGTTAGTTGTTTGGACGTACCAAATAGGAGATTGGATTTGAACAATATTTGGAGAGTCTGTCGGAACAATATTATTGATTAATGTTTAGACTCACTTTATTATTGTCATTTTATACTTGTACATTAATGTAAAAGCTCCTTTATAGGAATATGTAAGTATATTAATACCTGTTTCATCAGCAAACGAGCCACCAAAATTAACCAAGTCATTCTTTCTTGACTTAAAATCACTAAACACAGCTTTAGTTTCACCTTGACCAGTGCCTAAATTCACTTCAAATTTTACAACAGAGAAATAAGGAGAGCCAAAAAAAGGATGTGTTTCTTTGAGTTGACCTTTATCATTAAACGCTTTAGTGTCTTCTGAGTAAAAAAGAATCAGTTTTTCATTATTTAATTCCGCTAAAAAGAAAAAGGGAAAGGATATATAATACGATTCCCGACGTGACTCAGATCTCTCATAGACAGACTTTGGTTTGGTGCTCCAATCTACTTTTCCTCTGCTTACTCTTGAAATGATTATGTCTCCTTCTCTTGTAAATGAAGATCCGAATGTTGTAGTTTCAACTTTACGAAATGAAGTAACTGGTATTGTATGTGATTGAGACGAGGTTGACATTTTTGTTGTTGAAACAGTCCTTGAAGGCATATCAGCACCTGTTTCTGATATTACTGTTTCTGATATAAAAAGTAGATCATTATTATTCAATAAACTAATTCGTTTCAAAAAGAGGTTTTTTAGCTTATAATAGGATCCATCTTCAAAATCATTGAATTGTGATTTGATCCACAAAGCAGAATTAAAAACATTTGTAGCTTCAAGAAACTCTTGATTAAGAAGCTCAGCGCCTACAAAATCTAGATCAGACCTAAAATAACCATAAAAAGAGAGGTTTTGTTTCTTTTTTTCACCAATTTTCGCGAATACTAATCCCCCCAATATTATATCTTTTTCATTTAATTTTACCAGTTTGAAACTTCTGACAGCCATCTTCTCGTTTACTAATGAAATAGGTGTAAATAGCACCTCTTTTGAAGATAATTTCATTAGGTATGATTTCCATTGTTCAGTTGCTTTACAATCAATATAACTAGTATTCATATTCTCACTTCCCTCAAACACTGCAATTAATTCTTGTTGATTGTTCCATACAAAATCTACACAAGCATATCTATCATAGCTAGGAATTGAAAATGATTTACCAAGTGATTTTTTGCTGCTTAAATCAAGCATTGCAACAAATCCTAGGCTATCAATAGTTCTTGACAATCCGACAACTGAAATGTTATAATCCTCACATTTAAAATAAACACATGAGTTCTTGTATTTATTCAATGAATCTTTAAATAAGATGTTAGAGTCCGTAACATGAAAATTTCTATCATATTGTTCGAGTTTTAATACATAATCTTCATCATTTTCTGTCAAAGAATAAAGGTAATATAGTTGATTGTGATTGATAAACCAACTGCGATAATCTTCTCCTACATCCTTGTGTGAAAACAAATATTTTATAGTGCCATCCTCCAACGTTGCAAGAGCATATCGACTTTTCGAATTAGTTGAATCCTTATAATTAGAAATGCAATATAAATCCTTACCATCCAATTCACCGATTCGAGATGATATAAACAGTGGCGTTTCATCTATTGATTCTTGCGAAAATGCTCGGTTATTAAAGAAATAAAGAACTAATAGAAGTGGTAACAGAAAGATTGTTTTCATTCTAGCTTTTTAGGGTGCAAGTTAAAGTATTTTAATCAACGAATAACAAAGACTATTCAACGAACAATGCCATTTAATCCTTCTTCTTCTTAAAATCCCTATCATTAATAAACACCCACCGCAACGAAGCATAAAACGTATTCACTTCCGGGAAGTTTTTGTTGCGCGGCATGAGGTTCACGCCCATTTGCAAATGCGCTTGCAGGAATTTGTAACCCACGTTAGGAGCGATAGCAAAGCGGTGGTAATCGTAATCAGTTTGCCAGGAAAGTCGACCGCCGTAGGTAAGGTTTAATCGCCCTACTTTGAACCAATAACCCAATTGAGCGCCCATGACGTGGTACTTGAAATTGTAACCAAGTTGAAAATTGGCGGCGTGGGTTTGCGGTTTGATGAGCTTGAGTTGCTGCCATTGGCGTTCCATCCCGAAGTTGAAATTGAGGTATTTGCCTTGTTCCAAGCCAACGAGCGGACCCATTTTTACCAACATCAGTTTGCTCTCGGGCAGTTCCAGTTTTTTCTTGAACAATTGTGCGGAAGCAGCATGAGCAAGCACCACTGCAAGTACCAGAAGGCTAGTCTTTTTTGCCGTATTTCTCATGAATTTCCAGTATTTGTTTTGCATCGGACGCATCTAAACCCAGGCTGTCGGCGACTTCTTTGGCGCGCAACACTTGGTCGATGGTGAGTCCGGTACTATCCGTTTCAGGCTTTAACGCATTTTTCATGAAAATGGTACTTTCTGAAAGTGCCGGAACGGTTTTGATGGAAATATCGCGCACGGGTTCATAGAGCAGCGAACTTTCTTTTGTTTTCTCGGGAAAAAAATCGCCCTTTTCATCGTATGATTCGATAAGTACCAATACAACACTGAGGATGTAGAGCATTTTGAGCAGTGCAAATACGATTCCGAAGGCTTTGTTTACCGGCCCAAGTGCCACGGCTTTCACCATTTTCTCCACCATTTTTCCACCGAAATAAATCATCGCGCCAACTCCCAAAAAGGTAAGGGTAAAGGCCACAACTGGCAAGTAAGGCGAATCCCATTCAAAGGTTTCTTTCATCCACGCAGCAATGAAGTCGGAGAAATGAATGCCCACATAAATTCCCACCAAAATAGCTAGCAAGGTAAACAGCTCAATCACGAAACCGTTTTTGAAACCCTTGTACATCGCGTAGCCGATGGGAATGATGAGCAAGATGTCAATAAAATTCATAGCCGAAAATTACGGATAACCTTGTCAGGGAATGCGGCAGTGAAAATTGATTCTCAACGGTGGGTTGTTCAATTCAGGAATACGAAGTATAGTCAAGTGGCTTCCCACAGATCATCCTAAGGCTGACACGTGCACGGATTTTTCGCTCGGCTAACGCCCTCGCTGAATTTGTACAATTATTGTTGGATATATTGTTTATTGAATGTAAACAGCTCTACTGTGGGTGATTTCCTGTTTAACTCACTTTATTTTAACGCATACCCTAGTTAAATTTGCCGTACCGCGTATTTTTCCCATCAACCTAATGCGGAAATGATTTCTGGAAGTGTTATTCTTACGAATCCTCTCGAAAGATTGCATTTTATGCAATCCTAATTGGTGAAGTGGACAAAGTCTGTATTCGCTGGAAGTTTTGTAAACATTGTCATTTCCGCCTGAGGCGGATGGCAGACTAACACGTCTCGTTTCTGTCAATCACTTTTTTGTAACTTTAAAGGATGATTTTCCTGTGGCTTGCACTACTGATTTGGTACATTGTGTGGCAAGTGAAACACAAACTGTTTAGATCGCACAATGAAGTACCATTTCGGAATAATAAATTCACATTAAGGTAAAACTATTGTGAGAATTTATAACTAAACAACAGCTGGTGACCTTTTAAACACACTGTAATAACCACATTTAGTGGTGGTTGCTTGAAATCCTAACACTTGCTAAAACAGTATAGCAACAATTGAATTACCAAATCCCATTTCTCATTGAACAAAAGGCAATTTTGAACGAATATTTTAGTGATTGTCTTTTACTCTCGTTTTTTTTCATTTTTAAATGAACCAAAAGTTTTTAATTTAATCATTTTGTTAAATAAACTTACATGTTTTACATTCGATTTAACTAACAATTTCTTTTCAGAATGATTTTATCGACTCTTAAATCTCATTCATCGAAATTGACTTGCATTTCTATTATCAGGTTAACATAACATGTTGTGGCGTTATATTTGTTTAATGCCCAAACCGTTTACGGTTGATGGTATTAAATTAACTTACATATATGAAAACTACTCTTTTTACACTCGCGTTTTTGATGCTGTCATACTTTTCTAACGCGCAATGTGCTGGTGCAACAGCGATCACAAACGGTAATTGTTTAACAGGTCAAAATCTCACTGCTGGTGCTGTTGCCGGTGGTTTTGTTGCAGGTTGCAACGGTGGAAGTAATCCTTTTATAACGTATTCATTCACAGCTCCAGCAGGATGTGTTGATTTTGATATCAGTAGTATTACTGGAAACGGTGTGGGACTAAGCTGGCAATATCGGTTTATTAACGCTGCCTGCTCAGCTGTTTTGGGTGGTGGTTGTATTGAGCAGGTTTCTGATGGTCAGCAATTCACCATTACTGCTGATAATACCGCTGGAACATACCTCTTGACTCCTGGCACAAACTACTTTTTACAAATCATGGGAGATAACCCAAGTAGCTTCTCCATTTGTATGTCGAACAATGTTGAACCATCTAATGCTTGCGCAGGTGCTTTAGGTCTCGGAACAACAACAACAACCTATTATAACGGCAGCGCCGGTTGTGCTTTTTCTGGAACACAAACAGGTGGAACAGGTGACCCGACAGCTGCCAATGTATGCGCAGGATCATTAGAAAACACGCAATGGGTAAACTTTTCACCTGTTGCCGGAGCCTCGTCGTTTCAAGTGATTGGAACTGGAATTGGATGTACGGGTGGTGCTTGTGCTTATCAATTTGGTATTTTCTCTAGCCCTACAGCTTGTGGAACACTGACTCCTGAAGGATGTATTTCAAACGGTACATCTTGCGGACCTGGTCCGGACCCTAATTCGCAGGTCAGCAATGCCGGTGGAAATGTGCTTACATGGAGTGGTGTTAGTGCTACCGGTTTTACAGCAACGATCAGTCCTGCTTCCGGAACGTTTACAGGTACAGAAGAGTTTTATTTCGTAATGGATGGTAATGCGGGTGCTTCTTGTACCTACACATTGCAGGGAATTAATGTGGCTCCTTTACCAATAGAGTTGGTGTACTTCAGAGCAAAACAATTAGATAATGCGAATTTGATTACGTTTGAAGTGGCATCTCAACTCAACAATGATCACTTTGAAATAGAAAGAAGTGTTGATGGTCTTGATTGGGAAGTAATCATGCAAATTGACGGTCTTGGAACCTCAACTGTGCAACAAAAGTACGGTTACGTAGATGATCGTTTTATGGAAACGTTGAACTATTATCGTTTAAAACAAACTGATTTTAATGGCGACTTTGCCTATTCAGAGATTGCATCTGTTGATAATAGATCTGGTGAAAAAGAAATTCTAGCTATTTATAATTTACAAGGTGAAAAAGTGGCGTTTGATTATCCGGGATTGATTATTGTTCAATTTGTTGATGGAACAATTGAGAAACGCATGAATCCATAGGGTTTTAAACCAATCATTATCGAATGAAAATAGAAGGCAGAACGATTGGTTCTGCTTTTTTTATGCGTTATAATCGCCTTCCTTTCCGAACAATGATTTCCGATCCTTCTGCTAGTAACACCGAAACAGGTATTTCCTGTTGCAAAAAAGCGAAATCCGTACCATAGAGTTCTTCGAAATCAGCATCGATGTGGTACGATTGCACCGGATACACCTGCCAACGCGGATGCTCGACACCGTATTCGGACGTAAAGCCTTTCTTGCGTTTGGTGTAGCCCCAAAAATGCTCGGTGATGAATTCTTCTTCGCTACCGGCTTCCATATCAGTCGATTGCAGATCAGCCGTAACCTGAAAGGTATTCCAATGGTTGTTTTTCTTCCAGCTATATTCCACCAAACGGGTTTGTTCGTTTTCCTGCCATTCATGGCGCATGGACATGGTTTCGTAATGTTCACCATAAATGGTATTGGCTACAAAACTCAGGGCGGGTTTCGGTACTATTTCACTGATGAACACTACACCGCGTTTCCATTCGCCCGCATCGTTGTAGCGCACGTAAAAGCGCAGGTTCACCTCTTCAAAATTGACGTGAAGCGGAACTTTGATTCCTTTAATGCGTGTATTGAGAAACATAAAACCGACCAGACTGACATAACAACGTCCGTTCCAGAGATCCAATTCGGTGTGTTTGGGAAGATAGGGCAATAAAACTGCCGGATCAACCACATAGTTGGCCATTGCCAGTTTACGCCATTCGGCTTTGAGGAATGCGGATGTCATATACGTTGAATTAGGTTTTACATGAGCATTTAGATATTCACCATTTATCGGTTAACCGATACACGCTATTTTTACCACAGATGCGCAGATTTTGCTCGGCTAACGCCCTCGCTTTTATATTTAAAAGAGTGTTTGTCATGCTATGCTCTTCAGCGCTGTCAGCCTGAGGCTGAAGCGCATAAAATCTGTGCATCTGTGGGAAACGATAAAACTCTATAAACAAAAAAAGACCCGGATTGTTCCGAGTCTTCATCAATTATGCAATGTTGGTAAATACTTGCTGAATATCATCGTCGTCTTCGATTTTATCCAACATTTTTTCAATGTCTGTCAATTGTTCTTCGGTAAATTCAACCGGAGTGGTAGGAATGCGTTGTAGGTTCGATTTTGAAACTTCCAATCCTAAATCCTCAATGGCTTTTGACAGTGTTCCAAAAGCAGTGTAATCGCCGTAAATAAATACACGATCTTCTGTGATGTCAATTTCTTCGCAACCGGCGTCGATCAGTTCCAATTCCAGTTCTTCGGCATCCATGGTGTCGGTTTTCACCAACTCAAACACGCATTTGCGGGTGAACATAAATTCCAATGATCCGTTGGGAACCACGCCACCACCTGCTTTGTTGAAGTACGATTTTACGTTGGCAACTGTACGTGTAGGATTATCGGTAGCACATTCTACATATACCAATACACCATGCGGACCTTTTCCTTCGTAATCAACCTGGGTAAACGAAGCGATGTCTTTCTGATTCGCGCGTTTGATGGCGGCCTCAATATTATCTTTGGGCATGTTTTCCGCCTTCGCATTTTGAATGGCAGTTCGCAACTTGGCGTTCGTGGCAGGATCTAACCCGCTTTCTTTTGCGGCCATTGTAATTGCTTTCCCCAGCTTTGGAAACAATTTCGACATCTTGTCCCAACGCTTTTCTTTTGCAGCTCTGCGGTATTCAAATGCTCTTCCCATTTCTTGTCAATTTTAAGCGACAAAAATAAACGTTTTTACCGATCTCGATCAGCTTACCGCTGAATAATTGCTTTTACCACAGATGCGTCAGCCGCGGCTGACTCGGCTAACAATCTCGCCTAATATTGAAAGCCTAAATATTAAAAGTGTTAAGTGTTGCAATGCGCTAGTCAGCCTTAGGCTGAAGCGCTATAATCTGTACATCTGTGGGAGACAATAAATGTAAGGCAGGGATTCGCTAAAAAATCACAATCCAATCGCCGAATGCCTGTAAAAGTGTATTTTCGACCTGTATAGCTGATAGATTGAAAATTGTTTTCTCCATATTTCTCTGGTGCCTCTCTGTGATTGTTGTTCATGGACAAAACTCGGATTCTCTGAAAGTACAAAACGGCAGGATTTTCAATGAAATCAGCGGATTGACTGCCTATTATTTCTGGCAAGAAGATAATGATGGAGGTATTAACGCAAATGGTGTAACACAACCATATTTACAGAATTTCGTCATCCAAATGCACCTTAAGCATCGGTATACTGGAATTTTGAAACAAGAAGAATTGATTTCAATGACCAATAAATTGGCGCATAACCCAAAATGGTCACCAGAAAACCATTATCCGATTTATCGTTTATTCCACTCAAAAGAACGAAAAGTTTACTGCTGGTTGAATAGCGAAGATGCAACAAAAACAAACTCAGTTGTTTTTCGCGCAGTAGGTGGAATCTGGAAAACGGTTATTCATCAATCGGTGTTATATTTTACAGTCGATGCAAATCAAATCACCCGTTTCTCGCACAGTTCCGATTCATTGATTGCCAATGATTTAAACTTGGCTTGTGCGTCAAATGGTCATTATAAGGTAATGCGCTACCTTGATGCTTCTGGTAATTGTGATTCAACCAAGGTATTTGCGTATAACGGACAAGATCTAACAGAGTCCATTCGCCGCAATGAGCCGAATAAACCGGTTCGATTGTTATTGTTGATCAACGGTTATCGTGGTCCGAAAACCAACAACGATCCGGGAGATGGCTTATTGACACAAAAAGACCGATATTATTACTGGTTTAAAATTGATAATCGGTTTCAGGAATTGCTGAAACCGGCCATGATGTATTATACCGACGGAAGTTTTCCGATTGCGACTTCCAATCACCGCAACCGATTGCGATTTGGCATCAGTTGGCTGCGCACTAAATTGACGCCCAAAAAACAAGCGTCGAAAAGAGTTTACAAACGTCTCACCGAAAGACCCAATCCAACAGGTTTTAACGAGCGCAAGCATGCAGGCCGATTGGCAGGTGAAGTATTTTTAAGTTCGCGGGCCCAATTTCCGTTTTCGCCCGAAGTAAAAGATACGCTCGACATTGTGAGTCACAGTATGGGATATGCCTATTCGCTCGGTTTTTTGGAAGTAGTAGAACCGTTTGTTGTACTTAGAACGGCTTACATCATCGCTCCGGAAAATGCAAGTCAAGATGCTTTTGACTGGTCGAAGTTTGCACATGTTTGGCAGTATGGCAGCAATCTGGGAGAACCAAATGCCGATCCGCTGCGGGAACAGGATGGAATCGCTCCGCAAGTTGCCGTGAAAGGAATAACTCAATTACCACCCGAAAAAGGATGTCGCCTGTTTTTACCCGAAGATTGGCCACACAAGAATTTTGTAGACAGTCACATGATCTATAGTTTCGATTGGATGTTTGATCGGATCGGAAAGGGGGAACTGGGATATGTAGGGAATTACTGATTGAATGATCAATTATGAATGAGCAAATTATCAAGACAAGCTCATCTTGATAATTGATCCACTATAACGATTTATTAATGTAGTTAACCTTAATCTTTAGGTGTAGTAATATCATGCAGATCAGATTGGTTGCATTCGTTGACAGAAGTTTAAGATTGGGTTGAATTCGGTGCAATGAGGCAGAAGTAATTTTGTGCTTTATTACTACGATATGAGATTTAAACTTCTACTTACTACTACTTTTTTGGTTACTTTCTTTGTAGCGAAAGCCCAGGTAATCACTGTTGGCGATATCGCCTTTACTAGCGCAAAAGTGAGTGGTGGCGACGGCTTTTCGTTTGTTACCTTTATTGATTTGTGTCCGGGAACCCAGCTCATTTTTTCAGATATGCCATGGCGTGATGAAACCAATGAATTCTGTACTTCCGACGAAGAATTTGTCATCACGTTTACTGTAACGACCAAAATTGATCGTGGAACAGTGGTGGTCTATGACGATGGCTCTCCGGGTACGGTGAGTATGGCAACCGGTGCAGCAACATTGTCTTGGACCTTTGCCAATCAACGCAATAATGGTTTTTCGAGTGACGGCGACAATATTTTTGCTTTTACAGGTTCTTATGCCAATCCTACGTTTATTGCCGGAATGAAAATCAAAGACGGTACTTGGATGACCGGAACTGTGAATTGTGCTGATAGACAGCATACGCGTTTGCCTGCAGCACTTACCAATGGCACCAATGCAGTTTACATCAACCCAAGCGGCGACGGAATGCGCTATACCGGAACGTTTACCGGAACACGAGCTGCTTTGCGCACTGCAATTAATAATCCGGCAAATTGGTCAAATTCAACGAACCTGTCGTTGACAAGTAATTTTACGGTTACTGACATAATTCAGGATCCGATTACGTGTCTTGTAGTCTTGCCGATTGATTTGGTGTCTTTTACCGGAACACCAATAGATGATGCTATTTTATTGAACTGGACCACACTTTCTGAAAGTCACAATGACCATTTTGATGTGTCTGTTTCTACAGACGGAAGCAGTTGGACAAAAGTGCAAACCGTTCCCGGAGCAGGGACTTCTAGTTTCTCTCACGATTATTCCATCGTAGATGAAGCAAGAGGAGCAGCGTTATTGTATTACAAGTTAACCATGGTTGATGATGATAACAATGCCGGATCTGATGCTGTAATAGCTGTAAAAACGAAATTGGAACCGTCGATTCAGGTATTTCCGAATCCGGCAAGTGAATTTATGACGGTGGTTTCAGATCAGCTTCATGGATCAACGACAGTAACAATTTCGGATCTGTCGGGTAAAACCTATCTCAGCGAAGTTTTCGAGGGACAAACAACAATGATTCCGTTGGCAATATTAAAAGAAGGACACTATTTGGTGCGTGTGTGTTCTGAAAACAGTGTTTCGGTGCTTCCAATTACGAAGATGTGACGGTTAATTATCAATTATGAATGAAGAAAATTATCAGGTAGGAAAGTTCCTTGATAATTCATAATTCAGCCATTGATAATTGTATAAAGCGTAACTTTACAGGATGGATTACGCATTAGAACTTCGCTACCAATCACTCTTGAAACAACTGAAAGAACCCTTCGGACCCGATATCGATCTGCAGGTATTGTTATTCCTGATTGGTGTGGAAGAGTTGGGGAAGGGCTACCAACAGTTTAAAAAACACGAAAAAACAGATTTGATGCATGTGGCAATTTGTACCGTGCTCGAACCTTATGGTTATTATAAATTTGAGGGAAAAGATCCAGACGAATGGCCACATTTTACCTTGCAGAAAGATTTACCGCCGCTTACCGAATCGGAACAACAAGCCTTGATGAAAGAAGCAATTGTGGAATACTTTGAGCACCATGGATATTCTACGAAACATGTTCAACCTTAGGAATGCTTATTTTTTGGGGAACTAGTGTATAGTGAGCTAGGGAACTAGGATATCCTCAACCTCCTAGTTCCCTAGCTCCCTGAATTTCCAGTTCCCTTTTCAAACATCAAAAATCATCTAAAGTAATCGTTATATTTGCCACTTAATAATTGATACATAATGGACTTTTGGATTCGCGCTGCGCAACTCATTTTATCGCTTTCAATACTCATTGTTTTACACGAATTCGGTCATTTCATACCTGCCCGCCTCTTCAAAACACGCGTAGAAAAATTCTACCTGTTTTTTGATCCGTATTTTGCGTTGTTCAAAAAGAAAATCGGTGACACAGAGTGGGGAATCGGTTGGTTGCCATTGGGCGGTTATGTGAAAATATCAGGAATGGTGGACGAGTCGATGGACAAAGAACAATTGGCCTTGCCACCGCAACCGTGGGAGTTCCGTTCAAAACCGGCATGGCAGCGATTGATCGTAATGCTGGGCGGAGTTACGGTAAATATCATCGTTGGCTTCCTGATTTTTATCATGGTATTGTTTGTTTGGGGCGAAGAGAAAGTTGATCAAAAAAAATTACACCATGGAATGGCAGTTCACCCGTATCTGGAGCAATTCGGGTTTGAATCGGGTGACCGCGTACTTATTGTAGATGGTGTGAAGAACGAAGATGTACAGCGTCTTGGTGGCGCAATCCTAATCTTCGACAAACGCCACTTTACGGTACAACACCAAAACGGAAAGATTGAACAAATCAATCTTCCGGAAGACATCGGAACCAAAATGTGGGAAAACAACGTAGAAATGAGCGCGTTTGATTTCCGTCATTTTATGGGGGAAGTAGACAGCGTTGCTCCGAAAAGTGTTGCCAAACGTTTCGGAATCATGAAAGGCGATAAAATCCTGGCGGTTGACGGTAAGGAAATCGAATATTACGATCAGTTCCAATCGGCAATGTTTCACAGTAAGGGCAAAAAAGTGTCCTTGACAATAGAACGAAACGATTCAACATTTACTAAAAACACCAAAATAGGCAAAGACGGTGTTTTCGGTATTTTGGGAGATCATAAATATACGCCCGATACAAGTGCTATTTTCACACAAACCTATTCATTCGGTGAGGCCTTCGGTTCAGGCTTCGGAAAGGGGCTAAAAACAATGTATAGCAACGTAGCACAGTTCAAGTATGTGTTTACTTCCAAGGGAGCTTCTTCTGTGGGCGGATTCGGTTCAATCGGGAAATTGTTTCCTACCAGTTGGAACTGGCAGGCGTTCTGGACCTTGACGGCATTACTTTCCATGATGCTGGCAGTAATGAACTTATTACCGATTCCGGCATTGGATGGTGGACACGTGATGTTCCTCTTGTATGAAATCATCACCGGTCGTGCTGCTTCTCAAAACGTGATGGAAAAAGCGCAATACGTTGGTTTCTTTTTATTGATCGGGCTCTTACTGTTTGCGAATGGAAATGACTTGATCAAATGGCTCTTTGGTTAGAAAACAACTTTTAAATAAAGTATGAAAGCGATCCTTGTGGTCGCTTTTTTTGTGAAGGTGTATTTCCGGAGAACCATCCACCTTTCTGTTTTTCCTTTAATCCAGTCATTTTAGCTTTTTGGCTTCTTTTTTGAAGATTATTCGACGAAAGATTGCATTTTTGATGATTAACAAATTCAACACATGAAAAAAATAGCCCTATTAGTATGCTTATTCGTAAGCACCACGTTGGTTTCCTTTGCACAGATGAAGAAGGGAGCTGTTACCTACGACATGAATTTTTCTTCCGATAATCCTGAGATGGCAATGATTTCGAGCATGATGGCCGGATCGAAAATGACCATGTATTTTACCTCAGGTAAATCGCGCTCGGATGTCTCGATGGGAATGATGGGTACCAGTAGCACGGTTTCTGATCAGAAAGCCAAAAAAAGCGTGACGCTGGTAGATATGATGGGAACGAAGTACGCTACCGAAACGCCATTGGAAGAAAACCCTGCGAAACCGGAAAGTCAAACAGTGGAGATTACCACCGAAACAAAAGAAATTCTTGGTTATACATGCACAAAAGCGTTGATTTCATCGCCCGAATCTGGCGTGATGACCGTTTGGTTCACCAAAGACATTCAAGCGTTTACTTCAGGTCAAAACTATTACAACAGCAGTATTCCCGGTCTTCCGTTGTCGATTAGCTTAAGTGCCAACGGTATTACTATCGACATGGTGGCGACCAAAGTGGAAAAGAAAGTCAATAAGAAGTTATTCAGCACCAAGATTCCTGAAGGCTATGAAATCAAAACAGCCGAAGAGTTGCAGCAGATGGGTGCGGGTCAGTAAGATACATTTATACTACGAAAGGGCGCGATTTGATAATCGCGCCCTTTTTCATTATACATTTACCTCCCACAGAGGCACAGATTGGGCTCGCCTAACGGACTCGCTTGAACGGAATGATATGTTTTTGGGTTATTGGTAAATTACTTAGCGCTGTCAGCCTGAGGCTGAAGCGCAAAAAATCTATTCATCTGTGGGAGAGCAAAAAACAAAAAGGCACCTCGATGGAGATGCCTTTTGAATGTATTCGTTGTTCTATTTTTTAAAACTCAAACGTTTCCATAAACTTCGTGGTGAAATTTCCTGCTTTGAAATCAGGATCTTCCATGAGTTTTTGATGGAAAGGAATGGTTGTTTTTACGCCTTCAATGATGTATTCATCCAACGCACGTTTCATTTTCAAGATCGCTTCTTCGCGTGTTTGCGCCACTACAATCAGTTTTCCGATCATGGAGTCGTAGTTTGGCGGAATAACGTATCCTGCGTAAGCATGCGTGTCAATGCGTACACCGTGTCCGCCCGGAGAATGGTAACTTGTGATTTTACCCGGTGAAGGACGAAAATCGTTGTACGGATCTTCGGCATTGATACGACACTGAATGGCGTGCAATTGCGGGTAATAGTTTTTACCGGAGATTTTTTCACCGGCCGCCAGTTTGATTTGCTCCTTGATCAGGTCGTAGTTGATTACTTCTTCGGTAATCGTATGCTCTACCTGAATACGCGTGTTCATTTCCATGAAGTAGAAATCACGGTTTTTGTCAACCAAGAACTCTACCGTTCCAACACCTTCGTAACGTACGGCTTTTGCTGCTTTGATAGCTGCTTCACCCATGCGCTCACGCAATTCGTCTGTCATAAACGGTGAAGGTGTTTCTTCGACCAATTTTTGGTGACGACGTTGAATGGAACAATCGCGTTCAGACAAGTGACAAGCACTACCGAATTGATCGCCGGCAATTTGAATCTCGATATGACGTGGTTCTTCGATGTATTTTTCCATGTAAATACCATCGTTTCCGAAGGCAGCTGCAGCTTCCTGACGAGCAGAATCCCAAGCCGCTTCCAAATCTTCTTCTTTCCAAACGATGCGCATTCCTTTTCCACCACCACCGGCAGTTGCTTTCAAAATGACCGGATAGCGAACGACCACCGCATTGGCACGGGCATCATCCAAGTCTTTCAACAATCCTACTGACCCGGGAATACAAGGCACGCCCGCAGAAATCATAGTCGCTTTAGCCGTCGCCTTATCGCCCATTCCGGCAATTTGTTCGGGCGTTGCACCGATAAATTTCACACCATGTTCTCCGCAAATGCGAGAGAATTTTTCGTTTTCCGAAAGGAAACCGTAACCCGGGTGAATAGCGTCGGCATTCGTGATTTCCGCTGCCGCAATGATATTGGGGATAGAGAGGTAAGATTTGCTACTTACAGCCGGACCGATACATACTGCCTCATCGGCAAAACGTACAGGCAAGCTGTCTTTATCAGCCGTTGAATACACAGCAACTGTGCGGATTCCCATCTCTTTACATGTACGTATCACACGCAAAGCGATTTCACCACGATTGGCAATCAATATTTTTTTGAACATGATAAAACGCGTTTAAATTTTCCTGCAATGGATTTCCATTATCAGGTTTCACATGAACTACTTATGCAGGATCGATCAAGAATAATGGTTGATCGTATTCAACCGGTGACGCATCGTCAACCAATACTTTCACGATTTTACCTGTAAATTCCGATTCGATTTCATTGAACAATTTCATTGCCTCAATGATGCAAATAGTTGATCCTGCAGTTACCGATTGGCCAACAGATACAAACGCTTCTTTATCAGGACCTGCTGAACGGTAGAACGTACCGATCATTGGAGATTTGAAAGTAATGTATTTAGAATCGTCACTTGCAGCAGGAGCTTCTTGTACTGGTGCTGCAGCTGGAGCAGCTACGGCAGCAGGTTGCGCTACAGGAGCGGCTACTTGCGCAGGTGCTTGTTGAACGATAAACTGTTGTTCGGCACGTTGCTTCTCGGATTTGATCGTGATTTTGAAATCTTTACGTTCAATCTCTACTTCCGTAACTCCGGATTTAGCAACAAACTTAATCAGGTCTTGAATTTCATTCAGATTCATAAGTAATGATTTTTATAAAAGTTGGTAAAAATAGTTTATTCTATGAATTATACGCCCATTTCAGGTACACTGCTCCCCAAGTAAATCCGCCACCAAAAGCAGATAAAATGAGGTTGTCACCTTTTTTGAGTTGCGATTCCCAATCCCATAAACACAATGGCAGGGTGCCCGCAGTGGTATTTCCGTAACGTTGGATGTTCACCATCACTTTTTCTTTCGGTAAGCCCATTCTCACAGCAGTTGCGTCGATGATGCGCAAGTTTGCCTGATGAGGTACCAACCAGTCAACAGTGTCGGCGGTAAGGTTGTTGCGTTCCATGATTTCGGCCGAAACTTCCGCCATATTGGTTACCGCAAATTTGAATACTTGTTTTCCTTCTTGTTTCACGAAGTGCATACGCTGATCGATTGTTTCATACGTAGGCGGCATAGCAGAACCTCCGGCAGGTTGCAAAAGATACTGACGACCGGAACCGTCGCTGCGCAGAATACTGTCGATTACTCCCAAACCTTCTTCGTTTGGTTCCAGCAGAACAGCTCCTCCACCATCACCGAAAATCACACAGGTTGTGCGATCTTCATAATCGAGAATAGCGCTCATTTTGTCTACTCCGATTACAATGACTTTTTTGTATTTCCCCGATTCGATGAATGAAGCTCCGGTTGACAACCCATAAATGAAACCTGAACAGGCCGCAATAAGGTCATAACCCCAAGCGTTTTTCATTCCTACTTTGTCGCATACCACATTGGCTGTGCTTGGGAAAGGATAATCGGGAGTAACAGTTGCCAAAATCACCAATTCGATATCCATTGGATCGGTGTTGGTTTTGGCGAGCAATCCTTTTACAGCTTCGGAGGCTATGTCTGAACAAGCTCCTTCACGTAAAATGCGGCGTTCCTTGATTCCGGTTCTGGAAGTGATCCATTCGTCAGAAGTATCCACCAATTTTGACAAGTCTTCATTCGTTACGATTTCTTCCGGAAGGTATCCGCAAATTCCTGTAATAGCTGCTGTGATTTTACTCATACTACTGATTAAATGCTTCGTTAATTTTTGATGCCAATCCTGATTTTGCTACCTCATACGAATGAAGCAGCATGCTTTTCACTGCTTTATCGTTTGAAATACCGTGACCGATAATGACATTTCCTTTGACGCCTAAAATAGGAGTTCCACCGTAATTTTCATAATTAAAGCGGTCGAAATATTCATCAACAATGCCACGTTTTTTCATGAGGGTGTAAATACCTTCAGCCTCTTTCAAGACAACATTCCCCGTAAAGCCATCACACACAATTACATCGGCTTTACCATTGAAAAGATCGCGTCCTTCCAAGTTTCCGATAAAATTGATTTCGTCTGATTCGGCCATGAGTTTGTGTGTGGCAATTGTCAGGAGATTCCCCTTGGTTTCCTCTTCGCCGATATTGAGCAACGCAACACGCGGGTGTTCAATTCCATAAACGTTTTTGGAATACAGTGCACCCAATACGGCAAATTGATAGAGCACATCGGCTTTACAATCGGCATTGGAACCTACATCCAGTAAAATGGAATTACCACCGTCTATTGTTGGCAACACAGATGTGATACACGGACGAATAATCCCCGGGATAGTATTGATTTTATAAATAGAACCGACAAGCATAGCACCGGTATTACCCGTACTTGCAAAGACATCGATTTCATTTTTGGCCAATAAATCAAACCCGACAGCAATACTACTATTGGGTTTTTGAGGTATGGCCCTTGTGGGGTGATCGTGCATAGTTATCACGTCCGGCGCATGCGTAATGATATAATCATCGGCACTTTCACCAAGCGCGTTAAGGCCACTCAGAATCTGCTCCTGGTCGCCAATCAACACGAGTTTTACATCCTGAGGAAGTTCTTTTTTAGCAAGTACTGCCCCAGCAATGTTAGCTTCGGGAGCAAAATCACCGCCCAAAATATCAATTCCTATCTTCATCAGGAGGAATAATTAAAGTTTCGTAACGAAATTAGATCGCTACTTCTTTCTCTGCTACTACTTTTCCTTTGTAGTACAATTTCCCCTCATGCCAGTGTGCATGGTGAAACAAGTGAGGTTGCCCCGTTGTAGGACATGTTGCAATGTTGTCAGCAATTGCCTTCACGTGCGTTCTGCGTTTGTCGCGGCGGGTTTTCGAAATTTTGCGCTTTGGATGTGCCATTTTATGTATTTATTTTCCCGGGTTCAATTCTCATTAAAGAGCCGGATTGTTTAATTCAAATTTTTTAATGCTGACCAACGTGGGTCAATCGGTTTGTCTGAGTTGTCGTCAGGACCGTCCGAATCATCTTCTTCATCGTCGCCTAAGTCATCATCATCCCAATCTTCATCATCGTCGTCCCATTCGTCGTCGTCTTCCTCCTCGCCCGGATTCACAATATAGGAATCGTATAAGGTCATCATTTCTTCATTGCATTCACCGGGCTTGTGCAACACTCGTGCGGGTAATGAAACACACATGAATTCGTAGAGCTGCGGCGCAATGTCGATTTCAAACGATTCGGGGTGAAGAACAATTAAGTTCTCGTCGTCCGAAAGTTCGTCTCCGAATTTATACACGATGCGGTAAGTACCATTGATCGGTAATTCAACCGGATCGTTGCAACGATCACAATTGGTAAATACCGTTCCGGTGATGGTGTACCCACCAATCATCATGGTTTCTTTTTTCTGAAGCGAGACATGTGCATGCACTTTCCCGTCTTCAATCAAAGAATAATTTATGTCTTCAAAGAACGTTTTCTCTATGTCAAAATCGTACTCGTGTGTCCCGAGTTTCAGTCCAACAAAGTGGATAACGAACGCACTGGAATCTTTCTTCACTGTACAAAAATTGGAGGGCAAAGGTAATTAAAATAAACTAAAACTTGTTCATAACTCACTTTTTTTCCAATCAATTATTCAATGTCGTGGTGAGCGTGCGGTCGTTTTTTACCCGATCCTTGCGGTTGAGGCTGTAGCGGATTTAGTGCTATCTCCTTCAAAAACTGCCGAGTACGGAAAATATCCATAGCCAAATAAATAGCGCTTCGCATGGATTGTCCGCTTGCTTTATCTTCTCCGGCGATATCAAATGCAGTACCGTGATCTGGACTTGTGCGCACTACCGGAAGACCGGCGGTGAAATTTACACCATCTTCAAAGGCAAGAGCTTTAAATGCCGCCAAACCTTGATCGTGGTACATGGCTAACACACCATCGAATTGATCGCGTGTGGGCGAACCAAAGAATCCGTCGGCCGGAAAAGGACCGAATGCAAAAATATCTTCTCCTTTTGCGGAGTTGATTGCCGGGGAAATGATTTCACTTTCTTCGGTGCCCATTTTTCCGTTTTCACCCGCGTGTGGATTTACTCCGAACACCGCAATTTTCGGGCGTTGAATGCCAAAGTCTTTGCGCAATGAAGCGTCGAGCGCTTTTATTTTTTGTAGGATTTTATCGCGTGTTAGTGCCGTAGGAACATCTTTCAGCGGTAAATGAGAAGTTACTAGTGCAACCCGCAAACTTCCGCTTACCATCATCATCAAGGCTTCTTCCATACCGGCTAAATGCGCTAGGTATTCTGTGTGTCCGGGGAATTGAAAACCCGCTTTGCTGATGGCTTCTTTCGAAATAGGAGCAGTTACCAATACATCGATCTTGCCCGAAGCCAAATCTTCGGTTGCTTTTTCAAGTGATAAAAAGGCGTATTTTCCGCTGGTTTCGGTACCTTTTCCGAGTTCGAAGACGATGTCGTCGTTCCAGCAATTTACGATGTTGATTTTGCGATTTACTGCCTCAGCTGCCGATTTGCAAGTCTGGTAGTTGAATTCGCTTTCAGCCATGGTTTTTTTGTGGTACGACATGGTTTTGGTGGATGCATAAATAATAGGCGTGCAATCCAATAACATGCGATTGTCATTCAAGGCTTTGATGATCACTTCCGGGCCAATGCCATTGATGTCACCAACCGAGATTCCAACACGAATGGGAGTTAAACTGCCTTCTTCCCGTACTTTTTCTTTCTCTTTTTCCATCAGCTCAATCGTTTTAAGAAGTTGATTAACAGTCTTACACCTACGCCGGTTCCGCCCAAGCCTTTATAATCCTGAGGTTTTTCTAGGAATGCAGGTCCTGCAATATCGAGGTGAATATACGGAGCTTTCACAAAATGTTCGAGAAATTTTCCGGCTGTGATCATTCCCGCATACGGACCACCAAGGTTATTGAGGTCGGCAATTTTTGACTTCATTTCTTCGAAATAATCGTCCCAGAAAGGCAATTGCACCACACGCTCGTGCGTTTCCATACCAGCTTCATCGAGCAGTTTAAAGTATTTTTTATCTGCATTTCCCATCACTACGGAAGCTTTAGTTCCGATGGCGCGAACGGCTGCTCCGGTTAAGGTAGCTGCGTCGATGACCAATTCAGGTTTCCACTTATCACTGTATGCCAAGGCATCTGCCAGAATCATACGACCCTCGGCATCAGTGTTGAGCACTTCCACGGTGGTTCCATCATACATGTGAACGATGTCGCCGGGTGCGTAAGCGTTGAGTCCCGGACGGTTATCGGTAGCAGGAATAAGCCCCACCAAATGAACCGGCAATTTCATCAATGAAGCGGCATAGATGGTTGCAGCCATACAAGCGGCGCCTGCCATGTCACATTTCATCGAATCCATGGAACCGGCAGTTGGTTTTAAGCTCAGTCCTCCTGTATCGTAAACCACTCCTTTTCCAACCAAAACAATCGGTTTTTTATTGGTGGCTTTTTTCGGTTTGTATTCGATAATGGTAAATGTTGGCGGATCGATAGAGCCTTTATTGACAGCTAGCAAACCGCCCATTTTCAATGCTTCTATTTTGGATTTTTCCAAAACAGTTACTGAAAAATGTGCTTCCTGACCTTTTGCTTCAATAGCTTCAGCCAGTTGTGTTGCGTTGAGGTGCGAAACGGGTTCGTTTACCAAATCGCGTGCCCATGAAACAGCTTTCAGTAAGGCATCCAATTCGATCAAATCACTATCTGCAATTTTGGCGGTGAAATCGATTTGCAGCAATCCGTAGTGTTCTTTGGATGCTTCCTTGCGGTATTTTAGAAATTGATAATTCGACAACAACAATCCTTCTGCGAGCAAATAACTGGTGCTTTTGTGCCCGTGAATACATACTGTAGCAGCAGTTTTTACAATAAATGCCCGTGCTTTGAATCCGGCAACGCGGTAAGCTTCGTCGGTTTTTTGTTCTCCAACAAACACATACTGTTTTCCGAGTAATGTCAGGGTGTGGAAATCTGATTTCTCATCCATGAAGCGTTTCAATTCTTCGGCTACCACCTCAGGCAATTCAGGAATCTCGGGTGTTTTTTTTCCGGTAATCACGATCAGTGCTTCTTGCTGATCGATGGCTTGTTGTGTATGTAGAATCATTTTTTGTTCTTAAGGAATTCGTAAAGATAGTTATAAGCAGACAGGAGGATATATTTCTCAAACGAATTGTAACTTTTCTAGCTCTTTTTTGTCTTATCGATGACAGTTTTAATACAGGGCTGAATCAAAAATGATGCATCCAGGCAATTGGGTTGTTCATTTTTTGTATTCGGGCAACAAACTCAGTCGTTGAATCATAGTTTATCGATATAGACAACCGAAGAGTAGACTAATTCTCGATTTTTGCCGTTTTACACCCTGTTGATTTAAAAATGAGTATGAAAAAAACCAAAGCTAGAATTTTACTGAGGATACTGCTGTTCCTCTTATTTACCACTTTTTCAATCACGGTTTCTGCACAAGAAAAACGTACAATTTCGGGCTATATTTCGGAAGAAGAGACAGGTGAGAAATTGATTGGCGCCACGATTTACGATACCGTTCACCGATTGGGAGCTGTTACCAACGAATATGGCTTTTTCAGTTTGACTGTGCCGAATGAAGATGTGGTGATCAAGGTCACGTCTTTCGGTTTGACCTCACGTTTTTTTGTTGTGCCAAAAGAAACACTCGAATTGAACGTAGCTCTTTCCGAAGCCAAGGACCTTGAAGAAGTGGTGATCAATTCCGAAGACAGCAAACGAAATGTAGAAAGTACCAACTCGGGAACCATCGAATTGCAAATGGACAAACTGGATAAACTTCCGGTGCTGCTTGGCGAAAAAGATGTGATTAAAATAGTACAGTTATTGCCCGGTGTGAAATCGGGTGGAGAAGGTTCGAGTGGTTTGTATGTGCGGGGTGGAGGTCCCGACCAAAACCTGATCTTGCTGGATGGTGTTCCGATTTACAACGCTTCGCATTTATTTGGATTTTTCTCAGTGTTTAATTCGGATGCGCTTTCGCAGGTAACCTTGATCAAAGGAGGATTTCCGGCGCGTTATGGTGGTCGCGTTTCTTCGGTGCTCGACATGCGTATGAAGGAAGGAAATACCAAAAAATACAACGTTGAAGGTTCGGTAGGATTGATTGCCAGCCGTATTTTGGTGGAAGGTCCGATTTTCAAAGACAAAACCGCATTTGCGTTTAGCGCTCGCCGCACCTATATTGATTTGTTAACCTTACCATTTCAGGATAAGCAACAACGAGGTGGATACTTTTTCTATGATTTGAATGCCAAAATTCACCACAAAATCAATGAAAAACATCATTTGTATATCAGTTCTTATTTCGGAAAAGACAAGGCCTATTTCAAAGGAAAGAATGATTATACCAACGGTAATGAACAAATTGCCGAACGCGATGAGAGTCAACTAAAATGGGGAAATGCCATTGCGGCGGTTCGCTGGAATTACCGCATTCACCCTAAATTATTTGCCAATACAACCCTCACTTATTCGCAGTATGTCTTTAATATCGGATATGATTATAAACAAACGGTGTCGGGCAACGGACCGGATCAAACCACTTCTGCCGGGTTTAAATACACTTCCGGTATCAACGATTGGGGGATTAAATCGGATTTTACGTTTATTCCGAATCCCAATCACAATGTGAAATTTGGAATAGGAGATACCTATCATACCTTTAAACCGGGAGTAAATAGTTTCAGTTCCAACGAGCAAAACAATGAGATCGACACAACTTTCGGTTCATACAATCAATACGCTCATGAACTGTTTGCCTATGCCGAAAACGATCAGATCATCACCAACCGTTTGAAAATCAACTACGGATTGCACTTCAGTGTGTTTTTGGTTGGAGCTAAAAACTACATGCAACTACAACCGCGTTTTTCGGCCAATTACATGCTTACCGATCATTCAAGCCTAAAGCTAACTTACGCTCGCACGGCACAGTTCCTGCATTTGCTCTCGAACACCGGTATTGGCTTACCAACCGATTTGTGGGTTCCAGCTACCGAAAAAATTGCCCCTGTGATTGCCGATCAGGTAAGTATCGGTTACAACCACGAGTTTTTGAAACAATACAACATTGTGGTTGAAGCCTATTACAAAAAGATGGACAACATCATTCAGTACAAAGAAGGTGCGGGATTTTTGGGTTCAAACACCGATTGGCAAACCAAAGTAGAGGCCGGTCAGGGCTGGGCTTACGGTGGTGAAGTATTTGTTGAAAAGCGAAAAGGTCGTTTCTCGGGCTGGTTGGGTTATACGCTTAGCTGGTCAGAACGTCAGTTTGACGGCATTAACGGCGGAGAACGATTTTTCTACAAATATGATCGTCGCCATGACGTTAGTGTAGCTTTCAGTTACGACATCAATGAAAAATGGGATTGCGGCGTTGTATTTGTTTATGGAACCGGAAATGCAGTGACGTTACCAACCCAATTCATTGGCGTAGCTAACAACCCAATCAGCAATGCTTTCGGATCTTCCACAGTAGGGTTATTCAACTCGGTAAACGACTATCGCATGCCAGCTTTTCACAGAATGGACATTGGTTTCAACCGCACCAAAAAGGTGAAATGGGGAGAAACCGTATTGTCGCTATCGGCATACAATGTTTACAACCGCAAAAATGCCTTTTACCTGTATACGGAATCTGGAAATAACGGCACCACTAAGTTGAAACAAGTATCGCTGTTCCCAATCATTCCTTCCATCAGCTGGAAGTTTAAGATAGATTTTGAGGCAGTAAAGAAAAATAGAGAGACTAAAAACAACGAGATCAATGAATAAGTTAGCATTTTTAATCATCGCAGCCGGACTGTTATTAATCAGTTCTTGCGAGAAAGAAATTGAATACAAGGGTGACAACGGAGATCCCGTGTTGGTGCTTAATTGCATAGCGGAAAAAGACTCTACGATCAAAGTAGAATTAACGAAGAGCCGGTTTTTTCTGTCTTCGGGGAATGGTGATTATACCATAACAAGTGGCGCTGTCATCACCTTGGTCAATCAAACCAGCGGACAAACGTATATCCAAACCGCGCCGGATGCCGATGGTTTATATGTTTTTCCAACCACCGCTTTGGAAGGTAATTCCTATACCATTTCGGCTACTCATCCCGATTTTGAGTCGGTGACATCGTCTATGACCGTTTTGTATGAAACACCTATTATTTCTGTTGACACCTTCAGTTACTCGTCGTCGGGTCAAGTTTTTATGAAAGCAGACGTGAAATGGAACGATCCTTCGGGAACGGATTTTTACGTTCTCAAATTATCTATTGTGAACACGTTAAGCGGATTGGAGTTTTTAAACATGCCGTTGGGTTCAAATGATCAGGCAATGGATGAACTGTCGGCGTCTGATTTTGATGGAGAGAGTTTTTATCCCCAATTGTTTTTTACCGATGAACTCTTTGATGGGTCGCAAAAAACCTTGGAAGTGCGCTTCCCGAAAAGCTTTACTGTACCCGATCCGGATGATCATTACAAGTTTACCTTGCACCGTTGTACGGAAGCAACCTACAAATACTTGATCTCGACCAAAAAAGCGGAATATGCGGCAGGTGATTTCTTTTCTGAACCGGTGAAAGTATTTACCAATATCGAAAACGGCTATGGAATCTTTGGGGCGTTGTCGGGGGCGGTTTTTGTTAAATAATTCTTGATGCTTGATTTTTGATGTTGGATTTGTTCCTACATCAAAAATCAAGATTCGTTTTCGTATGAAGTTGTTCGGTTTTTTGTTGATAATGCTTTTCATTCGACAAAATGGAAATGCTCAATCGGTAGATGGCTATATTGATGATAGTAGTGCGTTGGTTCATTTCCCGTTTCGTGATTCTGTGATTACCGAGCTTGAGTGCCTGATTAAACAGCATGAGTTGGAACTCGAACAGCTTTATGAGGAATTGGAACGCTTGTTTCCGAAGCAATCTTGTTTTGGACCACGTCTAATCTATGATCATCGAGACTCATTAGTGTTAGAAAGGAAAGTAGCTGAAATAGAAACGTATGAATTCGAGACAAATAAGCTACTTGAGGAAAAAGTAAGGGAATTAAACGAATTGGTTTTTTTTCTCCCTTCGATCCCAATTAGAATTGTTTTGCAAACAACATTCCGGAGAAACGATTGTGTTCAAATCAGAGCTGAATGATTCTGCGGAATGGTTCAATTATACGACTGATTTTGTTCTTTTTCTGGAAGAAAAGCATTGAAATTGATCAAACGGATTATAGTTTCCAGTCTCATATTAAATTGATTAGAAAGAAAGGAACTTGAGAGGTGTTACTATTGATATATTAGAGCATTAAGCCAATGAGTTTATCCTTATTTTGGAAAATAAAAAGAAACGGAGATGTGTTGTACTACTAGTAATTATCGTTTTAGCTGTTTGAAACTGATGTGTGTCACCATCACATTCGTTGGTTCATTTCTTTCTGTTTCAGCACAAACAAACCCAAAACAAGCCTTGGTTCGATATCAGCTAGCGCAGCAACATTTGCCTGATTATGATTCGTTGCGATTGGATTTGGAGCTTGAAATTTTCCAGTACGATTCTATATTAAATGATATGGAAACGAAGCTGGAAAAGGCTTACAGAAGATCCATGGTTTGTGGCGCCAGTGGTTGTTCTGCCGAAAAGAATCGTTTACAAGAAGATTCATTGGCCTTTATGCAGCAGGAAATGATGGAAACGGAGAAAACAGCTAACCTAATCCTCACACGAAAGGAAATTCAGCACGAGGAAATGCTGATCAAATCCTTCCATCAACGTTCACTCGAGTTTTGCAAAGCTCGATCGCTCGATTTATTGCTCGAAGCAGAACCGTTGTATAGTAAAGAACCGGTTGTTGATTTAACCAATGAGTTTATTTTGTTTCTGGAAGAATACCGAAAAAAGAAATAGTAATTTCGGTTTTCTAAAACAGCTTTCAGCTATGAGTTTTAATCTTTTGTTGTACACTCAGGTAATAGGTAGTGGTGCAAACGGTAGCATGCTTGAGCATGTAAACGGCGATATAGCCGGGGCCATTGCCGCTGTTTTTCTAATGTTTGTTTTGTACATCACTATCCGAGTAATTATTTCTTTTCGGAAGGAAAAAGACGAAGAGTTGAGCAGGTCAAGACGCATTTTTGAACTCACCAAACGTCATGTGAAATTCAAGAAAAAATAATTTTCACCGTAGTTTTACCATTCTTTGTTTTATGATATATTGATTGTTACATGGGTGATTTTAATACGGATTTTCCTTCGAGAGGTGCTTCAAGGGATAACTACAGTAGTATTGGACCTGCTTCTTGGGTAATTGCAGTTGTTTTTTTGTTGTTTGTCGGATATATTGCTCTTCGTGTATGGATTTCTCTAAGAATTGATAAAAAGAGAGAAAGATTGGAAGAGATGGAAGTGAGTAAATTTGAAAAGAAGTTTAAACAAAGAAAAAGATCATGATTGCTGTTGCCTTAGTTTGTTTTATCAACGAACTTGATAGTTACGTAAGAATCAGGGGGAACTCAGGTGAAGGTCTTAGTAGTACTCCCGTGAATGGCGACTTAGCAGGTGCGATAGCCGCGGTTTTTCTTACTTTCGTTTTGTATATCACTATCAGGGTAGTTATCTCTTTGCGGCAAGAGAAGAACGAAGAATTGAGCAAGTCACAACAAATCATTGACCTCACCAAACGCCACCTAACGTTCAAGAAAAAATAACCTGATTTGGTTGTTTCAAAAATAATCACCTACTTTTGCAGCGTAATCCTTAATGTCTTACTCAAAAAATTAAGGAATCATGATGGAACGAACTTACATATCATCCTTTGTAGCTGAAGCCTAAGCAGGCCTTCGTTTCTATTCAATTCATTTTGTTTTTAATCGTCGCTTTCAGTTTCAACTGACAAGGGATTTCGTGCGTTCCGGCGGTTCGCTCGATTGGGTGATAACACGTGATTATCACAGTCAATTTTTTTATTTCAGGTGAATTTTTCCGAAACAATTTTGTCGAATTCGGGAATTTGGGTGTTCGGGATATCCCGAACACCCAAATTCCCGAATTCCATCCTGAAAAACTGAATTTTCATCAAAAACTTTTCAATTATGATGGTCTCCAACCCGGGATCCCGAAAGTCGCCGCACCGCATCTGCTCTGACTTCATCCATGATCCCAATACGACATTTAACATTCGATGCACCAATTTCAACAGGAACACAAGTTCCTATACAGAATAAAAAAATGGGAAATTTAAAAACCAAAGAACTGAGTAAAATCGGCTATAACAATGATCAGGCGCGAAGTCTGGCGATCACAACTATCAATCGTCATTTCAAGCATCATAGCAAAGCCGAAATACTCGCTCTTTTACAAGAAATAAGAACAACTCCCGAAGCTTTCCTCAACGATGAGGTGCTCGGGAAAATTGCCGCTGCATTCTCGGATGTGGTAAAACCGTTGCAGTTTCAAACCTTTCAATTGCTGGAACAAATCGGACAGTTGAAGATTTACGGCGGAAAAACAATTGAACACGGCGCCAAACAGCAAATGGAACTGTCGATGTCGTTGCCGATTGCGGTGCAAGGAGCGCTTATGCCCGATGCACATCATGGCTACGGAATGCCCATCGGTGGCGTGCTGGCAACTACCAATGCGGTCATTCCTTATGGAGTAGGCGTTGACATCGGTTGCCGCATGGCATTGACAATTTTGGATGAAAACGAGGCGTTTTTGAAACGCTATGATTACCAGCTGAAAACAGCGTTGAAAAACAAAACGCATTTCGGTATGGATGGTCAGCTCGATTTTCAGCAAGAACATGCCATTCTGGACGATGATCGTTTCCAGGCAACGAGCTTGCTACGTCAATTGCACGGAAAAGCGGTTCGACAACTGGGCTCATCGGGTGGCGGAAACCACTTTGTGGAGTTTGGACGTATTGAACTGAATGCCGACAATGACCTCGGCTTGCCGGCAGGAAGTTATGCGGCTATTTTGTCGCACTCAGGCAGTCGTGGTTTGGGTGCTCACGTAGCGCAGCATTATACGCGTTTAGCGATGAACAAGTGTAAACTCCCGCCACAAGCTCAAAAATTAGCCTGGCTCGATTTGTCTTCTGAAGTGGGACAGGAGTATTGGCTAAGCATGAACCTTGCGGGTGATTATGCCAAAGCTTGCCACGAACGCATTCACATCAACCTGATGAAAGAGTTGGGAGTGAAACCATTGGTTACGATTGACAATCACCACAATTTTGCGTGGAAGGAACAATTGTCCGATGGTAGTGACGTAATCGTGCACCGCAAAGGAGCAACACCTGCGCATAAAGGCACCTGGGGGATTATCCCCGGAAGTATGACAGCGCCTGCTTATCTGGTGCGTGGCAAAGGTGATCCGTTGTCCTTGAATTCAGCTTCGCACGGAGCCGGTCGGGCAATGAGTCGCCAAAAAGCACGGTCGCAAATGACGGGTTCTGCGCTCAAGAAAATGCTTTCAACTGCGGGTGTAAAACTCATTGGAGGCAGCGTGGAAGAAAATCCGAATGCGTACAAAGACATCGAACAAGTGATTGCCGCACAAGGCGAATTGATCGATATCCATGGGAAATTTTACCCGAAAATCGTGCGCATGCACAAAGAATGACGGTTATGGAAAAGAGAATCGTACAAATAACGTCGGGTAAAGGACCTGTAGAATGTTGCCGAGTGGTAGCTAAAGTGCAGGCTTTGTTGATGAAGGAAGCCAAAAAGGTGGGCATTTCAATCGAAGTGCTCACCGGCCTTCCGGGCGATGTAAAAGGAACATTATTGTCGACCGTATTGTTGATGGAAGGCAATTCATTGGAGGATTTCCTAGCTTCGTGGCAGGGAACAGTTCAGTGGGTGGCTCAAAGTCCATATCGGAAATACCACAAACGCAAAAACTGGTTTGTAGGTGTGGAAGTGTTTCAGCTTCCTGAAAAAATCCGTTGGAATCCGAACGATGTGGTGTTTGAAACCATGCGTGGAAGCGGCCCGGGCGGACAAAACGTCAACAAAGTAGAGACAGCAGTTCGCGGGAAACATGTGCCATCGGGTATACAGGTTGTAGCAATGGATTCGCGCTCGCAGTTGCAAAACAAAAAGTTGTGTTTGGAACGCTTGCGCGCCAAGATTGAAGGCTGGGAAGTGGAACAGCTCATTGCGCAGCAACAAACGCAGTGGTTGGAACACCATCAACTCGAACGGGGAAATCCGGTGAGGACGTTTCGGGAGCCGTTGAATTAATGTTGAATCACGCCAAAGGCGGACATGGTGCTTAATGTTGAATTTTTATTGGGATATCCATTTCATTCAACATTAAGCATTTAAAATTCAACATTATTCACGGTAATAATCTCCCTCACGGTAATAATCTTCCGGAGCTTCTTCATTGTTGAGGTCAATACCCCACTTCCGGTCTTCTATTTGCATACTTTTCTCCAAATGAATAACAAATCTTTAATTGCATCGGAATGCGGAAAAGCCAACCCACATCTCTATCAAGTCCACGACGGTTTACTCTCCAGTAATGATTATACCAGAAATAATCATCGGGATGCAAGCGGTTTACATGCCAATGATCCCTGTATATAATTGAAATACCGCAAGATACTTCAATATGAAACGGAACTAAATTAAGAATTTTTCCAACTCGAATTGTAATAAAAGAGGTGTTGCGGTATGCCGTAAAAGCATCTTTGTATTTCAGAGAATCATCTGGAAAACCCACTGTAGTGTCTGTTGGATCTTTGCTCGGACGAAAGTAGAAGGTAGCTTCTGTTTTGGAATGCGCAAATGCTCCCCCCAACGAAAGATAGTAGTGATCAAAATTGATGGAATTAAAATGATATCGGATTTCACTGCCAAATGCCCAACCTTTTCTGCTATGAAAATTAGAATCGGTTATGAGAGCAAAAATGCGGTTTCCGGTAACTTCAAACGACCAATGTGGGCGAAAGACATGTTCATAACTCAGCTCAAGTCCAGGTTCGAACGGATGATAAAGAACGCGAAGCGGTGCAATTTTAATGCGGTTGATCTTGTAATATTCAAACTTATCCTGCGCAGAAGATATTCCCGCAAAGAAGCAGCAAATGCAAACTATTAGGATGGATTTAAACGTTGGCATGGGTACAAATTAAATGCTTTATGTTGGCTTTTTAAGCACGAATCAAGAATTCAACATCTTGTCAGTTTTCAGCGGACTTATTCCAATTGCACAATTGCGACAGCAGAGTTGGCTGAATACTATTATCTGACTTTTTACTTTCAGCTAGTATTTTTTTCCGAATGCCCAACACACCTTAAATTGAAGAGGGAGGCGCAAAGACCAACCGTGTCCTTCATGAAGACCTCTAAAAGTAGCGCTCCAACCATTTCTATATGAAAAACCATCATCCGGAAATAGTCGATCAACATGGTACGAATCGCGATGAATAATTGAAACACCACACGATAGTTCGATAAGAAAATGGTCGAAATGGAAAATTTTGCCACATCGGATGGTAAAATAAGTAGTTTTTCTGTGCAAGGTAAAATCATCTTTGTAATCCAGACTGTCATTTACCGGACTTGGCGGTGTGTTTTTAGGGTGAAAGTAATAAGCAGCTTCTGTAATAGATTGTGAAAATGATGATCCAAGCGCCACGTAAAAATGATCGCTTATGATTTGGTCAAAGTGATACCTAAATTCACCACCAAAAGCCCATCCCTTTCTACTGAAAAAATTAGTGTCTCGCATGACGGAATAAATACGATTTCCACTAACTTCAAACGACCAATGCGGATGAAATACACGTTCGTAACTTAGTTCAAGTCCCGGTTCGAAGGGATGATAAAAGGCTCTTAAAGGCGCGATTTTGACGCGATGTTTATAGTAATCAAACTGATCCTGCGCGGAAGATATTCCCGCAACGAAGCAGCAAATGCAAACTAATAGGATTGATTTAAACGTTGGCATGGTTACAAAATAAATGCTTAATGTTGAATGAACGATCAATTCAACATTAAGCATTTAAAATTCAACATTATTCTCTGTAATAATCCCCCTCACGGTAATAATCCTCCGGAGCTTCTTCGTTATTCAAATTAATCCCGTAGTATTCACGTTTCAGGATTTTACCCATTCCGTAATAAATCACCGAAACATCCAGTAATTTCTCTTGGTAGCTCATGATTTCCTCGAGGTTTTCAAGGTTTGGATTGAGGCAAATTTCGCTCATGTTTTTCATGTTGCTCAAATCACCACTCAACCAGCGTCCGTTGCGTTTTCCTAATTCGTAACTTCCAACTTGATTCAACTGACCGTCAGAATCGTACATTTTCCAAATACCGGTAGGCAAACCGTTGACCACGTTGCCTTCGTTTTGAATAGCGCCGTTGTCGTAGTAGTTTTTCACGTAACCGTTCACGCGGTGTTGCGCAGTATCAGCTTCCCAGAAGGCATACAACATGCGTTCTTCGTTGTGGTCGGCGTGCGAGCAATCGTATTTTTCTACTTTTTCGATAATGTAGCTTTTGCTGGTTGGCTCACTTTTCTCATTGAGGTAAGTCAAAATTCCCTTCGACTTAAAACGAATGCTGTCGTTGATGGAAAGAATGGTGTCGAAATACGTGACTTCATACAAAGCTTTTCCTTCGTAGCTGAAGTGTTTCCAGTAACCCACTTTTTTACCCTTGGCAATGTTTCCGAAGCGCGCAATGGAGTCGTTGGGATAATACTTCGTAATGCTGTAATTGATCCCGGTTTTGTCAACCAAACTCGGACGACCATAATACGGTTCGCTGTAGGGGTTTTGAATCAATCCCAAATCCGAAGCCAAACGCTCGAAGCTGGTAGAACCCGCAATATCGCTAATCTCAAACGGAATGGAATCTTTCCAATCAAACAGGTAACGCACGCTCAATTGGTTTTCTTCCCAGATTTTCTCTTCGACCGGCTGGTTGTACAAGAACTTCACGTATTGGTATTTGAAACCAAGCGTATCGAAGGCTTCGTAATCATCAATCGGCTGTCCGGTTAGGAAGAAACCTCTTTTCGCCAGATTTCCGTTGGTGTGATAGGATTTGGATTCGCCTTGTAAGGACCCGTTTTGGAAGTTCAAGTCGAAAATCAGGATAGAATCACGACCTGGCAATGTAAGGTAAGTGCGCGAAATACCATCGATCATACCTTCTTCGTATGATGTTTCTGCATAGAAAATCTTGTTGCGCTGATACGAAGCTCCGTTTTGGCGGCCATCGCGGTAAAGATCGTAACTCAAGGTATCGCCTTTCCAGTTAAAACTCACTACCGGACCGTCGAGCAAACCATTGCTGTAGAATTCTCTGCGCGATAGGTACTGCGTTTTTTTCTCAGGAAGTGTCTCGAAAATATAGGTGTGGTATTCTGCAAGGTATTCTTGCTGATAGTTGCGTTGTGTTTCGGAAATCGGAAATTCGGTTGCGTAAAACACCGATTCGCCTTCGCGCTCGCCTTTGCTGTAATTGACGCGCGCGGTAATGTTGCCGAACTGATCTTTTACAATCCATTCACCTTCCGGTTTTCCGTTGAGGTAATTTCCTGTAAGGGTTTTATCAAACGGATATTCTACACGATTTTTCTTGCTGCGCTCTTGTTCATAACCGTAGTCGTCATACATGTATTCTTCATACCCGTATTCACCGTAACGGTTGTAATTGGTCAGTGAGAAAATGTAGCTCAGTGAAGGGAAAAGGGAATAGAATGTTCCGTCGGTTCCGCCGTACTGTACATCACTGTTGTACAATTCCAAAATGGCGTTACGTTTTCCTTTTTTGTAGAATTTTTTCAATGCTTTGCGCATTTTTTTCTGCATTGTGGCTGTTTCGGGAAGCTTAATGCTAATGGTTTTTTCATCAACCGAAAGCCTGTACTTTGAAGCATCGGTTTGCATTGAAAAGGCTCCGCTAAACGGCTGATTGTTAACGTACAATACTTCATCGCTGGTGGTTTCGTAATTGCCCTGCCAGTAAAGTGCATTACTTTGCGGAAGTACGCTGTCGCCTTTCGGGTTGTACATATACGGATAGAGACTAAAATCGTACAACGAACCGCTGGTTAATGTTTCTAACCGCAACTTGCCGACTGTTGTGTTGGTTAATGCACTCACGTTGTCGTATTCTTCACCGAAGGTTGCCGTTTGTGTCACATACGGCACGCCCATTACATTGTAGTCGGTAAAGTCGAGCACGCGTGTTTCAGGATCCAGGTAACCGGTCATACACAAGGTCGAATCGCGCAGCCAACGTCCGGCTTGTATCAATGTACGCTCGGTGAGCAAGGTGTCTTGCAAGAACTCGCGGGCACTGTAATAGGCTACATTCTGGAACTCGTCTTCGTTGTAGTACGGTAAACCGTCGATCATGATTGCGCCGTCATCTTCTGCTTCTGCATCACGAATTTCTTCTCCTTTTTCGTCAAACAATACGGTTTTATAAAGTTTGCCTTTGTAATCGAAGAAATGTTGGGTGTATTGACGACTTGTTTCGTCAAACGCAATGGTATTGGCGGCTTGACCGTTTTCCCAAAAGACCGTGTCTTCCGAAACCAGGTTACCGTCTTTGACCTCGAAACGGAATTTTAATTGTCCGTTTCCGTAATGTTCTTCATACAAACCTTCGTACAGGAACTGATACCCAATAGAATCGATGAGTTGGTTGCGGGTATAAAATTTACCGTTGATGACCTCGCTTCCGGTTTGGTTATAATCATAGAATCCTTCGCTTGGATAGTTTTCGCCCATGTATTCGGGATAATAATCGTCGTAACCCGGATAAGGCATGCCTTCGTATTCTTCGCCTTCGTAACTGTTAATTCCTTCTTCGGGCAATTCCAATCCTTCTTCGCTGGCGTTTTTTGATTCCAAAATGGTGTAAAACGAGCTGAAGGATTCAAAATAACCATTAGAACTGTTGATGTTATAAAGCGCCAGACTTGTGTCGATATCCGAATCTTCTTCTTCGTCGCCGTAGTAGTTGTAATCGGCATACATGAATTCCTGTGCCACAACTTCTTCGCGCAAAATAGGACCTTTGCCACGAACAGGTTTATCGGCGTAAGTCAGGTGTTTGGTATTAACAAGTGTGTCGGTAATGCGATAGGTTCCATCGGCTTCGGGCACAAAACTGAAGTCAAAAAAATCCCAAGTACCCGATTCTTTATCGTCTTTGTAAGAACCGGTAGTTAAGACAAAATCGTTGAATTTTTGGATATAAGAACCGTTTCGAAGTCCGAGTTGGTAATCGAATCGCTCTACGGTAGTATCGTATTTCATCTGGTTGCTGAGAAGGTACTCCATTGCCTTTTCCGGTTTCAAATCCAATTCGAACTGGTTGCGTTTGGGTGTGTAGGAGTTGAAAAACCAACTTCCCTGACGTGAACTTTGCGCAAAATTGCCCGATTTAATCACCATACCATTTGCGGTGTACCACGTTCCCAATCCGTCGAGTTGATTGTTTTTGACCGTAAAAGTACCGGCAACCACATCGTTTTTGAAACGTAAAATATTGTTATCCAAATACGGAAGATCGCGGTAATATTGGATGTATTCACCATCTGGAATAGTTGTAAGTGCCGGCGTGACATCTTGCGAGAGGTTAGAACCGTACTGGTAAAACAGGTCCGGTTTCTTGGTCAATAACTCACGGATCAGCTTTTCCTGCTGTTTTTGTTCTTTGGTAAGTTTTCGGCTCATTCCGTACATGTTTGCACGATCTTCTTCATCGAGTTTTTTAATCTCGGTGCGGATTACCTTTTGGTTCTTGTCATCGCGTTTGAGTACCTCTTTAAATTCAGCGTACTGCATGAAGATGTATAGGTTGTTTTGCAACTCCAGTTGATGCGGATAAACATAATAGGTTTTTCCGTTCCAAACGGTGGTTTCGGTTTGGGCAATTGCCGAACCAATGCCTGTAAGTAAGGCAATCGTTATTAAAAAGTGTTTCATCATGATCTGTCCATGCTATTCTATCAAAAGTAGCATTATTTTAGACGTTGATCGGGTCTTCAACAAATTTACTTTTGGTGCTTTAAGGATTCTTAAAACGACTGCAATTTTTGTTCCAAGAAGTTTGTGGGTAATACAAACAAATCACTCTTCATCGTAATAGATTTCCTCCGGATCAAATCCTTCCGGCGGACCTTCGGCATTCATATTTACACCATAGTATTCGCGTTTTTTCACCACGGTCATTTGGTAGTAAATCACTGAAATATCCAACAATTTTTCTTGGTATCCGAGGATCTCTTCCAAGTTCGGTAAATTCGGATTCAAGCAAATATCGCCCATGTATTTTACTTGCGATAAATCGCCACTTAGCCAGCGTCCGTTGCGTTTGCCAAGTACATAATCGCCGACCATGCTTAAACTTCCATAAGGATCGTAGAATTGCCAAGTACCTGTTGCCAAACCGTTCTTCACCATTCCTTCGTTCATCAACACGCCGTTGTCATAGTAGTTTTTCACATAGCCATTGATGCGGTGTTGATTGGTATCTCGTTCCCAAAACGTATAGAGCATGCGCATTTCATGGTGATCGGTATGCGCACAGTCGTATTTTTCTATTTTTTCAACGATGTAGCTTTTGCAAATTGCTCTGCCGGTGGTGTCGAGTAAAGTCAAAATACCTTTCGATTTAAAACGTACCGAATCATTGATCGACATGATTGAATCGAAGTAATCGACCTCATACAATTTACGCCCTTCGTAGTTGAAGAATGTCCAGTGGCCAATTTTTTTGCCGGCATCGATTTTTCCTTGACGAGCAATGGTATCATTTGGATAATACTTGGTCATGGTGTATTTAATCCCTGTTTTATCTACGGTGCTCGGTCTGCCATAATAAGGCTGGCCTTGTTGGTATCCGTTTAAGCCCATTTGAAACATCAATCGCTCAAGGCTAGAAGTTTCGGTAAGCGTTTGTGAATCAAACGGAATGGAATCGTGCCAATCAAATTCGTAGCGTACACTCAATTGGTTTTCTTCCCATATTTTCTCTTCAATTGGTTGACTGTATTGGAATTTCACATACTGATACTTGAATCCAAGTGTATCAAAGGCTTCAAAATCATCGATGGGTTGACCGGATAAAAAGAACGCGTGTTTGGCAAGTCTGCCATTCAGGTGATAGGTTTTTGATTCACCTTGCAATTGTCCGTTTTGGTAGTTCAAATCAAAGAGCAACACGGTGTCTCTTCCGGGAATCGTTAGATAAGCACGCGCTATTCCATCGGGTAATCCGTCTTCAAAATGAGCCAATGTGTAACCGAGTTTAAAATTATAAAGGGCTTCGCCATGTGGACGACCTTCTTTGTAATTCAATCTTGAAATAGTATCACCGTACCATGTTAACTCATACGCAGCACCATCGAGCAATCCGTTTTTATAGTGTTCTTGTTTCGCTAAATAATGGGTTGGTTGTTCAGGAAAACGGTCCATGAGCCAAGGATATTCAAGTTGCTCGTAATCGAATTCAAACTGTCGCTTTCTTGGTGGAACTGCTGTTTTATAATGTTCCACAACGCCATTCAGATCGCCATTTTTGAATTCCATTTTGGTAGTTGGGT
Source organism: Fluviicola sp. (assembly GCA_029866325.1). GTDB lineage: Bacteria > Bacteroidota > Bacteroidia > Flavobacteriales_D > Crocinitomicaceae > Fluviicola. Next base: position 236,471 of record JARWZO010000031.1, on the reverse strand, counting down.
TTCCGAATTGATCGCTGGTAATCCATAGTCCGGAAGGTTTCCCATCCATGAATTGCCCCGAGATGACTTTGTCGAATGCGCGTGCTTCTTTCTCTGGCAAAATTTTTCCTTTTTTATCGCGGTGTTCATAATCGATTTTACTTAAATCACGGAAAAAATAATCGCTTACCGGCTTAAACAGTTCATTGGAAAACGGAAGGACATTAAACACGAGGCTACTGATTTCACGTTCGTAAAAGGTCGGCATTGTCATGAAAGCGGCTTCTTTTAAGACCTTACCGCGTTTTTTGTAAACATTATACGCTTTTAACAGTGCTTTTCGGTGTTTTTCGCTGGTTGAATAATCCAAATGAATGGCATCTCTACTCGCCACAAGGTTAAAATTCGGTGCATTTGCCGTCATGGTAAATTTGCCACTAAACGGATTGTTGTCGTAAAAAAGTGTAAAGTCTGAAGTGGTTTCGTACAGATATTTCCAATCAAACGCTCTGCGCATGGGCAAGGTGTCTTCCATTCCCATTTCGTAAAAATAGGGGTTAAAACGTGGCATGTAACTGCCGTTGAGAACCGTTTTGGTCATCAACTTACCCGATTGACACACCTCTGTACCTACAAAATTGTCATATCCTTCGCCAAATTCGCAATTCAGGTGATACACCAAGTCTTTGTTGAGCGCGTAACTTTTGTTGTCGAGTGTACGCGTTTTCGGATCAAAGGTGTTTAAAACCGCAACAGTTGTATCAAAAGACCAGAGTGATTCAAACAATGTTAATGAGTCGGTTTCGTTGTCTGTCAAATCCCATTCTTCGCTTCGCAATTCGTAAAAACCTAAGAATTTATTGAAATAATAAGGTTTGCCGTGGATGAGGTTATCAACCGGCATTTCTTCTTGGTAAAGTTCACTTGTCAGGTTGCCTTTGGCGTCATAGTCAAGTGTATACAAGAGGATATGATTGTAATCAAATACCTGTTCCTTGTAGGTTTGGTTAGTTGGATCAAAGGTCAGAGTACTAATCGGGTTTCCATTGTCCCAATACATGGTGTCCGGTTCTATGATTTTACCGTCTATGATTTCAAAACGCAATTTGAGTTGACCATTGTTGTAGTATTCTTCATATACCTTGTCATATTGAGCAATATAGCCCAGTGAATCAATAAGGTCGTTGCGCGAATATTCTTTCCCTTTGAGATAATAGGTTCGGTTTGGTTCATCATAATTGAAGTCAACAGACTCTTCGTAATATTCTTCTTCGTAGCGCATGTATTCTGAATACTCGTCTTCTGCACCCGGGTATGAACTCGTTTTTTCTTCCTCCAATTCCAAACCTTCGTCTTCATCCTTTTGTTCTTCGGGCGCATAAAGATTATAGTAGTTACTAAAAGTGCTGAATCCATTTGAAACAATGTAATCTTTGTTCCACGCATAAAGGTCTCGATTGAGGATTCTGTTGCGAATAATCACACTTTTTACGATTGTTTCTTTTGCCGGAATAAAATAATGACTTAAGATAACCGGTTCATCTGAATAGATGGTTTTACCTTCTACCTCGGTCCGCTTTCTAGAATACTTAAACCATTCTCCGGATGGCTCATCGTTGGCGTAAAAACCTGTTTCACGCACAAATTTTCCGCTTCCATTTGAAGTAGGACCATTCAACAATCCATCTTTATAGGTGCAATAATAAAACTCCTTGTACTTGTAAGTTCCGTTCAGAAATTTCTCCAATAACACTTTCTCTTTTGACTTGTATTGTTCGAGCGATTTAAAGGTGTATTTGTTCAATTGCCAAGGACCTTCTTTTAAACCGGCAATAAAACTACCTGCTTTGATGGTATCACCCAAGCTGTTCAACCAATAAGCATAGCCATCCAATTTATTGTCTTTGAGTTGAAAAAATGCAGCTACGATGTCGTTGCGATAACGCAATACATTGGCCTTGTCAACGTAAGGGAAGTCGCGGTAATATTGCACATAATCACCATCGGGTAATTCTTCAAGCGTTGGTGTAATATCTACATTCAAGGGAATTGTTTCATCCATTAACATCCCCGGATGCTCGGTTCGCAATTGGACCAATAATTTTTTGTTTTTCTGGTATTCCGGTGGAAAAGGAATGACGCGTTTACAAGGAATAACTTCGGTACTCAAGACCTTTCTGTTCAATGAATCGCGGTGAAGAATTTCTTCTTGTTTCACACCCATTCTAAATAAATAACCGCTGAATTCAACTTCCTGCTGATAGGGATAAACATAATAAGATTTACCATTTATAGTGGCCGTTTCAACAGAAGATTGAGCTGTACAAATAAGACTTAAAACAAGTGTAAATGAGAGAGATAGTAGGTGTTTCATAGAAAAGAATCCAAGATTATTCGGTAAAAGTAAGAAAAATTAGATTGTTTGGGTGATCATGGAACTTCCGTACCAGAGGATATCAAAACCGCTATTCAACAGATACTTTTATCATAAAAACGAGTGTGAAGTAGCGCTGATGAACTACCAACGACCGTTTTCATTATTATCTTCATCGTAATAACGATAACCGGAAGGATCACCGTCGGGATTCATATTGATACCGTAATATTCGCTTTTGAGGATTTTGCCCATCCCGTAATAAACAACTGAAATATCGAGCAGTTTTTCCTGATAAGCGATGATTTCTTCTAAGTTTTCAAGGTTTGGATTCAGGCATATTTCGCTCATGTTTTTCACATTGCTCAAATCACCTTTCAGCCAACGACCGTCGCGTTTACCCAATTTATAATTTCCAACCTGACTAAGTTGACCGTCTGAATCATACATTTTCCAGATTCCGGTTGCTAAACCGTTGACCACATATCCTTCGTTTTGAATGGCGCCGTTGTCATAGTAGTTTTTCACGTAACCGTTAATGCGCTGTTGCATCGAATCTGCTTCCCAGAACGTGTATAACATACGCTCTTCGGTATGATCGGTGTGCGAACAATCGTATTTCTCCACTTTTTCGATGATGTAACTGCGGCTCAGTGGTCGGTTGTTTTCGCCCAAATAGGTCAGAATGCCTTTCGATTTGAAACGAACACTATCGTTAATGACCAATAGCGTATCGAAGTAGTTGATTTCGTACAAGGCTTTTCCTTCGTAGCTGAAGTGTTTCCAATAACCCACTTTTTTGCCTTTTGAAATGGAGCCGAACCGCGCCACGCTGTCATTTGGGTAATACTTGGTGATGCTGTAATTGATCCCGGTTTTGTCAACCAAACTCGGACGACCATAATATGGCTCATTATATGAACTGTTCCAAATGCCCTCACTGTTGATCAGGTTTTCGAAGCTGCTAGATTCGGCAATGTCGCTGATATCGAAAGGAATGGAATCTTTCCAGTCGAACAAATAACGTGCGCTCAACTGATTCTCTTCCCAAATCTTTTCTTCGACCGGTTGGTTGTACTGGAACTTGACATATTGGTATCTGAAACCGAGTGTGTCGAAGGCTTCGTAATCGTCGATTGGTTGTCCGCCAAGAAAGAATCCACGTTTGGCCAACTTGCCGTTGGTGTGATAGGTTTTTGATTCGCCTTGCAATGCACCGTCTTGGAAATTCAGTTCATACAGCAGTATTGAATCTCTTTCGGGTAGTGTTAAATAGGTCAATGAAATACCGTCCAACATTCCGTTTTCAAACCGTGATTCGTTGTAGAAGTAGCGATTACGTTGATACGAAATGCCGTTTTTTAATCCTTCGTGATACTGCTCGTAAGTCAAAACGACACCTTGCCAGTCCATGGTAACAAACGGACCTTCTAATAATCCGTTGTGATAGGTTTCCTTTTGGGCAATGTAGCGTACTTTTTTGGCGGGATATGTTCCTTCTTCGGTGGGATAATTCGATTTATAAAAGTAGTTCTGCTCTTCTTCTTTTTCACGGGGAAGTTTTGTAGCATAGTAGAACAATTCGCCTTCCAATTCACCCTTTTCGTAGTTCATTCGGGTAGTGATTTCGCCGGATTCGTTTTTTACAATCCACTCGCCGTGCGGTTTTCCGTTGAAGTAAGTTCCGGCAATCGATCCGTTGTAAACCATTTCTGAAGCCTGATTATCATCGCCGTAGTAAAAAAGTTCCTCGAATCCATAGTCAAATAAATCGGTGCCAAATGAAACGAACCTCAGGCAATGTGGAAAAAAATTGGCAAAAGCCGATTCTCCATAGAACGTTTCAGGAGTGTACGCCTCTAGCAAGGAATTTCGTTTGTGATTTTTTAGGTACTTATCTAAGGCTTTGTCCATTTGAACGGATTGTCGGCGGTTATCCATCAATCGGATATTGAGTTTGTCTTCTGATGCCGAAAAGTGTTGTTTTTTGTTACCTAGTGACAGCGAAAATGATCCTGAAAACGGACGGTCATCACAATAGAGCATGTAATCATTTTGCAGGTCATAATTTCCTTCCCAATACAATGCATTGAGTTGCGGAAGTGTTTCCGGCACGTAATCGGACCACGGATTTGAATAGGTGTTCAAGGTTCCGCTAGAGATGGTTTCCAAGCGTAGTTTGCCGAGTGTGTGCTGGATGGTGGCAGTTGCGGTTTCGTAGAGTTCGTCAAATTGTACGCGTTGTTTGATAATTGTGTCACCCAAAACATTGGTTCGGGCATAGTCCAACGTATTTGTTGCAGGATCTAGGTAAGCAACAGAACACAGGGTTGAGTCGTGCGGCCAGCGAGCAGCTTCAATTAGGGTGCGTTCCGTTAGCGGTGTTTCGCCCAATTTTTGACGGTCGGAATAATACATCGGCGAACGTTCATATTCCACTAAATAGGGAAGACCATCAATGATAATGGGGGCATCTTCCGGAATTTCATCCACCATTTCCCTTCTATTTTTCTTGGGAAAGTGGATGGTTTCACCTTTTTCATCAAAGAAAGTTGTTTTGTACAATTTGCCCCAATAGTCAAAGAAATGTTGTTCATACAGGTGTTTTGTTTCGTCGAAAACAATGGTATTGGCCGGAATGCCGCTGTCCCAAAACACGGTGTCTTCCGAAACCAGATTGCCGTTTTCGGTTTTGAAGCGGAATTTTAATTGTCCGTTTCCGTAACGCTCTTCGTATGCTTCATAAACGAACAAATACCCGATGGAGTCGATAAGCTGATTTCGGGTATAATACTTATTGCCTATAAATTGCCATCCCGATTGACTGTAGTCATTGGTATCGGGTTCGTCACTCCAATTGAAATTGTCATTACTATACTCCGGATAGGCTGGCTCTGAGGCTTCTTCTTCTCCGTCATAGCTGTTCACTTCTTCTTCCGGAAGTTCGATGCTCTCTTCTGTGTTGTCCTCGGTCAAAATGGAATAGAAGGTTTCGAAGTTGTCGAACCAAGCAGGCAAGAGTAAGTCGAGGCTAGTGTCGAAAAGGTATTCTTGCCAATAGTCATCGTATGGATTGGGATCCACGTATTCACTTGCCACAATCTCATCACGCAGGATAATACCTTTTCCTCTAACCGGATGGTCTGCAATGACATAGTGTTTTTGGATAAAATTGGTACGTATATACAAGTCTTCATAAGTCATCCCTTCTACATAAGATTCGTTCAATTCCACCTTTTGGGAGTAGAAGTCCCAACTTCCGCTTTCTACATCGTTTTTGTAAAATCCGGTGGTTTGTAGTTGACTGTTTTGCTGAAGCGAATACGGACCGTTTCTTAGGCCCTTTTGGTAGCTTATGTTTTCGGTTACGGTATCGTATTCGATGGAATGATCAATCAGATAACGCGTTGATTCCAGTTCGTCATAGATATTGTAACCTGTTATGTTCATTGTTAAATTGTACGAATTGAAGACCCAGCTACCATGCCTTGCGCCTCCCGAAAAAGTTCCTTTTCTCAGCAACATACCGTTGGCCGTATACCAAGAGGCGTCTCCGTCCAGTTGGTTGTTTTTGATGTGAAATACGCCGGCAACTACATTGTTACGAAAGCGCAGAACACCATTATCAAGATAGGGCAAGTCGCGGTAAAATTGCACATAATCACCATCCGGAATTGGGGTTAAGGCCGGTGTAATATCTCCCTCTGTCGCTTCGCTGTTGTAATAGTAGTAATCGGGTTTTTTCGACATCAACTCAACAATCAGCTTTTCCTCTTCTTTTTCCTTGCGGGTCATTTTTCGGTTACCGCGTCTGTAGGATAGTTCTTCTTCTGAGAATTTCCACACGCTCACATCAATCACTTTTTGGTTGTTGTCATCGCGCTTTAAGATTTCTATTGCCTCAGCATGAGGTAAAAAGGTTTCCGTAATGTCGATCAATACAAACTGATGCGGATAAACAAAATAGGTTTTTCCGTTCCACACAGTTGTTTCGGTTTGCGCAAAACCATCGGCTAAACCGATTATAAATGTGAGAATTAAGAGTGTATATTTCATACTTAACGGTTGCTGAAACAATATTTTGCTATAATAAGCTCTATTATTCCGGGTAGTACACCTGATTTTAAGAAACGTTAGAATCCTCCATCGTAATACATTTCTTCATCATAATACATTTCTCCGTCGTGGTAACCGTCATCACCGAAATAACCTTCCGGCGGGCCATCAGCGTTCATGTTCACACCATAGTATTCGCGTTTTTTCACGGTAGTCATTTGGTAATAGATCACGGAGATATCCAATAGTTTTTCCTGATAACCCAAAATTTCATCCAGGTTCGGAAGGTTCGGATTGAGGCAAATATCACCCATGTATTTCACCTGTGCCAAATCGCCGCTCAACCAACGACCATTTCGTTTTCCCAAAACGTATTCGCCCACCAGATTTAAACTTCCGTACGGATCGTAGAATTTCCAAACACCGGTGGCAAGCCCGTCTTTTACGTTTCCTTCGTTCATGAGCACGCCGTTGTCGTAGTAGTTTTTCACGTATCCGTTGATGCGGTGTTCGTTGGCGTTGCGTTCCCAGAAGGTATACAACATTCTGATCTCGTGATGATCGGTGTGCGAACAGTCGTATTTCTCGATTTTTTCAACGATGTAACTTTTGCAAATCATCTGCCCGTTGGTGTCGAGAAGTGTGAGAATTCCTTTCGATTTAAACCGCACGCTGTCGTTGATTTGCAGAATGGTGTCGAAATAGTTGACTTCGTATAGCTTGCGACCTTCGTAACTAAAGAACGTCCAATGACCTGTTTTTTTACCGGAAGAAATCTTCCCGTTGCGCGCAATGGTATCGTTGGGATAATACTTGGTCATGGTATAATCGATGCCGGTTTTGTCAACCAAGCTCGGTCTTCCCATATACGGTTCTTCATACCCGTTTCCGGCAAGTCCCAATTGATACAACATACGATCTAAACTGGTAGAACCTGCAATATCGCGTGTGTTGAAGTAAATGGAATCTTTCCAGTCGAATTCATAACGAACACTCAACTGGTTTTCTTCCCAGATTTTTTCTTCGATCGGTTGGTTGAATTGAAACTTCACGTATTGATACTTAAAACCAAGGGTGTCGAAGGCTTCAAAATCGTCGATTGGCTGCCCGGAAAGGAAGAATCCGTGTTTGGCCATATTTCCGTTGAGGTGATAGGCTTTTGATTCGCCTTGTAAAGACCCGTTTTGGAAATTGAGGTCAAAGAGCAAGGTGGTGTCTCTTCCCGGAAGCGTGAGGTACGTTTGCATAATGCCATCTACCGCACCGAGTTCGTAATTGGATTTTGTAAAGGCAATTTTGGTGCGCTCCAAGCTCGGTCCTTCCAAATGACCGTCAACATAATTCCATTGTGTTAGGGTATCGCCCAACCAGTTCATTTCATAAAACGGACCGTTCAGCACGCCATTTTTGTAATGACAGATTCTTGAAAGGAAATAGGTCGGTTTTGAAGGAAAACTATCTTTAAGCAGTTCGTTTTCTTCCACTACATACAACTGGTATTCGAGTTTTTTCTCGGGATATTGCATAGCATAATAGTACACAGCTCCGTCTACTTCACCATTGGTAAAAGGTACTTTGGCGGTAATGTTTCCAAACTGATCTTTGGTGATCCATTCACCCGAAGGTTTACCGTTGAGGAATTGCCCTTGAACCACTTTGTCGAACGATTCCGCTTTTTTCTCGCTCAGTTTTTTCGATCTTTTGTCGTAACCGTATTCGTAGTTGTTTTCGTAGAAATTACCTTCATCTACCGGACTGTAAACATAACCTGCAAAAGGCAACACGTTGTAGTTGAACCCGTTTGATACGTTGGAATTGTAGATAGTAGCCGGAGTCATGAACTGAGTTAGGTACTTTTCTTTGCGTTTTTTCTTGTAAACACGCAGTGCTTTTTCCACCGCTTTGGCGTGCTTTTCTCCTACGGCGTAGTTAAAAACAATGCTTTCGGAAGAAGTTTTGAGTTTAAAATCGGACGTATGCGTGTTGATGGTAAATGTGCCGCTAAACGGTTGGTCTTTGTAATAAAGTGTATAGTCGGAAGTGGTTTCATACGAACGCAACCAGTATTTTACGCGGCTGTTCAAAACGGTATCCGATAGCGTTTTTCCGGAAAATAATCGTTCTGTGTTGTGGTAATAAGAACCGTTGATGAGTGTTTTAGAACTAATATCACCAACTGAGTATTCTTCATTGGCGATCACACTCTCATAATCTTCGCTGAAAGTAGCAACGGAATGATCAACCAACTCTTTGTTGAGTGCATAATAATCGCTTGTCATCGTTCTGCTTGCCGGATCAAAAAGGGTAACTGTTGCCTGAGTGCTATCAAAACGCCACAGTGATTCGGTCAATGTTTCCGGATTTACCAACGGAACCTCAAGTGTATCCATGTTGTCATAAGAGAAAAACGACTCATAACTATTGGCGGTATAAACGCGGTTGTTAATGCGGTACTTGTTTTTTGGCGGTGGTTGGTTCATCACTTTGATAAAACTACCGATGGAATCATATAGATTCACATAAATGAGTTTATTGAGAAAGTCGAAGGTTTTTTCTTCGTATTGATTGGTTTCGGGTAAGTAGTTGATGACACTTACCGGATTTCCATTGTCCCAGAAAATGGTGTCTTCTTTTACCAGTTTACCGTCTTTGATTTCAAAGCGCAGTTTCAACTGACCATTTTCGTGGTATTCTTCATAAATCTTATCGTAGGTAAAGACGTATCCAATGGAATCAATCAATTGACTTCGCGTGTAGTATTTATTGTTGATGAGGAACATACGGTCATTTCGGCTATAGGAAAAATCCAGATTCCCGATTGTACTGGGGCCATAATCGCTGTAGATCATTCCTTCACCGTAATCTTCACCAGGATACGAATGCATTTTTTCTTCGGGCAGTTCCAATCCTTCCTCTTCTTTCTGTTCGTAAAGATGGTAAAAGCTTGAAAAGGCCTGAAAGGCATTTATGTTGTCGCTTTCAAGTTCAAAGTCATAACGATCAATATTGGAAAGATCAAGAATCTGGTTGCGGATGATCGGTGTTTTTGCGGTAATTTCTTTTTCTGGGATAAAGTAGTGTCGCCTTACGATCAAGGTGTCTGTCCACCTGGTTTTGTAACCTTCGCGGATGACTTTGTAACCATATTCAACCCATTCGCCGCTCGCTTCGCCATTGGCATAATGTCCTGTTTCCATCACTTCACCATCGATGATATTGGAATACGGGCCATCAAGCAAACCGTTGGCGTAATTCACCAACATCGTATTGGTGTCTTTGTAGGTTCCGTCAATGTATTTCGCTACTTCCGGTTTTGAAATTAAAAAAGTGCTGAAACTGAATTCGTTGTAGTACCATTTCCCGGTTTTTAAGCCGTTTAGAAAATGACCTGCTTTAATCGTGTCGCCCAAGGTGGTAAGCCAGTAAGCATAACCGTTTAGCTGATTGTTTTTGAGTGAAAAAACAGCGGCTACCTGATCATTTTTGTAACGTAGCACATTTTCTCTATCTACATAAGGTATGTCACGGTAAAACTGCACGTATTCACCATCCGGAAGCGGTTCCAAAGTAGGTGTGATGTCTTGTTCCAACGGGATACGAAAATTGAGCAGCACACCCGGATGATTGGCTCTAAGTGCGATAAAGGTTTTCTTGTATTTTCTAAATCCTTTTTCCTTCGGGTATTTGAAGAAACGCTTCACCGCTTTTACTTCTGTGGAAACGATGGAGCGGTTAAGTGAATCGCGGTGAATGATTTCTTCTTGTTTTACGCCATACCGAAATGGTCGGATACTGTACGAAAGTTCTTCCTGATAGGGATATACATGGTAGGTTTTTCCATTCAAGACATGTGTTTCTTGTTGAGCAATCGCTACATAAGAAACGGCTAGAAGGATTAAGGTGATTAGTTGTTTCATGTGTTATCGTTTTGTTGAAAAGAGGATATAGTCAATTGTTTCGATGGTTTGATAGTGTTTATCGCCATCGGCGTGTGCTTTTTTGTGGGTAATGCGAATGGGACGTTGGTTGGCATCGAAACCGAATACGCTCACGTTGCGGGTAACAAAAGCCTGATCAACGAAGGTTGAATCAATAAAGCCCGTAAATACGCCTTTTTTTGAATACGTAAAATGACGGTGTTGGGTAAACGGATAATCTGTCCAGCGGATCATGTGCGGATAATTGCCATTGTGATAATCGTAATGCGTTACATTGCGTTCGGTTACAGTATTGCGCACTTGATAGCGTTTTTCGGGTTTGTTCGGTGTTCCCAAAATCACCCAATCGTTCTCATTCGGATGACCGATCGAATCAATGGAAAGCGCTCCCCAATATTTTTTGTTCGCGAAAAAATGGTAGCGTACATCGTTGTAATTGTCTTCGTATTGTTCAACACGTTTGCGTGGTTTGTTTTTCACCAGACATGTATAGGCTTCGGTCGATTCATCCTCATTGGAAACCATCGGTTGCAAGGGTTTAATGTGAAAAAACATAGGAAATGCAGTTGGGATCAACGCGTATTTGCGTTCCGATATTTTAAGTCCTTCGGCATATTCGTTGCGCTCGACCGCAATCAATTTTCCAGCTTCGTTAAAGGTGTAAATCATTTTTGTTTTCAGATCCGAAACCGGTTGCCCGTTGTTTTCATCATCGAGCTGTGTACTGCGGTAAATACGCCAAGTAAAAGATTGAATGCCTTGTTTGCGAATAATGGAATCGTTGAACCAAAACGGAAAGTTCAGATGCGATGCAATTTCCTCCTGAAAAAACAAGGGATGTATGATAGAGGGTTGTGCTTTGGTGGTTACTTTTTTTACCCTGTTTTTACCGTTGCATGCGAATAGCAATAGTAGAAAACAACCGACAATCAGAACAACTTTACTCATAATGATAAAAATACTTTTTAATTGGTTTGAATGGTTGGGATTTTGAAGATTTGTTTCAGCCCCGTTTTGTTAAAACAAAATCCGATCAGTTGAGCTTGATTCCGAGCGGGTTTTAATCAAATGTGCGCACAGAATTGTTTATTTTGTGAAAATCGAGCTTTAACTCAAATCAACTGAACAACACCAATCTGCCTGATTGCATCACTTTTCCTTACCTTTGCACCATGCAGGAAGAAAGACCGATAACGGACTGGTTGCCACTCACAAAAAAAGAGGTGGAAAAAAGAGGATGGGATGAATTGGATGTCATTCTCATTTCCGGTGATGCGTATGTGGATCATCCTGCATTTGGTACGGCGGTAATCGGTCGTATTATGGAGTCTGAAGGTTTCAAGGTGGGCATTATTGCGCAACCCAATTGGCGCGATGATTTGCGCGATTTCAAAAAACTCGGCAAACCCAAGTATTTCTTTGGTGTTACTGCTGGTTGCATGGATTCGATGGTGAATCATTACACTGCCGGAAAGCGCTTGCGTTCAACGGATGCCTATACGCCTGGCGGAGAAGCAGGTTTCCGTCCGGATTACGCAACCACGGTTTATTCTACCATCCTCAAAGACATCTATCCTGATGTTCCGGTGCTGATTGGTGGTATAGAAGCCAGTTTGCGTCGTGTTTCGCATTACGATTATTGGAAAGATGAATTGATGCCTTCCGTTTTGGTAGATTCCAAAGCCGATTTATTGGTTTACGGAATGGGCGAACAGCCCCTGCGCGATGTATTGCGATTGATCAAAAAAGGTGTTCCGTTTTCCTCATTGACCACCGTAAATCAAGTGGCGTTTTTGCAAGACGGCGACAAAGAATTGCCGAAAAACAAACAATGGGAAACCGTTGAACTGTCGAGCCACGAAAAGTGCCTGGAAGATAAACTGGCTTATGCGGCCAATTTTAAAGTGGTGGAAGTGGAGTCGAATAAACTCAACGCCAATCGCATTATGCAGCGCGTTGGTGACAAAACATTGGTGATCAATCCGCCTTACAAAACCATGACCGAAAAGGAAATGGATCAGTCGTTTGATTTGCCGTATACGCGTTTGCCACACCCAAAATACAAAAAGCGGGGAGCTATTCCGGCTTACGACATGATCAAGTTTTCGGTGAACATGCACCGCGGTTGTTTCGGTGGTTGCAGCTTTTGCACCATTTCCGCGCATCAGGGCAAATTCATTGCTTCGCGCAGTGAAAATAGCATTATGAAAGAAATCGATGAGGTCGTGAAACACCCTGAATTCAAAGGCTATTTATCGGATATCGGCGGACCTTCGGCGAATATGTACCGCATGAAAGGAAAAGACGAATCCATTTGCGAGCGTTGTTCCAGCCCGAGTTGCATTCACCCGGTAATTTGCAACAACTTGGATACTTCGCACAAAGCCATGACCGACTTGTACCGTAAAATCGATGCGCACCCCAATATCAAAAAAGCATTTGTAGGTTCCGGCATCCGTTATGATTTGCTGGTCGACGATTTCAACAAGAACAACGAAGACGGCAACCACGACGAATACATCGAGCAATTGATTACACGTCACGTCAGCGGTCGATTAAAAGTGGCGCCCGAACATACATCCGATGCCACGTTGCGTGTGATGCGAAAACCGTCGTTTAAGTATTTCCACAAGTTCAAGGAAAAATACGATGCCTTGTCGAAAAAGCACAACCTCAATCAACCGTTGATTCCGTACTTTATTTCGTCGCATCCCGGATGTGAAGAAGCAGATATGGCCAACTTGGCTGCCGAAACCAAAGAAATGGGTTTCCAACTGGAACAAGTACAAGATTTCACTCCAACCCCGATGACAGTAGCCGAAGTGATTTATTACACCGGCGTACATCCGTATACCCTAAAACCCATCAAAACAGCCAAAACCAAAGAAGAAAAACAAAATCAAAACCGCTTTTTCTTCTGGTACAAACGCGAAAATCAACCTTGGATTCGTGAACGTCTGCAAAAAGCCAACCGTCCGGAATTGATTACGCAATTATTAGGAGATCGGGTAGAAGGGAATCAAGTTTCAGGTTCATCACGTCGCGATCATGCACCATCAAACCAAGCTTCAAGAGGTAGTAAACCTGCTCCGAAATGGTTAGAGGAGCGTAGGAAGAAAGATAAGAAGCGGTAGTGTTATCTGCCTCCTCCCTTGAGGGAGGATTGAGGAGGGTGGCATTTCCTCCAAAAAGGAATAATGCCCAATTGGTATTCCATGTTACTTTTCTCCCCTTTCACATTCTTCTCATGATCGGTTTTTGTTTGAAACCGTATCTTTACGCAAAATTGATCCATGAGTCGTCCGCTGATATTTGTAACCAATGATGATAGCCTGCACGCCAAGGGAATTGCTTCGTTGGTAGAAGCGGCCCGGCCATTTGGCGATATTGTAGTGATTGCACCTGATAAACCGCAATCTGGAATGGGACATGCCATTACAATTCACGATCCGCTGCGTTTGTATCCGGAACATTTATTTGACGGAATTGAAGCTTATTCCTGCTCGGGAACTCCGGTAGATTGTGTGAAATTGGGCGTGTACGAAATCTTGCATCGTAAACCCGATTTGCTGCTTTCGGGGATCAATCACGGTTCCAATGCATCGACCAATGTGCTTTATTCGGGTACGATGTCGGCAGCGGTAGAAGGAGCGATGGAACATATTCCGAGCATCGGGTTTTCGTTGGATAATTTTGATCACGAGGCCGATTTTTCGGCAGCCAAACTAGTGGCAGCTAAAGTCATCAGCACCGTTTTGGCGAATGGATTACCCACAGGTGTTTGCCTGAATGTAAATATTCCGAATGTCCTGCCAACCGATCTGAAAGGCATTAAAGTATGTCGACAAGCGTATGCTTTTTGGGAAGATCGTTTCGACAAGCGTATTGATCCTTCTGGGAAAAGTTACTACTGGCTTACCGGCAATTTCGATATGAAAGAAGATTCAGTTGACTCCGATTTGTATTACCTCGCCAATGGATATGCCACGGTAGTTCCCACACAATTTGATTTAACGGCGCATTCAGCCATCAACAGTCTTAACGAACAGTTTTCATGAAACGTAAATTCACCTGGAATATCCGGATCACCGTAGGATTCTTCATCGGCCTTTTAACACCTGCTCTTTCTGTGCCATTGGTCATCTGGATTCTTGCCGTGACGCAGGATTTTTATTTTTCGCAATTGTGGCATAAATTCACTATAGATAGTATGGTGCAGTGCAAGTTTCTGTCATTGGCTTGCATACCCAATCTTGCTTGGTTTTACCTCTTTCTCAACAAAGAACGGTATGATTTGGCACGCGGAGTAATCATTGGCTGCGCTGCTTTTATTCCGTATATTGTGTACGTTGTTTTTATACGCTAATGGCTGCAAAAAAATTATACATCATTGCCGGAGAAGCCTCGGGTGATTTACATGGCAGCAACGTCATGAAAGAATTATACCGTTCCGAACCCGATATGGACATCCGGTTTTGGGGTGGTGATAAAATGGAAGCTGTTGGCGGAACCATGGCTATGCACATCCGCAAGCTGGCTTACATGGGTTTTGTGGAAGTTTTGATGAATATCCGCACCATTTTGCGCAACATTCGCTTTTGCAAAGAAGATATCGCCGATTTTCAACCCGATGCGTTGTTGCTGATCGATTACCCCGGATTCAACATGCGCATTGCCGAATGGGCAAAGAAACGCGGAATCAAGGTCTATTTTTACATTTCACCAACGGTTTGGGCTTGGAAAGAGAAACGCGTTGAAAAAATCCGGCGGGATGTGTTTCAGCTGTTTGTGATCTTACCTTTTGAAAAACCGTTTTACGCCAAACACAATTACGAGGTCGAATACGTAGGCCATCCGCTGCTAGATGCCATTGAACAATACAATGAGCAACCAGTAGAACCACTTTCTATTCCGGATGATCCACGACCGATTATTGCCGTACTTCCCGGAAGTCGTGTGATGGAACTGAAGAAAAAACTACCAGTAATGCTCACGCTGGTAAACGCGTTTCCTGCTTACCGATTTGTGATTGCCGGCGCACCCAATATGTCGAAAGAAATCTACGATCAACTCATCGGAAAGCACAATGTCTCGGTGGTTTTTGGTCAAACTTACGCCTTGCTCCAACAGTCGGAAGCAGCGGTTGTAACTTCAGGTACTGCTACTTTGGAAACAGGTCTTTTTGGCATTCCGCAAGTGGTGTGTTATATGGGGAATCCGATTTCTTTTTGGATCGCCAAGCGCTTGGTAAATGTGAAATACATTTCGCTGATCAACCTGATTTTGGATGAAGAAATCGTAACGGAATTGATCCAAAACGACTGTAATCCCGAACGTTTGAAGAAGGAATTGTCCCTCATTTTGAAAGGTCAGCCCAAACGCGCAAGTATCGAAGAAGGTTATGTCAAAATCAAGGCGATGCTTGGTAAAGGCGGTGCATCCGAAAAAGTTGCACAATCCTTGTTGAAAACTATTTAGCCGTCGGTTTTTAAGCAAGTCGGTCACCGTTAACTTTGTTGTTGTGACGCGCATACTCACATGTTGTACGATTTTACTGCCATTCTTTTTTGTTGCCCAACAAATGAGGATCGGTGTTTTGCGCGATTATGAAGTGCAACGCATTGTATTTGCTTACGATGAAGGTAGTTACAATATCATCGGTGATACAACCGAATTGGGAACCCTTCTTCCTAACGAGTTTGTTGATCTATCACTTACCGAAGGCAATAAAGTGTCTATCAAGATCGGAACGGTTGAATCCGGTTCGTATGATAAAATCATGCTTGTTGCAACCAAATTGGGCAATTCGATCACGTACAGTACCCGCACCCCGCAAGTAAAAGAACGGAAATACCGTGAAGATGTTGAAATAACCGGCTCCGATAACGGACTCACCATTGTGAACATGGTGGATATGTCTTATTACCTTGGTGGAGTAGTAGAATCGGAAGGTGGTGGTGGTCGCGACTTGGAGTATTACAAAGTACAGGCTGTCATGAGCAGAACTTATGCCTTGAAGTACAAAGACCGACATAATAAAGAAGGTTTTGGGTTGTGCGACCGTGTGCATTGTCAGGCTTATCATTACCAATTGCGTTTTGCGCCGCTAATCGATTCGGCAGTGCAGCAAACAAAAGGTGTGGTGATGACCGATAGCCGCAATCAGTTGGTTGATGCGTATTTTCATGCAAATTGTGGTGGACAAACAAGCGAACCCGATTATGTTTGGAACAATAAAGTAGCTTACCTCAATACCTTCAAAGACACCTTTTGCATCTACACCAAACAAGCTACTTGGGAGAAACGTATTCCGCAAAGCGATTGGAGTGAGTTTTTGGTGAATTTATACAATTACCCGATCACCGATTCGGTATTGGGATCCATGATTTTCACCTTCAATCAACCCGAACGAGCTGCCTTTTTTCAATATCCGTGGCTGGGAATACCGCTGCGTGATATCCGCACCAAATTTAATTTGAAATCCACTTTTTTCAATTGTTATCCTGAGGGAACAGATGTGGTGTTGCGCGGCAGGGGTTACGGACATGGTGTTGGTTTGTGTCAGGAAGGTGCTATGAAAATGGCCAAATACGGTTATAGTTATCGACAGATTTTACTTTATTATTTTCCGGGCGTAAAAGTGGTGAATCAATTGGAACAACAGTTTTTTAGCCAGCGCCCGAAGATTTTTGGGGAATGAAGATTTTTGTTGTCTCCCACAGATACACAGATTCTTGCGCTCCTAACGGCAGCGCTTATTGGTTGAGTATAGGTTTTGAGTCATTGAACTACTTTGAGCGAGGGCGTTAGCCGAGCAAGATTCGTTCATCTGTGGTAAAGAAAAAATTGTCGCAAGGAAATAGTGAGTTTTTCGTAAAACAAAAAAACCCGATTTTTCAACCGGGTTTAATGATTTTAGGTAGAGGAATAATATTTTTTTTGAGTTATTTTTTCTCTCAACTCCAGTAAAAGTGATACTTTCCGTCTGATTCCTCTATCTGTATTTTCTTAACGACACTTCTCATTCGCTAAAAGGTCGTTTATAGCGTTTTTAATTTTCTTGATGTATCAATATTCTTTGTGAGTAAGACCCCACGTTACTTGCGATGATTAACTGATAATACCCGGAAGCTAAACCATGAAGTGGAATACTTCCTTCTTTCCCGTTGATCGATGTTGTGCCAACTAATCTTCCGGTTAGATCAACCAATTGAACAGTCGCTGTATTCCAGTTTCCAACAACGTGTAACAAATGGCTCGCAGGTTGCGGATAAATACTCACATGAATTTCATTTTCTGAAAGCCCTGCCGTTGAAGGAGGTTCTTCCAATAATAGTTGACCGTCGCTGACAAATTCACTGAGCAAACCTGCTTCGTTTTCAGCGCGAACTTGCACAAAGTAGGTAGTGCCGAGTACCGGATTTTGCAATACATGATTAATGGAATTCACCATTCCTGCATTTGTCCAAGGTAAAATATCTTGTGTGGTGGCTGAGGTACCCACGGCAAAACTGTAATGATTGATTCCCGAATGCAAATCGGCAAAATTCCAGTTGGCTGAAACTACCGGAACGTAAATGGTATCAATATCGGCTCCTGAAATTCCATCGTTTAAGGAGATCAGCTCAGTTGAAGTCCAATCAATGCGGTATTCTTCATTGGCAATGGTCGACCAGTTTCCAAGGAAATCAACCAACAGTGTTGCTACTTTTGCTGCAGAGGCGCCATTGTCACTTTGGTAACGGATCATTGAATCGACACCGATTGATAAATCAAGTTGGTTGTAGCGCGATTGGTAGACACTTACTTCATCGTAACGAACACCACAACCACCGGAACGCAAACTGAATCCATTGGCGGTTTTCAACGGATTCGGATCGATCCATTCTACAATAAATGCATTGTCTACATACACTTGAATGGAACCGCCTTCCGGATCGTAAGTGACTTTCATATCGTAACTCACATTTTCAGCAACCACTACCGTGTCTTCTGCCTGAAGTGTCCAAGTGTCATTGATCACTTCGTAAATTTGTGCCACATTGGTTCCTTCGCGCAAATAAACGAAGTAAGAATTTCCTCTGTTTGGTAAAGCGGTATTGTCGCAGAAAAAGTGAGCGCCGGCACGTTGATTGACTCCGGCAGAAGTAATGGTTTGTTTCCAATGATAGAGGTATTCGTGCAAACTGTCTTGCATTACCGGAATCGCGGCATTGGAATTACTTTGCGCAATATCGGTCATTTCATACGATTGATTTGCCTGATTCCAATCACCTGTTACTTCCGACCAGGCTGTTGCTTCCAAGTCGAACGATTCATCTAAGTAACCGTAATCGGAGTTTCCGTGCCAATCTGCGGCACCATTGACTTTATCCGAAACACGGGCATACTGTTTGGCTACTCCGGCTCCGATATCCGAATCGGTAAAGTGGACGGTATAATTGGTTGTTTGATAATCGGAAATGGCTTCTACCACCGAAGATGGCGGTTCGGTATCCAAACTAGTGCTGGTCCAATTGGCGGCCCAACCTGTACCTGTTGTAGCGCAGTCGGAACGAAATTCAAGTGTAAGCGCTCCGCCGGAAGCAGTAATGGTGCCAGGAGATGTGGTTCCGGTATACACACCAATTAGGTTGGCATCAATCGAATTGCCATCGTAGATAAAGAGTTTGTCGTAGCCTTGTTCTACCGAAAATTGGGTGAAGTTGATGGAAACCGATGAAACATTTGGCGGTGAAATGACCCAAATCAAGCGTTCATCGTCGGCATAACTTCCTGCTGCGCCTCCCGAATCGTAGAATGAACCCGAACCCGAAGTAAGTGTTGTTATTGTCGGATTGTTGTTAATGAGACGGTAATATTTTTCCCAGTTCCAGTTGATTCCGGGGTCGGTATGTGATTGATTGGGATAATGCTGGTGACCTTTGATTTTGGTACATCCGCCCAAGGTTTGTGTCGTAGCGCTTGCGTCGCCGTAATACGTGCGAACGGCCGGAATTCCATAACCTGAATTGACAATATCACGACTCAAATCTGCTGAAGCTGTGTACATAGCTTCGGTGTACCATTGCGGCTGTGTGACGTAACCTTCGTGTTCATAACCGATTGTATAGGGATTTTCGGAACCCACATGCCACGCTTTGTCTTGCTCCAATACCATTTGCGTAATCTGTCCGTCGGAAGAGCGAATTACGAAATGATACGAAACACTCGAACTGCAGTTTTGCGCCCATGAAATAGCGCCGGCATAAGTGCCTTGTATGGTGTGAATGGTGATGGCTGAAACGGCAATTCCGTTACGAGAACTGAAATTACACGTAGCCGCCGGATTAAAAATGGCCGGACCGTATTGGGTCGATTTGGTAACGCTGACTTTCGGCTGGTAAGTAATACCTCCTGGTGTTGAAATGGCTGTTTCCGTAAACACTACTTTCGAAGAAGAAAGTACCGCGTAATTGGCCGATCCAAAGAGACTTCGTAGGTCGAAATTGTAATGTGGGAAGCCATATTGCGCTTGGTATTCAGGATTATTCAGGAATTTAAAAATTTCGTAAACCTCACTGTTTCTGGCAAAATCGTTCACCGCTCCCGAATCGGGAATAAACGAAAGTTTCAACAAGAAGCTTTTAATGAAGAGCGGGCTGATTTTGCTATACACAATGCCCTCATATTCATTTCTAATAGCGGTGTATGCTGCAGCATAGGCTTTAATTTCCATGGCCGGTTCAGCCAAAATAGTGGAAACAGGAATACCTGATTTGGCAGAAACAAGCGAAAGCGTGTTGTTGAAATAACCTTCGCCATCAGCAATTAAACCCATGTATCCCCAGGCGCGTGGCATTCCTGTACACGATTCCTGAACAGATGCATCTAGGTGCGTCATGCGTGTTTGGACAAACGAAACGGCTTCCAGTAATCCTTTCGGAACTTCCGGATTGGCAGCATAGGCTTCATCACAATAGGTTTGAAAAGAGGAGGTTTGTGCAAAAAATGAAATGGGAAGATAAAGGAACAATCCCATAAGTATGCGGCTCAACATAGTAGTAAATTTTACCCAAATGTAGGTAAAAAGAAAGGCGCGAAAACAGGCTTTTTCAACTAAAAAGATTTAGCAATCAAAGATTTAACATTTGAGTTTTTTTAGTTAGTCAGTTTCTAAGGTTTTCAGTTAACTCAAAAAACTTAGAAACTCAAAAACTCCCCTAATAAGGAAAGAGGTTGATCCAGATAATGCGCGCCCAACGGAAGTTGAATAAACTGAAAACGACCAATGTTGTGAAAATCAAGGTGAAAAAAAGCCACAGTGGCACAAACCAGAAAGTGGCAAAAAACACCACAAACATTTCCAGAATGGTCAGACCGTAACTCACATACATTGCGCCGAGAAAATACCCCGGTTCTTTTTCAAAACGGTAGCCGCATTCGGTACATTTCTCGTGCATTTTAGGCACCCGCAGTAAGAAAATGTTTCCGTTGCGTTCAAAAATGTCACCTTTTTCACAGTTGGGACATTTCCCTGTTATTGTAGAATGAAAAGAAGCCATTGTTTTTTTTAACAAAGTTACGGCAAACCCTTTTCAGGATCGTTGTTGAAAGGTTGCAAAAAGTTACATTATTCAGACATTTTGTGTACTATTGTGTATGGCTGATTTCCCTGTTCTATCCATTCATCAATTCGATGCAACCGGCATAGAACAAGAATTGTATGTGAATCGATTTTCAGATCATCTGCAAAAACACCATGTCCGCATTGCACATCCGCACAAACACGATTTTTACCTGACGGTGCTCATCACCCAAGGAACAGGTTTCCATGAAATTGATTTTGAGCGTTACGAAGTACAAGCCGGAGCGGTCTTCTTCATGCAACCCGGTCAAACACATTATTGGGAGTTTTCACCCAATGTGGAGGGCGTGATTTTCTTTCACTCAATGGCATATTACCAATGGCAATTCCCCAACAGCCAGTTGAGCGATTTTCCGTTCTATTTCTCAAGAAGAAACAAGCCTTTTTTGCAGTTAACCGATTCGGAAACACCAAAAATAGCGGATCAATTTAACCGGATTCTGCAGGAATTTTGCGCCGATTTGCCGTATCGTTATTCCAAAATCGGGAGTTTACTGCATTGTTTGTACATTGATTTAAGCAGAAGATATGCGGTAGAAGAACCGCAAAATGTGATTCATATTCAACCTTACGCCCAACGGTTCAAGACGTTTGAAGAAACACTCAACCGCGATTACAAAGCTGAAAAATCAGCGTCTTATTACGCAGCGCAATTACACATCACCATCAAGCACCTCAACCGGATTTGTAAGGAAGTTACCGGTAAAACGAGTACCGAAATTATTACAGAGCGTGTGTTGCTTGAAGCCAAGCGTTTGTTGAGCACCGGTTCTATGAATTTGAACGAAATTGCCCGTGAGTTGGGTTATGAAGAATACGCTTATTTTTCCAGGTTGTTCAAGCAATATTGTGGCGAAAGTCCCCGCGATTTTCTAAAACGTTATTACTGATTAACTCAGGCGATCACTTAGAATTTTCATTTCGATTACAGGCGAAATTTTCTCGTAAAGAATGTTGTAAACGGCTTCTAGAATGGGCATGTCTACCTGAAATTTTTTGTTGATCTCGTGTACACATTTGGTGGCGTAATACCCTTCGGCAATCATGTCCATTTCCAACTGAGCCGTTTTTACAGAATACCCTTTTCCGATCATAAAACCAAAGGTGCGGTTGCGCGAAAATTTGGAATAAGCCGTCACCAATAAATCGCCTAAATACGCGCTTGATTTCACGTCACGGTGGATCGGACTCACTTCGTCGATGAAGTTTTCAATTTCCTGAATGGCGTTGGAGATCAAGACCGACTGAAAATTGTCGCCGTAGCCCAAACCCGAACAAATTCCGGAAGCCAAGGCATAAACGTTTTTCAAAACAGCCGATAATTCGGTGCCGAATAAATCATCCGAAATAGCAGTTTTGATATAACGACAAGCCAGCAGATTGGCCATTTCAGTGGCGGTTTGTTCGTTCTGACAAGCAATCGTTAGGTACGACAAGCGCTCCAGAGCTACTTCCTCAGCATGACATGGACCACTAATAATGCCGATAGCATTGTAAGGAGTTCCGAATGTTTTGTGAATAAAACGTGCAGGAATGGCGTTGTATTCGGGCACAATTCCTTTCACCGCCGAGAACACTTTTTTGCCCGCAAACAATTCAGGTTTTACATGTTCAAAGAGTTTCACCAAAAAAGCAGAAGGCGTAGCAATAATAATTATATCCGATGGGCGAATGATTTCTTCTAAATCGGTACTTACATTGATTTTCCGAAGGTCAAATTCAACTGATTGCAGGTAAGTAGGATTGTGGCGGTACTTTAAAATATGTCCAACCGCGGTTTCACTACGCAGGTACCAATTTACCGAATCGAGGTTGTTGCACAGGATTTTAACCAAAGCTGTAGCCCAACTTCCGCCTCCGATAACCGCTACTTTTTTAACCTTTTTTTCCATAATCCCGAGGCAACAAAAATAGCGATTTATTGATATGTTTAACCGAAGTGATGTTGGATGCTTGATTTTTGATGTTGGATTAGTTGCATGCATCCAACATCAAAAATCAAGCACCAAGAATTCAATATTAATAAGCCTTCGATTTTAGTTCTTATTGACGATCTCCAGTTCGACGGTTCTTCGTTTTACCGCGTTTTGAATTTTTAACATCGTGCAGACGACCATCGGAACAGGTATTTGACCAATCATCGAAAAACGAAGTGTTTTTCAGTGTGTTTAGGCTACTTTTCCATACCTATTTTTAGCAAATGAAAAAACTATTACTTCTCCTTACAGTTGGCTGTTCATTGAGCCTTCAAGCCCAAATGCTTCATAGATGTTATTCCAAAGAAGCAATTTCTTACCAAAATCAATTAACTCCCGGTTTTGCCGAAGCAGTTGATCAGCAATTCGAACTAGCAAAACAATGGTCTCAGGATAACGGACCAACGCGTTCTTTGTACACGATTCCGGTAGTGTTTCATGTGGTGTACAATACTCCCGAAGAAAACATTCCCGATTCTGTTATCTGGAATCAGTTGGTGCGCTTGAATGAAGATTACGCTCGCATGAATGCTGACACTTCCAATATGCGTTCTGAATTCATGCCTGTAGCCGGAGCTACTCAAATTCAATTTATGATGGCAGGAATCGATCCGCAAGGAAATCCAACCAACGGAATTACCCGCACGAGTTCAGCAACCACTAGTTTTGGGTCGTTTAATGCCTTTTTCGGTGACTTTACCGATTTGGAAAAAGTGAAATCTACCGCTGATGGTGGTCATGATGCTTGGGACGGAACGCGTTATCTGAATATTTGGATCTGTGATATGTCGATCAACGGACAAGCATTTTTATTAGGATATGCTACGCCTCCGGCAAATCTTCCAAACTGGCCTGTGGGTTCTACACCCGATAATTTAGGTGATGGTGTCGTATTGCAATACCAATGCGTAGGTTCCAATAATCCGAATGATTTAGGTGTAGCCAATTACACTGTTTTGGGTAGAACAGCCATCCACGAAGTAGGGCACTACCTTGGTTTGCGTCATGTTTGGGGTGATGGCGATTGTACAATGGACGACGGAATCAACGATACACCAGATGCTACAGACGCTTCTCAGCAAGATTGTGACCAAACTAAAAATACGTGCAATGCAGACGTAGTTGGACTTGGTGATTTGCACGATATGATCGAGAATTATATGGATTATTCGGCCGAAACTTGTCAGAATTCATTTACCGACCAACAAGCCGCTTTAATGCACGGTGTACTGGAAAACCAACGTTATGATTTGGTGCATAACAATCCTGCAGGATTGGAAGAATTGGCTGTTAGTGTTTCTTGCTTCCCGAATCCGACCAACGATTTTCTTACAGTGATTTCAAGTGAGTTAATTGAACAACTTGAAGTAGTCGATCTGAATGGAAAGGTATTACTTGAAACGAAAGGAAACGGAAATAAAACAACTCTTGAATTACAGGCATTTGAAGCGGGAATGTATACTGTGTTGATTCACCATTCAAATGGAACAGTTGCTCAACAGCGCGTTGCAGTTGTAAAATAATAGTATTTAACGAATGAAAGACGCTCCGTTCCGGTTTGGTTCGGGGCGTTTTTAGTTGGGTGATGCCCCCAATTTTAATATGAGCTGACACAAGTAGTTGTAAATAGCCACCATTCCCTTGTAATTGATGTATTGCGGATCATCAGAAGTGGCATGGTAATCATTGTGCATACCCGTTGTGAAGCTAACACAAGGAATGTGTTTGTTGTAAAAAACCTTGGTGTCTAATTGGTTTAGTTTAGCTTCATCGGTAATGTTGAGTGTAAACCCGAAAGGCGAAGGATTTACTGTTTTTAGAATGGAATCGGTGGTTGGTGAACACATACACTTCAGTTTTTTCAAATCGGGTGAAAGCCTTCCAACCATATCGAAGTTAACGACGGAACTCACAGATTTGAATTTTCGTTTCTTCTGCTCAACAAAACCGGCAAAAGCTTCTGAACCGAAGAGCCCGATTTCGTGTCCGGAGTAAAACACTATGAGGTAATTCACATTGGCCTTTTTCTGGTGAATCAAAAAGTCTGACAAACCTAACAACAACGCTACTCCGGAAGCATTGTCATCGGCTCCATTGTGAACCACATCCGTTTTTTTACTCATAGAAAGTGGCCCTCCCAATCCGATATGATCGTAGTGAGCACTTAAAATCACCGTATTCTTAGCACGATTATTCAGGAAGTAATACCCGTTGACGGCGGTAAGCTGTGTGGAATCTGCAACATTGATTAGAAACGCGTGTTTGCTCAAGTGCTTATGCGCAAGCAATTGAAATTGTTCATCGATAAACGCCAAGGATTTGTATTCTTCAGTTGAACCCGTAGCTCTACCTTTCAAGCTATCATTTGCCAAGGTATAGACTACTTTTTCAAAGAGTTGTTGAGTGATCGAGTCTTTGCTTTCTTGCGCAAGAACCGATGTGAAACAGAAAAAGAATATAAAAAAGATGAACTTCATATAAAAGCAAAGAGGGTTCTAATATACTTAGAACCCTCTTTTTATGTGTTAGAAAGTAAGAATTACTTATCAGATTCTTTACGTTCTACTTTCGCCATGTGCGCTGGAAGTGCTCCGAATTGGATGCTTGTTCCATCCCACCAGATAGCAGTTCCGTTTGCTTCTTTGTTACCGTCATCAAACAATACTTGTTGGATATTACGGTTGAAAGAAGGATCTGAAACCATTCGTGTAGCTTCTTCCATACGGTTGTCGATACGATTACCAACTGCGATCCAAGAAAGAGCAACAGAGCTGTTTCCGTTGTTCATTTCACGTACAGTGAATCCGTTTTTGTCAACCGAAGCAATGTAAACACCATTACAGTTTCCGTTTGGAGATACTGTTACTACCGGATTCTCACCCAACAAGGCTTTGTAATTTGCATCGAAAGCAATATATACTTCACCGTTTACCAATTGAGCTGTTCCTTTAGAGTAAATAGTTGCATCTACACTTGTTACAGCGTAAACAGCTGTTTTAGCAGCACCTTCAGCACCTACTAACTCAACGTTTTTACCTGTTGTGTACGTATTTCCTGAGTTGTAAGAAGCAAACAAGTCACCAGAGTTCAACTGACCGATTACGCGACCTTTTGTTACCGATCCGATCAAATCTCCGAAGAAACCACCACCAACACCGGTCAATTCGCTAGTTGGTAAGTATCCACCACCACTTGCATAAGCAGCAGAACCGTAAACACCATAGTTCAACAAACCACTAGAACGGTATCCAAGAGATCCCCAAGCAAGACCATTTACATCGGCACCTAGAACACCTCCGGTGCGGTTGTAATCATTGTAGCTAAATCCTGATACACCAAATGTGTAAACATCACCCCAGAAATTGTATCCGGTAGTTGCAGAGTTAACTGCAATTTGAGAATAGCCGGTACCATCATTTTGGGAATCACGCGTACGGTAACCATACATTGAAGATTGACCATCACCGTTAGCTGTTAGTTGCGAGCGGTATGAGTATAATTGGTAAATAACTGAAGGCGTTGCAAGACCTACGGATACACTAGTTCCATTGTCTTGTACCAATGAGTTGCCAATTACAGACCCAGCACCGTTTGTCCATTTAGTCATATAGTTATTTGTACCAGAACCAGTAACCGCTCCACCAGCTCCAGCGGATAAATTTCCGGAAGCATCTGTTAATACCACACGGCTACCTACACCAGCCAATGCTGTGATACGCTCATTGGTTGTTACGGATGTTCCTGTGACAGTATGCGTACTTGTACCGTTGTTCCAAGTATTATTTGCAGAACCGCCTGCTGCGCCTGCATTGTTATAGATGATATGTGTGTCAGATCCTGCCACTGGTCCTGCCGGTCCTGTAGCACCTGTTGCTCCGGTAGCACCAGTTGGCCCTGCCGGTCCTGTAGCACCAGTTGCACCAGTTGCACCAGTTGCACCTGCAGCTCCCGCTGGTCCTGTAGCACCTGCCGGTCCTGTAGCTCCAGTTAAACCAGTAGCACCAGTTAAACCTGTAGGTCCCTGAGGTCCCATTGGTCCAGTAGCACCTGCTGCTCCATCAACTCCGTTTGTTCCTGCCGGTCCTTGTGGTCCCATTGGTCCAGTAGCACCTACTGCTCCGTCAACTCCATTTGTTCCTGCGGGTCCTTGAGGTCCCATTGGTCCAGTAGCACCTAATGCTCCATCAACTCCATTTGTTCCTGCGGGTCCTTGAGGTCCCATTGGTCCAGTAGCACCTACTGCTCCATCAACTCCATTTGTTCCTGCCGGTCCTTGTGGTCCCATTGGTCCAGTAGCACCTACTGCTCCGTCAACACCATTTGTTCCTGCGGGTCCTTGAGGGCCTGCTGGTCCTGCAGCACCTACAGCTCCGTCAACACCATTTGTTCCTGCGGGTCCTTGAGGTCCTGTTGCTCCTTGAGGTCCGGGTACACCACCGTTAGCAGCATATAATGCGTAAGGAACACTTAGTAATTCTGTTGAACCAACGATTGTGTAGTTTGAACCACCTGTTGGATCTGTTTCTGTTTTGATAAAGTAAGGTCCAGCTGACCAATCAATCCCTGCCATTGAACCGGATACAACTGTACCATTTCCAATTTGCAACGATGCCAAACCATTTACGTTTGTAGTTACAGTTTGTGTTTCAACATACTGCGGTGTTCCCGAAGCAGAACCTTGTAAGACACTGATTCGTACACCAACAGATGAACTGCTTACTAAAACGTTACTCGCATCGCGAACAACAGCTTGGTAGCTCATTTTTTGCGGAGCTTGCGCAAAGGTATAAGCCCCCATAAGCAAGGCTCCAACCAATAAAATTTTCTTTTTCATAAATTAAAATGTAGTAATTGTTAGTTGTTCTTAATCAATTTGAAACTTTTCACCAATTTGTCGGAGACTACAATATTGAGGTAGTAGCAAGCATTTGCCAAGTCAGCTACCTGAATAGTGGTTTCCTTCGCTTTCACTCCTCCTTCAAGCACAATTCGTCCTTGTTCGTCAGTTAATTGAAAGGCAGCATCTGTGTAGGTGTCCCAGGCATCTACGGATAGAATAACTGAGTTGACAGTAGGATTTGGATATAGCGATGCTGAAATGCTATAGCCCAATTCGTCTAATCCTACCGAATAAATCTCAAATGGCTGTTGAACCCCTTGAGTGATCGTGCCAGAAGCTGCGGTAAGCACTTCGTAGTCAATTTGTCCGACGGTGTAACTCACTGTTCCACCTGCGCCAGACGCATCGCCTCCCGAAGCAACCGTATTCTGCTGACTGTACCCGACCAAAGTCGAACACAAACCGATGCAAAGTAGTTGTTTCTTCATGTAAGCTGTTAAATAAGTAATTAATAGTATGTAAATGTATCGATTAATGAATCGATTAATGGGATGAAGCAACGGTTTTTATCTACAAAAGTTGTTGCTAATTAGCAGAAGCCTATTTAGAGCGAACAATTTAGTTTCATGAATGAATATTGCTTTTAGCAACGTGTTTTCGTTAACTTAGCAACACTGAAATCCCAAAAGAACAAATCAACGTATGAAATCGCTGGCAATTAAAACATTTGAAGAATACCAAGAAAGATACGCTCAAAGTGTTGCAGATCCGTCTGCCTTTTGGGGTGAAATTGCCGAGACTTTCCAATGGGAGAAATCATGGGATAAGGTCTTGGAATGGAACTTTCAAGAGCCGAAAGTACAGTGGTTCAAAGGAGGTCAACTCAATATCACCACCAATGCACTAGACAGGCATTTGGAACACAATGCCAATAAGATCGCTTTTTACTGGGAACCGAATGATCCTTCAACAGAAGCAAGAAGTTATACTTACGCTCAGCTACATACCGCTGTATGTCGTTTTGCCAATGCACTCAAGGTAAAGGGCATAAAAAAAGGTGATCGCATTTGTATTTACATGCCCATGATTCCCGAATTGGCCATTGCCGTTTTGGCTTGTGCGCGTATCGGAGCTGTTCATTCGGTAGTGTTTGCCGGTTTTTCAGCAAATGCGCTAGCTGATCGGATTGTGGATGCTGAAGCTACCATGGTCATTACTTCCGACGGACTAAACCGCGGTGCGAAATCGATGGCGCTAAAAGAAATAGTAGATGAAGCCATAACAACATGCCCTTCCATAACTAATGTGATTGTTTATAATTGTCTGGGATGGGAATGCAATATGGTTTCCGGTCGCGATAGCTGGTGGCACGATGCCATTGCTCACCAACCCGAACATTGTACTCCCGAACTGATGGACGTCGAAGACCCGTTGTTTATTTTGTATACGTCAGGTTCAACCGGTAAACCAAAGGGTGTGGTTCATACCTGTGGCGGTTACATGGTGTATACGGCCTATACGTTTCAGAATGTGTATCAGTACGAAGCAGATGATATTTACTGGTGTACCGCCGATATCGGTTGGATTACAGGACATTCGTATATTGTTTACGGACCTCTCCTCAGTGGTGCGACATCCGTTTTGTTTGAAGGTATCCCAACTTATCCTTATGCGGGGAGGTTTTGGCAAATCGTTGAAAAATACAAAGTCACGCAATTTCTCACCGCTCCAACTGCCATCAGGTCGTTAATGGCGCATGGCACCGAGCATTTGAAGCCCTACGATTTAAGTTCTCTTAAAATTTTGGGAACAGTTGGCGAACCGATCAATGAAGAAGCTTGGCAGTGGTACTACAAAGAAGTAGGGAAGGAGCAATGTGCGATAGTCGATAACTGGTGGCAAACCGAAACCGGAGGAATCATGATTTCCGGAATAGGAACACTTTCGCCACTGAAACCCACTTTTGCAGGATATCCGCTACCGGGCATTCAACCGGTTTTGTTGAACCAGGAAGGAAGAGAAATCGAAGAACCGAATGTGGAAGGTTATTTGTGCATCAAAGCGCCGTGGCCGTCTATTCTACGAACCACTTATGGTGATCACGAACGCTGTCGGGTAACATATTTTTCTCATTACGACGGCTATTATTTCACCGGCGATGGTGCCAAACGCGACGAAAACGGTATGTATCGTATCATCGGGAGAATTGACGATGTGATCAATGTTTCGGGCCATCGGTTTGGAACGGCAGAGATTGAAAATGCCATTAATGCCAACGAACATGTTATTGAATCGGCAGTTGTGGGTTATCCGCATCCGGTGAAAGGACAATCGATTTATGCTTTTGTGGTTGGCGAAGAACTGCCGGAAGATGAGCTTGCTGCGCGTCATTCGATTGTGGAAACGGTGAGTAAAGAAATCGGAAAAATTGCAGTTCCGGAAAAAATCATGTTTGTTACCGGGTTGCCGAAAACGCGTTCCGGAAAAATTATGCGACGCATTCTGCGCAAAGTAGCCGAAGGTGAAACCGGTAGTTTGGGTGATACTTCAACGTTACTTGATCCGGGGATTGTGGATGAGATTATACTCAAGTCAAACACAATTTAATTTTTACCCGAATTAAATTAGCATTAGTTCTTAAATGATTAGAAGCTAATTCAAACCGCTTTGGTTATTAATCATTCGCTATGGTTATACCAGAAACTAAGTTAAGGAGAGCCGAAAATTCGTAAATGAAGAACTTTCTTTTAACTAATGCATTGGTTGCGGACAGCGCCAATTCAAGGAAGCGAAGTAAGAAAAATGGCTGTTTCGTTGTGTTTTGTCAAAAGCGCTAAAACGCACAGCGATTGCCAAATCTGCTGTGTGTTGCGTTCCAGATCCCCGATCTGACACTTTTGACCTTAAAACACAGAAAGAGTCATTTTTCACGAGCGGCTATGAATGGCGCAAAAAGGATGTTTTGCTTACTTTTTCAGCCTTGGCAAAAAGTAAGATTACGATTTTTATAATTTAAGTGGTAGATTATTCAATGATTCTAAATGCGTTTGCCTGAAACTTGCTACAGAATGCTTCATTCCAAACTGGAAATACCGTATCTTTGCCCACAAATTTCAGGGTATGTCTGATTCTTCTCGTATTTCTACATCCAAAGCACCAAAGCCGGTTGGCTTATATCCTCATGCTAGACGCGTGGGTAACTTGTTGTTTTTGTCGGGTGTTGGTCCGCGCGTAGCGGGTTCCGATGCTACTGATTCGGCAGTTCCCGGATTGGAATTGGATAAGAACGGAAATTTCATTGCCTTTGATTTTGAGGCACAATGCCGCAGCGTGTTTGATAACGTACGAGTTATTCTGGAAGAATCGGGTTCAAGCTGGGATCAATTAGTGGATGTAACCGTGTTTTTGGTAAACATGAAGCGCGATTTCCATACCTACAACCGCATTTATGCCGAGTATTTCAAGGATAACCTTCCGTGTAGAACTACGGTAGAAATTAATTCGCTGCCTACACCCATCGCTATTGAATTGAAATGTATCGCAACTATTGAATAAATTATGATCGCTTTTGCCCTTCGAAGTATCCTCGCAGCGGGATTGTTATTTTTAACCGTTTCCTCCTTTTACACCGGTTATTGGGGTTGGGGAATTGTTTTGATTTTAATCACGGCTATTGTTGGAGCAACCTTTATTTACAATGAAAATTTAGCCTTTTCCCTCAACCATATGCGTACGGGAAATCAAGACAAGGCCAAACATTACATCAACAAAATTACGCATCCGCAGTTTTTGCCGAGACGTCAGCGCGCTTACGTGATCTATCTGCAAGCGATGTTTAATTCGCAGGATATCGGTCATGCCAAAAGTGAAGCATTATTGCGTCAGGCATTGGCAATCGGTTTACGACGCGGACACGACAAAGCAATGGCGCGGTTGCACCTGGCCGGTGTTTGTGCGCAAACCGGACGTAAAGCAGAAGCATTGACCTTACTGGCCGAAGCTAAAAAACTCGACAATACGGGTATGATGAAAGAGCAAATCAAAATGATGCAATCGCAATTGCAGAATGCTCCTTCCAAAAACCAAATGCGCATGGCTCAAATGATGGGCGGACGTAAAAAAACACCGCGTATGCGTTAACCAATGAGCCAAGTTTATTGTCCTTTTCCTGAAAACTACGAACTGATAGACGCAGGCGGAGGAAAGAAACTGGAACGTTGGGGTGAATTGATCACTATTCGTCCGGAACACCAAGCTTATTTTCCTGCAGGTTTAAAGCCTCAGGAATGGAAAGCATTGGCGCATTGGGAGTTTGTTTCCGATACTCCGGCAAGTCTTAATGGCAAGTGGAAAGCCCTAAAACCACCTGTTCCTAAATCGTGGACTTTTCACAGTGGCGACATTCATGCACAGTTGGAATTGACCTCCAATAAACACATCGGAATTTTCCCTGAACAGCACTATAACTGGCAATTTATTGCTGAAACACTACTTCCGCAACAGCGTTTTCTGAACCTTTTTGCTTATACTGGAATTGCCTCATTGGTAGGTAGAACCACCGGTGCTGAGGTAACACATGTAGATGCCGTGAGAGCTATGCTCGACTGGGCGCGTTTGAATATGGAAACCAGCGGACTCAACGATATTCGTTGGGTATTGGAAGACGCCCGGAAATTTGTGAATCGCGAACTGAAACGCGGCAATCGCTATGATTTGATCCAAATGGATCCGCCCGCTTGGGGATTGGGAGCCAAGGGCGAAAAATGGCGCATTGAAGATTTGTTACCGTCACTCATTGATGAAGCCGGAGCGTTGTTGACATCGAAAGGAACGCTAATCATCAATACCTATTCTCCGAAAATTGAGCTAAAGGATTTGAACCGCATCCTGCAACGATTACCACGTGAATTTACCGGCGAGGCCAAGGAATTGTGGATGGAAAGCACTTCCGGAAAACGCTTGTATTTTGGCTTGGTAGCAAGGGTACGTAAGAAATAACAAACACCTTTTCGGTTCCCACAGATGAAAGGATTTTTGCGCTCCTAACGGCAGCGCATATTGTGCTTTTCTGAATTATGGGAGCAAAATTTAGCGAGGGCATTAGCCGAGCCTCATCTGTGAATCTGTGGGAAATGCTAATTACGCTTTCCCCAACTGATACAAGAATCTGAAATGGGAACTTACCGCACCGAAAAACGTTTTGTTTTCCAAGTAAGGAACCCCATATTCTTCGGCTGTTGTGCGCACGATTTCAGAAATTTCAGGGTAATGCACGTGAGAAATGTACGGAAACAAATGGTGTTCTACCTGAAAGTTCAATCCGCCTACATACCAAGATAAGAAACGATTCTTGCGCGAGAAATTGGCTGTTGTTTGCAATTGGTGCATGGCCCAGTCGTTCTCAATTACCCCCAATTCATTCGGAAGCGGGTGAGAAGTTCCTTCAACGGTATGCGCCAATTGAAAAATGAGTGCCAGAATGAATCCTGCGATAGCTTGCATGATCACAAATCCCCAAATGGTAATGCCAACAGGCAAGCCTACAATACCAATCGGAAGCCAGAAAAACACAAAGAAGTACCCGATTTTCATCAGAATAATCTGAATCAGTTTTTGAGCATGACTGCGTTTGTCTTCCGACGAAGCATGGTGTTTGCGGTATTGGAAAAACTGAACGAAATCTTTCAATGTTACCCAATAAAGCGTGAGAATCGAATAGAAGAAAATCACGTAGATAAACTGGAAACGGTGATAGGACTTACGTTCAGAGTGAGGACAAAAGCGCATCATCAACTTGTCGTCGATATCTTCGTCCATTTCAGCTACGTTGGTGTAAGTGTGGTGTAACACATTGTGTTGCATTTTCCAGTTTGAAACAGATCCACCCAACATATTTAGCGTATAGGCCATGGCCTCGTTGATAAACTTGTTTTTGGAAAAAGCACCGTGGTTGGCATCGTGCATCACACTCATCCCGATTCCGGCAAGTGCAAACCCCATCAATGACCACAAAGCCAACTGAATTCCGCCCGATAGAGGCACAGTGAGCATAATAACAAAAGGAGTAATGTAGGTAGTAAGCAGAATGGCTGCCTTTATATACAAACGGCTATTGCCTTGTTTTTTGATTTGATGACTTGAAAAATATCCGTCAACACGTTTTTTCAAAGTAGGAAAGAAGTGCGCGGCATCTTTCTTCACCCACTTCACAGAGCCTATTTCACCCATGGATTAATCTAAATTTATGGTCGCAAGATACGTATAAAAAGTCATTCAATCGCATTAATGAGACAAGACAAGGGGTTATGGCTGCTGAATGAACGGTTTTGGGAGATGAAGTATTCGGTTTTATTCGATTCCATCTTAAAGTTAGTTGATTGGAACCTAGCGTTTGTTTTTTGCAATGCGCAGAAATACTCTGTACTTCGCTCACCACTACTCATAAAAATCCTGCACAATGCCAAAACTCAAACCAACCATAAACGAAAACTCATCACGGATGTTATTCCAATTCTGCTGTAAACTAATATTGAGTCCTGCAACCCTGCTGAACTCAATGAGAGCGTCGGCGCGCAAGACAAACCCGACTGTGTGGTAACTATCGGTACTGTGTTCTACCCATTCAGCATGGCTGTATTCGTTTTCTTTGAGTTCAAAATCGCTGAGTATTGTGGCCTCAACCCACGATGGACCCGCCATTATATGTAAATCAAACCGGTCTAAGTTGTGGGTGGTAAAACCAAGATAAAACTGATTACAATTGTAGGTGTCCTTTAAGCGGCGATTGGTGCCGAAAATACCCAAACTACTAGGCGTGTAGTAAGACGGTCCGGTTTTAACACGAGTCATACTTGTGCTAATTCCCGCTGAAAAATGATTCAGAAAATGCGCGTAAAGCCCTACTTCGTTGTGATGCGAATAACCGTGGGCTATATTGGCATAAATACGGTTTAAACCCTGACCGTAAGCCGAACTACCGGAACTGAGGAAAAGACAACCGAATAACAGTTGTACCATTAGGCGATTGAGGTGAAGCTCTTTCATACACATGTTTTATTCTGCCTAACTGATACCAACTTCCCCCAACGGTTGGAATGGGTTTCTGATTTTCTAACTCACCACCAAATTGTTCTTCACTGCATACATGACCAAACCAACCACATTACGTGCATTGATTTTCTGCATCATGAGCGTGCGTGAGCTTTCAATGGTGCGTTTGCTTTTGCAGAGCTTGTCGGCTATTTCCTGTGTGGTGCATTCTAGGCAAATCAGCTCCAGAATTTGCAATTCCATTGTGGTGAATTCAACCGGAGGCGTTTTAAACTCGGGCTTCATAGTGCCCTGATTGATGAGTTTGCCAATCAGCATCTTCGATGTGCGGTCGTTGAGGTAATACCCCGTTTCGATGGTGCTAAGGATGGCGCGTTCTATTTCTTCGGGCTCGTCGTCTTTCGATAAATAACCATGCGCACCGTTTTCCATGGCTGTTTCCACAAATTCCTGATCGTCGTACATGGAAAGAATCAAGACGCGTACACCGATAAACTGATCTCGGATAATCTTGGCGGTTTCCAGTCCGTTGAGTTCGGGCATGCGGAAATCCAGCAACACCAAATCGGGTTTGTTTTCCGGGATTTTCTCCAGCATTTCACGTCCGTTTTCAGCAGAAAACAAGACCCGTACATTCTTAAAACCTCCCACGAGGTTTACCAATCCTTGTCTAAAAATAGACTGATCGTCTGCAATCGCTACTTTAATCTCATTCATGGCGTTTCCAATCAATAAGCACTTTTGTTCCTTTTGGTAAGCGTTTTTCATAGGTGATCTCACCTTTTATCTGTTGTATGCGACTTTCAATGTTTTTTAATCCGAGTGAAGGACGTTCGTGGTTGGTGTGGTCTTCGGGCACAAAGCCATCGCCGTCATCGGTTACAATCACCACAAGTCCCGATTGACTCAACACAATTTCAACCCGCACTTCAGTTGCGTGGGCGTATTTCAAAATATTATTGAGCAATTCTTGCAATACACGGTAACAGGCCAATTCCACATCTTTAGGGTGACGGATCTGTTCACCAAACGACTCAAAAACGTAATTGACAGTTTTATTGTCGTTGAGTGTTTTGATGAGGCTTTTCACAGCGGTAATCAATCCGAGTTCTTCCAAGATGGAAGGCAATAAATCGTTGGAGATGCGCCGCACTTTTTGAATGGCATCGGCGAGATTGTTATTGAGTAGTTCTTTGTCTTTATCTCCGATAGTGAAGCTTGAAACCGAGAATTTAATAGCAGTAAGCGTAGAACCGACATCATCGTGTAGCTCAAGTGCAATGCGTCGTTGTTCCAATTCCTTGGTTTGGATCACGGCACCCATTAATTCTTTTTGGTGCTGCAATTCAAGCATCGTGAGCTCGTTTTGCTTGGCAATCATGCGGCGCTGATAGATAAAAAAGAAAACCACCACCCCCATTGCGAGAATGATCATACCCATAGTGCCTAGGATAATTACTGTGCCGAGATCAAGCGTCTGCTGCTCATCCATAATGCAATGGTATAAATAATATTCAGAAATATGTTGAGGAAAGAGTGGATGTCGTAGACATTAAAACCTAGATCGTTCTTATTTATGACAAGACTTCCTACTATATTCATGAAGAAAGTGCCGGCGAAAAACAATAATAAACCGGATACCAACCAAAAATGGTTATACCTCATTAAACTGGAAACGGTTGATTGCTGGAAGAGATTTATAAAAAATAGAATACTTAAAATCATTACGACAACACACTCAATCGTTCTCGGAATTGAAGGAAAATCATCAAGCGATTCCCAATAGAAAATATTTAACACAACCATTACCGAGAATAGCAATAACAGCACGAAAAACATCCTTCTAATCCAATTTTGTCTGAAGAATGATCTGAAGTAAAGAATTAACAAAATCATTTCAAGGAAAGTAAAAACATGGAACAGAAACATGTTGTTTTTATTTTGACCGGTAATGAAATAGTAATAAATTATGCTGTCTAAAATCAAGGTAATTATTAATAGCAGTCGAATCGGTCTCGTTGCAATATCAGTCGATTTCCATTGATAAAAAACCATCCCACTCGGAAGCAGGATGGTGAATAATGATATTATAGATAATAATATCATCTACCATTCAAAGGATTTCCTGTTGAACAATAACTTGGACAAGGTAAATTCAAATCCATAATCACTTCTAGCATATCATTTTCATTGGCGTCTACACCAACAAAGATAAGTTCTTTTCCACCGTCAGGTTTTTCACCGTAATACGTGCGAATACCAACGCAGCCCGTTTGATTCAATAGCGTCAGAAAATTGTTTTTCCCCATAAAGTGCGCTTCCGTCTCATTCGGGTGCAATTTTCTGTAGCACGCTGTCATTGCTGCTGCTTCTGTGAGGGTTATAGCCCCTCCTTCTGTTCCATTAAACGCCATAACAATAGATTTTTTAGTTCATATCAATATTAGCTATTTTGAAAACCCGTAATCTCGCGCCGTTTCTGTAAACGTAACGAATCGTTTGTTAAAAAATACACAAGCGACTATTTATCAGCCCATTAATGGGTATAGGCGTTTTCAAAAATGTGGTTTACCGCAAAAATAACTGCGGTAAACCGCAATGAAAATACCGTATAAATACGGTTGTTTGGTAAGTATTCGTCATTTACATTTGTCTTAGTTAACAACTGAATTACTAGAGTGATGGTAACAACGGTCAACATATCAACTTCTGCTCCGGGTAAAATAGACCTGCATTGCATGCAAGATGTTGATTATTGGTGCCGGCAATTAAACTGTGACAAGAATCAGTTGACTTACTGCATCATGAAAGTAGGTAATTCGCCTGGAGCTGTAGAAAACTTCTGGCAGATGAACCAAGATAGATTAAGGAAGTTTTTTCACCTTATTTGGAACGATAGATAAGGTGGGAAACTGACCACTAATGAATAAAACGGCAGGCTGCTTTTTTTTAAGACATTTGAAGCCTATGTCTTCGACAAGTAACCCACGATTTTCACCACTGTTCGCTTATGGGCAGTCTGCTGTTTTTTAAAAGATCTGAATGAACTAAAAATACAGATCACTATTCACTTCTCGAGCGGCCCTCCTAACCCAGGGGCCGCTTATTTTTTCACCCTGTTTTTGTTGCTGTAAGGTTGATTGTGCTTTGATATCTTAGGGATTGTCGCGCTTTTGGTGTTGTAGGCGCGGGATGCGTCACGCGCCTACAACACCAAAAAACTCAAAATCGTCTTGCCGCGGGTCCCCACTACAATCCGGTTGCCCCATGCCACAGGCGATGATTCAAACACATAACCTGTTTTTTCCTTGTGAATAACTGCTCCTGTAACACCATCAATCAGGTAAATCGTGCCGTATACATCGGTGAAGAAGATGTAGCAATTGCCCCTTTTATCATACATATCAATAGGCGAGGCCCAAGAATAAGCATCCATAGCAATGGAGTAGCGCTCTTTACCTGTTTGTTTGTCGATGGCTACAAATTCGCCTTTCATACTGTTGTTTGTGCGCGAGAAAATGCCAAAAACCAAGTCGTTGGCTTTCTCTTTTCCGGGAAGTACGGTTGCTAACACACCGCCACTATTGGCTTTTCCACCAACGTTTGATCCACTGCATGGTCTGCTGAAGTGCCATTGTTCTTTACCGGTTAGGGCATTTAACTTGCGGATGTAAGCCGTTCCGGTTGGGCCTTGTTTGTCGACCTCGTTCCCCAAATACAGAAAGGGTGTTTTGTCTTCCAATTCAATAACCATGCTGGCGTCGGTATCGTCGATGTTGTCAAATAACCAAACCGGACGCATCGTGGTGAGATTCAAACAAAATACATTGCCGCCGTTATCGCCGAAGAAACCAAGGTTTTTGAAAGCACCCATGCTGGCTTCCAATCCCAAATCGGGGCGTTGCCGCACACCGTAGTTGAATTTTTGCGTCGCGCCAAACGTTTTATCTTCTGAAATGACTGTCTTATAAATCTGACCGTTTTCTGCCGGCCAAAACAATGACCCTGTTTCAGCATCAAACAACGGATTGCTATCATGTGCGCCCCACAATCGGCGAGAAGAGAGATCCATTCCGGCGCGGTAATCGACTTCTTTTCCAGAGAATAAATCGAACAAGTACGCGCCAAACCGATCACCATTCGGAATACCTTGACCAACTGTCATGAGTCCGTTCATACGCGGATCAACCGAAACCGTTCCTTTGATCGGGTTGCCGATGCTCAAATGAGGTCGTGTAGCTTTTCCGGTCTCAAAATCCAAGAAATAAATATTGCCCGAAAGCGATCCTACAATCACTTCTTTGAACTGTTGCCGGTCCAAAAATGCCGGATCAAGCTGAAATAGTTGTTTGCGCTGTTCTTCGGGCCATCGAATAACCAAAGGTTGACCCGTCCAACCACTTCCACCTCCCCAAACACCAAAATCGGTCATACGGGAATCATAAGCCGTTTCGAAAACCCAGTCTAATACTATCGTTGACGGTCTTTTCTGAATGACGCCACGTGTCGGATGATTGCGTTGTGCATTTCCGCGAAAACAAAAAATACCGTTTGCTTCATTGTAATCTTCGTTGAAATAAATCGGAACGGTGGTATCGAACTTGTCTGGCGTTATCAGACGATAATCCATGCCTTCCAACGATTGTTGCTGTAGGGATAATTGCGTTTCAGCCTCAACCTCGGGCAATGCATCTTCGATAAATGCGGGTAACATTTTCACCTCCGGCTTTGCAAAATGCAGGATGATTCCAACCGTGAGATAACCCACAACGAAAACAAGCGAATAACTGAGGATAATAATGATGACCTTTTTCACACGAACGAAGGTAAGGTCAAAATAAGTCGTGAATACGCGCTATGCTAGGGAGTTATTAGACTGAAGGTGTTAACACGGTAGAGATAGTAATAGTAGGTAAGTTGCTGGATTTCCAAGAGAAAATGCTAAAATTTTAAAAGTGCGCACTTTTAAAATTGGCAACTTTTACAATTTTAGACATTTCAAAGAAGTCTATTTTTACTGGCCTGCAGAGCAATCTAAAACAAAACAGGCGCGAGCAAGTTACCACCCACGCCTGTTTTCCCTTTGTTACTTATTTATTCAGCAATTACAATCGAATAATCTTTCGTGGCAACGTTT
Source organism: Fluviicola sp. (assembly GCA_029866325.1). Taxonomy (GTDB): domain Bacteria; phylum Bacteroidota; class Bacteroidia; order Flavobacteriales_D; family Crocinitomicaceae; genus Fluviicola. The sequence goes on along the minus strand of JARWZO010000031.1, from coordinate 196,494 downwards.
CCTTCAACATGAATGATATACGTTCCACTTTGCAAATCGGCAACCGGAAAATAGCAAATGGTACTTCCCTGAAGAATGGTTTGTGTTTGAATCAATTTTCCGTTCATGTCCCATAATTCAACGGCAATGTCGCGGTTGTGCGCACCGAATGCCTGTACAATTACCACATCGACTGAAGGATTCGGAAACACATTAAACGATACACTCACGTTTTCATCCAACTCGGCGGAAGAGGGATCATAAGTGGTAACCGTTTCTGAAATCGTTGTGACTTTCGCAGCCGTTTTTAAACCGTAAAAGGTCGGGCCAACAGCATACGGATAGGCAGAATTCCAGTTGTCATCTACGGTAGCGAAATAACAATACGTACCGTTCGGGTATTCGGGAGTCACGCAGAATCGCCCATTGTGCTCATCCAGGTATTCGGGTTCCACATGAGAAACAAACTCATAATCTTCGCGGAATAAACCGAGCGGATAAGTACCATTTACGGCTGGTCCATCGGTTACATCAGTTCCATCGGCATAGACTGTTCTGGTAGTTATGTTTCGCAATTGATAGCTCGAATTGATGCGCACAATTCCGCCAGTTCCGTCCGTGTTTTTGTAACCGTAAGCACCATAAATAGGGAAACCGTCATAAGCAAAACCGATTAGTGGAGAATGAGAGTTGGCATTAATGGCATACAAACCGTCGGCAGCATAGATATCACAGATGTTTGAAACCACAACTAAATCCAGATTATAGGCACTCGGATTTTGATGATGGTGATAATTTCCCATTGCCGGGTGACCTTTTGAGCAATCGAAACCCGCCATTTCTGCCGGTACGGCATCGCGGTTCCAAATACCGTCACCTGTTCCACCTAAAGGTCCGCCAGCCAAAGCCCCTGTCGAGTTTTTCCAGGAAACACCGTCGCGGTAATCAAACAGCGCTACGCCATTGATAAAAACACCGATGTTTCCCATAGTAGTTGCTGTGGGAGTTCCCGTATTTTCAGCCGGTGAAAGCGGAAATTTGAAGATGGCATTTTGAGAAGTTGCCAAGGAAGGATTACCGTCAAGAAACGGTCCTGTAGGATAAGTCGGAATTCCTTTTGTGGAAACATACACCCAACTCGCCGAATATTGAACCGTTTGAACATTGGCTAATGTAGCGTCAGAAATAGGTGTGCCGTTGCCTGAAACATAATGGCTTCCGGTGGCGTTTGTTGTGTTGATGAGCCACGAGGTAATGGCTGGACTTTGCGCAATGCTCATGGTGGAGAGAACCAAAGCAATTCCGAGGCATGTGTTTTTCATAGTTTTTAGTTTTATAAAGTATTGGATGTTATTTTGAGTAGAAACTTGCTCAAGGGTGTTCTTTTCGTCTATGATGAGGCGGTGGCGGATTCAGCCTAGAGAGCGCTCCGTGAATCATCTTTTGTAGATCTTTCTTCTGCTTAGGAGTGCAAAGCTTTTCCACTTCTTTGAAATAATCAAAGGTCATTTGTTCGGTTTCGCGCTGATTCTCTACGATATGGTTGATCAGTTGTTGGATAGCAGCACTGTCTTTGGAATCGTCTTTAAACCACACAAACAATTCTTCGTGAAGACGGTGACTCACATGAACTAACGAATCTTTCACCCGAAAATGATCCTTTTCCAGTGACTGAACACGCTGCTTTGCTGTTCCGGTCAACGAAAGTACCGTTACCAAACTTTTTCTTGGCGGCGGTCCTTGATGTGGACGTTCTTCTGCTGAACAGCTGTTCCAATAAAAGTACAGTGTGGTTAAATTCACCAGTACCAATACCAGAATGACCAATTTGTAAAATCGCGTTTTTTCCATCACAATTGATTGAGGTACGTGAAATAATCTGCTTCAACCGATTCGGTAGCGGTTGTTTGTTGTTGTGTGGTATAAATAGCCGCAATGTTGATACCGATAATAAGCGCAATACTTGCTGCTGCCAACCAAATTGATTGCTTTGGCACCATTACACGTATACCCGGACTGATCGTGATCGGGATACTTTTCAATCGGTTTTTCAATGCGTCGGATGCAGTTACCTGCTTGAATCCGTCAAGGCTATTGATTGTTTCTTCTATCCATTGTTCTTTTGGTTCCATGACGCAAAAAGATTATCGGTTAATATGTTCATCATAATAAGCGGCCAGTAATACCTGCAACTGTTTTCTGGCTCTGAAAATCAGCGATTCAATAGACGATTTCGATAAGTTCATCGCCTGTGCTATTTCTTCGTAAGAAAATCCTTCTTGTTTGTTCATCGTGAATGCAATTCGCTGTTGTTCAGTTAATTGATTCATCGCGTTTGAAAGGATGATCCTGCGTTCCTTCTTTTCAAGTTCCATTCCCGGGTGCATATACGAAGAGCTCGGTTGCTGTGGCGTTCCTTGCACTTGTTCGTAGGTAACATGTTTGCCGGATCGTTTTCCGCGCGATTGTTTCCTCAGGAATTCCTGACATTTGTTTACCGCAATGCGGTACATCCAGGTTGAAATCAGCGCATCTCCCTTAAACCGGTCAACCGAGGTATAAACCGTAGTAAAGACTTCTTGTGTGATGTCTTCCGCTTCTTCCTGCCGTTGCACAATGCTATAAACCAACCTGTAAATTTTATCCGAATACTGATCCACGAGCAATGCGAAAGCTTCAGGGCTCCCAGTTTGTAATGCCGTAACGCTTACTACATCAATCAATGATTCGCTATTTATTGTGTTAGATGTCTTGAAGTTAAAAAACTTGCGCGAACCCTTTTTTTTATCACATGATATTTTGATATCTGCTAGCCGATATATTGTCTTTTCCCTCAGATGTACAGATTTTTTGCGCTTCAGCCACAGACTGATAGCGACTTTCGGCGAGTGCGTTAGCCGAGCTAAAATCGGTGCATCTGTGGGAGGAAAAGTTTTGAAACGGGGTCACCTAAAAATGCCACCGATCCTACTTTTTTCCTTAAACTTGTATTTCACTTCAAATTTCGATTATGCTTACTCCGGTTGCCGAAAAAAAACTCTTTTTATTAGACGCCTTCGCCTTGATCTATCGCGCTTATTTTGCGTTTGCTAAAAATCCACGGGTCAATTCAAAAGGGCAGAACACTTCTGCGGCGTTTGGGTTTACCAATGCGTTGATCGATGTGATTCAAAAAGAACAACCAACGCACTTGGCGGTGGTTTTCGATGCGCCGGGCGGAGCAACCAACAGAACGGCAGATTACGAGCATTACAAAGCCAATCGCGACGAAATGCCCGAAGATATCCGTTCCATGATCGAACCGATTAAACGTATTCTGGAAGCATTTCACATTCCGGTGTTGTTGCTGGAAGGTTTTGAAGCGGATGATATCATCGGAACGTTAGCCAAACGAGCGGAAGAAGAAGGATTCATTACCTACATGATGACGCCCGATAAGGATTTTGGTCAGTTGGTCAGCGAAAATATTTTCATCTACAAACCCGGTCGTGGAGGCGATCCTGCCTCGGTAATGGGGGTGAAAGAAGTGTGCGAAAAATTTGAAGTGAAAAATCCGTTGCAAGTCATTGATATTCTCGGTTTGTGGGGAGATGCCGTTGATAATATCCCAGGAATTCCCGGAATCGGTGAGAAAACAGCCAAAAAACTCATTCAGGATTATGGTTCCATGGAAGAGTTGTTTAAACATACGGATGACCTCAAAGGGAAAATGAAAGAAAACGTGATCGCTTTCGAAGAACAAGGTCGACTTTCTAAAATGCTGGCTACCATCATCATAGATGTGCCTGTTCCTTTTGATCCGCTCGATTTGCGTTTGGACAAACCGGATGCCGAAAAAGTAAAGGAAATTTTCACCGAATTGGAATTCCGTAACCTTGCAAAGCGCGTGATCGGAGAAGAAATCGTGGTGACTTCAACTACCGGAGAAAACGGTCAATTAGATTTGTTCGGAACCCAAAGTCTGGTGGAAGTGCAACAAGCTACCCCAACGGCCGGATACAAAACCATTGCTACCGAAAAACCGAGTTACCACCATGTTTCGCTTCCCGAAGAACGCGCCGAGTTATTGGCCAAACTGATGAAGCAAACTTCTGTGTGTTTTGATACGGAAACCACCGATATCGAAGCCATGCACGCCGATTTGGTAGGTGCTTCGTTCTGCTTTAAAGAGCGCGAGGCTTATTATGTTTCGTTTCCGAAAGAGTTCGATGCCGCGAAGAAAATCATTCATGAGTTTGCACCGTTTTTTCAATCGAAAACCATTGAGAAAATCGCCCACAACTTGAAATACGATATGAAGGTCTTGATGCGTTATGACCTGCAATTAGACGGCCCATTGTTTGACACAATGGTTGCCCATTACCTCATTCAGCCGGAAGCAAAGCAGGGAATGGATTTTTTGGCGCAATATTACCTGCAATATCAACCGGTAAGTATTGAAACACTCATTGGTAAAAAGGGTAAAAATCAAGGAAACATGGGCGATTTGGCTCCTGAAGAAATTGTAGATTACGCTTGCGAAGATGCCGATATTACCTTTCAGTTGAAGCAATTGTTTGCTCCTCAAATCGAGAAAGATCACTTGCGTCATTTGTTCCATACTATTGAAATGCCGTTGGTTACCGTTTTGGCGAAAATGGAAAACGAAGGTGTGGCCATTGATGTGGATCACCTAAAAAAGTATTCCAAGCAATTGGAAACAGAAACCGGTGAACTGGAAACAAGCATCAAAGCCGAAGCCGGAATGGATTTTAACCTCGATTCACCCAAACAACTGGGTGAAGTGTTGTTTGATCACATGAAGATTTCATCCAAAGCTAAGAAGACGAAGACAGGGCAGTACGCCACTTCTGAAGATATTTTACAACAGCATAAAAACGATCACCCGATTATCGGAATGATCCTCGATTACCGCCAAATGCGTAAGCTCAAGTCCACTTACGTGGATCCACTTCCAACAATGTTGGATAGAGTAGACGGTCGTGTTCATACGAGTTTTATGCAAACCGTTACGGCAACAGGACGTTTAAGTTCCAATAATCCGAACTTGCAAAACATTCCTATTCGTACCGATCGCGGGAAAGAAATTCGTCGTGCATTCATCGCTCGTGATAAGGAACATCAATTAATGTCTGCCGATTATTCCCAAATCGAATTGCGTGTAATTGCGGCATTGAGCAACGATACATCGATGATTCAGGCCTTTAAAGACGGTGTGGATATTCACAAAGCAACCGCCTCGAAAGTTTTCCATACGGCTTTGGAAGAAGTGACCAAAGATCAACGTAGTGCGGCCAAAGCGGTCAACTTCGGAATCATTTACGGTCAATCGGCCTTTGGATTATCTCAAAACTTGGGCATCAGTCGCACCGAAGCCAAACAAATCATCGACAGCTATTTTGCGCAGTATTCTACCATCAAAGGTTACATGGATGATGCAGTGAAAAATGCGCGCGAAAACGGTTACGTGGAAACGATTATGCAGCGCCGTCGTTATTTACCCGATATCAATTCTGCCAACGCAGTAGTGCGAGGTTTTGCCGAACGAAATGCAATCAACGCTCCGATTCAAGGCTCAGCTGCCGACATTGTAAAACTAGCTATGGTGGCAGTCGATAAAGCAATGACGGAAGCCAACGTGAAATCTAAAATGATCTTACAAGTGCATGATGAGTTGGTCTTCGATATCCTGAAAGGCGAAGAAGAAGTCATGAAAAAACTGGTGAAAACTGCCATGGAAGGTGCCATTCAGTTGGCTGTTCCGATGGAAGTGGAAATGGAATTAGCGGATAATTGGTTGGATGCACATTGATCTAACCAACTAATGCGATGTATCAGCGCAGCAAATTCAAATGACCAAGCGCAATTTTCCGCTCATCAGTTACAGAACTTTTAAATTCGATTTTCCAGGTATAGGTGCCATTTTGCACTATGCCATTATTGGAATCATTCGCGCCGTAAGTTCCATCCCAACCCATCGTCGCGTCGTTTGATTCAAATATGATTTCGCCCCATCGATCAAAAATGAGGAGTGAAAAATCATACGGATCGAATCCGGAATAGAATACCGGTTTGAAGAGGTTATTGAATTCGTCACCGTCTGGCGTAAACGCATTTGGGACATAAAAAATAAGTTCTTCCGTTACTTGAATAATTTGGTAAGCTGTGTCAACACATCCTAAATCGGAGGTTGCAATCAGCATAACCGTATAATTGGTAATCGGATTGCCCGTATAATCGTGTTGCGGGTTTTCAGCTGTTGAAGTAGTTGAATCACCGAAATCCCACACATAAGATGTCGCTCCGACAGACGTATTTAGAAAATCGGTAAGCATGTTTAATTCAGATAACTCAGTGTTTGAGGTGATAAACGAAGCTTGCGGATTTGCATCTACACAGATAAGATCGGCTAACGTAACAGTGGATATACAGCCACCAACGGAAGTAGTCAGGGTGACATCATAACATCCTGCCTGGGTAAAGGTCGTTGAAATGCTTCCGCAACCCGTAAACGTACTTCCGTCACTGATATTCCAGATACAATTCGTTGCACCGGGCGTTGTATTGGTTAGCTGAACAGTCAATGGAGCACAACCATTGGTTAGATCTGTGGTGAATGTCACCGGGATACCTGTTGTTACAGTTACAATTACTTGATCGGTAGCCGAACAACCTGCGGCTGATGTGCCGGTAAGCGTGTAAGTGGTGCTTCCCAAAGCCGGAGTAAATGGCACTCCGTTTGTGATACCATTGTCCCACAGATAAGTCGTGGCTCCCGATCCTGAAAGCGTAACGGTATTTCCCGAACAAACAAAAAGGTCACTTCCGGCAGAAACGGTAGGAATCGGATTTACTGTAACAGATACTTGGTCTGTACTACTGCATCCATTGACATCGGTAGCTGTTAAGGTATAGATAGAGCTAACAGCTGGTGAAAAAGGTGTTCCATTGATGACTCCTTGATCCCAGTTGTAATTCACCGCACCCGATCCGGTTAATGTTATTTGCCCACCTGCACAAATGATCTGATCGTTCCCTGCATTCGCTATCGGAACTGGATTCGTCACAACTGTTACCTGATCGGTGGCCAAGCAACCCTGCGCTGAGGTTCCTGTGACTGTATATGTAACACTTCCTGCGGCTTGTAAAAATGGAGTGTTGTTTACGATTCCCTGATCCCAGATATATGTAAGTGCGCCTGTGGCAGAAAGCGTAATGAATTGATTATCGCAAACAGTCTGGTCATTTCCCGCATTGACTGCCGGAAGCGGATCAAGAATGAGGTTGACGGTAGAAATACTGTCACAACCTGATACGGCAGTAAATGTTTGTGTATAGTTACCACCTGTAGTTTGCGTTACACCATGTATGACAGCCGATTGACCCTGACAAACATGAATGGTATTCGTCGTGTTAATGACTGGGCTTTCAGTTACGTTGATTGGTGAAGATATTGCACTGCAACCCATTGCGTCTGTTACGGTAACAGTGATTGGATTATCAGCTATGGTAACAGCAGCAGTGGAATTGGTACTTCCATTCGACCAAACATAAGTTGAATAAGCACTGGTTGTAGAAAGGCTTGTTGTATTTCCCGGGCAATAAGTCGTTTGACCTGCAATTACGGGAGCTGGATTCGGTTGAATGGTAACTGTAACCTGATCGGTGGTTGCACAACCCGCTGCACTTGTACCGGTAAGTGTGTAAACAATAGAACCTACAGCCTGATTAAACGGAACGCCGTCTGAAATACCATTGTCCCAAGAAAAAGAAGCTGTTCCTGATCCGGAAAGGGTAATGGAACTGCCCGCACAAGCAGTTTGATCGGCACCTGCATTGATAATTGGTAATGGTGCAACTGTGACTTGAATTACATCGGTATTGACACATCCGGCAGCAGATGTACCGCTTACTGTATATGTTGTACTAGCACCTGCCGTGAACACAACCGAAGCGCCGGCGTTTGAAGAAAGATATGTTGCAGGTGACCAGCTATAATTTACCGCACCGCTTGCTGTTAATGTAGCATTGGTTCCTTGGCAAACAGTTACATCTAGTCCTGCATTCACATTAGGCAACGGGTCTACTGTCACCGTTCCCGTTCCATTTCCCGAACAACCCGAAAGGGTATAAGTAACGGTATAAGAAGTGGTTGTGCTTGGCGAAACGCTTATGGTATTGGTGGTTTCACCTCCGGGACTCCATAAAAAAGTGCCTCCTGCTGCTGATGGGGTTGCGGTTAAAGTTGTTGAAGCTCCGTTGCAAATAGTTGCATTATTGACACTCACGGTTGTTGATCCGGAGGAAGTGATTGTAACGGATGCCGTATCCAAACAACCAATTGCGGAAGTAGCAATCACATAATAAGTACCTGCACACAAACCGGTTGCAGTTGCCGTGTTTTGACCAATAGGCGTATAAGCAGAATTAACCCATTGGTAGGTATATCCCGGAATGGATCCACTTGCAGTAGCTGTTGCCGTTCCTGTACAGGTGCATCCTGCGTTGGTCGAAGTAGCGGTTACAACCAATGGAGTGATTGGCAAGCAACCGTTGTTGAACTGATTGATATAAGCCGAATTGGCGGTGTTGTTGGCCCAACCCGGTGTTTGAGCTCCACCGCCTGGAGTCGTGGATCCTTCGGTCCAATTACTTTGCACTTCAGGGTCACCATCGTTGAAATACCACACATTTTGTGATCCCGAACCACCTGAGTTAAAGTAAATCATGTTATTCAAGTTGTTGGTTGCCCAACAAACCGAGAATACTTCACACCCTGCTAAGTTTACAATGCGCGCGCAATCTCCGGTATTGGCTAATAATGTATTGGTCCAAGTACCTCCCGCTACCCAACCTGCACTGGGATAACTGCAAGCAACTGCCCCAGGTGTGGTTGAATTTCGTTCAAAAAGAGTGGTATTGTTTATGGGAGCTATGATGGTGCAGTTTCCGTCAGACATGGATAAGTCATCACCTGAAATGGAAGGATTTGGGTCTGCGTCGTTGTAAATAAGAATTATGGTTCCCAAGGGAATACATGACCATAAACTATTGAAAGAAAAACGCACTGCTCCCGAAGCTACACCTCCGCTTCCGTGATAACCCGAATTATCATCGAAAATCCACCCTCGAATGTCGATGCATGGTGGAGTGGTGGAATTGCAATTGTATGAAACGGAAGTGTCTACTACTACAAATTCCACGTATTCCTGATTGCCCGCCGGACCATTGGAAACCTCATTCATGATGAGTGTTTGAGCAGTAATAGAGTTGAAACAGAGAGTAAACGAAAAATAAACGATGAATGAAAAAAACAGCGATTTCATCACAACAACTAAAATAACATTAGCAAGTCGGATGCGGTTTCGGAGTGTTTGCATAAAGCAGAATACTCTTCAAGGATGTCACAATTTCCGACATTGCAAACCTACGGTTGTCGTATTACTTAATGGTCATCAAACTGTGAAATTATGTATAATCTCGTCCGTTTAACTATGAATATCAAAAAGCACGACCAATTCCGACGCTAAACCCAAGTCCCGATTGATTATACCCGGGAACGTTTAGCGATCCTTCCTGACCGCCCAATAATTTCCGTTTCCACCCCGAAGCCGAAATGTCGTAACCGTATTCGGCATTAAAACTTAAACTAATCGCTTTTATGTAAAGTATCAGCATAGCAGAAGCTTTGGGCGAAATAAACATATTTTTGATGCTCAAATCAACCTTTTCACCGGTAAACGAATTGGTAGCTTGCGTGATTTTCATTCGCCCAAAATTAAGTCCTGCACTTAGAATAAAATCAATGTTATCTGCCTTTTTAAAGCAATCAAAACCAGCAGCAAAACCAAAGATAGATCCACTCAATTTAGCATCGGTAGAATCATTCAAATTGATTTGTTGTGGAAGGAATTTTCCTGCCAAGAAATGGCCTGAAAAATGTCCTTTTCGGCTGATGATAAAATGACCGTTACCACTTAACCCAATATACTGTATGGGATTTCCTATCTGAAAAGAATCAAGTGTGTTGACTTGTCCCATCAAAGAATGGTCATACACATTCGTACCATAAGTCAATGCCATAGTAGTACGCTTTTGACCGACTACCATGGCACTTAGTAAGATGAATATGAAAGTTGTTAATCTGTTTTTCAAGGATTAGTGTTTTACAACACGTATGGATTTTGTTCCATCTGCAGCTGTCAATTCAAGGAAATAGATTCCGTTTTTAAATCCGCTCACGTTGATGTTTACAATAGATGGTGTGATTCCGGTAACTTCAGTCAAGATTTTTCCTTGAACGTCAATCATACGAATTTCAGTAATATCTGCGCGTTTGGTCAAATCAATAAATAATACATCTTTGGCCGGATTCGGGTAAACCGACACGAAATCGAAGGTGTTTTCTTCAGTTCCCGCATTCGATAAGCAACTTGGGTCTACATCAAAAGCTTGTGTTTGGTCGGTGCGATCATCAGGATTTCCCTGATCGGCACTGAATCCCAATCCTCTGCGGGCAAATACTTCCCAAATCAAACATTTATTCGCGCCTGCATACAACAATTCGTCGGCAGCCAAAATGGCATCTCTACCATCTACAAATCCGGGTCCGCAAGGTTGTAGTTTCAATCCTTCAGTCACCAATGCCATTGCGATGTTGTTTCCGCCTGTACCGTATTTTACATCCGGATCAAAACCGTATTGGTCAATCAACGCCCAGTTTAAATCCCACAACATGCTTGCCCATACAAAACCGATTCCGTGAGGCTCGGAAATTGCGTTTGTGTTGTTGGTAGCCGAATAGGTAAAACCGTTGATTGTGAAATCAGTGCTGTATGGAGCAGGTCTAATACCGTCTCCGGTTGTTGGTTGGTTACTTACATAAGTTCCAACTCCTCTGCGGTCAACATCCTGATCGCCCGGCTCAATAGTGATCATCAATCCAAACCAGTCAGACCAACCTTCACCCATTTGCTCGGCATTGTTCAAACAATCTGAATTGTCGGCTCCACCGGTTAAACGCGTTGAAATACCATGACCGTACTCATGCGCAATGATCATGTTATCAAAATCTGAATCGGTTGCCGTTAAGTCATTGGCAGCAACGATGGTTCCGTTTACGGTAGTTCCTCCCGAAACAGTCGTTTGAAACAGGTTTCCGTTGGTTTGCGAAACCATAATTGCCGGAATGGCAGCAGTTGCAGAGTTTCCTCCCATGGCAGTGGGCGCACCACCAGTGTTATTCATAACAATCACCGCTAAAGCACCGAATTCCTGAATGGCTTCTACTTTGCTGGCAAAAGTGCAGCCGCCGCGACGAACCAATACAATTTTACCGGTCATTGCTGCACCGTTTACAATCGGGTCGCAACCGTCGGTCACATCACCTGTACCATCATCTAACAGCACAAAATCGGCTGTAATAGGCGTTGATGGCACCGGAGGTCCGAAACCTGCAGTTGAAGAAGTGTAAGATCCTGCAATACCTGAAGGGTCATTGACTGTCAATAAATCGGGAACGTTGGCTTCGGTCCACAAATACATTTGCATGCGCGGGCTTTCACCTTCAGGAGGTGTTCCGAAATTGGCATTATTGGTACCGCTTCCGTCTTGTGCATCGGCAAATACCACGTCATTTCCCAATCCGTCTCCGGAATAATTCAAGGTTTGAAAATTCCCGGACGGTTCGTCGAAACCGTATTGGTACCAGATATCGTGCATCATGTTGTTCATGTAGAACAAGTTGGTAATCACCGCGTCTAGATTTCCCTGAACCCCAAGCAACGAATCGTAAGGGAAGTCAAAGTCGTTTGCTCCACCACCATCGGGCGAATAACCCGGTATATCGTCGTCATTAATGTCATCGGATGCGTACACATTGTTTCCTCGTGTGATCGTATATTCATCTCCGGCAACACCATTATCATCATGCCATCCGAAAGGAGAAGCAATGGCATCTGAAGGATTGATCACCAATGAGCGATCACCGTGATTCGGACTTTCAATCGGAAGTGCATAAACTTGGTATTGATCCATTCCCGGAGGTGGAGGCATCAATACTGATTGTTGTGTTGTTAGTGTTGTTTCATGGTGATGTCCCGGATCGGAACAATGGTCGAACGCGCAATGGCTGATCCAGTCATTTTGTTCCAGAATAGTTCCTGTTGAAGCATCTACTCTTAAACTCCACCAGTGTTCACCATTTTTAAGCGCCACACTCATGTCCCATGTCAACTGAAGATTTCCGCTTTCATCTGCCAAATAAACCAGTTTTGCCGGCACATCCTCGAGTGAAAAATCACCTTTCGACAATACCACTTCTGAGTTGTTGGCCGACGATTTGATCACTTGGATTGGTTCGTTGGTTGAAATGCCCAAATGTGTCAGAGCTTTTTCAAGCGCAACCTGTGCCGTTAATGAAGGAAGGGTAATTGTTGTTGTGTTGAGATTTTTCAATCGATTGGCAACGTGAATGACATTTCCGTTTTTGATCGTAACTGTTGCCAGTCCGTTGGTCACCGGAATACCATTGATTAGTTGTCTTACGTAGACATGAGTAACGCCAGCCGCTTTTGAGGGAGCTTCCGACATGATTTCAATGCTCGTGTTGTCATCGGTTTTAAGACCGAGTTCAGTAGCATTTTGACGAATGTACTGTTGTACGAGTGATAAATTTGTTTGGGCAAATCCGCAAAAGGAAAGGCAAAAGAAGACCGATAAGAAACCGATACGTTGGAGAGTTTGTAGCATGTTCTAGCAATTTATGCCTACAATTTACTGAAAAAAAAGACAACTGATCACGCGATCAACTAAATAGCCATTCCATTGATTAAACGGTTAAATGAGATAGTACAAAAAATCCCCGCTTCGCCGGAGCAAAACAAGGATTCTAAAGGAGGATCTTAAATTTATTGTTTCACAACGTGTACCGTTTTGACACCGTAGGTTGTTTCCAATCGTAAAAAATAATTTCCGGCAGCAACTTTACTCAAGTCCAATGAAAACTGAAAACTTCCGCTTTGAGGGACTACTTCGCTTGAGAGTTGAAGTAATTTCCCCTCTAAGTCTACAAGTGAAAAGGAAACATCCCCTGCTACTGGAATACTGACATTAACGAACAACACATCTACCACCGGATTGGGATAAACACCAAGGAAGACAATTGGGTCTTGTTCATTAATAGAAGCAGTATTAGGAGCATAATACGGACAATTCTCTGTTTGAAAACCTTGAATACCGTTGCGAGGAATACTTGCGGAATTGGCAGCAACTAAATGGCGCGTCAAGTGATCCGATTTGAAGGAAGTACCGTAGGTGAAATCACCCGAAGGGTTATCAATTGTATTCACGTAGTACCAATCGGCTTGAACACGTTGTTTGTTGACATCAAGCATTACATACCCATGGAGCGATAAATCGGCATATTTGATGTGACTGTTTGAAGCCATAATCGCGGTAGCACCTCCTGGAATGTTTATTCCGGGTGAAGTAACACTTGGAGCTACAAACTCAACACCAACAGATCCACCACCTGTTGAGCCATTATAACTATTACCCGGTAAATCGTTAGCCCAAGAAGAGTGAATATCACCTGTTAAGACCACTACATCTGTAATGTTATTGGTGAGAATGTGGTTGTAAACACGCTGGCGTTCTGCCGGATATCCGTCCCATTGATCACCGTTGAGAGCCGCCCCGAAAATAGTTAAGGGCGCCATCATCACTTGTTGCCCAAGCAATTTCCAACGAGCTGTGCTACCGGATAATCTGGTGCCAAGCCATGTAAATTGATCGGTGCCTAACAATTGTCTACCCGAAGCTGTAACAGTGGCACCGGAAGTTCCTGCTTGTTCGTCACGACCGTGAAGACGCGTGTCCAACATAATCAAATCGACTAAGTCACCGTACTTGATTTCGCGGAAAATCTGATAGTTATCCGAAACACCTGTTACACGAATCGGTAACCATTCAAAATAAGCTTGTTTGGCAGCCTGTTTGCGAGTTGCAAAACTTCCTTCGTTAGCTTGGTGGTTTTCTGCACCATTCATCCAGGAATCATTAGCCGATTCATGATCATCCCAAACTACGATAAACGGAAATTGCTGGTGCAAATCGCGCAAGTCATCGTCTAAACGATACGTCGAATAACGAGCACGGTAATCAAGCAAAGACACAATTTCATTGTTGGGCATCCATTGTCTGTTTGCAGAAGGATTAGGAGCATATCCACCCGATTCGTATTCGTAAATGTAATCTCCCAAACAGATCACGGCATCGAAATCGTTGCGTTCTTTTAGGTTTCGAAACACGTTGAAATAACCGGCTTCAAAGTTGGCGCAGGATACTACTGCAAAACGCAGACTATCGCAATCGCCCGAAGTAGCCGTGCGTGTTCTCCCGATTACCGAAAGCTGATCGTTGGCTTTAAATTGATAGTAATAAGTTGTGTTGGGTGTGAGTCCGGTAGGATCAACCTTCACTGTATAATCCATTGTTTCATCCGTAATGACCACACCATTTTGCAAACCGATTGAAAAGGAGGTGTCTTTGGCAATTTTCCATTCTACGATTTGCTGACCCGATTGCAACGAATCAGGTGTGTAACGTGTCCAAAGGATTACACGATCAGAAAGCGGATCGCCCGATGCTACACCATGGTAAAATGGAGCTAAGCAAGGTTTTACCGACTTGGTAGTATGTTGTGCCGTTACAGAAAGCAAGGGCAAAAGACAAACGAGCGTTATGAATCGTTTCATGACTTATAGTTTGATAAATTTTTTGGTAATTGCACTTCCGTCACGTTGAATGATCACATAGTAACTTCCTTGTTGAAAATCGGTGATTGCGACACTGAAAGGCGTTGCAGAAAGCTCTGCAGAACTGGAAAACAGTTCACGACCACTCATATCTGTGATAAGCACAGTTACCGATGCATTCGACGGGCTGGTGATGTGTAACATGTCTTTTGCCGGATTAGGGAAAATGGCAACTGACAATTCGATTTCTTGTTCTGAAAGAGATAATTCGCTGCATCCTAAGAAATAAGTTCCAAGGTTACCTGCAGCATTTCCAGTTCCACCGTTTAGGTTGTTGCTTGGTTGAACGGTCGATAATGAGCAAATTGGCACAAAAATCTTGATGCGACCGCCACCTCCGGCACCACCGTTACCACCCGGATTTCCATTTCCACTAGTGAGTGTTTGGTCACCGCAAAAGAAGTCGGAATAATCGCAACTGACGCCATTTCCGCGCAGACCACCGTTTCCGCCGTTTCCACCCGATACACTAAGGTTACCGGTAATTTCGGCTACATTTTCCGATTGCAAGAAAATTCCACCACCTGAACCACCACCTGATCCCGATCCGCCACCGGCGCCCGTAGACAGGGTTGCTTCACCACAATCGTTACAACCATCTGAGCAGCATTTAGGTGATGTTCCACCATTTCCGCCACTTCCTCCTGAAATGCCGTTTTCACCGTTTGCTGAAATAGCACCGGTTACTGCTAACGAATCCTGAGCAATCAAGATAACGGCACCACCACCGTTTCCACCGTCGCTTCCGCCTAAACCAACATCATACGAACGACCGCCACCGCCGGCACCTGCACCGCCCGATCCGAGGTCAATATCTTCACCTGAAATGCTTCCATAAGCAACGCCGGCATTACCACCGTTACCACCATTTCCACCAACTACCGGGAAACCTGTTGAAACATTCAACCCGTTTGTTTGGTAACTTCCTGTTCCGGCTCCACCTTGAGCACCTGTGCTACCTGTACCGCCATAGCTACCGCCACCGCCGGCACCAGCGCCACCTGATCCACCAATCATTCCGGCTTCGTCGTCGTTATTCAAACATTGTTGTTTAGGTCCTGATCCGTTGCTTCCATCAGCTCCGCTAGCACCTGCTCCAGGACCATTTCCGCTGTTTCCAGCTTGTCCGCCTTCAACGGTTACTTGCCCTGTATTGTCTTTATTGGAACAGTCATTGATGGCAATTTGATCGCCCGTAAGACTTGTAACTGTTGTTCCGGGAGCACCACCAATTCCACCTGTATAACCTGAGAAATCACCGTTGATGGTTCCTGACACAATGATGTTTTGAGCCTGAACCTCTAGTTTTCCACAACTACCCAATTCGTATTTCTCAACAAAAACAGTAACACCGCTTTCAATTTCAAAGGTTCCGCTTACCTGATAAACACCCGATAAGAAAGTAGATGAACTAATGATCATGTCACCGTTCACAACGGTAGTATCACATTGTGAATACATGACATTGCTGCAGAAACATCCTGCAATAAATAAGCTAATAGCTAATTGTTTCATACGTAAGATTAATGATGAGTGAATTGAATGAATGCTCTGTTTTTGCGACCTGATAACTGGATAAAGTAACTTCCATGGGCCAAGCCTGATGTTGGGAGTTCCCACTGATTGTATTCATTGGGGTTATTGAGTAAAACCTCTTTCGTGATTAATTGACCGAAGATCGAATACACAACAAGAGTTACTTGTTCATCTTCAAAACCAAACCAATGAATTGGTAATGTTGTGCTGTTATCTGTCGGTTCGATAGCGATAAAAGGATTGTCAAGCACCGATTCGTCAACGGATAAGTTACAAATCGAAGGCGGGAACATCTCTACGAAAAGTGTGTCAGTAATACAACCTGTACTGTCTGTGGCAAAATAAACCGTCGGAAATTGAGGGTTAATCACTAATGAATCTGATACTATATTGAGTGGCGACCAAGTTGCCGGTCCCTGAAAAGAAGGATACAATGTAACCTGATCGTTGGGGCAAACCGTAACGGTGTCTTTTGCTCCGGCGTTTTTCAATAGTGTAAAATGATCGTAAACACTGCCATCTATTTCAATGAATGAAGCATCGAGGCGGTTGTGGTCAATCGAAAGTATCATGGAGCCCAACCTTGTATTGTCTGATTCTACCATTACCGGATGTGGCCAGCCCGAAGAAGTTCCGCTTAGTTTTCCTGAACAACCCACAACAGCGTAAACGGTTCCTTTGTGCGCTTTTGAAACAATGGTGTGCTTCTGATACGGGCAATCGCCATCGTTGCCACCTGTACCGTTATCTAAAATCATTTCGGGAGTAAGATCATCCGAGTAACCGTAATGACCGTCGATGAGGTAGCTTCGTTCATACGAGTGACTGTGCCCGTTTAAGATCAGGTCTACTCCGTATTGCTCCAGAATCGGGATGATGTTTTCACGCATATCAACCAACTCACCATCCAGAAAGTTTGCATTGTCGGAGTTGTGACTTCCTTTCGTGTAAGGCGGATGGTGCCAGTAAGCAATCACCCATTCCGAATTGTTTTGCTGTAAATCGTTGATGAGCCACGTTGCCATAGGTGCTGAAGCACTTCTGTCTTCATCATAACTATCGAGTACGATAAAATGTATATTTCCGTAATTATAAGAGTAGTATTTTTCTGATACTGAAGGCAAGCCACCAGCTTCACCATACATAGGAAGGGTGAAAATATCAAAATAGGCAGGATCCGGAGAAAAAGGAATGTGGTTATTGTAATCATGATTTCCGGTAGCAGGCCAAAGAACGGTGTTTTGCAGAATGCTTTCATACATGTTTTCGAAAACCCCGTTTTGATAGTGTTCCTGTGTTCCGTCATCGATCCCGCTTCCGTAAGCGTTGTCGCCCAGCATGATCCAACCATCAACATGCTGATTCTGGTTAGCGGTGATAAAACCGTCGCGAACATTTCGTTGGTCGTTATTCCCCATTCCGGCGTCGCCGATAACCCAAAAGCGGTATTCACCGGACGTTCCGGCTGTTGGACTTGTTTTGAAATAATTTTCAGCAACAGCATTAGTGAACCAGGTAGTTGAATTTCCAACGGTGTAATAATAAACGGTCGCTGGATTTAGATTTTGGATGGTTAGTTCATGTTCTGTGAGCAACTGCAAATCACTGATTACTTGATTTTGGTTTGATAAATCTGTTCCGTAACGGATTTTGCTTTCGGTTGGAATATCCGTTCGCCAGCGAATGATTACAGAATTAGGTGTTGCTTGCTGCAAATAAGGACCTCTGTTGATAGCGATGTTTTGAACTGCCTGATCTCCCGAAAGAGAAGCATCAAAACTGATATCCGAACTGGAGTTGTCGTCTTGATGAATTTCTACAGCGATAAGGTTATTACCGACGGTTAACAATCCGGGACTAAATGAAAAGTTTTGAAAATCGTCTTCATTTGGCCAGGCAACTGTTCCGCTTGCCAGTGTTTGATAATTGATGGGGCCACCTGACATGTTGCTGCGAAATACCTCAACTCCGTTTATGTAAACAACTGCTCCGTCATCACGTTTGATGGTGCCCAATATTTGAGAAAATTGTGCCGGATTTGAAACAAAAAAAGTCTTGCGAAAGTAGGTAGTGATGTGCTTGTTGTTCCCGTCAGGACCGTAGCTTACAACCGTTTGTTCATCGCCATCGCCATATCCCAATTCGGCATTACCTGAGGCCCAAGCATTGTCCGAATAGCCACTGGTGCTCCAACTCGTGCCTAAGTCGGCACCAGAATCATTGTATTTCCAATTACCACCTGTGGCGAAAATTGTAGTAGTTTGACTGCTTGCATTGAACTGAAGGCTCAATACAATAATCATGAGTAGTCGTTGCATTCCCTAATTTTCCCACAAAGGAACTGCTATAAAATAACCTTAGATAGACGGCAATTTTATGGCTGTCTTAATTCTAGCGCTTTGTGTATTAGCCTAAAGTTATGCAGACATAGTTTTTTTGTTGAGTGCTGTTTTTTTGGGAGCTGCTTTTAAACAAAAATCCCCGTTTCACTTAAGTAAAACGGGGATTCATTAAAGTGCAGTTTCTTATTTTTTAGCAAGAACCAATCGTGCAACCGAACGTTCACCTTCCGGTGTAGTCAGGGTTACGAAATAGGTTCCATTAGCGTTTTCATCTAAACGAATGGTTGAAACACCATTTTGTTCAAAACGATTGGTATAAACCAATTTCCCGAAAACATCCGTTACCTGAACAATTGCTCCGTTAACCGGAATGTCTAACGTGAATTCACCTGTTGAAGGGTTTGGATATACAAGTAAAGTAGCTGTTGTGTTTTCAGCAACACCCAAACATCCGTCAACAACTAGTGTTAATGTATCGAAACCTGTACAGCCGTTAGCGTCTGTGAATTCGTAGAATACATCGTGGTTACCGTTACCGATCGAAGGATCAAACATGTTTCCTGTTACAGACAGTCCGCTGAACGTACCACCTGCAGGTGTTCCTACAAGAGCAACATCCGGATCATAATTACAGATAGTACCCGGTGCCGTGCTCAGTGCTACAGAAGGCAAACCAAAAATGGTCACATCAACCGTATCAGAAGAAAAACAACCGTTCGCATCAACAATATTTAGGGAATAACTTCCTGAAGCATTCACCGTGAGTGCAGATCCGTTAGAGTTGTCAGACCACAAATACGTGCCCACAACCGGAGGTACAGGATCAAGTACAATCTCTTCGCAATCGTTGGCATCAGCACCTAAACTAAAGGCAGGGCTTGTATTTACAATCACTTGAATTGTATCAGCAGCGCTACATCCGTTGGTATCAGTAACTATTACATCTATTGTTCCGGAAGTGGTAATTGTTTCCATTTGTGCAGTACCCGATGTGCTCCATACATAAGTAGAAGTAGCATTTGCTGCATCCAATACGATCTGATCACAAACTGTGGTGTCGTTTCCGATAAATACAGTTGGATTAGTGAAATCAACTAATGCAAGACCGACAGCTGAAGAGTCTGAACAACCATTTGCAGATGTTTGCAACAAGTTGTAGTAACCTGCGATATTGGTGCTGATAGTATCGTTTGTTTCCAATGCAACCGGTGATCCGTTCATGTACCATTGATTGATAACGTTATCAGGGCCATTTAACAAAACTGAATCACCTGAACAAATACTTGTGTTTCCTGCAAGAGTGACTACAGGTGTGCTATTCACTTGAATGGTGAATAGTTTGGCCGTATCTTGAATGTTTCCATTATCGAGTTCAATGGCAATTGTATAGGCTCCAGCAACTGAGTAGGAATGAGATGCCTGAACACCGGCTGAAACAGCGTATTCATCAAATGTACCATCACCCCAGTGGTAAGTAATGGTGTCAAACAACTGTAAACTTCCGGCGTTGGCGTAAATTGTATCTACATCCTCACAAATAGTCGTGCTACTGATTTCAAACTGAGGAGGCATTACCAAACCGCGTAAATCGTCTGGGTTGCTTCCAACCGCAGCACTGCATGTTCCATTGGTTCCGAAACGGCGGAAATTACTGGAAATAGTAGAAGCCAGTGTATAAGTTGGTGACACATAAAGTGAGCCAAAAGTTTCACCTCCTGTTGTCCCAATAATCGGAATATTCGTTGGTGTATACGTTAAGTTTGAAAGAGGCCATTTTTCATAAACAACGGTGCCATTTCCAGACCAGTGATACATGAAGTTATCGTCACGATTGTAAACCAAGATCTCTCCATCTGCACCATTACCCATGGCATACATCAGTGTTATTACACCTGTTGTTTTATCAATTTTATACAAGGTTTCAGTATTCGTTGACCCATTTCCTGTTGCACCCCAGAGTTGTCCGGTTTCGTCAAACACAATGGAAGAAAAATTCTGACCTAAGTTGCCAATCTGTGTGCAAACACCTGTTGATAGATCAATTTTACCCAACACGCGACCTGTAACACCCGAAACTTTCATGATAATATACGTTTCGTAGGTAGTTGGATCATAAGCTAATCCATTCATACCCGTAATTGTAAAACCGGATAACGTTGGGCCAAAACGTTGAATAACACTAAAATTAGTAGTATCTAAGGTCCAAAGTGAATCCTGAAAAGGACTTGAACCATACAATTTTGGTGTAACCGACGGATATTGCGCACTTGCAGTAGAAGTTCCTGCCAAATAGGCGAAAAAAACCATCGTGATGAGTAGTATTTTTTTCATAAGTTGTCATTAATTAACCAAGCGAAGGTAGAACTTTTCTATAAATATGTATTAGTGAGTTAGTTGATTTTTTAAAAAAATCTATCAAAACACCCAATCGAGTGAGGATTAGTAGATTATTTTCCAACCTCTTGTAAGCATCACCCGGTGAAAAGTGACCAATTCTTGGGCGTTGGAAATGTGGGTGTAAATATGTTCAATTTCGAGGGTAGATGCGAGTTGTTTTTTGATGCTCAAATTATAGGGAATATCAAGCGATTCCTCATCCTGAAATTGTTCTAGTTGAATGAGGAAAAGGCGCAGTAAATTTACTGATTCGTTGGCGCTGATCGGGAAGTCTGAAGCTGTGACAGAAGTGTAAAAATGAAGGCTCGATTTGGCACGCGTCAACAAGACATTCAACCGCTTAAATCCTTGTGATTGATTCAACGGTCCAAAACGTAATTGGAATTGTCCTTCCGTATTTTTTCCATAACCCATGCTCACTACAATTGTATCTGCTTCGTCGCCTTGCACCTGTTCTAAGGGTTTAAAGAAAATGGTGTTTTTTTCCATTCCTTCCGAAATACGTTCTTGTGTTTTCACCGAAAGATGTTGCCAAATACAGTCTAATTGTTGTTGCGAGAACGCAATGATTCCGATGCTTTTTTTCCAGTTGAATGCTTCCAGAAAACTGGCAACGGCTTTTGCTTCTTCACTGTTGGTTCTGTTTTCATAGATGCCGTTTTCAACCAGTTTCCAATGAAGCGGATAAGTTGCTTTCGCTGTTGGATAAGCCACCAATTCATTGTTGTAAAAGTGCTTGTTCGAAAAGGCAATCAGGGCTGGGTGCTCACTTCGGTAATGGTGCTTGATCGGAACTTTTTTCCAGTACCACGCTGCCTGATGCAGTAAATCTATGGCTACGGTACTTCCGGCGAAATAATTGGATGGTGCCATTTGTTGTTCGTCGCCCGCCACAACAGCTCGTTTTGAACGCTGAAGCGCACCAAGTGCGTTGGGTAACTGAATCTGACTGGCTTCATCCATCACCACAAAGTCAAAGAGGTTTTGTTGCATCGGAAAGGTTTTTCCAACCTGAGTAGGTGTACTCAACCAAATCGGACTCAAAATTTCGATCCACAATCGGGCATCGCCGGAGAGCAATTCGCGAATGGTTTGGTGTTGTTTTGATTTACCAAATTCTTTCACGAGTATGGACTTTCCTACTTTCAATTGCGCCTTTAACGTTTTGTCATTCCCTTTCAATTGCGCAGCTGGAGTTCGCAATAATCGAGTATAATGATCAAATCGCTGTTTTCTAAGTTGCCAGATGTGTAAGGCAAATTGTTCAAATTCACCGGCTTCTGTTTCGAGAATTTCGTTGAGTTTAGAAGCCAATTGTTCACCGTCGAATTTGGACAACTCCGGAAATCGGCTTTCAAGCATTACTCGTGTTGAATGAACCACCATTGCTTCTAGTTCTTCCAAGGGTTTTCCCAAACAAATCAATCGGAAAACTACTTCCGGCAACGACTTTAAAAGTTCCAAACTTCCTAGTAATTTTTCAACTGATGACTGATCGAATTGCCCGAAGTGATTCAGGGAATCCGTTTCATATACGGTGAAATAGCGTCGTATGTCGTTCTGAATTTGTTGTATCCGCTCGCTGTTCTGACTGATCAGTTGTCGTTGTGTCAAAGGCAATTTCGCGACGGTATTCAACTCATTAATGTCTTCTTTTTCGAGTTGTTTCAGCACGTAGGCGGCACTTTCCAGTTCCAGTTCCGGTCGCTCGATTCCCCAATCAGCAAATTGTGTGCGGATGACAATCAGTTCTTCTTGAAGATCCAAATACGCGAGCCAGTTGTTCAGCGCCGTTTGATGATCGATTTGTGGATTCCGAAGCGCTGTTTTCAATTGTTTGAACCAACTTCTGCGACCAAACCATGATTGTTTGGCAGCCGATTGTTCGATCCAAAAAAGCGTTTCGGTGCGGGTCGGAGGTTTGTTCCAAAGTGATTCTTCCGATCGCAATAATTCCAGTCGGGCAATGAGTTCTACAAACCGAAGCCGCAGTTTTTCAAACCGTTTGCGTTTGGTAGACTGTCGGTGCAATTCAAAATAGGCATGATACGATTCATTGGTCACCAATTGAATGCGGGCTATCGACTTGGTCAACGTTTCCAATTCACCAACGGTTTCAATTCCAAAAGTGGAGTTGAGCCAGTTGACTTCTATCGTTAATCGCCGGAAAATCTGATCGGGTTGCGGATGAGATACCAACGCTTGTTTGATTCCACGCAAGATACTGAACGAACCAAGTTGTTGCTGTAGTTGCACCACATTCGGTTTTTCATCCAACCACATCCGGATGTCGGGAATATCTAATTGAAAAATTGCTTTTTCTGTGTTTATGCTAGCAAACAATTCCTGAAATTCCTGAAAGGAAACACCACCCATCAATGTCGGGTTGTTCAAACGATCCAATAATAATTGTAGCGAAGCTTTGAGCTGTTCCGACAATTGAAGCAAAGGCGGAACGGGTTTTCGATCCGTTTCCAATGCTAACCAGGTACTTTTTAGTTGGGAGATGAATGTTTTTGGCAAAGCCTGACTGTGAGCTGTAAATGTAAAAGCATCCAATCCGGCGTCGGCTAGTTTTTTCACCAACACTTCCAACGCAACGCGTTTTTCGGAAACCACAAGAGTCATTCCGTCGCGCACCAATAATTTACCCAACAGGTTGGTGAGCACTTGCGATTTTCCTGTTCCGGGTGGACCTTGAATAACGGTATTGTCTGTTTCCAATTGATCAAAAACGCGCAATTGATCCGTATCGGTAGGAGTTAAAAAAGCAGGTGAAAGTTCGATTTTTTCGGCTGTCTGACGTGTCTCATTTCCTAAAATACCGCTCACCAAGGGGCTCAATTCAGGAGCTTGTGTAATCAATTCCAGTTCACGCAATACCTGATACCGATGATGGTGAAAATTGCCGATAGCCGAAAAGTCGGAAAATGTAGCAGGAATGGAATGTTCGGCAATCAATCGGGTGATCGTTTCGACCCATGCAAGTGGAGAAAGCGATTCATTTTCCGCAATTTTTAAGTCAAATGCGCGGATCAATTGATTTACCACAAACGGATTCACAAAAGCCTGTTCCGATTGTGCTTGTAGCTCTACGAGCAGTTTTCCTTTGACAATCTTCCAGTTCAATGGGGTGAGAATAAGCGGAGACGAAACCGTTTTTCCTTTGTATTCCCACTGAATTTGCTGCGAAACCCAACACAAGGATTGCAAGTCAGACTCGCGTTTGTGCTGGTTGGCTGTTTTTAAAATGGTGTACCACGAGGAGTTCAATTCAACTAGTTGAACTTCCGGCAACGGGCTTTCCAATACCACCATTCCTTTTTCATGATCACCGACATGCACCAACGGATCCGACGACGGAATCTCCGACAGATCAATTATAAATTGGGCAATATCGTAGTGATGCTCAGACATGAACGCGTTTGTCGGAGACGAAGGTAGGGAAATGATTTGAACCACATTCACCTCAGGCTGACACATAGAGAACGTAGTTTTGCAGTTTACTAAGTTTCTAAGTTCGTGAGTTTCTATGTTACATTAATCGTCGTACAGCTGTCACAACGTAAATTTAATTCGTTTTATCAATCTCGAATAATCCTCATAAACTGCAATCTCATAGTCACCTTTTGGCCAACCTTTTACGTTCATTGCTAATGGATAGATGTATTCTCCGGAACCTTTGGCTGTACCTTTTTCAAGATTAGCAACCACCACGCCGTTTTTATCACGCACATTGATGCTGATTAGCGCATTGGTACTGATGTAATAAGCCATTTCACCGTAAACAGCTTCGGCACGTCCCGAAAAAACCGCAGTCGGATCGGTTTCGTAAGTCACAGAATACCATGGAATTTCGATGTTTTTGATGTTGGCAACGACTCGCTTCAACAACCGCGTTTTGGCAGGATCTTCATCGTGAATGGAGCTCAGGTCGTGGTTGTCTGAAATGCACCAAATAGCAGCTTGAATGGCCGAATGGGGGAAATCGTTTTGATCGATGAGGTTTGTGAGCTGTTGCCAATCGGCAGGAACCATATAACCGATGCTGAAGTCGGATTTACTTGCCGGTGCATGACGTTTACTTTCACAACAAAAACCGAATCCCGAGAAAACGAGTGCAGCTAGCGGAGCCAACGAAAACCGTTTCCGTTTCACAATCAGAATGTCTTGTTCGGTGGTGTCTTTTGAAACCAATCGTCTGCCGGGTTCCAGTTCTACAAAAAGGGTGTCGCTGGTCAGATTTTTTACTTCAAACTCAATGCATTCGGCCTGATGACCGCCTTTTCCTTTGATTTGACTTGTCATCTGTTTCGTGTTGACCAATTGCTCAATGGAAACATAGACCGAATCGGGAGTTGCCGCTTGTGCTGTAAAACCGCCAATGATCCAAAGAATAAGACCGGAACAAAAAACCGGAATGCGGGAGAATAACTGTTTCATAACACGATTGTTTGGAGTGAAGAAAAATGCAATTGCCTGAAAGTATAACCGGAGGAAGCAATTTTGTTACGAAATGAGGGATATTTCCGAATCCCAACCCCAAACACTACTTTTGTACCTCAAAACAGAACAACAATCCCATGAGCGAATACAAATTCGGAACAAAAGCCATCCACGCGGGTGCGCATCCTGATCCAAGTACCGGTGCTATCATGACACCCATTTACCAGACTTCAACTTACGTGCAGGAATCGCCCGGAGTAAATAAAGGTTACGGTTATGCACGTGGGAAAAACCCGACGCGTGAGGCATTGCAGGAAAACATTGCAGCCATCGAAAACGGAAAGCACTGTGTGTGTTTCAGTTCAGGTGTTGCGGCTACCGATGCTGTTTTGAAATTGTTGAAACCCGGCGACGAAGTCATTACCGGCGATGATTTGTATGGCGGAACCTACCGCTTGTTTACCAAGATTTACGAGAAATTCGGGATCCGTTTTCACTTCATCGATTTGACCAATGCTGAAAATATCCATTCCGTTTTAAACGAAAATACCAAGCTCATTTGGGTGGAAACGCCTACAAATCCAACGATGCAAATTATCGATATCGTTGCGTGTGCAAAGATTTCAAAAGCAACGAATTTGATGTTGGTTGTCGACAATACGTTTGCATCGCCGTATCTCCAGAATCCGCTCGATTTGGGAGCCGATATCGTGATGCATTCCGCTACAAAATACCTCGGAGGTCACTCGGATGTAGTGATGGGAGCGCTCATTACCAATAGTTCCGAATTGCACGAACAATTGTATTTCGTACTCAATTCCAGTGGTGCCAATCCGGGTCCGATGGATAGTTTTTTAGTCATGCGTGGCATCAAAACCTTGCATTTGCGCATGGAACGTCATTGTCACAATGGACGAATTATCGCTGAATACTTGCGTAATCACCCGAAAATTGCCAAGGTTTACTGGCCGGGCTTTACCGATCATCCGAATCACGAAATTGCCAAAAAACAAATGCGCGATTTTGGTGGAATGATTTCCATAGTGTTGAAAGAAGGAAGCATCGAAAACACCTTCAAAGTTGCATCTTCATTCAAAGTATTTTCATTGGCAGAATCGCTCGGTGGTGTAGAATCATTGATCAACCATCCGGCAACAATGACGCATGCCTCCATTCCGAAAGCTGAACGTGAACGGGTAGGAGTAGTAGATTCTTTGCTGCGCTTGAGCGTTGGTGTGGAAGACGTGGAAGATTTGATCGCAGATTTGGAGCAAGCACTTAACTAATGTTTGATGCTTGATTTTAGATGTTGGATGTGGTTGCTGGAAAGAAGCAAGTTGCATGAAACAGCACTCAGTTTGTGTGGGCAATTGTTACTTAACGAAGGAAGATTCAATCAAACATCAAGCATCCAACATCAAAAATCATTCTTATGAAAGTCATTATCACAGGCACATCTTCCGGTATCGGAAAAGCCATCGCAGCGCATTATTTGAACAAAGGTGTTTCTGTGATCGGAATTGGCCGGAGGCATACTATCGATCATACCAATTATCAGCCTGTTGTTTGTGATTTGACCGATGAAAATGCTATCCGTGAATTGGCTGTCGAAGAGTGGGTTTCCACAGAAATTCTACTCATCAACAATGCAGGAATGCTTGGAACGGTGAAGCGGTTGAGTGATCAAAACGAACCGGATATCAATCAGGTATTGGCGCTGAATGTAGTTGCGCCCGCCTTATTGATGAATCGCTTGGCACGTGCTTGCGGAGATAAAACCGCTTTAACGGTGGTCAATATCAGTTCCGGTGCTGCAAAAAGAGCGATTCCCTCCTGGTCGGCTTATTGTGCCTCGAAAGCAGCTTTGGAAATGCTTTCCGAAACGTTTTACCTCGAAGAACTGGAAAAGGGAAGAACTACCAAGGTTTACTGTGTTGCTCCCGGAGTAGTGGATACGCCTATGCAAGCGCAGATCAGATCGGTAGATCAGGTTGATTTTGCGGCTTCAGCTACATTTCATGATTATTACAAAAGCGGAGAATTGGTGTCACCTGAATTAGTCGCTCAAAAATTAAATCGTTTGCTGGAAATGCCTTATTCGGGCGTGGTCTCTTATTCTCTACGCTCAATAGAGTGAAGCTAAATCAAGAATTTTACTACCATTCACTCAATAATTTCACCCGTTTAGCTAAAAAAAGACAATCGCGTTAACACTTTTTGTATTTTGTATGCCTCAAACAGAAATGTTGAATGCTACGAATGACAAACTTTAGTTTTACTCCTTATGGTCTTGCTGACAATCGTCATTTGATTCAACCGTATTTTTCGAATGAGAAATGTTGTCTTCATTCCAACCATTCCTAAAACAACCATCATTTAATTAATACAGGTAAAATAAACTAGCTAGAACTGTAACAATGAAAAAACTAAAACTCTCTGTACTCGCATTTAGCCTTCTCTCCATTTCGGCTTTATTCGGGCAACAAACGTTAAACCGCGCCAATATGCGCGATGGTGAAGAGGTAGAATACTGTCACCAACAAAAAAGACTCAATGAGTTAATGGCCAATCCGGCTTTCGCAGCACAATATCATCTAGACGAACAAGCGTTTGAGATTCTTCAACAACAAATGCTTGAAGAAGACCAAACAAATCCTCACCGTCTTGTTTACAAAATTCCGGTAGTATTTCACGTTTTGCACAATGGCGGAGTTGAAAACATTTCGCGTGAGCAAATTTTGGATGCATTGGCTATTATGAATCGCGATTACCGTCTTCAAAATGCAGATGCAGCTACTGTTCACGTTGATTTTAATGCAAGCAACCCAAGTGCTGTTTGTGAGCCAAGTGATGTTGAAATAGAATTTGTGTTGGCTACAAAAGCACCGAATGGAGCTTGTTTTAGTGGTATTACCCGTACACAAAATGCGCTATCTTACAACGGTGCAGATGGTGATAATCAGGTAGATGCAATTATTGCAGGAAACGATGTTTACCAAGGTCAATGGGCTGGTAATAAATACTTGAATATTTTCATTTGCGGAGATATTGGTGGTGCTGCAGGATATACCTTTCGACCAAGTGGATGGGTAGGTAGCGGTATGAAAAACGGTATCTGGATTTTGCACAATTACACCGGTTCTATCGGAACAGGTTCTACAGGTACAAGTCGTGCTTTGACGCATGAAGTAGGTCACTGGTTGAATCTTTCTCATACTTGGGGAGATACCAATGATCCGGGAGTTTCTTGCGGAACAGATAATGTTGCTGACACCCCAACTACACGTGGTGTAACAGCTTGTAACCTAAACGAAAACTTTTGTGGTGTGCGTGCAAACGTAGAAAACTACATGGATTATTCATATTGTTCGAAAATGTTTACCGGTGGTCAGGTAACACGTATGCGCACCGCATTGACCTCTTCTACAGCCGGACGTAACAACCTTTCTACCAATGCAAACCTTGTTGCTACAGGTGCCGATGGTAGTGCTGCTCTTTGTAAAGCAGAATTCACGACAGTAAAAACAGAAATATGTGCCGGTGAAACCATTCAATTCAGCGATGGTTCTTACAATGCTGTTTCAGGTTGGTCTTGGTCATTCCCAGGTGCAACTCCATCTACTTCTACAGATCAAAATCCTTCGGTTACTTATGCAGCTCCTGGAGTTTATGCAGTAACATTAACAGCAACAGATGGTGCTTCTTCAGACGACGAAACAAAATCGGGTTACATTACCGTACTTGCTGCAGGAGAATCGTTGCCGTACTTTGAAGGATTCGAAGGATTGAGTTCGTTTAGTGGTTCAAGTCGCTGGATTGTTGAAAACACAGGAAATAACAATGCGTGGTCGGTAACAAATACTGCCGGACATACGGGAACTAATTCTGCTAAATTGACCAATTATGGTCAGGTTGCAGGTAACGTAGATGAATTGATTTCTACACCGGTTGATTTATCCACTGTGAATGCAACTGACGGTGTTACATTGTCTTTCCGCTACGGTTACCGCAAACGTCAGTCTGCCAACGATGATTACTTGAAAGTGTTCTTGACAAATGATTGTGGTGATACCTGGGATCAGCGTAAAACAATGCATGGAGCTTCTTTGTCAAACCTTACTTCATCCAGTTCATGGACGCCGGCTTTGGCTGATTGGCAAACGGTTCACATGACCAATGTCACCACTAGTTACTGGGTAAGTAATTTCCGTTTTAAATTCAGATTTGAAGCTGATGGTGGTAACAATATGTACATCGATGATATCAATATCTATGGTGGTGCGCCTTCTGACGCAATTGTTGTTGGTTTAGATGAACAATTGCAATTACAAAATGCGGTTGTATTCCCGAATCCTGCTGAAGAAGAAGTAAACCTTCGCTTCTCGGCACCAACCGGTCAAACCGTAAAATTGTTTGTAACCGATTTGCTTGGAAATGTTGTTTCACAACACACCATCAATGCAAATGAAGGTGACAACCTTGTGTTGATTTCAACCGAATCGTTTGCTGCGGGTATGTACTTGATTCGTTTGGCAGAAGCAACTGCAAGTCAAACATTGCAATTTGTAGTGAAGTAATTGAATAGAATCATTCAGTATACGAAACCGCCGGTCAGTTGATCGGCGGTTTTTTGTTGGGTTGCGATTTATTGCGACCATGCAAACGAACACCCATATTGTTTGGCTTAGGCGCGGAACACATTATGCGCCATAATTCCGCCAATACAATCCCCATCATAAAACCAATACCGTTTTCATGCCTATGAAAACACATTCAAAATGGTGATTTAATCATTACATTGCCAATAACTAGCACACACAAAAAAGGCGCAGAATGATTCCACGCCTAAATACCAATTAATAAAATGAATTGGTTGAAAACAAAATGTTATTCCACCACCAACTGCTTCCCAAACACCCGCTTCGCCTGTTTATATCCGGAAACAACATAAGTTCCTGCCGCCCAGTCTGCCGTATTCCATGTCATGGTTTTCCCAGCAACATTTCGTTGTGCAACCACACGACCATTTACATCTGTTGCCACCAATCTGTCAATTTCTTCGGTTGTTTCTATGGTAATCAACCCATCGGTCGGATTCGGGAAAAGGCTTACAGAAGAGGCGTTGTTTGCTTCTCCTAAACCGGCGTTTGGACCTTTAAGTGCAAAAGCATATTCTCCTTTTTGCAAGTTGGTTACCGTTACGGTTCCTGTTTTATCCGTTGTATTGTTTCCCATTACCAGCGTACTGTTCGGGCATTCCGTCCAATCAACCGAACAATTAGGTCGATACAACAGAATAATGCTGTCTTCGGCACCGGTAATGAGCAAATGATCCAAATACCCGTTTCCACCGGATGTCTGACCACTGTAACGGAAGGTAGCATTGGTGGTGAAACCGTTTTCCCAAATACCATCTACGCGCCAGTAACGCTGTGGCGAAATCGTATACGCCAGCGACCAGTCGATAACGGGATCGGGTGCTGCCCAATGTTGTTCAACTACCACCAATGATGAATCGGCGCCAACTGTTTGTACCTGCATGAGAATGTTTGCGTGTGCGAGATTAAGAGTTCCTGTATTGATAACCGTCTTGTAATTGGCAGTTACGGCATGTGAAATCAATTCATCGCGGTTCAAATATCCGACCGTAGGTTGAAACGGAACAGTTATCGTAACACTGTTACTCATTCCGGAAGCGTAAATGGTTTGTTCGAAATCATTCCAAGTATTGTCTTTCAACGTCAATAATAGGGGAACTTGATTCGAATAATTGGTTCTACCAACTAGTTTTTGGCGCAAATGAACCGTTACATCATAGTTCGGTCCGTTCGGCACTGATGATATCGAATCGATGGCAATATGCGGCCAACCACCTTGAAAAATCCAATCGGCAAAGAAATTCGTAAGATTTACTCCGGTTATAGCGCTTAAATCGTCGCGGTATTCAATGGCGTCTATGTCCGAAAATTTGTTTTGGTCCAATAATTCCTTCAACCCGTTGAAAAACAATGAATCTCCCAAGTATCCGCGCAAGGTGTGAATCATATCTGCACCTTTTAAATAGGTGGTATTGCTGTAAGTGTGTTCCTGTGGAACTCCTGAAACGGCCCAATAACCCGAATCGATGTGATGGCATTCGCGCAACAGATTTTTGTGCGCATTCCGAACAGAAGTTTCGTAAACGGCCCGACTGTTGAATTCTTCACTAAAAACGTATTCGCAATAAGCAGCACTTCCTTCGTTGATCCACATATCTTCAGCCGTGCGGCAGGTAACCAGATTGCCCCACCAGTGATGCGATAATTCGTGTACCAGCACCGATTGCCAGCTCAATCCGCCATCGGCAGCTGCCATCGGAAAAGCAATATTCATGGCGTGTTCCATCGCTCCGGCAGTCATGGGTACCAATACGTATCCAACGCGATCCCAGAGATAAGGTCCCCATTTCGATTCGTAAATATCAAAAGCGCTTTCTAGGTTCACGAAGGAATTGTTCATGTCTGTTGTATCAGTCGCGAAAGCAGCCAATCTTACCGGTACCGGATTGCCTTGGTAATCGGTAAACGTGTCTTCTACAAACACATAATTGGCTACGGCAACCGAAATCAGGTACGACGGAATTTTCTGATTGACTTTCCAGTGATGGGTTTCAGACAAATCAGGATTTACAATAGTCGATTGATGAACACCACCGCATACTGCTTCGTGAGTGGGAAGCGTGGTAACAAACAGGTCGTAGGTAGAACGAGTGGTGAAATTATCGAAACACGGAAACCATGTTTTACCATAATTGTGCGGAATGTCTTCGAGCGAAACACCGACGTTGTAGGCGAAAACTGAATTGAAATAAAACCCGCCGAATGAAGGGTCTTCTACCGGATTTCCATGGTAAAATACTTCAATTCCGGTTGAATCGCCCGCATTGAAAGTTGCTCCCAAAGCGGCAGTAAAGCTTTCCGTTTGCGTAGTAAATGCGAGCATATTTCCGCTTTGATCCTTGATGCTATCAACCGTAAGTCCTAGTAAATCCAATCGAATTTCATCGATGCCGTTTACCAATGGTTTGAAACCGACATACACTTGACCTTTCAGAATAAAGGTGGTGAAATCACGCAGATCGAGTTGTACATCATAATGACGAATGTCGATGCTATCGCTGCGGGTATCGTGCGGAAAAACAGTTTGTGCTGAGGAGTTCAATGAAAGACAACCCAATAAAGTTGTCAGTAGTAAAATCGGTAAACCTTTCATAGCGCTGAAATATGCTCTAAATATACGGAAGTCTGCACAACAAAACCCAATTCCGGAGCTGAAAAGCTATCTGCTTAAACCGTCCAATGCCTGTTGAACCAGTTCTTTGTAACTGCGACCTATCGGAATGCGCAAACCTCCGATTTCAATTTCCATGGCGCTATAAGAGTCAATTTTATCAATCGCCACGATGAACGAACGGTGAACCCGCATGCAATTACCGCTTGAAAGAAAGGTTTCAATTTGCGCGGGACTCAATTTGGTGAGAATGGTTTTGGAAACCGTAATGATTTTGCTGTATTCCTTCTGGCTTTCGATGCACAATAATTCGTCCAAAAAAATACGAATGCGTTTTTTATTGACAGTGCAAAAGAGGAAAGGCCGTTCAGTTGAAATTCCTATCGGTTGAGTGGTTGATGGCTGTTCTTTCACATGAATTTTGTTGACGGCCGTAAGAAACCGACTAAACTCGATGGGTTTTAGCAGGTAGTCAATCACGTTGAATTCGTAACTCTCCAACGCATATTGGTGATAAGCCGTGGTAATAATCACATGTGGTTGTTGTTTGAGCGTCTTCAGGAAATCTAACCCTTTTAACAGCGGCAGGTGAATGTCAAGAAACAACACGTCGATGGATTTTTCCTGCATGATTTGCAGAGCATTGACTGCATTGGGAGCAACAGCAGTTAACTCTAGAAACGGAATTTCCTGAATGTATTCTTGCAGAATCTCAACAGCCAAGGGCTCATCTTCTACGATCAGGCAACTATAAACGCGCATAATTTTTCAATTTCTAGTGTTAATCGGGTTGTGTAAAGTTCCTGTTTTTTTGGTAAAAATCCGATTTCAATTGGTCTGATAAAAATACAAAATCGGGCGCTTTTCACTAAATGAAGTCTACCATTCATCATTTGCAAAGAATCAACAACTTAAAATAACCAATTAATGACACTTAAAAACAGCTAAACGACATTG
The DNA here is from genome assembly GCA_029866325.1 of Fluviicola sp. Classification (GTDB taxonomy): domain Bacteria; phylum Bacteroidota; class Bacteroidia; order Flavobacteriales_D; family Crocinitomicaceae; genus Fluviicola. Next base: position 162,752 of record JARWZO010000031.1, on the reverse strand, counting down.
AAATTGACAAACAAAACCTCTGTACTACCTCGGGTGCTGTCGGGTGCTTCATCAACTACGCAGTGCTTTAATTCCTTAGTATTGCTTGAACAAAAAACCACAGACTATGTATTTGAAACAATCGATTCTTTTGTTGTTACTTTCCGTTTCTATTGCGGGGATTTCCTTCCACGGAAATTCACAATTGTTGCACATCAATTGCAGTCCGGCTCCGCAATTAGATGGCATTGCCACAGCAGATGAGTGGTCCTTGGCAACCGAAGGGCAAATCAGTTTGGGAAACCAAATCACAACAATTGCTTGCATGCACGATTCTACTCATTTGTATTTTTTGTTTCGCGATCATCTCGAATCAAGTATTCGTTTTCCGGAAATCATGATCGATGTAAACAACAGCAAAGAATCGGTTTGGCAGGCCGATGATTGGTGGTTTCATGTTTCGGCAACAGACTGCGATAATCAGGGAAGTTCCGATGATTATACCAATTGCCAGACTGTTCAGCCCGATTGGATTGGGGTAAACAACATGCTGCAAGGTGCTCCATATACTGATACGGTCGAAATCGCTATTCCCTTTTCTAAAATTGGCTACACATTTGGGTCGGGCGATTCTATCGGCATTGCATTCGACATTACCAACACCATGAATGCGTGGCACATGTATCCTGAAACGGCAGATCGTACAGACCCGTTCACGTGGGCTACTGCAGTAATTAGTTGCAGTGGATTGGGTGTTGCTGAAACAGAAACCGATTTGTTTCATGTGTACCCAAATCCTACAGATGGAAATGTAACCGTTTCCATGCGCTCGAATGTACAACCTACATTCATTGAATTGGTGCAAACGGATGGAATGGTTGTTTGGAAAGCGGATTATCAGGTTTGTGGGGAATCATTCAAATTACCGAGTGACCTGGCGAAAGGAAATTACTTGATGGTGGTTCATCATACAAATGGAACAGAACGTCAGTTGATTCAGATTCAGTAATACCTAAAATAATAAATAAGAAGATGCGTGTTTTGAGGATAGTTGCTTTTAGCGTTTTATGTTGTTTTCCATTAGCCTGCTATACTCAGGATTGCGATTGTGAAGCAGCCTCGCTGTTTTTAAAACAACAAGTTGAGAACAATTATTCAGGATTTAAAGATAAAACCCAAGGGGAGAATAAACGATTGTACAATGATTTCACGGCACAGCTTCTTGCAAAAGCAAAAACAACAACCAAACTTCATTATTGCATCGGTTTACAGAAAGAATGGCTTTCTTTTTTTCAAGACGGTCACATGAGTTTGAATGAAAATCAGATCCCGACTGTAACGGATTCTTTGCAACTCCAAAAAATGATTCAGGAGACAGAGCGTATTACACTGAAAAAACAAACACTGAAGAAGCTAAAGCGCCAAAAGGGAATAGAAGGGATTTATTCTACAGTTGATTCAACTTACACCATAGCTTTGATCAAACAACAATCCGAATATCGCGATTATGTTGGTATCATCGTACAGTCCAAATCACCTACATGGAAGGAAGGAGAAGTGAAACTGGAGTTGAAATCGATAGGCAACGACAACTATATCGCTTATGCGTATTACCGCGATCACAGCGGACATGTCACTAACTATCACTTTGATGGAACTTCTTTAAACAATGGAGCTTGGCTCAAAATGGGGGCTAAAAAACAGGAGTCGTTGTTTCAATGGAAACCGGTGGATGCAAGAAAATTGTCAGATAGCACGTTGTACCTTCAAATTGGTTCATTTGATCCGTGGAATGCAACAGCTATCGATTCGATCATTCAGGAGAAGGCACCCTTGCTTCAATCGTTACCAAATTTGATTATTGATGTCAGAACGAATGAGGGAGGTGCGGATTTTGCGTATTCCCCGCTCATTCCCTATCTCTATAGTCAACCGATTAAAGGTATTGGTGTGGATGTACTTGCCTCGGAAGATAATATCAATGCATGGTTAGCCATACTGGCAGAACCTGATTTGCCGGAGTCAACCAAAGATGCCATTCTTAGAATGACCGATATCATGAAAAAGAATATTGGAGGATTTGTTTCCATTGTACCGGATGATACGCTGACTCTCGACGAAGTAAAACCGTATCCAAAGCAGGTAGTAATATTGATCGATGGTAGATGTGCTAGCACAACTGAACAGTTTCTTTTTAATGCAACCCAAAGCTCGAAAGTGACCGTTATAGGAAAGCCTACGAAAGGTGTGATCGACTACGCCAATGTGCGTGATGTGATCTTTCCTGATTCACGGATAATTTTATCTTACGCTACTACAAGAAGTCGAAGAATAGACATCGGTTTGGGTGTTGAGAACAAAGGAATTCAACCGCAAGTTACTCTGAACGAAAAAGAAGATTGGATAAAAGCAGCTATTCGTTTCCTTGAAAAATCGCATTAATATGCCCGATTATGAATGCTTCAAATGTTGTCCTGTTTTTTTTGATCGCCTGGAATTCGGTTGTTTTTTCGCAACAGTTTTCCAAAATAACAACAGGAGATCTGGTCAATACGCCTTCCGATTCGCGCAGTGTGTGTTGGATCGACGTGAACAATGATGGTTACGCCGACCTGTTTATCACCAACGGTAAGAAAGGCGGTGAAAACAATTTACTTTATTTGAACAAGCGAGATGGAACATTTTCAACTATCACCGGCGATCCGATTGTGAACGACAACATGCCTTCCGTCGGGTCATCGTGGGCTGATTCAGACAATGACGGTGATCTAGATTGCCTGGTCACCAATTGGTACAATCAACCCAACTTGTTTTACGAAAACAGAGGTAACGGAAAGTTTAGGTTGTCGAAAAACGCACCGATTACCACTGATTTCGGTTATTCGGAAACCGCTGCTTGGGGCGATTATGACAACGATGGTTTGGTTGATTTGTATGTAACACATAGCGAGGGAAACCTCAGTAATGTGCTTTATCACAACTCAGGTGGAAACAACTTTACGAAAATCACAACAGGTGTTCCGGTTACCGATAAGTTTACATCGCGCTCTGTTACTTGGACAGATTTCGACCTGGATGGTGATGCCGATTTGTTGGTGGGAAACGAAAACCAACAGTTCGAAAACCTGTATCGAAATGATGGAGCAGGGAATTTTGTGGCTGTTTCGTTGGAGGAAATAGCAGGTTATAATCCGGGAAACACGATGAGCACCAACAGCATTGATTTCGATAATGATGGCGATCTTGATTTTTTCTTCGCGAATGACAACGGTTTCAACGACCTGCTGCGCAATAACAACGATGGAACTTACAGTCGTTTAAACGAGGCTGAAATTTGCACAACTCCCAGTCATTCATTCGGAAGTAACTGGGGTGATATCGATAATGACGGTGATTTGGATGTGTACATCACCAATGCGTTTTCACCCGGAATATTGCTCCATAATTTTCTTTACCTAAACAATGGCGACGGTTCGTTTTCGAGAGATACCAATTCAGTAGCCGTTGGTGAAGCCGGATGGTCGTACGGTTGTGCTTTTGCCGATTACGACAACGATGGTTTCCTCGATTTGGCCGTTGCCAATTGTTACGGTGGCGCGCAGTCAAATTCGTTGTACCACAACAACGGAAACGAAAATCATTGGATCGAAATTCAGTGTTTGGGTGAAGTTTCCAATCGTTCTGCCATTGGTGCCAAAGTGAAAGTAAAAGCTGTAATCAATGGGAAAGAAGTATTGCAGCTCCGCGAAATAGCTTCACAATCGGGCTATTCTGGACAGAACATGCTCACTGCACATATTGGTTTGGGGGATGCTGCACGGTGTTTGGAAATTGTAATTGAGTGGCCGTCGGGGATCGTTGACCGATATACCGATGTTGCCACTAATAGGGTCGTGGTTGCTGTGGAGGGTCAATCACTTCGGGTTACAACTAACGAAACCGTGCCGCCCACCCCTAAAACCGAGAACAATTCCGAAAAACCGGAATAACATTGTTTCATTTTAATGCTGAACTTATGAAATCAACAACGAGTACACTTTTCTCAACAATTTGCCTGTTTTTTATCTGCAATTGTTTAATTGCACAACCTGTAGTAACCTATCCCAATGGCGGTGAAACGTTAACTGCCGGAAGCACAGTAAATATTACCTGGACTGGAACTGCTTTGAATGACGTAGTAGGGATTGATTATACGATCGATAACTGGACAAATACGGTTTGGCTAAGCACCAATTACCAGAATCCTTCCGCTAATAGCTATTCATGGACCATTCCAAACGTTTCAGCCACACAATGCAAAGTGGGCATTTTTAACGTGAATTTTAATGGCGACATCAGTGATGGTTTTTTCACGATCACTGGCTCAGCTTCCATTTCAGAGACTGATTTTAATGAGCTAATCACAGTATTTCCTAATCCGGCAACCGATCTTATTCAGGTGATTAACACAACGAATTCTCCACTTTTGTTTCAACTCATGGATCAATTGGGTAGGCAAGTGGTGGTTGAAATCTTCCAAACCGATGCGCAAAAAAGCGTTCTGCGGAATCCGGGTTTGCCTTGCGGAATTTACACCTTGGTAATAACAACAGCCGATGGCATTGACATAAGGAAGAAAATTGTTGTAGAATAATGCGTATTGGTTTTTTCACGATCACTGGCTCAGCTTCCATTTCTGAGACTGATTTTAATGAGCTAATCGCTGTGTTTCCTAATCCGGCAACCGATCTTATTCAGGTGATCAACACTACGAATTCGCCACTTTTATTTCAACTCATGGATCAATTGGGTAGTTGGCAACAATATAAAACAGCATCCTTGAACAAAATCTTTTGTCTTTAAATGAAATAAAATCCAATGCACATGAGAAAACTATTTTTAGGAATTACAATAATAGCACTCTGCGCTTCTTGTAATACACAACATGAACTAGCCAACCAGGAAAACAGCCTTGAACAAAAAGCCGATTCAATTTCCGACCCGGACCAGTTTATTGGAAAACATAAGGCAAAAGCAATGGTTTTAGGAGTATTCCATTTTGACGATCCCGGATTGGATGGTTATAAGCCTAAATTCGCTTTCAACATACTTGAAAAAAAAAGACAAGAAGAATTGGAAATACTTCTAAACCAAATTGCCGAATATAAACCAACTAAAATCCTGGTGGAATGGGATAGAATTCAAAGTGATAGTATTGCTAATGAACGTTATCAAGAATATCTCAACGGAACTTTTAGCATTGACGATAAAAGAAATGAAGTATATCAACTTGGTTTCAAACTTGCGAAAAAAATGGGACACAAAAGGATATACTGCTCCGACGCTTCTGCTGAATGGTTTGGAGTGGAACTGGATTGGGATAACTATGATATAGAGGCTTATTTAAAATCAAAAGGGCAATATGAAAAAAGCACTCGTTATGATTTTCAATCGTTTTACGAGTGGAGTGACTCATTAAAAACTGTACAAACGCTAACTGAACATTTAGCTATGCTCAACAGTCCCAAAAACAGACTAAAAGACCATCAGGCATATTTAACTGAAATAATATTAGAAGGAGCTGGAGATAATTATATAGGAGCAGATGCGGTGGCAAAATGGTATAGAAGGAACTTGAGAATTTTTGCCAACGCCTATGATTTCACGGATTTTGACAAAGAAGAAAGATTGTTGCTTATCTATGGTTCAGGTCACGTTTGGCAGCTAAAGCAACTTTTAACGGACTCTCCAGATTTTGAATATGTTGAACTAAATGAATACTTAACGAAATGAATACTGTTGCTAACAGCACCTACAAGATTTTTGTAGCTTCAAACAGGCAAGTGGAGGTTGAAATCTTCCAAACCGATACGCGAAAAAGCGTTCTGCGGAATCCGGGTTTGCCTTGCGGAATTTACACCTTGGTAATGACAACAGCCGATGGCATTGACGTAAGGAAGAAAATTGTTGTTGAATAATGCGTATTATGGATAATTTTTTTAATCGTTTAGGAGTATTGATGGCGACATTTCTATGTGTCATTCATTCCTTTGGACAGACAACTACCGTTGAACAGAAACCGACATCTGTAACAACACAAGATAGCATTCTTTGTTTTCTCGATTCTGCATTCACATTGATCAGAAGTAAAGCGCTGTATGCCGGCAAAATTGATTGGACCAGTGATTCTCCCTCATTTTACAGAGAAGCCTTATCTAAAAAAACATTTAAGGAATCACTGATTGTGTTCAAACGGGTTTTTGAGAAAATGGAAGATGCGCATAGCACCGTATGGATGGATAGCACTGCCTTTAAAGGTGGTGATCATCTAAGGGAAAATCGGCGTTTTAATCAGGAATTGCAAGATGCTTATCAAAACGGAGAAGCGAAATTAATGGCCAAAAGAATCGGGGATTTCGGCTACATCCGTATTCCTTACATCAACATCAATAGTCAAACCTTTGAGGCTGAATCTGCTTGGTCTCAAAAAATTCAGAACATGGTGTGTGAAATCTATTCTGTTGAAATCAAAGGCTGGATTTTGGATTTGCGCGTGGATGGCGGCGGTGATATGTATCCGATGATCACAGGTATTCAGCAATTTTTGGGAGATGGAACTTTTGGAAATGTTGTTCGCCCCAATGCGGTTGCGGTTGCCTGGTACATAAAAGATTCGTCAACCTGGGAGGGAGAGCAGCGTATTGCTTCATTGCCTCATCCGTGTCTACCCGATTTGACAGGTGAAAAAGTGGCGGTTTTAGTGAGTCAGAACACCGCCAGTTCCGGTGAAATTACGGCATTGGCTTTCAAAGGCAGACCCAATACCTTGTTTATCGGCGAAAAGTCCGGCGGTTTAATGACGGCCAATTACCTCTATGAAATGCCGTTCGGAGAAGGAATTTTACCAATGGGAATTTTATTGGTGCTGGCAGAAGCAAATGAATCCGATAGAAACGGTCAAATCCACAACTTCATTTATCCGGATGTGGAGATGGAAACCGGCGATAATTTCACTGATCTGGAGAAAGATTTGAAGGTAATAAAGGCAATACAGTGGTTGTCGGAATGATTGCTAAATTAGATCTGTGAAATATCGAACTCTTTACTTGCTTTTGATCGTTGGATTTTGCCTAAACGCACAGCAACCACTCAACCTGAGTTTTGAAACTCCGGCTGTGGAATCGTTCGTACGCCCGTGGGGTTGGGAACCTGTGAAGTGGAATGACGTTAGTATTGCAAGAGACAGTTCCGTTTCCGTTGCTGGCAAATTCAGTTTGAAAATACAATCCAAAAACGGTGCAAAGAATGATCAGGCTGTTCGTTACAACCTAGAAGCCTACGAACTTCGAGGAAAGACAATCACTTTTGCCGGAAAAACAAAAAGACACTCCGAAAAAGATAGCACCTCGTTTGCAATTGGATATAGCTTATTGAAGGAAGATGGTAGTTATGAGGAATTCTCGAAAGGTTGCGTGATTTCCGAAAGCATGGATTGGGGCGAGCGATCGGTTGAGCTGACAATTCCGAGAGATGCGCAAGGCGTTTTCCTACAACTCAATTATTCGGGAACCGATGCCACGTGGTTCGATGATTTTCAGCTCATGATCGGTCGAAATGAGGTGATTTTGTTACAAGCTGCTGAACCATTTTCACGGAAAGAACTCAAATGGCAGGAACTTCATGCGGTTGAATTTTATTTAAGTGATCACACGGTAAGTGGAAGGCAAAACGAAGAAAACAAATCGTTGTTGCGACGCGAAGTTGGTGAGAGTTCTATCGTAGGATTGGGCGAAGCAACTCACGGAACGGCAGAGTTTTTCTTTCTAAAGAAACAATTGGTCCAAAACTTGGTTTCAACACTTGGTTACAGGGTTTTTGCGTTGGAAGACAATCAATTAGCTGTGGAAGAAATAAACAATTTTGTGCTCACAGGAAATGGGGGTGCAGTGAAATCAATGGCCGGATTGTTTGATGTTTGGTACCGTACCGAGATGCTTGACCTTGTAAATTGGGTGAGGAGTTACAACCAACAACATCCTGCAGATCCGGTTTATTTTGTTGGTTTCGATATGCAGGAAGTGAACCGCCCGGTTGATAAATTAAGTACCTATTTACAAAACACCGATTCGCTTTTATACGCTAGTTACGCCGATCAACTTGCCGGAATCAAACGTTATGGTGCCGAAACGTATTCAGCAACCGACAGCGTTAAATTGTTTTGGTTCAACGTCTCGAAACAAATCGTTTCAGAGCTTGCTGAAAGAGAATCCGTATGGCTTTCGAAAGCAACTACCGGAGAAGATTCCATGAATGTTCGTTGGGGCACACAATACGCCCAACTCATTCAGCAGTTTTGCGAAAACAGTTATAAAGGATATTGGGCCATTTACCGCGATGAAGCCATGGCAGCGAATATTTCTTGGCTCAAAGAAGTGCGCTTTCCCGGCAAAAAAATAGTGGTGTGGGCACATGATGTGCATGTAAGCCGTGGCGATCACCCCAATCCGATTTACAATCTGAATGTGAGTCTTTCCATGGGTTCTTTTTTGTCGCGGAAATACGGAAGTGACTATAAATCTTACAGTTTGTCGACCTGTCAAGGCAGTTATTCGGCGCTGAAATCCTATACTGATTTCGAAAAAATGGATTGTCCGTTATTTCCCGGAGTTGATCGTTCGCTTGATTTGTCATTGCATAAGGTTGCCCAAAAAAAGAAATGCGCGGCATTGTTCCTTCCGTTACCGCGAAATCAGGAATGGCTGGCGCTTCCGCAACCAAAACGCTTTGCCAATCATGTGAGTATTGATTATGGTTATTGGGAGCGCGTTTCGATGCCTTATCAATTTGATGGCGTTTTCTTTATAGATATAACGCATCCTTCAACGCCATTGTAAAGGTTTCAGCTAGTGTTCTAAGGTCACAGTTGTGAATTCGCTAATTTTTTAGTTATTTAGTTGCGAATTTAAACCGAACACTATGAAACGCGCAAGCTTGCTATTCATTCTTTTACTGATCGCAATTTTTATTTTTATTGCCGTATGGCTCAACCGGAAGCCGGCTGTAATCACTGTAAATGTTCCTGCTCCAGCTAGTTGGTTCGCCTCTTCCACAACTGCATTACCTGATAGTATCACGCCATTTTTGAATAATGATACCACCAATGCGACCTTTCATTTATGGGCATGGCAAGAATTTCTAGCATTGACGCGTACCAACAAAGGCACGGCTCCGTTCCAGAAGTACATTCAAGTTGATAATGATACCATTGCGTTGGGGGAAATGATCCAATTGCGCGATTCATCACAGGCGGGAACCAATGGCGTGTTATACGACAAAGCCAACCGGGCTGTTTATTACACGATGCATGTCAACAAACCGATGTATGATTTCCAGCAAAAATACAGACGCATTTTCGGCGCAGTGTTTTCCAAATATAATGGCAATTCAAACCGCGATGCCTTGATCAATGCCGAATTGAAACAAAAGAGCTATGATACGATCAACTATCCCGTAGGTTGTGTAGAACTCAAAACGGCATGGATGCTGGCTTCATCACTAAATGTTTCAAAAGTAAAACGCAGTGATTATTACATTACATGGGCAGTGCTTAATGGTAAAAAAGTAAAAGTGGCGCTTATTGGTATGCACGTGGTGGGTAGGGTAGCGAATCATCCTGAGTTCATTTGGGCAACTTTTGAACACGATGAAATGGTGCCCGATTACGCATGGAGTTATCCGGGTTATCCGCATTTGGGAGACACACTTTCCACTAAAAAGAATTACTTGTTTTATGACAAAGGTAATGTCATTGGTAATTGTCTCATGAACAACAATGCTGCAAGTTTCGCCCAGTTTTCCAATATCTTCAACATTTATCCGCTGGGGATTGCTCGTTCGTTTACAGATAATACCTTGCCAACATCATTGGATCAATATAACAATGCCAATATCGTTTCGCTCAATGCGAGTGTGAAACAGCAATTGAAGAAAAAGGGAGAAGTATGGCAGCATTACTTCTACAAAGGTTCGATTTGGCTCGATGTGTTAAACACGAACTACGGCCCCGGAAATGGTTATTTGGGCGTGCTCACAAATCCATCTTTGCGCGGTTCACGTGCCGTTTCCAATATTACTATGGAAACATTTGCACAGTTGAATTTCTCAGGTAATTATACCACCGAATCCATGAACTGTTTCGGTTGCCATGCCACGGTCGACTACAAAAATGTACAGCCGGGCACAAACGATTCAATCTCCTACAATTTGGCCATCAGTCATTTGTTTAAAAATACCCTGATGAGGTATTATTATGATCAGACTGTTATCCCATGATTTTTTGTGTTTTTGTGTTTTGTATTTTGTGGTGGGGGCGTCGATTTATCGCGCCCTCACAAAATACAAAAAACAACCCTAGTCTTTTATTGTAATACTCCCTTCATCGATCAACTGCTCACCATTCATGCGCAAAAACAGTTGAATAAGCGCTACCACATCTTTTTCGCAGTAAATTTTGATGCGTTCCAAATCATTTTCTTCGTAATAAACCCGTGCCACATCAGCACCCGAAATATCGTCTTTCGGTGTTGGGATTTTGAAAACGTTACACAACAATGCCAAACTGGTGTACGCTTTGTAATCGCCGAATTTCCACAATTCCATGGTGTCGAGGTGTTGGATTTCCCAAGGTTTTTTCCCGGCAAGGTTCAATACATTGGGTAGTGGAATGCCGTTGATCAGTAATCGTCTACAAATAAACGGAATGTCAAATTCTTTGGAGTTGTGTCCGCATAAACGTTTGTCGGGAGTATTGTAACTGTCTTCCAATAAACGTACAAACTGGCGAAGCAAGGTTTCTTCGTCTTCGTGAGCATACGATTTGATGTACATGCTTCTTCCGGTGGCTGTTGAACGCACAAATCCTACCGAAATGCAGACGATTTTACCGAATTCGGCATAAATGCCCGCTTTTTCGTCATAAACCTGATCAAAGGTCTTGTCGTCGGTTTTGTAACGCATGTTTTTTGACTCGAATAATTTGGCGGTTGATGTGTCTACATCCGCAAAGCGATAAACTTCCGGAACGGTTTCAATGTCTAGAAAAAGGATTTTGTCAAGTTGTGTAAGATCCAGCATAATTTGTGTTTTTCTAAATCAAGTTAGGTAAAATTATCTTTTACATCCAAGCAATCGATCAAAAAAAATGATGCAAAAAATCCAAAGTCACGCGTAAGGAATAAGATTCCTTATTTTTGTAAAAAAAGTTACCATGGCGGAATCGCTCTCGATTGTAAGCGGAACAAAAACCGAACAATACCAACAATTGCTTCCTCAGATAAAAGCATTGGTTGAGGGCGAAACAAATCGTACGGCCAATCTTGCCAACACGACCGCTGCGCTCAAAATGGCGTTCGATTTTTTCTGGGTTGGTTTTTATACCGTCGAAGATAATCAATTGTTATTAGGACCGTTTCAGGGACCGATAGCGTGCACCCGAATTGCGAAAGGAAAAGGTGTGTGCGGAGCCGCTTGGGAACGCAACGAAACATTGGTGGTTCCTGACGTGGACGCATTTCCCGGACACATTGCCTGCAGCAGCGATTCGCGAAGTGAAATTGTAGTTCCGATCACCAAAAACGGAACGGTGGTAGCGGTGCTGGATGTGGATAGCAACCAACTCAACGACTTCGACCAAACGGATGCGGATTACTTAACAGAACTTTGTCAATGGCTCGGTACACACTGTTTTTAATTGCTTTTTTCGGGTTGCTGGTTAGTTCCTGCGCCGACGTCATGCCGCTTACCGGTGGTGATGAAGACGAGTTTGCACCCAAAACCGTTGAGCAATCTCCCGAACAGGGAATGACTTATTTTTCGGGTAATGAGGTGCGCTTGACGTTCGATGAAAACATTGTAATCAATGACGCACTTTCAACCGTTACCATGAATCCTTCGGTTGGAAAACTAACCACTGAAAAAAAGAACCGAACCGTTACCGTTTCTTGGGAAGAACCGCTTTCACCCAATACGACTTATATTTTGCAATTCAACGGAACCATCCGCGATTTGAATGAAGCAAACGATTCCATCATGCAAGTCATTTTTGCTACAGGCGCCGATATCGATTCGCTTGAATTGGAGGGTCGTGCGGTAAATGCTTATTCCAATCAGGTGATGAGCCAGGTTTCCGTTGGTTTGTATGCACCCGAAGCCGATCCGATGACCGAAAAACCGCTTTATGCAACGCGATCAACTGCTACGGGCTCATTCCGCTTTTCGTACTTAAAAAAAGCGCCTTATCAATTGTTCGCTTTCCTTGATCAAAACAAAGACCAACTGCCACAAGCTACCGAGATTGTAGGTTTTTCTTCAGAAACTGTAGTTGTTGGCGATAGCACTCCTTTGGTATTATCGCTTTTTAGTCCGTCACCGGTACGAAATAAACTAAAGGTAGATGCACAATTGCCAGGTTTGTTCACCGTTCATCACCTTGAACAACTAGATCCGGAAAAATTGTTCATTAACGGTTCCAAAGCGCAGGTCGTTCGCCGGTATACAGATGATTCACTTCAGGTCGAGATTCCTGAACGAATCGGGTCTATTTACGAGCTTGTATATGGAGAAGACACCTTGCGAAAACCAATCACTGAAAAGGAATTGCAAACTCCCTTGCGCATTCGGGCAAAAAATCCTTCCGCAAAATGGAAACAAGGTGACTCGCTGTTTTTTGAGGTCAATGATGTGATCTCGGAAGTCAAACGAAACGAATTGAACGTTGTTTCTTCTAAAGGAAATCAAGTGGCATATTCCTTAATTCCTACCGGAAAAAATCAATGGTGTATTATTCCCGACGCAAAAATGAGTCAATCATTTAGCATCCATTTTAATAAAGCTGCTGTTGTAGGAATGCATGCTGTGAATGATTCATTGACATTCAACTACGCGACCTTACTTCCTGCCGATTTGAGTGTGCTTAAGCTCAATTGCCCTGATTTGGACGGTCAATGGGTGATCGAATTGATTCAAAACGAAAAAGCTTTGTATTCTGCGGTCAAATCCGAATCGGCTAAAGCAGTTGTTTTTACAGAATTGGAACCGGGTCAGTATAGCGTTCGCTGCATTTGCGATAGCAACAAAAACGGAAAATGGGATACGGGCAACGTGACTGAAAAAACACAGGCTGAACAAGTGCTACGTTATACTTTGACGCAGAAATTGCGTGCAAACTGGGAGGTAGAAGAGACCTTGAAGCTACAGCCATGAGTACGCCTGATGCGATCACGAAAGCCTTCAGTAAATGGCGAATTTATGCCTCATTGTTATTGGGATTGGGCATTTCGGGATGGTTGTTTTACCGCAGTATGTCGCAGGTAGAATTTGAAGAAGTGAAACACGGATCAGGAACACATTCGTGGGTTGATACCAATAAAAACGGTCAGGTCGATTGGAACATGACCGCTGAATTTCATCCGCAGAAAAAGGGGAATTACCGTCAGCAAAACGCATGGCAAGTCATTAGAGATATTGAGTGGTCTTCCCATACTTTTTTCTGGATTTTCATGGCGCTTTTGGCAATGATTGGAAGAGATTTGGCCTATATGTGGCGAATCAGGATTCTAACACGCAATGAACTTTCCTGGCGCAGGAGTTTTTCGGTGATCATGTTATGGGAATTTGCTTCGGCACTGGCACCCGGAGTTTTGAGTGGAGCCACTGTAGCGATGTTTATTCTGAATCGCGAAAAAATTGCTTTGGGCCGGTCAACAGCCATTGTCATCATCACCGCGTTTTTCGATAACTTGTTTTACGTATTACTCATTCCGCTAGTGTTTCTGGTGGTTTCTTCCGATGATCTGTTTCCGTCTACGATCGAAAGTTCGGGTGCGGTAATCACCCTATTTTGGACAGGTTTTTCCGTATTCGCGGTGCTGTGTTTGGTGCTTTACCTCAGTTTATTTCAATTCCCGTTTTTGCTTCGTGGTATGTTGGGAACAGTTACAAGTCTTCCGTTTTTACGTCGCTGGAAACCGAACGCCTTGCAAGTGGGTAATGACGTGGCGCAAACGGCCATTACGCTGAAAACCGAATCGTTCTCTTTTTGGGTGAAAACCTTCGTAGCCACTTGTTCGTCATGGATTTCGCGTTACCTGGTCATCAACTGCATTTTGCAAGCCTTTATTAGCTTAGGATTGTTGCAACATGTGCAGGTATTGGCCAAGCAATTGGTCTTGTGGATGTTCTTGCGTATTTCTCCCACGCCTGGTGGAAGCGGAGCAGCCGAATGGGCGTTTAGCGAATTGTTGTCAGACCTTACTTCGAGTGCCGTTTTGCTAGCAGGAATGGCGGTTTTGTGGCGATTGATCAGTTACTTTCCCTACTTGCTCATCGGGTCGATTATTTTGCCGCGATGGTTGAAACGGAAATAATTTTGAATGCTGAATTATGAATGTTGAATTGGATTTTACTAAGAAGTAAATCAACATTAAACAACGAGAGAATGAATTGATTTTGTTGAAGAAGGCCGGTCAAATTAAAAATTCAACATTAAGCATTCAACATTCCGGCCAATTAAGGAAAAATATCCTATCTTTGTGCCCGCGCTGAAGCTAATGCACAGGCGCTGTGCCTCCAAAATGGCTAAAAACATGTCTACAGGAATTAAAATTTTTGCCGGAAGAGCTTCCAAAATACTCGCAGAACAAGTCGCAACTAAGTTTGGGACTACGCTTGGTGATGTAAAGGTGGTGGAGTTCAGCGATGGCGAATTTCAGCCTTCCTTTGAAGAAACCGTTCGCGGGCAAGATGTGTTTATTGTACAATCTACAATGCCTCCAACCGAAAATTTGTTTGAGTTGTTGTTGATGGTAGATGCTGCAAAACGTGCTTCGGCGCGTAAAATCATTGCAGTGATTCCTTATTTCGGATTTGCGCGACAAGATCGTAAAGACAAACCACGTGTTGCCATCGGCGCTAAATTGATTGCCAACATGTTGCAAGCTGCCGGTGTAAATCGTGTGATGACAATGGACTTGCACGCCGACCAAATTCAAGGTTTTTTCGAAGTGCCGGTAGATCATTTATTTGCGTCTACTTTATTCTTCAACGAAATGAAAGCGTTGGATAACGGAAACCTGATTATGGCTGCGCCGGATGCAGGTGGAGCGAAACGTGCCAATGCCTACGCCAAAAAATTGAATACCGGATTAGCTATTTGCCACAAACAACGTAAAAAAGCGAACGAAGTAGCTGAAATGACGGTAATTGGTGAAGTAGCAGGAAAAGATGTGATTTTGATTGATGATATGTGCGATACTGCCGGTACATTGACCAAAGCTGCTGAATTGTTTATTGAAAAAGGAGCCATTAGTGTTCGTGCATTTTGTACACATGCTGTGCTTTCAGGTCCGGCAATGGAACGCATCAACAATTCTAAACTCACCGAATTAATTGTAACGGATACCATTCCGTTGAAAGAAAAAAGTGACAAAATCCGCGTGGTTTCTGTTGCTGATTTGTTTGCCGACGTAATCAATCGTTTGGTACACAATGAATCCATAAGTACACATTTTATAATCTCATAATAATTAACATGAAAGTATCACAATTGAGCGGTTCGCTAAGATCGAACGTAGGGAAAAAGGATGCTAAAGCAACGAGAGATGCAGGGATGGTTCCTTGTGTACTTTACGGGCAAGGCACTCAAACGCATTTTGCCGTAAAGGACATTGCTATTGAGAAATTGGTTTTTAATCCGGATGTATTCCAAGTTGAATTGGACATTGAAGGAACAAAAGCTACAGCAATCATTCAAGAATTGCAACAAAATCCGATTACGGATAAAGTAACGCACATTGATTTTCTTCAATTAGACCCGAAAAAACCGGTTAAAATTGCACTTCCGGTGCGTTTGACAGGTGCTTCTCGCGGTGTATTGGCCGGAGGTAAATTGTTACAAGTTTACCGTCGTTTGAAAGTAATTGCTTTGCCTGGAGATCTTCCTGAAGCAATTATTGTTGACATCACTAAATTGCGTATCGGTCAATCGATCCGTGTAGGTGATTTGGAAACAATCGCAACTGGTTTGAAATTTACTGACGCTAAAAGCGCGGTTGTAGTTTCAGTTAAAATGGCTCGTGGTGCTTCTAAAGCAGCTGAGGCAGATGACGAAGAAGAAGACTAGTCTTTGGCTATCAATCATTTTAAAACACCCGATCCGCCTCAGGCGGATCGGGTGTTTTTTTTGTGGATATAATTTTGTTGTGAAATTCCCTTGTGGGTTCGCGATTTATCGCGAACTAATACATGTAAGACTGATACATAGATAAAACTGATTCATGTAAATTAGTGTTGTTGTTATTTCTGATGGAAGTTTACTCATAAGTAATGATGAACACATCTTCATCATCCTTCTTAAACAATTTTTCCTCGCGTGCGTATTTTTCCAAGGCATAACCATGTTTTAATTCGCGGAGGGTTTTCTTGGTTTCATTGAGCTTCAGTGTAACTTCCGACTGATCGGTGCGCAACTTGGAAAGCTTCCGGTTCTGGTTCAGAATAGAAAACAAATCGATATCATCCAAAAACAAGTTATACACCAGAAAGATCACCAGTGTAAGTATATACTTGTTGCGAAACCATTTGAGGTATTTAACCATAATTCAAAGATACAATGATCCTTATCTCAGCCGGTTTCGTTTCTTAAAAAGATATGCTCCTTGGAATGTTAATTGCAATACCAACCAAACTCATGTCAAACAAAAAAGCCCCCGCACAACGGAGGCTTCAAATCTTACAGAAGGTTAATATCAATTCACAATCTCATCGTATTTTGCTTTGAATTCTTCATCTTCTTCAAAGTATTGGGCTACTTTACCCAACAATGTTTTGGCTTTGTCAACCTGACGACTGGTTACATAACAATCTGCTGTCTGGATGATACCCATTTTGAAAAGCTGTTTATCCGCCGGACTCCAATCTTCAATAGAAGCTAAAGCTGCTATTTTTTTATCCGTTTCTTTCCAGCAGGCATTGGCACCACCTTTATCGGCATTGCGGAATTTACAAGCACCTTCCAGCAATTTTCCACCAAGGCTTGTTGGGTCCAATTTGTAGTATTTCAATACCCAAGAACTTGCTTTTTTGTAGTCGGGCACAGATAAGTCGTTACTGATAACTTCTACCAAACTCATTTTAAATTCTTCAAAAAACTCGCTGTACTCACGTTGTACATCACCGCCTTTATCCATTTTCATACATTTACCTACCGCAGCAATTGCTTCTTTGTAAGCATTTTTGTACTTCTCATCGGCAGCACCACTTTGAGAGATTTTGTATAAACCGCGCGCTAACCACATGTAGGGCAATGCATCGGTTTTGGATTTATCCTTTTGGGTATAGCTTTCAGATGATTTTACTAATTTATCGTAATTTCCATCTGCATAAAGAATGCGTAAATCATCGTACGAAGGACCTTGTGCGTTTACAAACCCTGCGATTAACAATGCGGTCGCTAAAACCAGTTTTTTCATGACAATTTATTTTTGGTTGAGGTCATAAGACCAATTACTATGCCGAATGTACAATTATTTTTTTATTTCTATCTTCCGACTAGACTATTCAACGCTCTTGATCAGCAACTTCAGGATACTTTGGGCCGCTTTTGAAATTTTTGTTCCCGGGCCAAATACTCCAAACACTCCTGCGTCATAGAGAAAATCATAATCTTGTGCGGGGATCACTCCTCCGGCTACCACCATTACGTCAGGTCGGCCTAAAAGTTTCAATTCTTCGATTACTTGTGGAACTAATGTTTTATGACCTGCCGCTAATGACGATACTCCCAACACATGTACATCGTTCTCTACCGCTTGTTTTGCGGCTTCTTTCGGCGTTTGGAATAGCGGGCCAATGTCTACGTCAAAACCGATATCGGCAAACGATGTTGCAATCACTTTAGCACCACGATCATGGCCGTCTTGACCCATTTTTGCAATCATGATACGTGGACGTCTTCCTTCCAGACTCGCGAATTGTTCTACAAGCTTACGCGCTGTTTCAAAATCTTCATCATTCATACTTTCTGCCGAATAAACGCCGCTAATTGATCGGATAGTGGCTTGGTGACGACCGTATACTTTTTCCAGTGCCATGGATATTTCGCCCAACGAAGCGCGTTCTCGTGCACATTCGATGGCAATAGCTAACAAGTTATCTTCTCCGCTACGTGCAGCTGCTTCCAGCTTTAGTAAAAGTTCATCCACACGTTGCTGATTGCGGTTGGCTTTCATGGAATTTAAGCGCAAGATTTGCGAATCGCGTACTTTGGTATTGTCTACCTCCAAAATGTCAATTGCGGCTTCTTTTTCAAGTTGGTAACGGTTCACACCTACGATAATGTCTTTTCCGGCATCAATACGGGCTTGTTTGCGCGCTGCAGCTTCTTCGATTCGCATTTTCGGAATACCGGTTTCAATGGCTTTTGCCATACCGCCTAGTTCTTCCACTTCTTCAATCAGTTTCCAGGCTTCATCTGCCAGTTCCTGTGTTAGTTTTTCTACGTAATAACTTCCACCCCACGGATCAATGAAATCGTTCATTCCCGTTTCTTGCTGCAGGTAAATTTGTGTATTTCGTGCAATGCGTGCCGAGAAATCGGTCGGCAAGGCAATGGCTTCATCCAGCGCGTTGGTGTGCAATGATTGTGTGCCTCCAAATCCTGCTGCCATGGCTTCGATACAGGTTCGGGCAATGTTGTTAAACGGATCCTGCTCGGTTAAGCTCCACCCGGAAGTTTGACAATGCGTGCGCAACGCCAGCGATTTTTCGTTTTTCGGACTAAACTGCGCTACCAATTTTGCCCAAAGCATACGGCCTGCACGCATTTTGGCAATTTCCATAAAGTGATTCATGCCAATGGCCCAGAAAAAGCTTAAACGCGGTGCAAACGTATCTACTTCCATACCGGCTTGTATTCCTGCGCGTAAGTATTCCAAACCGTCGGCTAATGTATAAGCCAATTCGATACTCGCCGTAGCTCCTGCTTCCTGCATGTGGTAGCCCGAAATGGAGATGGAGTTGAAGCGTGGCATGTGCTTCGATGTATACGCAAAGATATCCGCAATGATGCGCATGGAAGGCAAAGGCGGATAGATGTACGTATTGCGCACCATGAACTCTTTCAGAATATCGTTTTGAATGGTTCCCGAAAGTTGTTCTTGTTTCACGCCTTGCTCTTCTGCAGCTACAATGTAAAAAGCCATAATCGGTAACACGGCACCGTTCATGGTCATGGAAACCGACATTTCATCCAATGGAATCTGGTCGAAGAGAATGTTCATATCCAGAATGGAATCAATGGCCACTCCGGCTTTACCAACGTCTCCCATCACGCGCTCATGATCGGAATCATAACCACGATGAGTTGCCAGGTCAAATGCTACTGAAAGTCCTTTTTGACCGGCAGCAAGGTTTCTTCTGTAAAAAGCATTCGATTCTTCCGCTGTGGAAAAACCTGCGTACTGACGCACTGTCCACGGTCGAATAGCGTACATGGAACCGTAAGGACCGCGCAAAAATGGCGCTTTCCCGCTCACGAAACCCAGATGTTCTGCTGTTGCAAGTGATGCGGGATTGTAATAATTGTTCAGACCTATTTTTTCAGCGGTCATGAAAACATCCTGCTTGGGAGTTCCCTCTCGAGATTCTGCCGTAAGTTGTATGTGTTGAAAGGATTTGCGTGTCATGACAATGAGATCTCAGTTTCGATAATTAATGCAGGCACTGTTTTCCAGCCCAAAGGTTTGGAATGCCATTCGTGCTGAATGGGATCGGGGTTTAAAAAGGCGTTGATACCGATCAGTGTCGATTTCTTATCCTGAACAAATGCCACGCGTTGTTGCGCTTTTTCCAAAATATCTTCCGAAAGCGTTTCGATAACCGTCGAATTCGTCAAACCGCCATTGGCCTCAATCCATTGAAAAGAACTCCAGGCGCGTTCGGCAATGGCATTGGTCAGATCATCAATAGCGTAACTTCCGCCCGAAGGATCGATCACTTTATCCAGATACGATTCTTCTTTGAGTACCAGGGAAATATTGGTGGCCATACGATGGGTGAAAGCTGTATTGGCATTGGTTGCGTGCCAGTCATAAGGTTGAATCACCAATTGCTGAATGCCACCCACAACTGCCGACATGGCTTCTGTTGTTTGACGCAATAAGTTCGTATACGGATCTTTTAAGCTGGTATGAACGCATCCGGTTTGAGAAGTAATATAAGCCGCATGCGAACATTCGTGTTCCGGCGCATATTCACTTACAATGCGTGCCCAAGCCATTCTGAAGGCTCGTAGTTTGGCAATTTCATAAAAGTATTGATTGCCGATTCCGAAGATAAAATGAATGTTAGCCGAAGCATCATCGATGGTAAGTCCTTGCTCAAGTTGAGCGACTAATAGGTCATGTCCTTCAGCCAAAGCGATTGAAAGTTCTTGCCAAGTGGTTCCGCCCGATTGTTGAACCAGGTTGGCCTGCACGGCAAACGGTTTTACACTTAAAGAAGCACATTGTTTGCTACAATTCAACCATTCCAAGGTGTTTTCAGCAACAACCGTTCCTGAATAATTCCCCAGAAAAGAAAGAAATGCCGTTGCTTGTGCAATCGATTTCGGGTAAAAAGTTGTGTGAATGTACTGCAGATCAACTTCGCTAAAAAGTACCGGGAAATCAATTTCGCGGTCTGAAGTTGCATGAATCACCAAAGCAGTAGTTCCGGCCATCAATGCTTCCAGCAGTTGTTTGTTTTCAGCTTTCTCGTTTTCTACGCGAAAACAACTTCCTATATGCCAATCATTGCTCGAGGCTCGGCTTCCTCTGGTATAAGGCAATAAACCCGGATCGGAAAACGCTTGCGGCTGATCTTCACGATGTAGGTATGCAGGAAGTGAAATTTCCTCAATTCGGTTGAATTTTTGGAGCTTGTCCATCGATTCACCTTTGAGTTCTTTTTGCAAAAGTTCCAGCCAATCGTGTTTGGAAGTTGGAGGAAACGATGCGAATAATTTGGACATAATTGTGTGTTAATCGAGTGTTTCTGTTGATGCTGATGGAGCGGGTTCAGGTGCTTTCGGATGATGAGTCAGTTTGACATAAGCTCCTGTTGAAATAAAGGTTGCCAAAACCGGAGCGATGAACAAACCGATGTAAGGAATCATAAAAATAAGTTGGAAGATAGAACCCGTAACGAGCATGTAGCTCATTTTTGAGAACGAGAAACCGATACTTCCCAATGTGGAAACACCATGGCGTTCGAGGCTGTAATCATAAAAAGCAAACCCGAAAAAGAACGCTCCGATGAGGAAATACATGATCGGATCTAGGTAATCAGAGCCAGGCAGGATAAACGAAAGCATGAACCAGCCAAGCAGGCAAGTTATTTCCAGCACGATGGCAATGAACGCTACAAAAATGGCCCGCAGCAAATCGTTGAGAATCTGGATGAAGCTCGTTTTGAATTCCCTGCCTGAAATTTCGCTGTCAAACTTCTCGGATAAGAAACTGTTGAAAGGCGATAAAAGCGTCAACACAACGAACTGGATGATCCAAAACAACATGATCTCTATGAAATCGAAAAGCCAACCGATAATTGCACCCAGCCCCCAAATATTTTTCGTCCAGCTCATTGTTCCTTCAATGGTTCCAGTTACCGAAAGCATCGAAAAAAACATCAACCCAACCGCAAGCCCTGGAACAAAGTAAACCCACAATTTTCCCTTTGCAAGCGTTTCAACCGTTGCCTTGATGCCGTAAATATGGTTTTCAATGACTTTCATAATGGGAATTTGTTTCGTTGTTCAAATATAAAAAAGAAGTTGTACTTTTAGTGGTAACTTTTACGCTTTGGCATGAGAGTTGCTAAAACTCCTAAAAAAGAAATTATGAATGCGATCTTGAAATTTGGATTTGTTCTTGCTATCGGACTTTTAAGTTCGGCTGCATATAGTCAGGAACCAAGTAAGGCGAAGCCACTCAACAAAGAGTCTAAGCCGCAAACAAGCCGTAATGAGGGTGCTAAAAAAGGAGGCACTAAAGCTACGGAAACACCGAAAAGAACACAAGCCACTAAGGTAAAAGCTATTCCGGCTAAAAAAGCGGAGGCAAAACCGGCAAAAACACTTTAATAGAAACCTCCGAAAGGAGGTTTTTTTGTTTTAAATAGGTTCATCAGGCTTAAAACGTCAACTACACTTCGCAATAAAGTTTTCCGTATTCAGAATAATGGTGGAAAAATGCTCGTGCTGATGTGCCGCATTTTTAGCATCCGATAAATACTGTTTTACTTCCTTTATCAACATTTCGATATCATCAAATTCGCCTGTTTCATAAGAGTAATGACTAGGATTGTTGTCTGTATTGGGATTTTGATTCCGAATGACTTTATGAAAAATTGCTACACGGCCGTTTTTAGAGATTTCAAAGGAAAGCATCGCCGAATCGCTCATGCCGAGTTTGATTTTCATTTCGGAACTTGCTCCGGAGTCTTTCCAAAAGTGATTGGCAATGTTTTTTCTTAGCTCAGTAACAATTTCCAATGTGTTCATGACCTCAAAAAGTTGTAGTGTTTTCATGCAATTTCAAATCTTGTCAAATCTAAGGGATGGGTCTGAAAGGAGCACATCGGTAAACCACAAACTTTAACTGCGGTAAACCGAAAAAGATGTGTGAAATCAGCACACACATCAACGAAAAATGCCGTTTTATTTTCAAAAGAAGATAAAACGGCATTGAATAATAGGATCAACCGAACAGTTTTTGTTTCGGCGTAATAAGATGTTGATTTAACTGTTCACCAATCCGAATTGCTGGAAATGATGCGTGAGGTGTTTTTGCGATAAACGCGACCATTGCTCATAATTGAGCGGACCGTAAAAAGGGTGAATCGCTGTTCTTCCATGTTCCAATTCAAACAATTCTTCAAAGTATAACCACTCTTCTACAAATTCGTCAATGGCCAGTTCCAGTTCGTCATGACGCAATACGGTATTCATTTCCGGTGTAGCAAACGGAACGGCAATGTTTTGTGCCATTGGTTTGTCTGAATCCAAAAATGCAAGCATTCGTTCTATTTTGTCTTCCGGAATTTCGAGCGGCTGCGGATTTTTACCGGTAGCCATTTGCAATGTGTCTGTTAAATGTTCCACCATGCGCTGAGCACTCATCTGTCCCCACTGCGCTTTGGTGTCGGGAGTAAGTTGATCGAGGTAGGATAAAATGCTTTCTAAGTCGGTATCAATGAACATAACCTTGGGTTTTGAAATGAATGAATTTAGCCTTCCGTTGCCCCGGGAAGCGGTAAATGATGATGTTGAAAATAGCCTTTTCCTGCCAAAACATACAAGCTTTGTGGGATAATTTGAATGTTGATTTCTGTGCGAACATCAAATGGCTCTCCGTCGTAATGTGCTAGCGGAACTTCTAGAAAAATGCGGGCTTTTTCAAACGACACGATACGGATGTGTTTGGAACCTTCGATTCGCTTAAAAAAGAAGCGAGAAAGAATGCCAAGTGTTTTCCAAAAAGCAAATTTCGAAAGCATTACAAACTCCATTTTCCCATCATGTACGTTCGATTTGGGCGAAATGCAAAAACCGTTTCCGAACTCAGAAGAATTGGCAATGGAACACAAGAGGTATTTCCCTTTGATGGTTTCGTTTTCCAACTGAATTTTCATCTTGGGAGGATTATACGAAAAGTATTCTTCATACACCAATTGGGCATAACCCCAAAAACCGCGAATGTGATACTCGTCGAATCGTTTAGCGATAAAGGCATCAAAACCGTAACCACCGACTCCCAAAAAAGGTTTGTCATTGGCCAGACCGGTGTCCATGAGTAAGCTATACAAACCATTGATGTTTTGGATGGCCTGTGGTGTTTTGAGTGGTATTTTTAAGTGTCGCGCCAACCCGTTTCCTGATCCGGTAGGAATAATTGCCAAATGACAGTTCGTTCCAACCAATGAGGTTCCTACTTCGTGTACCGATCCGTCACCACCAACCGCACAAACAATATCGATTCCCTCACGGGCCGATTCTTCGGCAATGGATTTAGCGTGTTTTCTGTATTGGGTAATGGCAATATCGTATTCGAAAAGCGAATGATCCAAATGCTCCTCAATCATTTGCGGAACCTTGGCTTTTTTTACGCCGCCCGAAATCGGATTGATGATAAAACGGATCTTTTTTTTCATTTTACGTGTGTTTGATTGTGAATCAAATCACGATTGTAACGTTGGATAATCGCCTTGAGTTGACGAGTCATTGCTTTTCCTTTCTTACCGTTTACCGGAAGATAGGTTTTAGAATTGGCTCCTTTTCCGGCAAATTTCTTCAGACTGCGTGGTTCATCACCCGAGAACACTAGCATGTATTCGTCTTCGAAGTAATAATAAGAACCTTCCAAGTAGGTAACAGCTTCTTTTCGTTTGCCCGAAAAATAGGATTGCCCGAAGGAATAATAACGTGTTTTGATATTCACCAAATCCAAAATGGTTGGCATAATATCAATTTGTTGGAAGATGACTTTTTCGCGCTTCTTGGGCAATTTTCCTTTTTGCGGATGGAAAAATAGTATCGGAATGCGGTACATCTGTGTACGCTTGCTGTAATATGAACTAGTGGTTGAAGGCGTATGATCGGCCACCAACACAAACAAGGTATTGTTGTACCATGGTTCTTTTTTGGCTTGTTCAAAGAATAGCTTTAAACTCACATCACCATAATTGATCGAGCGGCAAATCGGTTCTTTTCCAACACGCAGTTTTCCTTTCCAATGCGGTGGCACATAGTAGGGGTGATGCGATGAGAGCGTAAACAACGTTGCGAAGAAAGGTGTTTTTTGTTTGCTGAGCTGTTTGGCCGTCCATGGATTGAAGTATTCGTCTAGAATGCCCCATGTTTTGTCGGAATGCTTCTCGTTGTTGTATTCGAATCGCCCGAAGTATTTTTCAAATCCCGATTGTTTGGCGAAACTGTTGAATCGCATAGAACCATTGGTGGCTCCATGATAAAACGCTGTTGAATACCCCTTTTCTTTTAGAATTCCCGGCAAGGTTTGAATAGCATTGCTAGCGTATGGCGAAGAAATGTAGGGGTTGTCCATCAGGGTCGGGAGTGATGAGATGATGGATGGAACCGCTTCAATCGATTTTTTTCCGTTTGAAAAGCCGTATTCGAACACCCATGATTCGCCGATGAGTGAATCAAGGAAAGGAGTATAGCTTGTAGTATCGTTAAACGCACCTACCCATTCGTTTCCGAAACTCTCTAGCATGATCACCATTACATTGGTATTATCGGGCAGGAGGTTTTGCGGTGCCGATTGCCTTACCGGATTGTAGAGCTTAAGCTCAGCCTTCAGGCTCATATATTTTTTCTCTACCAAATCGTCTTTCCCATACGATTTCACAATGGTAAAAGGCGTATTCAGAATCAAAGCAGTGTTTTGTGGTTCGGTATACAGTGTTGCATCAATGATATTGACCGGCTTCAAAGACAAACCACCACGTCCTACCAAAATCACAATCGGTATTATGATCAGAAAGAAAAGTATTTCCTTTTTCCAGGAACGTTTGTAAGGACCTTTTTCAAAGCGTTTGGAGTCGGTTTTGCGGTACATCCAACCCATTGCGATGAATAGTAAAATAAAGCAAACAATCAGAATCCAAAAATCCCTGATAAATGTGGTGAGTAATTGCCCCACATCATTGCCAGCCGAAATAAGTGCAAACAAATCGGCGGTTGACCGTTTTTGGGTGAAATTGAAATACTCCGTATCCAAAAGATTGAGACTTACAGCTGCCAAAAACGGAATGTAAAAGGTGATTTTCTGCAGCAGTTTATACCACCGATTGTCGCGAAACGGAAGAGGTACAATGGATAAAAAGATATACGGCAAAAAGATGAGGCAAATGGTAATGAGGTCAAACCACACACCTGCAAACCAATCTGAAACGGTCAACTGACTGAATGAACTGCTATTATTGGCGTAAAAGATGACACGTGTAATGGTGAGAATAATCGTCACCACCAGAAGTCGCGCGAGTAGCGATTGAATGTACGGAGGGAAATAAGCGCGCCATTTTTGGAACATGATACAAAAATAAACATCATTTCGAGCAAATGCACACCAAAATAGATGAAAGGTTGGTTTCGTATGTATAGACAAGGTTCTGCATAGGAAAATTATGGGATAATTAGTCGCTAATTTGATTCATGGAGGAAGCTGCAGTTTGATTTGGGTTCGGTATTCAGTTTTAAAGCGATCAATGGGGGTGTGGTTTTTTTAGTGAGTAAGTAATATACCTAACTTCCTTCCTGGTAAACGAAATAGCTAACTTGTTAGTGTGATCATTTTAAAAAAGGCATTTGCTTCCCAGCGTAAGTAATATACCTAACTCCCTTTGTTGGAAACAATATAGCTAACTTGTAATAAGATCTCTTTTGAAAATAACAGGTCTTTTGTTTGTATCCATTAACATGAGTTCCATTTTAAATCCACTTTGTTCTATCTTAGTGGCGATTCAATCGATCATGAAAATTCTACTTACTACGTTATTGCTGGTCTCGGTTCGTTTGCTAGCACAATCGCCTCAGGCATACCAATGGTTTACAGCTTCCGGAAAACCCGTTTCATTTGAAAAAGTGGTAAAGACATCCTTGCCTGCAGATGCTGTTTTTTTCGGTGAATTACACGATGACCCTATTGCGCATTGGATGCAAAACCTGTTGGCACAGGAATTATTCTCGAAATACGGAGCTGATTTTAAATTGGGCGCCGAAATGTTCGAACGCAATCAGCAAGTTGCCATTAATCGCTTTCTTTCCGGTGAATGGAACGAAAAAACATTGCAAGACTCTTCCAAAATGTGGTCCAATTTTAGTTCCGATTATTTGCCTTTGCTAGCGTATGCCCGCGATAACAAGATTCCATACATTGCTACCAATATTCCGCGAATGTATGCTTCACGGGTGTTCAAAAAAGGATTGATCTCACTCGATTCAATTTCAGAAACCGAGAAAAAATGGATCTGTCCCTTGCCTTTTCCGATGGATACTACGCTTTCTCAATACAAAGAATTGATCCAGATGGGAAAAGACATGCACGGCAACGGGTTGAATTTTGCGCTTTCACAGGCCATTAAAGATGCTACAATGGCTTATTCCATGTTGGAAAATTGGCAGGCAGGAACCCATTTCCTGCACCTCAACGGCTCGTATCACAGCGATTTTCACCAAAGCATTGTTTGGTACCTGCAACAAACAAAACCGCAGGCAAAAGTGATCACGATTTCTACCGTTACACAAGACAATCTGAAAAAACTGGAAAAAGAGTACCTGCAAAAGGCCGATTTTATTTTGGTGGTGCCGAATGGGATGACGAGGACGATGTAATTGTTGTTGTTCTTTTTTAATAGTTTCAACTGTTGGGTCGCGTCAGCTTCAGGCTAATTGCGACGGATAATAAATCCCTGATGAAATAAAACAGAATAGGCTCGGAATGCGTTCCGAGCCTATTCTGTTTTATTTAAATGTTTCTATTTATTTTATTTTATCCGCTCTCTCTCTAGCATCAGACATAACACCATCCGCTTTTTTCTGAGCTTCGTCCTCAATCTTTTTGGCTTTGTTTTCGGCTGTTTTCTTCGCTTGTTTACAAGTCACATCAGCTGCTTTTTTCTTAATCGGATTGCTACCAGCCTCTTTGTAAGCTGCGTCACAAGCATTTTCACCTTCCTGACGCGCCTGATCGGCTAGTTTTTTCGCTTCCGCTTTCACTTTGTCTGCCTCTTTTTGTCCTTTGTCAAGAATCTCCTGTTTTTTCGCATTAAGGTCTTCTTTGACTTCTTCAACCTTGTCATTGACAATCCCTTTAATTGAATCTTTCGCTTTGTCGACTAGTTCTTTTCCTTTGTCAACCAGGTTGTCTTTTAAATTGCCCGTTGCTTTCAATAAAGATTCTTTAAAGTCGGTGGTGATTTTTGGTTTCAAAACGGTTCCGCCAACCAACGCTTTCACCGGAATCACATCCGGAATGCTGCCTAAGTTCAGTTTCGGAACCACGCCATTTACTTTCGATAAGCCTTGTTCAGCCAATTTGATCATGCCCGCCGGAATCATTTCTTTCGGAATGTTCATCGTCATTTTGTAATCGATGGCTTGCTCAAACGAAGTAGAACCTTCCACACGCGTGTCAATGCCTGATAACATTACGTTAAACGGACTCAATACCACTTTTCCATCCGTGAACTTGAACTTCGCTTTCACGTCTTTGATGGTCTGATTGGCCAATTTGCTGATTTTTAGTTCTTCGCCCAGTTTTGTCAGTGGCTCAAAACCTGAAACGGTAACCATATTGGTAAACAAATCACCACCTCCGGTCAACGAAGAGTAAATAGGCTCTAAACCTTTGGTCAGCGACGATTTCATTTCTAGGTTAGAAGAAATCTTCCCTTTCGTGTACTTGGCAATCGGAGCTAGTTTATCAATACTCACAAAGTTTTTCGCCAAGGTCTGAATATCGATGTCTTTCAGGTTGTAACCAAAATCGATGCCCGGTTTGTTATGATCTTTGGTATTGTAACTTCCTTTCAAACCAACTGTTCCACCCATTGTTTGCATGGTCATGTTGTTGAGTGAAGCTACTTCTTCCTTCATGTTCACATTTCCGCTGACATTGTTCACATCGATTCCATTGTACTTGATTTTTTTGATCGATGTGTTAAGGTTGAAATCCACATTCTCCGGAATCAAAAACGGCTCACCTTCTTCACTTGAAGTCGCTGCTGCAGGAGCTGAGCTTGTCGAAGCTGCCGCCGGAGCTGAGCTTGTCGAAGCTCCCATCAATTGATCGAGGTCGAGGTTGTTACTGTTGAAGGTAAAGTCACCTTTCAGCAATTCGTCTCTGAAAATGTAGCCCATGTAGTTGTCAATGGTTCCGGTCATAGCGAAATCGCTTTTACCCATGGTAGCGTTCAATTTTTCAAGTGCCAGATTTTTTGGACTGAAACGGAATACCATGCTCGAAATGGCTACATCTTCGGCCAAGTCTTTGCTTTTGTAAAGCATATCGAACAATTCCAATGTACCCAATGCTTTGAACGCTTCATAATCTTCACGCTCCAAAGCACTCATGCGTCCGTTTACCACCACATCAGCGTTCAGTTTTCCTTTGTAGGATTCGCCTTCGGCTAACGGCATTACTTTACCCAAAGTAGCCAGGTTGATTTTCGCCAATAATTTAGAATCCAGCAACGGATCCGTTAATGGGTTACGCATTTTCAGGCGCGCGTCGATCACGTTTCCAACAAAATCAGCGTGGAATTTATCCACATCCAAGGTCATTTTATCGAGGTTTTCACCACCGGCAAATTTCGATCCTGCTTTTATAGTAATGTTACTGATCGCTCCAGGAAGCCCTTGATATTGAATTTTCGCCTTGTTGACATTCAGCCCGAAATCCCAGCCAGGCATGTTTTTGTCATCCATTCGACCTTTCACTTCGCCGCCCATTTGCACGTTTCCTTTCGCAATCATGCTTTCGTAACCCGATTGATAGAAACTAGGTACCAACGACAATAAATCTTTGAACGTGATTTCTTTCGCGTTCAGCTTCAAATCCATTTGATCATGATCAGCTAACATTTCGTAGAAACCATCGATCCCGAAATGAAAGTTATTCAATTCGAAGTTGTTTTCTTTCAAGGTGAATTTTGAGTTGGTTTCACCGAATTCCATCAAAAGTGTAGCATCAGCTTTGGTTTTTACTTTCGAGAGGTAACTCAAACCTTCCATTTCGTAGGTCAATTCGTCCATCGTGGTTGATGTCACAAAATCAACTACTTTTTCTGTCAAGTCGCCACTTCCTGTATGATTGAGGTTTTTGATTTTCGCATACATATCACCGGCTTGGTCATCATACACTAGGTTGATGTTCGAAAGTGAATATTCTTGCAATGACAGTTTGAAATTGGACGGTTCGGCTTGTTTGTCTTCCGGCAATTGATCAGTCGGAATCACAATATCGTAGTTCGCTTTTCCATCCGGAGAAACACGTACATCGAAGGTAGCATCGGTTATGTGTACTTCATCGATTTCGATCTGATCGCCACCAATTACATCCCACAAACCTACATGCGCTTCAATTTGTTTGATTTCAGCCAACTTAACGCCTTTGTATTCCGTTCTACCTGTTACCGAGACATCATACAATTGAATGGTAACATTAGGAAACGTGCTCAAGAAGGTAAGATCGAAGTCTTTGATTTCAACATCGGCTTTCAACATGGTATTCACTTCATCCAACACCATTTCCTTGATTTCATCTTTGAAAACAATCGGAATGATAATGATGGCTGCAATGAGGAACAGGATGGTATATCCGGTCCATTTCAAGATGCGGCGAAACCAGCTTTTTTTCTTTTTTACCTTTTTTTCTTTTGCTGCCATTGCGGAGTTTGTTAAGGATTACGAAATTTGTGACTAATGTTGCTTCTCGCTTTTGCGGAAGGTTTATATCAAACGCTAAAATAATGGATTTATTCAAACAGTTGGTACTTGCAGGGGTTATTGTAGTCGCCCTTCCTGTTACAGGTCAAATTTCCACCGGAAAAGTGGAAGAAAAAACGGTTGTTGAGGAAGTAGAACCGCCAAAAACACGCCGAGTTCCAACAGAAGGGTTGGATGAATTTGCCTTTTATTTGGGCGCCGGACGTGTGTATGCCAATCGCGATCTGGAATCGAATAAAGCGCCTTTTGGAGCTCCGCTTGGTGTACGTGCTGATGAAACAGGTTTAAAAGCATGGTCTTTTCAGGTCGGTGTGCGCAATCGGGTTAGTAAATTCATTTCCTACGATGCCGGTTTTGCCTTGGATCGTTTCGGTGAAAGTTACGAATTCGATGATCCCGATTCTGACAGTACGTTTAGCTACACTTCGCGTTATTCTTATTATGCAATGCCTATTCAGGTGTTTTTTACCTATGGAAAGGATTTGCGCATTTTTGCCGGAGGTGGAATTCAGCCACAGTTGCTGGCGGGTTTTCGTCAGGAACAAAAATGGAATACCATACTCGGATCTGCACAAGAGGCGACCTTGAAAGGCAAAGACGGATTTAACGGATTTGGCCTGGGAATCATTGCTTCTTGTGGTTTTCAGTGGCGATTGAATAAAAATACGTCTTTGTATATGCTACCTTCATGGGTTTGGAACCTAACGAGTACCTACGATGATCAATCCGATTACATCCACAAAGCACATTCGTTTAACCTCAAATTCGGGTTAACCGTTCATTTGAAACAACCGTAGGCGCGGGATGCATCCCGCGCCAATGATTTACCAATGATCAATCATTGGTAAATCACAAAATCAAACCAAAAAAGGCACGATTAATCGTGCCCTTGTTGGTTATCGTATATCGAAAACATCAATTATCATTCTGAAGCGGTATCTCATCCGGTTGCGATCCGAATTGTTGCACATCACCATCATAAAAGATGAGCAATTGAGCTGAATCGCGCAAGAAATCGATTTTACCAACCACAATACGGTTGATTTTTAATCCGGTGCGTTCCTGAACATCTGCCATTAATTCTTCATAACGTTCCGGTTTGATCAGGTCAATGCGTTCGTAAATAATGACTTTTCGGGTTTCATGGCGGAGCAACCACAGGTTTTCCAAACCAAAAGTAATCAACAGTAAAACACCATTAATCAGACCAACTTCAGCCAAACTGATCTTGTTGGAGGAAAGTGCATTCACCACTGAAATACCGATCACCAAAAACAAATAGGTCATTTCCTTGATCTCGATTCCCTCAGTTCTGTAGCGTAGAATACTGAAAATGGCGAAAAGCCCCAAGCCCATTCCTGTGTCGATGTCCAGTTTTTTCAAACCGAAACACAAGAAAAAGGTAATCATACCAATCAAATAGTACGTGAAGAGGTAATCTTTTCGCTTGGCTTTTTGGTAATACAGAAATCGAATGAGTATCGTTAGCACAACTAAATTTAAGCTCATTCTGAACAAGAGACTGTAAAAGTCATTGTTCATATATGAAATACCAAAAAGAGTGTTGTCGGGAATTGTTTTCAGGAGAATACTATGCATTTTTTGTTAGTTTTTTGATAAACAAGCGTTTGGTTTTAAAATGATTCGATTTAATAATGTCGTTGCCATACAAATCCATCATACCGAAACAAAATTTGGAGATACGAAACGGTCGGATTTGTTTTTCCTTCATGAGTTTATAGAACGGAGACGTGCGATTGAGCTTTGGTTGCTTCAATTCGGCAATGACTACTTCAGATAAACTTTGATTATCAACCTCAGGGGCATCTAAAGTGCCGTTTGTAATATCGAAGTCAATCGTTAATCGTTCTTCACTGGTTTTGTTCATCAGCGTAATTCTGCGATAGCTGTTCACCATTACGGGTTTCAAATGAACGTTTTCATGCAAACGTGTTTGAAGAAAAGATTTTGCTTCATCACCGAATTGTTCGGTGAAACCACCTATTGAAATCCGTTTTTTATCCGTTCTACCCTTGATTTTTTCTTTCACTTCCAAAAAAGATGCGTTGCTATCCAAGTAGGTACGAATACGCACTTTGAATCTGTGTGGAATAGCGCGGTGGTGATCATTGAAGAAGCGGTATTCTTCATTGTCGAAATACTGACTGGTGTAAGCAAAAATGACTTTTCCTTCCATATTCAGTACATCGTAGAAAGGCATCATCAGGGTTAAGATCTCAGGAAGATCACTCAGATGAAACGCAAATTTTTCGTCGGTACGGTTCATGAGCGGGGCACGCGACAACTCTTCCAGACTAATGCCATGGAACTGATGTAATAATGTTGTTAACGTTTCCTTCATGTTACGGTCAAATATAGTTAAAGTACCAAACAAACACCGATACTATGATTAACCTTTAGTTAAATCGTTTGATTTTGCACTCTAAGCTAGCATTTTCATCGTTGAATTAGATGCTGTTTGTGCAAATAACTTGTACTTCCAATATGCATGCTTTCTTCAAACGTCCGCTGCAACACCTATTTCTTCGTGATAAACTCTTTTCAATTTTACGCTTTCAATTCTTAATTTTACCCCCATGCAGAAAAAAATACTTTTGTTAGGCTCCGGAGAACTCGGAAAAGAAGTGGTAATCGCTTTGCAGCGCCTCGGTCAAACCGTTATCGCAGTTGATAGTTATGAAAACGCTCCGGCTATGCAGGTGGCTGATGGTTTTGAAGTGATCAATATGCTCGATGGTGACGCGCTCGACCGCATTGTTGCCAAACACCAACCCGATTTGATTGTACCTGAAATTGAAGCCATTCGCACCGAACGTTTCTACGATTACGAAGCGCAAGGCATTCAAGTTGTACCAAGTGCCAAAGCGGCAAATTTTACCATGAACCGCAAGGCAATTCGCGATTTGGCAGCCATTGAAGTCGGAGTAAAAACAGCAAAGTATAAGTATGCTACTACCCTTGAAGGTTTCCGCGAAGCGGTGGCTGAAATCGGTATTCCCTGCGTGGTAAAACCGCTGATGTCAAGCTCCGGTAAGGGCCAGTCGGTGATTAAAACCGAAGCCGAAATCGATCAAGCTTGGACGTATGCCATTGAAGGATCGCGCGGCGATTTGAAAGAGGTAATCGTGGAAGAATTCATCAAATTCGATTACGAAATCACCTTGCTTACCGTAACGCAGCAAAACGGACCCACACTTTTCTGTCCGCCCATCGGTCACCGCCAAGAACGCGGTGATTACCAGGAAAGCTGGCAGCCTATGCCTATGACAGATGCTCATTTGAAAGAAGCACAAGAAATGGCCGGAAAGGTAACGCAAGCGCTTGGTGGTGCCGGAATTTGGGGTGTAGAATTTTTCATTACCCAAGATGGAGCCTACTTTTCAGAATTATCCCCGCGACCACACGATACCGGAATGGTGACACTTGCCGGAACACAAAACTTATCCGAGTTCGAATTACATGCCCGCGCTATTCTTGGATTACCCATACCAATGGTAGAATTGTTCCGCAACGGAGCCAGCGCTGTTATTTTGGCCGACCGTGAATCGGATAAAGCGCCTCAGTTTGACGGATTAGCAACCGTTTTGAGTCAACCGCAAACCGATATTCGTTTGTTTGGAAAACCAACTACACGACCGTATCGTCGAATGGGAGTTGTGCTCACGTACGGAACCGATTCTGCATCTCTTCTTACCGAGAAAGCAAAAGCATTGGCTGGAGAAATTACTATAGTTTATCAATAAACTTGTTTCTGTAGGGGAATCCCAAAGGGCATTAAGTAACGATCGTAAGAGAACAAGGTGAAGTTAAGCGTGATCGAGGCCCTGTTTGAGCTCAACCATCGGCTTGTTTTGCGAAACAAGCCGTGAATGGTGTTTGCGAGTTGGGTTGAGATAGATTAACAAACCGTAGTTCTCAAGATCGGGACTTACGGCCTTGATTTTTTGCTTACTTTTTTATCAAGAAAAAAGTAAGATGTTGATGAACTAAAAACAGATGACAAGAGTCCCTAAAATAATCATCATCGGCGGCGGCCCCGCAGGCTTAATGACTGCAACACAGCTGTGTGATCTCGAAGCAGACATAACCATCGTTGACCACAAACCTGCTGTCGGAAGAAAATTCCTTGTTGCCGGTGAAGGCGGTTTTAACCTTACACATTCCGAACCGTTAGCATCATTTATCCAAAAATACGACCGTCAACTCATTCAGGATTGGGTTACACAATTCACTCCTGACGATTTCAGATCATGGTTAAAAACCATCGGCATTGAAACCTACATTGGTTCCTCTGGAAAAGTCTTCCCCGTTGAAGGAACAAAACCCATCGAGGTACTCAACGCTTGGTTGAAGCACCTGAAAAAAGCATCGATCAATTGGCAATTAAAGTCTGAATTGATTGATTTTGATGCTAAAACCGTTCGAATTCAATCAAAAACCGGCATTCAGGAATTATCCTACGATTTTTTGGTTTTTGCATTGGGCGGCGCTTCTTGGAAAAAAACCGGTTCCGACGGAGCATGGTTTGATCTGTTTAACAAAAAAGAAATTCCGCTGGTTCCCTTTCAATCGGGAAATACGGGTCTAGAGTTGAAAGAATCAACATGGCGAAAGGATTTTGAAGGGCAATTCATTAAAAATTGTCGACTTAGAATTGGAGAGTTAGTCGTAGCAGGAGATTTGGTGATTACCGATTACGGATTGGAAGGTAAACCCGCTTATGCAGTTAATCGTCTGCTTCGAAACAATAACTTCCGTGGTCTGACCATCGACTTTAAACCACAACTGACATTGGAGAAAATCGAAACCATCCTCCGAAATTCGTCCAAAGTCAAACAAGCATTCGCCGAACTGAAATTGAGTGCTTCGATCTATAATTGGATGAAAGAGGAATTGTCAAAAGATCAATTTACTAATCCTGCATTGTTGGCAAAACAGCTAAAAGCATTCGAAATCGAAGTAACTGGTTTGCGGCCATTGGATGAAGCCATTTCAACTGTTGGTGGAGTTTCCATGGATGCCATTGACTCATTTGGCCAATTAATACAGTACGAAAATGTCTTTTGTTGCGGCGAAATGCTCGATTGGGATGCACCTACAGGAGGCTACTTATTGCAAGCGTGTGTGTCTTCCGGTTATATTGTAGGCAAGGAAATAGCTCTGAGAATCGAATGATAATCTCATCCAACATCGAAAATCAAGCATCAAAAATCGCCTAATCAATTCGTGGCAAATTCACCTTCTCCTTCACCACAAAACTCGTCGGGAAACCCTTCTCGCAAGTAGCTTTTACTTTTTCAGCCTCTAGATGGGTTCTGAAATCACCGACTTTCAAAAAGTAGTGTGGAGCAGTAAATTCAACATAGGTATCAACCTTCGGGAAAAGAGCAATGAAACGTGAACGCGCATCGTCAACGGCGCTTTTATTCGTGTCAAAAAACAATTGCAGGCGATATCCCATAATTTGAGGTGCTGTGGCTGGGGCAACAATGGCACTTTCGTTGCGCACCAATGCGTCAATTCGACTGTCTTTTATTACCTCCACATGACCTTGAGAAAAACCCGTTGAAGAAATACATAGAAATAAACCAATCAGCATTCGCATAACAATCATTTTTAGAGAGCAAAAATACAATTTTCAGGAAATGGTTTTACAAAACAAGTGCCAATACTATTTTTTGAAGAAAACAGGACTTTTGAAACGGGTTTTTAACTCAAAATAAACGCTAAATGATAGGATATTAGCGGTTTGTTAAGAAATGTGAAAGGAACATCTTATTTAGAATCATTTTAAATTAAAAAGTGTACGACGAAAATTGTCACAAAACTGTCATGGAATGTAGCTATTCTTCTAAATTTGCCAACGTCAATACTAGTGTTTAGCTAGGTTTGACCAACATTTTTAGAAACAAAAATATCTAATAATCAGATGTTTAGAAGTATAAAACAATGGTGTATCGGTGCTCTTACGGCAGTAGTTGTCTTAGGTGCATTTGATGTTTCTGCCCAACCGAATGGGGAAGCGCTTTTTAAAGCTAAGTGTAACACGTGTCATCAGCCGCATGCAGATGGAACTGGTCCTAAACTGTTTGGTGTTCGCCAAAAATGGGCAGATGGTGGTGCAAAGGAAGGTTCAATCTACACATGGGTAGCCAACTGGAAAGCTGCAGCTGCAGCCGATCCGTATGCGGCGAGTATTGTTGGGGTGAAGCCGGGCGAAATGCAAATGTTCCCTGACTTGGCTGGAAAAGTAGATGAAATCAATGCGATTTTTGAGTACATAGATGCTCAACCGGATCCTGCGGAAGCTGCAGCTGGTACTGATGGAGCAATGGCGGAAGGCGCTGCTACTGAAGAAGAAGAGGGTGGTCTTGGTTGGATCTGGATTATCATCGGGTTAATGTTTGTGGTG
This sequence comes from Fluviicola sp., assembly GCA_029866325.1. Lineage (GTDB taxonomy): Bacteria > Bacteroidota > Bacteroidia > Flavobacteriales_D > Crocinitomicaceae > Fluviicola. Next base: position 125,802 of record JARWZO010000031.1, on the reverse strand, counting down.
ATTATCATGGCTGTTGGTGGTGTTCGTCGCCAGTTAAACAGTGCTGGTAAAGACGCTGCTGACGAGAAGAGCTACATGGAAGAGTTCAAATCTTGGGCTTGGAAAAATCGTAAATATGTTGGCTTAGGTGGTTTGGTTGTAGTGATCTCATTGTTTGTTATGCTCTTCCTTGCAGGCTATTCGATTGGGGTTGTAGAAAACTATCAGCCTTCTCAGCCAATTGCTTTCCCGCATGATATTCACACCGGAACAAATGGCATCGATTGTAAATATTGCCACAACTCGGTAACAAAATCAAAATCCGCAGGTTTGCCTACAGTGAATGTGTGTATGAACTGCCACAAGCAAATTAAAGGTCGTACACCTGCACAAGCTGAGAAAATCACTGCTATCTACAAAGCTGCCGGTTGGAACGGTGATGCATATACCGGGAAAACTTCTCCGATTATCTGGAACAAAGTACACGTTCTTCCTGATCACGTTTACTTCAATCACTCACAACACGTAGTAGTTGGTGGTTTGGATTGTAAACAATGTCACGGAGATATGACAAAACAAAACGAGACTGCTCGTGTAGTACCGGTTCAGGATTTGAATAAAATTGAAGGAAATATTCCGCTGACGAAAGCTACCCTCACAATGGGATGGTGTATCGAATGTCACGGTGAAAAAGAAATCTCAGAAGGTGCTTTGGATACAAAAGGTAGTGGTTACTACAACGAAATCCATAAGCGTCTCTTGAATAACGATAAAAAGTTATACGGTAAATACCTCGAAGATGGTAAGGTGACCGTGAAAGAATTAGGTGGTTGGGAATGTGCTAAATGTCACTATTAATTAATTCTGAACTGAAGAAAAGATTATGGCAATGACTAGAAAATATTGGAAAGGTCTTGATGAATTGCAGGAAACGCCGGCATTCGTAGAATCAAGAAACCGTGAGTTTCCGGAATCAGTAACGGTTGATGAGTTCTTGGGTGATGAATCACTGAAAGAAACCTCTACACCACGTCGTGATTTCTTGAAGTTCTTGGGATTCAGTGTAGCTGCTGCAACAGTAGCTGCTTGTGAAGCTCCGGTTACAAAAGCTATTCCTTATGTGAATAAACCTGAAAACGTAACACCGGGTATGCCAACATGGTATGCTTCTACGTATTACGATGGTACCGATTACGCAAGTATCTTGGTGAAAACACGTGAGGGTCGTCCTATTTATATCAAAGGAAACAAAGAACAAGGTTTCACAAAAGGAGGAACGACTTCTCAAATAATCGCCTCTGTTCTCGGTTTGTATGATAACGCTCGTTTGAAAACGGCTCAGCATAAAGGTTCAGACGTTAGTTGGTCTGAATTGGATGATAAAGTGAAAACAGAATTGATGCGTATCGGTAAAAGCGGTGGAAAAATTGCTTTTGTTTCCAATACAATCATTTCTCCGTCTTTGCAGTCGGCCTTGGTCGATCTTTCGTTCGCTATGTATGGCCCTACAATGAATGAAGCTGGTATGCCAACATTGCATGCCAACTTTAATCACATTCAGTACGATGCTATTTCTTACAATGGAATCCGTCAGGCTAACTTAGCTTCTTTCGGAAAAGCAATGATTCCTGACTACGATTTCTCGAAAGCGAAAACTGTTGTGAGTATCGGAGCAGATTTCCTTGACTCATGGTTGTTGGGCAATCAGTACGCAGTAGATTTTTCTACACGTCGCGCTCCTGAAGGAGATTGGATGTCACGTCACTTTCAGTTCGAGTCGATCATGTCGGTTACCGGTTCCAATGCCGATTACCGCGCAATGATCAAACCAAGTGAGCAAGCAGCAGTGTTAGCTTATATGCTTGGTAAACTCGGATCAAATGCCGGTGGTGTTTCATCAAACTTGAGCGCAAGCGTTCAAAAAATCGCAGATGAAGCCGTTAAATCTTTGAAAGCATCGAAAGGTGAGTCATTGGTTGTGTGCGGTTCAAACAATAAAGCACTTCAAATCCTCACCAACAAACTAAATACGGTTTTAGGTGCTTACGGAAAAACAATCATTTTCGAAAGCGAAGTGATGATGTATCAGTCTGAAGATGCGAAAATGCACCAATTGGCTGCAGATGTAATCGCTAAAAAAGGACCGGATGCTATTTTCTTCTTAGGATCGAATCCTGCATACAACTTGCCAAACGGAAAAGCATTTGGCGAAGCGCTTGTAGAGTTCTCTAAAACAAAATTGAGTGTTTCATTAGCTACTTATGGTGACGAAACAGCAACAAAATGTGATTACATCGCTCCTGACCATCATGCATTGGAAGCTTGGGCGGACTTTAACGCAAAAGCAGGTCATTACGCAATCGCACAACCCACAATTCGTCCGTTACACAACAGTGCTTCTGCGCTCGAGTCGATTCTTGTTTGGGCAGGTAAAGCAAACCGTGGTGGTAAAGACTCTCGCGTAGCATTTGATTATATCTCGAAAAACTGGGAACTTTACGGTTTCCCTACACAAACACAATATACCGATTTCCATACCTATTGGGGAATGGCAGTGCACAACAGTGCAATGTCAATGGTAATGCCGGCTGTGACACTTCCTTTTATTGAAGGTGCTATGAGCGGTCTTGCTTCCCAATTGCCGAAAGGTGGAGGATTGGAAGTGGTGCTTTACCAAAAATCAGGTATTAAGAGCGGTGATATGGCAAGTAACCCTTGGTTACAAGAGTTGCCGGATCCGATCTCTAAAGTGACGTGGGATAACTACATCACGATGAATCCTTCGGAAATGGTTACGAAGTCTGGTGAGACCATTTACGCGACAACTTTCGATCAGGAAAATGGCTTGAACATGGCTACTGTGAAAGTAGGAAACGAATCGGTGACATTGCCGGTTTATCCGTCTCCGGGACAAGCGTTAGGTACAGTTGGTATCGCACTTGGTTACGGACGTGGTGCAGGAAACGAAGAAATCGGAAACGCGGCTTACCGTACGTTACAATACGGTGGTTTTGAGTTAGACGAAAAAGGAAAACGTATTCCGATTGGAGCAAACGTATTCCCATTCATCTCTTGGTCGAACGATTCTTACTCAACGGATGTTACAGGATCTTTAGCGAAAGCTGAAGGTATCTTCCCGATTGCTGCTACACAAATTCACCACACGGTGATGGCGCGTAACTCCATCGTAAAAGAAACAACATTGGAAATCTTCCAAAAAGAAGATTCTCACGCATACAATCCTCCGCATGTAATCCATACACACGAAGGCGAAGTTCCGATCAAGGAATTCGATTTGTGGGATGCACATCCGATTGAGCACGTAGGTCACCGTTGGGGAATGACCATCGATTTAAGTCAGTGTATCGGTTGTGGTAACTGCTTGATTGCTTGTCAGTCCGAAAACAACGTTCCTGTAGTAGGAAAAGACGAAGTACGTCGTGGTCGTGAAATGCACTGGTTGCGTATCGACCGTTACTATGCTTCAGACGAAGAAGTTGTTCCGGGTACACGTAAAGACGAAGATACGTTTAGTTTCACTAAGGCAGAAAAGCCTTCAGAGAACCCTAAAGTGGTTCACATGCCGATGTTGTGTCACCACTGTAACCACGCTCCATGTGAGACGGTTTGTCCGGTAGCTGCAACAACACACTCGTTGGAAGGTTTGAATCAAATGGCTTATAACCGTTGTATCGGTACGCGTTACTGTGCGAACAACTGTCCGTATAAAGTACGTCGATTCAACTGGTTCAACTACCCTTCATACAAGAAATTTACTGAAATCAATCCGGCTCAAGACGATTTAGGTCGTATGGTATTGAATCCTGATGTAACAGTTCGTACACGTGGTGTAATGGAAAAATGTTCATTGTGTGTTCAACGTATTCAGGCAGGTAAATTGGTTGCTAAAAAAGAACTTCGTCCTGTAATTGACGGTGACATTGTTACTGCTTGTCAGGATGCTTGTCCGTCAAACGCAATCATTGTTGGTGACTGGAATGATGTCAAATCAATGGTTCGTAAGAGCGCTGATGACAAAAAACGTGCTTACCAAGCATTGGAAGAAGTGGGTGTGAAACCGAACATTTGGTATAAGGTTAAAGTGCGCAACGAAAGCAACCCCGAGTTGAATCGTTTGGCTCACGAAGACGAAGGTCACGGGCACAAAGAACCTGCAGGACACGGAAATAAAAAGAATCATTAATTGCTTAATATAAACTGAAATGTCGCATAAGGAAGCTGCAATTCGTGAACCGCTCATATTAGGGCATAAGACATACCACGAAATTACCGAGGATGTTTGTAAGCCAATTGAGGACAAAGCACCACGCATGTGGTATATTTTGTTCGCTATTGCCTTGATTATCGGTTTGTACGGAGTAGGATGTATTTTCTACCTTCTCGGAACCGGTATCGGTGTTTGGGGATTGAACAAAACCGTTGGTTGGGCATGGGATATCACCAATTTCGTTTGGTGGGTAGGTATCGGTCACGCCGGTACGTTGATCTCAGCCGTGTTGTTGTTGTTCCGTCAGAAATGGCGTATGGCGATTAACCGTTCAGCCGAGGCGATGACCATCTTTGCCGTATTTATGGCTGGTTTGTTCCCGTTGATCCACATGGGTCGTTTGTGGGTAGGTTATTGGACATTACCACTTCCGAATCATTTCGGTTCCTTGTGGGTGAACTTTAACTCTCCGCTCCTTTGGGACGTATTCGCCATCTCGACTTACCTTTCCGTATCATTGGTTTTCTGGTACATCGGTTTGATTCCTGATTTCGCAACCATTCGTGACCGTATGAAAAAACCGATTCCGAAAAGAATGTATACCATTCTATCATTCGGTTGGTCAGGTCGTGCAAAACACTGGAATCGTTTCGAATTGGTTTCATTGGTATTGGCAGGTGTTGCTACGCCACTTGTATTCTCGGTTCACTCTATTGTATCCTTTGACTTTGCCACGTCGGTTATCCCGGGTTGGCATACCACCATCTTCCCTCCGTATTTCGTAGCGGGAGCGGTATTCTCAGGATTTGCGATGGTACAAACCCTTTTGCTCGTCATGCGAAAGGCCATGAAACTAGAAGCATACATCCATACCAAACACGTTGAATACATGAACATCGTAATCATGGTAACCGGTTCCATTGTTGGGGTTGCTTACCTTACGGAGTTGTTTGTTTCATGGTACTCGGGTGTTGAATACGAAGCGTATGCCTTCATCAATCGTGCTACCGGTCCTTACTGGTGGGCTTACTGGTCGATGATGACATGTAACGTAATCTCTCCTCAGTTGATGTGGTTCCGTCCGTTGCGTAGAAGCTTGTTGTTTACATTCGTGATTTCAATCGTTGTAAACATTGGTATGTGGTTCGAACGTTACGTGATCATCGTTACATCGATTCACCGCGATTACCTTCCATCATCATGGAGTATGCATTTCCCGAGTCATATTGACTTAGGTGTTTACATCGGAACCATCGGTTTGTTCTTTGTCTTCTTCTTATTGTTTGCGCGTTTCTTCCCAGTATTGGCATTGAACGAGTTGAAAACAATCTTGAAGTCTTCAGGTGAATCGTACAAAAACGATACGGCTCCGGTTCATCCGTACTTTGCTAAAAACGGTCATGCAGGTCATGATCACCACGAGGATAATAATCACAATCATTAATTGAGACATGGCAGATATAGTAATTTATGCAATGTATGACGACGACGATGTGCTGAAAGATGGCGCAAAGAAGTTGGTCGCTAAAGGTGTGAAAGTAGCTGAAGTGTTCTCACCATTCCCGATTCACGGAATTGATCCGATCATTGGTGTGAAGCAAACACGTTTGGGGATTATGGCATTCTTATATGGTTTAACGGGCTTGATGCTTGCAACAATTGGAATGCGTTATTTCATGATCTCGGATTGGCCGATGGATATCGGAGGTAAGCCAAATGAAACGTACTTGGATAACGTGTTGGCGTTCGTTCCGATTACATTTGAGTTTACAGTATTGTGTGCAGCTCACGGAATGGCAATTACGTACTTATTACGTAATAAAACCTTACCGGGAATGCCGGCTCAAAATCCTGATCCACGTACAACAGACGATAAATTCGTGATGGAGTTCCGTATGTCTGAAAACAGTCAGTTTACTGCCGCGGAATTACACGCGATGTTGAACGAGACCGGAATGATTGAGTTAGATCAAAAAGAAATTCATTAGATTTTTAATGTAAGTCCGCCAAGGGCGGTTAAAAAGACCATACAGATGAAAGTAAAATTCAAGGCGATGATGCAGATTTCCGTAGTAGCACTGTTAGCAGCTGCTTGCTCGGCTGATCCTGATAGTCCTGGTTTGGAGTATATGCCCGACATGTATCGTTCTCCTGCCGTGGAGCCGTATGTTGACTATGGTGAAGTGAGAGGTAAAATTCATGATGACATGAAAATGACCATGTCTGCATTGACTCCGCCAAAACATACCATTCCTTATTGGGGAACCGATTCGGCTACTGTTAGTATGATGTTGCCATATCACCGTTTACCGGCCGCTGCGTTTGCATTGACTCACGGTATGTTCGGTTTCGACTTCTCTACCAATCCTGATGGAAACTATGAGTACAATTTGGCTGCCGCTGATATGAACCCGATCAAATTGACATCAGCAGAACAATCTGATGCCGTATTTGCTGAAGGGAAAGCATTGTATCAAGCCAACTGTAATCACTGTCATGGTGAAAAAGGTGACGGACAAGGACCGATGGTTACTGCCGGATCGTATGTAGGTGTGCCGGTTTATAAAAACCTTACCATTGCTGAAGGTCAAATGTTCTACTCCATTTACTATGGTAAAGGAATGATGGGCTCACACGCTTCGATGTTGAACAAAAAGGAAATCTGGACATTGGTTCACTACGTTCGTCGTTTCCAGGATGCTAACTACGGTAAGTTTGATCCAAAGACTGGTTTGCCTGTTGTAGCAGCACCTCCTGTTGTTCCACCTGCCGAAGGAGAAAGCGCTATGCCACCGGCAGCAAATGCTCCAAAGTAATATTGAATAAGAAAGAAAACTCGTTGTAATGGAATTTAAAATTTCTTCGAAAGCAAAGACTCTCACTATCGCTTTGATGGTTATAGGTTTGTTGTTTACTGGTATTGGTGTTTGGATGGAGACATTTAACCATCATGGTGAGCACATGGGACTTCGTCTAATGGCCAACCTCTTGGTAGATAGTTTCTTTTTCTTTGCCATCGGTTTGGGGGCATTGTTCTTCCTTGCCTTGCAATATGCCACTGAAACAGGTTGGTATGCCTCTGTAAAACGTGTAATTGAAGCTGTTACCGGATTTATGCCTTACGGTGTTGGGTTGATGATTTTAACTCTTCTGGTAATCACTTTTATGGATGGTGCTCACATCTATGTGTGGATGGATCCTGAACATGTAAAACATGACTCACTTATTGAAGGTAAATCAATGTTCTTGAACAAAGGTTTCTTTTGGATACGTACAGCTGTTTACATGGCGGTTTACATTATTTTTTGGAATGGTTTCAGAAAACGTTCGTTGGAAGAGGATCGTGTTGGTGGAACAGATCTTCACTTCAAAAACTACAAAAAGGGAGCAACGTTCTTGGTGTTGTTTGCCGTTTTCAGTTCTACTTCTGCATGGGATTGGTTAATGTCTATTGATGTTCACTGGTTCTCTACACTCTTCGGATGGTACGTGTTTGCAGGTATGTGGTGTTCGGCAATGATCATTATTGTAACACTGACACTTTACTTGAAAAAACAAGGTTACTTACCGAAAGTAAACGAAAGCCACATCCACGATTTGGGTAAATGGACATTCGCGATCTCTTTCTTGTGGTCTTACTTATGGTTCTCACAATTCATGTTGATCTGGTACGCAAATATTCCTGAGGAAACAACGTACCACTTAACACGTATTGAAGACTTCAAAGCAATGTACTTCGGTATGTTCATCATCAACTTTGCATTCCCAATGTTGTTATTGATGTCGCGCGATGCAAAACGTCACGCTGGTATCCTTACGTTTGTTGGTTTTGTAGTTCTTTGTGGTCACTGGGTAGATGCTTACCTGATGGTTATGGGAGGCTCAATGGGCAAAAATGCTTACATCGGTTTCATGGAAATCGGATTGGCAGTCTTGTTCTTAGGTTTCTTCATCAACCGTATTTTGAATAATCTTACGAAAGCACCTTTGACTCCGGTCAATCACCCTTTCCTAGACGAAAGTATTCACCACGAAATTTAATAACGTCCGCCAGAGGTGGATTAGCGATAAATAAAGTAAAATGAGTAGACTAATCGTATTAATCGTTATTGTTTTAGGAGTATTGGCCATTGCGCAGCTAGTGCGTTTGTATGAGCTTTCTTCTAAATTGAGAGATCGTCGGGAGGAGGACATTACCAACCGTGATAATAAATTGAATGCAGGTTTATTACTAGCCTTTATGGTGTTCATGTTCGGTGGATTCATCTGGTTGATGTTGGCTTACGGGTGGACAGGACGAGGTGATGCTGCATCAGTAAGTGGTGCTCAAACAGACTGGTTATTGAACCTGAATTTCTGGATCATTATCATCGTATTCTTCCTTACAAATGGATTGCTGTTTGGATTTGCATTCAAATACGTGCGCAAACCTGGTGTGAAAGCATACTATTTCCCGCACGATAATCGTTTGGAGTTGATTTGGACTGTGGTGCCGGCAATCGTTTTGGCGATTATCATCATCCTTGGTTTGAAATCTTGGAATGAGCAAACTGACGAACCGGGTAAAGAAGCTATTCGCGTTGAATTGTTTTCTAAGCAATTTGGTTGGACAGTTCGTATGTCAGGTGAAGACAATACCTTAGGTTTCTTTGATTACAAATTGACCAATGAAAACAATCCGTTGGCTTTGATGACTGCAGCTACTATTCAGAATGCAATTGATTCTATGGAAAACGGAATGTCGGGTATCAAAGCGTTGGAGCGTAAATTGAACGACCGTACGATCATGTTGATTCCTGAAGAACGCGATTTGATGGTAACTGATTTAGATCGTAAAGAACGATTAATTCGTTTGTTATACCAGATGAAGGTGCGTCACAATTCAAAGTTGGACGTACAGGCAATGGATGATGTGACGTTTACGGAAGGTGATACACTTTACTTGTGCAAAAATCAAGAATACGAATTCAATTTCCGTGCAAAAGATGTGATTCACTCAGCTTATTTCCCACACTTCCGTGCTCAAATGAATACGGTTCCCGGACAGACAACGCGCTTCAAATTTACACCTTCAGTAACTACCGATGAGATGCGTGATAAGATGAACAATCAGAAATTCAATTACATTTTGATGTGTAATAAAATTTGTGGTACGTCTCACTACAAAATGAAGTTGATGGTTGTGGTATTGGAACCAAAAGACTACGAAGTTTGGAGCCTTAAAACTTCCTATACAGATAGCAAAGCGCATCAAAAACGATTGGCTAAAATCTTGAAAAGAACCCCTACTCCAAAAGAAAGAGAGGATTGGTTGAAAGCTTCTAAGACATTTAAAAACGTTTATCAGGTTGGTAAACCTGTTGAAGCACCAGCTGCTGCAGGTACTACAGATAGTATTCCTGCAGATGGTGCAGCTATGCCTATAGATTCACTTCCAAAGGCATAATTAATTTAGTATATAACAGCAATAAAAGATAAAACATGGCAGCTCACGAAGCACACGCACATCACGACGCTCACGGTCATCATCACCATGAGGAAGGTTTTATTTCGAAGTACGTATTTAGCCAAGACCACAAAATGATTGGAAAGCAGTTCCTTATGACTGCTGTTTTCATGGGTATTGTGGCAATGTTATTGTCCATTATGTTCCGTATTCAATTGGCTTGGCCAGGTGAAGGATCAGATTTCCTTAGTTTTTTTCTAGGTGATAAATGGGCTCCAAAAGGCGTATTGTCTGAAAGTATGTACTTAGGATTGGTAACCATTCACGGTACAATCATGGTATTCTTCCTCTTAACTGGTGGTTTGTCTGGTACATTCTCTAACTTACTTATTCCGTTGCAATTGGGTGCGCGTGATATGGCTTCCGGTTTCTTGAATATGATTTCTTACTGGTTGTTCCTCTTGTCTTCGGTAATCATGCTGTGTTCATTGTTTATCGAAACAGGTCCGGCATCTTCAGGATGGACTGTTTACCCGCCGCTTTCGGCACTTCCGCAAGCCATTGAAGGTTCCGGACAAGGGATGACAATGTGGTTGGCTTCCATGTCAATTTTCATTGCATCATCATTGCTTGGATCATTGAACTACATCGTAACGATTTTCAACTTGCGAACAAAAGGAATGAAAATGACACGTATGCCGTTGACAATCTGGGCATTCTTTGTTACTGCCGTTTTGGGTGTATTATCATTCCCAGTATTGTTGTCAGCAGCATTGTTGTTGATGATGGATCGTTTGGCTGGAACATCATTCTACCTATCGGATATCATTGTAGGATCTGAAATGTTGGAGAATCACGGTGGTTCGCCATTGCTTTACCAACACTTATTCTGGTTCTTGGGCCACCCGGAGGTATACATTGTATTGTTACCGGCATTAGGACTTTCTTCCGAGATCATTTCTACGAACTCACGCAAACCGATCTTCGGTTATCGAGCAATGATCGGTTCCATACTCGCCATCGGATTCTTATCCTTTATCGTTTGGGGTCACCACATGTTCATCACAGGTATGAATCCGTTTATTGGTAGTGTATTCGTGTTTACAACCTTGTTGATTGCGATTCCTTCAGCTGTGAAAGTGTTTAACTACATTACTACTATTTGGAGAGGCTCCAATATCTATACACCGGCCATGTTGTTTTCAATCGGATTGGTTTCAACCTTCATTACAGGTGGTGTAACAGGTATTATCCTTGCCGACTCTGCATTAGACATCGCGGTTCACGATACTTACTTCGTTGTGGCTCACTTCCATATTGTAATGGGTATGTCGGCTGTATTCGGAATGTTTGCCGGAGTTTACCATTGGTTCCCGAAAATGTATGGTCGTATGTTGAATACACGTTTGGGTTATGCTCACTTCTGGATTACTATCGTTGGCGCATACGGGGTTTTCTTCCCGATGCACTTCGTAGGTTTGGCAGGAGCTCCGCGTCGTTACTACGATTATTCGGTATACAACGAGTTTAATACCGAGTCATTTGACATGATGTTGGATTTGAATGTAATTATTACGTTTTTCGCCATTTTAGCTGCACTTGGACAGTTGTTGTTCTTGTTCAACTTCTTCTACAGTATTTTCCGTGGACCTAAAGCAATTCAGAATCCTTGGAAATCAAATACGCTTGAGTGGACAACTCCGGTAGAACATATTCACGGAAACTGGCCAGGTGCCATTCCTGAAGTTCACCGTTGGCCGTATGATTATTCTAAGCCAGGTGCAGAGGATGACTTTATTCCACAGAATGTTCCATTGATGGAAGGCGAAGAAGAGCATTAGTCTCATTGAATAAAATTGAAAACCCCGAAGTAGACTTCCTTAATAAGTCACTTTGGGGTTTTTGTTTTTAGGTCTAAGCTCTCCAGTTCCCTCATTATCTAGCTCCTTTCTTAGCCAATTCTAGTTATCTTTACCCCAAAACCGATCTCTTGGAAGAAGAAGAATCATTCGATTACAGAAGCGAAGCTGCTAACAACGACAAGGATTACGACAAAGTTCTCCGCCCGAAACGTCTTTCCGATTTTGCCGGACAGCCGAAAGTGGTTGAAAACCTAGAGATTTTTGTTCAAGCGGCTACCAAACGAGGTGAACCTTTAGATCATGTGTTATTACATGGTCCTCCGGGATTGGGAAAAACAACACTGGCAAATATCATCGCCAACGAACTACAGGTTGGATTTAAAGTAACCAGCGGACCTGTTCTGGATAAACCAGGGGATTTAGCAGGCTTGCTCACCAACCTAGAAAAAGGTGATGTATTATTTATTGACGAGATTCACCGACTCAGTCCTGTGGTGGAAGAATACCTGTATTCTGCGATGGAAGATTATGTGATCGATATTCTGATTGACACAGGTGCCAATGCCCGTAGCGTGCAGATCGCCTTGAATCCGTTTACACTCATTGGTGCTACCACACGTTCAGGGTTGCTCACAGCGCCTCTAAGAGCTCGTTTTGGTATTAATTCCAGATTGGAATACTACGACACCAAAACGCTTTCAATGATCGTAGAGCGCTCGTCTGAATTATTGGATATTCCAATAGACGAACGTGCGGCTTTTGAAATTGCCGGAAGAAGCCGTGGTACACCTCGTATCGCCAATGCAATCTTACGTCGTGTACGCGATTTCGCGCAAATCAAAGGTGATGGAACCATCGACATTGCCATTACCCAACATGCCTTGGATGCTCTGAATGTAGATAAGTACGGATTAGACGAAATGGACAACCGGATGTTGAAAGTGATCATCGAAAAATTCAACGGTGGTCCTGTTGGTCTTACAACGATTGCTACAGCTATTGGAGAAAATGCTGGAACACTGGAAGAAGTTTACGAACCGTTCCTGATTCAGGAAGGATTTCTCATGCGTACTCCGCGTGGTAGAAAAGCCACCGAAAAAGCCTATAAACATCTTGGCCTAAACCTAGGTTGGGCGCAAGGCGGTTTGTTTTAATTACGTGAATACATTCAATCATACTCAGCTCATCAAACAAAAAGCACTGGAATTGGGCTTTTCCTTCTGTGGTGTTTCCAAAGCCGGTTTTCTGGAAGAAGAAGCACCGCGTTTGGAACGTTGGTTATCCGAAAACCACCACGGAGAAATGAGTTACATGGAGAATCATTTCGACAAACGCCTTGATCCGAGATTATTGGTAGATGGTGCCAAAAGTGTGGTTTCGCTGATGCTGAATTATTACTCGGAAGAAAAACAAGTAGATCAAGAAGCTCCAAAGATTTCGCAATATGCCTACGGAACCGATTACCATTTCGTTATCAAAGACAAACTCAAGGAATTACTACAATTCATTCAGGATGAAATTGGGGAAGTTGGTGGTCGGGTTTTTGTAGACTCAGCTCCTGTCATGGACAAAGCCTGGGCTCAAAAAAGCGGTTTGGGATGGATGGGAAAAAACACCAATATCATTCACCCGAAAGCAGGTTCTTTTTTCTTCATTGCCGAATTGATTCTTGATTTGGAACTCGAACCCGACGGACCCATCAAAGATTATTGCGGAACTTGCACGGCTTGCATTGATGCGTGTCCAACAGAAGCAATTGTGCAGCCTTATGTAGTCGATGGTTCCAAATGTATTTCGTACCTAACAATTGAACTAAAAGACGCCGTTTTACCCGAAGCTTTCCGCTCACAAATGGACAATTGGATGTTCGGTTGTGATGTTTGTCAGGACGTGTGCCCGTGGAATCGCTTCTCGAAACCGCACTCCGTTCCGGCTTTCATTCCCAATGATCAATTGCTCCACCTTTCCAAAGCTGATTGGCACAACCTTACGGAAGACGTGTTCCGTGAATTGTTTCGTAACAGTGCGGTGAAGCGAACCAAGTTTGAAGGGTTGAAGCGGAATATTGGGTTTTTGAATCACTAACTTGCTGAATCTAACGCTCTTTTTGTGTATTTTACCCCCAAAAAAGAGTAGTGATCCCAGATGAAGTAATAGAGCCTTCTTTTTCATTAAGTCTTACTCCTTACTCGGGTACCTGGACAAAAGATCAAGCTGCGCATTTATTACGCAGAACAATGTTTGGTCCTACCTTTGCCCAAATTCAACAGGCGGTTGCTGATGGAATGGATGCTACCGTTGCTCAATTATTGACCCTTCCTATAACTGATTTACCCCTAACGTACTTGCCAAATGAGTTGATTGTTCCTTTCGGTGAAACATGGGTAGATGCTGTTTATCCTACAATTGGACCTTCTCAGGTAGATGATGCAAGAAGAGGATCTTTGACCGCTTGGATGATCAAACGCATCAATCAACCAACTGTAAGTATTCAAGAAAAAATGTGCTTGTTTTGGAACAATCATTTTGGGGTGGAAGAAAGTTTTGATGCAAGAGCCATTTTTAACCTGATGGATCTTTATCGATCGAGCTGCTTAAGGAATTTTAAGCAACTGGTCAAAGATGTAACACTCGATCCGAGCATGTTGGCATTTTTGAACGGACACACCAATTTTCAGTCGTCGCCCAACGAAAACTATTCCCGTGAATTGCTGGAGTTGTTTACTGTAGGAAAAGGTCCTCAAGTTGGGCCAGGAGATTACAGCAATTATACAGAGGCCGATGTGGCGGCTGGAGCCAAAATCCTGACTGGTTGGTCGGTGCAAGGATGGTGGAGTGATACGTTGACAAGCCCGCAACCTGTTTTTGTTGCAAGCGAGCATGACACTTCCGATAAAACGCTTTCATCACATTTTGGAGGTGTTGTTATTTCCAATGCGGGAGATCAGGAATATGCGAACTACATTGATGCGATTTTTGCCCAACCCAATATAGGGAAATTTATTTGCCGAAAACTGTATCGTTGGTTTGTAAATTATGATTTGACGCCGGATGTAGAGTCGACTATCATTTCTGAGTTGAATACGATTTTAGAAGCGAATAATTTCGAGGTATTACCAGTGATTGAAGCCTTGATCAAGAGTGAACATTTTTATGATAGTTCGTTGCGTGGAACAATTATTAAGAATCCCATGGAGTTCTTTTTTTCCATGTTTAATGCCACCAATAGCTCACCAAATTTTGGATTAGTGACCAATTCTGAAATGTACATTCGCATCTATTATTTTTCTCGAGCATTGGGAATGACGTATTTTACTCCGCCCAATGTTGGTGGTTGGACAGCTTATTATCAAGCGCCTTCCTTTTCGCGATTATGGGCCAGTACCGGGTACTTGAATTTGAGGTCGAATTTTGTCACCTATCTCACTGTAAATAGCGGAATACCTATCAATGGCGAGTTTTTCAAGGTAAATGCATTGAGCTTTTTGAATGGACTTTCGCAACCGGATAATGCCGTACAGGTTATCGATGACACGGTTGAAGTTTTTTGTCCGAATGGACTTTCGGTAAGCAATAAACTACTTTTGAAATCACTATTGACAAATAATTTACCTGATTTTGAATGGACAACCGAATATTCCAATTATACTGCTGATCCATTAAATAATCTGTTGAGCGATCCTGTTCGTCAGCAAATGGAACAAGTGTTGAATTGCTTATTTAAAATGCCGGAGTTTCAGACCATTTAAGATTCACTTGAGGTCGCATTGAGTTAAAAATTGATGTAAAACCAGATGTGATAGGGATGAACGATTTGTTTGTTTCTTGTTAAATTTTTATTTTACAGGAAGTTGCCTATTGCGATTGGTAAAATTTTCGTATTTTCCGTAGCAGAAAAACCTACAATATGATTCAAGAAGAAGATATTGAGGCACCGGTTTCGTTGAGTTTGACCCCTTATTCGGGTACTTGGACGAAAGTACAAGCGGCGCATCTACTACGAAGAACCTTGTTCGGGCCTACGTTTGCTCAAATTCAACAGGCGGTTGCCGATGGAATGAATGCAACGGTTGCTCAATTATTGACGCTTCCAGCGGTTACAGAGCCTTTGGCAGTTGATCCTGCCGAGACTATTGCAGCGTTCGGAACGTCTTGGGTAAATTCGGTGTATCCATCCAGCAACCAGCCATTGGTAAACAATGCACGAGAATATTCGCTTGGAGGTTGGATGATGGAACGCTTGAATCAACCTACTGTGTCGATTCAAGAAAAAATGTGTTTGTTCTGGACCAACCATTTCGGTGCAGTAGCTTCTTTTGATGCACGCGGGGTTTACAATATGCATCAGCTGTATCGCGCTAACTGTTTGGGTAATTTCCAGCAATTGGTGAAAGATATTACCGTTGATCCGAACATGTTGCTCTTCCTTAACGGTGCTTCCAATAACCAGTTTGCTCCGAATGAAAACTATGCCCGCGAGTTGTTGGAATTGTTTACAGTTGGAAAAGGATTACAAGTTGGTCCTGGAGATTATTCCAATTATACCGAATCTGATGTTTCTGAAGGTGCAAAAATCCTCACCGGCTGGACTGTAGATGGAATGCTGAGTGATACACTTACAAGTCCACAAGCGGTTTATTACCCTATTTTGCATGATGCAACGGTTAAAACACTATCAGCTTACTTCGGTAATGCCACAGTTCCTAATGCCGATAATTTGGAGTATTCCAACTACATCGATATCATTTTCCAACAGCCGAATATGGCGAAATACATCTGCCGCAAAATTTACAGATGGTTCGTTAATTATGACCTTACACCAGCCGTAGAATCCACCGTGATTGCAGATATGGCAACTACATTGGAAGCAAATGGTTTCAATATTTTGCCCGTAATGGATGAATTGCTGAAAAGTGATCACTTCTACGACGTTAGCATGCTGGGAACCATTATTAAGAATCCGTTGGAACACTTGTTTTCAATGTTGAATTCAACACACTCGTTACCAAACTTTGATTTGGCAACCAATTACGAAATGTATGTAAATGTCTATGCCTTCGCTCAAACCTTGGGTATGGATTATTTCCGACCGCCAAGTGTAGGTGGATGGACGTCTTATTATCAAGCACCGTCTTATTCACGTTTATGGGCCAATTCCAGTTATATCAAGCTGCGTTTTGATTTGGGAACATATCTTACTGTGTTTACAGGTATTCAAGTCAATGGTGAAACCCTGAAAGTAGACGCGCTGGCATTGGTGGATGGCCTTTCGATCCCGAATAACGCTCCACAAGTCATCGACGATATTGTAGATGTTTTCTGTCCGAAAGGATTATCAACAGCACAAAAGTTAACACTTAAATCCTTGTTGACAAACGGTTTACCTGATTTTGAATGGACCATTCAATACGATGATTATGTGGCCAATCCTGGTAATGTGACTTTCAGTACACCGGTAAGACAACGCGTGGAGTTTGTGCTCTACCGCTTGTTCCAAATGCCCGAATTTCAAACAATATAGGTTTAATAAAGAATTGACGAAATGAAAAGAAGAAACTTTATACAATCCGTAGCCTTATCGTCTGTTGGTGCGCCTTTATTGTTGAAGGATTTTAAATTCGGGGCAATCACGAAAGAACTTTTCAAAGTCTCTCGTACTGCCGAAGACAGAGTATTGATTCTGATCCGACTCAATGGAGGGAATGACGGATTGAGTACCTTGGTTCCACTTGATC
The DNA here is from genome assembly GCA_029866325.1 of Fluviicola sp. Classification (GTDB taxonomy): domain Bacteria; phylum Bacteroidota; class Bacteroidia; order Flavobacteriales_D; family Crocinitomicaceae; genus Fluviicola. Next base: position 108,552 of record JARWZO010000031.1, on the reverse strand, counting down.
AATATGATAATCTTGTGATCCAACGACCGGATATTTTGATTCCGGAAAACCAATTGATCACGCTTAACGCTACAAATGCGTTGCATCCGGTGATGACTGGAATGGGTAATATGTTCAATGATGGAAAACTTTCTATTATTCAAAACGTTGGTTATCCCGAACAAAACCGTTCGCATTTCCGGTCTATGGATATCTGGTCTACAGGTTTGATGGATCCTGCCGGAACAACCGGTTGGTTGGGTCGACATCTGGATAATAATTTCCCGAATTTCCCGGATGATTACCCGAATGCGTCTTACCCCGATCCGTTTGCGATCAGCATGGGTTATGAGGTGTCCTCGACTTGCCAGGGTTTAATGGCTAATTTTTCAACTACGGTAGTTGATCCGTTTGATGCATTTAACTTACAGGAATCAAGTCAGTTGAACGACGGAACCTATTACGGTTCGCACATGGAGTATTTAGCCACGATGATTGCGCAAGCCAACGATTACGGAGCAGCTGTAAATGCTGCTGCTAATAACGGAAGTACGCTTTCTACGATGTATGATGATAACAACCCGCTGGCAGTGCAGTTGCGTTATGTAGCTCAAATGATTTCAGGTGGTTTGCAAACCAAAATTTACATTGTTAACATCAACGGATTCGATACACATGATTCGCAGGTAGAAGATCCGGGAACGCCGGCACTTGGTGATCATGCCAATTTATTGAAATCGGTTTCGGATGCCGTAGCGGCTTTTCAGGACGATTTGAATTTGCTCAGCCTTGAACAACGCGTTGCCGGAATGACATTCTCCGAGTTCGGTCGTCAGGTTGCCGCAAATGCCAGTTTGGGGACAGACCATGGAGATGCTGCGCCTTTATTCTTATTCGGAACCTGTATCAGTTCCCAAATTATTGGTCCGAATCCTGTAATCAGTGATCAAATTGTTGATCAGGCAGGTATTCCGATGCAAATCGATTTCCGCGATGTGTATGCTTCCGTTTTGAAAGACTGGTTTCAAGCCGATCCGACCGATATTCAAGCAATGTTTGAACATACGATAAACTTTATTCCGGTACTGGATTCTTGTAACTTGGGTATCAATGAAAACAAGCTTGCAGGAGAAGATGTGATTATTTTCCCGAATCCATGTGGTGAACAAACAACCATTCGCATGAACTCGAAAAACGAAGAGGTAACGATCCAGATTCGCGACATGTTCAACCGTTTGGTGGTGGATGTTTGTTCGAAATCGTTCACTGAAGGGTTGCATGATATTCCGGTGACTTTGGGTGATATTCCTTCGGGTGAATACCTCGTAACTGTAATGAAACCATCTGGTAACTTTACCAAACGAATCGTGAAGGTGAAACATATCTAGTCAAATGACTTATAAAACTGAAACGCCCGTTTATCTTGATAGATGGGCGTTTTTCATGGTTTCTGATGTCTCACCTCTACGGGGCGATATTTAAATGTTGATCGGTGTTCTAAGATATTTAGTCCCTACGGGATATTTATGAAAGCTTAATTTACCTGAAACACATCAACACTTTCTACTTCTGTCCTGTAGGGCCTAAATAAGGCAGAAATATATCGCGTTAGCGCGTTTTGTCAGCCTTAGGCGGAGTAAGATATAAATCAATCATTAATCCAAAAATGAAATCCCAATTAAAACACAAAAGGCGTAGGATTTCTCCCACGCCTTTCGTTTTATTTAAGTTGGCAAGCTATACTTTGTTATCGGCCTCCTCTTCCACCAACAGATTTTGGTGCAGGTGCCGGAGCCGGTGCGCTGCGTGTAGGCTCAGGACGTGAAACCGGTTCTGAACGCTGAGGCGCAGGGGGGTCGTATCTTGGCTCTGAACGCTGCGGTGCAGGTTCGTATCTTGGCTCAGAACGTTGTGGAGTTGGTTCCGATCTTGCAGGTTCCGGAGAACTTGTTCGCGGTGTTTCACTTCCACTGTTACTTGAACCTGAACTGCTGCTTCCACTAACTGTTTCAAACAAACGACCCAATCGGTTGCGTTCAGGTTTCTCCTCAACTGGCACAGGAGCCGGCTGTTTCGGCGTGTCTACTACAACAGGCATTGGTTTTTCAGCCGTTCCTTTTGCATCTACCGGTTTAGGAGTTACGGTTCCGCTAGTTCCCGGATCACGTGTTTCCGTATTTGGAGCAGCAGATTCCGCTCCTACTTGTTTACCCATAGGCAAAGCACCATTTCCATTGCTGTTTACTCCCGGATCTGTTTTACCGGGGCCTGATCCCTCAACTCGTGGGATTCTGCCTCCGCCAGGATTTACATTCGGTACCGGTTTTGTGATCGGTGTTACATTGTAAGCGACAGTTCTGTCAACAATTTCAGGACGCGGACTTGGAGGGATATTGACAAATCCCTGATCGTAAATACAACCATTCATATCAATAGCACTTACACCGTTTCTCTCGCAATTTCTGCGGGCACGATCACGTTGATCAGGCGATAAATCAGCCAATGTATGGTGTACACGCGGAAAACTTTCGTCGGTATATGTAAGGGTACTTTGACCGAATCCGTAATCGAACAATGAAGTTGGTTGGTCTACTCGCCATGACCTAGCAAAGTCTTTTGACATCCAAGCCAAGTATTCACGTTCCATGGCCTGAGCAGAAGGATCATTGGTGTTTCCAAATGTATGGAAAGCTAAATTTTCCGGACGGCTGGCATTGCCACGTGTTTCAAAATCGTCGGAAGTTCTTCCGTTTGCATTTCCAAGAACACCTTCATAGCTGTCTGCACATGGAAATACCTGTACCGAAACATTAATGAACGAGAAAGAACCGTTGTGAATGTCCAAACTGGCCGTTTCACCTGTTGGCCAAGTTACCAGGTAATTATTACGTCCGCTTTTACGCACTGTTCCGCCGTGAGGTAAATAATACGTTAGTTCGTCAACATAAAGGGCTTCACCGTTCAAGCGAATTGGAGTAGATGTATTTCCGTCGGGTTTTTCTTGCGCATAGACACAAAAACGGTCACCTGCTACATTCATCGCAACAGCTGTGTTGAGCGAGATATCGTCTGTTTGAGCACGTTGCCGGGTTTGCACTTCCATATTACCTGAAGTCGATTTCACCAATACAAACTCTCCGACAGTTTGAAACGAATAGCTGGCACCGTCAAACGATGAAAGATGCGGATCTCCATATGTTCTGCCCATTACAGGTTTGCAATTGGCACGTTGAAGAACAGATGAAACCTGTGTCCAAGACTGTCGATCAGCTGTGGTAGTTGCATTGTTGTTGGATTGGGATGTTGCCGTTTCGGCAATAGCATTACGTGTTGAAGCAGGAACCACTTTCAACATTTCAAGTGGAGTAAAATCTTCCGGAAACATGCGGTCCGGGATCGGTTCATTCTTAGTCATTGCAACTAAACTGGACGAGAGCCATTCACCACGTACAGGATCCCAGGAAACCAATTCTTTGCGAACGATTTCGAAATCTTTGGTGAATTGTTCTTGAGCTACTGCTTGTGAACCGAATAGTGCGGTGATCGCAAGCAAACTGATGGGGATGTATTGTTTAATCATAGCCAAGGATTTTAATGATGTTTTGAAACATGCAAGAAGCATACCGAAGTTGTTGTGAAATGGGATTTGTGTTTATTATTTCACAATTAACTAAATATTAACAGTTAATTACACAGTTGTGAGCTAGGTATTCGCTTGTTGAATGTCCATACTTCGCTATTTACGTTAAAAGTACGACCTTTTTGAGGAATGATCTCAAATCAGAAGGTGAAGCTTTTTTCGGCTTTGGGTGAAATTGCGCAGATGTGTTGAATTAGAACGGTAATTGTATAACTAAATCACTACTTTTGCGCTTAGTATTTGATAGAAAAAGCATGAGTTTATTGATAGTAGGAAGTGTTGCCTTCGACGCGATTGAAACACCTTTCGGAAAAACAGATAAGATTATTGGTGGTGCGGGTACGTTCATCGCCCTTTCAGCTTCCAATTATGTATCCGATCAGCGTATCGTTTCGGTTGTGGGTGAAGACTTTCCTCAAAGTATGTTGGATTTGCTTCAAGCAAAAGGAGTGAATCTTGACGGTTTACAAATTAAACAAGGTGAGAAAACGTTCTTTTGGTCGGGTCGTTACCACAACGATATGAACTCGCGCGATACCTTGATTACAGAGTTGAACGTATTGGAGCATTTTGATCCGATTATTCCGGAGGCATACCAAGGTGTTGACTATGTAATGCTTGGGAATCTTTCGCCGCAAGTACAACGCCAGGTGGTTGAACGTTTGCATGAACGTCCGAAATTGGTGGCAATGGATACGATGAATTTCTGGATGGACATCGCCATGGATGATTTGAAACAAACATTGGCACTGGTTGATGTATTGTTCGTCAACGATGAAGAAGCACGTCAGTTGTCGGGTGAATATTCATTGGTGAAGGCAGCGAAAGTGATCCGCGCAATGGGTCCGCATACATTGGTGATTAAAAAAGGAGAACACGGAGCTTTGTTGTTCCAGGACGAAAAAGTATTCTTTGCGCCGGCTTTGCCATTGGAAGAAGTATTTGATCCGACAGGAGCGGGAGATACATTTGCCGGTGGTTTTATGGGATACATTGCCGCAACGGGAGATACATCGTTTAACAATATGAAACGCGCTATTATTGCCGGTTCGGCATTGGCTTCGTTCTGTGTAGAGAAGTTCGGAACAGAACGTTTATTGGATTTGACAAAAGAGGCAATTGAAGCACGCATCGAGCAATTTGTTGCGTTGACGGATTTTGATATGGTAGAGACGGTAGGATAAAACCGAAAGAGTTATGGAAAAGTTGGCATTTATAGAAGCGTTAAAAGCATTGACATCACAGGAAGATCCGTTGGCGGTGAGTCGTGATGTAAGCGAGTTACGCACCAAATTTGATGATGTGGTGCTAGAGGAACAACGCAAATTTCAGGTTGCTCAGTTGGAAGCGCGTGAACGTGGTGAAGAACCTCAGGAAGCGGAAGAAGATGAAGTACGCGAACAATTTTATGCCATCTATAGCGAATACAAAGAGCGTCGCAATACTGCGCAACAATCGAAGAAAGATACAGAGGCTGCCCATTTACGCGAAAAAAATGCATTGATCGAGCGTCTGCGCAATGTCATCAAGACAGAAGAAAATATTGGTGCTGCATTAACGCAATACAAGGAAATTCACGATGCGTGGAAAACCGTGGGTGATATTCCACGTGAAAAGCGCCAAGAAGTGCAATCGGAATATTCGCGTTTGCTGGAAGAGTTTTTCTACCATCTAAAGATTTACCGCGAATTGCGCGAACACGATTTGCACCGCAATCACCAATTGAAATTAGAGGTTGTTCAGAAAATCCAGCAATTGGATAAAACAGAGCAAATCAAGGAGGTAGAAGCCGCCATCAAAGCGTTGCAACACGAATGGGACGAAACAGGACCGGTAAACAACGATGATTGGGAAACGCTCAAAACCGCTTATTGGGATGCTGTGCGCGTGGTTTATGCACGTATTCATGCATTCTACGAAGAACGCCGCACGGAATTGTCGGGCAATCTCGAAAAGAAAAAAGCCGTGGTTGAACGCGCAAAAGAATTGATTGCCAAACAAGGTGAATGGATCGCCAATAAAGATTGGGAACAGGCAACCGAACAATTGTTGGCGCTTCAAGAAGAGTGGAAAGTAATTGGTTTTGGTCCGCGTAAAGAAAACGAAGAAATCTGGAAAGAATTCAGAGGTGTATGCGATAGTTTCTTTACTGCCAAGAAAGCGTTTTTTGACGTGTTACGTTCACAATTTGACGGATTAGCTTCTAAAAAACAGGAATTGATCAACAAAGTGAATGCGCTGAAAGATTCAACCGATTGGAAAGCGACTACCGAGCAAATTTTGAAAATCCAGAAACAATGGAAAGAAACAGGAAATGCCGGACAACGCAACGAACAAAAATTATGGAAGGAATTCCGTGCAGCGTGTGATCACTTTTTTACCGCCAAGCAAAACCATTTTTCACAACAAGATCAGGAATTATCGAGCAATTACGACGCTAAAATAGCCTTGATCGAACAGATTAAAGCAGCGCAAATTCCAGAAGATAAGAAAGAAGCTTTGGCTATGCTGAAGGAGTTTTCCACTGCATTTATGGCCATCGGTTTTGTGCCGATGAAACAAAAAGATGCTGTCTACAACGCCTACAGAGACGCGCTAAACAACCACTATCAGAAATTGAAACTGGAAGGCGAAGAGCAGGAACGCGTTTTGTTCCAAGCACGCGTGGACACACTAAAAGCCAACCCAAATGCCGATAAAATGCTGGCGCGAGAACGAGCCGATTTGTTCGACAAAATGCACCAACTAAAAGCTGATATTCTGCAATACGAGAACAATCTCGGCTTTTTTGCCCGGTCGAAAGGTGCAAGTGCCGATGCATTGCGTAAAGAAGTTGATCAGAAGATTGAAGCCTCAAAGCGCAAAATAGAAGAAATTCAACGCAAAATCAAGCAACTATAACACATGAACAGAGCGATCAATCTCCTATTATTGGTGATTTCATTTCCGACAATGGCTTTTGCCATCATTGTAGGTTTTGATTTGCCGATTGAGTTTCTTCATACCACCGGTGAACAATTGGAAAATAGGGAATTGATCTTTCTCGGATTTGCCATTGTATTACTGATTCTCATTCTTCGTCGTTCGGCTAGTCGCTGGACCGGAGTAGGAATGACCCGCAAACCGGAACGTTTTATTTGGTGTACTGAAGTAGGAGTAGAGCGTAAAAAGCAAGTCCGCATGTACCTGATCATCGAAGCTACTATTGCATTTATTGTTGCCTTCGCCATGTATGAAGTAACAACGGAAGCTTGGTTGGTAGCATTGGTTTATGGGTTGTTGGGCTTGGATCAGTTGGTTTTTCTACTTGTAGCAATGCCTTGGTTTCGTGTTGGAATTACCCACAAAGCAGTAGTGGTGGCTGATCGTGAAGTAAAAGTCTTGTATTTTTCAGGATTGCGCCGCGTTGAATCGCATCAGCAAACCATTTATTTCGAATACATTGAAGAATTGCAATTGTTTTTCCCGACCGATTGTATTCCGGAAGGAAAATACGGCGAATTCCGCACAGCTTTGGAAACTCGTGTGAATCGAGATCGCGTTTATTTCTCAGATAAGTTCAAGGCGTTGAGTTGATTATTGATCATTTCCCCTTTTTTGTGTAATTTGGATGTTTTTGAAACAGATATAACCAAATTACTGAATATGACAACTACTCAAACAACTCAAATTATCATTGGTGATAATGCCCCGTCCAAACAAAATGAACGGGCGAATAACGATGTAACGGCATTGATTCTTGCCGCAATTTCATCCTATTCCGAACAATTGTATCAAGATGAAAATGCAGTTAAAAATGCATTGGCTGAGTATTTACCAGAATGGGAAGTAGCTTGGCAACCCGTTAAACCAAAAGAAGCAGGGTTTGTGAATTATGCATTTATCGCGCAATCAGGAGATCAATATGTCATAGCTATTAGAGGCTCGCTACCAATCGATACAACAATCAATTCTATTCTTAATTGGATTGTTGAGGACTTTGATTTGTTTTCTCAGAAGTTTTGGAGGGACGCCGACAACAAAAAAACAAATGCAATCATTTCTTTAGGAGCTACAATAGGGTTGGAGTTTTTAACGCAGTTGATAGATAGCAACGGAAAGAGTATGTTGGATTTTTTGAGTCAGCAGAAAACAGTAAAATATCTTTGTGTTACTGGACATAGTTTGGGAGGTAATCTAGCAACGGTTTATTCGCTTTGGCTCCAACAAAAGTTAGCGCAATTAAAACAATTGCCCCAACTGTTTTCCGTGATTACTTTTGCAGCTCCTACCGCTTGGGATCAAAATTTCGCAAACCTGTTCGATAAGACTTTCTCAACTAGTTGGCGCTATGTTAATGTCATGGATATTGTTCCTTTTTCCGCTTGCCATGTTGATCAATTAGCAGCATTATATGGTAAGAAGGGATCGGATAATCCTTATGCACCTTCAGCTTACGATGTGAAATTGATAAGTGTTTTAACACTAGCCGAAGCGTTTAAGATGATTTACGGTGAATTAAAAAAAGGAAAGGGCATAAAAGCACAATATGCGCAAGTAAATGGAAAGACTGGCACTTGCGAATTGAATCAAGAGAAAACGACCTTTATTCCAATTACTCCAATCAATCCGATTAGTCCTAGTAGTCCTGACTCTACCATCCATCAAACGAATTCTATTAAAAAGATAACCAATTTACCTCTTTATTATTGGGGAAGGCAGGCTGGCATTCAACATGATCATAATAAATACTTACATTTTCTTGGTTATGACAAACCGGTTGGTGCAGGTGATTAGGCAAAAGTCTTGATTGCAGTTTTTAGTTTACTTTTGAGGTAAAATAAGAGCATTGAAGAAGTTTCTTTTTGGTTTCCTACTGTTGCTGATTTCAAGCACGAACGGTTTCGCCCAAAGTGTCGATTTGAAGTTGCTGGATAAATTGAACGGCCCTGTGCAGCCTATTGACAAACCGTGGCAGTTTACGTCACATACAGTAATTCCTGTTACGATTGCTACACCAGTTACACTATTTATCACAGGTTGTGCCACGCTTGACAAAGACTTACGCATTCAATCGTACAATACGGCTGTTTCCATTCTGTTTGCGAATGCGCTGACGACCACTCTCAAATTCACTGTTGATCGTACGCGCCCTTTTACTGCTTATCCCGATTTGATTTACAAAAAAGGAATTGGTGGACCATTATCATTTCCTTCCGGCCATACCACCAATGCGTTTGCAACAGCTACTTCGCTCAGTTTGGCTTTTCCGCGCTGGTATGTGATTGTTCCGGCGTATACGTATGCCGTTGCAATAGGGTATTCGCGTATGTATTTGGGCATGCATTATCCTTCGGATGTAATTGTGGGAGCTTTGATTGGCATCGGGGCGTCTTTCCTAACGTTCCAAACACAGAAATGGATTACCGGACCTTAAATCCGGATTAGCGAAAGGATTCTAGCCTGTTTTCCACCAACTCACACACCGAACGATGATCAAATAATTGCATGGCTTGTTCCAATTTTTCGGAAGGAAACAAGTGCGAGTTACATAGGAAATCACCCAATTTTGCGGCTAAATCGTCACTCGAAAGCGGTTCAAACAAGTAACCTAACTCTCCGAATTGCAGTAATTCAGGTGTCCCGCCGGCATTGCTTCCTACAACAGGCGTTCCGCAAGCCATAGCCTCAATGGTAACCATCCCGAAGGTTTCGGCTTTAGAAGCCATTACAAATGCGTCTATTGCTTTGTAGAAAACGTTGATGTCGTTGCGAAACGGACGTACAAACACACGTTCACGCAATCCGGCCGATTCAATAAGATCTAACATCGTTTGATGGTAGTTTTCGCCTTCGTTGTGGGTTGGTGCTCCCAGAAACACAATTCCAAACGATTGATCGGTTAGTTGTTGTGCAGCTTCTAATAACAAGAGCTGTCCTTTTTGCGGATCAAATCGTCCGGCTAAACCAATCAAAACACCCGTTTGTGGAACATCCAATAATCTCCGTGCTTCTTCTTTCGAAAGCGCTTGCTGCAAAGGTGCCAATTCTAACCCTGAAGGAATGTAAATAATCCGGTCGTGGGGCATTCGGGTTTTCGTTTTTACTTGTTCTTCCAACCAATGCAAGGGACAACTCCAGGTATCAAACTGTCGGAAACGAAGAGTATGTAATACGTTCCGTTTAGAAACGCCCAATTGCATTTCCATGAAATAATGTAGTTTAAACGGGTGCGAAAACCAATTTTTAGCCAAAGCAGCCACACTCATATCGCGCACATCACGAATTATGAGGTGATCAATTCGGTTCGCTTTCAGCAATCTGCTCAGCTTTCGGGCCGCAGCTACATCATAATATTTCCTGTAATCCGGAACGGCAACAAAGGTAAGTTCATCCTTCTTGCAATAGCTTTCGAGTTGACTTCCTTCCTTGCCGAAAACAACGACTTCATGACCGCGCTGTTTCATCCAACGGGCATTACGCCATTGATTCATTTCCAATCCGCCCCAGCTTTTTGAGCCACATAAATATCCGATGCGTTGCATGTTTGTAAAAGTAACATGAATTGATGTTTGATGCTTGATTTTGATGTTGAATTGACTTGCCTTTTATTAGTTAAGTTTTTGAGTTTGTTAAGTTGGACAGTTGTGAGAACTCATAAATACATAAAACTTCTCAAGTCAATTCAACATCAAAATTCAACATTAGAAGTACCTTTGCACCATAGTTTATTCCATGAAAGAAATCATCCGTAAACCGGTGGCGGTATTTGTGTTAACTCTCATTCTTGTGAGCACAATTTTGTTTACTATTCCTATCAACCTGTTTGATGGAGAGGTTGTTTTTAGTGTCAACGGAGTGGAGCGTATCGAGCCGGTGAAAATGAGTCTAAGTTATTTTATTGGACTGGGAATCAGTGATAAAGATCTGAAAGATGTAAAGAGTTTTCACCTCGTTGGAATGGGTTATTTCATGGTTGTTCTCATGCTTGTTGCTTTTCCGGCACTGATTGCCTACCGTGTTTGGATTGGAAATCAACCCAAAAAATAGCGAATGTCGAAAGAACTGAAAAGTTACCTGATGCTGGCAATGCTGGCATGCATTTGGGGAAGTTCCTTCATTCTGATGAAGCGTGGAATGGAAACTACCGATCAATTGCCTATTTATTCCGATACACAGGTCGCCTCATTGCGCATGCTCATTGCCGGTTTGGTGATGTTACCTTTCGGGATTTTCTCCTTGCGGAAAATCAAGCATTCCAAGCAAGTATTGAGTTTGTTGGTGGTTGGTTTTTCGGGCAACTTCATTCCTGCTTTTTTGTTCACGTTTGCCGAAACCGAACTTTCTTCGGGCGTTGCCGGAATGTTGAACAGCCTCACTCCATTTTTTACACTGATTATCGGAGCGCTCTTTTTCCGTCAAGTGTTGAAGTGGAAACAATCGTTGGGATTGCTCATCGCATTTTCTGGAATCGTGATGTTGATTTTGGTGAGCTCGAAGTTCAATAGCCGAGGCGAATGGTATCACATAGGTGCGTTGATTTTAGCTACGGCATGTTATGGCTTGAGTCTGAATACCATCAAATCGACATTGTCCGGTTTTAAATCGTGGGAAATTACCGCTTTGGCATTTTCATTTACAGCTATTCCGGCTGGCATCGCCATTTTTCTGACCGGAACACTGAATACAACCTTAACCAATCCTCATGCCTTGGAAGGGCTGGGTTACATTGCCATATTAAGTGTTGTGGGAACGTGTTTCGCACTAGTGATTTTTAATCGGATTATTGCGTTAAATTCTGCGGTTTTCGCAAGTTCTGTGACCTATTTTATTCCGTTTGTGGCGGTGGCTCTAGGGTTTTTCGCCAACAAGGAAACCTTTCATTGGTTGCAACCCGTGGCAATGTGCGTGGTGCTTTCAGGAGTTTACGTAGCAAACAAAGCAAAGTAATTCCAGAATTCGACTATAAAGAACTCCCACAGATGCACAGATTTTGGCTCGGCTACCGCACTCGCTTTATACTGGCAACTCAAATAATTCTGAAGTAAAAAAGTTCAACAAGAAAATTTTGTTGAAACTTGTATTGAAGGGAATTTCGGTAACAGTATTCTCGATAGAAGAGTAATAACTAGATGTTTGAACTCCTCCGATTATCATTAAAAGCCAGATTTCCACAAATTTATCTGACGCATAATTCGATACTTTGGGTTCTTTCCAATGAACCTACTACTGAAGCCTCACTATGATATATTGAAACGTTTGAGTGTGGACTTCTTCTAATTTGGCTGATTACTGTTCCTGAAGATTTTGAGTTTTTGATTAAATCCAATAACTCGGTTTTAATTTGTGTCTGATTTTTTGAATTAAACAGTAGTTTTTCAGTAAAACTTATTTTGTAAAGACCATTGTACTTGCTTGGTTCTTTTTGTAATTCAGTTTCAACGTGAGTGAAAATCTTTTTCAAAGAACCCTCTTTTTCTTTTTCATTTTGTCTAATTACCACATCAGCAAGCTCAATTCCTATTTGTTTTCCGTTTAGAGAAATAAAAAAGTCTGGACTTTCACAAAGGGCGTCAATAATTTCTATGTCTTTATTAAAACAAAGAATGAACTTTCCTAGGTCAATCAACTCCTTTCTTTTTTGCTTCTTTTCATTAGAAGAACATAATCCGTTTTCAACTTGCGCCAACCATGAATCAATTTTCGAATGAATAAAATCTTTTTCTGAGTTTATTTCATTAGTTCGGGTTTTTAAGAATGCCATTAAATCATCACTATTTATCTGAAATTCCATGTGCTATTTTAAACTAGGAATATAAGAAAAATTGTCTGCGAGTGCGGTAGCCGAGCCAAAATCTGTGCATCTGTGGGAAACACATTTACACCAAAATAACAAAGCGGAACTACCTCTGAAAAACATCAGTAATCCCGCAATATGGTGTCAGACTCAATATGATTACTTTTTGTAACCCGTTGTTTTTTTAATTGGTTTCGACAAAGGCTGTTTTAGTCTTTATTAAACTGGAACACCGGACGCATTTTCTGACTGCTGTTGGTAGAAACTTCCAAATCCACTAGTTTTCCGTTCGACAAACTGTATACCAGTCCATGAATTTGCGGAAATTCTCCTTGTTCCCATTCTTCCTGAATAAAGGATATTTTCGCCAGATTGCGCACCTGTTCTACTACATTCAATTCAACTAATCGATTTCCGCGTTTGTGCTCATCATCGATTGCATCCAATTCATCCTGGTATTTACTGTACACGTTTTTGATATTCACCAACCAATTATCAAGGAATCCGAAGCTGATATTGCTCATCGCAGCCAAAACGCCGCCACAACCGTAATGTCCAACCACCAAAATGTGTTTTACTTTCAGGTATTTTACGGCGTAATATACCACGCTTAACATGTTCATATCGGTGTTTCCAACCTGATTGGCAATGTTGCGGTGTACAAAAATACTTCCCGGAAGTTGGTTAGTGATTTCACTGGCTGGTACACGGCTATCCGAGCAACCGATCCAAAGATATTCAGGCTGTTGTCCGGCAGCTAAACCTTTGAAAAAATCAGGGTCGCGTTCCAACGTATCCTCTACCCACTTTATGTTTCCTTCTAATAAATTGTTCATTAAATCCATGATCGCTATTGTTTTAGTTTTTTAAATCTTTTTTATTTTTACTTGTTTTCCTTGGAATAATCTGAAGATTGATGTTTTTTGATTTGGCAGTGATCTTAAATTCATCGATCAATTCAATAACGTCTGTAGAGATCGTTTGAACAGATGAAAGATCAATTTTGAGGCTGCCGTTTTCCGGAATTTTCTTCAATGATTTGATCACGGAAGACTTCTTGGAAAAAGGAGTGAAATCGGGAAACTCAAGTAAAAAATCACCTGTCTTTCCATCTTCATGTAATAATAATTTTCTGCGTTCCAAATCTGCCAATGTCAATCGCTGGATGATGAGAATGAAAACAGCACACGCCAGTCCCAAGCCTACGCCCGTTAACAAATCAAAGCGCACTATAGCTATCACTGTGAGAATAAACGGAATAAACTGCAACCAGCCTTCTTTGAAAACGGCAAGGATAATTTTCGGCTTGGCCAGTTTATAACCTACCATTAACAGAATAGCAGCAAGTGAGGCATACGGAATGTAGTTCATCAATCCGGCAATGGTAAAGATGGAAACAGCAATGAGTACGCCATGAAAAATGGCAGAAAGTTTACTGGCTCCACCCGAATTGACATTGGCTGAACTGCGCACAACAACTTGTGTAACCGGCAAACCGCCTACCAGTCCGGAAACAATATTACCCGCACCCTGAGCAAATAATTCACGGTTTCCGGGTGTGACACGTTTTTCAGGGTCGAGTTTATCCGAAGCATCTACACTAAGTAATGTCTCGATACTGGCAACAATGGCTAATGTAGCGGCTACCAGCAACAGATTCGGGTTATTCCATTGACTGAAATCGGGAAAGGTAATGAGTTCGGCAGCCGATTTTCCGCTCACACCCAAATCTACCCGGTGTTCTGCAATCAATTGCCAGTCCGATCCTTGTAACAGGTAAGTTAACAACATTCCGATTACAACCACAATTAGTGCTCCGGGTATGTTTTTCAGAAATGTTCGCTGAATGATTTTTCGTTCCCAAACAATTAGTAAAATCAACGAAAGAAGGGTAATCACTACCGCAGAGGGCGTTACATGATTCAATCCGTTAATGATCTCCGAAAAGGTGTTTTCACCATCTATTTGGACCCAGTTTTCATCACCCTCGGGATCTTTGTCATAACCCACCGCATGCGGCAGTTGTTTTAGAATGATAATGATTCCGATGGCAGCAAGCATTCCCTTGATTACCACATTCGGAAAATAATGAGAAATGGTTCCTGCACGTAATAGACCTAGTATCAATTGAAAAACACCGGCAATTACAACGGCAGCCAGAAACAATTCAAATGTTCCGAGATCATGAATGGCGCTAGCAACAATGGCAGTAAGGCCGGCAGCAGGACCAGAAACACCAATGGATGATCCGGAGATACTTCCAACTACAATACCACCAACGATACCGGCAATTAGTCCCGCAAAAGGCGGAGCATCCGAGGCAAGTGCAATTCCTAAACATAACGGAACCGCAATCAAAAATACAACTAGACCGGCCGGAAGATCGCGCTTCCAAGTCTTAAAGAAAGAGTGCATAAATTATAGAAATGAAATGAAACTAAAGCGGGTGTTTTAATTACATCATTTCCGGAGGAGAGTAGGGTGGTTCAATAAGGTGAAACGAAATAGGATAACTCAGTTCAGCATACGAAGCACGTGTGCTTGCGCCCATAAATACCATTGTTGCCAGTGACGGATAAGCAACGAATAAATTATCGGTTTTATCCGACTGCTCTTCGTTTTTGTCGGAAGAATCATCCGAATCTTCTTCGTCATCCGTATTATCAGAAGAAATGAGTTCTACTCCGGCTTTTCCTGCAAGTGAATACACGATCTCCATGCAGAAAGAGCTGATTGCTAAAAATAGGAAAACACGGAAAAAGAGTTTCATCAGTGCCAAGTTACAAAATGATCATAAATTATGTTTATATCAATCAAAATAAAATTTTATGAAATGACCATTTCGAATCAACTATTCGAGTAAATATTTGTTAATTACGTAGTTTAGTGTATTTTCGTTTTAAATTGAACAGATGTTTGGACCTGAATTTTTGCAACAACTTTCCGCTTTAAAAGGCGCTACCGATAGCGGTATGTCACGATTACCCGAGTTGATCGTTGAAGGAAGTGCAGGAAACGGACTGATTCGCCTGAAACTTGACGGAACATATTCGCTAAAAGAGTTGCAGATCGCTACCGAATTGATGCACATGGAAAAAGCCGATCTGGAAGATTTTTTAGCCGTGGCGCTTCAACAAGCAATCCAACAAGTAACGGCTTTGCGTGAAAAAGAGCTGATGCATTCGTTATCGGCGTTGGTTCCTAATCCATCAGATCCCGAATGACGAAATCAGAACTGCGCGAATTGTATCGCTCCAAACGCCTAATGTTATCTCCAAGAGAATTGGAACGACTCTCCGAAACGATTGTTGAACAAACACTCACTCATTTTCAATTGGAAGAGAAAACCATTTCTCTCTTTTTACCCATTGAACGTCAGAAGGAAGTGAATACCTATTTGTTGTGGGAACGCGCTAAAAATATCGGGGCACGTGTGGCCATTCCTAAATCGAATTTTGAAAGCATGGAGATGCGTCACTTTTTGTTTGAAAGCACCGATCAGCTCGAGGTCAACGAGAAAGGCATCCCCGAACCGAAAAAAGGTAAAATCATTGCCGCAGACCGCTTCGATATCGTTTTTGTACCCTTGTTGGCCGTTGACAAGTTCGGACACCGCGTTGGTTACGGAAAAGGCTTCTACGACCGATTCTTGCGCAAGTGCTCACCTTCTTGTCAATTCATCGGATTACATTATTTCGATGTGGAAGAATCAATCAGTGACGTATTACCAACCGACGTGAAACTTAATGCGCTGGTAACCCCCGAAAAGATCATCCGTTTTGACTAACCGCCATCAGGGGAAATTCCACTTGTTGGCAATTGTCTCCATTCCTGTTTTATTTCTATTGGTTTTTTTGGTACAAAATTGGTGGTTAGTAACTGCTTTTGTGTTAATCCTGGTCACAGTAATTTGGCTTCTTTTTCGCAAACGTTAAGAATCAACCTTCTTGTTTATGATACTTTATCACTTAATTGTTCTCGTTTAATCAATAGCGTCAGGTATTTGTAGTGTATCTGAAGATAGTTTTTTACTTTTAAACAATGAAACAAGCGACTCTATTCCAAGTATTAAGTTTGATCCTTTTAGTAGGATTGATAAATGGATTAACTTCCTGCAAAAAAGAGGATGATCCTGAAGTTGACTCACGTGCAAAATATGTAGGAGCGTGGAACTTTAAAACTACTGTTTTTCATTATTCCGGATATTATGATTACAATGTGCCTCCGGGAAGTTCTCCAATTTGGGTTACGGATAATGAGACCACTGTTTCAGAAAATGATAGTACTGGTTCTGTTGTGCTTGGTCCTGGAGAAAATCAATTGACATTGAAGTATTGTTCAACATGTTCTGAACGCATTATTGATTTGGATCAGAATGGAAAAGGTTCATGGATTATTACAGACGATACTTTTTTTGATGATGTTCAGCCATCTCCCCCCGGTTGTCCTTCTGCTTACACGACTATTCGAGTAGACGGAGAAAAGTTGTAATCTCAGGTTATTAGAAAGTGATTTCTTGGCGACCTAGTTGTTTCACTTCTTGATTGTTTGTAATTTGCATTGTGCGTTATCTCGTATTATGCCTGTTTTGGGTTCTTGGAACTGCGGTAGTCGACCCTCCACCGGCCGAAGAAGGACGTATTGTATTCGGTGTTCGTATTTCCATGACACATAGCTCACAGATGACCAGTTTCATCGCCATTCGCTATAATTCAGAAGGCGCACTGCGTGAAAAGCGCATTTTTTCGAGAGAAGATTTCATCAAGGTTCTTTCAGGTTTCTGGCCAAGTCCGTTTAACCCGAAACGCATCAATTACTTTGAACAAGAGAATGTATTGGGGGGTGTTTACGTGAACGATACGTTTTTGGAAAAAATACCGTATTGTCCGGCGTTTGATAGTTTGTGGAAAATCCGCTATTCCGATTTTCCGTTTCGGGGTGGAAGCGAAGTAGGCTGGAGCAATGGTTTGTATAAACCCGTTTTGTCACAGGAAAAATACCTGATCGACCGTTACCACATCAAACACCTCGATCAGGATTATTTCATCGACACCAATTTTTGGGTATTGCTACGCGATATTTCCGATTCCACATGGCGGGCGAATTACCGGGCATTAAAATAAAAAACGTTTAAAAACAACGTAGGCACGGAATGCGTTCCGTGCCTACTAAGTGTTTTATGACAGATGATGCAATTACCGTGTGCGCAATTCTTTCAACGTACTGAAGAATACCAAACCGTAACCCAATGTGAGCATTAAGTGAAACGGAACCATCCCGAAATCGCCGTAAATCGCTCTGTTGATGGTCGTGTAGCCGAATAATAACATCAATAATCCTTCACCGATGGTGATGAGTGAGATGCTCTTTTTGTCGTATTTATTTCCTTTAAACTCACTCTTCGCTGCAACGTTGAATTTCGGTGTACGAACGAATGAACTTTTAATGCCCATGTAACCTTCCAATACCGCTACTGTGTTGCTCAGCGATAAGCCCATTGATACGATTAGGAACTGGAAAAAACGGCCTACATATCGAAAGAAAGAGCCTACAACATTGTCGCTTTTGTCGCGGAACGCCAGCCAATAGTAGTACATCAGGAAAATCGTACTCGAGATGAAGATCGAACCGAATTGAATAAAGAAATTCAAGTCAGAGAAGCTGTCTTTGATATGCAATACCGGTAAACTCAACAATGACATCAACAAAATGAAGACAAACACCGAAGAGTTAAACAAATGCGACAAACCGTGTAAACGATCACTGAATTTCACACCTTTGAATGTAATGATGGTCCAGGCCATTTTTCGGAAACATTCGGCACCACCTTTCATCCAGCGATGTTGTTGGCTTTTAAGCGCCGACATGGTAATCGGAAGTTCTGCCGGAGCAATTACGTCTTCCAAGTATTTAAATCGCCATCCGCGCAATTGCGCACGGTAACTCAAGTCCAAATCTTCTGTCAAGGTATCGTGTTCCCATCCACCTGCGCTTTCAATGCATGCTTTACGCCAAACGCCACCTGTTCCGTTGAAATTGATGAAATGTCCTGCCGCGCTTCTTCCACCTTGTTCCACCGCGAAGTGGCCGTTCAAGCCGAATGCCTGTAGTTCCGTAAGAATGGAATAACTTTTATTCAAGTGTCCCCAGCGCGTTTGAACAACCCCAATTTTCGGATCTTCAAAATAAGGCATTGTTTTTTGCAAGAAGTCAGGATCAGGAACAAAGTCGGCATCGAAAATCGCGATGAATTCACCTTCCACTTTGTCCATAGCAGCATCAAGCGCTCCTGCTTTGTAACCCGTGCGGTCAACACGGTGAATGTGTTTGATATTGACGCCGCGGGCAGCTACTTCGGCTACTTTTTTCGCAATTACATCTTTGGTTTCATCCGTAGAATCATCCAATACCTGAATTTCAAATTTATCTGCGGGGTAATCAAATGCTGCTACCGTTTCAATGATGCGATCAGCAACAAATAATTCGTTGTACATCGGCAACTGTACGGTAACTTTCGGTGCGGTATCCGGATTAAAAACAGGTTTTACCGCTGCTGCTTTTTTCTTGCGGTTGCGTGCATAAGCGATAGAAAGTGATAGTTGAAGAATACTGTAGAAAAACACGAGGATCAGGCAAGCCGCATAGATAATTAGAATGATTTTAGCAGTAAAATGTGACCAATAATGTTCTTGGTCTCCCGAATCACCCCAATTGAATAACCAGGATACTTTCAGTGAAACCATAAATGGTGAAAACGTATAGGTGTCACTTTTTGCCGCTTGCTCTGCTTTTAATTCGGCAGGAAATCCTTTGTCTTCGTAATCTTTATCATCAACGATCAATAAATATTTTCCAACAGGAATATTTTTGAAAACATATACCCCGTTTTTATCCGTTTCGGCTTTTGCAACAGTAGAAGAGTCGAGTGTGGTTAGTTTGATCCCTACTTTTTCAATAGGATTTTCCGTTTTTTGATCTTTTAATATACCGGTAACTGTCTCGAAACGCTGACCGAAAACAGCCAAAGAAACCACGGAAAGAAAGACTACAAGATAATACCTTGTCATAAGCATAGCGTCCAATTAATAAATTACTACCGAATTACGTGGTAGTTAAAGGTCACAAAGATAATTTTATTCCTGCATGTTGGTGATTCACAGCTCGTGTTTTGTTCGTAAAACAAAGCGTTCGTTTTTCGTTTGGTGATAATTGTGCTTACTGAATCGTTTTTGTAGAAATTATAAAGCACAAAAAAAGGTGCCGAAGCACCCTTTTCTAATTCAGTATGTAATAATTATTTTTTCACGAAACGTTTAGTAAGACCATTGCAACGTAACAAGTAAACGCCTTTTGGTAGATCCGAAATATTCACTTTAGTGCTCGTTGTTTGAACGCGGTCACTGTAAACCATTGTTCCCAATGTGTTATAAATGTAGAAGCTTTCCAACGGTTCTGTTGAAGAAATTTCAATAGAATTCACCGCAGGATTCGGGTAAACCGAAACGCTCAATGGCTCAGCGATTTCTTTGATGGAAGCACTGCTAGTTGTTACTGTAATGTCTGCACAAAAGGTGGCATTGCAACTAGTCGTATCAAGCAAGTCAAAGTAATAAGCACAAACTGTATAAGTTCCTGCTGCAGCATAGGTGTGAGTTGGATTTTGTCCAACACCAATGTTTCCATCGCCCCAATCTGCACCATAAGCAGGAACAGCTGCGGTTCCGGTTCCAACAATAGAAAGATCTACAGTCAAACCATTGATATTCTCAGTGAAATTCACGCTGCATTGAGCGTAAGAGTATGTTCCAACAACCGAAAGAACAACGAAAAAAAGTAATGCGTAAACGTGTTTCATAGTCTATTAAAATAGTATAGTTTTCAAATATATAATTTTTTACTTTATATCACACCAAGTTCCTTGCCAATTTTTGTAAAAGCATCAATTGCTTTATCCAAATCGGCTTTTGAGTGAGCCGCTGAGATTTGTGTTCGGATGCGCGCCTGACCTTTTGCAACCACCGGGTAGAAGAATCCGATTGCATAAACTCCTTCTTGCAACAACTTGTCTGCAAATTGCTGCGAAAGCGCTGCATCGTACAACATAATCGGTACAATCGGCGAATCGCCAGGTTTTACATCAAATCCGGCAGCTAAAATGCGTTCTTTGAAATAAGCCGTGTTTTCTTCTAGTTTATCGCGCAATTCGGTGGAATTACTCAAGATATCAAATACTTTGTTGGAAGCACCAACGATTGCCGGAGCCAATGAATTGGAAAACAAATAAGGACGTGAGCGCTGACGCAATAGTTCAATGATTTCTTTTCGACCGGTTGTATAACCGCCCATCGCGCCGCCCAAGGCTTTTCCAAGTGTGCCGGTGATGATATCAACGCGACCCATTACATTGTGGTATTCGGGAACTCCGCGACCTGTTTTACCGATGAATCCTGCCGAGTGACATTCATCTGTCATTACCAAAGCATTGTATTTATCTGCCAAATCGCAGATTTCGTTCATTTTAGCAATATCTCCATCCATAGAAAACACACCATCGGTAACGATAATGCGGAAGCGTTGTGCTTGTGAAGCTTTCAACTGCTCTTCCAAATCTGCCATATCGCTGTGTTTGTAGCGGTAGCGCTGCGCTTTACATAAACGCACACCGTCGATAATGGACGCGTGATTTAATTCGTCGGAGATAATCGCATCTTCTTCTGTGAAAAGCGGTTCGAAAACACCTCCGTTTGCGTCAAAAGCTGCGGCGTAAAGAATCGTATCTTCTGTTCCGTAAAAACGCGCTATTTTTGCTTCTAGTTCTTTGTGAATGTCTTGTGTTCCGCAAATAAACCGTACGGATGACATACCGAAACCATGTGTATCCAAGGCATCTTTTGCTGCCGAAATAACTTCAGGATGCGAAGAAAGGCCAAGGTAATTGTTGGCGCACATGATCACAACTTCATCACCTGAACTTACAGTAACACGAGCTCCTTGCGGAGAGGTAATGATGCGTTCGCGTTTAAAAATTCCGCCCGCCTGAATGGTTTCTAATTCCGCAGCCAAATGGTCTTTCAATTTTCCGTACATGGTTTCAAATTTTACTCGGGCGAAGATAACAATTAGTTCTCTTTTAAGTTGAATCGAAGTGAGATAAGAATGTGGTGTATTACTTTGAAGGAAGAGACGTGTTTTTTCGATAAAACGAAAACACATAATATTATGAAATCATGTTGTTAAAACCTCACGTGATTTCATAATATTATGTGTTTGTAAATATTTTTAAATCAATTGAATAGGCTATATCTCCGCCTCCTCTCTTTTCTGCCTTTTCATGCAATTGTATTATTCTCAATTCGAGTTGCGAATTTTAAAATAGAACTGAAATTCACACTCATTTCATGTTGAACTTACTAAGACTCATGCTGTACTAGAAATCACTTTAAGTTACTTGCGAATCAATTGAACAAATCCATGTCCTTCAATGGTCTTTTCAGCTTTATCGGTGATAGTATAGGTGAAAAAATAAACACCTTCGCTGGCTTCTTTACCATTGAAAGTACCATCCCAAGTTTCAGTCAAACCATCTAATTCTTTGATGAATTCTCCCCAACGGTTCACAATAGTAACCGAAATGGCAGATGCATTTTCCGTATCGACCTGAAAAGTGTCGTTGATTCCGTCATTATCAGGGCTGAAAACATTCGGCACCGAATAAATCAATACATCGTTTACCGTGATCAAAGCGGTGGTTGTATCCGTACAATTTCCGGCATACGCAATCAGTGTAACGGTATAAGTGTTGGCGATGTTCGGAAAGTTAAAGCTTGGATTGGTTTGTGTTGAACCGCCCAATCCACCAAAATCCCAATCATACGTTGTTGCATTGGTTGAGGTGTTCGTAAATTGAACCGTCGGATTTAACACATCCGGATTTGTTGGAGAATACGTAAAAGAAGCCACAGGATTAGAAAATGTAATCGGAAGTGTCACCGAATTGGAACATCCAGCAGCCGAGGTTACTGTCAAAGTTACGTTGTAAGAAGTATTTCCTCCGGAGTATGTATGTGTCGGATTTTGAACATTACTGGTGTTTCCATCACCGAATGCCCAATTCCATTGATTCACAGAACCCAATCCTACGGTTGATTCATCTGTAAAATTCACAGCACTGCCAATGCACACCGATGGAGTGCTGAAATCTGCAACCGGCAAAGGATTTAATGTAAAGGGTTGCGTTGGACTGTAACAATCGTTTACTGCATCATAAAATGCTGCGTAATAAACTCCTGAACTCACAGCGGATGGATTTCCAACCGTATTGCCATTTGTAGCCGGTGTTGCGGTGTGCCACGTTAATGTTGTTCCAGCAGGAGTATTGCTTGCAGTGACATTATTCAGGTTATAAGTAGCCGTGATCAGACAAAGCGAGGTTTGACTCAATGTTGGAGCAGTATTTCCTGCGCCGCATGGAATGGTAGGCACAATGGTTAATCCGTCAACATCGTAATAGCCACCAACTCCACCGTTTCCAGTAGTATGAATAGCATCAAGATGCACTGTCATTGAGGTGGCAGAAGCGACAAATGTTCCCGTAACGGTGGTCCAAACGTTGGCAGTCAGATTCAAGGTCGGACTCACGGCAACAGCTGTACCATTTACATACGCTGTAACAATTCCCGGATCAATAAAGGGCGTTCCGCCGAAATTGGCAGCATAAAACGATAATTGGTATTGCGTTCCGATGGTGAAGCCTGTCACCACCTGATCGATGGCCTCGTTTTCAAAATCAGGTGGAATACTGCTGATTCCAGTCCAAGTTCCACCATCGGGAGAAGGTGAAACGGCCACGGCAGCATTGTTGAAGTAGGCCGTGAAATTGATGTCCAAAACATCAACGGTTGGACTTACCCCTAAATTCGTTCCGGGATTGTAACCAAGTACGTTATTCCAACTTGGTGGGGTTATCGAATTACCGGTGGTTCCTGTAAACGAGCCATTGAGTACATTTTGAGCTTGTACAGAAAAGATTCCGCAGAAAGAAACCAATACGATCAGCGGAAGAAAGTTGATCAATGAATCAATCTTAGAGCGGAAAAAAGTGTTGACACGTTGCATAATTTCCAGAATAAATCAGGTCAATGAGATTGATCCGAACGATTAATAGCTTAATTACAGATAAAACGCAGGACTGGAATGAAAGGTTGTATCAACAACCGATCACCATCAGAATCATTCGACGTATGGGACTATTTCAAGAATGAATAG
Source organism: Fluviicola sp. (assembly GCA_029866325.1). GTDB lineage: Bacteria > Bacteroidota > Bacteroidia > Flavobacteriales_D > Crocinitomicaceae > Fluviicola. Next base: position 84,892 of record JARWZO010000031.1, on the reverse strand, counting down.
TCCAAGAATGACGTTTAATTATTGAAGTTTGTTAACGTTACCATGAATAATCATTCGCTCGTCGGTTGCCAATGTTTTAAACTCGATTTTCCACGTGTAAATACCATCTGAAACCAATTTTCCATGGTAAGAACCATCCCAGCCAACAGTAGCATCGTTTGATTCGAAGATCACTTCGCCCCAGCGATTAAAAATCTGCATATTAAAATCATACGGATCAAAACCGTTGGTAAATACCGGTTGGAATGTTTGGTTGAATTCATCACCGTCAGGCGTAAACGAGTTCGGTACATAGTAAATAACCACATCTTTGATTGCGATGTTTGATTTTACAGTATCGGTACATGTTCCGGAATAAGCGATCAATGTCACCGTATAACTACCCGGTTCTTCAGGGAACGTATACGCAGGACTGGTTTGTGTTGAACCACCTAGTCCACCGAAATCCCAGTTATACGATACTCCGTTTGACGAAGTGTTGATGAACTGAACCGTTGGGTTAAGAATGTCCGGATCGTTTGGTGTAAAGTCAAATGAAGCTGTCGGTGTTGTGGTAATAATAACCGGCTGAGTAATGGAGTTGGTACATCCGATATTGCTTGTAACGGTCAATGTTACGGAGTAATTACCGCCTGTGTTAAATGTATGAATCGGATTTCTGATTGCAGCTGATCCACCGTCTCCGAATGTCCAATCCCAATCTGTGATCGTACCGGTGGCAACAGTTGAAAGATCCGTGAAATTAACCGGAACTCCTGAACAGGCGTTTGGAGCAGTAAATGCAGCTACCGGAATTGGAGCAACTGTAACTTGTTGTGTTACCGAGTTTGTACATCCCAAATTGGAAGTAACCAAGAGCGTAACCGTATAGTTCCCAGCTGCCGTATAAGCATGATTCGGATTCTGAACAGCACTATTGGATCCGTCGCCGAAATCCCAAGCCCATCCTGTAATGTTTCCGGCACTGATTGTTGATTGGTCGGTAAAGTTTACAGGACTATTTTCGCATGCTACTGTAGAAGTAAATGCAGCAACCGGAGCAGTTGTTGAAACCTGAATCGTAATGGAATTGGTGCAACCCAAATCGGAAGTAACTGTAAGCGTTACGTTGTAATTGGAAGCCGCCGCGTATTGATGTGTTGGATTTTGCAATGCGCTGTTTGAACCGTCACCGAAATTCCAGTTCCAGGCAACAATAGTTCCTGAAGCGATTGTAGATTGATCCGTAAAGGCAACCGGGTTGTTGGCACATCCCGCCTGAGCAGTAAATGCAGCAACAGGTGGCTCGTTGGTGGTTACGGATTGTGTGATAGAATTGGTACAACCCTGAGGAGTAGTCACCAAAAGTGTTACATTATAAGTCGCTCCTGCACCAATGTAAGTATGCGATGGATTTTGAACCAAACTTGTTCCACCGTCACCGAAACTCCATGCCCAACCACTGATGGTTCCTGATGAAACAGTTGACTGATCTGTAAAAGAAGACGGACTGTTTGAGCAAACTGTTGGTGCTGTGAAAGCTGCAGCAGGGACAGGATAGACATTAAATGCAGTAGTTGGACTGTAACAATCATTCACCGCATCATAAAAAGCGGCATAATAAGTTCCCTCTGTAACGGCATTTGCAACGGCAAGCGTGTTTGCATTAGTCGCCGGCGTAGCCGAATGCCATGTCAAGCTTGTAGAAGCAGGAGTATTGCTGGCAGTAATTCCTGTAAGGTCAAACGTTGGTGTAGTTAAGCAAACAGATGTAGCACTCAATGTTGGTGGGTTGTTTCCTGCCAAACATGTAGTGAGGGGAATAATTTCAACACCGTCAACCGAATAGTAGCCTCCAGCACCGGCATCTCCCGTATTGTGAATGGCATCCATTTGAACGGTCATTGAAGTGGCTGAGGCAATGAATGTTCCACTAACGTAGGTCCAAACGTTTGGCACTAAGTTTAAGGTTGGACTCACAGCAACGGCTGTACCGTTTATATAACCTGTCACTACTCCGGGATCATCAAATGGAGAACCGCCGAAATTAGCAGCATAAAATGATAGTTGGTAAGTTGTTCCGATTGTGAAACCGGGTACAACCTGCTCTATTGCTTCATTTTCCATTCCCGGAGGAATACTACTGATTCCTGTCCATGTTCCACCATTAGGTGACAATGCTGCTGCAACGGTGGAACTACCAAAATAAGAGGAAAAGGCAAGGTCTAAGACATCCACAGATGGCCAACTCCCAATACCCGATCCCGGATTGTAGCCGGTTACGTTGGTCCAGCCCGGAGGCGTTACGGAGTTTCCTGTCATACCTGTAAACGATCCGTTTGTAACGGTCTGTGCCTGAGAAACAGCACCTCCGAATAGAAAAAAGGCCATGAACAAAGCAATCTTAGACCGTTTGATCGACCGAGTTGAAGTGTGATTCGGAAATTTTAATGAGGCAAACATAATGCAGCGTATATAAAGTAATTGTAATCAGTTGTAGCAGACATTCATGATTTTCAATGGTTGTCTTTTAAACAAACGTAGCAAAACACGAATGGTTGTTCATAAAAGTGATTTTTTTGTGATTCAATGTGTGTTTGGTAACTAAAGCAATTTAATCTACCCAAACTTTTGCGCCTTCCGAGCAATTGGTGCAGATTTCAATCGCATTCCGGTCTTGTAAAACCGAAGTTCTGAAATCGCGGTAACGATCGTTATTCCAAATCGTTGAAAACGATTCCGTTTGGAGCGTTCCTAAGGTGTGCTGCGCATCTTTATCGAAACAGCATGGCACAACCTGACCGTCCCAGGTTAAAACCGCCGATGACCACATGCGCCAGCAATGATCACCACCTTTGAATTTTACGCGATACGTTCCGTCTTTTTTCTTGTAATAACGCGAATAGCGCTCATTATCCGGAATCAACTCATTACCGTTTTCGTAATCGTAGACCTGTGCCGATTTAAACCGAATTTCGTCTATTCCTATTTCGTGTGCTAATTCATGTAAGGTGTCAATCTCGTGTTCATTGGCTTTTACCACCAAAAACTGGAAGATTAGGAAAGGTGTCTGTTGTTTCCGCTCACGTTTGGCAGCCACCAAGTGTTTTGAAGCAGCAATTACTTTGTCCAACTGACCGTGAACACGATAGGAACTATAGGTTTCTTGCGTGAGACCATCGATGGAAATGATCAACCGATCCAGCCCTGAATCAACAATTTCCAATGCTTTTTTTGCGTCAATAAAATGCGCATTGGTAGAAGTAGCCGTATAGATGCGGTGTTTTTTAGCTGCGCGGATGAGGTCAAGGAATTGAGGATGAAGGAACGGTTCCCCCTGAAAATAGTAATTGATGTAAAATGTGTGCTTTTTCAGTTGCTCCAACCATTGTTCATGTTGCTCCAAATCGAGTTTTCCGGTTGGTCGTGTAAATGCTTTTAAGCCACTCGGACAAGCCGGACATCCCAGATTACAGGCGGTTGTTGGCTCGATGCTCACTGCAAACGGATTTCCACTATGCCAGGCCTTATTGAACCATTTCGACCATTGAAAAGACCATTTCAAACGAATGATATTCCATGCGCGTTGAAAGCTCAGCATCCTCAAAATGCGCACTGAATCGTTTATGGAGCTTTTTCTCATCTGTTATCTACGAAAATAGCGACAAAGGATCGTTTTGACAAAGAAATCCTATTTTCGCCTGTAACTTTTTGGCTTTTACGCAGTCACACCTTCAGAACATTTACTTATGGTACGTTTATTATTTTTCTTTTTAGTTCTTTCGGGAACCATTTTTTCGCAACGTCAGGCACAATTGATTGACGCAGTGACCGGAGAACCTGTCCCGTTTTCAAAAGTTATTCCAACTCCCGGGTCACCATTTTTGGCAGACATCGATGGTTTTTTCACGATTCCTGAAGGTGCAACCGAAATCCTTTTTAAGGCGCAAGGATATTACGATTCTACTTTTGCTGTTGCAGCTATTGGTACCCAAGTCAATTTGCGTGCAGAAGCTAGCGATTTGGAGGAAGTTACGATTGTTCCAGGAGTCAATCCTGCCGAACGTATCATGGAACTTGCCATAGCCAATCGTAAAAAGAATCACCCAATGGGCGACGAATCATTTACGTACACCAGTTATAGTAAATTTGTGTTTACGATGGATCAAGATGCTTTGGCTAAAATCCCAGAAAACACAACCGATAGCAACCTGCTGGATTTGAAAAAGTTCTTTAATGAACAACACTTATTTATGCTGGAAAGTACAACGCAAAAGTATTTTGAGCCACCTTACCGCGAAAAAGAAATCATTACTGCTTACAAAGTATCGGGGTTTTCAGATCCGGCATTCTCTACCTTTTCCAACGAACTACAATCGTTCAATTTTTACGAAAATCAATTCAATATTCTTGGTAGAACCTATATCAATCCGCTTGCTTTCGGAAGTATCAGACGTTACCTGTTTATTTTGGAAGATCAAACGGTGGTTAACGGAGACACGACCTTTACCATTCGTTTTCAACCACGCAAAGACAAAAATTTCGACGGTATGAAAGGTTGGTTATACATCAACTCAAACGGCTACGCGCTTGAAAAAGTAATTGCTGAACCGGCTGAAAAATCGGAAGGGATCGATCCGAAAATCATTCAGGAATATGCGCTCATTGACGGTAAACGCTGGTTTCCGGTGAAATTGTCTACCGAAGCGGTTTTCCCTGCTTTGCGTCTCGATGAAAATTTGGAAAATAGCTTCCTCGTTGGGAAAGGCTCCACTTATATCGAACATGTGGTGATCGGAGCAGATCTTTCTAAACAGCGGTTCAATGCCGTTACGATTCAAACAGCTGAAGATGCGAATGAAAAAGATAGCACTCATTGGGATGCGCAGCGTAAGTTTGAGTTGACGGATAAAGAAGAACGTACTTATGTTATGGTTGATAGCATCTCGAAGGTGTATAAGCTGGATCAGCGCTTTTCTTCGTTGGGAAGTTTGGCCGAAGGAAAAATTCCGTTGGGCTACGTACAACTGGATTTGTTGCGCCTCTTTGATTACCGCGATTACGAAGGATACCGTTTTGGACTGGGTCTTGAAAACAGCAAAAAATTGATGAAACGTGTAACTGTTGGTGGATATTTCGGCTATGGTACACGTGACAAAGATTGGAAATACGGCGGTTACGCAAAATGGATGATGTTTCCGAAACAATTTATTCAATTGCAAGCTTCGTTTCAAGAAGATCTGGTTGAACGTGGTGGTTATAATTTTTTGAGTGCAGAACCGGGCTTGGCATTGAATTCGTTTTCGCGCCATTTATACGTGCTGAATATGGAAAAACAACGCAAGGCAGAGGTCGCCCTTTCGGGTTATGTTACACCGCGTATCAAACTAATGGCAAGTGCCAGTTATCAGCGAATTGGTTTAACGGATAATTACGAATACCACAATGAATCCGGGACAATCTTATCACCCGATCGCACGTTTGATGTGGCTGAAACCAGTTTGGAAGCTATCTGGACCATTCGCGAAAAGGTAATGTATTTGGGTACAAAACGTGTGTCGAAAGGGTCAATGTTTCCGCGCATTTCAGTGAAAGCAACAAAAGGTATTTCCGGAATTGAAGCGGCAGCTCTCGATTACCTGCGATTAAACATCGATATCCAGCAGGATATTCCTGTTCGTGCGGTGGGTAAATTTTCCTACATGATCAGTGCTGGAAAAACAACCGGGAATGTTCCCTTGTTTTTAAACCAAATGAGTTTGGGAACTGGTGGTAACTGGAATCTTTCGGTGATGAACTCCTTTGAAACGATGTTGCCGTCGATGTTTTATAACAAAGAACAAGTGTCTATTTTCACCCGTTTTATGTTCAAACCGATTAAAACGGGCAAAAAATGGACAAGTCCGCAATTTGGTGTGCATCATGCCATGGGAACTGGCTCGTTTGACCGCAAAGAAGAACATCGTGTTCTGGGCATGGACGCTACTGGTCTTGAGTTGGTACAATTGCCTTTTAAAAGTATGGACAAAGGATATTATGAAGTGGGAATCATTGCCGATAAATTGATCAACTTAAATACTTCCGGCTTTGGACTCGGAATTTTTTACAATTATGGTTACTACTCCGTACCGCAATTTGAAAAGAATCTGACAGTGAAATTCAGTTTGTCGTTTGTGATATAATTAGTGCTTAGTGGTTAGTGGTTAGTTATTGGTGGTTGGAGGAATTCAACTAAGCACTAATAACTAACCACTAACCACTAACCACTAACCACTAGTATCCTAGAACCACTCTTTCACAAGGATAAATAACCCGATTCCGAGCACAAAAAAGCCAAATCCACTTTTGAGTTTTTCGGCGTTGATGCATTTGTTCAAAAACAGACCGATGAATACGCCCACAACTGCAATTGCGGTAAAGAGCAATAAAAACTTCCAGTCGATCTTGGGATCCATCATTTCGATGGAGAATCCGGCAAGGGAATTAATAGCGATGATCATAATGGAAGTAGCAATAGCGGTTTTGATAGGTACTTTCATGAAAATTGAAAGTGCAGGAATAATCAAAAATCCACCGCCGGCTCCAACCATTCCAGAGATAATTCCGACGATAATTCCAAAGAAAGCAAGTATTCCAGGGCGAGGTCGTTTTGCAGCCTGGCGTTCACGTTGTCCGCGAATCATCGGGATGGACGCCAGGATCATCAGCAACGCAAACAAAATCATGATGAATGTATCGTGCTGAAAAACCAATTGATCTCCAATGTGGATTTTATCAGGGAGATTGGGAAGGATAAACTTTCGTGCAACTGCAATGGAAATCACCGCAGGAATGGAAAACAACAATGCGGTTTTCGGTTGCACCAATCGATTGCGAACATTCTGAAACGTACCGATGAGGGCTGCAATTCCTATGACAAAAAGGGAATAAGCCGTTGCTATGCTTGCCGGAATGTGCAGTAGATATACCATTACCGGGAGTGCCAAAATAGAGCCACCACCGCCTAGTAGTCCTAAGACCAATCCAACCAGTAGTGCAGCGCAAAAGCCGATTATTTCCAACATCTCATCCGTTTTCAACGTTCAACGCAACAAAAGTATCATTTCGATTGTGAGTAGCGTTTACTACTTTACACAATCCTCGGAATCCTAATAACCTGAGTTCGATTTTAAATTTAGATTCAGAATTCGATTTTAAAAGTGCCAAACAAGGCAATTTTGTGAGTGATAGCGGGCTATCATGAATAAAATTAACGCAGGATGGTGCTTTTAAAATGAATAGCCGTTTTAGAAATTCACCTCTAAATGCTCAGCTTTGGCGCAAAAGCTTCTTGAAATAACCCGTTATTGCTGCGTCACTTTCGCTAAAATCTGAGCATTTATAGGAGTTCTGAACAAAATTTAAAATCGAACTCAGGTTAATAAGATGCTAATGCAGTGTAATATGCTTCGCATCAATTGATAATCCCATTATTCTGCTTGCATTGATAGAGAAGTCTGATGCACTCTCGGTTGTAACATAGGTTACATTTCCTCCCTTCTGGCAAAGCGATTCGATTTCTGGATGACGTTGAAGGTAGTTTTCCAATTTTGTTGCTACCAACGATCCTTGCGCCACGACTTGAATATGCGGTGGTAATAGCGATTCGAGTGTTTCTTTTACCAACGGATAATGCGTACAACCCAAGAGAATCGTATCAATTTTAGGGTCTTGTTGCAGTAATGACAATAAATCCTGTTGCAGAAAATAGATTCCGCCGGGAGTAGTCTGCTGATTGTTTTCAATCAACGGCACCCACATAGGGCAAGCATGTTGTGTAACCGTTATTTCCGGTGCGAATTTCTGCAATTCTATCAGATATGATTCCGATTTCACGGTTCCTTCGGTGGCCAAAATTCCAATGTGCTTGGAAATGGTCATTTCACCCAATGCTTCCGTGCTTGGTCTGATCACACCTAAAACACGTTTGTTGCCTGATAAAAGAGGTAACTGTTTTTGTTGTATGCTTCGTAATGCTTTGGCTGAAGCGGTATTACAGGCTAAAATCACGAGAGAACACCCTTGCTCGAATAAGGCTTGAACGGCTTGCCAGGTGTATTCGTAGATCACTTCGAATGAACGCGGGCCGTAAGGCGCACGCGCATTATCTCCAAGGTAGAGGTAATCATACTGCGGTAATTGCTCCCGAATTTCTTTCAAAACGGTCAAACCGCCATATCCGGAATCAAAAATACCAATGGGACCTTTTTCTGACATGAAGCAAAAATAGTGTTTTCAGTCGTTTAACCGAATTGCACCGAAGTCATGTTCAACGATCCGCCAACCATTTCATCGTTGAAAAGCTGAATAGTGTCCGCTTCTGTAGATAATCCGAGTGTGTAGATGAGCGGATAATAATGATCGGGAGTAGGAACTGCTAGCTGCACGCTTTTGCCTAATTGCTCGTAAGCAATCAATGGATTGTATTCTTTATTCAATAGGAGTTTATTGAAGGTGTCACGCGCTTCCAGTGCCCAATCAAATCCATAATCAGGTTTATTGATGTTGGCAAAATCAACCAGTCTAAGGTTATGTACCATATTGCCACTTCCGATAAGCAAAACACCTTTTTTACGCAATGATTGTAATTCCTTTGCCAATGCGTAATGATAAGCTGCCGATTGATCGTAATCGATACTCAATTGCAAGACCGGAACATCGGCATTTGGATACATGTGCCGCACAACGGTCCATGTTCCATGATCAAGTCCCCATTCGTGGTCTAAACCTACCTCAGTGCTCGTGATGAGGTTTTTGGTAGTGGTAGCCAATTCTGGAGAACCGGGTGCAGGATATTCTACCGCAAACAGTTCTTCAGGAAAACCACCAAAGTCGTGAATGGTCTGCGGATTCTCCATAGCTGTAATGAATGTACCCTTCGTGAGCCAGTGAGCCGAAATCACGACTACCGCCTTCGGAGTAGGTAAATCTTTCACCTGAGCCTTCCATTGCTGCGAAAAAGCATTGTCTTCAATGCCATTCATAGGTGAACCATGCCCGATGAACAATACCGGGTAAGTGTAATCCTCTTCCGAGAATAGGTTTTTTAACTGAAGTGCAGATGTTAATCCACCCAGTGCGGCAAATCCTAGCATTGATTTTACAAATAAAGTGCGTTCCATGAACGGTGTTTTTACGAAGGTAGATAAAATTTAATTACCGTGGTAGATAAATGCGCGCTATACGATGAGTTTAGTAAGTTTTTAAGTTTATTGAGTTGAACCGACTAACTCAATAAACTTAAAAACTTACTGAACTGAAGAAACTGTAGTAAACAAAAAAAGTCGCCCACCAAACGGAAGACGACTTTAAGAATATTGTATAGCTTTAATTACTGTCCCGGAGGTGTTTGAGGCGCTTGAGCTTTCAATTTTGTTTTTTCAGCATCGATGCGCAACAATTCAGGAATTACTTCATTGGTAATGTTTGTTCCTCCAGCAAACAATACTGAATTTTCATCTATTACATACGTAATGCCTTTCTTTTTAGAGACTACTTCAACAGCTGCTTTAACCGTTTCGGTAATGACCTCATTCATTTCATTAGACATTGTCTGTAAAATCTGATTGATTTCCTGCTCGCGAGCTTGCATATCAGCCTGCATTTTAGCCAAACGACCTTCATCGTATTGGTTCATAGCCGGTGTTTGACCCGCTCTTCTGGCCATGTATGCATTGTATTCTTTTTCCAGATTTGCTTCCATTGCTTTTAACTCTTCGTCTGCTCTGCGGCTCAACTCGCTAATTTCAGCAATAGCAGCCTTACGAGAGGGCATTGTATCAAGTAATTTTTGCGAATTTACATGTGCAATTACAGACGGTTTTGTTTGCGCTTGCACAGAAACTGTAGTCAAGGCAATTAAAAGGGCGAAAAATAGTTTTTTCATTGGATTGTTTATGATTTGTATTTGTTTATCATTTCGGGGTGTATCCCATTTCTTTTAACACTTCATCGCTGATGTCGAATTTACTGTCGGCAAAAACGAGGTTGCTTTGATTTGCTTTGTCAAATATAAAGCTATAATTCCGTTTGGAGGCAACTGCCTGCATGGCTTCGTATACTTTGTCCTGAATCGGTTTAATCAATTCCTGACGTTTCTGGAAGTAGTCCCCTGAAACTCCGAAACGCGTTTTCTGCATTTCCATAGCTTCGGTTTCCAATTTGGCAATTTCTTCTTCGCGTTTCACTTTTTCTTCGGCAGGCAAGAGATCTTCTTCACGAAGAAAATTCTCTTTTTTCTGTTTCACTATTTCATAGCGTTCTTCTATTTCTTTGGTCCAACGTTCTGCTAACTTATCCAAGCGTTCTTTCGCTTCTTTGTATTCCGGTACGTTGTTCAGAATAAATTCCGAGTCAATATATCCGTACTTCTGAGCAGAGCTGACAAAGGTCATGCCAAACACCATTAAACAACCAATCAACCAGTTTTTCATAAAATCAAAAATTGAAAGAACGACGAAAATAAACAATTTATTGTTCCACGCTCTATTATAACTCTCCGAGGTTCATTCCGATGGTAAAGTTGAACTTACCGAAATAACCTTTATTACGCACATCGATATCCGACGCTCCATTGAAACCGCTCGAGTGCGGATCTAGGGTATCGAACCCGAAACCGTAATCTAAGCCCAACATACCGAACATTGGTAAGAAAACGCGAATACCGAGGCCGGCCGCACGTTTCACATTAAACGGATTGAATTTGTTCAGCGTAGGGAAGGTGTTTCCTGCTTCGGCAAATGCCAACACAAAGAAGGTAGCCTGTGGGTTCAATGAAATCGGGTAACGCAATTCCATGGTGTATTTCGCAATCAACGGATCACCTCCTGTAGACGACAAACCACTTTCCGGATAACCGCGCAAGGCAATGATCTCACGACCACCAAATTGATTTACACCCGTCAATCCGCTTCCTCCAAGGTTGAATCGCTCAAACGGCGTCAAACCTTTCGATGCATTGTAGTAACCCATGAATCCGAATCCGAAACGCGGCATGAAGACCAATTTCTTATTGCTTGTAAGCGGGAAGTAGAATTCACCTGTCAGTTTGAATTTATAGTATTCCAAATACTTGTAACGATCCTGAGCAGTTGCGCCTTCGAAGTCAGATTTTCCACCTAACAGAGAGTATGGAAGCGATGATTTCGCCGTAAAGGACAATTTGGAACCTTCGGTTGGATAAATAGGTGAATTAACAGAGTTACGCGATAATGCATATTTAAGACTGATGTCGTTGGCGTAACCGTTGTCGAAATTCGGGAACAAACTAGCGTAATCAACTACGTCATAGTATTGGTATGAAAGTTCGTAGTAAGCACTGAAGTAATCATCCGGGAATTTTTTACGACGACCCAAACCGATACCACCACCTGAAATGGATACGCCCTGATAAGTCGGGTTGCTTCTGCTGAAGTTGTTTCCGATTTGGGTATGTGTAGCGTAGAATGTAAATGAATTTGGACGTTTTCCACCCAACCACGGCTCGGTAAACGAGAAGTTATAGCTTTGAAAGAAACGACCATTGGTTTGTGCACGAATTGATAAACGTTGTCCGTCACCTGCCGGAAGCGGCTGCCATGCAGCTTTCTTGAACATGTTTTTTATCGAGAAATTACTGAATGTCAATCCCACCGTTCCGATAATTCGACCTGCTCCGTAACCACCCGATACTTCGATTTGGTCAGCCGATTTTTCTTCTACAGTATATACGATATCTACCGTTCCGTCTTGCGGATTAGGAATCGGATTTACCTGAAAAGCCTGTTCGTTGAAATAACCTAGTTGGGCCAACTCACGTTGCGTACGGATAATGTCGTTGCGGTTAAATAAATCGCCCGGTTTCGTGCGGATCTCACGACGAATAACGTGCTCATTGGTCTTGTAGTTCCCTTTGATGATTACATTGCGTACACGGGCTTCTTTTCCTTCAATCAGGCGCATCTCGTAGTTGATGTGATTGTCAAGCACACCTGTTTCTACCGGAATGACCTGAAAGAATAAGTAACCACGGTCCATGTATAGCGAGGAGATGTCACGACCTTCTTCACTCATGAATAAACGCTGATCGAGTAGGGGTTTGTTGTAAATATCACCATATTTGATTCCCAAAACGGTATCGAGTAGCCCCGACGAGAATTTTGTGTTCCCGATCCACAACATATCACCAAAGTAATATTTGTTGCCTTCCAAGATTTCAATGTTAATGATCAAATTTCGCTTATCTAAGGAATAGACGGAATCACTGATGATCGTAACATCGCGCAAACCAACGCTTCTCAATTTTTCTACCATTGCCAGTTTATCACGGTCATAAGCAGACTGCGAAAATTTGGATCGTTTGAAAATACGCCAAACAGCCTTTTGTTTGGTGTCTTTCATCGACTTGCGAAGTTTCCACATCGGTACAGCACTTGTTCCGGTGATGTTGATCCTTTTGATACCTACTTTTTCACCTTTGTTGATTTCGATCAGAAAGATCTCGGAGTTATTGATCAATGTATCCTTGATGCGATTGATGTTGACCTGTACGTTGTGGTAGCCTTTCTCTCGGAAATACCCTTTTACTTTGTTACGGGTAGTAAAGATGAGGTTTTCGGTAATGGTTTTTCCTGAAGCCAAATCGATTTCTTCACGCACTTTATCCGCTTCACGTCGGGTAACGCCTCTGAATTTGAAGCGCGACAGTTTTGGTCGTGGAGTAAGTTTGATTACCAAGTAAACCACTCCTGCCACTTCTTTTTCCACTTCTATGGAAACACTTGAGAACAGACCTTCGTCCCATAAGTTTTTAATGGCCTTGGTGATTTCTTCACCCGGTAATGTAATTTCTTGACCAGGGCGCAATCCTGCAATGAGTTTGATGGCTTGTGCATCGAAATTATCGGCTCCATCAATACGGATTGGTCCCAATTCGTATTTCTGCGGATCATCATAACTAAATCCTCCACCGATATTCGTTCCTACTGGTTTAAGCGAATCTTTTGAACTAATCTCAGTTTGTGAAAAAGACAAAAAAGAATAGCAAGAGATGAAAAGGACAATTAGATATTTCATAGGCTAAAGTTGTTCGGAAACCATTCCAAAACGGCGTTCACGTGATTGATAATCGATAACGGCTTTGTAGAGGTCGGCTTCTTTGAAGTCGGGCCACAATACTTCCGTAAAATGAAATTCGGTATAGGCAATTTGCCAGAGTAAGAAATTACTTACGCGACATTCTCCGCTGGTGCGGATCAATAGTTCGGGATCCGGAATTCCGTCTGTAGTCAAATGTTGTGCGATGATTTCATCGCTAATATCGTTCGGTTGCAGCTTTCCTTCTTGAATTTGCTGCCCGATTTGTTTCATGGCGTTGGTGATTTCCCATCGCGCACTGTAATTCAATGCTAAAATGAGATCGATTTCGGTATTGTTACTGGTTTGTTCGATAGCCGAAGCCAATTCCTCTTGGCATTCGATTGGTAATCCTGCTCTGTCGCCTATGCTTAGCAAGCGCACACCACTTCGGTTCAATTCATCTACCTCATTAGCAATGGTATGCACCAACAAATTCATCAATCCATCAATTTCTTCTTTCGGGCGATTCCAGTTTTCGGTAGAAAAGGCATACAATGTAAGGTGTTTCACACCGATGTTCTTGGCTGCAGTTAATGTTTCACGAACGGATTCAACGCCAATAGAATGACCGTACAGACGCATTTGGCCTTGCTTTTTGGCCCATCGTCCGTTTCCATCCATAATGATTGCTATATGGTTGGGGGTATTCTCCTTATCGATCTGTGCTAATAGATTCATGTAACGTAATAACGAAATTAATGAAAGAATCGTTTATGCCGGGGTAAAAATTAGTTCTATAACACTCCTTAACAAAAAAAGAGGGATCCGGTTACCGCATCCCTCTTAATTCAATGGTTGTATTTCTTATTCTGCAAGCACGATTACGTTGTTGTTGAGCAATTCCATTACACCACCTTTGATGGTTACACGGATGGTCATTGGATTGCTGTCAACTTGAATCAACTTACTGGTTTTTTCATCAGCTTCAAAAGCGCTTTCAAGCTCTACTTTCAAGGTTCCGGCAGTTAAACCGGAAATGATAGGAGCGTGGTTGTTTAACACCTGAAACGAACCGTCAAGACCTGGTAATTGCACAGATTGTGCTTCACCTACAAAGATTTTCGTTTCTGGAGTAATGATTTCTAAATGCATGATGCGTTCTTTAAATTAAGCTTCAGCCAACATTTTTTCACCTGCAACAACTACGTCCTCGATGCTTCCTTTCAAGTTGAAAGCTGCTTCAGGGTATTTGTCCATTTCACCGTCAAGGATCATGTTAAATCCTTTGATTGTTTCCTGAATATCTACCAATACGCCCGGGATACCTGTAAATTGCTCAGCTACGTGGAACGGTTGAGACAAGAAACGTTGTACACGACGAGCGCGGTGAACTGCCAGTTTATCATCCTCAGACAATTCGTCCATACCAAGAATGGCGATGATATCCTGTAATTCTTTGTAGCGTTGCAAGATGATTTTAACGCGCGAAGCAGTGTTGTAATGTGCTTCACCCAAAATTGTCGGAGTAAGGATACGAGAAGTAGAATCCAATGGATCTACCGCTGGGTAAATACCTAACTCAGAAATCTTACGAGACAATACCGTTGTTGCATCCAAGTGAGCAAAGGTATTTGCAGGAGCAGGATCCGTTAAGTCATCCGCAGGTACGTAAACCGCTTGTACGGAAGTAATTGAACCGTTTTTCGTTGAAGTAATACGCTCTTGCATCTGACCCATTTCTGTTGCCAATGTAGGTTGGTAACCTACTGCTGAAGGCATACGACCCAAAAGCGCCGATACCTCAGAACCTGCTTGCGTGAATCGGAAGATGTTATCAACGAAGAACAAGATGTCTTTACCTTGTCCGTCGCCTTCACCGTCACGGTAGTATTCAGCCATTGTCAATCCTGATAAAGCAACACGAGCACGAGCACCTGGAGGCTCATTCATCTGACCGAATACGAAGGTAGCTTTTGACTCTTTCATTTCGTTCAAATCAACTTTAGAAAGATCCCATCCGCCTTCTTCCATAGAGTGCATAAATGCATCTCCGTATTTAATAATACCTGATTCCAACATCTCACGAAGAAGGTCATTCCCTTCACGTGTACGCTCACCAACTCCTGCAAACACAGAAAGTCCACCGTGACCTTTAGCGATGTTGTTAATCAATTCCTGAATCAATACTGTTTTACCTACACCGGCACCACCAAACAAACCGATTTTACCTCCTTTTGCGTAAGGCTCAATCAAGTCGATTACTTTGATACCTGTGAAAAGCACTTCTGTTGCAGTAGATAACTGGTCAAACTTCGGTGATTCACGGTGAATCGGCATTCCGTCTGAGTTGTCAACTACATTGATACCGTCGATTGCTTCACCGACTACATTGAACAAACGTCCCTTGATTTTCTCCCCGATAGGCATTTTGATTGCACTACCTGTTGAAGTAACCTCCATTCCGCGACGGAAACCGTCTGTAGAGTCCATGGAAATCGCACGAATTGCATTCTCGCCAACGTGAGATTGTACCTCCAGAACAACTTTTGTTCCGTCTGCTTTGCGCACCTCTAATGCATCGTAGATGTTTGGAAGTGCCATTCCTTTGTCGAAGCTAACATCGACAACCGGTCCGATAACCTGTGAAATTTTACCTTGAATTTGGGACATTTTATGGTGTCTTTAAAGTGTATTCTCAATTTGGGCGCAAAGATAAGGCTTTATTTCTAAACGCCAATTTTTGGGGGAAATAAATTCAGGTTGTTAACAAGTTATGGCAGTAATAATGCAGTTTGGTGAAAACGAAGAACCCGGATAACGAATACCCGGGTTCTTGTTGTTAGATGATGGTCAATACGATTATTGCAATGCGAATTTCACCGGTAAATTGAAATAGCTGTCAACAGCCTTTCCTTTCACACGTCCCGGTCTCCACAATGGCATGCTTTTGATCACACGAACTGCTTCTTTATCGCACTCTGGGCAATCTTCCACACCGCGCATGACTTTCACATCAGAAATGTCTCCTTTTTTGCTTACCACAAACTTGATGAAGCATTTTCCTTGAATTCCCAATTCGGCAGGAACTTGAGGGTAAATAATTTTTGAATTCAAAAATTTCTTCATTTCGACAGGCCCGCCGGGGAATTGAGCAGGCTCGTCTGGAATTTCTACTGGTCCACCACCACCTGTTTCTCCGTCATCAGGATCTCCATCTGGTCCTGGAGGAAGTGGTGGTTTTGTACCGCCGGTTTCCGGTCCTTCAGGATTGTCATAATCACCAAGGTTCTCTCCTTCTTTAGGAATCTTCGGTTCTTCAGTCGGATCATCCGTTGGTTTTGGTTCCGGAAACGAAAGCATTTTTGCTAACGGTTGCGGATTAGCCTCTGTTTTTTGTACTTCTTTGGTTACAGGCTTGTCATCCGGTTTCTCTTCAAGGGTGATTATATCTACCCTTTCTTTAGGTACGTAAACCTTTGCGTGATACTCGTCGTTTCTGGTGGCGGCGAATAGAACACCTACACCTGCAATCATACCGCCCACAATGAGCATTAAACGTTTGTCGTAATCTCTGCGGATGGCGAAGGCACCATATTCGCGGTTACGGTTTTTAAAGACGGCATCGTTGCGCTCATTGGAGGTAACTTGCTGCCAGTTTCTAGAGTTGAAATAATCGTAGAGCGAGATCAATGCTACCACTCCTGCGATGATGAATACTACTATCATTACTGATGGGTTTTTAGTTAATTATTATTTTTTTATTCGGTTTTCACTTTTTTGGCCGCCGGGGTGAACCGTTTAATCTAACTTAACTAAAATCAGTTGCGGTCTTTTGAAAAAGACCTATTATGTAGGAATGTTTGAGTGAAATGTAGCGCACCTATTGTCAGTGAATATGCTAGAATCACGATTGGTGTCTTTTCCTTGGAAATGAGGCTGTTTCAAACAAAAACAGCCCGCAAATGAGCGGGCTGTATGACAGTTTTAACTGTAGTTTCCGTTTATCGTCCTGCGGGACTTGACATGAATGCTTTTGCCTGTGCGTCGGTTGGTTCTAGGTCCAAAACCATCTTCCAGTAAACTTTAGCTTTAGCCAAATCTTTCCCTTCTTTCGAGTTTACATAATAATCTCCAAGGTATTTTGCGGCTTCAATTTGTGTAGACTTGTTTGAAGCATTGGCTTTATCGTCCGGTGTCAATTTCTCAAGGTATGTTTCGTAGAACGGTTTGGCTGCCCACAAAACGTTTCCTGCGTCTAATTTATAGTTAGCACGTGCTCTCCACAAATATCCGGAAGCAAAATTGGCCGATTGTTCGGTTACCTGACGCAAGCTAGAATCTGCCAAAGCATAGTTTTGCGGACCGAAGTAATACGCTCTACCTAATTCATAGTGCTCGGTAACGTTCAGGTTAGAAGCTTTGCCTGCTTTTTTGATTTCGTAGTATTTAATGGCATCATCGTATTTCTTGGATTTGTAATAGATTTTACCGATCAAACCTGAAAGCTCTTTTTCCCAAATGATATCGATAGAAATAGCTTTTTGGTAATCCAACAAGGCCAATGAATCCATGCCAAGTTTGTTGTAGTGAAGACCACGGTACTTATAATCGTAAGCGGCAATTTTATCAGCCGGAACAATAGCAAAGAAACGTTCCATTTCTTCCAATCCTTTTTTGTTGGCATCAGTTGTTTTGCTGTCGGCATTACATTCATAAAGACTGTATGCTAACATACGACGCGTATAGAATGTAACGAAGTTGCGAGAGTGAAGACCTTCGAATTCGGTAATAGCATCACAATATCTTCTGGAAAGGTAAAGCGAAGTAGCAAAACGGTAACGCGCGTCATCACTGTTATTAAGCTCAAGGTATTTTTTCCAGTTTTCAATAGCTTCTTTCTGCTTATTTTGCAACATGTTCAACTCAGCATTTTCGCGGTAAGCCGGTGCGTAAGTAGGATCGAGCGTTTGAGCTTCTTTGTACAACTCTTCAGCGGAGTCAAGGTTTTTGGCACGTTGATACAATTTTGCTTTGCGGATGATCCCTTTACAGTTTTTGGCATCCAAATCAAGCACTTTGTTGTATTCGGCAATGGCAGGGCTACCGTTGGCTGGTGTTTTTTCCAACAAAGCATCGCCCAAAATCAAGTGGCCTTCTACATTTTTAGGGTCTAGTTTGACGGCATCGTTCAACAACTTAATCGCGGCATCGAGGTTTTTCATTTTTGCATACGTGTAAGTAGCACCAACCTGACGCATAATTTCTGCGTTTTTGTGTTTGGTAGCCGCACAAGCCGCAACAAATTGTTTACGTCCCCCGGATGTATCACCTTTATGCCAAAGAACATTTCCATTTCCGACCATTCCCAATGGATTCAAAGGATCCATAGAGGCACCTTTTTCCCATGAAATAAATGCAGAGTCTAACTCTCCCTGTTGATAGAAGTTTTGCCCCAAGTAGAAATAATAATCTGCTTTTGCAGGTTCTTTTGCAATTAATGATCTGAAATCCTTCTTCGCCAGTTCATAGCGTTCGTTGTCGGTTTTTTTCAGCGCTTCCTCCAATGTTTGTCCGAAGGCAAGTGTGCCCAAGAAGAAAGAAACGGCTACTAGCATGTAATTTTTCATACTGTGTATATTGATCGTTGTTTTAGTTTGTAGTGCCTTAGCAATTCTCCTGCCAAATTACTACAATCGTATAAAAGGAAGATTTTTCTTAACGTTTATTTAATGCATCATTGAGTCATCGAACTACCTGAATGATTCATGGGGTGGCTTTTCCAATCCTGAGAATCAGGCTGATAGATAAAAATGACAGAACAAAATTGGTATCAGTCATTGGAACGAACTTCACAAAAAATAAAGTTGGAGCTTGCTTCAATTTTGTGTTAAAGAAAGCTTTATCATTTACTCGGTAGTCATTTCAATAATTCGAACCGGTTCGGAAGCTGTAACAAGTGCCGATTTGTGAATAATCAACTGACCTTTTTCCTGCTGCATGAAATTCACAAAACCCGTATGCAAACCAGAACGACTACCGATATTGATCATCCATACTTCACGGGTAAGGGGGTATTCTTTCGTGTAGATGTAGGCTTGGTAAGGTTGGAATGCTTCGCCACCTTCTTTTTTAGATACACCCATTACCCTGATTCCTTTCAAAAAGTCAAGAGCAGTTTTGTCGTCGTGATCACTGATCCAGTTTACCCCGATAATTCCGATAGAACTAGGATTGTTTTTTACGTGATTGATTACTTCCTCGTTTGATTTAACGGCAAAGATGTTATCCGGCAACGGGGCGTTGTTGGTCAACTTGCGCATGTAATTGAAGTTGGCCGAATTGGCATTGTCGAACACGACATTGATAGGCTTTCCCGAACTTGACCATAAGGTGTCTTTTCCGGTAAGGATGCGCTTTAACTTGTCAATGGAAAGCGTGCTATCCATGTTGTCTGGGTGAATGATCAGTGCAACGGCATCGAATGCAATCATATTGCTTCGAACCTCAATTTGCGCTTTTTTCAAGTTTGCTTTTTCTTTGGCGGTAAAATCGCGGGTAATGCAAATTGTTTTTACCTTTTTCTCGAAAAATGCATTGATGATTTCACCTTCTGTTTTGTAGACAGGCTTAATATCGGCGCTTGGGAAAAGACCTTCAAAGGTATAGATACTTGTTTCGAACAACGGTTTGTATGATTCTTCGAAATAAATTTCTGCTTTGCCTCGGCTGTGAGTATCGTCCTGCCCGCCGGTTGCTCCACCTCCGCAAGAATACACCAGTATTGCTATTGCTGAAAGTGCGAAGATTTTGGTCCATGCATTCATATTATTCAGGGTTTTCGTTTTGTTGTTTTCTGTAAGCTTTCACCAAGCGGTAACCCCTGAATCCGGCATAAATGAGCATGATTGCTATAAACACTTTGCGGGGAGTGCCGTATAAATCGTCTTCTTTCAGATTGGTAAAGGCCATGAAATAGGCAAATACCAAACACATTGCGATGATAAACAGGGTGAAAACGGTATTGATATTGAGCATATTATCAGTCTAAAAAAATCCCCGAAACCGTTGAAGCGGACATCGGGGATTCGGTTTCATCAGTGCGAAAATGCTAATTTAATTTGAACGACACAGGAAGGTTAAACGTACTGTTTACAGCCTTACCGTCATTTTTGCCCGGTTTCCATTTAGGCATGGAACGAACAACACGCTCAGCTTCTTTATCACATTCAGGACAATCCGTAACGCCTCGTTTTACTTCAACATTAGAGATGCTTCCTTGTTTACTTACAACAAACTGTAGGTAACACTTTCCTTCAAGTCCTAATTCAATAGCAGATTGAGGATAATTAATGTTTTCAGACAAGAATTTTTTTAGTGCTGCCGGTCCGCCAGGGAATTCAGCACTTTCCTCCACAAATGTGTGAACCTTGTCATCATCATTATTTGGTGGCGGCGGTGGTGGCGGTGGTGGTGGCGCATCTCCACCAGGTCCTTCACCTTGTCCTTCTTGGTTCTGTTCCCCCATATTCACTTGATTGTCATTGACAGGGACTTCGTCAGCTTCATCCGCATTATCAGTAACAACAGGAGGCAAGAACTGAACTGTTTGTTCAACTGCCGGTATTTCTTCTTCTACCGGCGGATCCAACGGTTCGTCGATTTCAGGAGCATCCATTGTCAACTGTGCCAATACATCCGGCGGAGGAGCAGGGAGTTCTTTCCCCGCTTCACGTACAATCAGATAAACACCGTAGGCACTGCCGATAGTGAAAATCATGACTCCGACAATTAGCATCAACTGCACGTTGTAGCTCTTCCGCATCTGGTACGCACCGTACTCGCGGTTGCGATGGGCAAAAACGGCTTCGTTTCGCTCATCAGAGGTCACTTCTTGCCATCTGCGTGCCGAAAAATGATCGTACAGCGAGATGAGCGCAACAAGTGCCACGACACTTAAAATGATCCACATACTACTTTCCTATTTTTTGGTCCAACAATTCCTGCTCAGACTTCATCATATCTACCGGAGCAATCACACCGATGTCGTTGATACGCAATTCGTCTATCAGGTCTATAAAGTTCTTGCAACTAGCTTTCAAGTCTGTTTTTATCAGTACTTTCAATGCTTGCTTTTCCCCTTGCGCTTTGATTAATTCTTTTTCATAAATGGAATCGACAATTTCCTTGCGTGCCAAACGATCTGTTAATTTAATCTTGGTTTCAAGTACGTACTTGTTTTCATCAGCGAGAAGTTTACGAACACCATCCGCGCCGAATGATGACTCAATTAACTCAGTTTCTCCTGGCTTGAACTCCCCTTTGTAATAAAAGATACGGTCCTCAGTCAACAAAAAGGTGATTGCGTTGTATACTTTCTGAGATACTTCATCACCCTTTGGTTTTGCCGGATAAGCCAAACTCATGATCTTTGGCTTACTGAATGTGGATGTCATAACGAAAAATGTTAGCAACAAGAACGCCAAATCCACCATAGGGGTCATGTCAATACGGGTAGAGCCTTTTTTAGGTCTCTTCTTACCGCCTTTTTGGTGGCCTCCGCCGCCACCGCCTTCTGCAATTTCAGCCATAATTAATCGGGATTATTTCGGTTATATGGATTCTCTTCCAATGAAGTTACAAAATAGAGGTTCAATCGTTTTAGATCACGAAACGTTTCAATCACACGCTTCGCAGAAGCATAGCTAGATTTTCCGTCTACCTTCAGAATAAACTTCGGTTTGTATTCATTCACATCAAGATCTTCACTTGTTTTCTTGGCTGCGTCGTCTTTGAATTCTATCTGACCTTGCGCCAAAGAGGCTGTATTGGCAAATCGAATCCAATCTCTCAGCTCATTGCGGGTTGTGTCGGATGGAACTTCCCATCCTTTTTTTCCTAATTCCTTACGCTCTTCAGGTGACATGTCCAAATACTGAGGTAATTGTGCCATGGAACAACCAAAACTTCCCATTTTAAGAAACTCTTTCTTTTGTTCCGCTGTCAGGGTTACTTTGTATGTTTTCAGCATCTCCTCAAGCATTTGTTGTCTTGTAGACTCACCTGAAGCATTGAAAAAGACAAACCCGTCTCGGTTTACCGTAACTTGAATGAACCGTTTTACAGGAACTTCTATGTCACTGATACTTGATGGCGTGTCAACCGTTACAGGTTCATCAGTACGGAAGTTAGCCGTAAGCATAAAGAATGTTACCAACAAGAAAGCCAAGTCCACCATCGGCGTCATGTCGATGGAAGGAGCACTTCTGGGCATTTTTATTTTAGGCATCCTATTCTTTTGTTAAATATTGATACTAAACTACTTAAGCAATCTCTGATTACTTCTCAGTAGCAGAGAAATTCTGAACGATGGTGAAAGCCGCTTCGTCCATGCTGTAAGTCATCTGGTCAATTTTTGTTGAGAACAAGTTGAACATGATGATCGCAATTGTAGAACCTGTAATACCCAAAGCCGTGTTGATCAAGGCCTCAGAGATACCAGTTGCCAATTGAGCTGTATCCGGCGTACCACCTGCCATCGCAGCAAATGATTTGATCATCCCCATTACCGTTCCGATCAAACCGATCAAGGTAGCGATAGATGCACACGTAGAAAGAACTACTAAGTTTTTAGACAACATCGGCAATTCCAATGCAGTAGCTTCTTCCAATTCTTTTTTCAACAACTCCAATTTTTGTTCTTTGTCCATTGAAGTATCTCCTTGAACATGCTCGTATTTTTCCAAACCTGCACGAACAACGTTTGCCAAAGAACCACGTTGTCTGTCGCACTCAGCGATAGCAGATTTCGTGTCTTTTTCTTCTAAGTAACCTTTGATTTTCACAACAAAGTTGTTGATGTTACCTTTTCCTTTTCCTTTTGCAAGTGTTACAAAACGCTCAACAGTGAAAATGATGATAATTAAGTTGATAGCAACCAATACAGGTACGATAAATCCACCCTTGTAGATAATTCCCAAGAAATTCCCTTCAAGTGGCTCCAACGTGTTATCACGGTTTACGAAGTTCCCCGGATCACCGAAAATGTACAAATAAACTAGGATACCAATTACCAAAGAGATAGCAATCGAAATTGAGGCTACTAATGATGAAAAACCTCCGGATGTCTTTTTATTACTCATAATTTAGTCTTTATTGAAACTTTACATGTTTAGAGGTCAAACATAGTAAAAAGGATTTAATTATTGAAAAAATGATTCTTTTAATGTAGTTCCTTTTTAGCCAAGTACACCGAAATGCGATTTAAGTATCCGAAATCCCGAGTGAAACTGCATTTGACTCCGCTTTTCGCTGTGTTTTTATGTTTACATCACTTTAATGTTACCCCAATATTAATACCTGCTCTGTAAGTCCTGTACAGCCCTATCTTTATTGGGTTCAATCGGTTGCGATAAAATCAGCGAATGAGAGTTGCGGCTTAAAAGGAACTCCGAATAGCCCGACCAATAAATCGGATAAATAGATCGTATTGGGTGGTTTGTAAATCGACTTTTGAAACTATCTTTGATAACGTGAACAAAGAGACTATTTAAAAGACCATGATAGAAGTGAAAAATTATGTCTGTGGACAATGGGTTGCAGGCGAAGGAACGGAATCAACTATTTATAATGCCATTTCGGGTGATCAGATCGGGTCGGTATCAAGTGCCGGAATCGATTTTGAAGCAGTATTGAATTACGGACGAAAAATCGGTGGGTCCACACTGCGTAAGATGACGTTTCAGGAACGCGGACAAATGCTGAAAGCGCTTGCGTTGTTTCTGATGGAACAGAAAAATAAGTATTACCAAGTCAGTGCCTGGACAGGTGCCACCAAGGTCGATTCATGGATCGATATCGAAGGCGGAATCGGAAACTTGTTTGCCAATGCATCGCTCCGACGTCAGTTTCCCGATTTACCTTATTATGTTGACGGAACAGCAGCTCCTTTATCAAAAAACGGAACGTTTATCGGATATCATATCATGGTACCCAAGCAAGGTGTTGCCGTTCACATCAATGCATTCAACTTTCCGATTTGGGGAATGCTCGAAAAAATTGCGGTGAACTTAATGGCCGGTGTACCTGCGGTGGTGAAACCTTCTGAGGCAACAAGTTTTCTAACTGAAGTGATGGTAAAAGACATTATCGATTCGAAGATTTTGCCCGAAGGCGCCTTGCAATTGGTAAGCGGTTTCGGTCGCGGAATCATTGACCATGTTACTTCGCAGGATGTAGTGACTTTTACCGGTAGCGCCCACACAGGAAAAAAACTGAGAGCACACCCACGCTTGATTGAGGAATCGGTGCCGTTTAACCTAGAAGCAGATTCCCTGAATGCCATGGTACTAGGGATGAAAGCTGCTCCGGGAACAGAAGAGTTTGACTTGTTTGTGAAGGAAGTAACGAAAGAAATTACGGTGAAAGCCGGGCAAAAATGTACGGCTGTACGTCGAATCATGGTACCGGAAAATTACCTGGAGGAAGTACAGCAAGCCGTTGCGGCACGTTTGGGGTCTACAAAAATCGGTGATCCTTCGGTTGAAGGTGTGCGCATGGGCTCACTTGTATCGCGTTTACAAGTTGATCGCGTTCGCGCCTCTGTAGAGCAATTGGCGTTGTCTCAACAAATGGTATTCGGAAGTTTGGATACGTTTGATGTGG
This sequence comes from Fluviicola sp., assembly GCA_029866325.1. Classification (GTDB taxonomy): domain Bacteria; phylum Bacteroidota; class Bacteroidia; order Flavobacteriales_D; family Crocinitomicaceae; genus Fluviicola. Next base: position 60,157 of record JARWZO010000031.1, on the reverse strand, counting down.
TGGGAGCGGATAAAGACAAAGGGGCGTTTTTCTCGCCGATTTTGTTCCGCAACGATGAGCCTTTCGACAAACAAGATGTGCATACCATCGAAGCATTTGGACCGGTTTCAACCATTATGCCATATAAAACACTCGACGATGCTATCGAATTGACCAAAATGGGCAAAGGTTCGTTGGTGACTTCTATTATAACAGCCGATGACAAAGAAGCGCGCGAGTTTGTAGTAGAAGCTGCTTGCATGAATGGTAGAATCATGGTATTGAATAAAGACTGCGCCAAAGAAAGTACAGGTCACGGTTCACCGATGCCATTGCTAACGCACGGTGGTCCGGGTAGAGCAGGAGGCGGAGAAGAAATGGGTGGAAAACGCGGTGTGTTGCATTACTTGCAACGAACGGCTATTCAAGGTCACCCGACAACGATTACAGAGATTACACAGCAATACCAGCAAGGTGCAGCAGGAAAGATTGATGCTCTTCATCCGTTCAAGAAGCATTTTGAAGAATTGAATGTGGGGGATCAGTTGATTACTGAAAGCAGATTGATCACAGCAGATGATATCGATGCTTTTGCTGCGTTGAGTGGAGACAATTTCTATGCGCACAAACGCGATACGAATTTTGAGGGAACCATGTTTGATGAGCAGGTTGCGCACGGGTACTTTATCATGAGCATTTCAGCAGGTTTGTTTGTGGATAGTTACGTGATTAATCCGGTATTGTTGAATTACGGTATCGATGAATTGCGTTTTACCAAACCTGTCTATGCAGGAACGAAAATCCATATTCGATTTACCTGCAAAGAGAAAATAAGTTCTGATGTTACACCAAACGAAGCCGATCCGAAAACACTGATCCAACGCGGAGTGGTGAAATGGTTGGTGGAAATGTTAGACGATACCGATCAGCCTTTGGTTGGAATTGCTACTATCCTGACGATGGTAAAGAAATTGGATCAAAACTAATAACCAAGGTTTTTTTGTGGGGTCGCGATCAGCCTAAGGCTGACAAGTGATCGCGACCCCACAAAAGCTGATACTACAAAATCAAAATTTACCAAAATGCCGAAATCGATCTTTTTACTCCTGTTTTGTGTGCTTCCGTTTGCGGGAACAAGTCAAAGCGCCCGAAAAACGAATAAACTACTGAAACAGGAATATGCTTCAAAGCTCCATAAGCATGATTCGTTGGCAAGATTGTATGCATCTTCTAACCAAGAATTGCTACAACTCGGTGAAGTAGGATCTGAAGTTATTCGTTCTTATTCTATTGTTTTAAAAGAAGTTACAGAAGCAAAAGCAAAAACAATAACCCTTTTTCAAAAAAGTGCATTGTTGGGAATCGACAAGACACTCACATTTACAATTCAATCCGTTGAACTGCTCAATCTTCCTAGCGAGCGCGAAGTGTTTGAAAAGCTTTCTCAAAAATATGAGGAATTGGATATGATTAGAGAACGATCTTTTGATCTCAGTCTGGATAATCTTAACGTTAGCGAGCAAAACGAGTTACTCTCAAAGACAATTGTTGAAATGAATGGTAAAATAGGGCAATATTCGTTGTTTAATCAGCAACTACCTCGCTTTTTTTCACTGTTTAAAGAAGATTGTGTCTGGTTGAAAAGCGAAGAAGAAAAATGGCGCATTGAAACAGCAGCTCTTGAATTAAAACAGCATGAGTTAGAACAAGTTTTGCAGATCGCCAAAGATAACTTCGCTAAGAATGGTCCTAAAGGTTTCGATGAGCAGTATAGTACCGTTTTTCCGGAGGTCTTTCCAAACGAAAAGCAACCGAAAATGGATTGGTCTAACTTGGATTATGAAGAAGCAGATGGATTTGAAGAAGTACCCATGCCATCGCCACCACCACCGGTGTCAGATGATGTGGTCCACACTTATGTTGAAGAATCGCCTGAATTTCTAGGAGGAATGACTGCCTTAAAAGCATTCATTGATGCCAACCTGAAAATCCCTGAAGTTGCTATAGAGCAAGGATTAGAAGGGAAATGTTTTTTGCAGTTTATTGTGAGTAAAACAGGTAATATCTCGAATGTAAAAGTGTTAAGAGGCGTTCCTGATTGCGATGATTGTGACCAAGAAGCCATTCGAATGGTAAAATCAATGCCGAAATGGAAACCCGGTAAAATTGGTGGAAAACCAGTCAATTCGGTTTTTAACTTGCCTGTGGCGTTTAAACTGCCTTAAATCAATTACAGTATGATGCGAATGTTCTTCCAACTATTTCAGATAACTTTATCATACTCTTGATATGAACAGATATATTCTAGCCTTCATTGCCTTTTTGATGCTTTCTAGCGATTTGTCTGCGCAGTTTGGAGTACATACATTCATTCAACGAAATTCGAATCGATTTTTCTCGGATACGGATACGCCATTTACGTCGTATGCTAATTGGGGAGTAGGAGGTTCCTGGCAATCGAAGTGGTTTCACGTTCATGCGGCCATTACAGAATCAACTTTTGAAGAATCACTTAATTCGAGTTGGACAACAAATATGCAAGGTTCTTTTGGAAGTTCTAATGGATGGTACAGTACAAAACGTTCGGTAGATGTCGCCTTGAATTATGTCGGTTGCAGAATTGGCGTCGATTATGTAATCAATCATAAAGAGCGATTCAATTTGTTAATAGGAGCATCGGTTCAAACTGATTGGCTGGTTTCGGAAACCGAATCTAACTATACAGAGACGACTACCTATCCTTTCCCTTATAATCATGGAACTCCTGATGCAGCTGTCGCAGTTGATCAGTATTTCTATTGGAACGTATTGATCAAATCACGATTCTACTTTTTGCCACGGTTTTACGCTGAAATTCAGTTTGGTCTTAGTTTTTACAAGGAACCTCGGGTCATCAATACCGTGATAAGCGGTACTACCGATGGCTGGCCACATGCCTTCGATGAATCGTTTTATGCTGTTAATTCGTTGGGAATACTAAGTCAATATGTTGCCAATGAATGTGGCATCAGCATTGGTTATCGTTTTGGCAAAAAAGTCCCTACCTCAAACAAAACTCCAGCACCAAATTAACCAAGGCTTTCGGTACATAGGGTTTTTAGATTAAAGCGTTTTTCTATAAGGTCAAAAGACCGTTCGTTTGATGAACCTATACGTTAGTCAAAAAAAAACGTGCGTTTGTGAAATCTAATGCTAGTTGCAGTGATTATTAGCTATATTTCTTTTTTAATAGCATAACAATGAAATACGCCATTATCATTTTCTTACTTCTTTGTTGCAAAAATACAATCGCTCAACTGTTTGTAACTGCGGGAACTCGTTATCACACAGAGTATCCATTGCCGTTATTTGAAAGAAACAAAAGCTTTGATTATGGTTATTCGAGACACTATACAATGACTTTTCCGTTAGAATTAGGTGTTAGTAAACAATTGAAAAAATGGTTTTTTAGCGTGAACATTGCTTCAACTAATAAAAGGACGAGTTATGACAAGAATTCAACTACTTATACATGGTGTGGGGGTGACTTTCAGCTAGTATCATATACTAGTAGTGCAGAAGTAAAACAGAATTATTTAGGGACAAGATTACAAGCTGGTCGATTGTTTGGCAGAAATTCTAAACTTCAATTGTATTTTGGAGCTTTCGTTCAAACCGATTGGTTAATCCGGCACAAAGAGTGGAACTATTATTATCACAAAATAGGTATTTCTGTAAGTACAGAACCATTCAGGGTACTTAAAACCAAAAATATTTTCGCCTATTTCGGAGTTACTTTAGGTCCACGAATTAACATTGGCCGAGTTTGGATTCACCCATCTGTTTCATTTTTTGCGTTTAAAACCCCGCGATTTAGAGATGATTTCCATTTCAATATTTTAGCCTCCTCTACTACAGATCACTCTAGAAGTGAGTATTGGGGAATAGGTATCGGAAAAGATGATGCGTATTTAGGAAATGAAACGAGTATCACTATTGGATATCAACTTAGTAAAAAAGCACTTACCGCAAACAAAACTCCAGCACCGCGTTAACAAATGCTTCAGGTGCTTCGGCATGAACCCAGTGACCGGCATTGGGAACCGTGATCACATCCGAATCGGGGAATTGATCTTCGAGGTCTGGAATGTCTTCGTCGCGAATGTAGTTGGAGAGCTCGCCGCGAATAAACAAGGTTTGAATCAATACTTCGTCTGTTGGAATGGCTGCCAAGATTGCGTCCATTTCGCGTTCCAATACGGGAACATTCATGCGCCAGGCCAGTTGCGTTTTGTCTTTCCAATACAGGTTTTTCATCAGAAACTGGCGCGTTCCGTCTACAGGAACATAAGGCAACAAAATAGCTTCTACTTCACTACGGCTTTTTACAATCGTTAAATCGACTTTGCTCAGCCCTTCCAGAATTTCGGTATGGTGTGGCGGATAGGCTTTCACTCCCATGTCAACCACGATGAGTTTTTCCAGCAATTCAGGATGCAGTTGCGCATAACGCATGGCTGTTTTTCCACCCATGGAATGCCCCAAAAGAATGATTTTCTGTAAACCCAAATCGCTGATGAGTTCGTGCAAATCTTCGGCCAATAGATCATACGAGAATTCGTCACTCCAATCGGAATGTCCGTGGTTGCGCTGATCGATTAAAACTACCTGATAGTATTCTGCCAGTTTTTTGGCGTGCGTTTGCCAATTGTCTGAATGACCGAATAAACCGTGAAGAATCAACAAAGGTTGTCCTTCTCCAAGAATGCGATGAAACAATTTCATGCGCCAAAGCTACGAAGTTTCTGCCGTTGGTTAAAGCGAAACAAGGTTGGAAAACAATTCAAGAAGGTTAGGAAATTCAAACGAAGCATCTTCGGGCGTATATTCACTCACGTCTTCAATAGTGGTGCTTTTTCGCGGAAGTGAAGATGTTTCATTGGAAGAAGAAGTAGTAGATGATTCTGCTTCAACTTTATCCATCGTTTTGGTTGTTGGATTAGAGGTAGTAAATTGGTTGTTGTTTACCTTCTCGATAATCGAAATGATTTTATCTGCCGAAATCTTGTCTTTATCAAAGGTAATGAAAGCGGTGTTTTTTGCACGGTCTTCCTTGAAGTCAAACGAACAACGATCCACAGCTCCGGTTTCTTTCAGCGCCATTCGGATTGCACCACCGCACGCATGTTCACAGCTCATACCTACAACTTCAATCGACATTTCGCGATTGGCCATTACCTGAACGGGTTGCTTGAGCACTTCTTTCTTCTCAACTGAGATGATTTTCTTTTTTCCGGATTCACCACAGGCACTCGAGACTAAAAGCAATGCGATTACGAAGTAAGATGCTGTTTTCATATCATAGGGTTTCGTATTTCCAAAAGTAGGTGCTTGGAAATCATAAAACAACAAAAAAATGTTAAAGGATCAATTTGGAGCTAAATTGTCAGGTTTTCAGCTATTTTAAACAAAAAAAGAGCCCACCGAAGCGGACTCTTTTCGTATAATCGGTTCAATCTAAGGTTATAGTTTTTCTACACGACTCATGGTTGTTAATCCTGAATCTGTCGTAATGCGAATCAGGTACATACCCGGTAGCCATTGTTTGCTGTTAAATTCAACAACGTTGCTGGTTGCACAATCAAGATCTACTTGGTGAATCACTTTTCCGGAGATATCCGTGATGGCGATTACAGCATGTTCCGATTTCTCTAAAGAAAACTCAACAAACAATTTTTCTTTCGTCGGATTCGGATATATTTGGTGAACCGTCAATGGTTCTTCCGATGAACTTTCGATAGCAATGATCGGGGTGTAATAATAATCACCATTCAGGTCAACTTGTTTTACACGGTAATACGTCACCGGGTAATACGGATTTTCATCCGTCGCATTATAGTTGATAATCTGATTGCTGTTTGTAGCTGCATCTACTTGTTCAATGAAGTAGAACTCGATTCCGTTTTTAGAGCGTTCCACATCAAAGAAATCAGAGTTGATCTCAGAGGCAGTTGTCCATTTCAGGTAATTGATACGCTCGTCTTCATAACCGTAGAAGCCTAACAATTCAACAGGAAGTGGGTTGGTAGCTTGCGCGGCGGCAAACAAACTGAAACCGTTCATTCCATTGCGTTTCACAATAGCCGCGGTAGAAGTTGGGTCGCACGTACCATTTAAAATCCATGATACACCACTGTTTTGTGATTTCTCAACCGTCCAAGCTGCAACACCTGCTGTATTGGTTGCTCCGTTACAGTAAAGGGTTGTGTTATAGGTTCCGCTTGTTGGATTGGCTGAAGCGTTGATGGTCCAGAAGCCCATGTTTTCATCCAGAATGTTGTACGTTGTGGCGCATTCCGACATCCCATTGATATGGTTTGCAGGTGCTCCCCAGCTATCGAAACGACTTTGCAAACGAGGAATGGTAGTAGCAGTAGTGAAATTGATATTTGCTCGTTCGTACAAGGTTGAAGTCCCTAAAGGGAAATCGTAAGAACCTGCTGCACCGCTCAATGTACGGTATAAGTTTCCGTTTACGTAACTCGTTGCATTTCCTACTGTAACACAAGCTGGAGTTCCATTGGCAACATCTACTCTAAAGGCAGCTGTATTGATTTTTCCTGCAGTAAGCGTCAATGAACCCGTGGTTGCTTTGATAAACATATTGGTTGCCAAGTCTACTCCCGGACCGGTATGATTCATTCGCACAAAGTTTAAGTCCAATTGAGACGCTCCCTGATTGTAGGTCTGAGCAGTCGAACCGAAAAATTCCAAAGTTCCGGTAGTACCTGTAGTTGTATAGGTTGTGTTACCGTTATTATTGGTAAAGTTTCCGCCAACTTTGATGTATCGGTTGTTTGAGTTGAAGATACTGGTTCCGTTGTTGGTAAGGAAGTTTCCTTTGATGTCGATGTTGTTGTTTGCAACCACGGTACCGGTAGTTTTGTTTACGGTCATGTGGTGGAATCCGTCAACACCTACCAACGATCCTGAAATGGTTTGTGTACCTGAACCTACAAAGACCACAGTTGATCCTGCTTGACAAACCAAGTTTCCGTTATTGGTGAAATTACCGCAAACGTTTAAGGTAGCACCAGCTTGAATGGTCAAGGTAGAACCGGCATTTATAGTGATGTCGTTTACATTGTAAGAACCGGGAGTCAATACAGGTTGGAAGGAAGAAGCCGCTGTTACTACAGCATTCAATCCGCAGGTAGGAATACCACAACCACCCCAGTTACTGGATGTAGTAGCACTAGTTGTGTTGGCTCCTCCTGTCCAATAAAGCGTTGTGGTTGGTGTAAATGCAACGGGTGAACCCGAAGACGGGAATTGCAACGTGAATCCGGATGTTGAATTGGAGAAATTGTGAATGGCCAATACATACGTTTCGCCTGCAACAACTGCGGGGCCTGTTTCATAGGCAAGATCAAATCCTGCTCCATATGCAGCCGGAGCATTTCCTGAGGTAGAACAACCGGTTACACCTAGTCCACTAAAATTACATCTTACTGAAGCATTACCACCGCTACTCATGATAAGCGCGCATGTTGTAGCTCCGGATCCAGTTAACTTCCACAATACCCAGTCATAATCTGTTTCATCATAAACTCCTGTATATAATGGATTTGCTTGTCCTGTAATCGGGTTTGGATTTCCGTAGTCGTTTGGAATGATATCGAAGTTGAGCGTTCCAGCACTACCGATGGTCATGTTGTACCAAACTGAATTGGCTTCTCCGCTCGTACATTCCGAAACAGCTGCTCCGGTGTTGTCGCATTGTCCGCCGATTGATTGATAACCCGGGTTACCGATTGTCATGGTAGAGTTACAAACCGGGAAGGATACGCCACAGTCTTGTCCGGGAACAAGCGGGAAGGTTGAAGAACCATCGATTACCAATATCTCAAATTGACCTACTTGATCGTAATATCCGTCAACCACAATGAAGTAAGTGGCTCCGGGCGTAAGTCCTGTTAATGAAAGTTCAGAGTTTAGCGGTGTATAGCCTCCGCAAATTGGAGCGTCATCATTACAATTGACATAAGTCAAACTTCCACATGTACCTGAATAAACGGCAATTTGGGTATTCTGTAGGATAGTTCCACTCGATAAGATGGTCGTTTTGATTTTCATAGTTCCCGAAGCAGGAGCAACAATGGTATACCAAACTGTATTTATACCACCATTCCACCAACAACCTGGTGCTGCAGGTTCTGAAGCACTTCCTGCACATTCGTTGGTTCCTGATGCGGAAATACCCAATGTCATGGCTGTTGCGTTACATGGCAAGTCGTTTACAGGTGATGTACCGGTAAATGTTACCAATGTGCTTGATCCATTAGCGCTCAATCCGCTTCCAGAACAAGTTGTTACCAATCTATAATACGTATTGGCAGAGTTAGTAGCCAAATATGTGACGCTATTTGCTCCCACAATATTTGTCCAGGTACTGTTGTTGGGCGAAGATTGCCATTGATAGGCTAATCCGCATCCGGTTGACATACCTGCGCCGGTAAGCGTAGTTGTAAGTGTTGCACACGAAGTTGAAGCCGGGCTTGCAGAACTTGTTCCACCAGTGGGTGTTCCAGAACAAAAAACACTGGTATTGTCCCAGCGGTAAATTTGTCCGTTTGCCGGTTTTGTGCTTAGAGTGGTTGTTTCTGTAACTGTTGAAGCCAGTGGACTTGCGCCTGTGCCATCCAATGAATAGAATTGTCCGGAAACAGGACCCGCTAACCCAATACTTGCATCAGGAAAATCTGTGTTGGCAGTTGCATTTCCATTTCTGGTATAGACAAACTCGATTCGATTACTTGTTTCGTATAATTTACATTGAAAAGATAAGGCCCAAGTTGTTGCAGTATAGCGCCATTCCATTTCTTTCCATTCAACCGTCAAGACCCTGTTTGGAGCTGTTCCGGTCAATTTATAATTGACATTACCACCACTTCCGGTAGCTAAGTCATCCCATAAAGGAGCAATTTTCGGACGATCAAAGGTTGTGTTCAAATCATTCCAAGCATCTGAAAAATAGGCGGCAGACCCTAAACCTAACCATCCGTTTGATGAAGCTGAAAAAGTGGTATAGGTTGTACAGCCGAGTACAAAGTTAAAGCCAATTGCAGTAGATGTGGATACAGCATCATCAACACCACTGGAATGAAGTACGGTTGGTGTCGCATTCGCAGTGTATGTGCCACCAACGGCTGTAAATGTATAAGAAAGTTGTGCGCGGTAATAACCGATGCTAGCCAATGCTAACACTAAAAGTAGAGCTTTTTTCATCATGGTTAGCGTTTGAAAGTTTCGTTACCTGCTTTGCTGTAGCGCACCTCAACACCACTTGTATTCAAGTAGTAAGCTTTGATGTAAATGCGCTCCAAAATACCAAGAATGATGTTGGCATCTATAGCATTGGTGTACTTTACGTAGATTTTATGATTCGCGGCATCAAAATCTGCTGATTTGATTTCCGTGCGATACTTTGCAAACTCTGTTTGAATGACATCAATTAACGTCTGATCCGTTAAGGCATCACAATGAATTTTAATGAGATTGGTTTCTTCACCGGAGGCAGTAGTATGCACAATACCGGAATGAAAAGAATCTTGAGAATAGGCTATTCCGCCTAGTAGTAGTGTTGCGAGTAGTGTCGCAACAGTGCGTTTTTTCATGTTGTTTAGTTTAGCAGTAACACAAATTTAACATACTATGTTGTTGTTTTACAATGCTAAAGGTTTAGTAATCGATTTATTACGTGATAAAATCAACAATTTCGGATAATTATAAACAAAACTAGGTTAATAATACTTTTCATCTTTAAATTTCAACTCTTTAAATCGATTTAGTAGCAATGTTGAGTTAATTACCAATGAACTCACGTTAACTTAACGTGAGTTCGACATAAGAATTCCAGTCAGAAATTCATAGAATGTTCAGATGTTAGGCGTATAGAGTAGAGATGGCGAGTCATCTCTGCGAAATACAACGAAGCAGATGAATGTTTTAGGGATTAGCTACTATGAGTTTTCACCTATAAACAGCTGTCTTCTGCTCGAAAAACACTTAATGTATCTCGATACATCTCGTTTTTTCGCTTGTATCCAACTATTTATAGGCGATCTGACGAAATTCTTGTATCGAACTCACGTTAACTTATCAATTACATGCTATTTTTGTATTGTATGGAAGAAATTGTAAACAGAGTTCAGAATAGTGGGTTGGTTGCAGTGGATTTGGCTGACTATTTGCCTGAACAATCTGATTTGAGTGAATTCGATTTTGCACCTCGATTGTGGAACGGCTTGATCTTAAAAGAAAAGGACTTTCGGGATTTTTTAGCTGCACACGATTGGAGTAGTTATACAAACAAACATGTTTATTTACATTGCTCTGTTGATGCCATTTTGCCTTCATGGGCTTTTATGATTGTTTCCTCTAAGTTGATCGGAATTGCCAAGACTATTACCATCGGTTCGTTGCAAGATGCCAAACAAACTGCCATGACATATTCCATTCAATCATTGAATACGGAAGAGTTTAAAGATGGAAAACTGATCATAAAAGGCTGTTCCGATATTCCGAATCCGGAAGCGGTAATGTCATTATTCCTGCAACGCGTTCAACCGGTATGCTCTTCCGTAATGTATGGTGAACCTTGCTCAACCGTTCCGATTTTCAAACGCCCGAAGTCAAAGACGGTATACTAGCAGATCCGAAATTTTTCTCTTTAAGAAGACGCAACAGTTGTGGCAGAAGTTCTTTTTGCCGTTCTGTGATTTTTGGGTTGTCGTGCAAAACGATAATGTCTCCTTTTTTAATCGTTAAAGCACGTTGTAAAATCGTTTGAATGGAAATGGAAACATCGTAGTCATACGAAAGCCACGACCACATAATTATCCGGAATTGTTGTTTCAGTTGTTTGCGTTGCGATAAGCGCATTTTGCCGTAAGGTGGGCGAAACAATTCGGTGTGGAAATTCCGCTCGAAATCATGAACCGATTGCAGGTAAACGTTGTTGGTAACCGAAGTGCCTTTGGTATGCCGCATGGTGTGATTTCCTATTCGGTGACCCTGCTCCAGAATAGAATTGACCAATTCAGGATAACGCACCATGTTTTCACCTACACAAAAGAACGTGGCTTTCATGTTATAGATTGCTAGTTGTTCTAGTACAAAAGGTGTGATATCGGGGTGCGGACCGTCGTCGAAGGTCAGGAAAACGGTATTGTCGGAAACAACAAACCTCCACGTGCATGACGGGTAAACCCAATCAATCCAACGTGGAGGTCTGAAAAGCCGAAGCATTAATAGTATCAGTTAAACGTATCCGGAGGTCCTGGTTGACTGTCTTCCGGAAGAATCATTTCCTGAGGGATTTGTGCTCCCGGTTGTGTCGGTTGCGGAGCGGTAGGCATTGGAGCTTCAATCACTCCACGTTCTATTCCGATTCCATCCATTGTACCTTGTACCGTGAAGTAATAGTTGGTGTAATAACCATCTGTTCCTCTTCTCAACGATTCACCGTTTTCAGATGCTTTTTCCTGCAATGCTTTATACAATTTCGGAAGCTCCGAACCGTATAGTTTATCTACCATCTTGTTTACACGCGAAGTCAATTTGCTATTCGGATCACCGAGCTCACGGTCATTCACAATGGTATAAATGGTCATGTAGTTTGAAACGGCACTTGACAAATCTTCGATGTTTCTTCCGGCACGATCAGGATCGCTGTTCAAGAAGAAGTTGATGATGCTTTCGAGGTCATCGGCTACTTCCATTCCTAGTTTTTCAGCACCTTTTTTGTCGCCTGCTCTGTAAAGCATCGTTACATAATCGTGCACCGTTCCATCTTGGTAAGCCACATATTCCGTTCCATCCGGTCCTTTAATCTTACGTTTCGAACCTTGAGGCTCACCGTAATCAATCACATTATCCAACGGCATTACTGCAAGTGAACGGTTTACGAGTTTGATCGCACGTTTTTTGTAATCACTAATACGTTCGTTAGCACCTTTCAAGCTATTCAGTAATGAATCGGCGCGTTGTTGTTCACCACCTGCACGCATGTTTCTCGCGATCATTGGGTACTGAACTTTGTTTTGCTCTTCCTGCATTGCTTTGTTCAAGTAATAATCGGCCAATTGTGCAAATTGAGAACGGAATTGACTTGTCTGACGACGAGCGTAGTAATCTGTCAGTACATCCGGATCTGACATTTTACCGTACGAATACGTTTCCATCAAGTGCTTGTACATACGATCTGCGTTGATACCTTCACGCGATTGGATCGGAGAAATCTCCCACGCCATACCGTTTTGTTGCAAGTGTCCGGTTTGCAACAAAGACATTGCTACTTCCGATCCGGCTGGACTTGAGAAATAAACCGCACGTTTCCAATCGTTGTTTGCCAATACATCCAAGATCATCACTTGTTCTTTCGACAGATACTGTGCATCGATTGAGAAACGAATGTCTTGTGCGCAACTGCTTTTTTGTTTGGCAGTAATCATTTCCGATTTCACAGCATTGGATGCGTTGATCGGTAAGATGAATCCTCTTGAAGGGAATACACGCAACATCATTTTGCCGTTTTCGATCATGTTGTTATCGTCACGCACAAAATCAAGGGCGTCTTTCAACGGTAAGAAATCCCAGTTGGTTTCCCATGTTTGAATCACTTCTTGTAATTTCTGAAGCGCCTGCTGATCACCTTCAATCATACCACCGCTGTAGCCTGAGAATACTTCCAAAATACCGTTAGTCATTCCGTCTACCACTTCAAAGTTGGCAGAATCAACCGAAACCGTAAAGCGTTGTTTGATTTCCTGTAAACGCACATCCGAAGCCGGATCTTTTGCTTTTAAAGTCCCAAGAACGCCTGTTGCAATTTGCTTGTACATTTCGTAAGCCTTAGCGAATTCTTCCTTGTTGTTTTCCAACTTGGTTTCAAACAATGCTTTCAGCTTGTCTTGTTTGATTCCGTTACGGGCCAACTCATAAGAAGGTAGGAACAATACTTGATCGGTACTTCCGGCGTACATCAAAATCTGGTCTTCGCGGAAATTGATCGGAAGCGGATCCGAATCATAAGCTTTCATCATCATTTGCTCGGTGTACCAGTCGGTTTGCATCAAACTTAGGTTACAAACGCGCACGTCGGTACGTTTTCCTTCTACTTCCTGCAAGAACCAAAGTGGGAAGGTATCGTTGTCACCTGCAGTAAAGATGATACTGTTTTTAGCACAAGACATGAGGTAATTGTATGCTAAATCATGCGCAGAAGATTTGTTACTTCTGTCGTGATCATCCCATCCTTGCTGACCCATTAATATCGGAATCAAGAGTGTTATGACACCGATAAGTCCGGCGCCGGCACTTTGATTCGGAATTGCTTTTCGTAGTGCGAAGAACAGCCCCATAAGTGCCGCGGCCATAGCCAATACCATGATCCAAGTAATGAAGGTTGAAATTCCACCGAATACCGCTAAGAAAGCAAATAAAAGCGTACCCGACATGGCTACAAAGCCCATCACTCGCCAATCTTTCTTCGCGAAGTTTTTGTAAACGTCGTATAAAGCAAGCACACTGATTCCTATCCATATTGCAAACGCATAGAACGAAGCTGCGTAGGCATAATCACGTTCGCGTGGTTCCAATGGTTTTTGATTCAGGTAGATCACAATCATCAAACCGGTAAAGAGGAAGGTCAGTAATACCACAAATGCATCTTTCGGTGCACGATAGAAGTGGAAGATCATACCGATTACGCCCAATACCAGTGGTAACAGGAAGAAACGGTTGTGACCTTCGTTTTCGGTGGTGTAAGTCGGAGCCATTTCTTGGTTTCCAAGTCGCGGATTATCAATAGCCGAGAAGCCGGAAATCCAGTTTCCACGCATATCATCACCATGTCCCTGAATGTCGTTTTGACGACCGGAGAAGTTCCACATGAAATAACGCCAGTACATCCAGTTTACCTGGTAACTGAAGAAATACGTCATGTTTTCACCGAAGGTTGGTAAACGCAATCCGTCTGATCCTTCACCCGGTTCATCGTTGTAACCCGACCATTTTTTATAACCTTGAATTTTTGCTGGTTCCGTATTGAAGAACATCCTTGGGAAGATGGTGTTTTCATTATACTTGGCATTGGCACTACTGTTTTCACGAATGTTTTCGTTCGAAGAGAAGTATTTTTCGACCACTTCGGTACCACCACCCATTTCAGCAGCAAATTTACGAGCCGCTTTTTCGTCTTTAAACGCTTTGAAATCGGCACCGCCTTTTTCTACAACAAAACGACGAAGGTAAAACGGTGCTTGATCGTCAAACGTTGACGGATCACCTTGGTTCGAATTCCAGTAAGGACCATACAAAATAGGCCAGCTACCGTATTGCTCACGTTTCAGGTAAGCATGAAGCGTTACAAGGTTTTCAGGGTCATTTTCATCCAAGGGCGTATTGGCATTTGAACGAATCACGATGGTTGCAAACGATCCGTAACCGATGATCAACATCACAAAACTCCAAACTATGGTACTGATAATAGGCTTTCCTTTTCGGTTAGCGTAACGCAATCCCCAAATCACCAGCGCAATCACAACTGCGAAGAAGAAAATGGTTCCGGAGAAGAACGGCAATCCGAACGAGTTAACAAACGCAACCTCAAAACTAGATGCCAATGCGATGGTTCCCGGAATGACACCTTCCTGAATAAATACCAAGACTACTAATGAAAGAATACCGGTAAGGAAGATTCCTTTGAAGTCCACTTTGTCTGACCAAATATTGAAGTAAATGATATAAGCAATAGCAGGTACAGCAAGTAGTCCCAAGAGATGGACCCCAATTGCCAATCCAAACAGGAACATGATAATAATCATCCAGCGCATCGGGCTTCTGTCAGGATTCAATTCAGCATGTTTGATGGCCAGCATTTCTGCATCCCATTTCAGAATAGCCCAGAAAATAACAGCGGTAAACAACGACGACATGGCGTAAACCTCACCCTCAACGGCTGAGAACCAGAATGAATCACTGAAGGTATAAGCCAATCCGCCAACAATTCCGCTAGCGAGTACGGCAACCTGATCTGCTTTTGTAAACTCACGGCCATTGCGTTGAATGATCTTTTTGGCCAACATCGTGATAGACCAAAACATGAACAAAATCGTAAACGCACTACTGAGAGCCGATACACGGTTGATCCATACTGCAACCATATCAGGTTCGGCAAAGAAGGAGAAAATTCTTCCTAAGATCATAAATAACGGTGCTCCCGGAGGGTGACCTACTTCCAATTTATAGGCTGCTGTAATGTATTCCCCGCAGTCCCAAAGACTCACGGTGTCCTCCAAAGTAATTAAGTATACGGTGGCAGCGATAAGGAATACGAACCAGCCAACAAGATTGTTGAGTTTGTTGTAATTCATGTTTTTGTCTAATGTTTCACTGCGAAATTAAAAATATATTGCTTGAAATGATAGCTTCATTTTATTGAATCTGTCTCATTTCAACATTTAATATGCTTTTTACTGAGAATAGTCGTTTGTTTAACACGAAAACATACCTTGATCTGAAGGAATGTAAGTTGGACTTATGAAATTTCAAGCGAATAATTACCTGATTCGGGCAACTATTGTGAACCACACGAGTAATTAATTCAGATCGTCGGTAGGAACCTTGCCGGTGAAAGAACAAACCCATGAACCAAATAGACAGGTATACCGAATACGTAAACTGGCCGTGCGAGTATGAACGCCTGCAATGGCTCTATGCCACCATCAGCAAACAGCGGAAAAAGGGCAGAGTAGTGCGTATTTTGGAAGTCGGATGCGGTAAGGGAAATGTTGCGATCCCTTTAGGATTGATTAATTTTTCTGAAGTCAAAGGAATTGATGTGCAGGAAGAGCAGGTGCGCATCGGCAACGAGCGAAATTCGTTACGTAATGTGACCATTTCGTCTGAAAAATTAGTTGATTGTTCCATTTACAAATACGACTTCATTGTATTGACACAGGTAATGGAAGATTTGGACGCGTACAAAAATGTATTGTCATACATCGAAAAGAACGCCAATCCGTTAGTTGAAATTCAGTTAACCATTACTGGAAACCGGTTAACAAACCGTCCACAGAATTTATTTTCGGTGAAACGACTCAAAAAAGAAGTGCTTGAATGCGGTTTGGAAGTGTTTGAAGTGAAGAGGGTGTATGTGTTTTCGCCCATAATTGCGAAGTTATTTCCAAGGCTTCCACTTCGTCGGTTTTCCAAAATCGATCATTTCTTAGCGCAATTGCTGCCAAATTTCCTAGTGAGCAGTCATTATTACCGCATCCGGAAGAAAAGAAGTCACCTGAAAGTGGTGTGGCGTGCTTGGTAAAACAGCAGAAGTGTATTGCTCGAATTTGAAAATTAGTCGGTTAGCTTTTTTTTTGAAAAAAAACGACCTCATTTTGCCGCATTATAATTGAAAGTTATATATTTGCACCCGTCTATCAGGTGGGTAGACAGTTTAATTGGCCCATGGTGTAACTGGCAACACGTCGGTTTTTGGTACCGAAGAGTCTAGGTTCGAGCCCTAGTGGGCCAACAGAAAAAAGGAGTGCGAAAGTGCTCCTTTTTTGTTATGTGTGGTTTTTTGGTACTGAAGAGTCTAGGTTCGAGTCAGCCTCAGGCTGACCAACAAAAAGAAAGAGCGTAAATACGGAAGTGTTTACGCTCTTTCTTTTTCATCATTCTCATTCTGATTCTCATTCTTCTACCGCTCTTTCTTTTTCAGAGCGAGAATCAGAGAATGAGAGGGTGGTGTTTTGGTTGGAAGCTGGATGAGGGTTTTGTTCTAAGCCAATGGAACAAAAGTCAGTCGGATTCATTATTTTAGGGATTCTAAATTTCAATCATTATAAAATGAATAATGACATTCCCGAAGTTTTCAAATCACAAGATACGATCTACCACTATTGTTCTACCAACACTGCTATAGAACATATTCTTTTTGAAAAACAATTGCGTCTTTCCCCTCGTAAATCTTCATTCGATCCTATTGAGAATCTAAAAGTTTCTTATGGTCAAGGAGGAGTTTATAGTAATGAATTTGAAATGCAAAGTATTGAGCAAAGGACAGAAACAGGTTTAAAAAGATTGATAGAAGAGGTAATTGGGAGGTATGAAGGGACAAAGCAATTATGCTTTTGTAAGAATGCTCCGATAGAAAAATTTCAGAGCCATATTAATTTGCCAGAGGAATATTATGGTTTTTTGAAACCAAGAATGTGGGATCAATATGGAAATAGATATCAAGGAGTTTGCCTTTCTTTTTCCAGAGATAAATTAATAGAAATTCATAATGAATTAAATCATGATATTAATTATGTTGCTTATAGTCACTTATCTAATAACCACTTGTCATTCCATCATCATGAGTTAGATAGTAAAGGATACGATAAATATTACAGTTCGCTTGTTGCAACAATGAATATGCTTTTGTCTAGAAAACACCAAGATTACTCAGGAGAGAATGAATTTCGGATGTATTCTTTTAGTGATAAGGAGTATGAATACATTGATATTTCAGAAGCAATTAATGGAATTATCGTATCAAAACGAAACCTGTCAAAATTCGCAAATGATCAATTAGTTAGATATTCTAAAGACATGGGGATACAAATGCTATACTTGCACTGGAGCAGTAGTGGGATATCAATAAGGACTTTGGAAGATTACGAAAAAACATATAAAATGGTAGTTCCTAGCCTAGATGCTAAGAAATGATAGACCCCCAATCCAAAACCCTTTCCCTATCTTTGCCCCAAAGAAAACAACAACATGAGTGAAGATCGGCGCACGGAATTAGGTGATTTGGGTGAAT
The DNA here is from genome assembly GCA_029866325.1 of Fluviicola sp. Taxonomy (GTDB): domain Bacteria; phylum Bacteroidota; class Bacteroidia; order Flavobacteriales_D; family Crocinitomicaceae; genus Fluviicola. The sequence continues at coordinate 42,324 of JARWZO010000031.1, read as the reverse complement.
TCGGATTAATTGATCGTTTAACAAAAGGGTTTGATCCGAAAGTATCAAGTACGGTTTACGGCGTTGGTGATGATGCCGCAGTGCTGGAACGAAACGAGCATGAATACACCTTGATTTCGACCGATATGCTAGTAGAAGGTGTGCATTTCAACTTGATGTACATGCCTTTCAAACACCTGGGATACAAGGCTGTTGCAGTGAATTTGTCGGATATCATTGCCATGAACGGTAAGCCTGAACAAATCACCGTTTCATTGGCAGTTTCGAACCGTTTTCCGTTGGAAGCGCTCGAAGAATTGTACGAAGGAATTCGCATGGCTTGCGCGGTTTATAACGTCGATTTGATTGGTGGCGATACCACTTCTTCTTACTCCGGATTGATTGTTTCCGTTACCGCTATTGGTGTGGTTGCCAAAGAGAAAGTGGTGTACCGAACCGGTGCGAAACCCAATGATTTGTTGGTGGTAACCGGCGATTTGGGGGCTGCTTACATGGGTTTGCAGGTACTTGAACGCGAAAAAGAAGTGTATAAAGCCAACCCTGCCATTCAACCTGATTTGGAAGGATTTGATTACGTGATCGAACGCCAATTGAAACCCGAAGCCCGCAAAGATATCATCGGTTTTTTGGCCGAATTGGATGTGGTTCCAACAGCAATGATTGATGTTTCCGACGGTCTGGCTTCGGAAGTATTGCATATTTGCAAAGGAAGCAATGTGGGCGCAATGGTCTACAATGCCAAATTACCAATCGACAGCGCAACGTCTCTTTCGGCTATTGATTTTAACCTCGATCCTGTAACTTGCGTGCTCAATGGTGGCGAAGATTACGAGTTGTTGTTTACTGTTCGCCAGGAAGATTTTGACAAAATCAAAGGAAATCCCCACATGACCATTATCGGTTATGTGACCAATGCCGATCAGGGAGTTTTCCTTGTGGATAGCAATGATTCGTTGATTCCGCTGAAAGCTCAAGGCTGGAATCATTTTGGTTAAGTCGATGTCATAAACCGGTACTTATCATTCAACTTTTTGGCAAAAGGCTGTTGCAAAATCTTCGCTTCAAGCCAGGTAATGAAATCAAAATTATAGGTTGATTGCAACTGATTTGCCGGTTGTAAATTGGTGAGTTGTTTTACTAAGTCACTGAACAATTCCGGTATATCCAGGAGATGTGTTTTTGGTACTTTCAAAAATCCCTGAAGTAATAATTGCTCCGCTGTGCCATATCTTCCGATAGTTTTTAAGGCTTGTTTGGCCTGCTTCACGGCATAAGGCAAATGATCGAGATTATTCAATTCGCAATGTACTACCACATTCAATAAATGGGCCGAGGCCGTAAGAGGTTCCTGATCGTCGGATTTGTTGTCGTTTAGAATAGCATTGATGTGTTGCAACGCCCCATGAAAATTCCCGCATCCGAACGCTGTAACTGCCAGTTGTTGCAGTAGAAACACTTTTCGTTGAGCCGTAATTTTATCGTGAAACCGATCAATACCCGCTAATACTTCTTTACTCAGTTGTTGTGCTTCCTTAAACTGTCCGCTCATGGTGAGCAGGTTTAATTCGATGCTGTATCGGCTTGAAAACAGCTTGATGAGCAAATCTTCTGTTGCATCGGGCGTTTGTTGCTGAGCCAGTTCTTTTAGTTGTTTGAGGTACGTATGACTGTTGTTGTATTGTCCTAATTGTTCGGCCAGGTAGCAGGCATTGGTCAACGCCGAAATCAAGGTGTTGGGATGCTGATTTAGAAATGCCGTATTTGTTGTCAGATGATTGATCACGAGTTCGGTATAAGCCAAGCTTTGATTCCATTCGTTTTTGGCGAAATGATACGCCGCGAAAATATGATTGTATAAGTAAGTCGACTCCACAGAGGCGAATCCATGAATAAATTCTGCACTGGGTAGTTGCCCCAGCAATTGTTCGATTGTTTGGTGATCGGTTTCGGTTTGCGCTGCTCCGGATCGTTGTAACAACCGAAAAAGGTTACTCTTCACATACCATAGATCAACAAGCAGGCGTTCGCGTGAAAGCGCAGTATCCGTTGATAGTTTCAGCGATTCAAGGCAGTTGGATTCCGATTGATATCCTCTGGTTTCAACAATGCGGTTTTTCAATTTGTTGATGGCAATCAACGGAAGTGACAAATCGTGCTTCAAGGCCAATTTTTCGGCACTTCTCAATTGGCGTTCACATTGATCGTACAATGATTTTTCGAAGAGCAACGTGGCTTGGTGCAACATACGATTCAATTGGTTCTCAATAGAATTATTGGCATGAAAGGCATGCAGCGAAAGTAAAATCTGGTCGTACAGCCGTTTTTTTATTGTAGAAAACTGATTCAGCAACGCTTTGCCTTTGAAATCATGAAACAAAGCCGCCTCATCATAATGCGTTTGTTTGGCGATATAATCAAAAAGCGCAAGCATCGTAGAATCTTCGGTTGATACATGACGTGAAGCGTAGAGTTTGTAATAGCGCTTTTCCGATTTGGAAAGCGACTGAATCAGTTCATGCAAGCTGTCTTTTACCTTCATCATTGCCGGGTATTAAGTTGTTGTAGTTCGTCAATCAAGCAAAATGAGCTGACGTATTTGGGTTTGTACTACCGAAGATAAACAAGTTGCATTCTAAATTTAGAGCAGTTGACTGAGAAGTAGTGAGTATTGAGGGAATACGTAAAATCAAGGCATAAAAAAACCCCGAGCAATACTCGAGGTCTTAATCTATATAAGATATTGTTAATTCGGTTTTGGTTTCGGAGTGCGAACACTACGATTTGCATCATTAGGATCAGTGATTCCACCTGAGTTTGAATCGTCCGTTTCATCAATAACATCTTCGACTACAGGATCACCTGTAGATCTCAATTCATTAGCTGAAGGGCAAGTGTGCTTAGGACGGATATTCTCCTTCTGGCAACCTACTGAAATCAGTACTAAAAATGCGATAGCTCCTATAAGTTTCACGGCTCTAATTCTTTTATTCTAACAAATATATGAAAATTAATCTTAATCATCCAAATTTTCTACCGGAATTTTTAGTAAAACGCGTGTTCCTTTGATTGAATGGTCGGGATTTGTCAGTTGGAACGGTCCTTCGAGCTCAAAATCTTTTTTCGAAAGCTCGCGAATAATGTCTATTCGCTTCGAAGTAATCTCCATTCCTTGCGACTTGTGATCGCCCACCATCATTTTTTTCTTCTGTAAGCTGTAATCGATTCCGATTCCATTGTCATCAAGTGTGATTTCCAAATGATCTTTCGATAATTTTATGGTCACTTCAATGTGTCCTTTGACGGTTTCATTGGGCAAAATACCGTGAATAATACTGTTTTCCACAAAAGGTTGAAGCAGCATTCCCGGTACGATGATAGATTCGGTGTCGATTCCATTGTCATTGATACGGTAGGTAAACCGGTCTTTGAAACGCATGGCTTCCAAGGAAAGATATAATTCCAGTCGTTCAATTTCCTGCTGCAAAGTCACCATATTTTCCGCTTCGGCTGCGCTATCAAGGTTTTTTCGAATCAACTTGGCAAAATTGGTGAGGTACTTGTTGGCCGAAATTTTATCCTGTGTATTGATGAAATACTGAATCGAATTCAGGGAGTTGAAGATGAAATGACGGTTCATACTGGCATTCAGCGATTGTTGCTCCAAAGCCAGCAAACGCGTTTTGTATTCAAGGTTTTTCTTGTAATTGCGTTCACGTTCCTGTTTGATGCGCGATCTGAAAAACGCCCTGATTCCCAAAATAACGATCAAAATCATGATACTGTAAAACCACCACGTTCGCCAATACGGAGGGGTTATCTGCACCGGAAGTTGAATTTCATTGGAAACCATCCCGAATTCGTCGATGGCACGCATGTGCAATACCAAATCACCATCGGGTAAGTTGGAAAGTGTAACGGTAGCATTTCCAACCGGTTTCGACCATGTTTCGTCGTAACCTTCGAGCCAGAATTGGTAGCGTAATCCTTCCGGATTTGATAATAAAATACCATCTAGTTCAAAGGTGAGGTTGTTCATGCTGTACGGCAATCGCAAGCCTTCAGGAAAACCGTTTTCGCCCATTTTAATCGCATAATCGGCGTAATCGAAACTATTGTAATTCAATAAAATAGAAGCTATATTGAGCACCGGCGGTAATTTTCCTTCCATGGTATTCCCAACAGTCGGATCAAACTGAATCAAACCTTCTGCAGTTCCGAACCAGAGGTAGCGTCCGTCGTAAAAAGATGAATTGATATTGGATTCAAGATTGATCAATCCGCTGTTGAGTCCGTAATGCTGATCTACCGAAAGGCGAAGTGTGTTCATGGAAAACAAGCCGTTATTCGTACCGATGTACAGGTTGTTTCCAATGACTTCCAAGAAGTTAACGGTATTCGATGCCGGATCTTTTGCCAGTGGGTGTTGTATAAATTTATTGTTACGGAAAAGATAAAGCCCCGTTTCTGTTCCGATCCACAAGTGATTGGAATTATCCACCACCATTGAAACAATACCTTCTTTAAAATTCCCGAAAGGAACAGGTTTGTGATTTGTAAAATCAAACAAGCCCTTATCGCTCGCAAAAAGGATTTTCCCCTTGTAATTGACAAAAGCACGAACGCCTATTTCATTACCAAATTCAGGGTCAAGGTTGATATTTCTGAAAACGCCATTTTCAATAATACCGATACCATAAGCTCCACCGACATACAGGGTGTTTTTGTTGATTCGCTCAACCGTACTTACCCGATCTCCGACCCTGGTTCCTAAAATGTAATTTTCAATTTTTCCGGATGGACGATAGGCTGAAAGTCCCATGTCTGTCCCGCACCAAATGGTTCCGTCATAAGCCGCTTTGATACTCCAAATACGTGTTCCCAGTACGTTTACCGGGGTCATTTCTTTGTTTTTCCCGAGCATGAACAATCCGCGATCGTAGCTTCCGAAGAAATAAACGCCGTCTTTTCGTTTGGCAGCCGAAAGGAATAATTCACTTGGATAGCCGTTTGATTCGCGGTAATGCATAAATCGTTCGCCGGTAAAACGCAGTAAACCTTTCCCATCCGTTCCACACCAAATGGTTCCGTCACGGTCTTCAAATACACATTTTATCGAAGATACAGGAAGCCCATTGAAGTCGTTGATCAATAATTGATTGCCGTTTTTATTGATTCGGATGATGCCCAAACGTGAATTGAGCCAAAGTTGTTGCTGTTTGTCAACTAGACATTTTTGGATGTCAAAATCGGTTATCAATACCGGTACAGAATCTTTTTTCTGCAACGATGTTGTGGTTTTGAAGAGCCCGTTATCGAAGCTGGTAACCCACAATTCACCGTTTGCTTTTTGTGCGAATCCTGAAATATTTCGATCACCAAACAGTTTGATTTTACGAAAGGTTTTTAAGTCGGTTGTTTCGTAGACGCCAGATGCAGTGGCTATCAGCAAGCGTTTATCAATAACCAGTAAGTCGTTGAATTGAATGATCTCTTCCGGAACGTACTTGCTGTTGCTGAGCTTTCCTTTTTTGTCGATGGAGTAGAGCCCGCCGTAATTGGTAACAATTACCGTAAGTCCGCTGAAACTGACGATATCGGTAACATTACTCTTTCGGTTGATGCCTTTGAATACCCAATTGCGCGCTTTACCATTGCTAAGTGTACTTACTCCGCCCTCATGACCCACCCAGACTTTTCCGTTCAGGAAAGAAAGTGTGGTGATACGGTTATTTAAAAGCCCGTCCGTGATGGAATAATTGATGAATTTTTTACCGTTGAATTTCGAGAGTCCTCCCAATGTTCCTACCCACAAATAACCGTTGTTATCTTGTTCGATGCATTGTACCTGCGATTGGGGTAAACCTTCAGAGTTGGAGTAAGAAATAAACGAGTAACTCTGCCCGAAAAGGGCATTATTGGCAATACACAGTAAAAAAATCAGGAGTAGTTTTCTCATCCTTCTTTGAGCATTTTCACAAAATCGGTGACGCGGTTTCGGGCTACGGGAATGCGCAATCCGCCTTTTAATACCGCAAAATGACCGTCTTCATTCAGGTATTCTACCAATCGGTTCAGGTTAATGATGTGCGATTTGTGAACACGGAAAAATTTTGCCGGGTCGAGGATGTTTTCGTAAATCTTGAGGGTACGTGTATCGAGGTAGCGCGTGCCATCTTCGAAATAAATTGTGGTACAGTTTCCGCTTGCTTCCAGATGCGTAATGGTATTGTCTTCTACTATTTTGAGACCTTTGGTGTGACTAATCGCAATGCGGCTATTCGGTTTATTGCGCAACAACTGATCCGAAAGATTGCGTAAACTTCTGAAATAGGTTGTGTAATTTTCAGGATCCTGTCCGAAAATATTTTTTGCTTCAACCAGTTTTTCGGCGGCAGTGCGCAAATCATCAATATCAATCGGTTTCAACAAGTAATAAACTGCACTTGCGTTGAATGCGCGAATGGCGTAATCTTTGAAAGCGGTAACGAAGACCACCAAAAAGTTTTTTTCTTCTACTTCTTCGAGCAATTCAAAACCTTCGGCTCCGCTAGGCATTCGGATATCCAAAAAGACAACGTCCGGTTTGGAAGCGGCAATCAATGCTTTTGCTTGTTCTTTTCCTGAGGCTTCACCGATAACTTCGATTTCCGGACAGAAATCGTCGATCATCATCATGAGGTTTTTTCTTGCGTATTCTTCGTCGTCTACAATCAGTGCGCGCAATCTAGTTGTTTCCATGTTTGAGTTTTTAGCATAAGTAGGGTGCTAGAGCACCTTCGCTTCCGAAAATACGGATTATTTTTAATCACAGAGTTGAATTCAAACCATTCATTCCTGATTTTGAACCGTTGAACTATGGATTGGAAAGGATAGATCAATCATTGATACTGATAAAGTTTTTTTAAAGATTTCTTTCAAATGAGATTTTAATTTTAACATAAATCTTTAACCCAAAATACATGATGAAACAGTACATTCTATATTCTACCTGGATTTTTGTTGACAATGGTAATTAACCATGAATCCGATAAGTGACTGACGAGTGAGAGCTCGTCTTTTTTGTGTCCTAATAAATCACATAGAGGCATTAGCCTCCCACAGATCATCCTAAGGCTGACACGTGCACAGATTTTTGCGCTCCTAACGGCAGCGCTTGAATAGTGTTATATTGTGTGGGAAATTCATATCAGATATTATTCCATTAACATTGGCGAGGGCGTTAGCCGAGCGGTAATCTGGGCATCTGTGGGAGAAAAAATGATACGTGTGACTTGATTTATCCCAGTATCATGGAAAGTAGAGCGATGCTGTCAGCCGGAGCTTCAACTTGACCCATGTGTCCGCAGCGGGCAATTTCATAAAAACCAATGTTGTGCTTTGCGGCAAAAGTATGTAGTTGCAGGTTGGGAATCAACGGATCCAGTTGACCTTGAATGATGGATACGTTTTCAGCACGATCTATCAATAGTTGTTCGGAAGAATTGCGGTTGCGCATGGCAATGGTTGACCAAGCAATTGCTTCCGGATTCATCTGTTCTGCGATGGCGCAATAGGTTTTGATAGCTTCCGATTGTTCTTCCGGAAATGCAAAGAGATTCGGAATGGCTTCGCGGATAAAAAACACCGCTTTCGTTAAGACGAGTTTACTTACCCGATCACGATCCGTTTTTTTTGCCGGTGAATCGGGCCACGGATGTGAGTGAAACAGGGTTAAATGTTCCAGTAAAGGATCCGTTTTTAATAATTCGCAGCCCACATAGCCGCCCAAAGAATGTCCGACCAATTGGTAGTTGGAAATCGATAAATGATCCAAGGTAGATCGAACTTGTTGTGCCATTATGCTTATTTCACGGGGAATTTTCGGATCGAAAAAGCTTTCCCCATGACCGTGAAGATCGATCAAAATGCAGGTTTTGTGCGGAAAGTGCGGAATAATTTTATCCCACATGGAACTGTCTTCCATGAATCCGTGTAAAAAAACAACAGGATCCCCATTTCCGGAAATCCTGTAGTGTAACGTTGTTGAAGAGTTATTCATCGGAATAACTAGGCATTCATCAATGTTTCTATTTCGTCGGCTTCTATCGGAATGTTGCCCATTAGATTAAAAGGCGCTCCTAATTCGCTCACAACCACGTCGTCTTCCAAACGGATTCCCAAACCTTCTTCCGGAATGTAAATCCCCGGTTCGCAGGTAAATACCATTCCCGCTTTGATCGGTTCGTGCCACAAGCCCACATCATGCGTGTCAAGACCCAAGAAATGAGAAGTTCCGTGCATGAAGTATTTTTTATATGCCGGCCAGTTCGGATCCTGATTTTTAATATCGGTGCTGTCGATCAGTTTTAAATCGAGCAATTCTTTTTCCATCATGTTCCCCACTTCTTTGTGGTATTCGGCCATGATTGTTCCGGGTACCAATAATGCCTGAGCGCCATTTTTCACTCTCAAAACGGCATCATAAACCGCTCGTTGACGTTCTGTAAAACGACCGTTTACCGGCAAACAGCGTGTGAGGTCGGAGGAGTAATTGGCATATTCGGCTGCAACATCCAACAAAATCACGTCGCCACTTTGGCACTGCTGGTTGTTTTCGATATAATGCAATACACAAGCGTTCTTACCCGAAGCCACAATGGGTGTATAAGCAAATCCTTTTGAGCGGTTGCGCAGAAATTCGTGCGACAGTTCGGCCTCGATTTCATATTCCCAAACTCCCGGTTTCACAAATCCGAGCAAACGGCGGAAACCTTTTTCGGTAATGTTACAGGCGTTTTGCATCAATTCCAGTTCGATGGATTCTTTTACCGAACGAATGCGGTGCATGATGGGTGCGCTTTTGTGAACCTGATGAGCAGGATAGTTTTGTTTTACGTCGATGATGAAACGGTCTTCGCGTGTTTGAACGGTTGTATCGGCACGTAAATGCTCGTTTGTGTTCAAATAAATACCCGTTGCTTCTGCCATCAATTGCTTGAAAATAGTTGGGAATTGCTGAATCCAAAGAACTGTTTTAATACCGGAAACTGCCGTTGCTTGTTCTTTGGTAAGTTTCGCGCCTTCCCAAACGGCAATGTGATCATTGGTTTCTCGCAGAAAAAGAATTTCGCGGTGTGCAGGATTCGATGCATTGGGAAACACTACCAAAACGCTTTCCTCTTGATCGGCTCCCGAAAGGTAAAAAATGTCGCGGTGCTGCTGAAAAGGCATGGTTGCATCGGCACTTACAGGGTAAATATCGTTGGAATTGAACACTGCTAGGGCATTCGGAACCATGTGCTGTACAAACTTCTTGCGATTGGCAATAAAGAGTTGGGAGTCAATAGAATGGTATTTCATATCAAACAAGTTCATTAAAAAGGAGTGCTGAAAGTACGATTTTTTACGCTTGTGATTGATTTGAAACAGTCAAAAGACGGTTTTCGTACGATTTTTCAGCAAAAACGGCAACTGAATTTTTTTTCAAATTTTTTAGAACTACGTAAATAGATTACGTTCTTCCAGTCTCACCTTTGCTTTAACAAAAACGGAAAACATGAATACAATTTTTGACAGCATTCTCCTAAACAGTTTACAAATGGAGAGTAATTCCGAAGAAGCAATCCTTGGTTGCACGGTTTATGAGAACGGTGAGCATTATGCAACTGAAATGGTGCTTTCTGCTACGGCGATGAATCAATTATTGAATGAGTTGGTGTGTCGTGAGATTGAATTGGATTTTGAAAACTGGAATGAAATAAAGCTTCCTGACGGTGGTTCGGTGTTCCACATGCAATTGGATTCGCCTGAGCTGAAACCGGTATTTTTACCATTGTACGTTTTGCCCGAGCGCGTACGTTTATTACGTGCATAAAAGTGATTTTAGTTGTTTGAAAATCAACGAAATTTTATAGTTCAAAAAAAAGTTGTATTTTCGGGTCAAGTTCAATAGGAACACTTTGATTTGAAACATACTACAACATGAAAAAAATCGCATATTTATTTTTGTTCGGATCTGTCTTTTTAGCAGGTTGTCCGAAGCATGAAATTATTCCTGCACCTACTCCTGAAGCGGATTTACAGGCGCATTTTGAAGGCATGATTAACGGCACGGATGTAGAGTTGACGCAGAATGTGGAAGGTTATTTTTTGTTAACAGATAAAACAAAATTTATTGCCCCTTCTCCAACTCCTTCAACGGCAATTTATCACGCAGAATTCAAGACGGAACAAACATTGGTGTCTATGAAAATCTCGTTGGGTAATATTGTTTGGGACGGTTCGCTTTCGGATGATCCTACATTGACATTGTTTAATAACTTCTTCACTTCTACCTTGACTCCGAGCTATTCAATAGGAGGAGCAAATGGTTTTGAGGTTGTTTATCGTGACGGTTTAGGAAATGTTTGGACATCTGATCCTGCTTCTGCTGCACCACAAAATGTGGTTTTCTCAAATGTGATTCAAGAATCAGACATTGCGGGAGATTATTCAAAATTCAGATGTACCTTCGATTGTACGGTTTACCGCACAGTTGGTCCGGATACATTTTCGTTGTTAATTGAAGACGCGGTCTTTGATGGCTGGTTTCAGCGCTAAAAAAATGAATTGAAAAAAGCCATCCGCTACAATCGGATGGCTTTTTTTCTGCCAAATATAGAGCATGCAGCAAGTAAGAATAGGAATTATCGGTGATTTTAATTTCACGTATAACACACATCATGCTACCAATCTCGCGCTCGATCATGCCGGGCGTTTTTTGGAAATTGAACTGTCTTATTACTGGCTGAAGTTGAGTGAGGTGCTGTCGATGAAACAAAACCAATTTGATGCGTATGACGGTTTATGGGTAGCTCCGGGACCTTACTTGAACCAGTTCTATTTAAACGGAGTTGTTGAATTACTCTTGCAGCGTTCCGTTCCAGTTTTTATTACCGGAGAAGGTTTTCGGGCATTAATGGATGTGTTGATTCAGCGTAACAACCTGAATGCTAACGGCGAAAAACTAATCTCCGATAATTTGGTTGAAGGAAATGCTTTTGAACGTTTGTTCATCGAGCCACATACGTCGTCGATCATTCAATTGTATGAAACCAGAAGTCCAGAAGAATTGACCGCAACGCGCTACAGCATGTATCCGCAACTCATTGATGCGCTGGTAGAACAAAGTATCGACATTGAAGCGTATAACCAATTCGAAGAGCCTGAAATCGTGAGTTTGAAACAACAGGACTTTTTTGTAGCCTGTGGGTTTTGTCCTCAGATCAGTTCAACCCGAGATTTGCCGCATCCATTGGTGTATACGTTTGTGAAGGCTTGTTTGGCGTTTCAGGCTCGTTAAATCTTCTTCTCTTACTTTTTTCCAATGCAAAAAAAGTAAGCAAAAATGCATTAGCGCCATTCTTAGCCGCTCGTCAAAAATGACTTTATTCTGTGTTTTAAGGTCAAAAGTGACAGATCAGGATCTGAAACGCAAGCGCTTTTGACAAAACACAACGAAACAGCCATTTTTTTGACTTCACTTCCTTGAATAGCGTTTTGTCCGCAATATCAAATTTTGGTGAAATTTCAACTATTGGTAACTAAAGAAATCTAATTTCCAGAACCAATACTCCCAAAGGGCATTAAGTAACGATCTTAAGAGAACAAGGTGAAGTTAAGCGTGATCGAGGCCCTGTCTGAGCTCACCCATCGGCTTGTTTTGCGAAACAAGACGTGAATGGTGTTTGCGAGTTGGGTTGAGATAGATTAACAAACCGTAGTTCTCAAGATCGGGACTTACGGCCTTGATTTTTTGCTTACTTACCTCCTTGTTACGTCCGCCAACCGCGGACAACAACTCGTCTTCGCCAGCTATAGCTGACTCTTTATCAAGAAAAAAGTAAGGTTAAAGCAACTTATTCGATTTCTCCTCCTGTTCAAACACTGCATCTATCTGTAAATCACTTCCTAGGGCAGCGTTTACCGCTAGAACATCACAGCGCTCGTTTTCAGGATGGCCGTTGTGACCTTTCACCCATATAAATTCCAAGTTGAATTGTTTTTCCAGCGGAAGATAACGCATCCATAAATCGCGGTTCTTTTTTCCTTTAAAGCCTGTTTTAACCCAACCATGCACCCATTTTTTAGTAATGGAGTCGATCACGTATTTGGAATCGGAATAGATTTTTACTGGGAGCTGGTTGGTTTTCAAAGCTTCCAGAGCCACAATAATTGCTAGTAATTCCATGCGGTTGTTCGTGGTTCTTCTAAAACCACCACTGAGTTCTTTGACTTTATTATTGAAACGCAAAAGTGCTCCATAGCCTCCCGGACCTGGATTTCCACGCGCACTGCCGTCAGTAAATATTTCGATATACGTTGTTGCCATCTATGTGGCGAATTTAAGCAATAGTTACTAGTAATGCTTGCTCACAATTGACCCTGGCTAATCTTTAATGAAACGAAGATTAAAAACAAATTTTCAGCTAAACGAAGGTCTGCCATCTTGATTACCAATCAAGTAAATCGATTTAGTTGATTTTGGAATCATTACCTTTATGTTAATAATCAGAATTTGAACAACAAAAAATGTTAAATTAAAGTTAAATGTAGCTCGTTAGAATTTCAACTCTTTTGAACCAATATTGCCTCCTAATTTAAATGAAAAGACTATAAATCGATCATATTTATAGATGAATAAAAAAAAATCTCCTAATTAATTAAGATTGAACTAAAAATTTTTGTCAAATTTTGTGATCAAACGTTTTGTAGTTAAGTGAATTAGTCTCATCTTTGTATCGAATTCGAGAGTGCTGACTTTCATGTCAGTTTTCTTATTCAGTGAATAGTGGTTAGGTTAGGTTGACAAAAAGCGGACATCGCCCGATGACCGCTTTTTGTGTTTTATACCATTTCGATTTCGCGCAAGAATCCAACTACTTCACAATCCGCTGTATTTCAAGTTTAAGCAAATGTTAAGGCATTTCAATAACGCATTCATGAAAATTGAGGAAATAGTTGATCAGCGGTATTACTAACTTACGACCTGATTTAAGACAGCTATGATTCTTATCGTCAATTTGTTGATTGGTCTGGGTTTATTTGTACTGTGAGAAGTGAAAATCGGGTTAGCACACCCATCTCTCAAAAGAGGAAATGATTCAATAAAGGATGAATTACTTGCTTATGCAAAGATTGAGGTAGTTATTTGTCTTTATTACTCATACCATGATCAATCTCCTCTCCTGAGAGATCTGAGGTGGGGGACAATGTTTTTTTTAATTAAAAATTCGGCTAACAACCGTCGTCTTCTGAATCAAAACTTCTCACTCTTCCTCCACGAAACCATTTCGGGAAAGGCGAACCGATAAGTTCTACAGAATAAACAACGATTGCGTCGGGTGAAATCAGCGAATGCAGCTTCAGGTGCTTGATCATGGACGCAGAAACGGTGAACTCCCTTACTTCGCCGGCTTGCATCCCAATGAAACCGTTTTCTAACTTGGTTGCGATGGTCCCTTTTCCCAAACGAATGGCCAAAGGCGCACCCATTGTTTTAGTTGAAAAAACCTGCTCACCATTCAAATAATTAATTGTTTCATGAATCAGTATTTCAGCACTCGGTTTTAGCTTGCTACCTTTTCCTTGCTTACTGATCTTGTACTTCAAGCCGGTTTCCGATACCATTTTAGCGTTGATTGCCGTTTCTACGGATGTTGATGTAGTGTGCGGATGGATACAACCGCTTACCAAAGCAGAGGTAACAATTAATAGACTGATTGTGAGTTTCATGAAACAAGTATTTGGATGTTACAAACCTATGATAAGAGGTGTTTAATTCGCTAATGAATGCTGTAAAAAGGGCGTTTCAAAATGTAAAAACTATGTAAAAATCAATTGCATGTGCCTTGAATTTGTTTCTTTGAAGCTATGAAACGTATCCATTTTCTGTTGCTTGGATTGACAACACTTGCGGTGTTTGCGCTTATATGGTGGAATGATGCTGTAGGAGCAACTGCTTTTCAGGAGGCAAATACCGAAGTAAGCATGCGCAAAATCGGTCATGAAGTGTTGTTACTTTCCGGCGATCACACATCGCGGGTATTGCCTGTGGAGCGTCTTACAAAAAACAATTATCGTTTACGTTTCGAGGCACGTTTTGAGTTTGTACCCGATTCATTGATCCAAACCATTCACCGTGTTGCGAAAGCAGAGCAATTACCTTCTGAATACATTGTGCGTGTGCGCGAATGTGCCCACAACCAAGTGGTTTATTCTTATACCGCAACGGCGGCTGTAGAAAGGGGAATTCAGTGTTCAGCGCGCAAGCAACTCAGGAACTGTTATGCGATTGAATTGTTATTTCAACCCAAAGAACGTTTATCAGCTATCTGGATAATCGCGTTTTTTTTCGGATTCACCATATTGGCGTTTTTGGTAATGGTGTGGATGAAACGAAAACAATCACCTAAAACTACACCAATGAACGAATCAAATCCTGAGTCAGGAGTAATTGTGTTGGGTAATTACCGGTTTCATTACCGTGACAGATACCTGATGCTGGGTTCGGAACAGATTCGCCTGACAGCCAAACAGACCAAATTGCTTCACCTTTTTGCGATTTCACCCAATGAAATCATTGAACGCACTACGCTTATGAAAGTGTGGGAAGACGAAGGTGTGATTGTGGGACGCAGCTTGGATGTGTTTGTTTCCAAACTCCGGAAAATCTTTGAGGTTGACCCGTCGGTGCGATTAATGAACGTGCATAGCCGTGGTTATATACTGGAGGTGGATGTGTGATTAACGTGAGTCTAACCTGAAATTAGCGTTAACCAATTTAGAATCAGTCTTTCTGAAATTTATTCTACATTGGAAAAGTAAAACGATTGGTATGCCTTTTAATCGATTAAACCATTCCATTTTGGGTGAAATTCGTCCGCGGTTTTACCTCAAAACAACAACGGAAGTAGAAACCTGTTTAGAAAACGTAGAAGATTCCCTCAAAAAAGATTCTACCGTTTCCGGATTCAGGAGCGGCGAACTAATCTTCTTGAAGAACCCGATACATGTGCGGCATTATTGGTCGCCAGAGATGACGGTGCGTATCGAAAAAAGTGAATCGAAGGAATTTACCCGTGTGAGTTGTTTGATTGGTCCGCGACAAACCGTTTGGTTTATGTTTACCTTGATTTATGCCGCCATTAGTATCATTACCTTTTTTGCTTCCATCATGGGTTTTGTTCAATATTCCAGTCATGGAAGCAGCGCCGTTTTATGGGTGTTGCCCATTGGAATTCTATTACTTTCCAGTGTGTTTGTGGTCGCTAAAATCGGACAAAAAAAGGGACGCGATCAAATGTTGCACCTAGTGAGTTTTGTTTATCATAGTTTGAATGATGCAGGCGGAGTGGAGCGATTGGAGGTGAGGTAGTTTGGCACGGACTAATCCCTCCAAATGTCATGAATAATCGGGTTTTTGAACAACTCTTCTTGCGATTGCTCAATGCGTTCAATCAAAATCCATTCTCCGTTTGATGCAATCTTGGACGTTTCTATGTAACCCGCAGCTTCGTAAGGTGTATTGCTATAATAACCCTCGTCATCTGCATCGTATTGGTATTCACGGTAGCTAAAGTTGATTTCGAGTGTCGGCGAAATACGTAGAATGGATTCACAATCGCTTTCGGCTCCTTTCCAGCAAGATTCGATCAACAATTTTCTTGAAATCAATTCGCCCTTTTTGTTGAAGGTCGCTACGGCGGGCAAAGCATCATCGGCGGGAATGAGGTAAAAAAAGCAGTAATAATTGGACGTATCAGGCAAAATTCCAATAACATATACCGGGATGTATTCTCCGAAAATAAGTGTGTCAAGAGGTTCTTCTGCTGGAATATAGCTTACAGTATCCGAAGTTTGATAGTGAAACGGAAGTTGTATGGCGTGGTACTGCGAATATAGTTTCCGAATATGTGTGAGACGTTGTTGGTTTTGATTTTCAATGGCAATATTTCGAATTTGAGCATTGTAATTGTCTAGTATTGCACGAAGCCATTCTTGTTCCTTTCTTAGACTGTCAATTATTCTGCTGTTTTTAAGTTGTGATTGTTCGGCATTAGAAAGTTCTTGTTTGAGGCTGTCAATTCGCGCTTTTTGTTGTGCCAAACTATCCGCGTAGAGTTCCCAATATTGTTTGGCACTAACATTTTGCTGCGCGAAATGGAATTTTGGTAGAAACAAGCATAAAACAAAGATGAAAATTAGCCGGTGCATATCGATAAACGTTTGAGATACATAAGTACCGCTTTTAAAGATTCTATCAAAGCAAGGAAAGAAATTCGACCCTCCGATACGTCCGTTAGTTAATAAATCTGGCTTTGAACCAAACAGATGATTTCTGAAAGAAATAAGGGTTGTTTGTTCGTGAAATCGCTTTTCATAGTGTTGTTTTAGCTCACCAACTTCTTCTCAAAACAAACGCTACTCTCCACCCCGGCATATTGACCATAATTCTCAATTATAGTGTAGCGACATTTTGTATACAAGGAAATGGCTTCGTGTTGTTTTTTGCCGGTTTCCAAAATGAATGAATTAGCTCCTAATTCCTTCGCCCATGTTTCCAATTCGCTTAAGATCAACGATGCAATGCCTTTTCCGCGTTGTTCGGGTGATACAAACATGCGTTTGATTTCCATGATTGTTGGCTTGTATTCCTTGATAGCGCCGCAACCCACAGGGAGCTCGTTTTCATGAGCAATTACCACATGGTTAATCGAGTCGATTTTATTAAACTGAGCAAAAAAAGCATGCTCGTCTCCGTCGCGAATGGCCAGATCTTTGTCGAGTTCTGCAACCATGGGGTGAAAATCGGGATCTTCCGAATCGGTTCGTTTGAATTGGTACATGAAGTTGAATTACGCGCTGTAAAATTACGCTCAATTAAACTTGATTTTCCATCAGCGAAAAAAGAAAGTAACTTAGTCAACGTGAGTTCTGCGGATTAGATTTCACCAAAGACCAAAAAAAACCGGAATCCGAATTGAATCGAACCCCGGTTTTACGCGCTAAGTAACCAAATTGTTGATTATTCTTTTACCAGTCGAACCATTCCGGTTCCTTGATTGGTTGTTACTTTCAGAAGGTAAATTCCGCGTGCCATGTTGCTGATGTCGAATGTTGCTTCTTGCACCAATCGAATCAATTCTCCGGTTGCGGCATAGATTTCAATGAACTGAATGTTACTACTTGCCGTTACTTCAACTACATCAAATCCAGGGTTTGGATGCACACCGATGAATACCGATGTTTGCTCGCTGAGCCCTATAGTTGAAATTATAGTACAAGCAGATGTATCAGAACAAGTACCAGAGGTAATGATTACCGCATAACTACCATTTACTGTTGGAGAGAAAGCAATACCCGTAGCACCTGCAATTGGTTGATTTCCGTTTCCGCAATCGATCCATTGGTAAGCAGCTCCGGTTTGGGTAGCTGTAATGGTATTATTGACTTCCGTAACAGTCACATCAGGCAGTTGATCTACAGCAACGGTTGTTGTAGCACTTGCCGGAGAAGTACATCCGTCTACATTTGTGATGATAACCGTATAGCTTCCATCAGCAACAACATCAATAGAAGCTGTTGTTGCTCCGTTCGACCACAAATAACTTGTACCGTTAGATGACGTAAGTGTAACTGATCCGCCTTCGCAGAAGGTAGTCGCTCCTGAAGCGGAAATGATTGGCGCACTTGGGGTTCCCGGCAATGATAAAGAAGCAGACAATGGCAAAGACGTACAGCCCAATGCATCGGTAAACGTAATGTCATAAGATCCGTCGCCCAAACCGTTGATCGTAGAAGGAAGCGTGATCGCTGTTGAACTTCCGCTAGCTGTCCCTGTCCATGATAGATCTCCTGTTCCTGTTCCCGTTACCTCTATAGAACCGTTGTCAACCGTACATGATGTAGGATTGGTTACGGTTCCTGCTGCAATGACAGGCAAAGCATTTAACGTTACGGCGGTACCGCTGCTCGCTGCCGATGAACAACCGGATGCATCTGTGATACTCACTGTATAACTTCCAGCGTCGGATACTTGGATAGAAGCTGTCGTTTCTCCATTCGACCAAAGGTAAGCCGATCCGTTAGAAGAAGTCAAAGTAACCGAACCACCCGCACAGAATGTAGTAGCACCTGAAGCGGTAATCGTTGGTGCCGCAGGAGCTGATGGAGCGATTAAAGAACTGTTGATGGTATTCGACACACAACCTGAAGCGTTGGTAAATGTTATGTTGAACGATCCGTCGCTTAAGTTCGTGATAGTTGCAGGAAGCGTTATTCCCGTCAAACTTCCGCTTGAAGTACCTGTCCAGGATACATCTCCATTTCCAGTTCCTGTGATTTCAATAGATCCGTTGTCGATTGTACATGAGGTCGGGTTGGTCAAAGACCCTTGCGCAATCACCGGCAATGCGTTTACTGTAACGGTTGTTGCGGCGCTTGACACGGATTGACAACCTGAGGCATTGGTTACCTGAACCGTGAATGTTCCGGTAGTAGTTGGTGCAATGGATGCTGTTGTAGCGCCGTTCGACCATAAGTAACTTGATCCCGCCGCTGATGTCAACGTTACAGAACCGCCAGCACAGAATGTTGTTGCGCCACTAGCTGATATTGTTGGCTGACTTGGCAATGAATTCACCGTAACCACAGTGGAAGCAGAAGCTACCGATTGACAACCTGCTGCATTGGTAACTTGTACGGTATACGTTCCTGAAGAGGAAGGATTAATGGAAGAATTCAATGATCCGTCAGACCATAAATAACTTGATCCTGCCGATGAGGTCAATGTAACGGAACCACCGGAACAAAACGTTGTTGCGCCGCCAGCTGTTATTGTTGGCTGACTTGGCAATGCATTTACAGTAACCGCTGTTCCTGTTGAAGCTACTGATTGACAACCTGCTGCGTTGGTAACTTGCACTATGTAATTCCCGGCAGTTGTTGGACTGATAGCAGCTGTTGTTGCTCCGTTTGACCATAAATAAGATGTTCCTGCTGATGATGTCAAGGTAACCGAACCGCCTGCACAGAAAGTTGTTGAACCACCGGCGCTGATTGTAGGTTGAGAAGGAAGCGCGTTAACTGTTACGGCTGTTCCTGCACTTGCTACCGATTGACAACCTGCAGCGTTGGTAACTTGCACTGTGTAATTTCCGGCAGTTGTAGGTGAAATCGAAGCTGTTGTAGCTCCGTTTGACCATAAGTAAGATGTTCCTGCTGAAGAAGTGAGCGTTACCGAACCTCCTGTACAGAAAGTTGTTGATCCGCCGGCACTAATAGTAGGTTGAGAAGGAAGTGCGTTTACCGTTACGGCTGTTCCAGCGCTGGCTACCGATTGACAACCGGCTGCATTGGTTACTTGTACCGTAAATGTTCCGGCTGTTGTTGGGCTAATGGCAGCTGTTGTTGCTCCGTTTGACCATAAGTAGGATGTTCCTGCAGAAGAAGTAAGTGTTACCGAACCGCCAGCACAGAAGGTTGTTGATCCTCCGGCACTAATAGTAGGTTGAGAAGGAACTGCGTTTACTGTTACCGCCGTTCCTGCACTTGCCACCGATTGACAACCCGAAGCATTGGTTACCTGAACCGTATAAGTTCCTGAAGTTGTTGGGCTAATGGCCGCTGTAGTAGCACCATTCGACCATAAGTAAGATGTTCCCGCTGATGAGGTCAACGTAACCGAACCACCTGCACAAAAGGTTGTTGATCCGCCTGCTGTAACAGTTGGTTGTGCCGGAAGTGTTCCAACAATCACTGTTGTACCTGCACTTGCAACCGATTGACAACCTGCCGCATTCGTTACTTGAACGGTATATGTTCCAGCAGTTGAAACAACAATAGATGCAGTTGTCGCGCCGTTTGACCATAAGTAAGTAGTTCCAGTAGAAGCCGTCAATGTTACTGAACCTCCAGAGCACAAGCTTGTTGGTCCGCCAGCGCTGATTGTTGGTTGTGAAGGCAATGCGCTCACCGTAACGGTAACAATCTGAGACATTTCAGCATCGCAGGTTGTTTGACAATAGTCTCCGGAAAGCGTGTACCAGCAACTAGGACTAGACATATTTACCAGTGTTCCATTAGTCGCTGAAGGAGATAAGTCGGGAACATTGGTTCCGGACGTTTGATTAAAGGTAAATAACGCAACCAAATTTGCTTCATTCCCAACTAAACATGTTGCATTATTACTAAGAATAGTTGCCGGACTCAAAGCAGTGTTCCAAATGGCTACGCGGTCAATATCCGCAGGAGTATAAGCAGCGTTAAACTGACCAACCAATAGCGCGGCAGTTGTACCAAGTCCTGTTCCGCCCAAGGAATACGTTCCTGAACTTTCTAGAACACCGTCTACCCAAATTTCCCAACCTGTGCTTCTCACAACTCCGGTAATGTCATGCCATTGATTATCTGCGACAATTGTTGTTGATAATCCGGAGGATTTGATTGCACCAGCTACATCTCTTCCCTGAAAAGAAGCTTGTCCGGTTGCATTGATAAAGAGATAATAGCCAATTCCGCCACTCAAGTATTTGTCAACTATGAATTGAGAGGCTCCGTTTACAACCGTTTTCACTCTTGCTGAAACGGTTATTGTACTAGTAATGCCACGATTACCTGTTCCCATGGTAACATAATCATTTGTTCCATCCAGATTCAGTGCTGAATTGGTGAAAAATGAATTGGTTCCAAAAACATTATAAGACGTTGTGGCTGCTAACGCTCCGGTATTGAATGCCAAAGGACCTCCGGTACCTGCCACCGGACCTTGAATGATGGCATCAGTTGCATTATTTCTCAAATAGTAGTTGACACCCAACTCGCTATTCCCCATGTTAATTGTGGTTGACGATCCCGGGCAAACGGTACTAGAAGCGGCCGCTAAGGTTTGATTGGCTACACCGTCATTAACAGTCACTACAATTTGGGTTCTCGGACCGGCAAGACACGTGCTGTCTTGAACATAATAAGTGGTAGTTGTATTGAGATTTCCTGTATTGTAGGTAGCTCCGCCACCTAGGTAGCTTCCACCGGTTGAGGCAGTGTACCATCCCAATGTTCCCGCACCGGTAGCTGTAAGTGTTGTTGAGTTACCGGCGCATATTGAAAGACTGGTTGTGCTGGCAGGAGCGGCAGGAATGGCACATCCCATTTTGTGCACGAAAATATCACTTGAACCTACAGCTGTGAGATTTAATACTCCGGCTGATGGATCCATATCAACAGTAGCGTTATAATAGCCGGTTGTGTGAATTTCAGCTAAACCATCTAAAGATACATCCACTCCATATATGCGATCATAATTCAACGGTCCACCTATTTTCCAGGCAGAAATAAACCCACCTGATGAGTTTAGTTTTTGAATAAATCCATCCTCAAAACCATTTGATCCCACGTTGAACACACCGGCTCCCGGATCGAAGTCAATCGTACCGGAAAAAGTTCCAACCGCGTAAATGTTGTTGTTACTGTCAAATGCGAGATCATTATAGTTTTCACCGGAAGCCGAAGCTAACTGATATGCCCAAACGAAATTTCCTGCACTGTTTAGTTGAATCAGAAATCCATCGTTGCCTCCTAGTGAAGTCATTGTTGCCACGCCTGCCCCCGGATCGGAATCAATTGCACCTGTGAAATAACCTACTGCCACGATGTTGTTATTCGCATCTGTTTTCACCGTATTGAAATACCCTTCTGATGCTCCCTCGATTGTTTTGTTAAAAATGAAAGCCCCATTTTGGTCCAATTTATTGATAAACATATCGTTCAGTCCCAATGAAGTGCTGTTGGCAACGCCTGCTCCGGGATCGAAATCTGCGGTTAGCGTGAAATATCCTGTAGTAATCACATTATTGGCGGCATCAATATCTATTGAGGCTCCAATTTCATTTCCTGTTCCACCAAGTTGCTTGGCCCAAACAAAAACACCGGCAGCATCAAGTTTTACAATAAAACAATCTTGTCCGCCAACAGGTGTTAACGTAACAGTGGCTGCTCCCGGGTCAAAATCACCGGCAACACTAAACACACCGGTCACATACACATTATCATTCGCATCGATGGCAACGCCATTTGCACGTTCGTTTTGAGCACCGCCCAATCTTCTTGCCCAGACGAAATTTCCTTGATCGGTTAATTTTAAAACGAAAGGTTCTTCATTTCCGGCTGATACCAGATTCGTGACACCGGCATTCGGGTCAAAATCAACTGTTCCATAAAAATAACCTGAAATTAGCAGGTTATTGGAGTTATCAAGCTCAAGTGAGAGCGGCACATCGTTTAACGAACCACCAATACTTTTCGCCCAAATAAAATTTCCGGACGCATCAAATTTTGTGATGAAAACATCATACCACGTTGTGGTGTTAGAGGTCATATTGAATACTCCTGCGCCGGGATTAAAGTCTGCGGTTCCGATATAAAACCCTGTTGTGTAGACATTTCCAGCGGCATCAACTTTAACTTTTGTACCCTGGTCTACACCTGTAGTTCCGATGCCCTTTGCCCAAAGAAAGGATTGAGCATTCAAACTATTGAAAAAAAGCAAGCAAAAGACTAAAAATAGCGTTTTCTTTAGAGGATTCATTGTATATTATTTTAAATTTTAAATCAATACTACAGAATCCGGTTTTGCTTTTTTTCACAAACTTCACCAACAGCCATTTGGGTTTAGGAATGGATGGGTTGGGTAACTTTGCGGTCTTGAAATGCGAGGTGTAATCTTTTGTTGTGAGAAGAAAGCTTCTCTGTTTAGGGTATTCTTCTCCCCCTGAAAGTTTTCAGAGCGCTCTGATTCTAATTCTTTCTTGATCTCAAGCCAGGTCGATTTTCACGGATTATTTTTTATTTTCATTCAAACTTTAATCATGAAACGTAGTCTTGAGTTAAACACGCTAATCTCAAGGTTTAGTGAAATGAAAAAAACAAAACTTCGAACCGAAATCCCACACTCAAATTGTAATCTAAACCAAAAAAAACTAAATATCGGCTACTTCTTCCGCAAAAATAAAACGCACTTTTTCCGCATATCCAAGTGTATGCAACGTTGATCGCAACATAAGTTTCAGTGCTTTCTTTCCGGCAGTTGTTTTGAAATACATTTCGCGTTTGCGTGCATCATTTTCAAAGAGGTAAAATTCACAGAAAATCAATTTTAAAGGTCGACGGTTGGCGGTGCTTTTTACATCTCCGTAATTGTGTCGTTTTATACGATTTTCAAGATTGGAAGAATAACCAATGTATAGCATGGCGTCTTTTTCACTAAACAAAACATAGGTACAAAAAGGAAGTGGTTGTGTCATCATAACTTGAAGATAATGAAATTCAAGCAAATAAATTACGGTTTTTAAGAAATTTGGTTGGTTAGAAATTTCCAAAGCCGCTGTCGTTCCTCCATCGCTTTGGACCATCACCACACATACCACGAAGCGAAAAAGCCACCCCGCTAGGGATGGCTTTTTCTGCTTCTGTGGGTGTGGTGATGGACGGAATCGAACCGCCGACACATAGATTTTCAGTCTATTGCTCTACCGACTGAGCTACATCACCTAACCGTTCGGTTGCTTACCTTTGTTCGGTAGGCGGGTGCAAAGATAGCAATAGAATTGGAAACGCCTAAAAAATCTTCAATTTTTTTCCGAGTCAGGTCGAAATGCAGTGTATCTTTGTGCAGCATGATTCCCAATTCATATACACTTGTAATTGACGCCGGAAACACCCGCATCAAGGTTGGGGTATTTCATCATGCTGATTTGGAAGAAGTTCGCAGCTACGATGCCGATCAGCTTTCAGCTCTCAAATCGTTCTTACAGGAACACCGCGAATGGCCAACAATTATTGCTTCGGTAAAGGCTGATAAAGACACTAAATGGATCAAACAATGGCTCAAAAACGCGATTGTCTTTGAAACTTCCATGAAATTACCACTCAAAATGGGCTACGAAACTCCCCAAACGTTGGGAGTAGATCGTATTTGTAATGCCATCGCAGCCTATCAGCAGACTAAAGGCGCTTGCCTTACTATTGATGTGGGAACCTGTATCAAATACGATTTGGTTACCGCTGATGGAACTTATCAGGGTGGAAGTATTAGTCCGGGAATTGAATTGCGTTATCGTGCCATGCATACGTTTACCGGAAAATTACCGTTGATAGAAGACAAAGTGATCCCACCGATCACCGGAAAAAACACCTTTGACGCTATGCGGAGTGGTGTCATGCATGGAATTCGGAACGAAATATTGGGTTTTATCGCCCATTACAGGGAGCAAATGCCCGAATTAACAATTTTTCTAACAGGCGGTGGAACGAACTACTTTGATTTGGGTTTGAAAAATGGCATCTTTGCCGACGAAAATTTAACACTTAAAGGTTTGCAATTAACATTGGCACATTATGATAAATAAGCTTTGTCTCATTTTTACGATCGGTTTCGCTGGTGTTAGTTATGCTCAACCTATTTCAACTTCTCCTTTCAGTACGCAAGGTATCGGTGAGTCCGGTGGTCTGGAAGATTCGCAATTTGGCGCCTACGGTAATTGCCGTGCTGCCATTTTTGATTCATCAACGGTAAACCTGTTCAATCCGGCTAGTTATACTGCCTTGGCCAAAGATCAGCCTTTGTTCACCATCGGATTGTCCAGTCGTTTTTCGAAATACACCCTTGGTGATGCCACAACCAATAGCCGATTTGCTGGCTTGAACCAAATTACCATGGTGCTTCCATTGGGGAAACGTTTTGGAATGGCAATCGGGTTGCAACCTTTCAGTCGTAAAGGATATAGCATAGAAGAGAGAGAATTCGACGGAACAGATAGTATTCGTTATACCTACAACGGTTCCGGAAGCACGCAGGAAGTCTTGGGCGGATTGGCTTATAAGTTCCTCAATACCAAACGTCACATGCTTTCATTGGGTGTCAATTATTCCTATGTATTCGGGTCGGTGACAGATGAACGCCAAAGTTCGTTTATCGATTACGAGCCAACAGGTGGTGTTGATCAAACAACCTATCGCTTGCATGCGTTTCATTATTCTGTCGGGTTGAACTATTCGGTTATGCTTGATACGTTGAAAAATCAGTATCTGAAAATCGGAGCGGTTTATTCACCACAACAAAAATTGTCGGCTCACCGCGATTATTTCCTGTTTGCAACTACCGATTTGGGTAATCCCAACATATATGACACATTGATTTATACTGTTGACGATAAAGGCGAATTGGTATATCCGAGTTCAATGACATTTGGGTTCAATTATTCGTTTCGACCACGTGCAACTGAAACCTACAAGCACAAAAACGTGTATCAGCTGAATGTAATGGGAGATTTCTCTTCAACAATGTGGAGTAATTACCGTGCCGATTTCAACACTGTTCACGAAGAAAACGCCTTCAAAGACGCTATTCGTTTTTCACTTGGGTTGCAGTTTGTGCCGAATTATTCTATCGGTTCTAAAGTTACAGGCGGTTCGGATTATTTCGGACGGGTACGTTACCGCTTAGGTGGGTATTACGGAACACTTCCCAACCTGCAAAATGGTACACAACTCAACGAAATGGGGGTGACTGTTGGTTTGGGCTTGCCTATTTTCAGTCAGAAAACCAACTCGTCATTCAACTTTAGTTTTCAATACGGAACACGTGGCAATGGCTTGCCGGACGGAATTCAGGAAAACTACCTTGGTGTGAATTTCGGTGTAATCCTTGCACCGGCCAATTACGATCGCTGGTTCAAGAAATACAAGCTCGATTAAGGTACTATATGACGCTGTCATCCAAAGAACGATATCTAGTTTTCATTCCTGCTTTCTTATTGATGGCAGGAATGTTTGTTTCATGCGTCAATGATTTGGATTCCATCAAGCGGGTAACATTCAAACCAAACGACCCCGATGAAAAGACAACGGAACTCTACCTGACTTACACCGATTCGGGTTACGCCAAAGTACGGTTGTATGCAAAGTTGGCCGAATCATTTACCAAACCGACCAAGGTGGTAAAGTTCAGGGAAGGCGTAAAAGTGGAATTTTACAATGAAAACGGTTCGCTGGCTTCTATTCTTACAGCTTTGTATGGCGAAGTAAACGAAGAATTGGGAACCATGATGGTGCGTGATTCAGTGCAATTGTTCAATCCGGTGAAAAATCAACGCATGGAAACCGAAGCGTTGTATTGGAATAGAGCAGATAGCACTATTTTTACAGACAAAATGGTGATGA
The DNA here is from genome assembly GCA_029866325.1 of Fluviicola sp. GTDB lineage: Bacteria > Bacteroidota > Bacteroidia > Flavobacteriales_D > Crocinitomicaceae > Fluviicola. Next base: position 16,089 of record JARWZO010000031.1, on the reverse strand, counting down.
TTCGCACACCAAAAGCCTTGTTTTATGGAACAGGAGTTCGCACCAAGCAAGACTTTTCGAGCTATGTGTTTCTGAAACCACACGGTAAATTAGACATCAACGATAAAAAATAAGGAATGGGTACTTACAACAAAATAATGGAATGGTTCTGGTTATGCGTCGGCATTCTGATCATCGTAGTGGTGACAATCTTTGGAATCATGGAAGGTTTCGACCGATGGATTTATTATTACGGTTTATCTGTCTTTGCTTTTGGAACATACTTCATGCGCCGTTGGATGCGTAAGCGTATGGAAAAACACCTTGAGTGGATGGCACAACAGAAAAACCAACAATCCTAGTCGATAACCGTTCATCCTTGATTTTGATTTTAGATCGGATCAAAAACGGCATTTTAACATTTAATGAGCAAGTTATGGAGTTTAATCCACTAACTTTCAGCAACATTTTTGATGATTAGTTGTTACTAATTGTTCTTTATGCATTACCATATTTATGCGAAACGGCTTACTACTTCTTTCTCTTTTATTGATCGCTTTTGCGGGTGTTGCTCAGCGTAAGCTCACGGGAGTAGTAACCGATGAAAATAACCTGCCCATTCCTTTTGCAGACATCTACGTAAAAAACAACATTGAACTCCGCACCCAAACCGATGTCAACGGTAATTATTCGATCCAATTGTTTGAAGGCGAATACTACCTGATTTTCACGGCCATAGGGTATGACGAACGCGAATCTTACGTCACTATTCAATTCACAAACGAAGTGCGCGATATTCAGCTGTTTCCAAGCAAAGTGTCGGATATTGAAGAAGTGGAAATCGTTACCAAAAAATCGAATCCGGGTCGTGAAATCATGCTCAAAGTAGTGAAACAGCGTGACCGGATGAACCAGTGGAACTATCCGCATTCAACCGATGTGTACATCAAAGCCACCGAAAAAATCGAGCGCAAGCAAGGCAAAAACAATGAGCAGAAACCATCTGACGATCCCTTCGAAGAAGAGCGTAGAAAAACCCAGTTACTTGCCGGAAACATGAATCTGGCCGAGGTTCAGGCTACCCGTTATTATGCGCCTCAAAATAAGGTGAAAGAAATCCGGAATGCCTTTACCCAACGCGGAGACGGGCGGTTGCTGTATTACACAACGACCGTAAAATCGAATTTCAATTTCTTTGAAAACCTGATGCATTTGGATGATTTGCACGCCTCACCGGTGAGCAGCCCGATTTCAGGACCGGGAATTTTATCTTACAAATACCGCCTTGAAGCCCAATACGAAGAAAACGGGCACCTCATCGATAAAATCAAAATCATTCCGCGATCCAGTTCCACTTCCACCTTGTCGGGATACATCTACATCATCGACTCGTTGTGGCTGGTGCAGAAATTGGAGTTGACGATGGAGAAAGGAAACCTGCTCAACTATGATTATTTCACCATCGAGCAGCAATTCGACAATGTGGGCGATACACTTTGTGTGTTGCGTGAACAATTGCTCACTTACGGGGTGAAGTACAAAGAGCAAACCTCAACCTGTACTACCTTAGCCAAGTTTTCGAACTACGACTTCAATCCGGAATACGCCAAAAAATTCTTCAGCGATGAGGTGGCCATTACCAGCAAAGAAGCCTACGAGCGGGATTCAGCTTTCTGGAAAGAAGAACGGGTAGTGTCATTGACTCCCGAAGAACAGCGCTTTATCATCGTCAAAGACAGCTTGCGCGATGCCTTCAATCGTAAAGAATACCTCGATTCCATCGATGCCGTTTTCAATAAAGTCACGGTTTGGAAAGTCTTGTGGTTTGGTATCGATCACCGAAATAGACCCCAACGCACACAATGGAGTTTCAATTCGATAGCTGCAATGGCGCGTCCGCTGTATCCTGCCGGTCCAAGGGTAGCTCCAGGATTCAACTTCTTCAAAAAATGGGAAGATCAACGCACCATTGATAGTTATTCAGAACTGTCTGTAGGAATCCTCAATGGCGACTTGAAAGGGTCTTCGTGGTGGCGTTATCTCTATGATCCGTTTCATCAAGGTAAAATGTACATTCGTGGTTCGCATGAATTTGATGCAATTGTACCGTTCGATGCCATTACGCAGGTGTACAAACGAAGCAATTTCATTGAAGTAACCAAGCTTCGTTTGGGGCACGATTATGAATATTTCAACGGATTCTATATCAACGCCGAGGTCGAATTTGCAGAAAGAAGATCGTTGTCAAAATACCAGAATTTAAGCACTTTTGATAGTCTAATTCCCAATGATCAGTTCACCGAATTTGAAGGTTATCAAGCTTTATTGGGTGAAATCACCGTGAGTTATACCCCCAAGCAAAAATACATGCGTGAACCCTATCGGAAAGTAATTCTCGGTTCAAAATGGCCAACAATTTATGCTTATTACCAACGCGGAATCCCTAAGCTATTCGGCAGCGACGTAGATCATGAATACGCCGTAGTTGGAATTCAACAAAACTTTCAATTGGGAACCTTGGGAACGTCCAATTACCATGTCAAAGCCGGGAAATTCCTGAGTGCCAAAAATCTCAAAGACGCCGATTTTAAGTACCAGCGTCGGAGTACACCTTTGTGGTTTGCCAATCCGCTTTTTTCATTTCAGGATCAAGACAGTTCGTTGCCGTCGAGAGAATATTACCTCGAAGCGCATTTTGTGCACCACGACAACGGAGCGATCATCAACAAAATTCCGTTTATGAAAAAAACAGGAATTGGTTTGGTAGTAGGAGTTGGGGCGCTTTATGTTCACGAATACAGGTACCAGCATTACGAGGTATTCACCGGTTTGGAACGCAGTTTTAAATTCTCAAAACGCCGCTTACGTATTGGTATTTACGGTGTTGCTTCAGACGGAAATAAGATCAACCCCAGAACAGCCTGGAAAATTTCTTTCGCGGTACTTGATGACCGGAACATGAAGTGGAATTTTTAAGTTAAACTTGATTTCCAACGTCCCTAGGGACGCCTTGCTGCATTTAATTTCCAGTGACAAAGAGAAACCAAAGAACTAACAAACTTATAAAACTCAAAAACTATATAACTTCTCAACCAAACTACCTATATTTGCAACCAGTTCTTTGTTTTGACAACTTATGAAGAAAGGTGGAGGGATAGGCCCTGTGAAACCTTGGCAACCTCCGTCTGCGGAATAGGTGCCAAATCCAATTAGCTCAGGCTGAAAAGATAAGTTACTGAAGTATTTCACTTCCGCTCCTTCATAGTTGCAATCCAATTACAGATAGACTATGGAGCAAATTACAGACATTCTTAAAAAACGCATTCTTGTTCTCGACGGAGCTATGGGAACCATGATTCAACGTTACCCGCTCGAAGAAGAAGATTTTCGCAAGGGTTGGTTCGAAGATCATCCGCATCCGCTGAAAGGAAACAATGATTTATTGTCATTGACACGCCCCGATATTATTTCGCAAATTCACCGCGAATATTTAGAAGCCGGTGCCGATATCATTGAAACCAATACGTTTTCGGGAACTACTGTTGCACAAGCTGATTATCACCTCGAAAAATACGTCTATGACATCAATTTCCATAGCGCTAAAATTGCCAAAGCGGTGTGCGAAGAGTTTACAGCACTCAATCCGGATAAACCGCGTTTCGTAGCAGGTTCCATCGGACCGACAAATCGCACGGCTTCCATTTCGCCGGATGTTAACGACCCTGGTTTCCGTGGAATTACCTTTGATGAATTGGTAGTTGCTTACACCGAACAAACCAACGCGTTGATTGACGGCGGTTGCGATATTTTACTGGTGGAAACCGTTTTCGATACGCTCAATGCCAAAGCAGCTTTGTATGCCATCGATGAAGTATACGAAGCGCGCGGAGTGCGTTTGCCTATCATGGTTTCAGGAACAATCACCGACCAATCGGGTCGCACGCTTACCGGCCAAACAACCGATGCGTTTCTGGTTTCGGTGCAGCACATGCCTTTGCTAAGTATCGGGTTGAATTGCGCCCTAGGAGCTTCCATGATGCGACCGTATTTGCAGATCTTGGCCAATCAGGCGCCGTTTGCCGTGAGCGCTCACCCGAATGCAGGTTTACCAAATGAATTCGGTCAATACGATGAAACCGCCGACATGATGGGCGAACAAATAGAAGAATTCCTTCGTGAAGGTATCATCAATATCATTGGTGGTTGCTGCGGAACAACTCCGGCTCACATTCGCAAAATGGCCGAACTGGCACCTAAATACGCACCGAGAACACTTGCTGAAACAGTATGAGTAATTTGTTGAGATTATCCGGCTTAGAAGCCATTACAGTAACCCCCGAAAGTAACTTTATCAACATCGGTGAACGCACCAATGTAACCGGATCGCGTGCTTTTTTGCGCATGATTCGCGAGAATGATTTTGAGGCAGCACTTTCCGTAGCCCGCGAACAGGTTGAAGGTGGCGCGCAAATCATCGACGTCAATATGGACGAAGGAATGCTCGATGGTAAAGAAGCCATGGTAAAATTCCTGAATCTGATTGCTGCTGAACCGGATATAGCACGAGTTCCTGTCATGATCGACAGTTCCAAATGGGAAATCATCGAAGCCGGACTCAAATGCATTCAAGGAAAAGGAATTGTGAACTCCATTTCCCTCAAAGAAGGCGAAGAAAACTTTATCGCTCAAGCCAAAAAAATCAAACGTTTCGGCGCCGCAGTTGTGGTGATGGCCTTTGATGAAGACGGTCAGGCGGATAGCTACGAACGACGCATTGAAATTTGCCAACGATCATATGATGTATTGGTCAACAAGGTCAAATTTCCACCCCAAGACATTATTTTCGATCCGAATATTTTCCCCGTTGCCACCGGAATGGAAGAGCACAACAACAACGCACTCGACTTTTTCAAAGCCACCAAATGGATTCGTGAAAACCTCAAAGGTGCGCATGTAAGTGGTGGAGTTTCCAATGTGTCATTCTCGTTCCGTGGAAACAATGCCGTGCGCGAAGCCATGCATTCCGTTTTCTTGTATTACGGTATTCAACATGGTATGGATATGGGAATTGTGAATCCGTCTATGTTGGAGATTTACGACGATATCGATAAAGAATTATTGGTGTTTGTTGAAGATGTCATTTTGAATCGTCGCCCTGATGCCACCGAACGCTTGCTTGATTTTGCTGAAAGTTTTAAAGGCGAAGAAAAGAAAAAAGAAGTGGAATTGGAATGGCGAAGTGCTCCTGTAAACGAACGGCTTTCGCATGCTTTGGTAAAAGGAATCGTAGATTTCATCGATGAAGATGTAGAAGAATGCCGCCACCAGTTCAAACGCCCCATTGAAGTAATAGAAGGTCCGTTAATGGCCGGAATGAATGTGGTAGGTGATTTGTTTGGAAGCGGAAAAATGTTCCTGCCACAAGTGGTAAAATCGGCGCGTGTGATGAAAAAAGCCGTGGCCTATTTGCTACCGTTTATTGAAGAAGAAAAAGGTGGGAAAAGTGAAACTGCCGGACGCATTATTATGGCAACCGTAAAAGGCGACGTGCACGATATCGGAAAGAATATTGTGGGTGTCGTATTGGGTTGCAACAACTACGAAGTCATCGATTTGGGGGTGATGGTTCCAGCCGATAAGATTATTCAAGCAGCGATTGAACACAAAGCACACGTGATTGGCCTCAGTGGTTTGATCACTCCTTCGCTCGACGAAATGGTTTACGTAGCCAAAGAAATGGAACGTGCTCAGCTCGATATTCCATTATTGATTGGTGGTGCAACAACGTCAAAAGTACACACAGCGGTAAAAATCGAACAAAGTTACGAGCGCGGACAAACTGTTCATGTATTGGATGCTTCGCGTTCGGTAACCGTTGTGGAACAATTGCTTGGGCACAAAAAAACGCAGTTTGTAGAAGATCTTAAGTTGGAATACACTCGTTTGCGTGAACACCACGAAAAACACCGTGGAGCCAAACAATTGTTGTCATTAGCAGCAGCTCAAGCTAATAAATTACAGTTAACTTTTGATGAAACCACGGTTAGCGCTCCAAAAGAACTCGGCATACAAACCTTCGATAACTTTCCGCTGGAAAAGCTGGTCGATTACATCGATTGGACGCCGTTCTTCCAAACCTGGGAGCTTCATGGCCGTTACCCGAATATCTTAACAGATGAGGTGGTTGGAACTCAAGCCACAGAACTCTTTGCCGACGCACAAGCCATGCTGAAAAAACTCATCGAAGAGAAATGGCTGACTGCAAAAGCCGTTGTAGGAATTTTTCCTGCCAACAGCGTGGGTGACGACATTGAAATCTATTCCGATGAAACCCGCTCGCAGGTCATTAACATTCAACATACCTTGCGTCAGCAAACCACCAAGGTTTCCGGTCAGCCCAACTTGGCGCTTTCCGATTTTATTGCTCCGAAGGAAAGCGGCGTAAAAGATTACATCGGCGGATTTGTAGTAACAACCGGTCATGGAATTGATGAACACATCAAACGTTTTGAAGACGATCACGATGATTATTCATCCATACTTCTAAAAGCGCTTGCCGACCGTTTGGCAGAAGCCTTTGCTGAATACATGCATGCTTTCGTTCGAAAGGAAAAATGGGGCTACACGCCTGATGAATCATTGGATAACGTAGAATTGATCCAAGAGAAATACCGCGGAATCAGACCGGCTCCGGGTTATCCGGCTTGTCCCGATCATACCGAAAAACCGGGCTTGTTCAAACTGTTGAATGCAACCGAAGTGAGTGGCGTTTCGCTCACCGAGACACTTGCTATGTGGCCTGCCTCTTCTGTTTCGGGTTGGTATTTTGCGCATCCCGATTCCAAATATTTTGGTCTAGGGAAAATCACAGGTGAACAGGTAGAAGATATTGCTCGTCGAAAAGTAATCGATTTAGCAGAAATGAGGCGTTGGTTGGGAAGCAACCTAAACGATTAAAGGAGCGTTTATTAAGTATTACAGCGTTAAAATTTAAACATTAACTCGCATTTCCTGTGAGTTAAATTTGGATGATTAGCCGGAAAAGTGCTTTTCTTTTCTTATTATTGGAATGCTGTAATTGAATTAACGCGACAAAATATGAAACTTCTACTCCTTTCTCTCATCCTAATTCCACTATTCTGTTTAGCACAACCTCCAACTGCTCAATTTACAGGGGCACCAACGGCTGTTTGTCTTGGTTCGCCTGTTACATTTGTCAATCAATCGACAAACGGGGGCTCTGCGATTACGAATTGGGGTTGGGATTTTGGTGACGGAAACTCGTCTACCCAAACAAATCCTTCGCATGTGTATACTGCGGCTGGAACTTATACCGTAACACTGGTAGTTACTGCGAGTAACGGTCAGGCCGATGCAGAAGTCAAAGTGAATTACATTACTGTAAATCCTGCACCTTCTGCCTCGTTTACCACATCTACCAATGGTTGCGTATTGCCTGTAGGTGTAACGTTCAATAATACATCTTCCGGCGGAGCCACTTATGCATGGGATTTCGGTAACGGACAAACCTCAACACTGCAGAATCCTGCGGTAGTGAATTATCCAACTGCCGGAACTTACAATGTTTCGTTGATTGTAACCAATAGTTTCGGTTGTAAGGATACAATTGCACAATCATTGGTTGTTTCCAATTTTCAGGCGGGAATTACCGCTCCGGCAACGGCTTGTGAAGGTGTTCCAGTAACAATCAACGATAATTCTACCGTTGGAGCCAACGCATGGAATTGGACCTTTACAGGTGGTTCTCCGGCAAGTTCCTCCAATCAAAACAACTCGGTAACTTACCCTTCTGCAGGAACCTATACGATATCACTCACCGCTCAGAATACAGGTTCGGGTTGTTCGGGAAATACCACACAACAAATTACTGTCTTACCTAGTCCGGTTCCGGGATTCACTGCTTTGCCAACAACAGGTTGCGCTCCGCAATCAGTAGTGTTTACCAATACAAGTCCGGCCGGTTCCAATTTTGTTTGGACCTTCGGTGACGGTTCTACCTTCAACGGACAAAATCCGCCGGCACACCTTTATTCGGCGAATGGTACATACAATGTAACATTAACCATGACCGGAGCCAATGGTTGTACAGGAACATTTTCTCAAAACAGCTATATCAACCTTACGCCACCGAATGCTTCTTTTACAGCAGATGTTGTTCAAGGTTGCGACCCATTATCCGTGCAATTTACTTCTACCTCCACTTCTTCCAACCCGATTGTAAGTTGGGTATGGACTTTCGGAGACGGAACGACGTTTAACGGGCAAACTCCGCCTGTACACGATTATGCTGTTGGTGTTTACGATGTGTCGTTGGTCATCACTACTCAAAGTGGTTGTGTTGGCTCCGATACAATTGTCGATTACATTCAGGTAGGGCACATTGATGCTGTGAATTTTAGTATTGATCAAAGTCCCGAATGTGCCAAAACATCAATTGATTTTACCAATCTGAGCGTGATTCTTGCGCCACATACTCCAAGTGAAGTGACCTATTCATGGGACTTTGGAGACGGCGGAACAGCTACAACTGAGAATCCAAGTTATTCATACCCGAATGATACCGGCTATTTCGATGTACAATTAATCGTGAATTTCAGAGGTTGTTTAGATACACTCATTCAACCGAATGCCGTTTACATCAAGGCGCCTATTTCACGATTCCAACCTGCGCAAACATTGTATTGTAATCCGGCCAGTTTCCCGGTAAATGTGGTGGTAAACGACCAATCGATTATTGGTGCTTTGCCCGACGATGCCGATATGATTTGGCGTTGGGGCGATGGAACACAAACGAACTTTGATGATGCAGATTTCGACGATGCCAACTTAGGTACAACCAGTCACAATTACGGTGCTTACGGCTCGTACACCATTACACAAGTCATTCACAATTACACAACCGGTTGTGAAGACAGTACAACGGCTATTGTTCATATTTCGCAGACGATTGCTTCGTTTACTTTATCAAACGATAGTGTGTGTGAAAACTCGGCAATGACCTTGCTTTCTACATCCACTTCTACACATCCGTTCGGAACCTACTCATGGGACATGGGGAATGGTCAATCGACTTCCGGACAAAATCCGAGCTACAGTTATCCCAATTCGGGAACCTTTACGATTACATTGACAGCTACCAACAGTGTGGGCTGTGCCGACAATCAAACCTTTGCACCAATGACGGCTTTGGAAACTCCGGTAGCACAAATTTTGGCCAGTGATAATGCCGGTTGCGCTCCGTTCTTGGTCACATTTACCAATGGTTCGTCGGTAGCAGGAAATGGTGTGCCGCTGGAGAGTTTTACGTTTAGTTTCCCGGATGATAATACCACGCAAAATACGACCAATGTTGCAACAACAGTTAATCATACATTCAATACAGAGGGTTCGTTTGCGGTTTCATTGGTTGCAACGGATGAATTTGGTTGTGTTTCTGCTCCGGCTACAACACAGATTGTCATTACCAAACCGATTGCCAGTTTTGTAGTTGATGCTGTGGTTTGTGATGAAGAAGTGTTTACTGCAGTGAATGGTTCTACAGGATCCGGTCCGCTTTCGTACGAATGGTTTACGGATAACAACCCACAATCAACTGCAACCAATTTCACTACTTCGTTTAATGAACCGTCTAATCCGGCTTCTTCGAGCACGGCACATGATATTACGCTGATCACAACAGATGTCAACGGATGTAAAGACACCTTGCTTGCTCCGGTAACGGTTTCAACGCCAGTGGCTATTGTAGATTATGTCTTAGATGGAGCATCTACCAATGCAAATGGAGAATTTACCTGCCCTCCGGTATTTGCCGATTTTACCGATCAATCGTTAACCCTTGGAAACATTGTTTCGTGGAACTGGGTGTTTGGTGACGGAAAAACGTCGACACTTGCTTCTCCGAACAATACTTACGTATTTCCCGGAACATACAGTGCTACATTGGTGATTACAGATGAGTATGGATGTACAAGCGATACAACTTTGGCTGATTTCTTAACCATTTTCGGACCTACTGCAACACCAAGCTGGACGCAAGACCTGAATGGTTGTGGACAAAATGTGGTGTTCGATATTGGAGCTACTACCAATGTAACCCAGATTGTTTGGGATTTGAACGATGGCACAATTGTCAACGACTCCACTTTGTTTACGCACATTTACCAAAACGTAACAACGTACAATCCGTCCGTTTCGATCTATGATTCCAACAATTGTCAGGTGATTTATCCACTTGATCCGGTTACGATTCCTGATAACGGACTCAATGCATTCTTTACTGCAAGTTTAACAGATGTTCAGCTTGGAACAACTGTTGCTTACGATGACCAATCAACTTCCACGCAAGCACCGATAGTGAGTTGGACATGGGATTTGTCAAATACGCCTCCGTTTACAAATCCAAACGGCAATTCGGTATCGAGTTATTACGTAAGTCCGGGTGAACAACTCATCACGCTCACGGTTGTGAACGCGCTCGGTTGCATTGATCAATATCAGTTGATTATCACCGTAGACGACAATTTCTCTATGCCGAATGTGGTTACTGCAAATGGTGATGGCATCAATGATTTGTTTGAATTTCCGTTCGATATTTTCGAATCGTTTGATATTGTGATCCTGAATCGTTGGGGGAATGTTGTTCAGGATAGAGCAAACCTTACTGGCACTGTTTTCTGGGACGGAACCAATAATGGTGGCGAGAAATGCACAGAAGGGGTTTATTTCTACAAACTCAACGCGACCTTATTAGACGGAACGGAACTCCAAAAAGAAGGATTCCTGCAGTTGTACACCAATTAAGAAGAATACGTTGATCATAAGAAAGGAGCTTCAGTGAGGCTCCTTTTGTTTTTCACGCCATTTTGTCACCTTTTAGTCTTCGGTTTGATTCTTGTCAAATCATCCCCGTGAAAAAAGCAAACGATCATTTCGGAACAACGCTAGAAGCCATACTTTATCCGGTATTACTGGTTGTGCTAATGTGGGTCATATTTTGGGCGGAACGCGTTTCGGGCTATGATTTGGTACAATTGGGTGTTCGTCCGCAGGTATGGGAAAGTTGGAAAGGAGTCATTTTCATGCCATTATTACATGCGCCCAATGATTTCTCGCACATCATCAATAATTCTTTTCCGATTTTATTGCTCTTTGGTACGTTGATCTATTATTACCGCGAAATTGCGTTCAAAGTGTTTTTTATCTCGTGGCTCGTTACCGGACTCGGGGTTTGGGTATTTGCCAATGGAAGTGCTTACCACATAGGAATGAGTGGTGTTATTTACGCCTTGTTCGGTTTTCTGTTTATTTCAGGATTTTTCCGTCATTACAGACCGCTACAAGCCATTTCGCTTTTTGTAGTCTTGATGTACGGAAGTATGGTTTGGGGGATTTTTCCGCAGAAGGCTTCCGTTTCATGGGAAGGACATCTCAGCGGCTTGTTCATCGGAATTATGTTAGCCATTTTATACCGTAAAAAAGGACCTCAAGGACCTAAATATCAATACGAAATAGAAAAGGAATTGGGAATAGAACCTCCTGATTTGGAAGGAATGTACCATGCACGATTGGAAGCTCTGGAAGCGCAACGCTTAGCCATGGAAGAACGTTTCAGGCAACAAACCGAAGGTTATCAGGTAGTGTACCACATCCGCCCGAAAACACCTTCAACTGCTAATGAGGAAGGAACACCTCGGGACGATAACGCAACAGAATAGTTCCGGTACCTCTGATGATGTGAGACCAATCATCAAACGGGAATGTCATCGTTATAAACTCACAGGTCTTTAATCCGATGTATTCGTCGGCACAATAACTCGCCAAATCCGATAATCCGTCGTTGTGACCGATAATGGTAATAATGGAATCGGTTTCTGCGGCTATTTCTGCCAGTAAATCAGACTGAGATGCCTCGTATAAATTGTCGCGGTATTCAACACAACACTGTTCTGCCAAATGCTGGCAAACGATTGATTTTGTTTCTTGCGTTCGTTTGGCGGAGGAGCAAAGTATTTTCCCCAACTCGATGTGGTGAGTTTGTAAATAATTACCTAGTAAATTGGATTGAGCCACGCCTTTTTCTAACAATGCGCGATCTTTATCCTTGCCTGTTTCCGATTGCTGATTTGTTTTTGCGTGCCGAATTATATGTAGTGTAAGCATTTTAATCGTTTTTCTAACCCTTTTAGTAGTTTTTCCAACCCTTTCCAAAGATAACACGTTATTGTTCTTAGTCGCCAATGATGAAGCTATAAATATTCATTAAATTGCAAAAGAAAAGTCAAATAAGAACGATTGGAAATTACATGCACATAACATCTGAAATACTGGAAGCATGTGCAAAGAATGATCGTCGTGCACAGAAACAACTCTACGAGTATACGTATCGCGTTCTCATGGGCGTTTGTATGCGCTACTATTCCAATGAGGAAGACGCTCGTTTTGCATTTAACAATGGCTTTTTGAAAATCATCAACGGTTTGGCTTCCGTTAACCTGGAAGAAATCAATTATGCAGGCTGGTCAAAGCGTGTTATGGTCAATGTGCTCATCGACGAATACCGCAAAAACAAGAACCATCAAACGTTCATTTTTGCAAAAGACACCGATAGAGAATTGGAATTGTATGCTACCAATGCTTCGAATGCAGGAGAGGAAAGCATGAATTATCAGGCCATTATGCAGCTGCTGACCACCATACCACCGATCAGTGCCCATGTATTTACCTTGTATGTAATCGACGGATACAATCACAAAGAAATCGGTGATTTGCTCGAAATTACAGAGGGAACCTCGAAGTGGCATTTATCTACCGCACGTAAACAGTTGCGCGACAGATTGGAGGAAATAGAATTGTTGAATGAAAAACGTTGTGCTATATGAGTTGGAACGATCAGGATATTGACCAATTGTTCAAAGGAGCTAAAGCGCCCGAGCCTGCTGCCTTTCAGGAATCGTTTTGGGCTGAAATGGAAGCAATGCTACCTGAGCAAAAACGCAAAAAAGCAGGGGTTTGGTGGATTGCCAGTGGCGCTGCTACGCTGGTGTTGTTGGTTGGTGGTGTGTTTTTATATTTGAACCAATCAGGTCAAACAAACCATACATTGGTTGCAAAATCGAAAATGTATGCGAACAAACCTTCAGTTGATAGAAAATCAGCTGCTGAACAAGTGATTGTTGAAACGGTTTCTGTAAATGACCCGGTGTCCTCTAAAGGCAGATTTTCAGGGACAGATGAAGCAAGTTGCGGAAATGCAATGCATACCAAGAATGGTATTGTTAGAATGACACCTTCCGGTCAAGTGTTAACAGATGTAATAACGATAGAGAATACGTCGCTTTTACCAAGTTTTTCAGTAAATCAACAAGTGGAAGAGTTGGTAATTGTTGATAGGCTTCCTGCTAATGATGTAGAGTTTGGTAATCCACTTGTTTTTACAGCAAATAGCAATGAGTTACCTACAGATTGTTACACTTATAAGACTTGTGCAGCGAAATCCATCAACTTCCCGAAACCTGCTCGTTTCTATCTTCAAACCACAGCCGGAATCGGTCAATCAGCGCAACACGTAGTTGGCCAATCCGATTTGGTACATTTCTATACCATTGGTGGTGGTTTGTACAAAAAACTGGATCGGATGGTGTTTACCTTCGGTGCGAATATGCGGGTTGATTTTACCAAAAACATCCTGTATACTACTTACCCATCTAACAGTACACGTATTGATACGAAATACAGTCAATTGTATTCGTTTGAAATGCCGGTTTCCATGGGGTATGAATCAGGTAGAAATTCAATTGTTGCAACAGTGACTCCGGGTTTCCAAACAGCATTTTCAGGCAATCAGCAGGAAACGCAAAATGAAGTAGTGGTGCGTTCGGAACAAACATTTGGAAAGATAAGCAATGCGAAAACCCTTACAATGGAAATCGGAGCAACTTATTGGCGTTCACTTGCGCCAAACTGGTACGCTGGGTTGGGAATGAATGTTGATATTTTGAAACCGTTCAATTCAACGATGTATGCCGGTGAACAGCGTTTATTGCCACTGAATGGTCAATTAAGTCTGCGTCGTACTTTTTAAGTGGTATTTTGGCTCGTTTGTGATGATTTACAGTTCCTTGGCGTGGATTATTCCGTATATTTGATCTGTAATTTTAAAAAACCATGAAAAAACTATTACTAGCTGTCGGTCTGATTCCCGTTGTTTCTTTCGGACAAATTACCCTTAACGATACGCATTTTCCGGTGGCAGGTGATCAATTGGTGATGAGCACAACTTTCGATCTTACGTTGGATTATATGTCAACCGGCGCTAATTATACCTGGGATTTTTCAGGTTTAACGCCAACCGGACAGCGATTCACTAACTATAAAGATATATCTGACGCTTCGTTTTTAGCAAATCTCTTCTTCGGTCAATTCGGAGCTGTTCCTTATCAGGCAAGTTACTTTGCCCCAACTACCGATTTACCATTGGATCAAATCACGTCGGTTTTACCCATTACAATTGATGACATTTCGTTGTTTTCTAAATCTACTCCGTCGGCCCTTACAATGGTCGGTTACGAATTTCAGATAAGCGGTCAGGGAATACCTGCCAAATCGGATACCATTGAAACGCGTTATGAATTCCCGTTGAATTACGGTGATGCCTATACATCAAGAGGTTATACCGATTTGGATTTGAACCCGATTTATGATGCAAAATGGATTCAACACCGCTACAAAGAATCTACTGTAGACGGTTGGGGGGTAATTACAACTCCTTATGGAACATTTGATGCGTTGCGCATTCATCACCGTGTGTTGGAAAATGACTCGATCTACATTAGTCTCGATACTACCGGTATTTGGGTCGGTTTACCAATTCCTGAAGCACACGAATACGAATGGCGTGCTGCAGAAGAAAAAGAAGCGATTTTGCGTGTGAAAACATCCGTGATTTTAGGAACAGAAACAATTACTTCTATCGAATACCGCGATACCTTAAACGGTTTGGGTCTGAATGAGGCTGAATTAGCTTTTTCCGTATTCCCGAATCCTGCAACGGATGAGTTAACGGTTCTTTCTACAGAAACAGTGCAACTCATTACAATTTTGAACCAACAAGGACAAGTAGTAAAAACCATTGAGTTGAACGGTGCTCAACCGGTAATTCCCGTGAGTGATCTGGATGCAGGGATCTATCATTTAGTGGTGACTACTGCTAGCGGTAAAGCAACAAAACTATTTGCTAAACAATAAGCGAAATTCTTATTACAGCTGAAAACTCCGTCCTATGAGCGGAGTTTTTTGTTTTAGTTTCGTCCGATTTCAACCAAAAGAAAGCCCTTGCTCAATAAAACGTATCTTTGCCCAGAAGCAAGCCGACTGTCACTCGTCTAGGCGGGAGGAAAGTCCGGGCAGTAAAGAGTAACCGTACTTCCTAACGGGAAGGTCGTATTCCGGCGACAGAATACGAACAGAAAGTGCCGCAGAAAGGAAAACTACCCCCTGAAGCAGATTCTTTGAATCGCTTCGGGAGTGGAAAAGGTGAAAAGGTGAGGTAAGAGCTCACCGTCTTTATGGCAACATAAAGTGCAAGGTAAACCTTACGGACTGAAAGACCATGTATACCAAGGCTTGAGGGCTACTCGCCCAATCTTGGAGGGTAGGTCGATGGATCCTAACTGTGAAGTTGGGACTAGATAAATGACAGTCAGTTCCACTCAGCTTAATGCTGAAGGAATGTACAGAACCCGGCTTATGGCTTGCTTCTTTTTTTTGTGTTTCAGCGAATAATTGCTTCTCTTTCGTCTGAGAGCATAAAAACAAAAAAACCTATCAGTTAGCTGATAGGTTTTAATATTCTTGTATTGATTAGTCTTAATCATACCACTAAGCGATTTTAGTAGCATCAAAAATTCGTATCGCATATCGTCCTTTTTAGCGTAAATTAAGTCTGCGGACAGCGCCAATTCAAGGAAGCGAAGTAAGAAAAATGGCTGTTTCGTTGTGTTTTGTCAAAAGCGCTAAAGCGTACAGCGTTTGCCAAAACTGCTGTACGTTGCGTTTCAGATCCTGATCTGACACTTTTGACCTTAAAACACA
>JARWZO010000032.1 GCA_029866325.1 Fluviicola sp. | reverse complement strand
GAACTTAATGTTGCCATTCTATAAGGTGTCATCCTCTTTAGAACATCTCGACTTTTTTTTGAAATCCGCTGATCTCTTTAAGTCTATTTTTTATCCCTCACTCGCTTGTTTCGGGGTTGCAAAAGTAATCAAGTTTTCGTTCCTAACAAGTGTTTGTGAAAAAACTTTTAAACTTTCTTTCTCCCTCGCTTTTCAACTTCCTTAACCACTCGTCCGTGATTCCTGTTTCGCTGTTAAGCGGGGTGCAAAAGTAATCAAGTTTTCGTTTCTAACAAGCCTTTGTGTGAAAAACTTTAAACTTTTTTTCTAACCCCTCAATTCAATCTTCACTCGTTTGTGAGCCACTCTTGATGCTAAGCGGGGTGCAAAGGTAGTCATCATTTCTATTTAAGCAAGCTTTCCTTAAACTTTTTTTCTAACCTCTCAACTCAACCCCATAACCTCAATCCCTCTCTAACAAAAGCGCCTAGCGTTCTAAGCGGCTGCAAAGATACCCACTCTTTTTACTATTCCAAACCTTTTCTAAACATTTTTTTATTCAAATTACCTAACACTCCCTTAACTAACTGATAAACCGTAAAATGCAATTGGAAAGTTTTTTTAGAAAGATTGATTCAATTGTTAGATAGAGTAGAATTCCACGAGTATTTGCTCGAGTTGGTCGTTGCCATCACTCGCAGAATCGAGTTGTTTCAATTGGATTAATTTGTCCTTTAGTGCCTTTTCGCTGACAAATAAAACAGGTTGCTGGCCTTGAAACGCTATTTCAGGAGCGGAATCTTCTTTAAAAACGACAATTTTTCCCAACGCGTTTTTATAAGGAAGCGAATAAACAACTACTGCAAGGAGCATGGCCAATGCCAAACATTCATCCTTTCCTGCGTCTTTCCGGTCAAACCGGTCAAAGGCAATCTCAGCTAAAAGAAGCCCTGCCTTTTCTTCAAGAGTATTGCGGTCTTTTGGAGGAAGTGATTTATAGAGCGGGAAGTATTCATTTAGAAAGTACCGTTCATTGACAGTGAACTTCACTTTCACGCCTTTCGTTCGCAGTTTATTTGCGCTGTGTAGCCAAAATCGTATAGCAACGGTTGTAAGAACAACCATTATAACTCCTGCAATTTTGGCAAAAGCAACCACCTTTAACATTAACAATGCTGGAACCCCTATTAATAAGATGGTAATCGGAACTAGCCATGGGAGAAATCGTTTCATTGTTCTTAATTATTACAACTGATCGATGATGGATTCTCCCGACTCATTCAACTTCGAAGAATCACTAGCCTCAGACGTTTTGCTTACACCCGCTTTGTTCTGTTCTCTGAAAACTTTCAGTAACCATGGTAACAGTAATACAAGAATCAATGTTGCGCCCATCATCAAGTAGAAGTTCAACATGAAAAAAGAAGCTTTATCGTCGTACTGATCCCAAAGCGAAGCAATGACACCACTCAATTTATTTCCGATAGATGTTGAAATAAACCACGCTCCCATTAACAAGGCTGTCAATCTAACCGGAGCAAGTTTAGAAACCATGGATAAACCAATCGGGGATAAACACAATTCCCCCACGGTTATGACGCCATAGGCTGCGAAGAACCACCAGTAACTTGTTTTCATCGATCCGTTCATGGCGTCATTGGCTGCGGCAACCATTACCAGACAAGATAATCCGGTGATGAATAAGCCGATCACAAATTTGATTGGAATTGACGGTTCCATTTTTCGGTAACGCAAGAACCGGAAGAAACCAACAATGAGCGGTGTAAGTACAATTACCCAAAATGGATTCACCGATTGAAAAATATTGGTATTGAACGCCACGACTTCATGACCGGGCTTCAATGAAGCCACATTCGTGTAATTCTTAAAATAACTTGGATATTGAATGGCTTCTTTATCGCCTACTTTACGGAAATGGTGATCAAGCACCGGCGAAGGTTCTTTGCCTTTTACATACTCTATAGTCTCAACAAGGTACATCGCTTTTAATCCATCCTTTAGTGCATCAGGAACTTCGCGATCCGTATAGTTATTTGCCCATGTATTTAATACGGTTCCGTTTTGCTTGAAGATGGCCCAAAAAGGCATTACCGCCAGACACACTACCAATATAGCGCTCACCACTCGTCGTTCAGACTTTGGCGAACTGTATAAAACATACCCGAAAAAGAAAATAACCGGAATACAAGCAAACAGGAAAGCATCGGTCACATCGTCTTTCACCAAAAAGGAATGGGTATTTGTTTCGGAAGGAACCCCATTGATGAAGTAACCGATAAACGCAAACAATACAGCAGGAATCACAACTATACCCAAATCGATCCACCACGGTTTTTCGCCCGGGGCCGCTTTCTTTATGACATCTACTTCTATGTAATGTTTATTCCCCATTAAAAATACAACTACTCCAATAAACATTCCGACTCCGGCACCGATAAACGCTACTGAATATCCGTATTTATTAATCAGGAAGGCTGAAACAATGTTGCAAACAAAAGCCCCAATGTTGATTCCCATGTAGAAAATATTGTAGCCTTCGTCTTTTTGAGCGGCAAATTGAGGGTTGTTATAGAGATTTCCCAGCAAGGTGGAGATATTGGGCTTAAACAAACCATTCCCCAAAATCACCAACACCATTCCGGTGTAAAGCATTGTGTAGGAATGAATGCCCATAAGGCAATAACCAACTCCCATTACAACACCTCCGAAAATAATCGGTGGTCGATACCCAAATACACGGTCTGCAAGCAAACCACCAATAAACGGTGTAAAAAACACCAACGCGATAAACGTTCCATACAAACTGGCCGATTCAGCCTCTGTCATTTCAAACCCTTGCGTACCGTCTTTCAGATAAAGGGTGAAAATACCGATCATGAGGTAATACCCGAATCGTTCCCACATTTCGGAAAGAAACAGATACGGCAATCCTTTGGGGTGCTTGCGTTGTTTTTCTGCCATAGTCTTGAAATAAAAAGTCCCGCTCTACCTAATGCGGAGCGGGACTCAAATATAAGAACGTTTTTGTTATTTTACTCCCTGCATAAGTTTCTTAATCAACGGGGAAACAGCAATAATAACTACACCCGAGATAAGTGCATAGATTGCCAATTGATAATAACCATCGGTATAAGAGGTTAGTTTATCATTGAGCGAGGCTTTTTCATCAACCGTAGCCATTCCTGCTCCTAAAATACCAGCTACATATTGACCATACGCTGAAGCCAAAAACCACATTCCCATCATAACACCCCATAATTTTTGAGGTGCTAATTTGGTCATGATAGAAAGTCCGATTGGTGAAAGGCACAATTCACCGACAGTAATAATCAAATAAGCAAAGGTGAACACATCCAACGAGGACTTACCACTTGCATCAGCAAAAAATCTTCCGGCATAGAAAACATAAAAAGCCGCTGCAAGAAATAGGAAACCTAATCCAAACTTCACCATTGTATTCGGCTCAAGTCTTCGCTTGTTCATCCAAATCCATAACATTCCAATAAAGGCACTAAGCGCAATTACGAAAACCGAATTGGCTGTGTTATTGACTACATTCGGATCAACGCCATCAATTCCAACCAACGTATCATTGAGATTGTACAGAGCAAACAAGCTTAACGAACCCCCACTTTGTTCGAAAAAAGCCCAAAAAATAACAGAAAAGAAGATGAAGAAAAGTGCAGCAATCATACGCTTGTTTTCTACAGCGCTCAACTTGGTCATTTCATAAATCAGGTAAATGAGTGTAAGCGGACCTATTATATACATGAACAAATCGGTGTATTTTGTATTCTGAACCATGATTAGAATCAATGGTATGCAGATAATTGATCCGACAAATACCAGCACTTCGCGTAATTTCCGCTTCTTAGGCTCTAAATGTAATAATGGTGAATCACCAATTGGTCCTAAGGTATGTTTGGTGAAGTAGAATGTAATCAGACCTATTATCATCACGAATCCTGCAAGAGAAAAAGCGATATTCCAGGAATAGAATTTTCCTATCCAAACACAAAGCAATCCTCCTAATAGTGCACCAATGTTTATTCCGGTGTAAAACAATCCGAATCCGGCATCTCTGCGCACATCGCCTTCTTTGTAAAGCGCTCCCACCATGGTTGAAATATTGGGTTTAAAAAAACCCGTTCCAATCACTGTGAAACTGATTCCGATGAAAAATAAGTCCTTCGGAGCCGCAGCAAGAATAAAACTTCCGACAATCATCAATACACCACCCCAAAAAAGTGATTTTTTGAATCCTAAAATTTTATCAGCAAACAATCCCCCGATGAAGGTAAAGGCATAAACAAATGCCTGAATTGCTCCATATTTTAGGTTGGCATTTTTCTCGGTAAACATCAGTTCACTTACCATAAATACAGCAAGCATCCCCCGCATTCCATAGAAGGAAAACCGTTCCCACATTTCGGTGAGAAAAAGATACCATAACTGTTTCGGGTATTTTCCTGAAAAATTTTGAATTTGCTCAAGACTGTTTCCCTCCTGAATCGGTGAATCGATAATTGAATCGCTCATAGTTTAGCTTTATTCGGTTTTAACAAAAATGATTCCTAAAACTACACAATTTAGAAATAAAAAATCCTCTGAAAAAAATTCCAGAGGATTTGACTAATTCAATGCGGTTTGTTATCGGATACCGTGCATCAATTTCTCTACTCGTTTGTGCAGTAAGAACAAGAGTACACTTGTGGCTCCAGACATAAAAATGAAGATGATAAAGAATGCATAAAGTGTATTAATCTTGAATCCGAACAATGAATTTTCAGAATTTTCAAAAACAATTGCTCCTACGTGCTCACCATCAACAGTAATGTTTCGAACAATAACATTTTTGTTTTTATTGAATTTCTTTGTAATGTCAGCTTGCAATGAAACCTCAGATAAACTGTCTTTAAATGTCATTCTATCTGCAAAAACCACATTTTTCGCTTCAGCTAAATCGCCGGAAACATAAGTAGCTTGTTTCTTATAAAGGGTATCTGCCGCGTCCATTTTTTCACGGTTAAACTTTTTACCCTCGCCTTTTAATTGTTCTTCATAGGCTCCAATAACTGCAGCTTCCATCGGGTTTTCCGATTTATTCATCAGCATAGCCGTAGTCTCTAACAATTCTTTTTTACTCATTGCCCCATCTTTAGCAACAATTACTTCTTTCACAATTGGCTGAGGAATCAATCCTGAGAACAATCCTGCTGTGAAGTTACCCACCACCGAAGAAAGGAAGAAAACCGCCATCATCATGGAGGCGAATCGTTTTGGAGAAAGTTTATTTACTACTGATAAACCTACCGGAGAAATAGCCAATTCACCACATGTGTGCAAGAAGTACATTCCGATGAGGAAGAACATAGAGATTTTGTCTTCCATTCCCATTCCTTTTACCGAGAAGGCGATCAATACATATCCCAAAGCTAGTATCGCAAGTCCCCAAACCATTTTCATCGGTGAACTCGGCTCTCTTTTTCGTCGACTGAGCGCCGACCACATTACTGAAAACAACGGTGCAAAAGCTACAATGAAAATTGGGTTGATCGATTGAAAGAACGATGCAGGAACAGTTGCTCCGAAAATTTCACGATCTGTATTCTGATCTGCAAAAATGGTCAATGAAGCTCCGGCTTGCTCAAAAGCAGCCCAGAAGGCAATCACAAAAGAGGTAATAATGAAAATCGCAATAATACGATCTCGTTCTATTTTAGTCAATCCTTTTTGTGGCTCTTCTTCAATCCCTTGGCTAGCACGCTCTTTTCTATAGAAAGAAGGCTTCATACCAATCGGCTCACCTTCCGGTGTAACCAAATACCTGGCTTGGTACATTACCATAATGATGGTTCCTACCACCATACCAATACCTGCAGCCAAAAATCCGTATTTAAAATCTGCGGCTGCACCTGTATCACCAAATCCACCACAAACCAATGGAGCTACTAACGCACCTGCGTTGATACCCATGTAAAAAATCGTGTATGCAGAGTCAATTCTGGAATCACCTTTCGGGTACAATGACCCAACCATTGAAGAAATATTCGGTTTAAAGAAACCGTTTCCTAAGATCAGGAATCCAAGTGCTACATACATTACAGGAATTGCTGTGGCTGTATGGTCATACATACTTGCACTGAAGAACATCAAAAACTGTGCAATGGCCATCAAAATACCACCCACAAGAATGGCTCGTCTATTTCCCCAGTAGCGGTCGGCAATAAAACCACCCAAAAGCGGAGTCAAATAAACCAATGAAGTATAAGTACCGAAAATACCACCCGCTGCTTTTGCATCAATCAATAAAGCTTTGGTAAGGTACAATATGAAGATTGCACGCATTCCGTAGTAGGAGAATCGCTCCCACATTTCCACGGTAAACAACAAATAAAGTCCTTTCGGATGGCCTTTTTGGGGTGTATTTTCCATTTTTATTTCAGTTTTGATGGGGCACAAATATGCTTAAATAAACTCAATAAACAAACGGAGATGTTAAGTTTGTATAAAATGAACGAAATTGCAAAAAGACCAATAGATATGTCACTTCCGGTTAATATTCATACACATAGCTACAATTCTAACAAGTGCATTGATATATTGTCGGTTGATTATCAGAATTTTGATTCATTTTCCAAAACCTCACTGACCGAAAATCAATTCTACTCGCTGGCTTTTCACCCGATGGAATGGACCACAAACGGATCAGTAGATTTTTTAAAGGTGCGTGAATTAATAGTAAGAAAAAAATGTGTGGCTATCGGTGAAGCAGGTTTGGATAAAACATCGCCACTTTCAACCAAAGAACAACTCAACCTGTTTCGGTTATTGATGCCGATTTCCGAAGAAAACAAACTCCCAATCGTGATTCATTGCGTTGGAAGATGGAACGAGTTGGAACTTTTATTTAAGGAACGTGATTTTCGTGCTCCTGAATGGATCATTCACGGATTTCGGAAAACAAAACTGGCCGATAAGTTCATTGATTTGGGCGCTAATCTGAGTTTCGGAAAAGCATTATTGACTGATGAATCCCTGCAAGAATGCGTCGCTCAATTGCCCATACATCGCGTTTTTTTGGAAACAGATGATGCTGATGTAGATTTAATCTTGCTCTACGAAAAATTGGCCGAACTCAAATCACTACCTTTGCCGGCAATTATCGAACAATTGTTTCAAAATTTTAAGCGCGTATTTCGCTATGGCTAATTGGCTTGAACGTACCGAGTTAATTCTCGGAAAAACAGAAATGGATCGACTGAAATCGGCGCATGTGCTGATTGTTGGCTTGGGTGGAATCGGATCGTTTGCAGGTGAATTTATCGCCCGATCGGGTGTAGGAACCATAACACTGATTGATGGCGATGTATTTGATCCGAGCAATAAAAACAGACAACTTACCGCATTGGATTCTACTATCGGACGAAACAAGGCTGTAGTTCTTGCGGAACGAATCCGCGATATCAATCCTGATATTACACTAAACGTGGTTGAGGAATTTGTAGTTCCAACACGGGTTTGGGAATTACTAAAAGAATACCAACCCGATTATGTGATGGATTGCATCGACAGCCTGGCACCGAAGCTGGAATGGATCATTGCTTGTAAACGTTTGCGGATTAAAATCATCTCACATTTGGGGGCAGGCGGAAAAACCGATCCAAGTCGTGTTCAAGTGACCAACCTACCCAATAGTCACAATTGCCAACTGGCGCATCACGTCAAAAAACGACTCAAGAAAAAAAATGTGGAGTTCAAAGGTGTGCGTTGCGTTTTCTCTTCCGAATTGCAGCAAAAGGAGTCGTTAAAAATGACCGACGGCAGCAATTTCAAGCGTTCCTTCTATGGAACAGTGAGTTATATGCCAGCGCTTTTCGGATTAATGGGCGCGGCTGATGTGATCAGATATCTGAGCAAAAAAGACCGTAAGAAGCTTTCTGACAACCTGCAATCCTAAAGAAAAAACTATCTTAGCACATTCAAGTAGTACCAACTGATGAACAAATTCTCCTTTATTACGGTCATCACGACCATATCTCTTTTCTTCTTTGCTTCGTGCGATTCCACGAAGGGTTCTACCGATGGTGATAACCAAGCCGATGTTACCGGAAATGTATCAATTGAAGACGCACATTCGTTTTCGAATACCAACCAGATTCGTACCACACATATTGATCTGGAGTTGGATGTGAATTTCGATAACAAAACCATTTACGGCGTTGCCCGCCATACGATGGAACATCTGAAAGATACTGACACTGCTATTTTCGACATAAACGGTCCGGAAATACAAAAAGTAACGCTTGGTAAAAAAGGTCATGAAAAAGAAACCGATTTTATCATTGGCACCAAGAAAGAATTTATTGGTCAACCCTTGAGCATCAAGATTGACAAAAACACACAATACATCAATATTTATTACAAAACCACCGAAGACGCAGGCGCATTGGATTGGTTGGATCCATCGCTTACGGCCGGAAAAAAACATCCTTATTTATACACACAAGGTCAGGCTATTTTAACACGTACTTGGATTCCTGTTCAAGGAACCCCTGCCAATCGTATTACGTATTCAGCCGATGTAACAGTTCCGAAAGATTTGATGGCATTGATGAGTGCTTCCAATCCGAAAAAACGTTCCGAAGACGGTAAATACCACTTCGAAATGAGACAACCTATTCCTGTTTACCTGATTGCATTGGCGGTTGGAAACTTGGAGTACCGCTCATTGGGCAAAAATTGCGGTGTTTATTCGGAACCGGAAATGGTTGGGAAAGCTGCGTGGGAATTTGTCGATTTGAACAAAATGATTACCGCTGCCGAAAGCTTATACGGTCCTTATAAATGGGATCAATACGATGTCATTGTTCTTCCTTACTCGTTTCCGTTTGGTGGAATGGAAAATCCGCGCTTAACGTTTGCCAGTCCTACTCTATTAGCCGGTGACCGAAGTGCTGTTTCTGTTATCGCGCACGAGTTAGCGCATTCATGGTCGGGGAACTTGGTAACCAATGCTACTTGGGACGATTTCTGGCTCAACGAAGGTTTTACGGTTTATTTCGAGAACCGCATTATGGAAGAGTTGTACGGAAAAGAAACTGCTGACATGTTGGCGTTGATTGAATTCCAGGAATTGGAAGTTGAATTGGACGAATTCATGAAAAACGGTCAGGAAGAAGACACCCATTTGAAACTGAGCCTCAACGGAAGAAATCCCGACGACGGAATGACGGACATTGCTTATGTAAAAGGCGCATTTTTCTTAAAAACATTAGAGCGTGATTTTGGCAGAAGGCGTTTTGACAAGTTTCTAAAAGGTTATTTTGAAGACCATCAGTTTCAAACGTTGACCACCGAGCAATTTAAAAAGTACCTAATAGAGAAATTGATCAAACCCAATAACATTAAGTTTAACGTAGACGCATGGTTGTACGAACCGGGCTTACCGAAAAACTGTATTTCGATTACATCACCGCGCTTTGAAAAAATACAAGACTTAGCAGATCAGTTTGCCGCAGGGAAAGACATTTTCAAGCAACCGAAGAAAAAGAAAGGAAAAAAACGTGAACCGGCTTTGGCAAGAGATCAGTATACACCGCAGGAATGGCAGGTGTTTATCCGTCAGTTACCGAAGAAAATGGATCCGGCGCGTTTGGCTTTGATCGATGAAAAACTCGATTTTAAAAATTGGGGAAATGCCGAAGTTGCAACCGAATGGTTCTGCCTGAGCATTCGTTCGGGTTACAAAGATCCTCGACCGCAGATCAAAAAAATGCTAATGAAAACCGGCCGTCGTAAGTTTATCTGGCCGATCTATGAAGAATTTTACGCTGCCAAAGGCGAAGATTTACAATGGGCGTTGGCTGTTTACAAAGAAGCACGAAAAAATTACCATCCGGTGGCTGTTGGTTCCATGGATGAGACCTTGCATTATAAGCCCTGATAAGACTTATCGAAATTCAACACAAAGGCACAACGCTTTCACCGAAGCTTTAGCGAAGGAGCAAAGTTTTTTTGAAGGATGGATGTGTTAAGTTCACAAAGGGATTCCGGCAGATCACCTATGCGATCTTAACAAGTATGGTTCATTTTTTTGTAAAGTTGACTCTCAACTTTTCTACACATGTCTTTCATTCTCCCGAAATCCCTTTGTGTTCTATTAACAAGTCAAACTCATCCCTTTTCTGTGTGCCTTTGTGTTGAACAATTGACTGCTCATCATTCGTAACCGACTCTCTTTTTTAAGTTATATCGCTATTATTCTTTCATTCCAGTATATTTGAACTAAACCCATACAACATGCGTCTCTCCTTTTTCCTGCTGTTTTGGTGTTTCACTGCATTTTCGCAGCGCGATACTATTGTAAAGATTTACTTTAATCACGGATCTTATGTTCCCAAATCGAAGGTCAATCCATTCTTGAAAATCGATACCACACGCTGGAATCCGGTAGTAACACTTACTGCAAAAACGGATACCACCGGAGACGCATCGTACAATCACGATCTGGCCGACTTCCGACTCAAAGCCGTGAAAGACCTCGTTGCAAAACAACGTTATTTCAAAACGGGCAAGACATCCATTCTTGGTGAAACAAAAGCCGATCTTGCCAATTATCAATCGGAAAAGGAACGCTGTGTGGAAGTGAAATTCATGGCTAAACGAGGAAGCACCAGACCCAATCCTACAGCTACCATTTCGGGAACAGCCAATGCAGATGAACCTGCGAAAGTCGAAGTGGTAATGCCACGCAATTTTAGTCCGGATAGCGCGATGGCCAAAGGAGATGTGTTTGTGATGAACAATATTCTCTTCGAGATCAATGAAACGATCCTGATGCCCGAATCTTACGCCGAGCTCGAGCAATTGCTTGCTGTAATGCAGAAAAATCCTGAGATGCGCATTCACATCAAAGGCCATGTCTGTTGTGCTCCGGCAATGGATTTATCGGTGAAACGCGCGCAAAAGATTTACACCTATTTAGTACGAAACGGCATTTCGGACAAACGTCTGACGTTTAAAGGTTATAGCAATAAAAGTCCGCACCCGAAATACAAGAAGGATTTGTTTGATCCACGACATAGAAGAGTGGAGATCGAGATTTTGGAGAAGTGAAGTCTAATGTTTATTCGAAAGCATCCATCCAAATCTTCTCTAAGTCATTCGCAGCTTCTTTACTTACGCGGTAAATCATTCTTTTGAATGGTTTACATGAAGTTTGTCTAAAAACGAATCTTTATCGAAGTCTTTTACAAAGCCTGATTTTTCGCCTTTTATCAACTGTTTGATAAGTCTCTTCTTTTTCATCGCTTTACTGTCCGAAGAAAACTCACTTGTTTTGACTTGGGAGTTGATGCTGGTGTCATTATGTATGATGAAAGTGTTTTTTGCCATGACAATGATATCTATCCGAATATACCAATTCTTGGTATTTAGTCAAAATTTTAAGTGAGATTTATTCTATCCATGGCAACGGAGAGTGGAGATCGAGATTTTGGATAAGCGAGGCTGTTGGTTGTATTTTTCCGTTGGAAATCCGAAATGAAATTTGGGAATTTGGGTGTTCGGGTGTTCGGGTGTTCGGGATATCCCGAACACCAAAACACCCATCAATTTGACTTCCAGTAGTTTAAGCAAAATTAGAGCTAACAACCATCTTATCTTCATCCACAATTTCACCACCACATTCTTTTTTTAACTAGCTTGCACCATCCTATTTTAAAAACATGCAGCAGCCACAATACGTTCATCAGATTCAGCTTTTAAACGAATCACAACTCAACACTGTTAATCAGATCTTAACGAATGCGCCTTACATTGATGGGAAAACGACTGCCACCGATGCCGCAAAATTGGTCAAAAACAATCTGCAGATCGATCTAAACGACAGAACCGTTTTACCGCAATTGTATCAAGTGATCGGAAACGCGCTCAGCTCAGAACCCAAGTTCAATACGGTGTTTTACGCCGCTCGAGTTTATCCGTTCTTGTTCAGTAAATGTTTGGAAGGAATGAGCTACGGCTGGCATGTCGACAGTCCGTTAATGGGTGGAAACCCAACCATTCGTACCGATTTGGCGATGACCATCTTTTTGAGCGATCCTTCTACCTACGAAGGCGGTGAATTGGTGATTCAAACGGATGGTGGCGAAGTTGCCTACAAACCCGCAGCCGGAACCGCCGTGATTTATCCGTGTCAATACGTGCATTGTGTCAATGAAGTGACTTCGGGCGTTCGTTCTGTTGCCGTAACCTGGATTCAATGCTCGGTCCGCTCGGCTGAACACCGCAAGATTCTCGGGGATTTAAAACAAGTACACGAAACGCTGGCAGCGAGTGATCCGCTGGGAGAGCAAACGCAATTGGTGTTGCAGACGTGGAGTAACTTGGTTCGGATGTGGGCGGAGATGGTGTAGGTGAAATTGCACTCTGAAAGTCAAAGCAATCGGTAGCGAGATTTGTTTTTATCTCCGATGCGCTCGATAAGTTTCAACTCCGTTCCTTTCAACAGGTCTCTGCTGGCAGTTGAAGTGGAAAGATCTTTAAAAACATTCATGTAATCTTTTCTACTGAACTCAGCCGTATTGAATTGTAGGAAATAAGCAAGGCGTTCCACATCGGTCATGATGCGATTGTTGTAATCTAATAATTCCCCAAGAGATTGATCGATAACGCCCAGCATGTATTCAATAAACACGGTTGATTTACCGGCCTTGTCACTCAAAGCAAGTGCTTTATAATAGTCATCTTGTGTTTTGTGAATCAAGGTTTCGAAAGGCAGAAATTCAAAAACAGGAAATTCTTTCATCAGAATGACCGTTTGCCACAGCCTTCCCATCCGACCGTTTCCGTCGATAAACGGATGAATAAATTCCATTTCGTAATGAAACACACAACTTTTAATCAGCGTCAGTTCATCTTGATTCTTTAAATAGTCGAACAATTCTTCCATCAAAAACGGAACATTTTCAAAAGGTGGAGCTACATGAGCCACTTGCGAACCTTGCACAATACCAACGCCCTGTTTTCTGTAGTTGCCCGCATCCGTTACCAATCCTTCCATCAGCAATTGATGCGCGTTGAGAAATGAGTTGCCGGAATCCGGAACTAGTTTCGTTATTGCGTCGTAAACCTTCAACGCATTCATAACTTCCAACACATCTTTCTGTGGACCAATGACCCGTTTGTTATCAATAACCGCCGAAACTTGTTCCTCCGTAAGTGTGTTTCCTTCTATGCTCAAGGATGAATGAATGGTCTTGATTTTGTTTTGCTTCCGCAGTTGAGGCGATTGTTTGTTCAAATAATTGGCATTGACCTCACCCAACTTCATGGAAATGGAGCTGATTCGCTGGAGAATTTTCGGGGTAATGTCGTACGGAGGCTTCACGATAGCATCATTTGATAGTATCAAAGATAAGGGAAATGGTTGGATTGGGGGTTCACAAAGTTAGACACGATTAATGTCCATCAATTTATATATTTATCTGTTTTGCAGTTGATGATAATATCACGTAAAAACGAAGTGTTTTTTGGTAGCGTTTTAAACCTAATGAATTGCCAATTGCATTCCTATGATTTTGTTATTCTTTTGTAGGAATATGAAACGGTAAAATAATCATTGTTACGTCAATCCTCTAGTGAAGAATCTTTTAGGCGTTTCTAATAGAAAGTCTCTTGGTAATTTTCCACTTAGTAAATTACAATGATGTTGAGTATTATTTAATATTTCGTTACTTTGCGAAGAGGCCCATTATCGATTCAAACTATCGAAATTTTAGCCATTACTTCAATGAATCCTTGATCAAGCCTGCTAGCTTTGTTCTAGCTTGTTCATTAGATCCAAAATGTTCAGAAGTAATCGTAATTTCATTACTCTCAAGAAAGTCTTTAAAAGTCTTAAATACATCTCCAAAAAATTCTCGACTTAATTTATTTGCAGATACACCTTTCTCATATATTTCTGGGAATGCTTTTATAACAGCTCCAAATCCAATTGATTTTGAAATAATGAAGTTATCAGGATCGTTCCATTCATCATAAAATGCATCTCTAACTCCAGAAAATAAATTGAATAGAATTTTATAAATCACAGAATCATTTTCTTCAATAAAATAATTTCTTAGTACACAACGGTTATCGATCTCAAGCGATTCTCCAAGCTTAAGCCTTCGCATATCATCATCAGGGTTTTTTGAAATCAACTCAAGCATATATTTTATAAATGTTCCTTGAGATAGGGAAGCTAAAGCTTGACCTTCTGATTTCTTCCCTAACATTTTTAGTCTATTATGAAATGGAGAATCTTGTTCCTTATTCAAGGCTCTAGCCGTTTCATGGCAAGTTTTAAAAGGGCTTCGATGATTTGATAACGCAAATAAGTCATAAATCAATGACATATTTACACGAGTTTGTTTACTATTTATGATTGAAAAAACATAAGCTTTTTCTTCTGGATATAAATTGAACATTAAAACGACTGGAAGTTCAAACTTACTTATGTAATTAGAGGATTTAATTCCTTCAAGACGATGCTGACCATCTATAACTTCCCCCAGAATCGAATTATCATCAAAAGTGATGGTGTTATCATCTAGCTCAATCTTCGCATTTTCATCAACTGCGATGATTATTGGGGTTGGAAATGTTGCATCACTATCACCGCAATATTTAGCAATCTCCTTTATTCTTTTGTCCGATTGTTCGCGTTGCACTGCATCTGGATTTTCACCGCGTCTATTTACAACCGCTATTTTAGATAAGGTCGACGCATCTATAGAAGTAATATAGAATGTACCAATTGGTTGTTCAACTTTAATATAATTAATTTTCATAATTCAATTCCGTTTGCGTCGTGTTTGATTTTTCTTCCCTCTTCTATAACATCTTCAACTTTTTCATCATCTTTTTCACTAAAAAGCGGATCATCAATATCATCAAAATTATGATTACTTCTTTCCAATCCCAATATGCAATACCCATAAGAGACAAAAAATATTGAAAAGACAAAAATTATAAATTGAGTCCAATCAAATGATGCTTGGGCATGTAATGTTTCTTGTTCAGTTCTTGATTGTATTGCTGAGTATATTACCCCAGCAATGAAAAGAAAAAAAATTGCAATGATAATAGTAAAGGTTTTTAATGTCCTAAAAGCGAGCGCCTTCGAATTAATGAAATTAATAAACAATGGACCAAGAATAGATGCAACTAATGCGATTGAAAATGTGTAAAAACTACCGTTAAGTGAATCAATATGAATTGACTCAGCAAAAGATGTTGAATGTGTATAAC
This sequence comes from Fluviicola sp., assembly GCA_029866325.1. GTDB lineage: Bacteria > Bacteroidota > Bacteroidia > Flavobacteriales_D > Crocinitomicaceae > Fluviicola. Next base: position 94,063 of record JARWZO010000032.1, on the reverse strand, counting down.
TTCTAACAATATAATTTGCAATTATCCCGATTTGACCAGTAACTATTGTAAAAAGAAACCAAATGATGTATTCGCTTTTTTTTTCGAGAATCACTTTGTACGGGTCACTAATTAATTTCAGAATATTTTTCATCTATGTAATTTTAATTTCAGATAACTAAAAAATTAACAAAACCACCAATCCCTTTACCTCATCCCAAGCCGTAACTGCTTTGTTCGTTTTCTCGCGCCAAACCTACCCATTCCCCACCACCCCCACAACCGTATAAATACGGTATTTTCACTGCGGTTTACCGCAAAAAGCAGCGCTATTCTTGTTTCTAGCACCCCAAACGTTAATTTTTCCACTTCACAGCCCAAAGCTTACCGTTTAATTTATGATTCCAACAGTTCGGGTTTTTGTGACTGTTTTCGTTACAACTTTTGGCAATTAATGGCGTTATTGTCAATAGGAAGGCGAAGTTGTCTTCTACTAAATACAGAACGCCATGGATACGCAAGCAGCAACAAAACTAGACATGTACAAAGCGGTTGAGATCGTTTGCCTACAGCATCACGGGGAATGGAACGCATTGCCTGAGTTTGGAAGTGCCTTTTCGCGCTTTGCCGTAAAAGTGGCGCAATTGGATTTGTTGACCGACGAAACCGCCGCCGATCCGTTGGCACGCGAGGTCGGTAAACGCCAAAACAAAGCACTCGTTGGTGAGCACATTCGTAAACTCTTGTTTGAGATCGACGCGTTGCTGCGCACCAGCATTGATAGCTTTGTGAAGTTCCTTCGGGCAGAACACCGCGATTTTTATTCGATGTATGTTTCGGCACGAACGAGTTGTTAGTCTCTTCTATATCATAAATTGATCCGTAAAAAAAGCCGTAGTACCGGGATATTCCGAGACTACGGCTTTTTTCGTTTGCGGAATATTTACAGGAATAAATTGTTTTTCCAAAGATGTTTTCCCACAGATGCACGGATTTTTTGCGCTCCTAACGGCAGCGCTTATTGCATTTGAGGCGAGTGCGTTGCGCCTTTGCTGAAGCTTCAGCGTAAGCATTAGCCGAGCTAAAATCTGTGAATCTGTGGGATAAAAAAAGGCACGAAACGCATTTCGTGCCTGTGTTATTTACACTGGTAAACAGTAAATCAATTCAATCCTGCGAGCTTTTCTTCCAACACCGCGATTTTCTGCAAAGCATCAGCCTCTTTTTTGCGTTCGCTGGCCAAGACTTGCTCGGGAGCGCCGGCTACGAATTTTTCGTTTTGCAGTTTCTTCTGAACGCTGTTCAAAAAGCCTTTCACGTAAGACAATTCTTCTTCGGCTTTGCTTTTCTCTGCTTCCACGTCTACCAATTCGCCAAACGGTACAAAGAACTCGTTGGAGTTTACCAAGAATGAATTGGCATTACCGATTTTTTCAGTGGTGTATTCCATCTGAGAAAGGTTCCCCATTTTCACGATCACCGAATCAAAAGCAGTGTCTAACTCCGCATTTTTCTTCACAAATAAGTCAATGCGCACTTTATTGGCGATGTTGTTTTTCTTGCGAACGTTGCGAATATTGATGATCACTTCTTCGGCTACCGTAAATTGTTTCAATACGGCTTGGTCAACGGTTTTCACTTTCGGCCATGGCGCAATGATGATGTCGTCTCCGTCTTTGCGTTCGCGCAATAAGTGCCAAATTTCTTCGGCTACAAACGGCGTAAACGGCTGCATCAACGACAATAATTGTTCGAAGAACACTATCGTTTGATCCAAGGTTGCCTGATCAATCGGTTGTTCGTAGCCCGGTTTGATCATTTCCAAGTACCAAGCGCAGAAATCATCCCAAACGAGTTTGTAAATCGCCATCAATGCTTCACTGATTTTGAATTTATCCATCAGTTCATTGATGTTGGCCAATTCCTGATTGAAGCGCGCTTCGAACCATTCAATGGCTTTTTGCGACGATTTCGGTTGCTCGATCGGTCGAACTTCCCAGCCTGTCACCAAACGGAAGGCGTTCCACACTTTGTTGGTGAAATTACGTCCTTGTTCACACTGACTGCTGTCGAACGGTAAATCGTTTCCGGCAGGTGAGGAAATCAAGATTCCCATGCGCACACCATCGGCACCGTATTTCTCAATCAAGTCAATCGGATCAGGAGAATTCCCCAACGATTTCGACATCTTACGACCCAATTTATCGCGAACGATTCCGGTATAATATACGTTCTTGAACGGCAATTCGCCCATGTACTCGTAACCCGCGATGATCATACGCGCTACCCAGAAAAACATGATTTCAGGAGCCGTAACCAAATCATTGGTCGGGTAATAATACTTGATCTCGGCATTGCCTGGTTCTGTCAATCCTTTGAAAACCGAAATCGGCCACAACCAAGCAGAGAACCAAGTGTCAAATACGTCTTCGTCTTGTCTCAAATCAGCTGTTGTCAAACCATTGTTGCCTGATTTTTTCTTTGCAGCAATCAAGGCTTCTTCGGCTGATTTCGCTACAACAAAATCAAATTCGCCATCGCCGTAATAATAAGCCGGAATGCGATGTCCCCACCACAACTGACGCGAAACGCACCAATCTTTCACATTTTCCATCCAGTGACGGTACGTGTTTTTGTACTTGTCCGGGTGAAATTTAATGTTTCCGTTCATCACGTTCTCCAACGCTGGAGCAGCCAATTCTTTCATGGAAACAAACCATTGCAACGACAATCGCGGTTCGATTACAGAATCGGTGCGCTCAGAAAAACCAACTTTGTTGATGTGGTCTTCTACCTTCACCAAATAACCTTTATCATCGAGTTCTTTGGCGATTTCTTTACGCACATCGAAACGATCTTTTCCTGCGTAATGCAAGCCGTTTTCGTTCACAATTCCGTTATCGTGGAAAATATCAATGGTTTCTAAATCGTGCTTTTTGCCCAATTCATAGTCATTCACATCATGCGCAGGCGTTACCTTCAAACAACCTGTTCCGAATTCCATTTCAACGTATTCGTCGGTAATGATCGGAACGGTGCGATTGGCAATCGGTACAATGGCAAACTTTCCGTGCAGGTGTTTGTAGCGCGGATCGTCAGGATGCACACAAATAGCGGAATCTCCCAAAATGGTTTCAGGTCGCGTAGTCGCAATGGTCAGCCACTGATCGTCGGAACCTGCAATTTTATAGCGTACATGGAAGAGTTTTGAATTGACTTCCTTGTAAATTACCTCTTCGTCAGAAAGCGCAGTACGTGCTTCTGGATCCCAGTTGATCATGCGAACGCCGCGGTAAATCTTTCCTTTGTTGTACAAATCGATGAACACGTTGATTACCGAATCGGAATAATCCGGATCCATGGTAAAGGCCGTGCGCTCCCAATCGCAAGAAGCACCGAGTTTTTTCAATTGCTGTAAAATAACGCCACCGTACTTTTCTTTCCAGTCGAAGGCGTGTTTCAGGAACTCATCGCGCGAAAGGTCAGACTTTTTAATGCCTTCCTGACGCAGTTTCTGCACCACCTTTGCTTCGGTTGCAATGGACGCGTGATCGGTACCGGGAACCCAGCAGGCATTTTTGCCTTCCATGCGGGCTTTGCGAACCAATACATCTTGTATGGTATTGTTCAACATGTGTCCCATGTGCAAGACTCCCGTGACGTTTGGCGGCGGAATGACGACGGTAAACGGCTCACGATCATCTGGTTCGGAATGAAAGTAACCCTTAGTCATCCAGTGACTATACCAACGTTCTTCTGCTGAACGGGGATCATACGTTTTTGGAATTTCCATGTTGTTAAACTTGTTTTTTATTAAGTAAGCGACAAAGGTAATGAAACTAGGGGAATTAGGAAAAAGGGAACTAGGATTTCGACTTCACTTCGTTTCGCTCAATGCAGGGAACTGGGGAGCTAGACAGACCTCGGAGTCAATATTTGTTAAACATGTCAGAAGCTGCAAAAAATTCCGTTTTTTTAGCCCTCAAAAACCAACTGATATGAAATGTGCATTGCTGTTCGTCTTAAGTTTGATTTCGTTCTTTTCAGGAGCCGTTACCGAAGTAAAGTATCAGGTGCATCATTCCAAAAACATGTCCAAGTCGGGTTTGAAAATCACGGTAACCGCTACCTTGCCCAAAGCTTCCGATTCTTCCTATTTCCATTATTCGAATGAACTTTGGGGTGAAGACAACTTGTTTCAATGCCTTTCGGAGTTCAAGGGTTCTAAAGGTTATCGTTTCAAGTTGGTGCCCGATAGTAACCGCATAGTAGTGTATCATCCGAATACAACCACTGTTTCATTCAGTTACATGATTCGACAAGATTATCCGGGTGATTCTTCTAATATTTTTGGGCGTCCACGAGTTCAGGCAACTTTCTTCCATATCCTGGGACAAAGTTTATTTACCGTACCCGAAACCGTTTTCGAAAGTGGTGAAGACGATCCGGAAATACAAGCGACCATTGATTGGATTGGTTTCCCGAAGGACTTTGTGATTCACAATATGCTCGGATCGCAAGAAATGCACCAAACGTTTAAAGGGAAATTGTGGACCGAATTCTACAACACCTTGTTTGTGGGTGGCGATTACCGCATTCGTTCGTTTGAACACCACAACAGAAAGGTATATTTCGCCATTCGCGGAAAGTGGGTGATTTATGAGGACGATCAACTACTCGAGCTTTTTCAGCGAACATTGATTACGCAACGCGATTTTTGGAACGATCAGGATTTCGATTATTATACTGTGATCATGACGCCGACTCTAACTTCGAGCGATTCCACAACTTATCCCGGGCAAAGCGTCAACGGTTCGCGCATTTACAACGGTTTCATGATTCAGTCGACCAACAACCCGTTCAACGACATGGGCACCATCAAGTACATTTTCAATCATGAAATGATGCACGACTGGATTGGCGGAAAGATGATGATGGCCAATGAAGAGCTCAATTATTGGTTCAGCGAAGGTTTTACAGATTATTACGCCTACAAAAATCAATTGCGCAACGGAGCGCTTTCACCTCAAGAATGGCTAACAAAATTCAATGAAGAGGTGCTGAAACCGCATTATGAAAATCCGGAAAGAAACCAACCGAATTACCGCATCAAAGACGATTTCTGGAAGAATTACAACATCGAAAAACTCCCTTACCGAAGAGGAGCCTTGTTTGCCTTTTGGCTCGATCAACAATTGTTGGTTTCCTCGAGCGGAAAAACATCACTGGACGGACTGATGCGCACCATTTTATCGCATTGCCTGCAACCCGACACGCCTTTTACCGATGAACTATTCCTTGATCTCTTGAAAGAAGAAACCAATCAAGATTGGAGTTACTTTTTTCAGAAACATGTGATTTCGGGAGTAGATTTTGATTGGAGTAAACTCGAAATGGTGAACGGAATTGTCATAAAACAAATAGACAGCATTCCGCAACTGGAGTTTACGGGAGAGGAAGGTGTTTTTAAAGAAGTTTATTTAAACAAGAGCAAATAATCTTTAAGAAGCAGATTGTAAAAAAGGACAGCCGGAGCCATCCTCTTTCCCTGTTTAAATCGCAACCCGCGATTCTTGCTGTAACCTAATGTTGAACAACAATTTTATTGACCAAATTGTTTAGTTCCATGTAATAAATACCTGCACTCAAATGAGCAACTGATAGTTGGTTCCTTTCATGATCGGCAAAAATAGTTGAACGAGCGTGAAGAATACTAAAACGGGTCAGAGAATCAATGCTAAACGTTTTCTTTTTAGGTGATTCATTGAAATGCTGTAACAAAAGACCAGTCAATACATTTCATCATAAATCTTCAAATCAATTCCTTTTTTTATTTTTAGCTTCATGGAAGTCCTTAAAAAAGCCTCACGAATCACTTGGCGAACCGTACGCATCTTTTTCGAATGTTTTTTCGGGTTTTTGATCCTGTTTTGGTGCTATGCGGTGATCTTATCACGAATTGGTGTTGGTCCGCTGGCAGGTGACGAATCGGGAGAAGAACGCACTACTGTTTACATTACTTCAAGTGGCATTCATACGGATGTGGTGGTTCCGTTGACAAACAAATACATCAATTGGCCGGTTGAATTAGGGTTAAGTGATAGTTTACTCACCGATTCTGTGAATACACATCTGGCTATCGGCTGGGGAGATAAAGGCTTTTTTCTGGAAACAAAAGATTGGGGCGATTTGAAACTAAGCGTTTTGCTTAAAGCCACATTTCATCTGGGAAGTTCAGCCATGCATTTGGTAAACCGACCTGAACCCGATACTTCCGACAAACAAACCATTCGTCTGTCTCTTTCGCCAAAACAATACAAAGCGCTCATTGCTTTTGTGAAAGCCAGTTTTTCTAAAAACGAAGGGAAATACATGCAAATTAAGGAACACAATTATGGCAGTCGCAATTACTTTTTCGAAGCGCCGCGTTCTTATGGACTTACCTATACATGCAATTCATGGACGAACAGCGCTTTGAAGTCGTGCGGGCAACGCGCTTGTGTTTGGACGGCTTTTAAAGATGGGATTTATTTACAGTACGGAAGGTAGTTAATCATCCCGTCGGGATGAAATCTCTTAGATACAAGATCATAAGAATCCATTTTACCCCATCGGGGTAAGACTTCCCCATATTAGGCAATTAAATTTATCGCACCCCTACGGGGTTCAAATCAATAGTGTAGCACCAATGCTACACTATTTTGTCCCGACGGGACAGACGGTTAAACGTAACAACCGTTCGTTTCGTCACTTCAGGACTTCAAAAGTCACCTGATTTTGATTATGAACAGATTACCTGGCATAAAAAAAGGCCGGTAAAACCGACCTTTTCAAGGCACAATGCCCAATGATTGATTGATTAAGACTTACGCTTAAAAATCAACTCGTCTTTTTTCTGTTTCAAGATCAATTGATCTTCAGAAATAGTATACGTGTACGTTAATTTATCTTTGTTTTCTTCTTCGATGGTAATTTCTTTTTTCTCTTCGTTCATTGTGTAAGGAGAGAAAACGTCTTTTGATTTACCGCCGTCATTAGCAGAAACTTTTACTTTACCGTTTTCACCGAATACAAAAGTCACTTTCGAAAGGTTTTTAGACTGTTCTTGCATGCTTTTTGTAAGCGCAGCTTTGTCCATTCCCATTTGCTCCATCATAGCGCCGTCTTTCGCCCACGCTTTATCGATGATTTTTTGTTGTTCTTTCGGGTCTAGTGACATAGCCACTTCGCCGTCTTTTTTCATTTCTTGAATTCCCCAAGTACCTGATAACAATTCTTTATCACTCTTAGAACAACTCGCTAATACTGTCAACGCAGCAACTACAATTAAGATATAACGCATGATTTTCATTTAAAGATTGGGCGAATATACAGTTTTCCTTGTTAAAAGGATCGTAAATCAACTGCTTGTTCAAAAAGATTTCACCAACAAACAGCCATCTGTATTATTTTCGTTTGAAGGATAACTCAATTTTCTCTCCGTCTGAATCACCCGAAAGTTTCAGCAAATCGTCTGTTAGCTGATAAGTGAAATGCTCATCCGAATCGCTTTTCATCGTGATTTCCTTCTTTTCTTCATCGAGGGTAATTCTTCCGTTGGTTTTCACTTCACGACTTCCTTCATAACGGATAGAAACAAAGGTGTTATCTTCTTTGAATTCAAGGGTGGTTTTGGCACTTGTGGTCATTTGCTGACTAAACAATTTACGCATCATCGCCTCTTGATTCTGTGCTTCAGGAGGTAATTGCTCCATTTGGGCTACAATGACACGATCAATTATTTTTCCCTGCTCGGCTTTGTCGGTAGAGAACATCATCTCTCCATTGGCCTTGATCTCATTGATCTTCCACATACCGGTTAATAATTCCTGATCGGTTTTTTGGCATGCAGTGAATGCAAAAAAGATGAATGGTAGTATGATTAAGAAGCGCATTTAGTATGTTTTGATGTGATAAAGTTAACATTTTCCGTGAAAGTGCAGCAATCTAATTAGCTCATTTTAAACACGTAGTAGTCTCGGGATGCGTCCCGAGCTTACTCACGTGTATCTTCTTCAAATTGATGTAGGCGCTAGATGTTTCCCAACTTTACCTTAATCGGTCACTTCGTATTGCTGTAGAATTTGTGCTAAACCGTTTTTGTAAATCACAATTTCCACATCTCGCATGCGTTCCAATTCGGCAATATGAAAGTCGAGCAAGGGATCATCAGGGTTCAGGCAAATTTCTCCGATGTATTTTTTATCGCCCAAATCGCCTTTGAGCCAGCGACCTTCTTTTTTGCCATTGACATACTTCCCTATTCTGGTCAATTTGCCATCGGGCGTGTAAAATTTCCAAACACCTTCCGGCATTCCGTTTTTGAGTGTTCCTTCACTCATCAGCATTCCGTTGTCGAAATAATACTTCATCAAGCCATTGGTTCGTTCATAACTATCTTGGCGGTCTTCGAGTAAGATAAACTGACGAATGGCGTAATAATCGGAATGCGCGCAATCGTATTTTTCCAATTCTTCGATCACGTAACCTTTGCAAATTTCATTGCCAAGACTATCGTATTCTATGTATTCACCTTTGATTTCGGACTCGCTATACGTTACTCCGTGCATTACAACTGTTTGTGTTCCGTAATCGATGGAATACAAGCGCTGACCATCGTAGTTGTAAAAATCCCAGTCTCCCCAACTTTTATCCCCGATTCGGTATCCACGCCGAGCGATGTTTCCATTTGGATACAGTTTTGTGAAACGCCCTTGTTTGTAATCTTCAATGGTCATGCTTCGTGAATAAGGTTCCCCCATTCTTCCGTACCTCATTTGATCATCTTCCGATACATTATATTCTAGAAAAGAGAGATTTGGATGGTAAAAAAAGCGTGTTTGCAAATTGAGCGCCGTTGTATCTGTTAAATGAAACGGAAGTAAGCGTTGTTCTTCGGTGTAATCGTAGTAATAAGAAGGAGCGCCATTCTCGAAAAACGTCAGTGTGTTGATCATTCCATTGCTCAAGGATAGGGTATATTCGGTTTCTCCTGATTCTTTCCGCTGCACATAATTCCCGTGCAACAATCCTTGTTGAAAATGGCAACGAACTGTTTTCTTTATCTGAATGTATCGATAGTGCGAGACCTGAATTCGTTCCTCGTTTCCATAATTCTCATCATCGTAATCGCTTTCATAAAACTCGAGGTAACAATCGCCGTTTAACAGTCCGTTTTCATAATGGGCGTAGTTCAACGTATCCATCACAATCTCTTTCTTATCGTTGTATCCCAAACTTCCAGAATACATTGAACCATGAAGCGCGTCGTTTTGGAATTCATACTGATAAACATTATCATAGATACGTTGCCACATTTTTCCATGGAGCTGTCCCATTTTGTATTCTGTGAATTCCAAAGTATCTCCCATAGCGGTGTAAACTACCAAAGGTCCGTTTAGCTTTCCGTCGACAAAATGATACGTTCTTTCAACGTAAGTCTTCGGGGCATCTTTCGAAAACAGGAAGTCAAAATAAGGTTCGTCTTTGTTGCGTTTTCGATCGCGTCTTTCAGGTTTGTTGTATCTTGCATAAGCAGTAACGTCACCATTCGGTAAACCGTTTACAAAGTTGAGTGTAAAAACTACTATTCCTTTTTTGTCGTAGTAATTCCAGTTACCCGAAGGTTGTCCGTTTTGAAATTCGCCTTCCATGCGGGCGATTAGATACAAACCGAATTGATTGTGAAAGAGTTCTTCCATCAGGCGCGAGAACAAATTTCCATAATCTTTCTCATCAAGGTAATAGGAGTCGTAACTAATTGACTGCGGATAATCATTACTGGCATAAAGCTCAACGAATTGTTTATGCAAACTGCGTGAGGTTTCATCCCACGGAATTGTCCAATCCAATCCATCCAAAGCCTGATCTTCGAGTTTTAAAGCATTCTCCGAAAACCGAATGTTCATTTTTCCTGAATAAGGTTGATTGAAGTTGGTTAAAACAATCGGTAATTTCACATCCTTTATGGTCTCTTGCGTCAATTTTACATTCCCGCTGTTCACGATATCACGCTTGCCATACTCAACTTGGTTTTGATCTCCCAATGAATCGACGGTTACCAAAAAACGTGTGTGTTCCACAACAACTTCTCCATTATGGTTATAAATCAACTCATGCAATGACAAATCAGATAAATTTTCGAACTCTTCCCTAGTTCGTTTTTTCGTTCTCGCTAACCACTCAATGTTCATGTAACGTTTACCATCTACGATACGATCACCTTCCCATTCTCGGGATTTCTTGCCGGAAGAATAGCTACGTTCTGTTTCAAAACCTTCAATCATGACCGGTTTTTGATAGCGAATCTTCGTTTCTTTCCTCTTGTAATAATCGATCTGCTGCACATGTTCGCCATCAGTATTATAAGTGGTTGTGCGGAATAATTTTCCATTGGCATCAAATACGTTGTGAACGAAAAGACTATCTCTTGGATCAAACCCAAGCGTATCAAACACAGCTCCATTCTTGAAAAAACGGGCATAAACGATAGCGCCGAAATCGGGTAAATAGGTATATCTTTCTGCTAATCTTTTTCCTTCAAACACTTGTTTGGTGCCATGAAAATTGACATGTCCGGTATTTCTATAATTACTATGGTATCCAGAAGTCACCATTTTTAGGCGTGTCAAACCACTTTGCATGGGCTTGTCAAATAAATCAGCGAAATTCACCACCGGCCGAGCCGGCTGACCCTGTTCGTACATTTCTTCTTGACACTCGTAAAGTGTGAGACTATGATAATCGTTTTTCTTCTCCTTAAAATCAAACTCTTCATATTTTCTTTCGAGGATTATTGTAGGCATGATCTCTATCGCAAGTCGTTGGTCGTAGTTGCTGTCTACTACCGAGTTATAGTCAAAGATTTCATGGTTGCGCCAAGAGTACGCAGAATTCAGGTTCCAAATACTGTCGGCGTATCCGTTTTTAAAATACCCGACCTGCTGATGGCTGTCGTAGGAATCCCATTTAGAGAACGAACCGTTGAGAATTCCTTTTTCAAGTTCAACCCGAATGGATGATCCATAATAATAAATCGTGTTTTCCTCGCTGAGTCCGTGAATACCGGAACTCAAATAGGTTCCTTTATCGCTTATTGTCCATAGTCCTTCCTTCAATCCGTCGGTGAAAAACCCATGACGAATCGTATCGCCGTTGCAGTTAAAACGGGTGAATTCATGTTCGAGTAAGTTGTTTTTCAGTTCGAATATGGCTGCTACTTTGGTGGGAAGAACAGTCGTTTTTTTCATCTCGTGGTAGCTCAACATTGGTTCGAAGTATTGAATATACTTGCCGTTGGGTAAATTTTGCACCGCAGGAACGAGGTCGTAATTGAGGTCGATTGCCTGATTGGTCAATAACTCGGGATTGTTTCTGTACCAGTATTTTTTCCGCATCAGCAACGGCCTGATCATTTTCTCTGGTCGCGTTGCATCACGCCATTCATACTTGTTCTGCTCTTTTGACACCGTGATTTTGGTGCGGATCAACTCCCGGTTCAAGGAATCGATCAGAATGCGCTTAGAAAGTTTCAAGCGCGGGTCATTGGCTAGTTTCCACTCTTTGAACAGTTCAAACTGGGTTTCGGAAAGGTCTAATTTGTCTAGAAGTCCAACGCCGGGCTTTAACTTTTCTTGCAGGGGATACACAAAATACCATTGCCCGTTGACCTGCACGGAATCGGGGCGCTGGGCGAAGGCAGCTAAGGCAATGAGGTGAATGAACAGGAGTAAACTTCGTTGTTTCATAGTGCTCTAGTTAGAAGACTCATACGTTTGTTTCGAAACAGCTTTTCCATTCCGGTAAATGGTGACGGTAATTTCCTTTCCGCGTTCCAATTGACTGATGATCACATCCAAATCAGGGTTCGATTCGTCCAAACAAATATCGCCCAGATAAGCTTTGGTGGTGAGATCACCTTCGAGCCAACGTCCGATCTTTTTGCCGTTTTTGTAGATTCCCATTCGGGTGAGTCCACCTTGTTGGTTGTAAAATTGCCAGCGTCCGTCGGGCAGACCATTTCTTAGTTGGCCAGTGCTCATCGTGACACCGTTATCGTAATAAAAAGTGGTGATTCCATTACCCTCTTTACCCGAAGGAACGATGTATTCGCGGATGGAATAATACTCGTCGCTGGTGCATTTGTAGAAATCTTTTTCTTCCGTCAGAAATTGCGTGGAGGTCGCTTTCCCGTCGATATTCAAGTTTGTTTGAACGCCAATGATGGCAAAGGTATCGGCGTTTTGAATGTAGATAGAATCGGTGTAATCAATCGTGTAACGAACGTTTTGGTCATCGCTGGCGTAGGTCCATTTGCCTATTTTCTTTTCGTTGACTAACTCACCGGATCGTGCAATGGTGCCGTTGGGGTAGAATTTGGTGAAAACGGATTTTTTGGGTGCATCATCACGGTCAATTTTTTTCCCCCACTCATACTTCCACTCATACCAATCGTGGTCGCCATACAATACGTCGGTCAGTTCATACAACTTGGAGAGTTCCAATCTAAGTGAATCTTTTTCTGGGACCGTGTATTCATAAGACAGCGTGTTTTCTTTGAAATACTGCATGTTAGTTAAGACGCCGCCTCGCAACAGATAATGTTCGATGGTTTCGGCTTTGCGGTTTTTAATCGTCAAACCACCTTCGGCAAAGTCATTCGCAAATGTCATTTCGTATTTCTCGTTATTCAAATGATAACGCGCCGCGCCATTTCTTTTCCCGTTGACATACGCCACAACGGCCAATGTATCTGTCATCAGTTTACCTCCTCCATCGGCTGTTTCATATTCCTGTTCAATAGCAACAATTGACCCTGTTGCCTCACCGTTTTCAAATGTTCCGATTAGGTATTTTTTAACATCATTGAAATTCAAATAACTGTTCGAGAATGGATACCATTGATCTCCGTCTAATTTGCCGTTTTTGTAATAGGTCAGCGCAACCGTATCGCCGATGTGATTATATACCACACAAGCGCCCTCTTTAAGTCGATTGGCAACAGGTGTTTTTTTGAAAACATACGAAACAGATTTTCTACAGGCTGGTAAGTACTTTTCCTTTAACGGATCGGTGTTGTATTCTTCTGATTCCCACCGATGATCTGCCTTCTGAATTTTGTAATCGTACAAAAAACCCGAGGAATTTTCACCGGTATAGATCATTTCGGCGCTCAACTGAGATTTGTAGAACAGCCATTTACCTTGCGGAATTCCGTTTTGCATTTCCCCTTTACCCGACAAAAATTCACTAACTCCATAATTCCCGTTACTATAGGTATCAGTGCCAATGATCTTTAACTGAAACAATTGTGGGATACTTTGCTGAATTCCTGTGTACACCTCACTTGACGCATACGATTTGATCCATCTGGGTATTCTCGGTCCACGATTATGGACATAGGGTTGCTGGTGCAATTTGAGAATAAGCTTGTTTCGTTTAATTTTATAGTGGTCATAACGTTGGTTGTGCGCATGTATTTCAACATTCCCGTTATACAGCTCTCCGTTTACCAAAAGCTTCACTTTACTTACTCCGTTGTTATTTTCCTGAACAAAAGTGAGGTCGTCCCAAACCGTTTGTTTTTGAAACGAATCAATGGGTAGTGAACGGTTACAGAGTTTATAGTAGTTCTTAAAATGCTTTGCCCCATTCTCGTATTCAGCTGCCAACTTTGCCATGGAATCATTCGGAAAAGGAATCATTCCCATCGTTAGAAGCCCTCCATTGGTATCATAACGTTTTTCTACCAGTTGCTGCTGTTCGATATCGTAATAGTTTTCATAATTCAATTTCGTCTCAGTACCCCAACGCAATTGAAAGATTCTCCTGTTCGCAACAATTGTATCGCCTTCCCAGGAAAAAGATCCCCAATAAGGTCCCGCTGTCACCTCATAACCATTGATCATTTTCTTTTTCTTCGGCGTTGAATACTCCGAGCGGACGCGTTTACCCTTCTCATCGAACCAGGAGGTAAGGTATAATTTTCCTGTATTGTCAAACTGTCGATAGATCAGTTGCCCCTGCGCATCTAACCCACAGGTATCGAAAAGCGCTCCATCGTTAAAATACCTCGAGCCCACAATGAGTTTCAATTCCTTATTACGGTAAAAACGCGCAACACACGCATCAGGGCTTTGTTCTTTGTACAATTCACAGTGAGTATCAAACGGGTAATACGAAACACCTTCTTCCGGCAAAAACGCAGATTGAACAAAATATTCCAGGGGATAATCCTTCAGTTTGTTAACCGTTGCTAAACCTAAATTTTCAATACACCTGCCTTGATCCACCCCAAAGACCTCTCGATAGTCCCAGCGATCAACTATTTTAGTGAATTTGTATATCGAATCGGAGGTAGGAATCGGAGTCTCTGTCCACTCCGCAGCATACTTAGCGTAAATGGTATCTTTAACTAGAGCGAGATCTCCATCGAAGATCATCGTGCTAAACTCCTGATGCTCCCATTCACCTACCGGAAATCCATTTTTAAAATGACCTGACCAGTCTTTTTCAGTTGGTTTATCAATATAACACCAAAAATGAGCGCATTTTCCATCCAATAAATCAGCTTCAAAATGAAAATTAAGACTGTCTGTTTTGAAATTCTCTAATCTGTATTTTCGGTTAAAAAACCATCCCTCACTATGTTTAGTAGTATAATGAAATGCTCTTATTATCCAGTCGTCTTGACGAAGTCCATTGGTATACGTTCCCGAAACGACTTGTTCACCTTCGTATGCAAACATTTTATATTCTCCGTTGAGCAGGTTATCACGAAGTGAAAAAAAAGCCGCTGTCCGTTGTGGATTCACCTTCCATTTTCGCCAGTTTTCCGCCGAAAAGAAATCTTCGTAAAGCATTATGTAGTTGCCATCGGGTAGGTTTTTCTCGCATGGCGGAAGGGAATAATCTTCATAATTTAGTTGGTCATGGTGCAGCATGGGTGATTTTTGCAGGGTGCGTCTCAGATCTAGTTTGTTCACATGCCGCTGGACGATGAAACTTTTACTATTTCTAAACCCACGTTGTCCGTGTCGCAATTTGATGCGAATATTAAATTTACTCGACAATTTGAAAACGGTTTGATGATGATGTGTCATTTTATCCGAATAATCAATTGTTTCTTCTTCGTATTGTTCGACAGTCAAGAGTTTATCATCAATGATTGATCTGCGCAACGCCTTGATCAGCGAATCTTTCTCCAACGTCAGTCGCGGGTCATTTGCTTGCACCCAATCGCGGTATTGCTCAAATTCGGTGGTCGTCAATCCGACAACCCGTAAATAATCTTCACTGGGTTCCAGCTTTGCTTTGATTGGATAGACAAAACACCATTGCCCGTTTACCTGCACAGAATCGGGGCGTTGGGCAAAAACCGGTAACATGGCAAAAAGCCAACAATAGATGAAAAAGACTTTGCGCATAGGTTGAATCTTCAAAGTAAGTAACCAATGTAACGCAAAAATTGCAAATTGATTACACTAAACGTTTTAATCCGACGCGTTTTCTGGGAATATCGATTTCGACTACCTGCACATCCACGTGTTCATGCAGTGAAATGAATTGCGAGGGATCTTCCACGTAAACATCCGCCAGATTCGATTTGTGAATCAATCCGTTTTCTTTGATGCCGATATTGACAAAAGCTCCGAAGTTGGTGACATTGGTCACGATTCCGGTGAGGCTCATGCCAACCCGCAAATCATCCATGGTGCGAATACGGCTGTCGAATTCCAATACTTTGGCTTGCTTGCGCGGATCGCGTCCCGGTTTTTTGAGCTCGCGGATAATGTCATCAAAGGTATAACTGTCGATTTCCGTAAACTCGGTTTTATTGACGGTTTTTAAGGTCGTTTCATTGCCAATGAGTTCGGTGAGTTTTAGACCTGCTTTTTTAGCAATGGAATTCACCACTTTATAACTCTCAGGGTGAACAGCTGAATTATCCAAGGGATTTTCACCATTACGCACTCGTAAGAATCCGGCAGCTTGTTCGTAAGCTTTATCACCCAAGCGTTTCACCTTTTTCAATTCTTCGCGGGAACTGAAACCGCCGTTTTCACTTCTGTAAGCCACAATGTTTTCAGCCAAAGCCGGTCCGAGGCCCGAAACGTAACTCAACAAATAAGGTGAGGCCGTATTCAAATCAACACCCACGGCATTCACGCAAGAAACAATCACATCATCGAGCGCGTCTTTGAGTTGATTTTGGTTCACTTCGTGCTGGTACTGCCCTACGCCAACCGATTTCGGGTCGATTTTCACCAACTCCGCCAAGGGGTCCATCAAGCGGCGACCAATGGAAACCGAGCCACGCACAGTTACGTCGTAATCCGGAAATTCTTTCCGTGCAATCGGACTTGCCGAATAAATGGAAGCGCCATCTTCGCGCACCACATACACATCCAAATCGCGGTCGAAACGCACCCGTTTGATAAATGCTTCGGTTTCGCGACCGGCAGTTCCGTCTCCGATAGCAATTGCTTCTATTTTATAGGCTTGTACCAGTTGCGAAATTTTCGCCATGGCTTTATCGGTCTCGTTTTGTGGCGCATGCGGATAAATGGTCGCGTTGGTGAGCAACGAACCCGATTCATCCAAACACACCACTTTACATCCTGTTCTAAACCCGGGATCGATGGCCAAAATACGTTTGGAACCAACCGGCGGAGCTAATAATAACTGTCGAAGGTTTGTTGAAAACACCTTGATTGCTTCTTTATCGGCTTTTTCTTTGGCTTCGTTTAATACTTCGTTTTCCAACGACGGACACATCAATCGGGTGTAGGCATCTTTGCAAGTATCGGCTACCAAATCGGCACAAGCATCATCGCCTTTTACAAAAAAGCGCTCCAATTGTTCGATTGCTGCTTCTTTTTCGGGTTGTGCTTTCAGCGAAAGAATTCCTTCGCGTTCAGCGCGGTACAAAGCAAGAAACCGGTGCGAAGCTGTGCGGTAAAGCGGTTCAGAAAAATCGAAATAATCGCGGTACTTAGCACCTTCCTCCTCTTTTCCTTTCACCAATTTCGATTGCAAGATTGCCTTGCGTTGAAAAGTGGTTCGCATGCGCGCACGAGCAACCGCATTTTCATTGATCCATTCGGCAATGATATCACACGCACCTTGAATGGCCATTTCTTCATCCACCACTTCGCCTTTCAAAAAGCGTTCTGCCATTTGTTCCGGATCGCCACCGCGCTGCGACATAATCATACGCGCCAAGGGTTCCAATCCCAATTTGCGGGCCTTTTCACCCTTAGTTAAACGTTTTTGTTTGTATGGCAAGTATAAATCTTCCAGCGCATTCGATTCAAAACACGTTTCGATCTTCGTTTTCAATTCGGGCGTTAACTTCCCTTGTTCTTCAATGGCAGACAAGATTGTTTGCTGACGACTGATTAGTTCATCGTGTTTCTTTGCCAAATCGCGAATCAACGCAATTTCCACCTCATCCAAACCACCGGTTTGCTCTTTTCGGTAGCGGGCAATGAACGGAACGGTTGCACCCGATTCCAATAATTGAATGGTTTGTAAAATAGCCTTGGGCTGAAGCCCTGAATTGGATTGAACGAAATCATTTTTTTGCATGTCGCAATATTAGCAATTCTGAATTTTGAATGAAGAATTTTGAATGAAGGTTTTGGTGGGAATTTCAATTTCGGAAACCAACTAAGAGAATTATCAATTTAAAATTGAAAATGTAAAATTGAAAAGAGGATTTGACTTGGTTTTTCCTTTTCAATTTTACATTTTAAATTTTAAATTCTCCTTCAGGCAACCTTTTCAAAACAACCGAGGTAACTGAAAAAAATAACGATTATGAAAATACTATCTACTTTATTACTATTTGCCTCTATGATCGCAGGTAGCGCCGCTTTTGCGCAGGCAAACACTTACACTATTTATGACTACACCGATTCACTTTCGGGATGTGTTGAACAACTCTATCTCTATGGTACAATTGGAGCGAGTGATGAAACGGGAGGAATTGTTACAGTTGATTGGGGTGACGGTACAATAGATACCGAAAACTTTGTAGGACTTGCTGGAAGCGGCTATAACTTTACTTACCAGCATGGCTATGCCGTTGCGGGGAATTACACTGTTACAGTAAATGTTTACAGCACTACAGCTGGAGCCAACGTTGATGGTGGACAGTCAGTCAATCTTGTTGCAGCTGATCCTTCCAATTGCGGATATATTTTCATTACTACGAGTCAGGCATCACCTAATATCTATTATTCTCAAACTCCTTATGATTTTACCGGAGCAGATGGAATCACAACTACCATTACACAAAATTCAAATCCTAACGCTTTTTATGGCTATTCCGGGTTAAATCTTGCTAACCTACCTTACACTGTAAGTATCAACGATGCGTGGCTAACAACAAACGGTTTGGTTCAAGTTTCGCCTGATTTTACCATTACAGCTTTTGACCCAAGTGGATTAGCTACTCCAAGCCAAATGAGCATGGAAGTTGATTGTGCCGTTGCAGCAACCGATCCTGATGTCGTTATTGTTTACGCCTACGCTTGGGCATTCGTAGCACCTTTACAAACAGGTACTGTTGGATTTAATCTCTGCAATTATGCGTGTGACAATACTTCTGATGTAACAGTTTCACTAGAATTCCCCGCCATTCTTACACCAAACACGGCAGGACTTACCAATGCAACGGTCAATGGAAATGTACTGACGTTTGATGTATTGGGATTGAGTGACTGTATGTATCTTCAAATTCCATTTACGTTCCCGGGTAGTGTTACTGCAGGAACGCCATTAGAGTTTTACTTGAATGCGAATGCTGCAAACGATACAGACCCTTCTAACAATAGCGATACTCTTTATGCTACTGTGCTTAACTCTTATGACCCCAATAACAAATTGGTGAACAAACAAACCAATATCGATGCCAATCAAGTAGAAGAATTACAATATGTGATCAATTTCCAAAACGAAGGAAATTTTGCCGCATTGGATGTAGTAATTCGTGATACGATTTCGGCAAACTTAGATTTATCTACATTCACTGTTTTGGGTGCAAAACACGGTGTAGCTACATCTGTTAATCCAACTACACGTGTGGTGACATTCTCTTTCAATGCAATCAATCTTGCACCAGTAACGCAAGATGTGGAGGGAAGTAAAGGTTATGTAGTTTACAGCATCCGTGAAAATGCAGGTTTGCCAGTAGGTTCTGAAATTGAAAACACGGCTTATATCTATTTCGATTTCAATGCACCGATCATTACCAACACAGCTTACAACATCAACACTGTATTGGCAACGAAAGAATTGACAACTGAAACCATTTCCATGTATCCGAATCCGGCAACTTCTGCCATTCGTTTCAACGGCGCAACAGTTGTAGGCGCTCGTATTTTCGACATGGCTGGAAAATTAGTGGTTGACGCTTCAACAGTGATCAACAACGAAGTTTCAGTAGCTGCTTTAGCTAACGGAATGTACCAAGTAGTGATTGAAACCGCTCAAGGTGTTCAAACGCAAAAATTGGTGGTGCGCAAGTAATTTCAGATTGTTTCATTCAAAACCTCTTAACTGATTTAGTTCGGTTGAGAGGTTTTTTATGTCATATATCGCCTATTTAACGTGAATTCTTGTAGCCTCAATGGGTATAATTTGACTATACGTGTGAAATATCACCCAATAAATGAAACAAACCGGCGGCAATTGGAAACCAACCCATTCTTGAATTCCTTTGATTCATTGATTCTTTCAGGGTATGCTGCACCTACTTCAATTTTTCTCTTCTTTGTATAAAATTCATCCATGAAAATAATATCCGCCTTTTTGATAAGTCTGCTTGTAACGCCTGTAGTTTCGGCACAAAATTTCGAGATTACACATGAGCTTGACCAGATTGACGTTTCTGCCACTATCATTTATTATTCGAATCTTTCTCCGAACACAAACCTGACAACTTACTTTTCGTTGATCAATCATTCAGGATCAACTCAGGAGATAAGTGTTCAGCGATTAAAAATGGATGTTCCGGCTTCATGGATAGACAACGTTTCGTTAGAGCCGATTCCTGATCCGACTTTTCAGCAAGCATGTTATCCGCCAAGTGAACTGAATCCTTGGACAACCCCAGCAAGTTGCACCATACAAAACAACGAAGTCGCTAAAATGACCGTTACCTATAACCTTTCACAGGAATCCGGAGACGGTGTTTACAGGTATTATTTCATGAACGGGCCAGTAATACTTGATTCTGTTGATGTTTCACTTTCGATGGTGCTTTCAACAACTGAATTGACAACTGAAACCATTTTCATGTATCCGAATCCGGCAAAAACGCATGTTTACTTCAGCGGAGCATCTATTCAAAAGGCACAGGTTTTCGATCTCAACGGAAAATGCGTTATTGATGTCGAAAAGGTAACCAATAATGAAATTGCAATTGCATCTTTAACTGACGGAATGTATCAAATTGTGCTGGAAACCGACCAAGGAATTCAGACACAAAATCTGGTGGTTCACAAGTAATTACACCCTTCATTCTTAAAGCCTTTCAGCTGACATTTTGCTCTGTTGAAAGGCTTTTTTTGTAACCACAATTTTGTTAACGAATTGTAAATGAACCCAAAGACCGGTTTTTTGGGCGTATATTTGCCCCCTCAACAAAAAATTATGAAAACTATTTTTTTGATTTTCACGATAGCAGCCCTTCTCAGTTTTACTGTTGCAGAACAGTTTTCTCAGATGAAAAGCGAGTCAACGCCGGACTACAAATCGGAGCAAACCTCGTTTTTTGCAAACGCAGAACAACACATGAAAGCAGTCAATTTTCACCCCGTGGATTCTGTAACAGTAGTTCCAAATGGATACACCAAAACAGGAAACGTTAGTTATTACGCTAATAAATTTCATGGTCGCAGAACTTCTTCGGGAGCTATTTATCACAAAGACAGTCTTACCGCGGCGCACAAAACACTCAAATTCGGAACATTGTTGCGCGTAACCAACTTGGCGAACGATTCGGTGGTTATTGTGAAAGTAACGGATCGAATGGGGAAATCACCGCATATTCTCGATTTGAGCTTAGCAGGTGCCAAACAATTGAATTTTGTGCGAAATGGCATTGCCAAAGTAACGATTGAAGAGGTTATTCGGTAATCCTCTTACTTTTTGCTCCGCCGCGGCGGACTTGAAAAAGTAAGCAAAACATCCTTTTAAGCCATTCTAAGCCGCTCGTAAAAAATCAAATGTGTTTGCATAGTAAAATAGATGATTCAGAATAAACTGACCAACTAAAGAATAGCCGGGCTACTTCAACTCACAAGCATTTATTACATTTGAAACATGTTTGAATCGCTGAAAGTAATTGAATTGGCAACCGTTTTGGCTGGTCCGGCAGTAGGGATGTTTTTCGCGGAACTCGGTGCTGAGGTTATCAAAATCGAACACCCTTCACTACCTGATGTAACACGTTCGTGGAAACTACCTTCTGAAAACGATCAAGACACCGTATCAGCGTATTTCTCGTCGGTCAACTACCGCAAGCAGTATCGCAAAATGGACTTAACTTCAGCGGAAGGCGTTTCGGAAATCAGATCATTGATCCAAACAGCCGATATTCTGTTGCTGAATTTCAAAAAAGGTGATGATCTTAAATTTGGCTTAACAAGTACCGAAATCTGGAAACTCAACCCACGCATCATCATTGGAAAAATAACCGGATTTGGCGACGACAGCGACCGCGTTGCGTATGATCTTATTCTACAAGCCGAGTCTGGATTGATGTCGATGAACGGAACCCCCGAATCGGGACCAGTAAAAATGCCCGTTGCGTTTATAGACGTACTTGCGGCTCACCAACTGAAAGAAGGCTTATTGGTGGCGCTTATTGAACGTCTGACGTCGAGAAAAGGTCAGGAAGTTTCCGTTTCATTGTATGACACCGCTGTTTCTTCGTTGGTCAATCAAGCATCCAATTACTTAATGGAAGGTCACGTGCCGCAACGCATTGGAAGTTTACACCCGAATATTGCTCCCTACGGCGAATTATTCACCACAACGGATCATAAACAAGTCACGTTTGCCATTGGCAGTAACCGCCATTTTGAAGGATTGTGTACCTTTCTTGGATTGCCTGAACTCGTTTCAGATGAACGGTTTTCAGACAATGCTTACAGAGTAAAAAACAGAACTGCCTTATTTGGAATCCTTCAAACAGCCATTGCTCAGCATACTTCCGGAAGGTTGAATTTTGCTATGCAAGAACAACACATTCCTTTTGGAATCATTCGTTCATTAGATGAAGTCTTTACCGATCCGATGGCGCAATCGTTGGTGAGAACGGAACAAATAGCCGGAAAAACCACACAGCGCGTTACCTCAATTGCTTTTAAACGTCATGGAAATTAGAACACCGCAAACCGTCACAGAATGGGAAATATATTATGATTTACGCTACCGTGTTTTGCGCGAACCTCTGGGAAAAGAACGTGGTTCGGAACGTAATGACGGCGACGAAGCCGGGATTCATTTCGCGTTGTTTGATGGTGCATCTATCTTGGCCATTGCGCGGTTAGATAGAGTGGATGAAACCATTTGTCAGGTACGATTTGTAGCGGTTGAAACGAATATTCAAGGAAAAGGATTGGGTAAAAAAATCATGGATGCTGTTGAAAAACATGGTGCAGAAAACGGCTACGACAAACTCATTCTTCATGCACGCGATTATGCATTGCTATTTTACGAAAAGTTGGGATATACCATGCTGGGGCCATCGTACAAATTGTTTGATGTGCTGCAACATTATGAAATGGAGAAAACACTGGTTAAAACTGAAAAATAAAGAATTAATCGACTGATTTTCAATGTATTAAATTCAGTAATCCCGCAATATTACGGAAAGAAATACGAGCGATTAAAAATCACTTTTCAACATCATTTTCATCCAATAATATTATTAATTTCTTCCTACGTTCCGCCACTTTCATTATCTTCGACCAATGAATATCCGGAACGCAGCAGCACTCATGATTGTTCTTGCCTTGACAGTGGTGGCACTGATTCTCGGTCAAAAGCTCATTGTTCCCTTTATTTTCGCTTTGTTGATTTGGTTGTTGGTGCGTAAAATCAAATCGAAACTCAATCAGATTCCATTTATTCATAGATGGTTCCCGGGATGGGTTACCAATATCGTTATGTCAGGATTGATCTTTGCGGCATTCACGTTTATCGGTCGTTTATTGGCAGTAAACATCGAGATTTTGGCGAAATCGTATGAAACGTATGGAGTCAATGTCACAGCAGTCACTCAGGATCTCAATACGTTTTTCGACATTGATGTCATGAAGTTGTTGCAGGAATATGCCGGCAATTTTAACTTCGGGAAATTGTTCTCCTCTATCTTTTCTTCACTCAGAGGAATGGTAGAGAATACAGTTGTTGTCTTGATGTATGTTGTTTTTATTTTCTTAGAAGAAAGCAATTTCCCCACAAAGTTACGTGGTTTGTTTCCCAAGACTCAACAATACTTACGTGTATTGGTACTTATAGAAAAAATCGAGAAATCGGTAGCCAATTACATCGGTTTAAAAACGCTGGTGAATCTTATTTCTGCGGTAATCAGTTTTATTATTTTGTTGATAATCGGAGTAGATACCCCCATCTTTTGGGCTTTCCTAGTGTTTTTACTCAACTTCATTCCGTTGATCGGATTGCTTATGAGCGTCTTATTACCTACCGCGTTTTGTTTGGTGCAATTCGGTTCGTTTAGTCCATGCATTGCTACGCTGATTTCGCTCGGAACGGCACAATTTGTCGTGGGAAATATCCTCGAGCCAAAAATCATGGGGAATTCACTCAATATAAGTCCGTTGGTTGCCATTATTGCACTGGCACTTTGGGGAACGATATGGGGAATCACCGGAATGTTCCTCAGTGTTCCGATCACCGTAATCATGATCATTGTATTCTCACAGTTTACAAAAACACGACCAATCGCAATCTTGCTTTCGGAGAAAGGGAAAATTTAAAGTGAAATCACCGGTATTTAAGTGAATCACTTTGTTAACGTGGGTTCTTGAAAAGAATCTTCTGTGCTTTTAATTTATCAAAACTGTAATAAACAATTCAAAATTGAATCAAGTTCGGGATATTACGAACTGGTTCGCAATATCCCGAACTTACTGTCGCGTTCGTAATTTTGGGAACTTGCGAATCTGGATCTTCTGTTAAATTAAATTCGGGTTATCACCAAATTCGGATCGAAGGAATCGTTCAGAAATAGTCAGCTAATCTTCTTACCTGCTTCACTTTTCAATGCTAATATCTTGATCTCGCTTCACTATTTTCGTAGTCGAATAACCGTCGATTTCAATATAAGTTATGTACTTGGGTTTAAAATCAACATTCTCAATCAACGCTTTATCGCCATTTTCCAATTCGATTACTACAGTTGTTTTTATTTCACTGTACAAATCGAACGCATAAACGCCATTGATCGCAACCGTTCGTTGCTCACCAAAGTAAGAATAGGTCATCTTCGCATTGTTCAGAATGTTTCCTTCTTCATCGGTCACATAAACGGTTGCTGCTTTTTTATGCGATTTTACTTGTTTTCTTAACCCCTTTATTTTGACAATCTTGGCACGTGTCATCGGTTTATTGCGCCATGATCCAACATAGGCACGTTTTTGTTCGATAGTAGGAAGCAATTCACTGATCAGTGAATCAGACGGAATAGAAACAAAATCGGAGTTTGCCCTAATCAATGAATCCTTCTTATAGCCGAGTAATGGAGGAGTCATAAATGATCCGTATAAATTAGGGAACGATGGATTTTGGGCTTGTTTTCTCATAAACTCAACAATCTCATCAACAGACATTACATGAGAAGTTGACGTTGCTTCCGACTTACTTTCTCCGATGTTAGCTTGTTCATTTTTTACTGATGAATGTTCTTCTGATTTGGCCTTTTCAACCGAAGCTACCTGTGGTTTTTGCTCGGCTTTCTGATTCATAAAAATGAAATAACTCAATACTCCAATCACAAGGACACTTCCGGTTCCAAGCAACAATTTGGTCAACAAACTCATTCCTCCGGCAGCATAAACACTAGCCACCGCGCCAATTTCACTGCGCAAAGCACGGCGTTCAACCACACGCACCATATCTTTCTGAAAAGCAACCTGTTCCTGTAAAAACGGATCATTGCTCATTTCGAGTTCAAACAAACCTCGCTGTGACTCAGTCAATTTTCCCGAAACATAATCGGAAACGCGTTCAAATTGTTCTAATGACGATCTCATGGCAATAGTGATTCAGTTTGAGAAACGTGCTTTTGGGCCAATTGATACGCCTGCTCTATGCACTTGTATTTTTGGGTTTTCGCCGAGTTGACACTTGAGTAATTCAAGGTCTTGGAAATATGTTCCATGGATTGTTTTCGGAAATAAAATAATTCAAATATCTGACGACATTTTTCAGAAACCTGAGTCAGGATTTTATCCAATTGACTAAGTCGTTCTTCTTTTTCAACATCGTA
The DNA here is from genome assembly GCA_029866325.1 of Fluviicola sp. Taxonomy (GTDB): domain Bacteria; phylum Bacteroidota; class Bacteroidia; order Flavobacteriales_D; family Crocinitomicaceae; genus Fluviicola. The sequence goes on along the minus strand of JARWZO010000032.1, from coordinate 68,520 downwards.
ACCCAAATCGGCATCCGAAATAATGAGGGTATCACTCCACTCCAGTTCGTAAGCTGTTTTGTTTTGCCTGCGCATTTCGTTTTTCACCATGAAGCGATTGATCCCGTATAAATAGGTCGTCAACTTCGATGTTAATTCAAAATTCGGGTCTTGTAATTTTTCGATCAAGAGTAACAAACTATCATTGAATACTTCTTTTGCCACCACTTCATTGAGGCCACTTTTCAGAATCAATGCTTTGATTTTAGGAAACTCCTGATACAAAAACCGAATCGCTTGTTCGCGCTCGCCTTTGCGTATGGATGAGATGATTTCCTGATCAGTCATTTGAATTATTTTCTCTTTAATGTAATCGTCTAGGAAAGGTAACCATTTTGGTCGAAAATCAGATTATTGCGGTGCCAAGAAAGTCCCGTAGGGACGAGATATTTTAGAACTAAAGATTTATAGTTGGTTTTTACCCCGTAGGGGTAAGACATTCACCGTTTATTATGTCCCACCCCTATGGGGTGGATGTTCAGTAGTTGAGCTCCTTTTACCATATCTCGTCCCTACGGGACTTTGGATACAATCTCGTTTATCCGAAAACGGTATCTTCGTTATTGAAATTTGGAAAAACAAACATGATCGATTACAACACCTACAACCCGGTTCGGGCCATTTCGTTGAAAGGAAAACTCCTCACCCGTTTGGTTCGTTTCGGTTTTCGAATTCGTTCCGTGTTTGGTAAAACCTACCGTTACCCGCTCAAAGGTCATCACGAAGATCCCTTGAAAATGACCACCAACGAACGGCTATACCTCGGCTACAAATACTATTTCAAAGCCATCGTTGAGGCTGAAGAAAATTCCGGAATAGCTGAAGAATTTAAACGTCCGTTGCGGCCGATGATTCCTGAAAACTTTATTCCGGAAACAACCATTACACTAAGTGCAGGCGGCGATCTGATGCCATACACGTGCATCAATGCACAAACTTGCGCGCACTTATGGGACGAAGTCGGTGAATATTTCTTTTCATCGGATATTGTATTTGCCAACCTAGAAACACCGATATCCATCAGTAAAAAACCATCTGCTGTACCAGAAGTGATGCTCAGCAACATGTATTTCAACGGAAGTGCTGAACTCTTTGATGTGTTTTCAGCTTTCGGAAAATACGGTAATTATGATATTCTGTCGGTTGCCAATAATCATTCACTCGACCAACAATCAGACGGATTGTTAAATACCCTCGATTTTCTCACTGCAAAAGGCATTGCTTACACAGGAGCAGCTAAAACAGAAAATGAATACAACAACTTCCCTATTCTGGAGCGCGAAGGAATCAAGATTGCATTTTTGGCTTGGACCTTTTCACTCAACATGGAAACGGTGCCTGAAGAAACACCTTGGTTGTGCAATCATATCTGTTTAAATGAACCGAATCCGGATATTTCTCCCATCATTCAACAAGCCCAACTTGCGCGCGAACGAGGTGCCGATTTGGTTGCTGCCGCCTTACATATCGGGTGCGCCTATCAACCCTTCCCCGATCAACAGATCATTGATACGATGCAACGCATTTGTCGTGAAGCTGGTATTGATCTGATCTTGGGCGGACATCCGCACAACCCACAACCGCTCTCTTTTTACAATTACCAAGATCAAATTACCGGTGAGGAAAAACAGAGTTTGATCATCTATTCTCTAGGTGATTTTGTGGCTTACGATATCTTCAAATGGTGTCATGCGCCGCTTATTGCCAAATTGAGCATTAGTAAAGGAACGATAAATGGCAAATCGCAGACGCGCATCATAGGCATTCAGCTCAAGACAATTTATGTAGATGCAACGGTTGAAAAAGGTCGTGTAATCCATCTTCGTTTTCGCGATGTGAAACAACTTCGTCATCCATCCGAATTTGATAAACTCAGCATTAATTCACAGAAAGAGTTGACGGAAATAATTGATTTTCTGGATGAATTTGTGCTGCCGGTGAACAACGATGAAATTGTGGTCTAAACATATTAAAAACAGATTCCGTTTTTAATTTTATGTACTTTGGTAGCGCTTAAACATAAATCATGCTCAACAAAAACGCTGCTCTCTTTTTAGCCATCACTGCTTGGGTGGCATGTTTGTTAATCATTGTCTTTCGATTGATCCCTATTATCAATAGCCCCAACGAAACATCTATTTCGGTGTATTCCTGGCTTTATTTTATTGTTCTAATAGCAAGTTATTTCACTCTTGGGTTATTCGGATTAACCTCCTACAAAAGCAATGAAAACATCAAACGAAATAGTGCTATTGCACTCGCTATTGTAGGTGGAATTTGGTTGTCTTTTATTTTATATGAAATCTATGATTCACCCAATAAATTTGATCAAATTGGTGAACTTAACGGTTTAATTGACTTTATTCGATACCACATCTTACGATTGTTAACTCCTTTAGGGATCATGTTGGTTGGAATCGCATTTTCAGGAGATAATCAGACCCGCCAAAGACGTTCATTTTACTGGCTGTTTATAGGCGGCATCAATTTCTTAATTGCAGATTTGTCTTATTTCGTATTCTCGTTATATCTTCAAACAACTCTTATTGCTTCAAATTCTCCCGCTCCTTACAGATCATTGTACATGATACTTGATTTGCTGTCGGTTCCTTTTTCAATTGCAATCATTTTCTTTTCCATCAAAGGTTATCTAACGCTTTCTAAACCCAACTTAACCAATAAGAATAAGACCGAAAATGAGACTACAATTGACATGATTGAACCAATTGACAAATGGGAAAAGATTCGCACGATCAACGTATTATCACCCATGCAATGGTTGGGCAATTTCCTCATGGCGGCCATTCCATTGGCAGGTCCGGTTTTGCTCGCCATTTGGGCAAGTGATCATCAAAACAGGATTAGAAGAAATTGGGCTATTATGCAATTTTGGGGTGTTACGGCTGGAATCGGTTTAAATGCATTGTTGTTGGGTAGTGTACTTGAATTATCGGATTCATTTTCAGGAATATTCGCAGTGTTTGTTACTGTCTTCATCATCATGATCATTATTGCCAGCATCCTTACATACAATTACTTTCAGCAATTATCCAATTTTGAAGATGATCAAAACCCAACTTTAGGAACCTGGCTTGCCAACTTTGTGATTATTGCCATTCCTATCATAGGTTTGATTATGCTCATTGTTTGGGCAACAGATTCAACGAAAGAATTGATTAAAAAATGGGCTATAGCACGATTGATCTGGATCGCAATTTCACTCATAATAGTGATTCATCTTTATTCCACCTATCATCAAATAAGAAGTTATTTATCTTTTACTTACTTACAGTTTTAACATCATTCATCATCGCCCAATTTAATTTTAGGCAACTTTTCATCCAAGGAATTTACACGATCAATGAATCGAATAAGCTCAGTAATCGGAATAGAAAAATGTGAAAGTATCATCGCTTCATCGTTTCTGATTCCGAATTTAACACCCGCTTCGTCCGTTATTTCATCGATCACATCAGTCGTTTGGTCTTCAGAATGCTCTAAGTCAATGATATCGCAGTAAAAGAGCTTTCCTGAAAGGTGTTTTTTTCTCCCGATGAAATACTTGTAATCGCAAAAAGAACGAATACAATCGGCTTCAATCCGGATAACTTCCCGTCCATAAAGATTCCAAAGAAAAAGCTTTAGGAAAAACACACCAGGAAGCGCAGCTAATGCTACTCCGAATAAAATTTTGGGATGAAAACCGTTACTTGAAATCAAGATGATAATTAAAAGAGGTACAAAAAGCAAGAAAACGACCGTGAAAGCCCCCAAGATGAATAGAGGGAGTAATGGAGGTTTTTCACCTGTTAAAATCAACTCTTCAAAGACTATTCTTTGCTTCGATTCCGATTGTTGCTCCGTGTAGATTCCCATTCCTTTCAGTATTTTCAGTTTTTGAGTCAACTTAGAAAACTCAAAAAAACGAAGGTAATTACCACTCCCCCGTAATCTCGCGCCAACTTTTTGGTCGCAACAGTGGACTCCAGGTAAATCCCTGTAAGAATTGCTCTTCAGGATCAAGTTGGTCCATCGGGTAGAAAATGCCTTCGGGTTGACGGATAAAGGTGATTCCGGTTACTTCGCCGCTATCCAAATAGACATTCAAATCGGCGGCATAAATGCGGTTCATTCCTTTGCGGTCTATGACAACGGAAGTATCCGTCTTTACTGTGTCGGTGGGAAAATAAACTGTTCGAGCGTTGGATAAAACTTGTGCTTTTACCAATTCATTTTCCTTGAAAAAAGCCCAGATTTCTTTCCCCGCAAGTTGATTGTAGTAGTTGCCCGAATCGACTTCATTGGCCGCAAATGCGTTGTAACGCAGGTGTACTTTTTCGATTACGGAATCGTTTTTCACATACACCCGAATGCTGTCGCCACTCAATTCTGAATTGTGGCTCCAAAAGTGCGGACTTCCCCACATATCCATGAATCCGGCAGGTTTGTCATAGTACAAACTATCAGCCGTTCCCTGAATGTTGTTCTGGAAGATCTTCACGTTGCATTTTCCCGAAACACTGAGCGTTTTGTTAAGTGTATCCCGCTGGTGAATGAGGGTGTCTGCCCGGAAATAGACCGTATCTTTCGATTTCATCAAACGCACCCAAGGTTGGTCAGAAAGTACATCTTTGCCAACTTGTTCATTGGAATAAAAATAACCGCCTCTGAATTCTACTTTCTGCGCGGTATCGAGTACAGAAATATGCCCTTTCCCGATAGCGATTTTTTGTTTGGGATTGTAATACAAACTATCACCGTGAATCAGTCGCGGTTTCTGATCGATGAACGCATTTCCCTGCAAAACACCTTCTTCGGTTTGCACATCGTACCAGCCTTTTTCGCAGAACAATTTGGTTTCTTTTTGGGTAACATTGGTTGGACCGAAAAAGTAAACCCTGTGTTTGAGGTAATTGTATTGCAAGGTATCGGTGGTCATTTTCAGATCGGGTGATTTGTACACCACATTTCCTCTGAAAAAACTTTCTTCAGTATTAGGGTTGAAATAACCTACCCTACTCGTCAGCACTTCACTTGTTGTAATATTTTCAATACGGCCACCATAGCGATAAATTGCCCGCGATTTCTTGGCGTCGTACTCGAGTGTATCGGTGGTGAGTTTGTATTCGCGGTCACGCACCCGCACATTTCCCCACAACTTTGCCATGCGTGTCTTCCCATTGTAATACAGCGAATCGCAGAAAAGGTTGAGTGTATCCCGTTTGTTGAGGTGTACTTTTCCGTAAGCCCATACTTCCTGCGTTTTGGCTCTGTAATGCGCCGAATCGCAGTACATGATATTACCTTGATAGGTAAAATTGATCATTCCGGTAAGGCGCTGAATACCTGTTTTTTCGTCGTAGGAAAGCTGATTGGCACCGGGCAATAACTCCAACCAATCCGTCTGTGCCCAAGCGGAGAGTCGACACAAAAAAATTGCGCTCAAAATAAGCGCAACTTTAAAGGTATGTTGGAGTGTATTCACCAAGTTCTTATCGTGTTGCTAATGTTTGGATGCGATCCGGACCAACTGAAACGGTCGTGATCGGCACTTCCAAATGTCGTTCCAAATATGTCACATAATCTTTTAATGCTTGCGGAGCGTCGCCAAAAGATGTTAATGCAGTCAAATCTTGCCCCCAACCCGGGATATCTTCCCAAATCGGTTCGATGGTTACTCCGTCGATATCGTATGGCAAATAATCGATTTCCTCGCCGTTGATGCGGTATTTCGTACACGCACGGATCGTATCGAATTTGTCCAAAACATCTGATTTCATCATGGCCAATTCGGTTACACCGTTGATCATGATTGCGTATTTCATTGCTGGAAGATCAATCCAACCGCAACGACGCGGACGACCCGTTGTAGAACCGAATTCACGGCCTTCCTGACGAATTTGTTCACCTACTTCATCCAACAATTCGGTTGGGAAAGGTCCGCTACCAACGCGGGTACAATAGGCTTTGAAAATCCCGATGACATTTCCGATTTTTGAAGGAGCCACACCCAAACCGGTGCATGTTCCTGCTGTTACGGTATTGGATGAAGTCACATACGGATACGTTCCGAAATCAATGTCCAACATGGTTCCTTGAGCACCTTCGGCAAGAATTTTTTTACCTGCACGCAAAGCTTGGTCTAAGTAATGTTCACTATCAACCGCTTTTAGGTTGCGTAAGATCTCAATACCTTCCATCCACGGACCTTCCAATTCTGCCAAGTTGTATTCAAACCCTTCGTAATGCTTTAGCATACCGATGTGTTTCTCTACCAAGGCATCGTATTTTTGTTGGAAGGTTGGCAAGAAAATATCTCCCACACGCAAACCGTTACGACCGGTTTTATCCATGTATGTTGGTCCGATTCCTTTCAAAGTAGAACCGATTTTGTTTTTTCCTTTCGCTGTTTCAGAAGCGGCGTCTAACAAACGGTGAGAAGGTAAAATCAAATGCGCTTTTTTCGAAAGCACCAATCGTTCTTTGATATTGATGTTGAACGGCGCCAATTTCTCCAATTCCTTTTGGAAAACCACCGGATCAATCACCACTCCATTACCAATCAGGTTAATCACATTTGAATGAAAAATGCCCGATGGAATGGTATGCAACACATGTTTTACACCTTCAAACTCCAACGTATGACCGGCATTCGGTCCACCCTGAAAACGTGCAATAATGTCATATTTCGGTGTAAGGACGTCAACAATTTTTCCTTTTCCTTCGTCACCCCATTGTAATCCTAAAAGAACATCTACTTTCATGAAATTGTGTTATATCGCTCCATTGCTTCTTCAATGGAAGCGTAGCTGGTAAAAATTTCGTTTAATTTGGACAGTTCAAACAATTTTTGAACGCCCGGCTGCAGGTTTACCAATGCACAATCGCCACCTGCATTGCGCGATTTGGTTAAGATGCGTACAAAAAGATTCAATCCTGTACTGTTGCAATAAGTCAATTCACTCAAATCGCACAACCAGTTTTTCGATCCGGCACCAATAGTTGTTTCTACTTGTGAAAGAAGTTCTGCAAGTCCTTCATCTGAGAGTATGCGGCCACTGAGCTTTAAAACAGCATGAGTAGGCAACACAGTTATGTTGGATGTTAATTGCACTTATTGGTCGTTTTCTGAAGTTGGTTGATTGCGCACACCATAGAAATAGAGTGAATGGTGCTGAATTTTCACATTGAAAATTTCCTCGATGGTCGCCTTGATGTTTTGCACACGCGGATCGCAAAATTCGATGACTTCGCCTGTATCCGTAACAATAACATGATCGTGTTGCTTGGAACCGTGCGATTTTTCAAACTGAGCAATGTTTTTCCCGAATTGGTGTTTGCGCACCAAGTTACAAGCCAATAATAATTCAATGGTATTGTATAAAGTAGCTCTCGAAACACGGTAATTCTGATTTTTCATCTTAATGTACAGCGATTCGATGTCGAAATGCCCTTCATAGCTATAGATTTCTGCCAGAATGGCAAAACGTTCGGGTGTTTTACGGTGACCATTCTGCTCGAGATAAGCCGAGAAAATGTTACGAACCGTGTCCTGAAGATCCTGCTGTTGCATGCGACCGAATTGAAAGGGCAAAAGTAATGATTTTTCTATGAAGTACGGACGCAGGTTATTCACAAAGTGTTAACAATGGATTTTTCATCACCGATAGGGAAAATCGCGCTTTCCTAATATCACTAGAAGTGAAAATTGAGCATACAATCGTTGGTGCATGATTTCGGCCCGCTCAGTTGCCGGACGGTTGATTGAAAATAGTTTTTTGTCGGGATCGCCGTTGAAATCATACTCCTCTTCGTTAAAGTCGTATTTCCAATTTTCCAGTTCGTCTTTCATGATAAGCCTTCCAGGCGATTGAATACGGTAACCCACTGAGAACTTTACGCCTAAATACTGACGAACGTATTGAATTCCAACGTTCAGATCGGTTGTAAAAACAGCTGTCCCTGTTCTTGATTTCAAGAGGGGTTTGTTGCAATTGCAGGTATCGTTTTCATCTTTGTACTGAATTTTTGCAACGGCAGAATAACGGTTAAAACCAACATCGACCCGCGAAAAAACACGAAAACGATCGTTGTACGATGAATACAAGCGCCTTTCAGCATAAACAGTATTGCCGTAAGCACGCCCGACCGTCTTGTAGATCGTACTCAACGGGTAATAATAAACCGCATCTGAACCGGGTTGGTATCCAAACGATTCTTGCGACGAACCGAGTCGCTGACTGGTCATTGTGACACCAAATGTCCAGTTTTCGCGGAAGCCAAACATCATTCCCACATCGATAACCTGAGAGGGATTTTTAGTTAGCCAACTGTCATCGGTATACAAGGTATTGGGCGTTGTCTGAAAAGTTGAACTCGACGCAAGTGGTACTTGAAGACCATAACCAAAGCGCAAGCGTTTATCGATCAATTGAACCCGTTTTTGTTTGGACCCTGCAAAATCAAAGGCATTCGGATCAGTCTGTGCAAAGACACAACAAGCAAATACGGTAAAAAACAAAAATGGCAGTAGTCGATTCATTGCTATTTGATTGCGCCGACATCAGCAAATTCCGTGCCTGATTAACAACTTTTTAACAGCTGAAAAAGTCATCACTCCTCCCCCGTATCCCAACGCTCCACTCGTTTTACACCATCAACTAATTCAAACTTGCGCATCACTTGCTCCAAATATTGGGTCTCGTAAACCAGTAGTTTTAAATAATTTAGAAATGGAATATGATGGTCTAGTCAAAAATAGTGCGTGACTTTTTCAACAAACCCTAGTTGTCTAGTTTACTCAGCGATAATTAATTGAAGACAATTCCAAGACTTGAAATCATGGTCAAAGCTGCTGTAAAATCTCTTTCAATTCTGTTTGGTCTTATGGCAAAATCTATCGGGTTATAAATACCTGTATTTAAAAACAGGTATTTATAACCGTTTAAGGACAAACTTTGTTAATTAATTTTGGCACACAGAATAGATGAATGCAGAACAACGTTTTTGAATCACATCAACTATTCGTTTTTTATTTCAAACAAATTTAACGCATTAAAAAAACAAAATCATGGAAACTAAAATTGAAAATCCTCATTTATTGACACCTTCTTCACCAATCAACAATCCTGCTGCCCCACAGGCAACAGGGGTATCATTCTTAATCCAACTGTTTAATGGTAATCTGCCAATTGGGTACATTGGTCTAGATTCGTCGGATACTTATTGTGTGTTTGTTGATGACATCTCGAAAGCTGCCAAATTTTCACAATACATTTACGCCGGCGTAAGTTATTATATGACTAAAGGCTATTACCTTTCAATAAGCAGTAACGCTTATGTTCGTCTTCATAATTGGCACAATGCTTGCAGTTGGACTTTTGAAGACAATAAGTTATTGTGTGACTATAACAAACAATATCTATCCTTGTACAGCACTGATGACAATGCGAATTTATATGCCTGGGATGCGAATGATTATACGATTTTGTCTGTTAAGCAAGTTTAGCATTTTCTGCTAGTTAAAAAATCGTGAAGATGATATTGGGAAATTTCAATATCATCTTCGCGATTTCTATCAGTAGGTCAATTGTGTAAATCATTGCCTATCATAGTATTAAAAACATCGGACACTTATAAATCTTCTATTCAATTGAATAACCAACCTAGAAGATTGTAAGCGAAAAATCACACCTGATACCATCAACAATTCAATCGGTTTCGAATCTAATTACACAATAACCGAAGATAATCAACTTGTAATAACAATCAATGAATGGTACAATCAATTAAAATACCCTAAAGAAAAATATTCCTTTGTTGTTGACGTCATGAATGCAGCCGCTGATTTTAATTCATTCAATCTAATATTCAAAAAGAAGTAATAAATAGTTACTCCTCCCCCGTATCCCAGCGCTCGACTCGTTTCACGCCATCAACGAGTTCAAACTTGCGCATTAATTGCTCAAGATGTTCGGTATCGTAAACGAGTAATTTGATTTTCCCTTCAAACAATCCGTCAACGGTTTCAAAGGAAATGGACCTCATATTGACATTGTGTTCCTTGGAAATAACCTCGGTGATTTTGTTCACGATTCCTACGTCATCGATTCCGATCAAACGAATGGCGGCTACGCGTTCAATCAAATCTTGACTTCTCCAACGCGCTTTCACACAGCGGTAAGCCATTTTCGATTGCAAATGTTCTGCATTCGGGCAATTGTTGCGGTGCACCTTGATTCCTTCCGAAATGGTAATGAAACCAAATACTTTATCTCCCGGAATCGGGTTACAGCAGCGCGCCATCTGGTATTGGATATTCATGAAATCCTCACCAATGATGATTGTATCCTCTTTCTTATTGATTTTCGGATACACATCCAGTTCGTGCTTGTCTTTCTGAACGGTTGGTACTTTTTTCTCGAGCTGCAACATTCCGTGCACGTTCTCGATCTCACGCAATTTGGAAAGGTCAATCTTGCCTTTGGCGATGCGGAAATACAATTCCGTTGCCGAATGAAAGCCGTAAAAACGCTCTAACACCGTAATGTTTTCGGAAGCGAACTTAATATTGTGTTGCTTGAACTTACGCTCTAAAATCTCACGACCGTCTTGCGCAATCAGCTTGCGTTGCTCGTTGAGCGCAGATTTAATCTTGTTTCGCGCTCTGGCCGACCCCACAATACGCAACCATTCTTCGTGCGGTTTTTGTTTCGATGATGTGATGATTTCTACTTGATCGCCGTTTTGCAATTGATAACTTAACGGAACCAAGCGGTTGTTCACCTTCGCACCGATGCATTTGTTTCCGATGTCGCTGTGAATGTCGTAAGCAAAATCGAGAATAGTAGAACCTGTAGGCAATACGCGCAGTTCTCCTTTCGGCGTAAAGACATAAATTTCTTCGTGAAAGAGGTTCATTTTGAACTCATCCACAAAATCCATGGCGTTGACATCCGGATTTTCCATCAGTTCCCTGATCTCAGAAATCCAACGGTCAAATTTGGAATCGTCTTTTGAATTTTCTTTATAGCGGTAATGGGCTGCTAGTCCTTTTTCGGCAATTTCATCCATGCGTTTGGTACGAATCTGCACTTCCACCCATTTTCCTTGGGGCGACATTACCGTTGTATGCAACGATTCATATCCATTGGCCCGTGGCGTAGAAATCCAATCACGCAAGCGATCAGGACTTGGTTGGTAAAAATCGGTTACAATCGAATAAACGCGCCAGCAATCGGCCTTTTCCATGTCCATTGGCACATCTAAAATGATGCGAATGGCAAATAAGTCAAACACTTCTTCAAACGGCAAGTCTTTCGATTGCATTTTGCGCCAGATAGACGAAATGGATTTTGTGCGTGCTTTGATATCGAAATTGTATCCTTCTTTGGTCAATGCTTCGCGCACCGGATTTACAAACCGGCGAATAAACCGATTTCGCACATCCTTGGTCGATTTCAAGTTGGCTTGAATCATGTTATACACTTCCGATTCGGTGTACATCATGGCCAAATCTTCCAACTCCGTTTTGATGGAATACAAGCCCAACCGATGCGCTAAAGGTGCATACAAAAACTTGGTTTCCGAAGCGATTTTCAGCTGCTGATCGGGTCGCATACTTTGCAGCGTGCGCATATTGTGTAAACGATCTGCCAGTTTGATGAGCACCACCCGTAAATCATCGGAAATGGTGAGCAACATCTTACGGAAATTCTCAGCTTGAATGGAAGCATTTTCGTCAAACACTTCGGGAATTTTCGTCAATCCGTCGATGATTCGTCGTGCTTTGGCTCCAAACAAATCTTCTACATCTTCTAAGGTAATGTGCGTATCCTCAACAGTATCGTGCAACAAAGCACAAGCAATAGCGGTAGCTCCCAACCCCATTTCTTCGGCACAAATTCGCGCAACGGCAATGGGGTGATAAATATACGGTTCCCCTGATTTGCGGCGCATTTCCTTGTGAGCCTCTACCGCAACGTCAAATGCCTTTCTAATAAGATTAGTATCCTGACGAGTACGATTTTTGGTTGCGCGCAACAACCCTCGAAAAGCCGAGAGAATTTCTTTGCGTTCCTGCTCCAGATCGATTTGCATTTCCATAGATTCCGATAGAACTGTTGTTTAATGACAACAAAGATAAAGTGAAAGTCTTGTTGCTGAAAAAAAGTTTCAGTAAGTGTTAACAATGGGTGGTTAGGATGGCTTCAAAAAAACGAAAGAGAATAGCTCAACTATGATATTTCTTTCTAACTTAAATAGGAAATCGTTCAACATGTTACATCAAAGACACAAATTTAAAAATGGACAACTAAGGCTTAGATCGTGGAATTACAGCTGGGATGGATGTTATTTTATCACCATTAAAACAATAGACAGAACACCATTTTTTGGAGAAATTGTAGCTGGAAAAATGATCCTAAATGAAGCAGGAAAACTTGCATTTGAACTTTGGGAAGCTATTCCAGAACAGTTTAATTTCATTCACTTGGGAGAATTTATTGTGATGCCAGATCATATTCATGGGATTTTAATTTTACAGCATCCTGATAATCATCATCTCAATCTTGCAAAAGATTGCAGTGGGGTCGCGATTCATCGCGACCAAAAAGAGTATCTTTCTCTTAAAGAAAATCTTACTAACACAAATTATCTTGCTTCAAAAAACATAGGAGGAATCACAGGAATCAGCAATCCAATGCTTCATGAAAACATTTCAAAAGTCATCAGATGGTATAAAGGAAGATGTAGTTTTGAAGTCAGAAAAATTGGAATTCCTTTGGAATGGCAAACTAGATTTTATGATCATGTTATCAGAGATCAAAATGCCTTTGATAGGATTTCTCAATATATAATTGATAATCCTAAAAATTGGAAATGAAAAACTGTGTATCAAATACTGAGGATCAAAAATTGTTTATCAAAAACTGGTCGCGATGAATCGCGACCCCACATACAGCAAGCTGTAAGATTTAATCTAAAGCCGGCAAAATCTTCCCTGTCACTTCACCAAAACCAACTCTCACACCATCTTTGGAGGAAAAACCCCGCATGATTACGGTGTCACCATCCTGGATGAATTTTCGTTCTGTGCCATCGTTCATCGGAAGTGGTTTTGTGCCCTTCCATGCCAATTCAAGCATTGATCCGTAAGAATCGGGAGTTGGACCTGAAATGGTTCCCGACCCCATCAAATCACCACAGCGGATATTACAACCGTTTACCGTGTGATGAGCCAATTGTTGGGCCATGTTCCAGTACATGTATTTGAAATTGGAAGTACAGATCTTTGTTTCATCCGCATTTTCGGGCTGAATATAGACTTCCAATTGAATGTCGTATGATTTCTGGTCTTTGTATTCGAGATAAGACAACACTTCGGGCGACTGCTCCGGACCGTCTACTTTAAAGGCTTGTAAGGCATCCAATGTCACAATCCACGGAGAAATGGACGAAGCAAAATTCTTGGCTAGAAATGGTCCAAGCGGAACGTATTCCCAGGTTTGCATATCGCGTGCTGACCAATCGTTGAACAAACACATACCGAAAATAAAGTCTTCAGCTTCATCGGTAGAAATACGTTCACCCATTGGTTTCCCATCGAAGGTAATGAAAGCCATTTCAAGCTCAAAATCAAGGTTACGGCAAGCCGCATAAATTGGAGGCTCTTCCGGAATTGGTTTGATTTGTCCTTTCGGCCGACGAACCGGTTCCCCCGAAATGATGATCGAACTTGAACGTCCGTGATAACCTACCGGCAACCACAACCAGTTTGGCAAGAGTGCATTCTCCGGATCGCGAAACATGGTTCCAACATTGGTTGCGTGTTCACGACTCGAATAAAAATCAGTATAATCGCCAATTTCAACCGGCATACACATTGTTACTTGATCAATCGGAATCAATACTTGTTCTACGTGATGCTGATTTTTTTGCAGGTCTTTGTAATTGCTATCGAACAATTTCGACAAGCGATTGCGCAATTCGCGCGATGCTTTTTTACCACGCTTCATCAACACATTCAACGTATTGCAATCAAAATCGCTGTGCTCAAACGGCAAATTTTCCAAATAACCCAACACATACAAACTCTTCAAGTCAATTGCAAAATCTCCTATTCGCGAAGCAACACGTGGTGTGAGTTGACTTGTTTTAACAATTCCAAACGGTAAGTTTTGAATCGGAAAATCGGAATTTTGTGGAACTTCTACCCAAGAAGTAAGGGCCGGATTGTTTGCTGCAATGGTGCTCATTTGTTTGTATTTCGGATTGAAACACAAAGATAGAATTTCGTGAGATTAAACGATCAAACCTTGATTCAATTAACCGAAATCTAAAATGTTTCTTTCAACTCAGTCACCAACAAATCAACCCATTTTTTGTACATCGTCCCAGAAGGATGCAAACCGTCAGCTGCCACCAAATCGGTATTGGACAATCCTTGGCGCGAGATTTCGGTAATGGAGACGTATTTTACATCCATTGTTAATGCGATTTCTTTGTTGATTTTATTGAAACGATCAATTCTAGCTGAAATACTAGACTGACGCCCTGCTCCGAAAGGTGTATATCCGTAATCGGGAATCGATATCACCACTACTCTATTAGCGCGACCATCGGCAAAAGCAATGGCTTGTGAAAGCAATTCTTTGAATTCGGTAGTGTATTCTTCTTCGCTTCGTTGCTGAAATTCATTATTGACACCAATGAGCAGTGTTACCAAATCAAATTTTCGATTACCGAGTTTGGCTTCGCGAATAGCATTTTTCAAATCGGCGGTTGTCCAACCTGTTTGCGCAATGATTTGAGCTTTAAATGCTGATCCATAGGTATCAGACAACGCTTCCGCCAACTGATTGGGATAGCGCTCGTTTTCTTCTACACTTTCACCGATGGTATACGAATCACCCAATGCCAGGTAATTGAATTCCACAGAAGTTGTTTCTGATTGCGAATAACCGGATGATTTACAACTTACGTAAACACCTATAAAAAGAAGTAATAAAATAGTCAGTGCTGTTTTCATACTGACATATACGCCTTATTCCTTCAATCAGATTTTCGTCTTCAAGAATTCTCAATTACTATTTCACTTTTTTCTTTACAAATTTCATGAAATCGGCGTAGCTTTTTTTGTCGGCAGCTTCGTTATATGCAATTGCTATTCCGAATTGTTTTCCAACTGCTGTAGATTGCGGATTGGTATACGCATGCGTCGATTCAGCGTAATTGATGAAGGCATAATCTTCACTATTGGCGGTCATATCTTTTTGAAGCGCATCAATATCTTCTTGCGGAACAAACGAATCAGCCGCACCGTTGCACACCAATACAGAAGCAGTTAGCTTGGCAGCATCTACCGGCACACCTGTTAAGCCACCGTGAAAACTCACAACTGCGTCAACCGGAGCTCCCATTTTTGCAGCATTTAACACAACACTTCCACCAAAGCAATAACCGATGGCAACCATTTTGTCTTTATTGACACTTTTATCGGCAATCAACGCATTGTACCCTGCCATAAATCTTCTGTAAAGCAATTGCTGATCTTGGTAAAACGGCGTTGCCAAGGCTTGCGCGTCTTGAGGTGTCTCCACAAATTTTCCGGCACCATACATATCTACACAAAAAGCGATGTATCCTTCTTCAGCCAATTGCTTGGCGCGCGTTTGCGGATAGGCATTCAATCCCCACCATTCGTGAACAATGATGACGGTTTTTGTTTTCGCCGTAATCTTTTTCGGTTTTACTAAAATCCCGATCAATTCTGTTTCACCATCGTTGTAACGAATCGTATCAATCGTAATCTGTGCATTGATCGAACCAAGCATCATACTTACGAACGCCATTAAAAAGTATTTTTTCATCGCTAATCTCTTTTATTTATCGAACAAAACGAACGTTATTCGGTTCGGTCGAAATAAAAAAGGAGGCTTAAAACCTCCTTTCTACATTCAATTATCGTTTACCATTTAAACAGCGGTCGGCCGTTCATCATGGCATTTACTTCTTTTTTCACTGCCTCAATCGTGGCATCGTCGGTGATGTTCATCAACACACGATCAATCAAGCCAACGATAACAGGAATTTCAGCTTCGGAAACACCTCGTGATGTAATAGCAGATGTTCCAACACGAATTCCTGAGGTAATAAACGGTGATTCGGTATCAAACGGCACCATGTTTTTGTTCACTGTGATGTCGGCTTTCACAAGCGTATTCTCAGCATCTTTACCGGTCACACCTTTTGAGCGCAAATCGATGAGCATGCTGTGATTTTCCGTTCCACCGGAAATAATCGTATATCCAAGCTTGGTGAATTCCGCCGCCATAACAGCCGCATTTTTCTTCACCTGCGCCATGTAAGTTTTATAGTTGTCGGTCAACGCTTCGCCGAAAGCAACCGCTTTTGCTGCAATAACGTGTTCTAACGGACCACCTTGAATTCCAGGAAAAACCGCAGCATCCAACAGGGCAGCCATCGATTTCGGGTTTCCGTTGTTCCACTTCAAACCAAATGGATTGTCGAAGTTGTGGCGCATCATGATTACTCCTCCACGCGGTCCGCGCAAGGTTTTGTGCGTTGTTGTGGTAACAATATGGCAATGATCCAACGGGTCGCTCAACAAACCGGCAGCAATCAATCCTGCAGGATGTGAAATATCAGCTAAAATCAAGGCGCCAATCTGGTCGGCAACTTTGCGAATGCGTGCATAATCCCAATCACGTGAATAGGCTGAGGCTCCACAAATAATCATTTTCGGACGCTCGCGCAAGGCTACTTCTTCCAACATATCGTAATCAACCAACCCGGTTTCTTTGTTCACACCATAGAAAAACGGTTGGTACAATTTTCCGGAAAAATTCACCGAAGAACCATGCGTCAAGTGCCCTCCATGAGAAAGATCAAAACCGAGGATTTTATCTCCCGGCTGCAAACACGCTAGGAAAACCGCCGCATTTGCTTGTGCTCCGGAATGAGGTTGTACGTTGGCCCAAGTAGCTCCAAACAATTTGCACAAACGATCAATGGCTAATTGTTCTACCTTATCAACTACCTCGCAACCGCCGTAATAACGTTTCCCGGGAAGTCCCTCGGCATACTTGTTTGTCAATACGGATCCCATTGCTTCCATCACTTCGTCACTAACGAAATTTTCCGATGCAATAAGTTCGATTCCGTGCAATTGTCGCTGTTTCTCTTCAGCGATTAAATCAAAAATTTCCTGATCGCGTTTCATATTGTGTTATTGCGGATTGCGGGTTGCGCTTTCCTCTTTATTAAATTGCTTTTCGGGGGCTATCGTTTACTTACGGTAATTGATCGCGTAAATTTTCTTTAATCCTTCTACCAAGGTAGTATCCGGCTTATATCCGGTCATTTCCAGTAATTTATCAGAACTCCCTACACGTCTTTCCACTTCATAATCGTAGCGTTTTTTCGGTGCTTCAATGTATTGAATTGCTGATTTGGAACCGGTAATTTCTTTGATTTGAGTCGCTAAGTCTTCGATGCACCATTCTGCTTCGTTGGCAATGTTTACAATGTGAGAACCTTTGGCATCCATTAAGCGAATACACGCTTCTACCGTATCGTCGATGTAGGTAAAATCACGGGTTTGTTTCCCCGAACCGAACACGGTCAACGGATCGTTGGCAACGGCTTGTTCAAAGAAACGCGGCACCACCATACGATTGTCTTGGTTGTATCCGTACACATTAAAGAAACGTAACGAAACCACATTGATTCCTTTTTCCTCGTGATGAGAAGCCAGGTAAATTTCGTTGTAGCGCTTCGCCATAGCATAAGAAGTGCGTGGATCCACCAAAATCTCTTCGGTCAATACATTCTCAAAAGCCGAATGTCCGTAGATTCCGCTCGTAGAAGCGTACATGATTTTTTTGATGTTATTGGCTAAAGCTGCCATAACCACGTTTCGAGTACCGATCACTTCCACATCCATGGTTTCTACCGGATTGTCAGCCACAATATCAACTCCCAGAACAGCTGCAAAGTGAAAAATCACGTCGCAACCAACTGTTTTTTGCATAATCAAATCTGCATCGCGTACATCACCTTGAATGAATGTAATCCGGTCAAAAATATCTTTCGAGAGTTTGTTTCCGCGCAATAGGTTGTCGATCACAATGACTTCATGACCATCCTCTACCAAACGTTTGGTTAGGTTACTGCCGATAAATCCTGCTCCACCTGTAATTAGTATCCGCATTCGTCCTTTTTTTCACAGCAAATATAGTTTTTCACAAGCGTTTGATGGCATAAAAATGATGAGAAAGTTCATTATCTGTCCTTCGAACAATCCCTTTATCCGTGAAATCATCCATTCGCACCCAGCCACTTGCATGAATCACAGTCATTTCATCCAGCAATAAGCCTACATGATGAACACGACCTTCTTTGTTTTGAAAGAACACTAAATCTCCTGCAACTTGTTCACCGAAAGGAATATCTAACCCATGCGAAACTTGTTGACTTGCATCGCGCGGTAGGTTGATCCCAAACCGGCGATGAACCGATTGCATCAACCCAGAACAGTCGATGCCAAACGGGGTTTTCCCGCCCCATAAATAAGGCGTGTTTTCATAACTCATTGCCAATTCTGCAATCGTATCAGGAACAAAAGTCGGTTCGTCAACCAAATTGAATTGATCGCGACCAATGTTAAATTCACCTACCTGTTCAAGCGGAACAAATGCTCCACGCGTTATGATTTGTTTCCCCCAAGGGGTTACTAATTCTCGTGTTAATGATGATTCAATGATATTGCTATCCAACCAACGCCCCACTTCCTTTTGGCTGAGCGACCGCACTTGTTTACCGTCGATCCATCCTTCGTAATTATCCAAATAGGTTCGAATGTGCAGCCATTGCTGATCGTTCCCCAACACTTCCAACACTTCGCCAAACAGCAATTGGGTTACAATTTCTGCACGATCAGATGCACTTGCTCTCACCGGAGAAACAGCCACTTTACAATAAGCCAACCCTTCCATTATCTTTTCGGGAATTGAGGTGATTTCATCAAATTCAATGCCTGTTGCACGTGGCGTTCGTTGTGATAAGCCACAAACAACAAACCATCTCCCAAACGCAAGCGAATGATTTTTGAGATGGAAATCGGCACTTTCACTTTTCGAATATTCACTGTGGCCGCGAGCTCAAGAATTTGCAACAAGTCGCGCTGACCTTTGATCAACGTTTCCAAGCCATCAGCTTTCACCAGTTCGGGAACAATTGTCGGATTGTATGATTTGGGTGAGTTGAATTTGCGTTTCACATTTTTGGCATTGCCGAGCTTCATCGACATCCAGGCAGAACGTCCCAATGGAGAGGAAACAAAATTTTCGCGCGGTTCGCGGAAACGTGTTTTTTCTATTCTTCGCTGAAACGCTTCGTGGTAAAAGTGCGCATACTCATTCAGGTGAGCCACAATCTCCACTATGCTCCAAGTCGACTCATTCGGCTTCCATGTCAATTGTTTTTCGCTCAATCCGCCTATTCGCTGTTTGAGCAACGATATGTTGCGCTCTGTGATCGTTCTGACTTCACTCAATACCCATTGGGTTGTCATACACCTCTTGTTTTGGTAATCAAAGATAGTTCAGTAAGCGGTTTTTCCAAAATTTATGCCGAACTCACTCTTAATAAAGCAACCTTTTTAAACAAATCGCTATCTTTCCATTATGAAAGCTTGGTTTATAGCATGTTTACTGCTCTTTCCCTTGATCGGTATCTCACAAGAAATCGATCATACCCATTCGTTATTTCACGGAATGACTGAAAACAAAGGGCAATGGGATGATCAGGTTTTGTTTCAATCCCGGTCGCAGAAACACACCATTTGGGTGCAACAGCACGGATTTATATTCGATATCCGCGATTACACCCAACTGCAAAAAGCGCATACCAATCCGGAAAATGGTTTGTCTAACACAGATTACACTCAAACCATCGTAGCTGCTCATTTTGTAGGATCACAAGCCGTAACAAGTATCGAAAAACACAAACCAAGCACCCATTACTACAATTATTTCCTCGGAAACAACGAGCACAAATGGGCCACAGCAGCTTACAGTTTCAACGAAGCTATTCTGAAAGATTTTTATACCGGAGTTGACCTCAAAGTGTTTGATGATGAAGCCAAATTCAAGTACGAATTGTGGTGTCAGCCCAATAGCGCTGTAAACAGCATTGCCATTGATTATAAAGGTGCGCAGCAATTGAAGTTGGATGAAAAAGGAAACCTCATCGTTTCAACACCACTAGGCGATTTGATCGAACAAGCTCCTATTGCTTATCAGATTTACAACGGGAAAATAAGTCCTGTGAAATGCGCATTTAAACTTACGGGTAATCGCGTTTCATTTGAATTGGGAAGTTATAATAAGTCAGCCGTTTTGGTAATTGACCCAACCTTGGTCTTTGCGACTTATTGCGGTTCAGTGACGGATAATTTCGGGATGACTGCTACTTATGGTTACGATGGCACTGCTTATTCGGCAGGAACGGTTTACGGAAATTCCTACCCAACGCCTGATAATAGTGCGTATGATGTTACCTCCAATTTCACAGTGGTCAATGTAGCCAATAGTGTTACCACGGATGCGTTTCTATCGAAATATTCATCTGATGGCTCAACAATGATCTGGACAACCTTCATTGGCGGTGGAGACAACACTCAAGGAACGGAAACGGCGCACAGTCTCATTTGCGATAAGCTAAACAACGTTTACATGTACGGCGTCACTTCAAGTCTTGACTTCCCGATCGTGAACGGATATCAAACAACACACGGAGGCGGAACAGCATTGTCGGTTAATTTCAACGGTTCCAATTTCGGAACGGCAGGAACGGATATTTACGTTGCGAAATTCAGTGCCAACGGACAAAACCTGATGGGTTCTACCTACATGGGCGGATCGCTCAACGACGGTGTGAATTTTAAAATCAGTTCAGGAAATTACAGCAGTGTAGCAGCTTATGACTCTTTGACAACGAATTACGGCGATCAGTTTCGCGGTGAAATCATGATCGATTCTGTGGGAAATTGCATGATTGCTTCGTGTTCAAGATCGGCTAACTTTCCAACCGCCAATGCATTTCAGCCGGCAATCGGTGGTCAGCAAGACGGTGTAATTTTTAAACTCAGTTCCGACCTTTCCACTTTACAATGGTCTAGCTTTTTTGGTGGAAGTAACAACGACGCCTGTTATTCGGTGAAAATCGATTCATCTTATAACATTGTATTTGCAGGTGGAACCAGTAGCAGCAATCTTCCCGGAACAGCCGGAGCGTTAAACCCCAATTACATGGGCGGGAAAACCGATGGTTTTGTTGGGAAACTCACTGCAAACGGACAGACACTAACTCGAGCTTCGTATATCGGAACGACTCAATACGATCAGGCTTTTTTCGTTGAGATCGACCGATTGGACAATGTGTTTCTACTCGGACAATCGGTTGGCGGAACGTATCCTATTATCAATGCAACTGGTTACGCCAATAGCAGCCAATTCATTGCGAAGTTGACTCCCGATCTTACATCAGTGCAAAACTCTACTGTTTTCGGAAACGGAAACGGAGCCATTAACATCTCGCCTTCGGCATTTTTGGTTGATATTTGCGGAAATATGTACATTTCAGGATGGGGAGCCAATATTTTACAAGGAACCCCATTGAGCGGAATGCCGATTTCTGCCAACGCATTTCAATCAACCGCACCGAATGGTTTTGATTTCTATCTAGCAGTATTAGATCGTGATTTTGACGGTTTATTGTATGGTTCTTATCTTGGTGGAAATGCTGCACAAGAGCATGTGGATGGCGGCACTTCACGCTTTGATAAAAATGGAGTTGTATACCAATCAGTTTGTGGTGGTTGCGGTGGAAATAGTGATTTCCCAACTACAAGTGGTGCTTGGTCTAACACCAACCTAAGTTCCAACTGCAACAACCTGGTGTTTAAATTCGATTTTGACTTAATTCCGAAAGCAGAGTTTATAACCGACGATTTGCTGGGTTGCGCTACCTATCAGGTTACGTTGCAAAATACGAGCCCGCCTTCCGACAGTTATGTTTGGGACTTTGGCAACGGTGATACCACTTCGATTATTTACAATCCTACGGTAACATTCGATCAGGCTGGAATTTATGTTGTGACCTTGACCGTTACCGATAGCGTTTGTTTATTGACAGACACAGCTCAAATCACCATCACTGTAACTCCGGCGTTGCAATTGCAGGTTTCTAACGATACCATCCTTTGTTCACCTATTCCATTGACTTTTTCAGCCGATTCAGACGGAACAGCAGATTCGTTTATCTGGTCGAGCAACAATCAGTTTTCAGACACTTTAAATACATCACCAAGCGACTCGACATTAACCATTACTCCCGGGCAATCGACTACTTATTATGTCCAGGTTTCGAATGCCGGCTGTAGCAGGATAGACAGCGTGAATGTATTTTTTGTATCAGGAGCGCTCAGTATTTCGGGCGATTCTACGTTGTGTATAGGTGAAACAAGTACATTGACGGCCAACATTTCCATTCCGGGTGTTACGTTCGATTACGTTTGGTCACCACTGAATATCCTAACAACTACAGCGCAAGACAATGTTGTAACAGCAGCTCCGACAGTCGACTCTTGGGTATACGTTACCGCCAACGGATCTAATGGCTGCTTTGCCGAAGATTCGATTTTTATTCAGGTCGGTAATTTAGGTGGAACCGTAACCGCCACAGCTCTTCCATCGGTAGTTTTACCGGGTGAAACGTCTACGTTAACGGCCTTGCCTCCCGGATTCAGTTATAGCTGGTCACCAACAACTGGATTAAGCAACCCGAATGCGCAAATCACTCAAGCAACCGTTGATCAAACAACCGAATATACTGTAACGGTGACGGATGGAATCTGTACGCAAAGCAGTTCGGTTACCGTAAAAACATTGGAAGTTTTGTGCGACGGACGATTCGTTTACGTTCCGAATGCTTTTTCACCCAACGATGATGGGGAAAATGATGTGTTGTATGTGCGAAGCGCCATCACAACCGAGATTTTATTCCGCGTGTTTGATCGCTGGGGCGAAATGATCTTTGAAAGCAAATCGTTGAACAATGGTTGGGACGGTACATTCCGCGGAAAATTGGTCGATCCCGACACCTACGATTATTACCTCGAGGCAATCTGCACCGGAGGAGAACAATCCATTATCAAAGGAAACATTACACTAATTCGTTAACATGAGTAAAAAAATCATTACCAAAAAGTCTGAACAATTTCTTTCCACTTATCTCAACAATGCTTCTCCAACAGGATTTGAATCTTCCGGGCAAAAGTTGTGGATGGAATACTTAAAACCTTATGTCGATAAATTTGAAACGGATGCTTACGGAACCGCAGTAGGAATTATTAATCCTGAGGCTCCTTTCAGAGTGGTGATTGAGGCGCATGCCGATGAAATTTCGTGGTTCGTACATTACATTACCAAAGACGGCTTTGTGTACGTGCGCCGCAACGGTGGCTCCGATCACCAGATTGCGCCATCAAAACGCGTCAATATTCATACTAAAAAAGGAATCGTGAAAGCCGTTTTCGGCTGGCCGGCAATCCATACCCGCAACGAAAAAGAAGAAGCTCCGACATTGAAAAACATTTGTCTTGATTTGGGTTGCTCAACATCTGAAGAAGTAGCAGAATTGGGTGTTCATGTCGGTTGCGTAATTACCTACGAGGATGAGTTCATGGTACTCAACAAAACCCGTTATGTAGGTCGTGCACTCGACAATCGCATGGGTGGATTCATGATTGCCGAAGTTGCGCGTCTGCTCAAAGAAAATGACGTGAAATTACCTTACGGATTATACATTGTAAATGCCGTGCAAGAAGAAGTAGGATTACGAGGTGCCGAAATGATTGCCAATCGTATTAAACCGAATGTTGCTATTGTAACCGATGTGTGTCACGATACCCAAACTCCGATGATCAACAAAATAGAACAAGGTGATCTTACGGGTGGAAAAGGTCCGGTTTTAACGTATGGTCCAGCTGTTCACAACAAACTACTGGATCACATAATCACCACTGCCGAAAAAGAAAAAATCGCCTTTCAGCGCGCAGCTGCTTCAAGAGCAACAGGTACCGATACGGATGCGTTTGCCTATTCCAACGATGGTGTACCTTCTGCCTTAATTTCATTGCCTTTGCGTTACATGCATACCACGGTAGAAATGTGCCATAAGGACGATGTTGAGGGAACGATTTCGCTCATTTACGCTTCTTTAAAACGCTTAAAACCAACACAATCTTTCAGTTATTTCGATTGATAAGAATACAAGAATAGAACACAACTCCGTTTGGTCGAATGATCGAACCGGTTGATCGTTTTTGTACATTTAGCCTATTACAAAGCTAGAACTTATGAAGAAAACTTTACTCATCGCGAGTTTGGCGTTCACCACCTTGGGAATGTCGCAAACTTATTCAGACAATTTTGACGCTTACAATGCCGGACAATACATGGCACAACAAAGCGGCGGATTTTGGACTACTTGGAGCAATGCTCCCGGCGGAACAGAAGATGTGCTTGTATCGAGCGCAAACTCAGTGAGCGGACCAAACTCCGTTTATTTTGCCACTTCCGCTCAAGCAGGTGGACCAACGGATTTGGTGCGCAATTTCGGTGTGTTGAATACCGGACAGTTTTCGATGGAATTCAATATCTTGGTTGAAACAGGTAAAGCCGGTTATTTTAACTTCCAACGAAATGCAACTATTGGTCAGGTTTGGGCAATGGACTGTTTT
Source organism: Fluviicola sp. (assembly GCA_029866325.1). GTDB lineage: Bacteria > Bacteroidota > Bacteroidia > Flavobacteriales_D > Crocinitomicaceae > Fluviicola. The sequence continues at coordinate 43,655 of JARWZO010000032.1, read as the reverse complement.
TTCAATGATAACGGTACAATTACTATCAACAACCAATCCGGATTGAACTTTAGCGGTGCTTATACCCAAAATACCTGGTTCAATTTCCGAATCGATATCAACTTCAACACCAACAATTGGGAAGTGTTTATTGACGACGTGTCAATCGGTAGTTTTTCGAACTCCGAAAATCAAATCGCATCAATCGATATTTATCCAACCGATCAAAACACACCATACAGCTGTGGTTATTTCATCGATGATTTCTCTTATACCATCACTCCTTACACCCTGCCTAACTTAAACGCAGCAGTAACATTGGTAAGTTTTGACCAAGGAGAAATTGCAGGTGCAGCTGTAACTCCGAAAGTGAGAGTACGCAACCTTGGTACGACTACAATTAATTCATTTAATTTGGATGTCGATTACAATGGAAACAACCTTTCTCAATCTGTTACAGGTTTGAACCTTGCTTCTTTGGCTGAAACAACTATTACACTTACAGCAAACCACACATTGATTGCTGGTCAAAACGACATGGTAGCAACCGTTAGTAATGTAAACGGAAATGCAACTGATGGTGACGCTGATGATGATGCAGGTTCTATTTCAGTTGATCCGATTATACCGGCGGCAGGTAAAATGGTTGTAGGTGAAGAAGGAACAGGAACATGGTGTCAATGGTGTCCGCGTGGAGCTGTTTTCATGGACTTGATGGAAACCAAATACCCAAGTCACTGGGCTGGAATTGCGGTTCACAATGGCGATCCTATGACCGTTACCGATTACGATGCTGCTATTGGCGGTTTGATTGCAGGTTACCCAAGTTCATTGGTTGACCGTGGTGCAGATGCCGATCCTTCAGTGATGGAAACTGAATTTTTGACTCGTATTTTGGTTGCTCCAAAAGCCTTCATCACAAATGGAGCAATTTGGAATAGTGCTACAAGAGTTTTAGAAGTTTCTGTTTCAGCTGAGTTTCAAGCTGCAGCTACCAATGGTTATAAATTAGCAATCGTACTTACTGAAGACGGGGTTACCGGATCAGGTTCAGGCTGGTCACAAAGCAACGCCTATTCAGGTGGTGGAAATGGTGTAATGGGTGGTTTTGAGACTTTAGGCAACCCAGTTCCTGCCGCTCAAATGGTTTATGATCACGTTGCACGAGCAATTGAACCATCGTTTGGTGGATTTGCGAATAGTTTTCCGGCAACAGTTAACGCAGGAGAAACGCACACAGTAAACGGCTATTTCGATATTCCGGCTGGTTGGGATGAAAACGAAATTCACATCGTTGGTTTGTTGATTGCTCCCGATGGGCGTATTGACAATGCAGGAAAAGCGACAATCACCGAGGCGGTAGCAAACGGTTTTGTAGGCGGAACAAACGTTGGTATCGCAATGGATGATCAACAATTAGATGCTACTTTGCAGATTTATCCGAATCCGGCTCACGACATGGCAACAGTTGCTATTAACCTGAAAAACGAATCAAATGTTAGCATGCGTGTTTTAGACCTTTCAGGTAAAGAAATGGCTGCAAGAAACTACGGTTCTATGAACGGTGCAGCTACCATCACAATGAATACTTCAGAATTCGTTGCAGGTGTTTACATTGTTGAATTGACATTAGACAATGAGGTTGTGCAACAACGATTGGTTGTAGAATAATTCGTTCATACTTTTTGAAAACAGCCGGTTCATAAATGGATCGGCTGTTTTGTTTTTACTTTCCCACAGATTCACAGATCTTTAACTCGCCTAATGCTTACGCTGAAGCTTCAGCAAAGGCGCAACGGACTCGCATTTGTAACTCATAAAATCCTCGCACAACATTAGCGCTGCCGTTATGAGCGCATTAATCCTTTCATCTGTAGGAGAAAAAGAAATAAGCAACATTCTCATTCTTGGCACACAACAAATTTCCCTGCTATATTTGCAGTATGAAATGGATTGGTAACCGCATCAGTTATGTAGATCAGGAACACAAAACAACGTTTGTGATCATTCCTGAAAACCCCGGAATTGTAAAATCGCTTATCGGAGCATGGTTTTGTATGTGGGTGGTAATTGGCGGCACACTGATTTGGGCGTGGACCTATTATCCGATGAAACGCGAACTCCACCTCGTAATGGTCGTTTTCATGGTGTTTTGGTTTTATTATTTCCTGCGCGTCGGTCGTTCGTTTTTTTGGTTGATGTTCGGAAAAGAAATGCTCAAAATCGATAAGATTTCGCTCACCATCAAAAATTCGATCAAAGGTTACGGCAAGGCCAAAGAGTTTTACATCGAGAACATCAGTAAAGTAAGGGTACACATTCCTGAATCAAATTCATTTCAGGCGGCCTGGGAAAATTCACCCTGGATTAGAGGCGGTGAGCGCATCGAATTTGATTACATGGGGAAAACCATACGCTTTGGTCGTAAACTCGATGAGAAAGAAACTAAACTACTATTTCAAGTCATTACAAAACGTTTGGATGATCATTTGAGGAAGAAAAAGCATTAAGCAGATTGTTTTTTAGTTTCTTAGTTGGTCAGTTTTTTAGTTCTTGAGTTTTTTAAGTTTTCAACCAAACTCAGGAAACTTAAAAAACTCAAGAACTAAAAAACACACTATATCACCGCTTCAAATACGCTTTCACGCGTCATCCCTTTGCGCAAATGTTCGAGAATAATCGGAAATTTCTCCTCGATTCGTGCAGGAGTAAATCCCAAAGCAACCCCCAACTGTTTTACCATGCGCTCTTCTTCAATGTCAGATATTCCATCGGCAACCAACAATTGAATCAACTGAATGAAACGCTCGTAGCGCTCTTCTCGGTTAACCGGCGGAATCATTGGGTAATCCTGCGGATTATCTTTAATTTCCTGCACTTGCTCATCGGTCAATGACAAACGTTGTGCTACGCGCTTCAACAATTGATTTTCCTGATTCGAAATAGTCCCATCAACACGGGCCAGCATTACTAAATTTAAAAAATGTCCTTTCTGGCGTGCCTGTTCACCCGATTCGAAAAGATGTGCAATGGAACTCATACTTTATTTGATTGTTTAAATTAATGATAACGAAGTTTCTATATATCCAATTAATGAGTGGATGACTTTGATGTGAATTTCTTGGGCTCGATCTGCATATTCACTATATGGAGCGCGAATTTCAACGTCGCAGATTCCAGCCATTTTACCACCATCTTTTCCGGTGAGACCGACAACTTTCATTCCCTTTTTTCGGGCAGCTTCTATCGCATTAATGATGTTTTTTGAATTTCCGGAAGTTGAAATTCCGAGCAATACATCTCCGGGCTGTCCCACCGATTCAATAAAACGCGAAAAAACAAAATCGTAACCGTAGTCATTTGCCACGCATGAAAGATGAGATGGGTCAGAAATACTCAATGCTGCTATTCCAGGGCGGTCATTTCTGTAACGCCCAGTAAGTTCTTCCGCAAAATGCATGGCATCGCACATAGAACCACCGTTACCGCAAGAGATGATTTTACCGTTATTGGCAATTGAAGCAACCATCAGATTACCAGCACTTTCGATAAGTTTGTAATTTGCTTCGTTGTTAAATTTTTGCAAAATACCGAGTGCCTGTTCAAATTGGTCTGCTATTTGTTTCATGCCAAGTGTGTTGGTGAATTGCCCAAAAATAAATAATTATTACGACAGTCATCAATTTACTTAAACTTGTTATATTTGAAAACTGGGGGTAACTCCATAACACAACAACAACTATGAAAAAAAGTATACTTGCGTTGGTAGCGCTGATATGGAGTTTCGGTTCTTTTGCTCAGGATGATTGTTTCAAAAAGCTCGAAGACGCCTTTACCAAAAGAGGATCTTACACCATCGCCGATGAAATGCATAGAAACGTAATCATTAGTTTCTTTACTTCCGAAGGAACTGAATGTGTTTCCGGAAAAGTACGTGTGGAAAACGGAACAATTGTTTCCATCTTCCTTCAGTATGATGACAACACGTATGAGTTGTTTGACAAAAAATTCTACAATGCTAAAAAAACAGCTCCGCAAATTACCAACGGTATCTCGGAAATGATTTTTTCAGCTGACGGTGAAAAATTCCGTGTCGTATTCATTGACAAATTAAAACCGAAACAAAAGTCGTTCAAAACAGTTGAAGTACCGACTGACTTGTAAACACTGTTTTAAAACCATTGCTAAAGCGATTCCCAAAAAGGATCGCTTTTTTTTGTTTCAGCCCTTTTTATTTTCCAACCGTTTATAGTTTCGTGTATCTATAAAAAAAACTACGAAATGAAACACCTAATCGTCTTTCTTACACTTATCGCCGCCTTCCAACTTCAAGCACAACAATGGGGCAAGAACACTGTCAGCGATTACACCAACGAGGCATTGGATGTTGAAATCGATGCGAGCGGAAACAATTACGTTACGGGTTACATTACGGGTGAAACTGCATTTAGCACAAGTGTATCGCAAACTTCTGCAGCCGGTAATGGCGATATTTATGTTGCCAAATACGCTCCCAACGGTCAATTGATTTGGATCAAACAATTCGGAGGCAACTTCTCGGATCGCGGGTATGATTTGGTTGTGGATCATAATCAAGATGTGATCGTCACCGGTCAATTTTTCGGACAGGTTGATTTTGGGGCTACTCCACTTACATCGAGTTCCAATTCCAAAGATATTTTTCTGCTCAAACTCGATCCTGCTGGAACCGTTTTATGGGCTAGAAAGGAAGGTGGAACGATGGCAGAAAATGCATATGGCGTAAGTGTTGATTCACAAAACAGCATCTTACTCACCGGACAATTCCAAGGTGCATCAACCATTGCCGGACAAACGGTTACGAGTTTGATTGACCCAATTATGTTTCTTCCGAGTTTTGATTTGTTTATTGCTAAATACGACCTGAACGGAAATCCATTGTGGTTAAAGACGGGTTTGGCTGACTATGAAGACCGCGGTTTAGCCGTGGCGACCGATGCAAGTAACAATATCTTCATTACCGGACAATTTTCAGACACCTTGATATTGGCTGGACAAACATTCAACAACGATGCTTACAATGTTGGTTTTTTGGCCAAGTTCAATCCTGCTGGGCAATTGCAATGGATGAATACGCTGCGTGCAGGAATGGTTATTGCCTACGATTTGGAAGTCAACTCGGTTGATGAAGTGGTTATAACAGGCGATTTTCTCGGGAACATGGTTTACTTCGATGCGAATGGTTTGCACAACATTACGAACCCGTATGACCGTCAGATTTTTGTGCTCAAAACCGCCAACAACGGAAATTATATCTGGGATGAGTCTTTCGGGTCAGATTCCGATGTTTCTGCCAGATCGGTTTCCATCGACTCTCAAAAAGACATTTTTATAACCGGTTATTTTAAATGCGGTTTCACCCAATTTCAAGAAACGGACGAAGCCATTTTCAGTTCTGTGGGATTCAAAGATCCTTACCTCATCAAAGTAAGCAATTCAGGCAACCTGGTTTATTCAAAACAATTGGGCGGAAAAATGGACGATGAAGGTCATGGAGTCGCCGTTCACACAACCAACGCACCTGTTATTTGCGGAAGTTATTCCAAAGACCTGATGTTTATGAATGACTGGAATCAATCGTACACAACAAGTAATGACGGATACAGTTTGAGAGACTATTGGAATGAACTACCACATCTTTACCTTCAAGGCGACAGCACACGTAATTCTTTTCTGATCAAAGCAATCAACCAAGCGACACCCGATATCAACTATTACCTTCTATCATCAACAGATAGCTTGCTTGGGCAAATCAACAATGGCATTGATACAGCTCATTTTTGCCAATTCGGCACCCTTTATTCAGATCCTTTGACTTACGAACATTTGGGACCGTCTTACCATTATTTATGGAATACAGGAAGTTTGGATCAGGGTATCGGAGTGAATACAAACGGAACTTACAGTGTTTTTGCCGAACGTGATGATGTATGCACTTCCGGAAGAGATACCATTGAAGTTGTCATTCATCAACCGCCACATTTGCCACTAATTTCAGATGATGTGGTAATAGCAACAGAATCACCTGTTTATCCTTTGTATCATTTTTGTTATCCTGATAGCGCACAGATTTGGTTCACTCAGCTTGATCAGTCGGCTACATTTGGTATTTATAACCAAAATGTTCTACTTTATTTAGATTCTCTGCCACATATTTATAACCAAGAGGGGCTTTATACTGTAATCGCATCAACACCTTATTGCGCAGTTATTGGTGATTTTTATATTCTATTTGACCATCCGCTTCCTTACGACACACTTGACTTATATCTCAAATTAAACGATCCTATCGATAATAACGACACCATTGAACTCTGCTTAAATGAATTTATCGATATCTACGCTTTGGATTTTTTCACCAATCCGAATGGAAATTTCATTCTTCCCGCTGAACCGGTGGTTGAAGAAACATGGTCGGTAAGTCCATCGATACCAGGGGGCTCCATAGAAAATTTTCATGGCGTTTTCGCTCCACAAACAACAGGTTGGCATACGTTTCACTACGATGTGGCAATTGGCTATGACAACCTTTGCGGATTAGATACAGTGATTTATCACGCAACCGATTCTTTTTATTTCATTGTACATCCGAACCCGACGATTGTCACCAATATTTTGGGTAATCAGTTGATTTGTCCGGGAGATTCTGCTTACCTCTATACAACTCTTCCTAATTCAAATTTAAATTGGAACGGTCCCAATATTCAATGGATGAGCAATGATGAAGACAGCATTCGCATCATTTCATCAGGCACATACAGCTATTCAGGTATCGTTGTTGACCCTGTAACCGGCTGCAGCGGAGATGTCTATCAACTATTTTATGTTTACCCAAAAACATTGCCTGGGATTATAGCTTCGCCCGCTGATGCCATTATTTGTCCGTATGATTCCGTTTTACTTTCGTTGCCGAACACTTATGTATCCTACGATTGGATTGGTCCGAATGGTGATAATTTATCCGTTACCAATACCGTTTACGGAGAAGATGTCGGTTTTTATTACTGTCATGTAATTGATAATGAAGGTTGCTCATTAACAACCCCACCATTTGAATTGAAAGAATTCACAACGCCTTACCTTTTTGTAGAACCGGGTAATGTGATTTGTGGGAACGAAACCATTACCATTTCAGCAATTCATTTCGGGAATGCTTCTATTTTATGGACAAGTCCAATCAATTCGACAGCAGATCAGATTACAGTGACTCAGCCGGGAGTTTATTATTGCCAAATGCAGCAATGCGGACTCACATTCTACGATAGCGTCGAAATTATTGACGGTTCTTTTAGTATTTCACTGCTGGCAAGCGACACGCTGCTTTGTCAAAATGAAACCAGTATTCTTTCCACAACACCCGGTTTAGGAAGTTATGAATGGAGCAATGGAACTTTCGGAACATCATCATTATCGGTTTCAGACGAAGGTGATTATTGGGTAACGGTTATGAATAATTACGGTTGCGAAGCGCAATCAGACACCATTCACATTGCGGTATCTGCTGCAGCAATCCCACCATCGGTTACCGACCTCACAATTTGTCCCGGATCGGATGCCACACTCTTAGAGAACAGTAATTTCACAACATTTTGGTTCACTGCTTCAGATACACTTTTCTTACAGAGCGGATCTACCTTTGCGGTCAACAACATCATTTCGGACACTTCATTTCTAGTGGCGTATCAAAATGCGGAATGTCCCCCTGTGTATGATTTGGTTTGGATTCACACCATTGACAGCCTTCCTGCAGCGTTGATTTTGGGTGATTCGTTGCTTTGTCCTAACGAAAATGCAACTTTCAGCATTACTCCTGGCGGTTTGCAAACAAGTTGGTACAACAACAATGTATTCCTCGGCAACACAACAAACATCACCTTGAACCAAACTAATTTTGTAGCCGATTCAACGCTAACTGTCATTATCAGCAATAGTTGTTTCTCAGATACCCTTTCAGAGCCAATCTACTTTGCAACGCCCGCTGTCATTTCCATTTCTTCCGACTCTTTGATACTTTGCGCATATTCCGAAACCACCTTATCACTTGCCGGTGATGTAACCACCATCCAATGGGCCGGCAATTTCGGAACGGTAGAAGATCCAACCATCACCATCAGCTCGTCTGTTGGAAGTGGTTGGATCACTGCCACAGCAATTGATAACAACGGTTGTTTAACGAATACTGACAGCACTTTCGTAACGGTTTCCGACTTGAGTTATTCCTTGTTTCAACAATTAGGAAACAGTTGCCTGGGAGATTCCATCTCGTTCGGTGTACAAACCACTGCCGACAGTTTGAGTTGGACAACACCAAACGGTCTGTTTGATACAACAGCTTTTTCGTTCCTTGTATCCAATTCTTTTTCAGGCTGGTACTATTTGACTCAGTGGGACGAATTGGGTTGTGTTTACGAAGATTCGATCTACATAGCGGCGAACCCGTTACCTGTTTTTGATCTCGGCACCGACACATTGCTTTGTATCAACGACATTTACACTTACTACTTTCCGAATGATAGCAACAGCTATTCGTGGGTTGGATTGGGCGAACTGGAATCGTTTCCGGTTGAAGGTAATCAATGGGCGATCTTAACGGCGACTTCGCCACAAGGCTGTCTTTTTTCTGACACACTTTTCATTGAAACCGTAGATTGTGAAAACGCATTGCCGAATGTAATTACTCCGAATAACGATGGTATCAATGATTATTTTGTCATTGACGAAGCCCTTATTTTCCCGGGTAACGAATTGATCATCATCAACCGTTGGGGAAATGAGATATTGCATGTAGACGGCTATAGAAACGATTTTAACGGACTCGGATTAAGTGAAGGAACCTACTTTTATGTATTCAGAAGAGACCCGTTAAACGAACCGACAGTGAAAAAAGAAGGCTTTGTGGAAATCATTCGCTAGTTGATTTTCGTTTCTTTGTACCCAAATGAACAACATGAAACAGGTTGCGTGGGTTACGGGAGCATCATCCGGCATCGGTGAAGAATTGTGCAAACAACTTGCAGCAAACGGTTTGCGGGTGATTCTTTCCGCGCGTAATGAAGCAAAATTGCAGGAGTTAAAAGCAAGCCTACCAAACAGTTCAGAACATTGGGTAATTCCGCTCGATTTGGAGCGTTCTGAAGGTTTTGCTGAACTGGCGAAAACCGTGATTTTGCAAACCGGTCGCATCGACTTTTTGTACAACTGCGGTGGTTTGAGTCAACGAGCGGAAGCGGCAGAAACGTCACTAGATGTTGATCGGCGCATAATGGAAATCAATTATTTCGGAACGGTCGCTTTGACAAAAGCGGTATTGCCCTACATGCAAAAGCAGAATAGCGGACACATCATTGCCATTTCGAGTATTGCCGGAAAATTCGGGTTTTACCTGCGTTCGGCTTATAGTGCTTCGAAACACGCCTTGCATGGTTTTTTTGAAAGTTTACTACTCGAAGAAGCCAAGCACAACGTTCACGTAACCATTGCTTGTCCAGGGAAAATCAACACTCCTATTTCCATGAGCGCGCTCAATAAAGAAGGAAAATCTCACGGAGAAATGGACCACAATCAAGCTACCGGAATGCCGGTTGACGAATGCGTTCGGATTCTGTTGAAAGCCGTTGAAAAACGCAAAAAGGAAATCCTGATCGGCAACAAAGAAGTCAAAGCGGTAACGTTGAAACGGTTTTTCCCGAAGATGTTTTGGAGAATTATCGCGAAGCAATCCCCAACATAGTTATTAGTGATTGGTAGTTAGTGATTAGTGGAATTCAACCAAAAAACACAATCAACTAACTAACCACTAATAACTAACTACTAAGCACTAAATAAAACCTTTGTCCATTAAAAAACGCGCCACATTCGACTCAATACGCTTCGTAATATTCGACGTATCCGCTTTCTCGAATGATTTTCCGGTAATGCGCTCAAACAACTCGATGTAACGATCGGTCACCACATCTACAAATTCATCCGGCATTTCAGGCATAACTTGTCCTTCAAGACCTTGAAAACCGTTTTCGATCAACCACTGACGTACAAATTCTTTCGATAATTGTTTTTGCTGTTCACCTTTCGCTTGACGATCTTCGTAGCCTTCGGCATAAAAATAACGCGACGAATCGGGCGTATGAATCTCATCAATCAAAATGACTTCACCGTTCAGCATTCCGAATTCGTACTTCGTGTCTACCAGAATCAAACCACGCTCGGCAGCCATTTCGGTTCCACGCTGAAACAACGCACGCGTATAACCTTCCATTTTCTCGTAGATATCTTGCGGAACAATTCCTTTTGCCAAAATGTCTTCGCGTGAAATATCTTCGTCATGACCTTCTTCGGCTTTCGTTGCCGGTGTAATAATCGGCTCAGGGAAACGGTCGTTTTCTTTCATTCCTTCGGGAAGAACAACACCACACAATTCGCGTTTTCCCAACGAATATTCGCGCGCTGCGTGACCGGCCATGTAACCTCGGATCACCATTTCCACTCGGATCGGCTCGCATGCATGACCTATAGCCACACACGGATCAGGCGTTCCCAGCAACCAATTCGGAACAATATCACGAGTTGCATCCAGAAACATCGTTGCAACCTGATTCAACACTTGTCCTTTGAACGGAATTCCTTTCGGCAAAATATGATCGAACGCCGAAATACGGTCACTCGCAACCATTACCACTAATCCGTTGTTCAAGGTATACACCTCGCGCACTTTACCACGGTAAACGTCTTGCTGACCCGGAAACTTAAAGTTGGTACTTGTGATTGTCTGTATCATTTTGCTTCGTTATCTTTTTTAAACTTTTCTTCCTTCTCTTTTGCTTCAGCTATTTCGAATGCGTCGATGATGCGTTTCACCAAGTTATGGCGAATCACATCACTTTGTGTGAGTCGAATGATTTCCAGCCCTTCCACATCTTTCAGAATGTCTAATGCATAAGACAATCCTGATCGTTGACGGTGCGGTAAATCGACCTGCGACATATCGCCCGTGATCACAAACTGCGCTGTTTGCCCCATACGCGTGAGGAACATTTTCATTTGCATCACGGTGGCATTTTGTGCTTCATCCAAAATCACAAATGCCTTGTCGAGCGTACGACCACGCATAAATGCCAGCGGCGCAATTTCGATGATTCCGAATTCGATCATATCTCCCAATTTTTCAGGTGGAATCATATCGCGGAGCGCATCGTAAAGCGGCATTAGGTACGGATCGAGTTTTTCTTTCAAATCGCCGGGTAAAAATCCGAGATTTTCTCCAGCCTCAACAGCCGGACGTGTTAAAATGATTCGCTTAACTTCCTTTGCTTTTAAGGCGCGAACTGCCAATGCAACTGCTGTATAAGTCTTACCTGTTCCGGCAGGACCAACGGCAAAAACCATATCGCTTTTGTTTACCGCCTGCACCAGTTTTCGCTGATTTACGGTTTTCGCTTTGATTTTAACACCGCCATTTCCGTGTACCAAGGTCTCGGAACCATCGCCCGAAAGCATGGTAGATCCGTCTTCCAACATCAAGTTTTCGATGTTGTTTTCAGTCAGCATACCGGTTTCTTTGAAGTGCGATAAGATCAATTCAAACTTGCGTTCAAACTGCTCTGCCACCTCCGAATCGCCCACCACAGTAAGCTCATTCCCACGTGCGTTGATTTGCAATTTCGGAAAAAAGGTGCGGATGTATTTCAAGTTGGTGTTGTTTACACCAAATAATTCAGCAATGTTAACACCGCTGATTTCAATTTTCTTCTCTGTCAATGTGGATAAATCTTTCGTTTTACCTAGGGCTTTGCAAATTATAACCCTTATTTTTGGATCAAAATTAATCAATTTTTGTTGCTGAAAAGCGAAAAAACGAGGATGCATATAATCACGTTGACAACCGATATGGGATTAAGCGATCACTACGTGGCCGCATTAAAGGGAAGTATTTACCAATTGGATGCTTCTGCCGTAATTGTCGACGTTTCACATGCCATTCGCGCATTCGATATTGCACAAGCCAGTTTTTGTCTATCGAACGTGTATGCCGACTTCCCGAAAGGAACTGTGCACGTGATAGGAGTTGACAGCGAACCTGTTATCAATTCCCGCGATGGAAGTTACCCGGCAGTAATGTTATATGATGGTCACTACTTCGTGGCCAATGACAACGGTTTGTTTGCCTTGATTCTGAAAGAAAATCAACCGGAAGGCTTTTGGCTGATTGACGATGTACTTTCCAATCCGGCGGGATTCAAGTTTCCGACCAAGAATATTTTTGTTCCCGCAGCCGTGAAGATTGCGCAAGGAATTGCCGTTGATACTTTTGCTTCTGCCCACGACGAATGGAAACGTGCCTTTACGCAGAATCCGGTGTTGGAAGAAAACCTCATCAAAGGAACAATCGTTCATATCGACCATTACGGAAATGCGATTACCAATATTTCGCGTGAATTATTTGCCCGATTCGAAGAAGCACCGTTCACCATTTTGTTTCGCAAACGCGATTATTACATCGATACTATTTCTGGGTCCTACAACGAGGTACAACCGGGCGAGCGCGTTGCCATTTTCAACAACAATGACTTATTGGAAATTGCCATCAACAAAGGCGCTCGTGGTGTAAATGGCGGTGCCGACAGCTTATTCGGCTTGCATACCGGTGATGTGGTTCGCGTGGAATTTACTCCGCGTGGTTCTGCCAAAACAATCGATTCACTTTTTTGACCCATGATTACACGTATTGTAAAACTGACATTTCAGGAAGATAAAATCGATTCCTTTTTAGCATTTTTCGACACCATCAACACACGTGTGAGTCGTTTTGACGGCTGCAACGGTATGCGTTTGCTGCGCGATATCAATCATCCGAATATCGTTTTCACTTATAGCTATTGGAACAGTGAAGATGCGCTCAATAATTACCGCGATTCGGAATTATTTGGCGGCGTTTGGAGCACCATTAAACCATGGTTTGACGGTAAACCCGAGGCTTGGTCGGTGGATACGTATTTTGAAGACGGATTCTTTTCGCTCAGCGAAAAGAATTGAAAATTGAAAATGTAAAATTATCAAGAAGTTTTCGGTCAACAGACGAATTTTTGGAAACATACTTTAGATCAATTAATCATAGAAAACGCTCATCCCTTTTCAATTTTACATTTTCAATTTTCAATTCATAATGACATTATTCCAACGGTTTGTGCACCAACTTTCGTTAATGATTGTAACAATCGGTTGACGAAGTCTTATCTAAGTCGTACTTTTGACCCACTTTAATAAGTATGAGAGCATTATATTGGAAAGAAATACGGAGCTTCTTAGGTTCCACCATCGGATACATTTTTATCCTTATTTTCTTGATCACATCCGGTGTAATACACTGGTATATTTCGGGCGATGCCAATTTATTGGAAGGCGCCGAAGCGGATTTGATTCCGTTTTTTAATGCTTCACCGTGGATTTTCCTCGTATTGATTCCGGCGATTACCATGCGTTCCATTGCAGAAGAACGTCGAAACGGCACGATCGAGTTATTGTTTACCCGGCCAATCACCGATTTGAAAATAATCCTAGCCAAATACTTCGCTGGTGTTACTTTGTTGATTATTTCGCTCTTGCCTACGCTGGTTTATTATTATTCCATGAGTCAATTGGGAATTAACCCGGTAGGTGAAGACGGAACCGAAACCACCGTGATTGACGAAGGTGCCATGCTCACTTCCTATTTTGGACTTGTCCTGTTGGGATCAGCCTTCGTTGCCATCGGTATTTTTGCCTCTTCCATTACAAGTTCACAAATTGTCGCATTTATTTTAGGCATGTTCATTTGTTTGTTCATGTATTACGGATTGGAATTGATCGGATCGTTTAACCTCATGGGGGAATACGACGTGATTTTCCGCTACATCGGCATTACTTCCCATTACGAATCCATTATGCGTGGCGTAATCGACACCGAAGACATGCTGTATTTCTTCGGACTCATTGCCGTTTTCATTACCGCAGCATTGACAGTTGTTAAATCCCTAAAACGATAATCCATGGCCGAAACGTCAAAATCGATCAAGAAAATCTACAATTGGGTACTCCTGTTGATTGTTGTATTACTGGTAGTGATCGTCAACATCATCGGTTCGTTTATGTATGCCCGTATTGACATGACAGAAGACAGTCGTTACTCGCTTTCGGAGGGAACGATTTCGTTTATCGAAAACAAAGAGCATTTCAAGAACCGCGTTCTGATCAAAATTTACCTTGAGGGAAATCTTCCAGCAGAAGTAAAACGCTTCCGCAACGCCATTGAAGACAAACTCAAAGAATTCAAATTGTACGCCGGCGATCGTATTGAATACGAATTCATCGATCCGAACCAAGGAAATCAAGCCGATCAAGACTATTTGCACGAAATCCTCTACAACAAGGCCAAAGGAATCATTCCGATGAACCTTGTTTATATGAAAGACGGATCACAAAATCAATTGTTATTGTGGCCCGGAGCAGTGATCGAATACGGTGGTGTCACCAAAGACTACGTGCAGCTCTTGCCCGGAACTTCAGCAAAAGACTTCCTAACACTCGATGCCAATTTCAACAATCAAATCCAAAACTCGATCAACAACCTCGAGTACATGCTGGTTTCGTCGATTCGTCGTGCTACTCTCGAAGAAAAACCGCGTATTGCCTTTTTGCAAGGCCATGGTGAATTGACTTATGGTGAAACGCAACGTGTACGCAATTTGATTGATCCCTACTACACCATTGAAGACATTACGCTGAACGATTCATTAGCTGCGCTTGATGGCGTAAAAGGCTTGATCATAGCACGACCTCGTGGACCACTTTCTGATAAGGACAAATACATCATTGACCAATTTGTAATGGATGGTGGCCGACTGATGTGTTTCATTGATAAACTAACCTTTCCGGCCGATTCATTGGCACTGAACGGAATGGTTCATACAACCCGAACAAACCTTGGCGGTTTGGAACGCATGCTGTTTGACTACGGTATAAAAGTCAACGACAATTACCTCATCGATGTGCGTTGTGCTCCGAAAATGGTGCCGATGGCCAAACAAAGTCTCATTCCGTGGTTCTTCCACATTGCTGCGACCCAAACAGAACATCCGATTTCCAGAAATATCGATCCGGTGATGCTTCGCTATGTGTCTGAATTACAATTTGTAGGTGAATCTCCTGACAGAAGAGCAACCCCAATTCTTACGACTTCAACCAACTCGGCTGCTACAGGAATGGCGCCTCTCATTAGCTTATTGATGCCAATGAATTACGGTAAGAATCCGGTTTTGACGCCCAATCCGGAAGATGAAGCCAATAAAAAATGCCTTGCAGGTTTGATGGAAGGGAAATTCGATTCGCACTTCAAAAACCGTATTGTGGAATCGTTTGCCAACAATCCTGATTCGCATTACAAATCGAAAAGCACACAAGAAGGAAAAGTGATGGTGGTTGCCAACGGAGATTTCATACGTAATTATTACGATTCGATGCCGTCACCGAGAAACCCGAATATCATGCAATATCGTGCGATCCAGTTCAACAACTTGCGTTACGACGAAACCATGGCACAAGCCGGCATGCAACCGATCATTTATGGAAACCAGGAATTTTTCCAAAACATGGTTGACTACATGATGGGCGATAATTCGGTGTTGGACATTCGCAGTAAGCACATCGATATTCACCCGATTGACACAGAAAAAGTAAAAACAGACGCAGGTTACTACAAGGTAATCAACCTGTTAATTCCATCGGGTACAATTATTTTGCTTGCTTTAGCACTTTTTTACTTACGTAAACGACGATACGCACGTTCTTAAGGATATGAAACGACTCATTTTTTTAGTAATTGCCTTGATCCTGATCGCAGTATTGGGATATGTGGCTTATGATTTAAGCACTTCAGCCGGTAAATCGGACCCAAAAGTGGCTTCATTGGATTTTGAAATAAAAGACACAGCCACCATTGATCACATCATCATCACTGAACCGAACGGTAACGAAATAGAATTGATTCGCTCTGGAAACAAATGGACGGATAAATCAGGAGGATGTATTCAGCAGGTTCCGGTAGTCAACCTGCTTGAAGCAGCGGTTAACATCCGATTCAAAGGATATGTGCCCGACAATTCGGTAAAAACGGTTTTGAATAGATTGACCACCCTTAGTACCAAAGTACAGTTTTTCAAAAACGGTGAATGGTCAAAAACCTGGTACATCGGTTCGTCAACGCAAGATCATTACGGCACTTACATGTTGCTTGAATCTGAAGAAAACGGAAAAAGTGACCTTCCTATAATTGCTGAAATCAAAGGGATGCAAGGTATGATCGGACCACGATTCTTTGCCGACAAAGGTCGCTGGATGTGTACTGAAATTTTCGCCTACCAAACGCATGAAATTGCAAGTGTCGATGTTCGTTATTCCACTGAAAAGGAAAACAATTTCACGGTAAAGCGACAAGGAAAAAACTTCAGCATTACCACTAACGGAAAAGCGTTCCCAAGTATAGATACGTCGATGGTTTACCGCTATTTACAAAACTACAAGATGATTCACTTTGAATCACCGAACTATGATCTTTCTGCAAAGCAAGTCGACAGTGTAAAACGCAGTAAACCGTTTTGTGTGTTGACCTTGAAAAGTGCGAAAGGAGCCAATTCGGTACTAAAACTTTACCGTAAAAAATCGACATTGGACGGTACGCGTGTTGATGACGCTGGAAAAGAGGCAGATTACGACATCAACCATTTATGGTGTGTGCTACCGAACAACGAATTGGTGCAATGCCAATATTTTGTATTCAACCCATTGATTATGGGGAATGTTTACTTCAATTACGCGCAGGAAAAACCAACTCCTTAACCAAAAAGGGAGGTTTTTCTGTTAAATTTCTTTCTTCGTAACATTTGGTTGAAAAGTCCTTAAAACTTGTGAACAGGTGCCGAATCTAAGGATGGAAATTTGACTATATTTGTGCGTTCACATTCAAAAATCGATATGAATTTCATTGTATCCAGCACCAATTTATTGAGACATCTACAGAGTATCAGTGGCGTTTTAAGCACTAGCAATACCCTTCCGATTCTGGATAATTTTTTATTTGACATAGTAGAAGGGCAACTCACCATTTCTGCTTCCGATTTGGAAACGACCATGCGTACAACCATGACTGTTGAAGCTTCGGAGACCGGTAAAATTGCCATTCCTGCTAAAATGTTGCTGGATGTTTTGAAAAATCTTCCGGATCAACCATGTACGTTCTTAATCGACAACACCAATTTCGGAGTAGAAATCGCTTATGATAACGGAAAGTCGAAAATGGTTGGATTCAACGGTGATGATTTCCCGAAAACACCTAGCATCGAAAACAGTTCGAGCATCAAAATTTCAGGTGAAATTGTGAGCCGCGCAATCAACAAAACATTGTTTGCTACCGGTAACGATGATTTACGTCCGGTGATGAGCGGTGTTTACTGCCAATTTAGTCCTTCGGATATTACCTTCGTTGCTACCGACGCACACAAACTAGTTCGTTACAGAAGAACCGACAGTCAATCTACAGGCGGCGGATCAGCATTTATTTTACCGAAAAAACCGTTAAATTTGCTCAAGTCAAATCTTCGTGGTGATGAAGAGGTCTTGGTTGAATATTCTGATTCAAACGCTATTTTTACGTTCAACGATATCGTATTGATGTGTCGTTTGATCGATGGTAAATACCCGAACTACGAAGCGGTAATTCCGAAAGAAAATCCGAACGTATTGGTAGTAGATCGTTTGCAATTTTTGGGTGCAATCAAACGTGTCTCTATCTTTGCCAACAAAACCACGCATCAGGTGAAACTGCGCATTGCAGGAAGTGAATTGAATATTTCAGCAGAAGATCTTGACTTCTCAAACGAAGCCAACGAACGCCTGACTTGTCACTACGACGGGACCGATTTGGAAATAGCATTTAACTCACGTTTCCTGATGGAAATGTTGAATAACATTGATGCTCCGGAAGTGAAAATGGCAATGAGCGAACCAAGCAGAGCCGGTTTATTGATGCCGAATTCTGCTGATAATGAAAACGAAGACATTCTCATGCTGGTAATGCCGGTGATGTTGAATCGATAAACAACTTTTACAAAATAGTATAGAAGGCGCCTAATGGTGCCTTTTTTTTACGGTAAACGTTTTGCGGTTGGGCATTATTCGAGATGCGTTCCGATAGCCACCATAAACAAAACAGACCGGTCGAAATTTGTTATTTTTTTGTCAAAAAAAACGCATTATTCCAGTTTGGCACGATATCGGTAAAGGCAATCGAAACATAAAATAGATTGTCATGAAAAAGTTTTACCTTCTCGCAGTAATTGCCCTAATGAGCCAATTGAGCTTTGGTGCAGAATTATATATTCGAGTTTTGCGCCAAGGTACTCACATCGCCACAGCTTACAATCAAACGCAAACCAATAGCACCAATATTTTCCGCTTTTTCGATCTTCCCGGCGGAACCATCTACGTACAAATGACCGACCAGCAAAACGGAACAAGTGTTTACAACGGATCATTGAATGTAACATGGAATCAGCGTGTAGTTGCCGAAATCGATCAGAACGGTGTGTTTAAGATCATTCAGACCATCAACATCGTCAGCACCAATTGGTACACCAGCACTGCGGAAACAATCGTTTCCAACCCTCCGAATAATGGTGGAGGCACTTACAACGACGGTTCCAATGATCCTGCTTTCTTGAAACTGTTGGAAATGATTAAAAACGAAACATTTGATTCGAATAAAATGGAACTAGCAAAGAGCTATGCTAACAAAACTCAACTATCATCGCAGCAAATTGCAGACATCAATAAAACCTTCGGATTCGAATCTGCCAAACTCGATTGGGCAAAATTTGCCTACAATAAGTGTTACGATAAAGCAAATTACTTCTTATTAAAGAACACCTTCGGTTATTCTTCAAGCTATAGCGCACTTGAAGAATATATTGAGGGCCAATAACAACCCCGTTCGAACACATCGAACAAACAAACCCTTTTTACAAGCGCCGGATATTCTGTCCGGCGTTTTGTTTTACTTCCCACAGATGCACTGATTTGGCTCGCCTAACGGCCTCGCTTTTTACATAAATATTGTCTGAAATAAAATAAATGGAAGGATATTAGATACTCACTAAAGGCGCTGCCGTTAGGAGCGCAAAAAATCGGTGCATCTGTGGGAAACAAAATCGCAGGCTAGCCGGCATTGGAATCGCAAATAAGACGTATATTTGTTAAGCAATTTATCGGCAATGAAAGAGACCAATTTGGAAGCCTTAGAAACTGCGTTTCAAGCAAAAATCGACAAAGACATCCGTATCGAACCAAAAGATTGGATGCCGGAGGAATACCGTAAAACCTTGATTCGTCAAATTTCACAGCACGCTCACTCAGAAATAGTGGGAATGCTGCCGGAAGGAAACTGGATTACCAGAGCCCCTAATCTTCGCAGAAAAGCAGTTTTGTTGGCAAAAGTACAAGATGAAGCCGGTCACGGTCTTTACCTTTACAGCGCCGTTGAAACACTTGGTGCCGACCGCGAAGCTACCATCGATGATTTACATTCGGGAAAAGCGAAGTATTCTTCCATTTTCAACTATCCTACTTTGTCTTGGGCAGATATGGGTGCAATTGGTTGGTTGGTCGACGGAGCTGCGATTATGAATCAGGTTCCGCTCTGTCGTTGCTCTTATGGACCTTATGCTCGTGCCATGGTTCGAGTGTGTAAAGAAGAATCGTTTCACCAGCGTCAAGGGTTTGAGATCATGTCAACACTTGCGAATGGAACTCCGATTCAGAAAGCGTTGGCGCAAGATGCATTGAACCGTTTTTGGTGGCCGGCATTGATGATGTTCGGACCAAATGATTCCGATTCTCCGCATTCACAGCAATCAATGGACTGGAAAATCAAACGTTTCAGCAACGACGAATTGCGTCAAACATTTGTGGATGTTACCGTTCCGCAAGCCGAGATGATCGGTTTAACAATTCCTGATCCTGATTTGAAATTCAATGAAGAGACAGGTCACTATGAATTTGGCGCCATTAACTGGGACGAATTCTGGGAAGTAGTTAAAGGTAACGGTCCGTGCAACGCAGACAGAATTGCAGCTCGCAGAAATGCAAAAGAAAATGGACAATGGGTGCGTGAAGCGGCTATGGCGCATGAAGAAAAGCGTAAAGCCAAACAAGCGTCTTAATTTATAAAACAAGAAAATATGTCAACGAAAGAATGGCCGTTGTGGGAAGTTTTTATTCGAAGCAAACAAGGCTTGAACCATAAACATGTGGGAAGTTTAAGAGCTCCGGATGCGCAATTGGCAATCGAAAACGCACGTGATGTATATACACGCAGAAATGAAGGGATTTCCATTTGGGTGATTCCGTCAAGTGAAATTGTAGCTTCTGACCCCGATGATTCGGATTCTTTGTTCGAACCGGCAGCAAGCAAAGTGTACCGTCATCCAACGTTTTATGATGTTCCGGATGGTATTTCTCACATGTAGACAAAAGACATAAGACTTGAAGACAACAGACTTAAGACAACTGTCTAGTCTATTGTCTTAAGTCTATCAGTCTAAAGTCTTTTGTCCTAAAAAATGAAATAATGAATAACGACTTATATACATACACACTTCGCATTGCTGACGATAGCCTGATTCTGGGGCAGCGTCTTTCTGAATTGTGCGGTCACGGTCCTATTTTGGAAGAAGATATTGCATTGACGAATATTGCGCTTGATTTGATCGGTCAGGCGACCACGTTGTTCGAATATGCGGCAACGGTTCAAAACGAAGGAAAAACGGCCGATGATTTGGCTTTTTTGCGTTACGAACACGATTACAAAAATGTATTGTTGGTAGAACAAACCAATGGAGATTTCGGGCAAACAATTGTTCGCCAATGGTTGTTTGACACTTTCAGGGTGTTATTCTATGATGCCTTGCAACATTCTTCGGATACACAATTGGCTGCAATAGCTGAAAAATCATTGAAAGAAACGAAATACCACTGCAAACATTCTTCCGAATGGGTGATTCGTTTAGGTGATGGAACAGAAGAATCTCACAGCAGAACACAAGATGCGCTTGATTTGTTGTGGCGTTATTCCGACGAATTGTTCTTCATGGATGAAACCGATCAAGCTATGATAGCAGCAAAAGTTGGTGTTGATTTGGCAGCTTTACGTCCAATTTGGATGGAACGTATTCAGGAAGTTGTGCAAGCAGCTACTTTAACAATTCCTACCAATAATTGGAAACAACAAGGTGGCCGACTTGGAAAGCACACCGAACACCTTGGCTTTTTACTGGCCGACTTACAATACATGCAACGCGCCTACCCGGGCATGCAATGGTAACCGTAACCGATATTTGGCATTGGCTGGAAGACGTTTCAGATCCGGAAGTTCCTGTTTTATCGGTCGTTGATTTAGGCGTAGTTCGCTCGGTAAAACTAAATGGAAATGCTGCCGAAATTGTCATTACCCCTACTTATTCAGGTTGTCCTGCCATGCGAGTTATTGAGGAAGATATTCGCGCTAAGCTTGCAGAAAATGGGATCAGTGATTTGACCGTTACTACTGTTCTTTCTCCGGCCTGGACAACCGATTGGCTTTCTGAAAACGGTCGAAAAAAACTCAAAGAATACGGCATTGCTCCACCCGAGCACGAAGTAGACAAGAGCGTGTTGTTTGCGACTCCAACTGTTGTTCCGTGTCCGTTGTGTAATTCCAGAAATACCAAAATGGTGAGTCAGTTTGGTAGCACAGCTTGTAAGGCGCATTATCAATGCAATGATTGCTTAGAGCCGTTTGATTATTTCAAGTGTTTGAGATAAATCTCGATTATTACTTTTACTTCTACGATTTTCTAAAACCTGTAATAGTAAGATTCGCATTACGGCCTTCGTAGGTATCGAAAGAATCTAACCCAACGGCAACATATTCAATTTCTCCAGTTTTAAACGAAGATAAATCTAAGTAACATTCATAGGTTGTAACTTGATTGTCTTTGCTCAACGGAGTGCCGATGCGGAAACGTTTTTCTTTCACCACTTTTCCCTTTTGAAAACACTTCAGTGTCAAAGAACCTGTGTTTCTTCCGCTGATGGAATTGATGGTTAGCTTTACTTTAATCCATTGCTCTTGTTGAATGGGAAAAGTGGTCAAGCCAAATTCCCCACCAATTTTCGCACTGACTTTGGAATGCTTGAGAACCGCTTTTTTGGTTGTTGTAAACTTTGATTCATTGCGAATGATTTCATCCGTATCCAGCAAGCTATAATCGAGCGGTGTTGGGTTTGCGTCTAAATAAATCGCTGCATAATAACGCGCATTCATGTGGTCGTAATGCAAGTCTCCGGCGTTGTATTGCAGAATTTGAAAGAGATTGACTCCAATGAGGTAAAGTCCTAAGCCAATTACCAAGATTCGTTTTCGGTTCACGTAAGTTCGTTCCAAAAAAGCAGCTAGCGCCAATGCGAAAACCGGATAACTTTGCACCAATGCGCGGGTTGAATAACTGGCTCCGTAGCGCCAATCGGACCAAGAAATGATGATCCAGATATTCAATAGACAAAACACCAGAACAGATCTTCGGAACGGTTTTCCTTTCATCAGGAACAAACCGATCACCATAAAAATGGCAATTGGGGTGTAAATGAACCAACCTTTTTCAAATCCGATGAGTACGCGCCACCATGGGTTAAGGAAAAACCACTTACTTCCCACATCGTAAACCCACGAACCGGTAGCTTGTTTCCAATACAACAATTGCGGCAAAATACCGATGATCCCGCCGGCTGCCGCGTAAAAAATGTGGTTCCGATGTTGTTTCACCAATGCCCATTTCGATTTTAATTTGCCTGTAGTTTCCAAGCTCCATAAAATCGGTATAAAGACGATGATCAATTCAGTAGGTCGTGAAATGATTGCCAATCCTGCCACCAAGCCCATGAAAAGCGCAGTTGTTCGTTTGGGTTGTTCGTGCCAGCGAATCGTGAGCCACAACATTGCAGCATATAGTGGAAAGATAAACGAATGACTCATCGCACCGTCTATGCTTACATACTGAAGCGCATTACTCGCTAAACAAATCAAGAGAATCGTGAGCGTAGTAATGGTTTCATTGTAAAAACGCAGTAATACTTTTCGCAAAATCAAACATCCGATGAAAAACCAAAACAGTGCACCAAACATGATGGCATATTGGTAAGGCCAGGAAAAACCGTCTTGCGGAGCATCTGCAAAATAGGCTACTGTATGTCCGATATAAAAAAACGGTAATTCCATGATGGCGACTCCGCCGAGGTATTTGAATGCATAACCGCCTTTTTCGAGCGGAGTTGCCTGATACATCTGACCACCGGTTACATGATAGGTACTATCAATTTTCGGCATCCACTTGAGTTCGGTTACATCGTCGTAAATAAGGTAGCCAGGCAAATACATGTAATAACCGAGCGCATCCCAAGTTGTGGCATTGTAGCCGTTTTTACTTTCGTTGGTAAAGTAATTGAACCGATACAACATGCTTACTGCCAAAATAAGGCAACAAGCCAAAAAGGAACGCGAGCGAATGATTGATTGCATGGGTTAAATATAAGGAAATCCGTAATTGGTGATTTCGGTAGTTTCCTTAGAAATTAAAGTTTACTATCCAATAACTCAGCATCGCTATACGAACCGTAACGCTGATGTTTTATAGCCGAATTGGCATGCTTCATGTTCAATATTAGTACCACCAGAAAACCCGTACGAAACAGAAAGACTATTATCAAAAAAATAGTTACAGGTCCTAAAAAACTGATGAGTGAAAGCGCATACATCAGCCCGAACATTGAAAAACCCATATAATAGGCCCAGGGTTTGCCACTTCTGATAAAAACAGCTGATAAGAAATAGACGGTAACAATAACAAAATTGATCAGTGTCACAATTACCTCGGCAGAAAGTTCCGTTGACAAATAAACGCCCTCCATAAGGGATGCAATGACTGCAAAGGTGAGAATCATCCAGAAAAACACAGCCGTTTTCTTCAATTCCTTTGCCGGATGGCTCACATTTACCGGACTGTGATACCCATCAATGATAACATTGAGCATAATCGGTTTTTCCGAAAGTTTTAGCTCAATTGTTCCCAAAACAGTAGAAATTTTGGTGCCTGCCTTCAACTTTGCAGAACCTTGTACAGAACCGATCAATTCATCTTTGTAATAGACGTCAACTGCTTTGTAGCCACGCGTCCATTGAACGGTTACGAAATCTCCGGGTTGTTGTGTGATGGGGTATTTTTTCTCGAAATCCATGGTTGTTAAGCTATTTCTTGTACAAATATACTTGTGAAAGAAATGGGTTGGTGATTTTGTAATGAAAAACAACGCGATGATCTTTTAAAACAGAGTCTATCAATTGATTTAAAATTGTTTATCCGTTCGTAATATTGCAAATTGACATATCAAACAAACGAACGGTAATTTGCAATATTACGAACGCTATTTTGTGCTGAAAGAAGCGGTTCTCAAACCATCTCCAACATTAAAATCAATCCAACAACTCTTCTGATGCAGCGATCATTCTGTTGATTTTAAACAGTTTTTTACAAGGTAAATAGAGCATTCGCAACAGCCAGAATACACCGGTAAAGTAAACGGCAAACCAAATAACAGTAAAAACAAACATATCATACTTCTGATTCATGTCAAAATGGATTTTGCATGCCCAAAGATACATTAGAAAGAGAGCCATTCCGGCAACTATGTGGAACCAATAATAGATCATGAAACCCAATACAATCCGAGCCATTAGTGTTACATAAACGATCAATGAAAAACAAAATAATCCAAGACCTATTAAAGTCATTTGCTGATCAAAGACCTGCGACGTCCCAATCAAACTTTTTGATTCTGTATACGAGACAAAAGTCATAATCAGGTAACACATCATCGGAAGAAACATAAGACTGGTTCTTCGTTTGATTTTTTGCGTAGGATGGTTGTGATTCTGTGGTGACTCGATTCCATTGACAATGATTTCAAATCGAAAGGGATTGGGTAAAAAAAGTACTTCCAACTTCCCTATTCCATCAATTTCAATGGTTGAATTATTGTACAATTCTTTTAAGTTTTCGAATTCGAGTATCAGGTTTCCTTGATAGAGCACCTGAATTGCTTCATAACGTTTTTCCCACTTGAGCACAAACTCGCGCATGGGGAATACCGGATGTTGAAAGGTTTTGCTGTACATAAAAAACGCCCTTCCGTAAATAAGAAGAGCGTTTAAAGATAGTTATTCAAATCTTACCCCAAAAACGGGTAGCGGTAATCTGTCGGTGGAACGAATGTTTCTTTGATGGTACGTGCAGAAACCCAACGCAATAAGTTCATTGCAGCACCGGCTTTATCGTTGGTTCCGGAACCTCTGGCGCCACCAAATGGTTGTTGTCCAACTACAGCTCCCGTAGGCTTGTCGTTGATGTAGAAATTTCCTGCTGCGTTTTCCAATGCTTTGGTTGCGGTTTGGATCGCATAACGGTCATGGGAAATAATCGAACCAGTTAATGCGTAGTCAGAGGTTTCGTCCAGCAATTTCAAGGTTGCTTCAAACTCATTTTCCGGATAAACGTAAAGGGTCAATACCGGTCCGAAAATTTCTTCGCAAATGGTTCTGAATTTCGGGTTGGTGGTTACCACGACTGTCGGTTCAATATAGTATCCTACCGATTTATCATAATTTCCACCCACGATGATTTCAGCGTCCGATTGCGATTTCACGAAGTCGATGTACCCTGCAATTTTATCAAAAGCGCGACCATCGATCACCGCATTCACAAAATTGGAACTATCCGCTGGACTTCCCATTTTGAACGATTTCACTTGTTCTACCAAAATGCGTTTTACTTCCGGCCAGATGTTGGAAGGAATGTAACCACGCGAAGCAGCAGAGCATTTTTGTCCTTGGAATTCGAACGCTCCGCGCGAAAGTGCCGTAGCAACTTCGGCAGGATTGGCCGATTTATGAACCATTACGAAGTCTTTACCGCCTGTTTCTCCGACAATACGCGGATAGGTTCGGTAGTTTTCAATGTTGTTTCCGATTTCTTTCCAAAGGTTTCTGAAAACGGCTGTAGATCCTGTAAAGTGTAGCCCGGCGAACGCTTTGTGTTTAAATACCACATCTCCGGCAACAGGCCCATCAACTGCAACCATGTTGATCACGCCGTCAGGAACTCCCGCAGCTTTGAACAATTCCATGATCACCTGAGCGGAGTACATTTGTGATTCTGCCGGTTTCCAAACTACTACATTCCCCATCATTGCCGGTGCAGCGCACAAGTTGGCAGCAATAGAAGTAAAGTTGAATGGTGTAACTGCAAACACAAATCCTTCCAACGGACGGTATTCCAAACGGTTCCACATACCCGGTAATGATTCAGGTTGCTCTTTGTAAACCTGCGTCATGTATTGTACGTTGAAACGGAAAAAGTCAATTAACTCACATGCTGCATCAATTTCTGCTTGCATCACGTTTTTCGACTGCGCCAACATGGTAGCGGCATTCATTCGGTTTCTAAACGGTCCTGCCAATAAATCTGCCGCTTTCAGGAAAATTGCTGCGCGTTGTTCCCAAGGTAGATTGGCCCATTGTTCACGAGCTGCCAAGGCCGCATCGATTGCCTGTTCCACATGCGATGCAACCCCGTAATTGAAATGTCCGATTACCTTTTGGTGTTCATGCGGAGGCGACATCGGTTTTTTATCGGCTGTTGTAATTTCTTTTCCATTGATGTAAAGCGGAATATCAATAGGAGCTTGATTATAGAGTTTATTATATTCGGCGATGAGATCGGCGTGCTCTTTCGTTCCGGGTGAATATGGTTTTACCGGTTCATTTACAGCAACCGGCACATGAAAAATAGCGTTTGACATAGTTCCTTTGTTTTTAGCAAAAGTAATCATAGTTTTGGCAGATTCACCGTTCAAAATGCCAAAAGAAAGCCAACACATATATCCTTTTTTTGTACATTCGGAATCCAAAATCGATCACGTGAAAAAAACACTTCTACTCCTTTGCTTGTTTACGTTCAGTTATTCTTTTGCTCAAAACGTTACTGCTTTGCTCGAGGATTTCCGAAACGGCACCGGAAAAGAACGCGTTTATGCCTGCGAGAAACTAACGGAATATTACAATGCCGAATCGCAGGATTCGCTTAAGATAATCGGAGAAGACTTGTTTCTTTATGGTATTGACAATCATTATTATCCGGCAATAGAACGAGGAAAAATCACCATTGCACATTATTTACTGACCATCGGAAAACATGCGGATTGCATAGCCATGACCAAAGCGTTGTTATCCAACATGGAAGAACGTGGCGATGATCAACTATTGGGAACCGCTTGCAGATTGATCGCGCTGGGTTACATTCATCAAAAAGACCAAAAATCGAGCTATTACTGGTCGTTGCGCGCCATCAGGCATGATAAACGAAGTGACAATCCGGTTACGAAAGTAAAATCCTTTCAAATGTTGGGCGAAACCTACATTTTGAAACATGAATACCAAAAAGCCATAGAAACGTATCAGCGTTATATTACCGTTTTAAAAAAGCACAAAGAATACCAGAAAGTGAGCGTGGGATACGCACGATTGGGTGCTATATATCAACTGCAGGAAGATTATGGTATTGCAACTCGCTTTTTCCGTTATTCGATGGAATATGCCAAAAAATCCGCATTTAATACCAACCCTGTGGCGCATGCTTATAACAACCTGGCCATTGTTTATTTTGAAAGCGGTGATACAGCTCAGGCGCGTGCTTATTTTGAAAAGGCGCTCGATTTACGTTTGAAAATCAAGAATTTTAAAGCCATTTCAGAGAGTTATTACAACCTTGGTGATTATTATTTTTACACTTCGGATAATGACAAAGCCATTTTCTGGTATACCAAATCGCTGGATTTTTCGCGTAAAAACAACCTGAAAAACGAAACCGGTGATGCTTTAAAAGCTTTGGCAGAAGTGGCTAAAAGTCAAGACGACTTCAAAGGCGCGACGATTTATTTGGAGCAGGAACAAGCCATTCAAAACGAGATTCAATTACAAAACACTGAAGACGATGATGAATTGTCGCGCTTAAAAGAGCAGATTATGCGCCTGGAAATTGAAGCTGAAGTAGAAAACAGCGGGATTGATTCACCACAAAAGGGCGTTGCAAAATTAAAATGGGAATGGCTCGTAATCGGCGCGTTGAGTATTATCGTTGTATTTATCTTACTTCGTAGAAGAAAAACCACTTAATTCAATCTTCCCGGAAACACCATATCAAACGCAGGGATGTTGACGCGGAAAATCTCGTTTGTTTCCACATTTAGGAAGGTGTAGAAACCGTGCATTGATCCTATTTCAGAATGCAATTCACAACCGCTGGTATAGCTATAGGTTTCACCAGATTCCAATTCCGGTTGCTGACCAATTACCCCTTCTCCGCTCACGTGAACAGGTGGATTCAACGAATCAAAAATAAACCAATCGCGGTGCAATAGTTTAACGGAAAAGCTATTACGGTTTTCAATACCGATGCGGTAATTGAAGAAATAGGAGTTTTCAGCTGTGTGTGAAACATCTGCCCGAAACTGGGTACTTACGCTCACTTCTACTCCTTCGGTTATGGAAACGCTTTTACTCATGCTTGTTTGTTGTATCTGCAAGGTACGAATGTTGCTACGAGTAAAACAAATCTTTTTGAGAAATGTTGCTCACAATTTATCAAATTAACATTTTTTCAGGGATGCGAATCGCTTCAGTGAGCGTTATATATTTGATTCAATAACCCAACCTCAAAGGCTTTGGCTACACCTGCTACCGAACCTGATGCCAGTGCAAGGATTGCTTCAGTAATTGCAGGAAAGAAAAAGCACTGCTTTTGATGTTCATGATAGCAGTTTCAACAAAGAAGACCACAATGTCTTTGATAGCCATGATGGCTTTGATGAAATCTTCAGTCGGAATTCCTCTAAAATTCAATCAATTCAACACTTGACGGATATTCATGCAGATTTGTTGTGGAATCATGTGAGTTGTGCAAACCCAGCTTTCACTTGCTCATCATGCTGCTCCTTGTTCTTAGGCTTCTCTTTTGATCCTATCCCCAACTTCCGCATCAACTTACGTCCGGCTCGTTTTGCTTTTTTGAAAAGATCTCTCACTACCTTATCTACACGCTTGCGGATTTTCTTGAAGATTTTCTGAACCCGCTTCGCTAAATCTCCTAGGCCGATAAGCTTCGCAAACAAGCCTATCACCAAAACGATCAGCTTAGAAAGTCCAAATTCAAACGCTTTGGCCACACCTGCTACAGAACCGGAAGCAAGAGCTAGAATAGCTTCAGTAATTGCAGGAAAGAAAAAGCACTGCTTTTGATGTTCATGATACCGGTTTCAACAAAGAATACCACGATGTCTTTGATGGCCATGATGGCTTTGATGAAGCCCGTCGCGCCCGGAATCAATAACGATAACAACCACTTGATTCCCGCTTCTATTAACTGATAGAAAGCGAACTAACCACATTCCAAAAGAAAAAATCTAATTAAAATTGATCATTCAAACAATTGTGCAGAACCTTCGTCAGTATATCTCAAAAGAAAATTCGGATTATCCTCTATAGAAAAAATTCTTATTGGCCTAAGATCATTTTTCTGAATTGATTGCCTCAAATACTCAATCAAATCTGATTTTTCGCTAATGACAATAGCACCTATGAATTTCACCAATTTACCTTTGAACAATATTCGTTCGTGTAAAACAAAATAACTTTGATGATCTTTCAACAAAGCAACAGCTATTTCCAAAATATTTTCATGATAATTCACTTTTTTCTGCATTAAAGACTGAGAAATTTGAAATACTCCTTCCATGTTTTCTTCAACTAATTTATGCTTCAATTCAATAAACTTATACATTATATTTAGTTTGGTTTTTCATAAAAAACATGTCCATCTGTATCATTAATATAATATTTGATGTGTGGATTATCTCCTTTTCCTCCTTCTGGAGCCATATGTTGCTCATATCCCTTCTTATACTTTGGAGTACCATCTTCCCTACCTGATTGCGTATGTGCTTTATATCTATTCATTCTTATTCCATTGTCATCCGTATCACTTGGTTTAGCCAAAACAGCTTTCAAAAATGCTGTTGCATCTGAGCTTGATTTAACTTTTATCTGCATTTTCGATCCCTCATCAATTGCATCCTGACATTCTTTTATAGCTGCCTTCCATAACGTACTTCCCTTCGTTAGAGGCTTCATTTCTGAGGCATTTCCTGGCAAACTATCTAATTTACCTTTAAAAGTGGACCCTAAAGTATATGTTATATTGCCTCCCTTGTTCGTTTTCTTTCTTCCTTTGCTTCCTGTCCAATCGAATATCCACTTACCTGACTCTAATTTCGGAATTATAGATGTAAATACTTTAAACTTCTTTTTCGTTGTTTTAGCAATTTTACTTGCACTTTCTTCACTAAGATTTCCATCCTTATCTTTATCTTCTTGTTCACTTAGCTGATCCAAATATTGCAAGCCTGCTTTCACCTGTTCATCATGCTGCTCCTTGTTCTTAGGCTTCTCTTTTGATCCTAATCCAAGTTTCCGCATCAACTTCCGACCAGCTCTCTTTGCTTTCTTAAACAAATCGCGCACTACCTTATCCACACGCTTTCTGATCTTTTTGAAGATTTTCTGCACGCGTTTCGCCAAGTCTCCAAGACCAATGAGTTTGGCAAAGAGTCCGATGACCAGAACAATCAGTTTCGACAATCCGAATTCAAATGCTTTCGCTACACCAGCTACCGAACCAGCTGCCAATGCAAGGATTGCTTCGGTAATGGCTGGAATGAGCATGATAGCTGTTTCAACAAAGAAGACCACAATGTCTTTGATGGCCATGATGGCTTTGATGAAGCCTGCGCCCGGAATGAGTAAGGATAAGAGCCATTTGATTCCCGCTTCGATGACCTTGGTGATCAGCATTTCTTTGATCGCGTCGATGATGGTTTCTTTGAGGTCAGAGAATTTCTCTTTTGCAAATTCCCATAAGCCCATGATACCGCCAGAGCGCATGGTTTTGAAGATGGAGAATCCTGCATCCGCACCTGTTTCCAATGCGTTTACAGTTGGTTCGCCCATCGATTTGACAGCTTTCATCCGTAGCATGTCCCAACCGACGCCCAAGACTTGCATGACCAAACTGAAAATACCACTTAGGCTAAAAATATCATCCGGAACCGTAATGCCAAGTGGTCCCATAGATCCCGTGAGCCATTCCAATAAACCGCCCAAGAGGTGTTTCTGTATGTTGGTCTTGAACAAATCGATTCCTTGACCAATACCATCAAAGAGGTTGCCCATGAAACCGATTGGGTCGGCCATGATCACGCTGATGGCACTGGCAATGGCAGACAATAAGCCCATGATTGCTTCCTTGAGCTTACGGATGGTTTCAAGCACACCATTGATGAAGTCCATCGCCATGTCTATCAAGCCGCGGTTGTCGGCTTTCAACTCCTCGATGCGCTCATCTACTTCTTTGAGACTCGCCACATATTCTTCGGCAAGCATGTCAACCAGTTCTTCTTCCTTGGCATTTACTTCTTCAGAGAGCTCGTCAAACTTCTCACGAATCGCTTCAGCGGCTTCTTTTCCGTATTGTTTGAGGTTTTTTGGAAGTTTCTCTACGTAGTCGTTCACTTCCTGTTTACCTGTTTCAATGCGTTGAGTAGCGCGATTGAGTTCACTGGCAATGTGGTGTGCGATTACGTCTACTTCAGCATCCATTGTTTCCACAAACAATTCGCGCCCATCCACATAGAATTGGTTCACTTCATCCGGCAAACCGGCAAACAAGTCGTAGGTCCACAATGCCCATCCACCCACTTGACTCAGGTAGCGGTCGTATTTGTACTGTGACATTTTATCGCCACAGTATTTTTCGAATCGTGCTTTGGCTTTTTCTGAGGCTGCTGCAAAATCGGTTTCCACCTTTGCATCCAAATCACTCAGGATTTTGTTCACATCCGTTTTCGTGCTACTATAAATCTTATTGATTTCTCCTGCCACAAGATCGCGTTCGGAAGTGTCTTTGACGCCTGTTGATTTCTGATCGCCGGTCACTTTTTTCACCGACTGATCGTTGAGGATTTTCATCCCCTGAAGTTCCTCCTGACCCATTTTCTGAGACTTGGAGGCGTTTTTCTGCAACGTGGAGCCTTCATCTGCACGTGCCGTTTGGGAAATTTCCGCCGATTTTTCCTTCGCGTTGTTTTTCTCGCCTAAAGCTTGCTCAAACTGTGGTTCTTGGGAAATTTCCAGTTGGTGATCCGTCACTTCATTTTCTGCCATCGCATTATCCATACGTGCAGCGTCGTCGGCAAGTGGTTGTTCTACCTCTGCTGCCGGTCGTACCTGCGGAACAGCTTGTTTTGCATTGACATTTTTCGGCTTCTTGCTTTGCTTAATCACAGGAAGAGCTTCTTCCTTGCGTTTGTGCTCCGGCTTTACATTAGGTTCTTTATTGGTAGATTCATCAATTGCTCCACTCGTGGCTGCTGTTTCTGCCTTTACATCACCTGTGGCCTTTTTGTTGACTTCGTCTATATTGTTTTCTTCTTCAAACTTATCCGCTGCATCATTGTTATCTGGCAATTCCATTTCTGCAATTCGGGCACTGAGGAGTTTTTTGAAGTTTTCGGCACTGAATTCCTTTGGTTCCTGTTTCTCCATCTCATCCACCTGATCAGCCTTCGCAAAGCTATCAGCTTCATTACTTGGTGATTTTGCGGCATCCAATGCGTCCTCGGATAATGCATCAGGATCTTCTTTTGATTCTTGATCAACCGATTCTTTTGAAATAGCGGCCGTTACTGCCAAAAAGTTCGGATCTTCTTCCGGACTCGGTTGCTTTTTTTCTTCTACCGCTTCACCTTCAACCGGTACTTCGCCTTCTGCCGCCAATGCATCGGCAGTAAGCGGCGTGCCTTCTATCGGAGCGATTTCGACAGGTTTGGTTGCCGTAGCCGTTGGAACGCTTGGTGCAGTCATACTTCCTGCGACAGATGCCGGAGCATCAACAGCAGGTTTACCTGTCGCTTTATCAGTGCTTGTTCCTGCAGCTGATTGTTCCGGTTTAGCAGCTTCGTTATCAGCGGTTTTATTTTCACCCGCGGCAGTTTTTTCGGTTGTAGCAGGAGTGGATTCTTTCTTTTCACCAGCCGCACCTTGCTGAATGGTGTGTGTCAATTCATGCGCCAACAAGGTTTTTCCTTGTGTGGTAGCCGGATTAAATTTACCTTGATTGAAATAAATATCGCCCTTGTTGGTAAAAGCTTGTGCTCCGATCTCTTTGCTCATAGAAGCAGCCCGATCATCCGTGTGGATTTTTACGCCACTAAAATCAGCCCCGAAACCACTTTCCATTTCTTGTTTTACACCGCCAGAAAGTGGTGAACCCGAACCTTTGGAGGAACTCAGCTGATCGTTGATGGATGGTTTAGAAGGTGTAGTTGGAGCCGAAGATTGCAGTTTTGTTTGTACTTCTTCGTCTTCTTTGGCTTGTAGTTCTTCTTCTTTTGATTGAACTTCCTCTTCCTTCGCTTGAACTTCTTCCTCTTTTGCTTGAGCAGGTTCGTCCACCATCATCTGGGCTGGCTCGTCTTCTTTAGCCTGAACTTCCTCTTCTTTGGCTTGAACTTCTTCCTCTTTCGCTTGGGCAGGTTCCTCCTCCATCATCTGGGCAGGCTCGTCTTCTTTAGCCTGAACTTCCTCTTCTTTGGCCTGAACTTCTTCTTCCTTTGCCTGAACAAATGGTGTAATGCTTGATACGATTGGTTTTTCCTGAACTACAGGTTCATCATTTTCTTGTTTGAGTTGTACCGGTGACGTAGACGGAACATAGGCAGGAGTCGGAGTTGATTGTTTCGAAACCACTTGTTCAGCTGCATGATCAGCTTCCACCTCGTATTTATCGCCCGGTTTGTTGACCACGACTGAGTCGGACGCGGCATTTAACTTGGCTTGGATGCCCAAAAAGGGTTTATTCCCATCCGATTTGTTCGAATGGTTAGAAGACGCTCGTACTTTCTTAACAGCTTCCATAGTGATTGGTCATTACCGATCTAAAAATACACTTTTTTTCCTAAGTTGAATCTCGAGAAAACACGATTTACGCTTTTGTTGATAAATTCCATTCCCTTTCCTCAATCAAATCTTTCGTATCTTGCGCCTTTAAAATAACACTATGAAAACGTGCCTTCTTATCCTTACGCTTTCCATCTGTTTCGTAGGCTGGAATCAACGCCAATCGCAACAGAATCTGAGTGAGTGGCAATTATTGATCAGCCAATCAAAGCAATACGCACAATCGCATCAAATCGATGAAACGATGCTGCAACGTTTTCCCATCAATAAAATTCACGGTACCTATTATGTTTCTTTGTTTGGTAAAACCCAACCCGCTGTTTCGTGGTCGACACTCAAAGCAGCAGGAGTTTTAGTTGGATCTACGATCGGAGATATTTCAACCATCAAAGTTCCTTTGGAAGCATTGTATCTGCTAGACTTTTCCAGCGTTTATAGTTATCTTGAAATCCCGCCGAAAGTAGCTCCAAACCTCGACAAAGCCGTAAAAGACGCTCATGCAGATAGTGTTCAACATGGGTGGAATTTACCCGAGGCTTTCACCGGAAAAGATGTATTGATCGGGATTACCGATTGGGGATTTGATTATACCCAACCGATGTTTTACGATACCTTATTAACTGCGACTCGCATCCATGCAGCCTGGGATCAGTTCAAGCAAGCGGGCGATTTACCTGTTGGGTATTCTTACGGAGTGGAATTTGACAACGTATCTGAATTAATGGCTGCAGGAAGTGATACTTCCAATATTTACAGCTACAACACGCATGGTACACACGTAGGTGGAATTGCCGGCGGAAGCGGAGCCGGATTGACCCAATACAGAGGATTTGCCTTTGAATCGGAATTTCTGTTTACGACCTTTTTGATCGATGCTGCTTCAGTAATCGACGCCTTTAACTGGATGAAAGCAAAAGCCGATGCCGCCGGAAAACGATTGGTGATCAACATGAGCTGGGGTTTGTATTACATGGGAACTCTTGACGGAAATTCACTTCTTTCGCAGGCAATTGCTCAATTGAGCGATGACGGAGTGGTGTTTGTTTCTTCTGCCGGAAATAATGGAAATGTCAATTTTCACATCAAGAAAACATTCAACAATGATAGTTTCTCGAGTCGTGTTGATTTCTACGATTATGCAGCCAATCAATACATGTGGGGACAAAGTATCACCATGTGGGGTGAACAGAACAATGATTTTGCAGCTCGAATTAGCCTGTACAATTCCGGGAATGTTTTATTAACAGAAAGTCCGCTTTACAACGCAAGCATGAACGGCTATCTAGATTCCATTCTGGTAGTTGGAGCCGACACCATTTTCTTTAATGTTGCAGCAGAATACAATAATCCGCTCAACAACCGACCGAATATGCGTTTGCGTGCAAAATGTACCAACACCAATATCCGAGTGGTACTTAAAAGTGCTGCCAGCGCAGGAACGGTTCATTACTGGAATGTAACCGAACTTACAACCGGAGTTGGAAACTGGGGAATGCCGTTGGTAACATTTGGTGTAACGGACGGACTTTCGGGCGATTCTCAATACAGTATCGGCGAACCAACTTGTTCTCCTGATGTGATCAGTGTTGGCGCTTACTCATCCGGATACCTCAACGGACAGGGGAATCCTGCCGGCGGAACAATTGCAAGCTTTACCAGCACGGGGCCTATTTACACAGAAGAAATGAAACCTGACATTTCAGCACCCGGAGTTTCTGTTGCGTCGTCTATTTCATCGTTTACCGATGCTTCCTATACGCAAATAAATACGGTCAATTTCAACGGAACGGATTACGACTTCGCGCGTTTTTCAGGAACGTCAATGGCTTCACCTTGTGTCACCGGAATAGTTGCATTGATGCTGGATGCCAATCAGTTTCTTAGTGCCGCTCAGGTGAAATCGATCATCAAAAGCACAGCTAGATTAGACCAATTTACCGGTGCAATTACCGCTCCCGGCCACACACGTTGGGGAATGGGGAAAATAAACGCGTATCAGGCAGTTGTTTTAGCATTGAATACGGTTTCGCTGGAGGAAATCAAAACCGACAATTGGATGGTTGCTTACCCCAATCCGGGAACATCGACTGTGCAATTACTGGTACCTAAAAACACAACAATCAGTGAAGTCAATGTTGTTTCAACCGATGGAAAAGCAAACCGATTTGTGCTTTCGAATAATACCTTCGATGTTTCAGAATTGGCTGCAGGAAGTTATTTCATCGAGGCGATAACGGGTGGGAAATTGATCCGCACCCATTTTGTAAAATACTGATCTGAAAGTTGGCAAGGTAAATCGGTCTGTGGCATTCACCGACCCGATAGATTTGCTATTTTTGCATTCAAAATAACGAAAATGACGCCCAAGTTTCATGATCTGACTGTAATTGATGTTCGTCCGGAAACAGATGACACAGTCTCGGTTGCATTCGCTATTCCTGAGGAACTGTCTGCAGACTACGCATATAAAGCCGGACAATACCTTACGCTTCGTGCCGATGTTAATAACGAGGACATTCGACGTTCGTATTCAATCTGCACCGCTCCGAATGAACAGGAGTGGCGTGTAGCGATCAAACGCATTGAAAACGGTGTTTTTTCCAGCTGGGCAACTCAATCACTCAACGTTGGTGATCGAATGCAGGTAATGACACCAACAGGAAACTTTGCCTTTACTCCAAATCCGGATGTTGCCCAAAGTTATTTATTGGTTGCTGCAGGAAGCGGAATCACTCCGATTCTTTCGATACTGAAAACAATTTTGACCGAGGAACCATTGAGTGATGTGACGTTGGTATTCGGAAACAAAGGATTTCACAGCATCATTTTCAGAGAAGAACTTGAAGCCCTTAAAAACAAGCACCTCGATCGTTTCCGGTTGATTCATGTATTGAGCCGTGAAAGTCTCGGGAATGCGTTGCAAAAAGGGCGCATTGATTTGGATAAAGTAACAAAACTCAACAAAGCATTTTTTGCCAATCAGCCAATTCACGGAGTATACGTGTGTGGACCGGAAGAAATGATTCACGCTGTAAAAGACGGAATGTTAGCCGCAGGAATCGATGAGAAAAACATCCATTTCGAATTGTTTGCCACTTCAACTCCTAAACTAAAACCTGCATCTGAAAACGTATCAAACGAACCAACAGTCGATTCTGTTGTTACCATCATATTGGACGGCGATCAATTGGAAATTCCGTTAAACTCTGACGGAACCTCTATTTTGGATGCTGCTCAGGCAGCAGGAGCAGACTTACCTTTTGCTTGTAAAGGTGGCGTTTGTTGCACCTGTAAGGCACGCATCCTGGAAGGAACTGCCCGAATGGATGTCAATTACGCCCTCGATAAAGATGAAGTGGAAGCCGGTTATATTCTGACTTGTCAATCGCATCCTACTTCAGAAAAACTCATTGTATCATTTGACGACTAAATTATGGGATTATTCTCACGCTCAAAAAAGAAAGACGAAACAGTTGTACACAAACGTTCTGCCGAACTAACGGTTTCAAATCACGAACGTTTAACGGCTAAGGCTGCGCGGATTTCGTTTGAAGTACCAGCCGAAGCTGTGGCTTCTTTTGCATTTATTCCGGGTCAATACCTGAACTTGCATTGTATGATCAACGGAACTGTTCTAAACCGCTCCTATTCTATTTGCAGTGCTCCGGGCGAACCGTTATCCGTTGCTGTGAAATCGGTTGAAGGAGGTGTTGCTTCGAATTGGCTGGTTGATCAATTAAAGACCGGAAGCACGATTGAAGTTGATTTTCCGCATGGAAATTTCGGACTTCAAAAAGATGCTAAAAAGCATGTTGCTTTTGCTGCCGGAAGTGGAATCACGCCTTTCTTATCAATGGCAAAATCGGTTGAAGGTACAGATCAGGAGATTCAATTGTTTTACGGAAACAGTTCGCAAAGCGAAACCTTTTTTGCCAACGAACTCGATGCCTTGACCAATACCAAAACACGTTATTATTTCAGTCGGGAAGAAGTCGCCGGGCATCAGCATGGACGCTTCGACAAACAAACAGTAAGCGAAATTATCAAGGCAGATTTGTCATTACTTCGCTCCGAAGCATTTTACATTTGCGGGCCAGAAGCGATGATTGTTGCTGTGAAAGAAGTATTGGAGGTTTTCGGAATCAAACCTGAGCAAATTCACTTTGAATTGTTCACTACACCGGTATTGATGAAAGCTCCTGAAACCATTGTTACTGGAACTTTTTCAGGTGAAAGTACGGTTTCGGCAATACTTGACGGTGAAATTGTAACCGTGAAATTGAATACTAAAGGAAAAACCGTTTTGGAAGCGCTCGACGCAACAGGAATGGATGTTCCTTATTCGTGTAAAGGCGGGGTTTGCTGTACGTGTAAAGCAAAAATATTGGAAGGTTCCGCCAGCATGAAAATCAATTATGCTTTGACCGATGAAGAAGTAGCGGAAGGTTATTTGTTGACTTGTCAAGCGCATCCTACTAGTGAAATTCTGAAACTGGACTTCGATGTCTAAGACAATTTTGGTGGTTGGTGCCAGCAGAGGCATTGGCCTGGAAACTGTGAAACATTTTGCGCAAGACCCCGAAAACACAATTGTTTGTTTTGCGCGAAGTTTTACAGAAAATCACGCTTTGTCAAGTTATTCTAATGTTCAACTTCATGCGTTGGATTTGTCTTTACCGAATGTCAACGAACAACTACAACCGCTTATTGACAAACTTGATCACATCGATATCCTGATCAACAATGCCGGATACATTGTGGTGAAACCCTTTCAGGAATTGTTGCATACCGAGCTGCTTACAGCTTATCAGGTGAATGTGATCGGAGTCATGCAAACGATTCAAACCTGTTTTCCGAAATTGAAAAGCGGATCGCATATTGTCAACATTTCGTCCATGGGTGGTTTTCAGGGATCTATGAAGTTCGCGGGACTATCGGCGTATTCAACCTCCAAAGCGGCGGTAGTATCCTTGACCGAATTACTAGCTGAAGAGCTCAAAGAAACAGGGATCAAGATCAATTGTTTGTGTCTAGGATCGGTTCAAACCGAAATGCTTGAAGCAGCCTTCCCGGGATACAAAGCGCCTTTAATTCCCGAAGAGATGGCTGATTTTATCTGTGATTTCGCCCTAAACGCATCGCGGTTTATGCATGGAAGAATCATTCCAGTATCACTGACAACGCCTTAGTGGCCAATTCCATGAAACCGCAATTATTACTCGCGCCGCTTCAAAGTTATACCGATCATCACTTTCGGAATGCGTTTCAACAAGTATTCGACGGCGTAGATCAGTTTTATGCTCCTTACTTGAAACTTGAGCACGATGGTTCCATCAAATCCGGACCGAAAATCGATGTGTTACCCGAAAACAATCCTTACGAACCCATTATTCCGCAGGTAATGGCAGCAACTGCAGCCGATTTTCTACACATGTCCAGTTATCTAACCGATTTGGGATATACCGAAATCAACTGGAATATGGGGTGTCCATACCCGATGGTTGCCAAGCGTGACTTAGGAGCAGGTATTTTGGATAAACCGGATAAAATCTGTGCTATCATCGAAGAAATTCTCCCGAAAATGAACGCCGATTTGGGCATCAAAATGCGGATGGGATATGAGTCGACGGCTGATATTCTGGAACTGCTTCCGCGCCTGAATGATTACCCAATTACTGAGATTATTGTGCATGCGCGTTATGCCAAACAACTCTACAACGGCGGGTGTGATTGGGAGCGATTCAAGGCTTGTATTCCACTTACAAAGCATTCACTTTGTTACAACGGCGACATCACTTCGGTTAAAGAATTCAGAGAGTTAAAGCTACTTTTTCCTGAAATACGGCGTTGGATGATAGGTCGTGGCGCGGTAGCAGATCCGTTTTTATTTGAAATGATTGCGGACGATACAACTGATTATCCGACTGACCGTTATGAAGTGTTTCAGGAATTCACGGATCTTTTGCTTGAAAGTCATTTGAACCATTCCAACGATGGAAATGCGCTCAACAAGATGAAAAGTTACTGGGAATACTTCTCGGAAGCCTTTGATGATGGACATAAATT
This sequence comes from Fluviicola sp., assembly GCA_029866325.1. Taxonomy (GTDB): domain Bacteria; phylum Bacteroidota; class Bacteroidia; order Flavobacteriales_D; family Crocinitomicaceae; genus Fluviicola. Next base: position 3,334 of record JARWZO010000032.1, on the reverse strand, counting down.
GTATAAGCGTATCAAAAAAGCCAAAACATTAAGTGACTATTCAACAGTTGTCAATGAATTTTTGGAATCCGAGGTCGAATACGTTTACGAAGATTAGTTAATCACCAATTCGTCGGGATCGATCAACTGATTTTGAATGGCATAAATCACCAAACCTGCCGTGTTTTTCACCGCTGTCTTCAACAATAAATTTCCTTTGTGACCTTCCACTGTTCGTCGTGCAATGAACAATTTATCGGCTATTTCCTGCGAGGTAAACTGCTGGCAAATCAATTTAAGGATTTCCATTTCGCGCTCCGACAAAATTTCTTGTTGCGTCAATTTTGGTTTCGGAACTTTTGGGGCGATTTGCGTACGCATCACTTCAACGTGTTCTTCAGAAAAATAATAGCCGTGTTGTTTCACCGAATGGATCACGTTGGTCAGAAAATCAGGAGAAATTTCTTTCGGAATGAACGCATTTACGCCTGTTTTGAGCATGTATCCCATGAATGAAGACATGTAATGCGACGACATAACGATGATCTTAATTTCGGGGTAATGTTCGCGTAAATAGGTTGTGGTTTCAATCCCATCCATTTCTTTCATGCGCAAATCCAGCAACACAATATCCGGATGCTGATCCGTTTCTTTCAGTTGATCAATAAATTCCTTGCCATTATAGGCTTTCATTATTACTTGCACCGAATCTACCTTTTTAAAATAATCTTCCAACAATTGTACAATCAACGTTTCATCATCTACTATTGCAATTGTTATCGTTCCTTCCTCACTCATACACTTCTTTTAAATTGGCAAATAAATCAAATAGGCCGTTCCTTTTCCAGGGCTTGATTTCACGCGATAGTTACCTTTCAGGAGTTGAAGACGCATTTCAATATTCTTCTGTCCCAATCCATTGTGTTTATCTTCAACTTCAAAACCTTTACCATTGTCAGCGATAAATAAGCAGAGCATACTATTAGTAAGCCGGATATTAATCTCTATGATCGTCGCCTGGCTGTGTTTAATGGTATTGCTGATGATTTCCTGTACTACTCGCAATAATTGCAATTTGACATCATTGGCGAGTATTTCTTGCGAATGTTCGGAAAGGTAATACTGAATCTGGAGTTTATTTCTCAATGGGGAAACAAACTCGGCAATTAGATCCGCCAAGCCGGTTTCATTCAATAACGGTGGACTTAGATCGTGTGAAATTCGGCGGGCTACACCAATGCTTTCGCGAAGTAAGGAAGTCGATTTCTCACTATTTTCGTTAGCGTGAATGGTCAGAAGTAGTACATTCAATTTGGCGATAAGTCCATCGTGTAAATCAGCTGCAATACGATTGCGTTCACGTTCCTGTACAAGAATACTATCCTTCAGAAGTTCTTTTTGATGATCGAGTTTTAATCTATTTTTTTCGCTCTGTTCGGTGAGTATCCGCTTAATATAAATTCGGGTAAACAAAATCAGTACCAACACCAAAAAAAGCACCAACGTAACTCCGATTGTGAGCCAAATTGCTAGTGTTTCCGGTTTTTGCCAATCTGCCATAACGTATATGCTAATGTTGTGTATAGTGCTGTTAGAAGCACGAATCTAAGTATCCAAAAGTAAATAACAAAATGCTGCCCTACGTTTATAAGGAAATTGTATGTTAACGAAATCAATAAATCAAGTGAGAAAGACAGCAGAACAGCTGCGTTTACTCTCATAACATCCTTTCGGACCTCTTCTTTCCCGTTAATAAGATCATAAGAACTAATTAATGCAAAAAGCACAATGATACTATCGCAAATCACTTTATCATACGCATCAAATGCTGATGGCTTTAGCGCTACTTTATGATACATCATATAAATGAGCAATAGTATTGCTGGTAACGAGAGGAAGATTAACCAGATTCGTTTTCGAGCAAAAAAGAATCGAATATACAAAGTCGAAAAAAACAACACATCAACTATGCCGGCTACCGACAAAAAAATCAAATTATTTTTATTTACCTGTCCCCAATAACGTGACGCGATCTCGATGATGAGTTCAATAATAAAATACCCGAAAATCAGTTGGCCAATTTTCGGGTTTTTCTTTATGTTAATGATTCCAATGATAACGCCTGTCAACAAAACAATTGGAGACACGAGCGTCAATAATCTCATGAATAAGCTAATATCCATTCAATATTTCAATGGATTTATTGAGCTGATTGCACAAGCAACTGAAAAGCGCCCTCACCTTCAGAACCAAATGGCGGAATAGAACACGATACATCAGCAACCGATCTTGGATCAAGGAAGCTTACTGTGTCACTCCACAAAATTAAATCTGTGGTTCCATCATCTTTCATTCCAATCAATACATATAAATCATCACCTGCTGTTGAACCAAATAAATTGGTTAAATCTGAAAATGGTATTGTGAATCCTTGAAACATTGGGTTTGCCGTATTTACCCAACCGGTTTTATTCATCAACCAACGGAAAACTCGCTCCAAAGCATCTTCAATACTGATATTACTTGGGCCTTGAATATTTGCTAATATGGCATCGGTTTTTCCGTAAGTGTAATCGCACGTAAATACGTTATCGAAATTAATCTTTGAATTAGCATCTGTAACATTATCCACAACCACAAATGTCATTACATTATCTAATATAGCCGGATATGCATGAATAGTATTCACTCCGGATATTCCATTCCATGTATTAAATTGACTTCTATTGATTACAAAGCTATAACCTTGGTTAAGGTTTGCTAGCAGTTGATCAGGATTTGTAATGATACCCGTCCATGCATTAATGGCATCTAATATTTGTTGATTTGTCTCCATGTATTAGTTCAGTTAAAGTGATATTCTTAATTAATTAGTACGCAAGATAACTAAACTTAGGAAAACGGGCTATCAGTTGCATCGATTTATAGTAAATCTCTAATTAATTATTTAGTGTAACTCTATCGTCCGCTTAGTGCTGACAAGTATCATTACTACTTTCTACTTAACTACTATTGGGGTTATCACAAACAAAAAAACCTGATTCGTCTGAGACTGGTAAGGGTTTCGTTTTAAAAGTGGTCCACCTGAGCGGAACTTAAACTCTCTCATCAGCCTCAATCTGACACGCGTACCATAAGTGTTAGTGGGCTGAGCTTGTCGGTTATGCTTTTTGAGAAATTGATATTAACAAAAAAAGCCGTCAGCCTAAGGCTGACGGCTTTCGTTTTAAAAGTGGCATCGACTTACTCTCCCACCCTCAAAAGGGCAGTACCATCAGCGCTAGCGGGCTTAACTTCTCTGTTCGGAATGGGAAGAGGTGGACCTCACTGCTATAGACACCTAAAACGTTTAATA
>JARWZO010000004.1 GCA_029866325.1 Fluviicola sp. | reverse complement strand
ACCAGTCGACCAGAGGTTTCCACTAGCCGAAGATGATGTTAATACCACACTTCCACCTGCACAGAAAGTCAAAGGACCACCTGCTGAGATTGTTGGTGTAGCCGGTAATGCCGTTACTGTAACCGTTGTTCCGGCTGATGTCGCCGATGTACAACCACCGCTTGTAACAGAAACTGTGTATGTTCCAGAAGTTGAAACGGTGATCGATTGTGTTGTTGCACCTGTCGACCAAAGGTTTCCACTAGCCGAAGATGATGTCAATACCACACTTCCACCTGCACAGAAGGTCAAAGGACCACCTGCCGAAATGGTTGGGGTTGCCGGAATAGGATTGACAGTAATATAGTTTGTTTGTGTTAAAGTATTTGGTCCGACACCATTTGTTGCAGTTAACGACACATTGTATGTTCCAGCCGTACTATAGGTAACCGTGGGATTAGTTGCTGTTGAGGTGGAAGGAGTTCCTCCCGGGAATGACCAGGAATAAGATGTCGGTGAACCTGTTGATGTATTGGTATAAGTAACACTTTGTCCCGCACAAAGGGTTGTTGGCGTGCCGGTAAAGTTTGCTGTTGGAGGAGTAGCTACAGCTACACCGGTAAGGTTAATATTATCTACAAACAAACGTTGACCATATCCGGATAAATTTCTAAACGCTACAATAACACCCGGTTGTCCTACATAAGCAGAAAGATTCACTGTTTCCGTACGCCATTGAGCAGCTGTAGGTGTGAAAATGGTTGTGGTAGCAGTTCTGGTTGCTAATACAGTATTGGATTTTGAGTAAACAGAAGTGTACGTAACACCGCAATCAGTTGATACCAGCACTTCCAAACCATCAAAGTTGGTTGCATTATAAGGTGCGTAAGCTACATCAAAAGCCAATTGCGCCGAAGCCAAACCACTAAAATTTGCTGCCGTCAAACGCACCTCATCATCATCACTATCGTTGTAATTGAAATTATCAAACATCATCGAGTTACCTGCTGTAGGAGCAAACCCTGCAGCTGTGGAACGAACCCATGTTGTAGGTGAAGCGTTGTTATTCACAACCGACCACCCTGCCGGAGGGAAAGTAGCAACAGTAAATCCTTCAGTGATTGGCAAAGCAGTTCCTGTACCATTGATTACCACAATATAACCGGTTTTCGTTTCTGTATCCGATCCGAAAGCATTGGTTGCGATAAGCGTAACAGGATACGTTCCTGGTGTATTAAAGACTACAGTAGGATTTGTTGCTGTTGAGGTAGAAGGAGTTGCCGAAGCACCGAAATTCCAAGAATAACTGGCCGCATGCGTCGACAAATTAGTGAACGCTACAGAAGAACCTGAACATACCGTTGTTGGAGTAGCACTAAAGTCTGCAACCGGCGGAGTTACAATACCTGTTCCATTGATTACAAAATTATAAGTCCCTTCATCGCAATCATTTGTTCCGAAAGAAACGGTACCTGTAAAAGGTCCTGCAGCAGATGGTGTAAATGTAAGTGTAAACGTAGTGGAACCGCCTGCAGGAACTGTAGTAACACCAAATGTGGTTCCTAACGCAAAAGTAGCACCCGTTACCGTAATCGGAGGAGTTAATACAAGGTTAGTTGTACCCGTGTTCTGAACCGTAAACGTGGCGGTTTGTGTTGTTCCCGATACAACTGTTCCAAAATCATATGAGCCACCGTCAATTACATCTGTTGCTCCCTGAACCAGATTAATTTCACCTGGAGTAGTTGCTGTATAATTAATGTTATCAATAAAAATGTTGTTCCCGTTATTGGAAATTCCTCTGAATCGGAAGCGAATATTCTTCGATGTTGAGGTAACATAAGAAAGTAAACTGATCGTTTCCGTTCGCCAATCAGCAGCTACCGTTGGGTAATACTCCACAGCTCCGGTTAGTGTAGCATTAGTTGCCAAAACAGCTCCCTGTTTATCGTACATAGTAGCTGTCCAGGTAACACCACAATCTTGCGAAATCTCTACGATTAATCGATCATTTGAACCCGCTAAACGCTGGCGGTAAGCAACTTGAAACTGCAAGGTAGCAGCAGTAGCATTACACGGAAGAATAAAAATCGGTGTATATAGATTCTCATTTGTGGCGCTTGCATTACCATAAAACGGTAATTCAGCAATATTGTTGATGAAAACACCTGCCGAGGATATCCCAGAAGCAGGACTCCACTGATAGCAATCCCCATTCACGTTTTCAACCAGCCAACGCAAATCGGGTGGGAAAGTGCTCGACTCAAAGTCTTGAGTATAAGTTGGCATGATACCACTTGAAACAACAAAACTAATGGCTGAAGTATCATACAAAGTTGAAGGATCAGCCACACCGTTTGGTACGGTTGAATATGCTTTAATTGTATGTGTTCCTAACGTTGCAACGGTGAAAGCCGGCAACGCAACGGTCGTAGAAGCTCCCGCAGCCAATGTACCTGTCCAGCTAAAAGTAGTAGCAGTGCCGTTGTCTATTTTATATGAAATGGTAGCTGAAGTAAGCGTATTTGACCCGCGATTCCTCAATTGAACACTTGGAATGATGCTTCCCTGGCAATTATCACCCTTCGGATTGAACACATCCGTTATGGAGGCATCACTTGGATTAGGAGGAGTACAAGCATCCGAATTAATCAACGACCTCCTGAGCGGGCTTCCTTCAAGAACGGCTCGCATGCGTTGCTTCTGATCATTGGTGAAAATATTCATACATAAATCATCTGTATAATCCATGTAATTTTCAATCATATCTGGTCCTGCATCAGGCGCTGCGGTACACGAATTGGTTCCTCCCGGACAACCAAAGTTAGCAGCAGCAGCTTCGGGTGTATCATTGCAATAGTCATCAACCGTACAACCTCCATCACCCCAAATGTGACGTAAGCCCAACCAGTGACCGACTTCATGTGTTGCAGTTCTTCCTTCATTATAAGGTCCGGCAAAACCTGTAACAGCACTTTTACCGATGGAAGTAGATGTAAACACAACACCATCTGTTGCAACTGCAGGACTTCCACAACCCATCCCACCTATAGGTGATTGCGGAAATTGAGCATAACCGAGTATACCCCCACTTAAGGCACATATCCAAATATTCATGTATTTGTTCGGATCCCAACCGCGTGTGGCTGTAGCAACACCACCATTGTAAGTCCATGTTTTAACGGTCGCATCTACAAAAGCGGTCGAATATGGTGGTGCAGTTGCTGAAATGGTAGAATATAAAATTCTGTTTACACCAGGCTGACCAGCAGTAAATGCTGAACCGTCCGGACGACGCTGAGCCAAACAAAATTCAATCTGAGTATCAGCTCCGGCAGGATGTGTATTCCATCCGTTTGAACCAAAGATTCGGCGAAAATCCTCGTTGAGCACATCGATTTGTGATTGTACGGCTGCTTGCGAGATGTTTGTTCCCGACCCTACTGCTTCACCTGAGTGAATAATGTGGAACACCACTGGAATTTGATAAACACCACCAATGATCTTATGTTGATCCATATCTGAAAGCGCCTCCTGAACCCATTGTTCAAAGTCTTCCTTTGATTCTAGGTCGGGGTTTGCCGCCATTCTGGCAGCATGTTGTTCATCTGTGTAGCAGCGAACCGTTTGAGCAGATGAATAATTCGTTAATCCTAAGATTAACAACGCCAATAGGCTGCACCAGAGTTGGAGAACTGAGGTTTTTTTCATAAAAGTAGTTTTTGGGAAATAGAAATAAACGAGAAAAAGACCACCATACACATCGTGTAGCAGTAGCTCCGTTTTGTAGTTTAGGCACAATCAGGAATAAAGTTGACGGATTGGAGAACGTCATCTTTACCATTTTTTAGTTTTAGCGTATCAATGATAGACTATTTTTTTGAAAAAAAAAAGCATTTTAACAAGTTCGGTTGTTGAAATTTATACACTAACATCTAAAAAAAGAATCAATTCAGCCGTTTAACATATAATTAGTTCAAACTAAGGAGTCTTTTACTCAAAACTCCTGAATTATTATTCAAAAAAAATGGCCACCCAATAGAGTGACCATTTAAAAATTGATTCTTTTTTAATTAGTGATTAATCACAACCGGTGTATTTACCACAGAAGTTCCTGTAATAACTCTTACGTTGTAAACACCGACTGCCAAACCGGATAAATCCACTATTTGCGGTTCTACGCTACCGATCTTTCTATTTTGATAAACTAGTCTACCTGAATAATCGAATACAACCACAGCAGAAATAGCGGCTCCATTCGGATCAACAGTCACGATTCCTGATGAAGGATTAGGGAAGATATCAATGGTCGAAACTACTGTTTCGTTCAATGAAGCACAATCACCTACAAAAACATCTGAAGTTGCCGTAGAAGAACATCCGTTAGCATCAGTGAAATCATACGTAAGTGTACTCACACCCAAACCTGATGCAGATGGATCAAACGATCCTCCACTAACACCGTTTCCACTATAAGTACCTCCTGCAGGAGATCCCTGTGTTAATGTAATGGCTGAATTATAATCACACATATCTGCCAATAAACCAAAGGTTACGGTTGGAAGTGGATTAACCGTTACGGAAGTCTGTCCTGAAGTTGCGGAACAACCGCTTATATCCGTAAAAGTTACAGTGTAATTACCCGAAGTCACAATTGTAGTTGATTGTGTAATAGCTCCATTTGACCAAGTATTTCCTGTTGCAGACGATGAGGTTAACACAACACTGTCTCCTACGCAAAAAGTGGTTGCGCCACCGGCAGAAATCGTTGGAGATGGTGGAGGAGTTGGATCAGTCAATACTTGTGACAAGGAATTGGAAGCACAACCGGCCGATGAATTAAATACTATTGTATACGACCCAGCGGCAAGACCTGTTATTGAAGCAGGTAACGTAATACTGTTCATTGATCCGGAAGCACTACCACTCCAACTCAATGTTCCTGTACCTGAACCGTTCAACTGGATGATTCCTGTTGAAGTTCCACATGCAGAAGGATTGGTAATTGTTCCAAGCGAGATTGTTGGAGTTGGATTTACTGTAACAACTGTCGCCAATGACGTAGCCGAACAACCACTAACATTAGTAAAGGTAACTGCATAAGATCCACCTGTTGAAACAGTAATTGATTGTGTAGTTGCACCTGTAGACCAAGTATTTCCGGTTGCGGATGATGAAGTCAACACAACACTTCCACCTGAACAGAAAGTTGTTGGTCCACCAGCTGAAATAGTTGGTGTTGTAGGTGGAGTTGGATCATTTAATCCTTGTGAAACAGTATTCGAAACACACCCTGAAGCATTGGTGAAGGTAATAGAATAAGATCCCGCAGCCAATGAATTAATCGTAGTTGGTAAAGTGACACTATTCAGTGTCCCCGAACTCGTTCCGGTCCAGTTAATTGTTCCTGTACCAGAACCGGTAATTTGGATACTTCCTGTTGATGTTCCGCAAGAAGTTGGATTAACAACCGTACCTGATGCAATTACAGGAAGCGCATTCACTACAACAGCTGTTCCCGCAGAATTGGCTGATGTACAGCCGCTACTCGTAACATTCACCGTATAGGTACCTGCTGTAGTAACAGTTATGGATTGGGTTGTTGCGCCAGTTGACCAAGTATTTCCTGTTGCAGACGAAGAAGTCAGTACCACACTTCCACCTGCGCAGAAGGTTAACGGACCACCTGCACTTATTGTAGGAGTTGTAGGCAAAGGTGTTACAGTAACCGTTGTTCCGGCGGATGCAACAGAAGTACAACCACCACTTGTAACGGTTACTGTGTACGTTCCGGATGCAGAAACTGTAATCGATTGAGTAGTAGCTCCAGTTGACCAAGTATTTCCTGTAGCAGAAGAAGATGTTAAAACAACACTTCCACCTGCGCAGAATGTTGTAGGACCACCTGCTGAAATTGTTGGTGTTGTCGGTAGCGGATTTACTGTAACAGTTGTACCAGCTGACGTTGCTGAAGTACAACCACCACTCGTAACACTAACTGTATATGTTCCAGCAGTAGAAACTGTAATGGATTGTGTAGTTGCTCCTGTAGACCAGAGATTTCCGGTAGCTGATGATGAAGTCAATACAACACTTCCGCCTGCGCAGAAAGTTGTAGGACCTCCAGCTGAAATTGTTGGTGTAGCAGGAAGTGGTGTTACAGTTACGGTTGTTCCTGCTGAATTAGCAGAAGTACAACCACCACTGGTGACATTTACTGTATACGTTCCGGATGTTGAAACCGTAATGGATTGTGTTGTGGCTCCAGTCGACCAAAGGTTTCCGGTAGCAGATGACGAAGTCAACACCACATTTCCTCCGGCACAGAACGTCAAAGTACCACCTGCAGAAATTGTCGGTGTAGCCGGTAACGCATTCACTGTAACTGTTGTTCCAGCCGATGCAACCGAGGTACATCCACCTGTGGTTCGTGTAACGGTATAGGTTCCTGATGTAGAAACAGTAATCGATTGCGTTGTTGCGCCGGTCGACCATGTATTTCCGGTTGCTGATGATGAGGTCAAGACCACACTACCACCTGCACAGAAAGTCAACGGACCACCTGCAGTAATAGTAGGCGCCGAAGGCAATGCATTAACAGTAACGGCTGTTCCTGCTGAAGCAGCAGAATTACAGCCACCACTGTTAACAGTAACCGTATACGTTCCCGCAGTAGAAACAGTAATGGATTGTGTAGTGGCGCCAGTAGACCAAGTATTACCGGTTGCAGAAGATGAAGTTAATACCACACTTCCACCCGCACAGAATGTTGTTGGACCTCCTGCAGATATGGTTGGTGTGGCAGGTAATGGATTCACAGTAATGGTTGTTCCTGCAGAAGATGCTGAGGTACAACCACCTGTAGTGACACTCACTGTATATGTTCCTGAAGTAGAAACGGTAATGGATTGTGTTGTTGCTCCTGTAGACCAAAGGTTTCCGGTAGCTGATGATGAAGTCAACACCACACTTCCACCTGCGCAGAAAGTTGTTGGTCCACCTGCTGTAATAGTAGGTGTAGCCGGTGTTGCATTGACTGTTACGTTTTGAGTGGTACTTGTAGAACCGTTAATCGTTAACTGGATCGTTTTTGTACCGGCAGAAGAATAGGTAACGCTATGCGGACCGACACCTGTTGCAGTTGCAGGCGTTGCGCCCACACCAAAGTTCCAACTCCATGAAGTTGCGCCTATTGAAGCATCGGTTACGGTTACTGTTTGTCCTGTACATACAGTAGATAGTGATGCTGTAAAAGCAGCGGTAGTTGGTGCAGATCCTGTAATATTAATGTTATCGACAAAAAGGCGATTTCCGTATCCTGATAAATTACGGAAAGCAATCACCACATTGGTTTGTCCTACATACGGTGTAAGATTAACAGTTTCAGTGCGCCATTGAGCAGCGGTAGGAGTAAACGTGGCTGTTGTAGCCGGTGCCGTAGCCAATACCGTATTGGATTTTGAATAGAGCGATGTGAATGAGGCGCCACAGTTAGTAGAAACCAAGACCTCCAAACCATCAAAGTTCGTTGCATCATAAGGCGCATATGCCACATCAAAGGTTAGCTGAGCCGACACCAAGGATGCAAGAGTTACCGCTCTTACACGTACTTCATCATCATCGGAATCATTGATGTTAAAATTGTCAAACATCATCGAATTACCTGTGGTAGGTGTATAACCAATTGTCGCATCACGCACCCAAGAAGTCGATACATTCGTATTGACTAATGACCATCCAGCAGGAACAAATGTAGCTGCTGTAAATCCTTCGGTAAGTGGCAAGGCAACACCCGTTCCGCCTACAACAGTAATGTAACCCGTTTTAACTTCAGGATCTGAACCGTTGGCATTTGTTGCTGTAAGGGTAACATCATACACCCCAGCGGTCGAATAAGTAATTGTAGGGTTTTGAGCCGTAGATGTGGAAGGTGTTCCACCAGGAAACGACCAAGACCAAGATGTTGGTGTGAATGCGGATTGATCTGTAAACGTAACCGTTGAACCGGCACAAATCTGTAACGGAGCACCAATAAAATCAGCAACAGGAGCATTTGCACCAGGAGTTGCTACGTTACTTTCCCAAGTACCACGACCAAATGTTGCCGCTCTAATTTTACCTGTCAGATAATAGATTTCCAAATCGCGAACAGAAACACGTGGCAAGCCATCCATATAAGCAACCCATGATCCCATAGTATTATCGCGGTAAAAAACACCGATATCCGTTCCTACGTATACAACGTCATTGGCAGCCGCATTCTGATAAACAATGGTATTACAAGGCACATTCGGTAAACCGGTTGTAACATTTGTCCAAGAAGTACCACCATTGGTAGATTTAAACACTTTATTGGCTGCTGAGTAACCAGAAAAGGTAACCCAAACGATATTCGGGTCGGTGTTTGAAACCGTTACATTGGTCAATGAGGCGCTAGCTACCGGCAATGTTCCAGTAACGTTGGTCCAAGAAGTACCTCCGTTAGTTGATTTTGAAACCGCATTGGTTTTTACCGAATAGATAATCTGATTGTTGCTCGGAGCAATTACAAATTCCAAAATACTCCCTGACCCGGAAGGTGTTCCAAGTGCCGACCAATTCGTTCCACCATTGTTTGTTCTATACATGGCCGTTCTTCCTCCTGCATACAATGTTGCAGCGGTAACAGGATCCTGATGCCACGCACAAAGCCAGTCGCCACCTGGAAGACCAGTCGTGATCGTCGTCCAGCCAGCGCCACCATTGGTAGATTTGTAATAGTCACCATATACATAAGAACCGTAAAGCGTATTGTTATTGGTACGGTCAATGAAACAATCCATTCCATCGCCACCGTAAACCTCATTCCAGACACCTCCATTTAATAAGTTGGTACCATTATCCTGATGTCCGGTGATCATTCTTCCGGCAGTTGTTGTTGAAAGTCCGATACGGTATTGCTGTGCAATGGCTAAATTTCCACTTATGTCTGTAAATGATGTTCCACTGTTGGTTGTTTTGGAAATTCCACCGTCATGCCCGATGAAATAAGTTGTTCCTGAACCGGGCAAGTATTCGATTGCGTGGATATCGGCATGTACATAAGGTGCACCTGAACCGGTCCAATGTGAGTTAATTGTCCAATTGACACCACCATCTGTAGATCTCCAAGTATTTACACCACCCACTATTACCGTATTGGCTGCGGTTGGAGAAGCCTGAATCGATAAATCATAAAATGCTTGACCGCCTCCATCAGCACCATTAGAGTTCCATCCCAACAAATTAGGATTTGTTGGACCTTTTTGGGTTGTGAAAGAAGTTCCAGTGTTGGTAGAGCGATAAACACCCTGTAATCCTTGGTCGGAAGAACGACCTATTAATAGGTAAACATAGGTTGGATCGGCGGCAGTTACCGCAATTGCGATACGCTCTATACCTGTTGTTGGCAACCCGGATGTAATGGTTGTCCAAGTAACCCCATTGTCAGTAGATTTTCTGAAAATAGTTCCAGAAGTATAAACTGTATTGGGAGTTCCAGGAACAAATTCCAAATCTTTAAACGAACCGGTACTTGTTTGAGTCCAGTTTACACCACCATCTACTGTACGGTAAATTCCATTACTAGTAGCAGCAATCAAAATTTGTGAATTGGTAGGATGCATCAATAATTTGGAGATCGTTCTTCCTTGGTTCACAGTCCAGTTCAAACCTGTTGTATTCCAAGTTGCGCCGCCATCGGTAGATTTAAGAACACCTACACTATAACAATCTCCCGCTTCCCCGTCGCCGGTTGCCAGGTACATTACTTGTGTATTTGTTGGATCAATAGCTACATCTGTACATCCGATGACTGTCAACTGATCAGTAGCGGTTGTCCAAGAGGTTCCACCATTGGTTGATTTCCACAAACCGCCATCGGGAGCCCCTACAAAAATTGTATTGGAGTTGGTAGGATCGAAACGAACAAAATTGATTCGTCCGGCACCACCGCCGTTTGACACACCGAAAGGCCCTAAAGCTGTCCAGTTGCCTAATGTGAAACCATTGGGAGCCGGACTTGGTTCATCCGGTTGTTGCGAAAGCCACTCCAAATAATTCGGATAAGTTAAGGAAGGTAAGGTCATGTCTCCACTCGGGTAAACACGAGGTTCCATATAATTTTCCCAGCGTTTGAACTGTTTGTAGCCTTTTCCTTTTTCTATAGGTCTGTCTTTCCAATAGTTGTTAAACGCAGCTTGTGCATCGTAGAAATTGGCCGTAGGATCCGACATTAATTGAACCCAGTTGGTGTCTCCTTGCCCGGAGGCAAACATTGGAAAAAAAAGTGAGAATAGTAGAGACCAGCGTATGAATCTGTTTTTCATTCGAATTGGTTTAGATGGAATCGCCAATACATGGAGATTTTGACAATTCCGGGTTTTCATTTATAGTTTTAGCGAACCAATAATAAACAATTCCTTCGAAAGAAAAAAATCAAAAATGACACCCGTTGTTAAAATCCTAAATAATAATTGTGTTTTACTTGATTTATTAACCGAATTCATCGCATACAGGGATGAACTTCCCGTTCCTCACAAGTAGCGTTCCAATCGCGTCCGAAAGACAGAAAACTTACTATATCGTATTAGTAGATTCAAATTGAAATAGCACAAAAAAGTGATCCATACCATCGAATGCTAACAAATTAAGTTTTAAATCAATTGTTTATAACTTATCGGATTGTTCAAAACGCATCGTTGTTTGCTAATGAGCAATATTTCACTCGTTGTTATGTGCCTAATACCAGCTTAATTCATTTGATCATAGTATTTTTCATGTTTATCCAATCAGGCAAGAACCTCTGTTAGTTTAAAAATTCCAAGAGCGCAACGCCACGTAGCAAAAATGATCCTCCCCAACACCTGAAAATACATATTCACAGGAAATGAAAATCTCAGTTAACTAAACTAAATTTGGGTGGGATGAGTATATTTAGTTCATGATAAAATCCCCTGATTTAATCTATTAAAAAAAGAGCATGACTAGCGAGGCCAAAGACAAAGCAAATGAAAAACCTGATAAAGAATAGATCATGGGAGTTTCTGCAATCATAATCGGAGTGATATTTATTTCCGTTGCCTCAATTCTGCATTTCATAGAAAAACCAGAACCATATTCGAGTGATAGTAATAATGTTTGGCGCCTGTTATTAGCAGGATTATTTGCCCTTATTGCGGGTATTGTTCTATTAAATTAACTCATTATCAAACTTCGACTTTCACCTTCTGGATCGCCAATTAGCTCAACTAAAAGTTACCAAACACAAAGCCAAACATTTATTCAGAGGTAAACCAATTCTATGAAAAGTATATTCATTCTCTTTCTCATTCTCATTCCCTACTCCGCCTTTAGCCGTGACAAATTTGCCTTTCCGTATACGGTTTTAATGGTGATTCATGAATGAGTAGAATGAATATTACATAGCACTCTTATTCGGTATATTGGCCACCGGTCTTGGTACTTGGTATCTCTATAGTGCAATAAAGCGGCCCATGAAGCAAAAAAAGAACCTCTTGACTCCAATCGAATGGAATATGTTCGTGGTTTTGGGTTCGTTTGTATTGGGTTGATTTTTCTTGTTTATTGTTTTTTGGAGTGGCTGAATTCGTAACAATTTCAAGAAAAAAGTAGGGGCAATTTATTCAAACAATTTCCCCAACAAACTTTGAATCGGCTGACCGATATACGGCAATTCTTTGCTCTGTCCATTGGCAGCACCAATCACTGCGAGGATCCAAAAAACGAAAATGCCCAAAGAAAGAAGCATTGAAAACGGAAAACCGATCAATGGTATCAAGGACAAGGGAATCTGAACGATCCAGATACAAAATGCAATGATCATTAACCCTAACATCTGACGCAAATGAAAGGCTGTGAATGCTTTTTCAGGACCTTTTTTATCGTTGTTCTGCACTAGTGCCACTACCCAACCTACTAAGGTCATGTAGGCAACAATTCCCATTGTTTTGTCAAAATTATCGTCTAAAGATTGAATTTTCATGGATCTGAATGCTAATGTGTTGTTATGAACCGAAAATAGAACTCACGAATTCTTCGCGGTGAAATACCTGTAAGTCCTCAATGCCCTCACCTACACCGATGAAACGCACCGGAATGCTCATTTGGTCGGAAATACCAATCACCACACCACCTTTTGCCGTTCCGTCGAGTTTGGTAATGATCAATCCTGTAAGCGAAGTTGCCAGGGCAAATTGTTTGGCTTGTTCAAATGCATTTTGTCCGGTAGAACCATCTAGTACCAACAAAATCTCATGCGGAGCATCCGGAATTACTTTTTCCATCACACGTTTGATCTTGCTCAGCTCATTCATCAGGTTTACCTTGTTGTGTAAACGTCCTGCGGTGTCAATGATCACCACATCTGCTCCTTGTGCTTTAGCCGACGAAAGTGCATCAAACGCCACAGAAGCAGGGTCTGCTCCCATTCCTTGTTGCACAATCGGCACGCCAACGCGATCTGCCCAGATAATCAACTGATCTACGGCAGCTGCACGAAACGTATCCGCCGCACCCAACACCACTTTTTTACCGGCCGTTTTGAACTGATGCGCCAATTTCCCAATCGATGTGGTTTTTCCTACTCCGTTTACACCAACCACCATGATCACATGCGGATTTCCGTTGTGTGTCGGTAATTCGTATTCCGTAGGACCGCTTGTATCGTGTTCGGCGAGCAAGCCCGAAATCTCTTCGCGCAAAACACTGTTTAGTTCATCCGTACCCACGTACTTATCTCGTGCGATACGTTCCTGAATGCGATCAATGATTTTGAGGGTAGTTTGCACCCCCACGTCCGAGGTAATGAGAATCTCTTCGAGCTCATCCAACACCTCATCGTCTACTTTGGATTTACCGACAACGGATCGTGTCAGTTTCGAGAAAAAACTTTCTTTCGTTTTTTCAAGCCCTTTGTCGAGCGACTCTTTTTTCTCTTTCGAGAACCAACCAAATAATGCCATAATTGAAAACGAAAAAACCCCGATCTCGATTGTTATCGGGACTGGGGTTAAACAATAGTTCGAGTTTTGTTCAATGGATTAGCTCTTAGCGAACCACTCCTTTACCTTGTCGTTGTGTACGATCTCTTCTTTGAACGAGAAAGATCCGGATTTAGGAGACTTCACCAATTTGATAACTTTGGTGTGTTCTTTTCCTCCCCCTTTTTGCAACGATGCTACTACTTTCTTAGCCATGACGCAATATTATTTAATTTCTTTATGAACGGTGTAACGTTTCAACACTGGGTTGAATTTTTTGATCTCCAAACGTTCAGGAGTGTTTTTACGGTTCTTCGTTGAAATGTAACGAGAAGTTCCTGCCATACCTGACTCTTTGTGCTCTGTGCACTCAAGAATT
The DNA here is from genome assembly GCA_029866325.1 of Fluviicola sp. Classification (GTDB taxonomy): domain Bacteria; phylum Bacteroidota; class Bacteroidia; order Flavobacteriales_D; family Crocinitomicaceae; genus Fluviicola. The sequence continues at coordinate 212,911 of JARWZO010000004.1, read as the reverse complement.
ACCTGGATTCTATTTCCTTTTGCTTTCTTAGCCATCTCTTTATACTTTATACTCTATCCGACTTAGGCGGAACAGAATTAGGATTTTACTTTAAAAAACCTTTCTCACGCGCATCTTTCATGCAGGCGAAAATTCCTTTTTTGTTAATCGTTCTCAAAGCCGAAGCCGAGACACGCAAAGTTACGTACTGATCCTCTTCAGGAACGTAGAACTTTTTAATAAATAAATTCGGGTAAAACTTGCGTTTTGTTTTACGTTGTGAGTGAGAAACATTGTTCCCAACCATAACTGACTTCCCTGTGATTTGACAAACTCGTGACATTGTATTTTTGTTTTATCCTAATTCTAAAGCGGGTGCAAAGAAAAGCATTTAATAATAAACGAACAAGTTTAATGTTGCTTTTTTTCAGGAATAATTCCCAAAAGTGCACACCGAACAAAATTCAAAGCCGCTAACACGCTCATTTGCACGTTTCTCTCGCGATGATCACCGAAGCTAAATTGCTTGCTCCAAAATGCTGTCGGGCTTGCAATTCCGATCCAAACAGTGCCTACAGGTTTCTCTTCGGAACCTCCTGTTGGTCCGGCAACACCACTCACCGAAATGCACCAATCAACCCCCAGTTTTTTTCTTCCGCCTAAAGCCATTTCTTCTACCGTTTCTTCCGAAACCGCTCCAAATGTTTCCAATGTTTCCAAACGCACATGTGCCAATTCGTGTTTTAAACGGTTACTATACGTCACCAAACCACCTTGCACATAGTCAGACGAGCCGGAAATACTAGTCAGCAAAGCGGTAATCGCTCCGCCTGTGCAACTTTCTACCGTACCGATTGTTAAACCCCGTTCGCGCAGCAACGTGCCAACCACTTCCTGAAGTGTTTCTTCTTCTTCGCCATAAGCTGCTACCGGAAGGGCTTGTTTTGCTTCAGAAAGGTACATGTCTACTTTTGCGGCATCGCTTTCACCTGCATAGGCAGTAATGCGCAATTTCACCATTCCGGGCGAAGGCAAATAAGCCAATCCCAAACCATCGGCACGCAAACGGTTTTCCCAATCGGAAAGCGCTTCGGCCAAAAAAGATTCCCCAACTCCTTGCGTCAATAAGGTACGATGATACAATCCTACGGTTTGAAAACGTTCGCGAATTTTAGGTAAAGCCTCTTCCGAAAAAATAGACTTCATTTCGTAGGGAACTCCCGGCATAGAAATCAGTACCTTTTCACCACGGTCAAACCACATTCCGGCAGCCGTACCTTGTCTGTTAAACAAAACGGTACACGCCTCCGGCAAAGCTGCCTGTAGGCGATTGACTTCCAACATGGGGCGATTGCGCTTTGTGAAGAACGACGTAATGTGTTCCAGAATCGGTTCGTTCATCACCAGTTCCGTATCGAAATAATCGCACAACACATGTTTGGTGATGTCGTCTTTGGTTGGTCCAAGCCCTCCGGTAACGATAATCAACGAAGCGCGGTCAAAAGCTGCATCGAAAGCAGAAACAATTGCCTTGGGTTCATCGGTGGTCACTGCAGTGTGAATAACCCTGATTCCAATCGCCGCTAATTGCTGCCCAAGCCAAGATGCATTCGTGTTTACGGTTTGGCCAATTAACAGCTCGTCACCTATGGAAATCAACTCGGCTTCTATCATGGTATCGTTTTTGATATTCAGCGTAAAATTATTTGTAAGTTTGAACAATTAATAGCAAATCATGAGAAAATTTATATTTCCCGTTATAGTGACCGGATTATTCATCACTACTACAGCCTGCGACGTACTAAACGAAGTAGCGGGCGACGTCTTAACAACAGACACCAATACCCCGCCAGCACTCACCAATGGTGAAGTAATCTCCGGATTAAAAGAGGCGCTCAATGTAGGAATTCAGAATTCTGTGAACCTGACTTCCGTAACCGACGGTTTCCTGAAAAATGAGGCCATTCGCTTGCCATTTCCTCCGGATGCAATCAAAGTACGTGAAAAAGCATTGGAATGGGGCTTGAACGGTCAGGTAGAAAAGTTTGAAACCACACTCAACCGCGCAGCCGAAGAAGCAACCAAAGAAGCGTTGCCGATTTTCAAAAACGCGATTCTTGGAATGAGCATTTCTGACGGTTTTTCGATTTTGAATGGTGGTGACGGTGCAGCAACACGTTTCTTACAAGACAATACGCGCGCTCAATTGGTAGCGGCTTTCAAACCGAAAGTTGATGCTGCCATAAGTACGGTGAAATTGACAGAATACTGGAACCCGATCATCAATAAATACAACGGTGCCATGTCGTTGACCGGTGGACAAAAATTAAACCCCGATTTGAGCGAATATGTAACAGATCGTGCTATTGTAGGTTTGTTTCACATGGTTGAATTGGAGGAAAATAAAATCCGTAAAGATCCTATCGCACGTGTTTCTGATATTTTGCAAAAGGTATTCGGAAGCATTAAGAATTAATTGAGAATGTAAAATGTAAAATTGAAAAGGAAACTGCGCTAACGCTTGTTTATTTCAATCAGTTGCGGCCGATCTCTTCTTTTCAATTTTACATTTTCAATTTTACATTTAAAAAAATGAACTATCCTCCGTCGGAACTGGTATTAGATGCAAAAGGTCAGGTTTACCACCTGGGTTTGCTTCCCGAGCACATTGCAGAAACGGTCATTCTGGTGGGCGATCAAGATCGTGTGGGACTCATTTCTGCCTTTTTTGAAGAAATTGATCACCGTTCACAGCACCGTGAATTTACCTGTCATACAGGTACCTATAACGGAAAACGCATTTCGGTACTTTCAACAGGTATAGGTACCGACAATGTGGATATTTGTATCAATGAATTGGATGCGCTATTCAACATTGATTTGAAAAACCGAACCAACAAATCGGCTACTACTTCTTTGCGTTTGGTGCGCATTGGAACTTGTGGTATTTTACAACCTGAAATTCCGGTGCATAGTTATATTTTGTCTTCACATGCTTACGGTTTAGACAATGTTGCTCACTTCTACCCGATTGAATTTTCGGCAGAAGAACAACAAATCGCTTCGGCACTCACGCATCATTTACAGTTTCCTTCTACTATTCAACCTTATTGTGCGAGCGCTTCCCAATCGTTAACCGAACTTCTTGAATCGGAATTGACACACAAAGGAATCACCGTAACAAGCAGTGGTTTTTATGGTCCGCAAGGACGTTCATTGCGCCTTGGACTCCGAACTCCTGAGATCAACGAACAACTCACTGCATTCCGCAACGGAGACTTAAAAGTGATGAATTTCGAAATGGAAAGTTCAGCGCTTTTCGCTCTAGGAAAAGCCATGGGACACGAATGTGCTACCATTTGTTTGGGCGTGGCCAATCGTCCGAACATGCAGTTTTCAAAAGGCTACGATAATGAAATGAATGGGTTGATAAAATTTGTATTGGAAAAATTAACCCGCTAATTCAATCTGTTGAGATTGAATCGGTTTTGATTTTAACCCTAGAAACAGACCGATAAATATCAGATTCCCCATTCCCAGAAAGCCGTAATTGAATACAATATCCGTAAGATCGGGTCCCAACAAATCACTTGAATTAAAGGAAAAGAAGAGCATCCCAAGTGCAAACACACTCCACCAAACCCATTTTTTGTGCTTTATTAAATGTATGATTAGCATGTAAATCAGTGGCATCGACAGCAAAAAGTGCTCGGTATCAGTTACAAAGAAATTAGGTACAGCAGCCGATAATACACATGTCCAAGCCACTACATTCGAAATCGAAGTCTTTCCCTTAAAGCGTTCGCGGACCATCAACGTCACCAAAAATGCCAGAAAGAGAATGGAAAACAGCCAATCGGAAGAAAAGCCTGTAAATTGATGCACCAACGAACCGATGGAATTGAAACTCGTGAGGTAATCTCCATGAGCTGCAACTGCTGAAAACCAATCTTGCCACAACTGCACATTTCCAGCCCATCCCACTTGAATGATCGGTAACAGCGCCAACAACAATCCAATTCCAGCCATCATGAACACCACTTTCAACTGATTGTAAATGATCAATGGAATTACCACCAAAATCAAGATAGGTTTCAGCATGAGCATCAAGCTCCAAAACACGGCAAAAGCAAGCATTTTTTTCGTGAGGAAAGCCTGAATTCCAAGACAAAATAAGAGCAACAATAAGAGATTCACATTGCCCATGTGCAACTCACGCGTCAGGTGAATGGCAACCGTTGCAAAAAGCAAGTAAGAAAAACCAATAGAAACCGGCTTGTTACCGAAAAGCTGAAACTGATTGACCCAGTTGCGGATGAGCGACATGGAAACAATCAATGAACTTGAAAGCATTACAATATGAATCAATTGCGCCGTTCCAAACGACATCCAAGATTGTGGTGAAAATAAGTAAAGTGTACTTGGCGGATACTTAAAAAAACCAGTTGCCAAGCCATACGCATGTTGATAGGGATTATTGCCCGCAAAAAAATCGTTGGTCGCCTCGTAATAAACACGTAAGTCGTTGGTCCATAAACGGCCATTCTTCAATTCTACGAGCGTGAATAACAAACAAAAGGCGACGAGAAAAAGCATAAAAACCCATTCTCCGGTTGAATGAGGCAGCAATGCTGATTGTTTGTTGAATGAATGTTCCCCGGCACGTTTCATCTTCCTACGCTTGATTTTTCAGGTGTAAAATTACTGTTTAATTCGAGCTAAAAATGATAAGAATCGCTTTAATTTACTGTTGCGAAAATCACTTTTTTCCATTTATTTTGTCCCAAAACGAAACATTAATGAAAACACCTATTTTATCTACTGTCGTAATCGCATTATCTGCTATCAGTTTATTTTCTTGTAAAAAAGACAAAGAAACAACGTCAGAATCAAGCGGTCCTATCTTGAAAACCTTTGCGTTGAAGCTCGACGGAACATCTTACCAAACCGAGTTTTATTCATCACAGCAAACTGCTGGAATAATCATAATCTCCACCAATATCAATAATAATCTTTTCTTCCGCCTTGTAGTTGCTGACAGCTTGCAAGCAGGAACTTATCCAATGGGACCGGGACTTTCAACCAGATTGGATCACTCAGATGACAATTATGCAACTTCGTATATCTCCGATCCGGGAACGCTCACGATCGCGCTACACGACACCGTAAACAACAAAATCACCGGAACCTACAATTGCACCTTAAACCGAAGCAATCCTGCGGGTACGAAAGCGGTAACGAATGGGGAGTTTAATATTCAGTATTGATTTTAATAATTGAGTTTTGCTTCGGGTATACTACTCGGAGCAGAACTTACAATTTATTGTGTTCAGAAATAACACTTTTAATTCTTACGAACGATATTATACCTGTAAATAGTCGTTCCTGAAACCGAAAGCCAAACATGGTTCACCATTAATTCGTGGTCTTTATACGCTCTATGTGTCCAAAGAGAGTATGAATGACTGCCGTTTTTATGTTCTACAATTGAAGAATAATAAGGTAACACAGGTTGTTCAGGAAAATCCTGTATTCGTTTCAATTTGCCCTTTTCAATTTGCCCGAAATAAAGCATGGAATCCTGAAATAAGTAGGTAATAGTTCCATCAAAACCAAATGAACCATAGCATGAAAAATGATTTTCTATCCCAAATGTATCCAATTTAAAATCGATCGTCGGATCGTGTTTTAGCAACGAATTGTAGTGCCTATATGCGTTGTATTCAAACTCAGATTTATCAGCTTCATTTGAGTTGAATTGCTCAAAAAACAATCCAAATGAGAGGTTTCTTTGCTCATTTACCTTCCAAAAGTCATATACATGCTGAGAAGTCTTAGCTCCCATTTCGTGCTTTAGAAAGTTTAAACTATCAGGAACTAACTCTAGCTTTAAAGGATCACGAATCGTGACTAACGCTACAAACCCTGTGGCATGAGCCATTGATATGGATATCTCATAGCCTGCTTTTGATTTTAGGACATCCACTGGAGTATTATTTTGAAAAGAATAGGTCTTTCCCGATGGTTTATGATAAAAGAACGCTGCACCACCCCATTCACCGAAATCAATCGCATAAACAAAATAGGTAGCATCTTCATGAAGAAACCTCAAATGGTTTGAAGAACGATTTTTCATCACATGAAAAAAGAAAAAATCAGAATATGACTGCTTAGCTTGCCAACCGTTTTTGTTCCAAACTTTCCACTTATTGTTTGTAGAGCATGCCATCAACTGCTCGTTTCGAATCATAAATCCGTGAATACTGTCAAGAGCAATTTTCCGGTGAAAGGCGCTTTCTGTTTTTCCGGTTTTTAGATCATATACTTCGTAACAAAACTTTTCATTGTCGTCTTTTCCCTGAATGATTAAATAGTCTTTGTAACGAATTGAATTATGTGGCTGAAAATCCACACGAATAGTTCGCTGTTTTAGCACAAATCGGTCAACATTTTTCTGAGCCACTGTGCTTTTTTGACGACAACAAGCCGATAGCAATAGCAAAAGCGGAATCAGAAGAATCGTTTTCATTATTCCTAAAGTAAACGCTTTCAAAAAGTAACGGATAAAAAATATTGAAATTGATCACCAAAAAAATAGTTAACCACATAGGACACATAGTTCACATAGAATGATTGCCAAAAACTATGTGTACTATGTGGTTAATTTCTTTGAATCGCTTTTATAAATCTAATTGTTTGTACAAACATCCAAAATCAAGCATCAAAGATTAATTACATATTTCTTCGATACTGCCCACCAACCTCAAACAATGCGCTTGTGATCTGACCCAACGAAGCATATTTACACACTTCCATCAGTTCTTCGAACATGTTTTGGTTTTGGATAGCCGCTTGCTGAATCTGTTTGATCATGCCCGGAATTTGATCGGCGTGAGCTGTATGCAGATTCTCTAGCATCGAAATCTGGTATTCTTTTTCTTCTTCCGAAGCACGAATTACTTCGCGTGGTTCCACCGTTGGCGAACCTTTCGAACTTAAGAAGGTGTTTACCCCGATGATTGGGAATTCGCCGTTGTGTTTCAAGGTTTCGTAGTACAACGATTCTTCCTGAATTTTCGAGCGTTGGTACATTGTTTCCATGGCTCCCAATACACCTCCGCGCTCGGTGATGCGATCAAACTCGCTTAACACGGCTTCTTCTACCAAGTCGGTCAATTCTTCGATGATAAACGAGCCTTGTAACGGATTTTCGTTTTTCGCCAAGCCCAACTCGCGGTTGATGATCAATTGAATGGCCATCGCACGACGAACGGATTCTTCTGTAGGTGTTGTGATCGCTTCATCGTAAGCATTAGTGTGCAGCGAGTTACAGTTATCATAAATCGCGTACAACGCTTGCAAGGTTGTACGAATATCGTTGAAGTCGATTTCTTGTGCGTGCAACGAACGACCCGAAGTCTGAATGTGGTATTTCAACATTTGCGCTCGGGAATTGGCTCCGTATTTTTTCGATAAGGCTTTGGCCCAAATTCTGCGCGCCACACGACCGATTACTGCGTATTCCGGATCGATCCCGTTCGAGAAGAAGAACGATAAATTCGGTCCGAAATCGTTGATGCTCATGCCACGACTCAGGTAGTATTCCACGTACGTAAATCCGTTGGACAAGGTAAATGCCAATTGTGTGATCGGATTCGCACCCGCTTCTGCAATGTGGTACCCCGAAATGGAAACCGAGTAGAAATTTCGAACTTGTTTGTCGATGAAGTATTGTTGCACATCGCCCATTAAACGCAAGGCAAATTCCGTGGAGAAAATACAGGTATTTTGCGCCTGATCTTCTTTCAAAATATCTGCTTGAACCGTTCCGCGGACTTGTTTTAATGTGTCGAATTTAATGGTGTGATACACATCTGCAGGAAGCACTTGGTCGCCGGTTACGCCCAACAACATCAAGCCCAACCCGTCGTTTCCTTCGGGTAAATCGCCTTGGTAACGCGGACGGTCAACACCTTTTGCTTTGTAAATTGCTGCAATTTTGGCTTCTACTTCTTGCTCAAGGTCGTTTTCTTTGATGTATTTCTCACAGTTTTGGTCGATGGCCGCATTCATAAAGAATCCAAGCAACATGGGCGCCGGACCGTTAATGGTCATGGAAACCGAAGTTGCCGCATGCGACAAATCAAAACCGGAATAGAGTTTCTTGGCATCATCCAAGCAGCAAATAGAAACTCCTGAGTTTCCTACTTTACCGTAGATATCCGGACGAATTGCAGGATCATTTCCGTACAATGTCACCGAGTCGAAAGCCGTAGACAAACGCTTGGCCGGCATTCCTAAACTTACGTAGTGGAAACGACGATTGGTACGTTCAGGTCCGCCTTCTCCGGCAAACATACGCGTTGGATCTTCACCTTCACGTTTGAACGGGAACAAACCTGCTGTGTAAGGAAATTCACCCGGTACGTTTTCTTGCAACGACCAGCGCAAAATATCGCCCCACGATTTGAATTTCGGCAAGGCAACTTTCGGGATCTGTGAATGCGAAAGCGATTCGGTATGCGTTTGCATACGTAATTCTTTGTCGCGCACCTTAAAGATAAATTCCGGCGCAGCGTAACTTGCTTTCTTGGCCGCCCATTGCTGAATGATTTCCCAGTTGTGCGGATCAAGGTTCCGACGCTCAATTTCCATTGTTTCCTGAATTCCTTTGATCAAACGATCTTTGTCTTCCAGAGTTGATGTTTGCAAGGTTTCCAACGTACGATCCAAACCATACAAACGGTCGGCAACATTCACCTGGTTGTTCACCCATTTGTCGAATCCACGGTTATTCTCAGAAATCTCCGACAAATAACGCGTTCTTTCCGGCGGAATAACAAAGATTTTCTCCGACATCTCGCGTGTGATCTCAAACTTGGAATTCAATTCGGCACCCGTTTTGTCCTTCACCTTGTCCATGATAATCTTGTACAAGGTATTCATTCCCGGGTCGTTGAACTGCGACGCGATAGTGCCGAAAACCGGCATTTCATCTACGTTTTTGTCCCACAACTGATGGTTGCGTTGGTATTGTTTACGCACATCGCGCAACGCATCCAATGCACCGCGTTTGTCAAATTTATTAAGCGCAATCACATCGGCGAAGTCGAGCATGTCGATTTTCTCCAATTGCGTTGCCGCACCATATTCCGGTGTCATTACATACAATGAAACATCCGAGTGATCTAAGATTTCGGTATCCGACTGCCCGATTCCGGAAGTTTCCAACACGATCAAATCGTAATTGGCCGCTTTCAAAATCTGAATGGCTTCCGAAACGTGTTTCGACAAGGCTAAATTCGACTGGCGCGTAGCCAACGAACGCATGTAAACACGGCTATTTTTTATAGCATTCATGCGAATTCGGTCACCCAATAAAGCTCCACCCGTTTTGCGTTTGGAAGGATCCACGGAAACCACTGCAATTTGTTTATCAGGGAAATCGAGTAAGAACCGGCGAACCAATTCGTCTACCAACGATGATTTTCCTGCACCACCCGTTCCTGTAATTCCTAAAACCGGAACGTGATTCTTGGTAGCCATTTCGTGTACTTTTGACATAGCTTCAACAGCTAGTTCAGGAAAGCTTTCGGCAGCAGAAATCAAACGGGCAATGGAAGGAACATGTTTCTCCGCAATGTGATCAATTTCGTCTTTCAACACATCACCCACCGGAAAATCGGCTTGCTTCACCAAATCATTGATCATTCCTTGCAAGCCCATCGAACGACCGTCATCCGGATGATAAATACGCGTGATTCCGTATCCGTGCAATTCTTCGATTTCGGAAAGCAGAATGGTTCCTCCACCGCCGCCGAAGATTTTAATATGTGGAGCTCCTTTTTCTTTGAGCAAATCGTGCATGTATTTGAAATACTCAATGTGTCCGCCTTGGTAAGAAGTCATCGCAATCGCTTGCGCATCTTCCTGAATGGCGGTGTCCACCACTTCCTCTACGGAACGGTCGTGCCCCAGGTGAATGACTTCACAACCGGTCGACTGAATGATACGTCGCATGATATTGATGGCCGCGTCGTGACCGTCGAAAAGCGATGCTGCAGTTACAATACGAATATTGTTTTTGGATGTATAGGGTGCAATTTGTTCCATATAATAACGTCAAAATGAGGTTTGTTTGAGCGCCACGAAGATAGTTAGAAAGTCATGAAATAGAAAGTGCTTTTTACGCAAGAGAATGCCACTCGATTTTCAAATGCGTAAGCTCTAACCAATCAAGCAGTTACTTCCGCGGTCAACACAATTAATTCGCGCGATTCGGGTGTCAATAATCCTTTTCCGAATTGTTTGAAACGGGCTGCATAACGTTCTTTGATTCGATCAGAAATAGGAATGGCATTTCCGTCTTCATCAATACGCACAAACTTCACATTCGTATGTGTCACAATTTCTTGAATACCTGTATACACATTGTGCTTTCGTACTTCCATGTACAATTCAAGCGAGCTATTCCCAAATCGTAGCACTTTACCGTAAATCTTTAGAATACTCCCCACTTTCACCGGTTTCTTGAACACCAGTTCATCAAATTTAATGGTCACCACATTCGGTGTGTCACACAATTGAGCGGCATACGAACCGGCAGCGTCATCAATCAGTGACATGATTCTTCCTCCAAACATATTCGAATGAATACCAATATCAAACTGCTTGCAAATGTAGGTGGTGATCAATTCCATTTTCTACTGTTTTTTCGGCAAAAATAGCGCGTAAATCAGCTGTAATAAGACTTTCCAGCGAAAAGAAACGATTGAATTTTCAGCGATTTGTCCTGCGCTTTCAACTACTGTTTCACAAACAGATATTCAGAATTGAAACCACTATTCAACGACCAAATAATGCGGTTTCATTCATTAAAAAATACGCTTAAGTATTCGATATTACTGTTTGATACCAAACCACATTTGAGAGAAGCTAGAATATCATAGAAATTGTGCTTGCAAAACTAAACTACAAAGCGGCCAACGATGAAAACAGCAACTACACCCCTGATTCAATCCGGATCAAAAGCAACAACTATACTTAGACAACTAATCACCCGAAATTGGTTGATCGTTCTGATTCTTTTACTTGGATTTCTAGCTCCTTATTCCCCGACCTACAGTCAGTGCTTACCGCCACCAGCTCCGCTTAATTGTCCGATTGCAGGCAGCATTCCCTTAGTTGAAGGAATGGTACTTACTGCAGGAAATACATATACCGTAACAGGTGTGCTGAACATCAACAACATAACCATGAGTGGTGGAACATTGGTTGTGTGTGGTACCTTAAATCTAGCAAACCTTACCTTTAATTCAGGAAACCTATATGTACCACAAGGTGGTTTCTTTAATTACACCAACGGAGTCACTGCGCTAGTAATGGGTACCAACTCCAACATTTATAATTTCGGCACCACCACATTTGCTTGTAGTATTGTAACTGGCCCAAACAACATTATTAACAACTGTCTGATCACTTCCGTATTCACAACTCCATTCAACCAAATGATCGTTCAGGGACCGAATACCTACTTCATCAATAACGGAACGTTTGTTTCCAGTTTTTTCATTGTTCAAAGTACAAATGCGGCAAACCCTGTCTGCTCTGGTCCCGGATCCACTATTACTACCAATACCATGATCAATCAATTAGCCAATGCTTTTAACTCACCCGACGGACCTTCCTGTATTCAGATTACTCAGAACATCATCAATTCGCAACCAATGACAGCTTCAGGGAATGTGAACATTGGCTACAACGCAGGTTCAGTAAACACCATTCAAGGTCCCGCTTTCGGAAGTGCCACCGTTAGCAATCCGTGTTTTACATGCAGTGTTCCGCTTCCAACAGGAATAGTTTCCACTACCGCCGAATGCAACAATCTTAACATTCAGGTAGATTGGCTTACCGACTCGGAACCGACACGTGCCGTTTACGATATTCAATATTCCGAAGATGGAAATTACTTTGCCGATGTAGCGCAAGTGGTTTGCGAACAGGCAACCATGGAACCACAATCGTATTCGGCAGAAATTCCAACAGTTTACTCAAGTGTCAGTGGCTATATCCGCTTAAAACGCACATCGGAAACCAACGAAACTAGCTATTCAGAGACACTCACGATTGATTGCTCTACAGATCCTGACATCCTCATTTACCCAACCATGGTTTCAGGATCGGAAATAACGGTTTTAGCGAAAGAAGCGATTGAATCGATTGTGATGTATTCTATGGACGGAAAAGTGGTGCAAATAATTGACGTACAAGACAAAAAAGAAATCGTCCTTACCATAGATAACGATGTTGCTATAGGTCAATATTTACTTATGGTAAAAACACGGAATGCGCAGGTTGATAAATTAATTCGTCTAGCGCGATGAAGCAATCACTTTTCAGGCCAATAAGTGTTGAAAATCATCAAATGAAAGCACTTGGAATATTTCAATGATCTCCCGCATTTCATGAATCTTCCGTATATTTCGCCATGCAAATGAAAAGGTTCCTTTATTGTATTTTACTGCTTTTCGCTTGTTTGGGTCCGAAAGATGTAGTGGCTTTTGCGAAAGACAGCACATTGGCACGCATTCAAAAAATCCGGCAACCCGGCAAACAGGTGGATGCTTATGGAAGTGCTTCGGAACAATGCTGGCGAACCGGGAGGTATAAAAAAGGATTGGTATACGCCAAGAAAGGACTTGTCATTGCAAAAAAAATAGGTTATCAAAAAGGCGAAGCAGATTTGCTCAACCATATCGGGATTATTTACGACTATCAAGGTGAGATTTCACAATCGCTTAGCAGTTATTACAAAGCTCTAAAGATTCAGGAAGCCATTCACGATGATCTGGGGATTGCCTATACATGTAGTAATCTTGGGTTGATTTACACGAATCAAAAAAATTACAAATCGGCACTTTATTACCATAAACGCTCCTTGAAATTGCGTAAAAAAGCACACTTTAAGGGTGGGATTTCGGCATCGTACAACAACATAGGTATTGTATACATGTATAAGGGCAATTACGATCTTGCTCTCAAAAACTACTTTGAGTCAGTGCAACTTGATCGCGAATTGAAAGACGATTACGGGCTAAGTGACTCTTACACCAATATTGGAGTTTGCTACATGCGACAAAACGTTTTGGATAGTGCCGATTATTACTTTAAACTTTCGATTCCGATTCGCGAAAAATTTGGCGATCAGTTGGGATTGGCTAACTCATACAACAACCTCGGGACGCTTTATCAAAAGAAAAACGACCTAAAAACGGCTAAAGAATTCATTGAAAAAGGAATCGCTATCGGAAAGGCCATTGGCGGAAAAGAAATCATTAAATACGGTTATCAGGAATTGTATTCGATTGAAGAGCGATTGGGCAACTACCATGAGGCATTTAATGCTCACAAACTTTACGTCACTTATGGCGATAGCATTTCCAACGAGTTAAACACGCGTGCACAAACGCAAACCGAGATGCAGTATAAGTTTGACAAGGAACGTGCCAAGAAAGAATTTGCCGATAAAAAGGCCCGTGAACAAGTGCAGCTTATTCTGTGGTCGGTAGTTGTAATCTCTGTTATTATACTCTTCTTTTCACTCTCGCTTTACAAACGCTGGCGACTTGCCAAAGAACAGCAATTGCTCATCGCACAAAAAAATCACTTACTAGAATTGAAAAATCGCGAAATACTTGATTCCATCAGTTACGCCAAACGCATCCAGTCAGCCATTTTACCACCGAAAAAACTCGTGAACGAATGGCTGGTCAATTCCTTCATCATTTACAAACCCAAAGACATTGTTGCCGGTGATTTTTATTGGATGGAAGCTTTGGAAAATACCATCATATTCGCAGCAGCCGATTGCACTGGACATGGTGTTCCGGGAGCATTGATCAGTGTAGTGTGTCACAATGCTTTGAACCGTTCTGTGCGTGAATTCGGGTTGATTGATCCTGGAGCAATCCTAGATAAAACACGTGACATCATTATAGAAGAATTTGCCAAAAGCGAAGACGATGTCAACGATGGAATGGACATTTCACTCTGTACCCTCAACACCAAAAGTCTTGAGTTGAAATGGTCGGGAGCCAATAACCCGCTGTGGCTGGTGAGCTCGTCATCTGACGAAGTCGTGGAATTGAAAGCAAACAAACAACCTATCGGTAAGTATTCGAAATACGAAGCTTTTGATACGCATACCATTCAATTGCACACTGGCGATTCCATCTACCTCTTTACAGACGGTTTTGCCGATCAATTCGGTGGTCCTGGGGCAAAAAAATACAAATCCAAAAACATGAAAGACCTTATTTTCGAAATGAAAGGTAGTTCCATGGATGAACAGAAAGAACTGCTTGAAACAACCTTCGAAACTTGGAAAGGCGATTTGGAGCAAGTAGATGACGTGTGTATTCTCGGGATTCGGGTGTGACTGTTCACCACAAAGACACAAAGTTTTTTTGATGAACGTGACTTGTTAAGAACACAAAGGAGATCTAGCTAGAATAGTTTGACTGATTGGACACAGCAACAAATGCGAATAGTTTTGGATAATTTTAATCTGTAAGATCAACCAAAAGTTCTAACCAAATCTCCTTTGCCATGAATTTATTCTTCCTTAATATCTCCTGGCTTTTCAACTAACACTTGTACTTCCCACCGGAATCACTTTTGTGTTCTTTTTAACACGTCAAACTAGTCCTTTCCTTTGTGTCTTTGTGGTGAAGCAATTCTTCATTAAGATTCCCTAACTTTTCGACAAACAACTTCACTCTTAACATGGACTCCCTTTGTGATCTTAACAAGTCAAATATGTCCATTTCCTTTGTGTCTTTGTGGTGAAGTTATCTCTATCGTTCGTTAAGTTTTCCCAACTTTTCAACTTTTTTATAAAATTTAATCGCACCGAACAAAAAACAAGTAACTTAGTCTAAACTTAATTTAGAAAAGACATGTTAATTGGATTATTAATTGGCGGTGGTATTTTATTGATTTTGATTATTTGGATGATCTCTATCAACAACCGCTTGGTTTCATTGAAAAACAACCGTGAAAGTGCGTTTGCTGACATCGATGTTCAGTTGAAACAACGTTATGATTTGATTCCGCAGTTGATGGGTGCGGTAAAAGGGTATATGGACCACGAAAGTTCCGTATTGACCCGTGTTACCGAAGCTCGTTCACGTTGCATGCAAGCCGGAACCATTTCTGAAAAAATTGCTGCTGAAGCCAACATGGGTGCTGCATTGAACGGTTTCAATATTCAGGTAGAAGCTTACCCGGATTTGAAAGCAAATGCCAACTTTATGAACCTTCAAGGTGAAATCGGTGATATTGAAAACAAATTGGCAGCTGTGCGTCGTTTTTTCAACTCGGCTACAAAGGAATACAACAACGGTATTGAGCAATTCCCAAGTAACATGATTGCAGGGTTTAAAGGTTACAAAACAGAACCGATGTTTGACTTGGGTGTGGAACAACGCCAAACCCTTGACAAAGCCCCCGAAGTAAAATTCTAAAAGTCTAAAAACTTATTCTGCATGGCGTATATCGGACTTCAGGCGCAAATCCGCCGGAACAATGCCCGTTCTACAGTTATTTTAGCGTGTTTTCCCCTGCTTATTTTGGCAGGGGTTTACGCTTTTTTCTTTTTCACCGCCGGTGGTAGAGAACGAATCGACGAGGTAAACATGATGTTCATCAAAACCATCCCTTTTGTGATTGGTGGTGTACTCATTTGGTTTCTGATTGCCTATTTCGGCAATACAGCCATGATCCGTATGGCAACTCAAGCTCATACGCTCGACCGAAAAGAAAATATGAGGGTATATAACCTCACCGAAAATCTGTGCATGACCATCGGTATGACCATGCCGAAGCTGTATATCATTGATTCTCCGGCCTTGAATGCATTTGCTAGTGGAATTGATCAAAAATCGTATGCAGTAACCTTAACTTCCGGAATCATTGAGACGCTCGACGATCAGGAACTCGAAGCTGTGATTGCGCACGAATTGACCCATATCCGCAACAGAGATGTACGCTTGCTGATTATCAGTATCGTATTTGTGGGGATTTTGTCGTTTATCGTACAAATCCTATTTCGCTCCTTATTGTTTGGCGGTGGTCGACGAAAAGACAAAGACAATGATAAAATGATGTTGATTGCCCTTGCGATTGCAGCGGTTGCTTTTCTATTATCGATTCTCTTCAAATTTGCTTTATCGCGCAAACGCGAATACCTCGCCGACGCCGGAGCAGTAGAAATGACCAGAAACACCAAAGCGATGGCTTCTGCCCTGCGTAAAATTTCAGGCAACTCCGAAGTAGACGAAGTAAAAAGCGATGATGTGAAACAAATGTTTATCGAACACAAATCATTGAGTGGATTGAGCGGTTTGTTTGCTACACACCCTCCTATTGAAAAACGGATTGCGGTTCTTGAGCAGATGTAATCTCTTTTGGATGTTTGATTTTCGATGCTTGATTTTTGATTAGGTTTTCCTAACGTTTTCAGGTATTTATTTCTATACCAAGAGTTTATAGGACGCCGCTAAAATCAGCTAATCAATCATGAGGAAAATTGTTCGGGTTCTATTTATCTTAGGTATAAGCTTACTGGTAATTTCAGGGTTTTGTCCTGTTTTTTACACGTATGTGCCGGACTTGTCAGGAATAGATCAATACAAGGAGGCACATATCATTGGAATTAATTCAAAGTATTGGTATTACAACCTCCTACTTATTGCATTCGTTGTAATTCCGGGTTTTTCTGGAAGATCAAAAGCAAATCGAATTCTCTGTATTGTTTTACTCCCCATCATTCTTTTACTTGGGTGTTTTTTGATATTTCTGATAGAGACAAGCCCCGGAAGTCCTTACGGTATATATCCTACCAACTATTACTATCTGATTGTTTTTGGCTTTGTATTCACAACCTCGTCTGCTTTTCTAAATACTTTTTCAAAACCAACTCAACTCAAGAACTGAATCCCCTTAATAATTTCTCAATTCATAATTGATAATTCTTCCAAGGTCAATCTAATTAAAAGCACCGCAAATCAAGTTACTACCTAAAATCTAATCCAACATCAAAAATCCAACATCAAGCATCGCGCCAGCTAGATTCTCACAATAATCTTCAAATTAAACCTTCGCTGCGTAAGGTAATTCGGAATGGCATAATAGCCTCCGCTCACATCCTGGATCCACTGCTTTGAAAGCACATTGTTGATTCCTAAAAGGTTGAATACCTCAAACGAAACCAATGCATCGCTGAATTTTCCGTACCATTTATCCTTGATTTCACTTCTGTCTTTTTTCAATAAATCAAACGACAAACCGATGTCAACTCGGAAATACGATTTCAACCGAAGTGTATCGTCATAACGCTGTTGATCAGGCTGACCATAAGGTAGGCGTGAATTAAAATTCAAGCCCATCTGAACCATAAACCGTTCTAAGCCTGGCATGTGATCCTGGAACAAAATTCCCATATTAAATCGTTGGTCTGAAGGACGAGGAATGTAACCCGGAAAAACCTCTACCGAATCAACAGGCGTTTGATCTTCGCTGATTCCGGTAATGCGCTCACCTGCTACATTGTAGAAATTCCAGTACGAATCGTTTTCAATATCTTCTTTGGTAGACATTACTCCAATTTTGAAAAACGATTCCAAACCGTTTACAAATTCGCCATGCATATTTGCATCGAAGCCTACAGCGTATCCTTTAGCAATGTTATCCGCATAGTAGCGTGTTCGCACATTCTCAATCTCGTAAGGATTAATATCCCACAAGTATTTGTAATACGCTTCGGCAGAAACTTTAAACGGCTTTTCGCGCCCCCACATATAGAAATTGTAATCACCACCAAGCACAAAGTGAAGCGATTTTTGTGCCACGACGTTCGGATTCAAACCACCGTTAAATGTTCTGAACTCACGGTAAAATGGTGGCTGGTAATACGCTCCTGCCGCTAACCGAAATTTCATCGATCGACGTTCAAAATGGTCTTTGTTAAACACATATTTCACCGGAATGAAACTGATACTCACACGTGGTGTAACCATAAAGTCATTGTTGAACGACGTATACAACGCTCTCACTCCAGCATCTAATTCCCATTTCGTAGTCCCCCCTTTCATGGTATCCGAATAGGTTTTCATGACCTTCAATCCCGTTGAATCATTTTTTACTTTAACTGTTGCAGTTACAAAACGATTCTTTGACTTTCCTTCCCATTCTTGATCTTGTTGTATATAGGCATGAACGCGGTTGTTATTCAAATTTAACTTGCCTTTAATCACTTCAAATAAATCAACCCCGGGAGTATTCTGAGGCACCGAATATCCTGCCGAATCAATCATGCGCCACTCACTCAATACATCTGAAAAATCATCATGCTGCGCACCAAAACCATAACGAAAAACACTTTTATCGCTAAATGAATAAGCGGCATCGTGATAAGCACTAAAAATGTTTGCAACAAGTCGGTTTCGGGCATGGTTCATAAATGTACCTACTCCTAAAACAGCAATCGAATCTCCGTATTCTTCTTTCGACGGATCGGTTTCTAGCTCATTGATGAAATACTGACCACGAATATCGAACGACTCGCGCTCGTTGCTTCTAAAAGCCGTAAAATAAGTGTTTGCGATCAATTTTCTGCCTGTATATTTAAAAGCAGTTCCACCTGTCATCGTCAAAAAACGGGTATCCTCTTGACCATCGAAGTAAATATTGAACGAATAGGCTTCGTTGGCAGTTCCAAAATCGGTTTGTTGGGTTTGAGGGGCAAACTGAAAATTATTTGACGAAAGATGCCCCAAAACCGTCCATTGCCACTTTTCTGTAATGTCAAATTCTGTTACAAATTGACCATCCCAAAAAACAGGATTGTAGTTCCCTTTCGTTGGTAACGAATTGAGTAAATAACCATTAGATCTGTATCGACCACCTGCCAAGTAACGAAAACGATTACCGATTCCTTGTTCTACATGCATTTCAACGCCCAGCAAAGATGCCATCACCGATGCGTGCAACGAATCTGGTTTTTTGTATTGAATATCTAAAACAGAACTTAATTTGTCGCCGTAAACAGCCTGGAAACCACCTGCGCTAAATCGTACATCCTTTACCAATGCGGTATTGATAAAACTCATTCCTTCTTGTTGACCCGAGCGCGTTAAAAACGGACGATTGATCAAAAATCCGTTGACATACACCAGATTCTCATCATAATTCCCACCACGTACATTATAATTGTTGGTGAGTTCATTACTCGACGTGGCAGCTGTTGTAAAAGTGATGTATTTTTCAACTGAACTCAAGGGATTGCGCTGATAATCATACGGTGGTAACGATGGAAGCGTGTATCGATTGTGGTTAACATTTACAATATCCAAGTTTTCAAAATTGAACCGAATGGTCTCCATTACATAAACCTCTTGACTAGGAATGAGAACTTCCACTTCTACTTTATTGGAATCATCGTACCGAAAAAGAAAGGTGGTTTTACCACTTGGAAGCATTAGTTCAAAATTTCCGTCGAAATCGGTTTTTGTAATGTGTGGCATTCCATTTTGATCAGCGCGAACGGTAGTCAGTTCCAGCGGAGTTCCTTTTTTATCAACGCATTTACCTTTTACCTTCACTTGAGCAAAAACGCTCGTAAAGCAGGCAGTTATGAACACAATAAAAATCCGATAACGCAAAAATGTCATGTAGCTGAAACGTATGAGCGGTGAAAATAGTGTAAATGCTGCTTAATTTTTCAATTCCACCACAATTAGATCGCTTTCAAATGGATCCATGGCAGTTTCTATGGTTGCCATTAAACCCGAATAATCGCCCGAAGGAGCAAAATTCAACCAATGCAACGCTCGTTCCTGCAACACATTTCCCGGAAGGAAACGATCACACACACCATCAATGGCTTTCAAGGCTTGCTCATGCTGCTGTTTGAGTTGTTTCAAAAGGCGTTGTTCATACACTTCCAATTGTTTCGACATACGAACGGTTTCGGCCTCGGCAAACGATTCAAGACTTACATCAATTTCTTTAGCCTTGGTAATCATTGCCAAACGCAGGGTTTGAAATTGCTCTTGAATGGCTTCCATATTCAATTGATCGGCATCGTGTTCCAACAAATACGATTTACGCAATTGCTCTTTCGGTTCAAAAAAGCGCGCTAACTCCCACCCTATTTTTTCCATACGCTTCGCCGTTGCGCCATCAATCAACAATAAGGAATTGCGTTGCTGGATCAAGGGATAAACAGTATTGTGCGCATCAAAAACACCTTTCAACTGAATCCAATAAGCCATTTCGCCGCCTCCGCCAATGTAAGCCAGGTTGGGAAGTATCGTTTCCTGATAAACAGGTCGTAAAATCACATTCGGAGAAAACGATTCAGGATGTTGTTCTACCAAAGCTAAAAGTTCCTCTTTCGTGAAAACCTTTCCATCTATGGTAAATCCGTTTGCCGAAGGATCGATCCGGTGTCTTCCGGTTGCATCCAGTAAAAAGAGATTGCATGCTCTGGCTTGTGCTTGCGGCGACCAGCCTGCTTTTTGCAAGCGTTCATTTGTTTCCTGTACGGCTTTCAACGAAGGTTGTTCCGTAATTTCCCGTTTCAAAACAGGCGCAAATAATTGTTTTAATGCTTGATCATCCGGCTGCACAACCAATACTCCAAAATCGGCAAAAAGTCGAGTCATCAATTGCTGGTAATGAATTGCATAATCCGTATCCGGAAGATTTTTCACCAGTTCCAACAACTCACAGGCTTCTTTCGTGGTAAAAAAAGCTTTCAATTCATCTAAAACAAGGTCGTAATTCTCCATACCAAATCGACCAACAGCACCTTTTTGTTCGGTTTCCCACTTCAGGTTTTTATTGAATAACTGTGCTGATTGAATTTCTTCGAAATCGTGATCTTCGCTGGCTAACCAAAAAACAGGAACGGCCTTGAACTCGGTTTGAGATTCGTTGAATGACCGCGCCAACTTTACTACATGTAATACTTTATAAAGTAGAAAAAGCGGTCCTCCGAATAACGTTAACTGATGTCCTGTTGTAACGGTCATGGTTGTTTCTTCCCGAAGTAATTCGAGGTTGCTGAGTTGTGCATCCGAAAGTTGGTTTTCAAGCTGTTGCGCAATTGTATCCGTCAATACCTTTCTTGAAGTGGAAGCGTATGTCGGGAGTTTACGTTTGGCTTGTGTTGTGAGATCGGTAACAGAACCGAACGGTTGTTGAATGAATGCACTAAAGGGTGTTTGATCTTGTCCGAAGGCGCTCGAAAATGCTGAAAATGATGATAACGCCTTTCTTGAAATTGTTGTTGTCATTGTACAAAAATACACTTAATTGAAAATGTAAAATTGAAAATGATCAAGCCTTTTCAATTTTGCATTTTCAATTTTAAATTCCCTTTCAAAATGGTACTTTTGTCTAAATTTTCTGAACAATGGAAGCAATTATTAAAACCGCCAAAGGCGATATGAAAGTGACGTTTTACGAAGCAGACGCACCAAAAACGGTGGCTAACTTCGTGAAATTATCGAAAGAAGGATATTATGACGGATTGACGTTTCACCGCGTTTTACCTGATTTTGTGATTCAGGGTGGTTGTCCGAATTCACGTGAAGGAGCAACAGGAATGCCTGGAACAGGTGGACCGGGTTATAAAATCGACTGTGAGTTGACCGGCGACAACCAATACCATGATCGTGGCGTATTGTCTATGGCGCATGCTGGAAGAAACACAGGTGGTTCGCAATTTTTTGTTTGTCACAGTCGTAACAATACTTCGCACTTAGACAGAAACCACACTTGCTTCGGTAAAGTGGTTGAAGGTGCGGATATTATTGATCAAATCACTCAGGGAGATCGCATCGAATCGATCACAATTATTGATTAATCCAACAGTCTATTCATTTCCCACAGATACACAGATTTTAGCGCTTCAGCCTAAGGCTGACTAGCGCATATTATACGCTCAATGTCCATGCGAGGGCGTTGCGCCTTTGCTGAAGCTTCAGCGTAAGCATTAGCCGAGCAAAAATCTGTACATCTGTGGGAGAAAAAAGGGCAAATAAAAAGGCGATCCGAGGATCGCCTTTTTCTGTACTATAAATCGTTCTTTCTTAGTGAGTTCCTGTTGCAGGAGTATTTGAAGGAACTGCATTCGGATCGGCTGCCAAAACATTTCCTTTGATCGTTAAGATAATCGGCTCAGTAGAAACATTGGTAGTCACTGTAATCGTTTTAGTGAAGTTACCAACACGTTTTGTATCGTATTTCACGGCAATTTTACCTGTTTTTTTCTTCGCTACCGGTTCAGTTGGTTGCTCAGCTTTCGTACAACCGCAACTTGTTTGAACGTTGGTAATGATTACCGGTGTTGAACCGTTGTTTTTGAATTCAAAAACGAATTGTTCTTGAGAATCGTAAGGAATATCAGCGCGCTCAATAGTCATTGTTTTGAATTCAACAGCCGGTTTTGTAGGCTTGGCTTTTGATTTTGCCGGAGCTACAGCCGGTGGAGTTGCAGGAGGCGTTGCCGGTTTTGCATCTTGTTGTGCGAATGCTCCTAACGTGAACAAACAAACACCTATTGTTACAATAATTTTCATGTTTACAGTTTTAATACTTTACAAGAATACGAACTCTTTTGGTAAATGGTTGCTCGTTAACAAAAAATTAAGTGCTGATTTTGTGCTTTGTTAAGAACAATTATCCCTTCTTGGCCAAATCCAATACTTCGCGAATGGAATCATAGGTATTTTCCTGCACTGTTTGCCATTCTTTTTTCGACAGCCAAACAGCCTTTGTGATGGCTTCTTCCGACTGGGGCGCGGTTGCTTTAGGTCCATCATAATCTAACGCATACCACCAGTTTTTCTTCAAGGTCGACTTACCTTTATAGTCATAGGTATGAAATGTAATCCCAATCAGCTTTTGCACTTTGGGCGATTGAATTCCGCATTCTTCTTCAATTTCACGTACAGCAGTCATTTCAGGTTGCTCACCGGTTTCCATTTTCCCTTTTGGAATATCCCACAAACCATGACGTTCAATGAACAAGTATTTATTTTTTCGCTTAACAATACCTCCTGCAGCTTCCACAAAGTCATACGCAGTAAACACCGAGTGAATGGTTTCTTCAGGTGTATCGGTGAGCACAATCAACCAACAACCGATTGGTAATTCATTCCTGCATTTCACTAAATCAAATTCACCCAACGAAAGTGTGTTAAATAAGACAAAATCCTGTGTTTTCAAGGATTTTTTCCACTTATTGGTGAAAATGATGAGCTTATTATCTATAAAAACTTTGTACATTTGTCGCCATGATTTTAAATAAGGACAGAGCGTTAAAGGTAGCAGAATTTTTGCTCCAGATAAAAGCAGTGAAGTTACAACCTAGCCAACCGTTTACATGGGCGTCGGGCTGGTCTTCGCCAATTTATTGTGACAACCGTAAAACGCTTTCGTTTCCTGCCATTCGCACGCACATCCGTCAAGGGTATGCTGAGGCTATTTTAGAGAAATTCGGTAAACCGGATGTCATAGCAGGTGTTGCAACAGGCGGTATTGCTCAAGGCGCATTGGTAGCTCAGGAGTTAGGAATTCCGTTTATTTACGTTCGCAGTTCGGCAAAAGGTCACGGTTTGGGCAACCAAATTGAAGGACATTTTGAAAAAGGTCAAAAAGTCATCGTGATTGAAGACCTTATTTCAACCGGCGGAAGCAGCCTTGTTGCTGTGGAAGCATTGCGCGAAGCAGGATGTGACGTAAAAGGATTGATCGCCATCTTTACTTACGGATTTGACATTGCCGCAGAAAACTTCAAAGCAGCTGATTGTCCGTTTGTTACCTTAACAGACTACGATCACCTGATTGATCAAGCCTTGAAACTGGAATACATCAACGAAGCCGATGTGCAATCGTTGAAAAAATGGAAAAACTCTCCAAGTACCTGGTCTTCTAATTGAGATTCCATGAAAATCATCAGTGAAACAGCTTCTATAAAAGCACCGATATTGATTGTGTTTGAATTCCTTGCCCAATCTCATAACATTGAATGTTTGCTTCCTGAAGATAAAATTTCAGACTTTCACGCACATGCAGAAGGTTGTACGTTCAAAGTACAGGGTGGTTTTCTGATTTCATTACTTTATGTAGATAAAGAGATTCCGAAACGCATTCACATGAAATCGGGTGAAAGAGCTCCGTTTGCCTATTCATTGACGGTTCACTTAAGCGAAAAACACGATCAAACACACGGTCACATTGAATTTATTGGCGATGTAAATATGTTCTTGAAAATGATGGTTGAAAAACCGTTGATCGGGCTGTTTAACCACATGTCGAATAAATTGCAAGAGCAGTTCTAATTGATTTTTTAATGTTGGATGCTTGATGTTGGATTAGGCGTTCAGTTAGTAGCTCGATTTTGGAAACCTTTGCAAATCATGAAAAAATCCAGGAGATTCTAGTAATGACCGCATTCCAAGTACAGAAGTGATCTCTAAAAAATCTAAGAAAATCCAATCAAACATCAAAAATCAAGCATCCAACATCAGTAGGTCAAAATTCTCCTAGTAGTCAAAAGCAATCTCTTTCAACCCAAACGATTGTTCTTCTCCGTTGATCTCAAACAGCAAATTCCCGATTCCGTCAATTCCTCGAATATAACCTTCCTGCCAATCATTTTCAATACGAGCATCGATCAGAATATCTTTTTTCCAAAGCATGGAATGGTAATCCTGTAAAATAGCATTCCAGTTTCCGGCGCGTAAGCGTTCAAATTGCAATTCGAGTAAAACGGCCAATTGACGAGCCATTTCCAGTATTTCAGGGATATTGTCCGTAAAATCACTTAAACTGCAACTTGATGGAAGATCCGATTCGCGCTGCAGGTTGATTCCAACACCGATGATAGCTCCATTAATCATTCCGGCGTTCCATTGCGTTTCGATGAGAATTCCGGCGATCTTTTTATCGTTCACCAGCACATCGTTTGGCCACTTAATCGCTGTTTTTTCGGGAATAAATGCCTGAATGGTATCGCGAACAGCTAATGCAACCGCCAAATTCAAGTACCAGTAGCGTTCAACTGACAAAAAAGCAGTCGCCGCATAAACCGAACAAGTAAACTGCTTTCCCGAGGCGGAGTGCCACAAATTGCCACGTTGGCCCCTTCCTGCGGTCTGTTTCTCTGCCAAAATAACAGTGCCATGTGCCATTTTACCTTCGCTAAGCAACTTGGCAGTATAATTGTTCGTAGAGTCTACCTCGTCAAGAAGGATGAATTTCTGTCCTATCATGGCAAATTAACAATGATTAGCAAATAACACTCAAACATTTCAAGCCGATAATTGCTTAGATTTGTGAACTCAAAATTACGAATGTATAAATTAAAACAAGATACTGATTCCCAAATACTGTGCAACGCAATAGTAGAAGGAATGCAAGAAAACAAAGCAAAGGACATCGTTGTTCTCGATTTACGAAACATTGCCAATGCTGTAACGGACTTCTTCGTGATTTGTTCAGGAGAATCATCAACCCAAGTGGATGGTATCAGCACAACCGTAACACGACACACCCGCAAGGAATTGCAGGAAAAGCCGTGGCACCAGGAAGGAAAAACCAATTCAGAGTGGATTTTATTGGATTACGTGAGCGTTGTTGCACACATTTTCTACAAAGATGCACGTCATTTCTACGAATTGGAGGACTTGTGGTCGGATGCGATTCGCACCAACATCCCTAACTTAAATTAAAAAACAGACTCATGTCAGAAAACAATAATTCGAACAAACCGAAGAGAAATCCATACGCCATTTATTGGTTGTATGCCGCTATCGGTGTTGCCGTCATCGCATTCCAGCTCTTTCTTGGTGGGTCGAACGATGTGGAGATTAAAAGTCCGGAGACCTTTTTCAGTTTGGCCGATTCGAGCTACGTAAAAGATGTACGTATCGTAAACCGTGTGCGTGTTGATTTTCGCTTGACCGAAGAAGGAAAAAAATTCGTGAAGGAAAATCAGAAAGGTGAATTCAAGAAATTGAAAAAAGCACTTGAAACGAAAGGCCGTTCAATGCGTGCCGAAAAAGATCCAGAGTTCTCCCTCAACATTTCCGATGCCGGTCGTTTTGAAGAAAAGGTAGACGATTTAAATGTAGTGCTGAAAGCCGCTCATAAAAAACAAATCGATTGTCAGTTTGAAGAAGAAGTCAATTACCTCGGTAATATATTGGGCTATCTTTTCCCTATTTTGATTATTGTTGTGATTTGGATCGTGATCATGCGACGTATGTCGGGTGGCAGCGGTGGCGGACCGGGCGGACAGATTTTCAACATCGGAAAATCGCGTGCTCAGGTCTACGAAAAAGGAAAATCTACCAACACTACATTTAAAGACGTAGCCGGATTGGAAGGAGCAAAAGAAGAAATTCAGGAAATCGTTGAGTTTTTGAAAAATCCGAAGAAGTTTACCGAACTAGGTGCCAAGATTCCGAAAGGAGCTTTACTTGTAGGACCTCCGGGAACCGGTAAAACCTTGTTAGCGAAAGCCGTTGCCGGTGAAGCCAAAGTTCCTTTCTTCTCCCTTTCAGGTTCAGACTTCGTTGAAATGTTTGTAGGTGTAGGTGCATCGCGTGTACGTGATTTGTTCCGTCAAGCGAAAGAAAAAGCCCCAGCTATCATTTTCATCGACGAAATTGATGCTATCGGTAGAGCGCGTGGTAAAAACGCAGGATTCAGCTCCAACGACGAACGTGAAAACACCTTGAACCAGTTATTGACTGAAATGGATGGTTTCGGTACCAACTCCGGAGTGATCATTCTGGCAGCAACCAACCGCGCCGATGTATTGGATAGCGCTTTGATGCGTGCCGGACGTTTCGACCGTCAGATTTATGTGGATATGCCCGATTTGAACGAGCGCAAGGAAATCTTCCAGGTGCACTTAAAACCGTTGAAATTAGCTCCAAACTTAGACATTGAATTTTTATCGAAACAAACTCCGGGATTCTCGGGTGCGGATATTGCCAACTTGTGCAACGAAGCAGCGTTGATTGCCGCTCGTAAAGAAAAACAATTTGTTGAAAAACAAGATTTCTTAGATGCCGTTGACCGTATCATCGGTGGATTGGAAAAGAAAAATAAGATCATCACTAAAGAAGAAAAACGCGCTATTGCCTTCCACGAGGCCGGTCACGCTACTACTTCATGGTTGTTGGAACACGCTCATCCATTGGTAAAAGTAACCATCGTGCCACGTGGACGTTCATTGGGTGCTGCCTGGTATTTGCCTGAAGAACGCAGTATTACTACCACCGAACAGATTTTGGATGAAATGTGTTCAGCCTTGGGTGGTCGTGCCGCAGAACAATTGATCTTTGGTAAAATTTCTACCGGCGCATTGAGCGATTTGGAGAAAGTAACCAAACAAGCTTATGATGTGGTTTCAATCTACGGACTCAACGAACGTTTGGGGAATGTTTCCTTCTACGATTCGCAAGGTCGTGAAATGTTTACCAAACCTTACTCGGAAGATACAGCCCGTATCATTGATGAAGAGGTGAGCAAAATGATCGAAATTCAATACCAGAGAGCAATCAAAATTCTGAGTGAAAACAAAGATAAATTGACCTTGCTTGCAGACAAGCTATTAGAAAAAGAAGTCATTTTCAAAGAAGATTTGGAAGAGATTTTCGGAAAACGCGCTTGGGCTGAAGAAGAGTTGGTGAGCACTCCAAAACACGAAGAAACCATTGGTGGATCTGTGATTGTGGAAGAAACAGAAGCACCTTCCATTCAACCTGACGAAACCGAAGAAGCTGCAGAAGCGAAACCTTCTAAGAAAAAAAGCGCCACAGGTAAAGTTGAGCCTTTGAATGGCAAGGCAACCGAAGAATCGGCGGAAGAAAATAAAACAGAAGAATAAACAAAAGTACCCCCCTATTAACCTCCCGGTCAGGAAACTTTCCGGGAGTTTTAGTTTTATAGCATGAAAGAATTGTTGATTCGTAGCTTATTTGGAATTGTATTTTTGGCAATCGTATTTGTGCCATTCGCGATTGATCTCACGTACCATGTAAACACGTTCAACTTTGTATTACTGTTGTTTGCCCTTATTGGTACATTTGAGCTGTATGCGATGCGCAAAGCGCTGCATCATTCATCCAAGATGCTTCCGGTAAGTTTATTGATCGTTATTCTGGCATTTCTTCCCTTTATTCTGACTTCTTTGCATGATTTCATGCCAAGCATTGATGCAGGAATTTCAGTGAACAATTTCACACCTGAAATTCGTTTCTGGCTCCTGTCCTTTTGGGCGATTTTTTTGGTCGCTTTAATCCTATTCATAGTTCTCATTTTCCGGAAAAACGAAATTGCATTCATCGTCAAAGGAAGCTTCATTCTCGGATTGGTTTATCCCCTGCTACCACTTTTACTTTTAAGTTTTGGGTTAACCGTTTCCGATCCAAGTGAAAAGCGCTACTTGTTTATTGCACTCATTCCCATTTACCTCAACGATACGCTGGCTTATGCCTCAGGTCGCTTTTTTGGAAAAAACAAGCTCTTTCCTTCCGTTTCTCCCAAAAAGACATGGGAGGGTTTTTTCGGTGGTGTAATCGGCACATTGATCGTGATGCATGTAATCGTGTTCTTTGCGGGTGAATACTCTATAAACAATGCTTTCATTATCACATTTGTGAGTATTCTCGCTTCCGTTTTAGCGACTTTCGGTGACTTATTTGAAAGTAAACTCAAACGTGCGGCAGGTGTAAAAGATTCGGGAAAAATACTCCCCGGACATGGCGGAATACTTGATCGAATAGACGCTATGCTTTTTGTAGCTCCTGTTTTATACGTACTTTTGGCTCACATTCTCTAAAACCGAAATACGCATGACATTACACCGTGAAGGCTACGCCACTATCATACTCGCTTCCCTTGTTCTAAGTATCATGCAATGGGGCAATTTCTTACTTTGGCAATTGACCGGATGGTTATGGTTATTCCTTTTACTTACACTTGGAATTCTTGTATTGGCTTACCTGATCGTGCAGTTTTTCCGCATTCCGAAGCGGAGTTTTACCTTCGGACCAAATGACGTATTGTGTCCGGCAGACGGGAAAGTAGTGGTGATTGAAGAAGTGGAAGAAACCGAGTTTTTCAAAGACAAACGCATTCAGGTTTCGATCTTCATGTCGCCATTGAATGTACACGCCAACTACTTCCCGATTAGCGGAAAAGTAACCTTTGCGCGTTATCACAAAGGATTATTTCTGGTAGCGTGGCATCCGAAAAGCAGTACGGATAATGAACGGAGTACGTTTGTTGTGGAGCATTCTTCCGGTCAATCGGTGTTGTTTCGTCAAATAGCCGGGGCTGTAGCGCGCCGCATTTGCTACTATGCGCAGGAAGGGCAACAAGCCACTACCGGTGAAGAGTTCGGTTTTATCAAGTTCGGTTCACGAGTGGATGTATTCTTACCGCTTGGAACACAGCTAAATGTTAAAATCGGAGAAGATGTTAAAGGAAAGTTAACAACCCTTGCCGTATTGAAATAAAAGGCGTAATTTTAAATCGTTATAACAAATTAATAAGATTAATCATGAAAAAAGTATTTGTTGCTTTGTCGTTGATGATGTTTGTAGGTTCTATGTCTGCTACAGTTTACGCAGCTACTAACAGCACTTCAACTGAAGTTGTTAAGAAAGACGACGACAAGAAGAAAAAATCTAAGAAATCTAAAAAAGCATGTGCTACTAAAGGAGCTTGTTCAACTGAAAAGGGATCTTGCTGCGCTGGTAAAAAAGCGGCTTAATTAGTTTTCAAAGAATACTGGAAAATCCGGCTTCTGCTTCAAGTGGAAGTCGGATTTTTTGTTTACCATTTTAATCGCAACGAAGGTGTCTAAAAAGCACCAAACTGCTTCGTTTTGATTAACAAACTAAACCTTCTCCAGAAAATTCGCAAACAAAGGTTTCCCGTATTCACTC
The DNA here is from genome assembly GCA_029866325.1 of Fluviicola sp. GTDB lineage: Bacteria > Bacteroidota > Bacteroidia > Flavobacteriales_D > Crocinitomicaceae > Fluviicola. The sequence goes on along the minus strand of JARWZO010000004.1, from coordinate 182,897 downwards.
AAAATACTTTCCGGGTGAAATTGAACGCCATAAACAGGTAAAGAAGTGTGTTCCAGCGCCATCATGATGCCGACTTCTGAAAAAGCAGTCGCAGTAAGTACCTTAGGCAACTTCTTATCAACCGCCCAGCTGTGGTACAAGCCGACGTGGAATTGTGCCGGAATTCCTTTAAAGAGGATTGATTCGTTGGTATGCGTGATGATAGCCTGCTGACCGTGTTTTACTTCCTGCTGATTAAAAATGGTTCCACCGAAATATTCCGCCATGGCCTGCATTCCTAGACAAACACCCAGTGTCGGGATTTTTTCTGAAACCGCTTTTGCTAATACTTCCATGAGTTTTCCGGCCTCATTAGGCAGTCCGGGACCGGGTGAAATGACCAAGGCATCAAAAGAGTACACTACTTCAGGCTCGATAACAGAATGGTCTATGACCGTAACTTCAGCTCCCAACCCTTCCAGATAATGGTAGATGTTGTAAGTAAATGAATCGATATTGTCGAGCAAAAGTATACGCACTGCTTTTTGATTCAAAATTACTAAACTTGCAAAAAAGACAAGGCATGAAAAAAGCGGTAATGATTTCGGGAGCTCCTGCACCACTTGGACCTTATAGTCAGGCAATTTTGTCGAACGACACGATGTATGTAAGCGGACAAATTCCGTTGAGTCCACATACAGGCGAGTTGGAGATTGCTACGATTGAGGAAGCCACGCATCGCATCCTAAAAAACATCGAATCGTTGCTGGCTGAAGAAGGCATGACCCTCGATAATATTGTAAAGTGCAGTATTTTCGTCACCGACCTCGGACAATTTTCTGCCATGAATGCCGTTTATGGCTCGTACTTCAAGGAAATGCCTCCTGCACGCGAAACCGTTCAGGTAAGTCGTCTTCCGATGGATGTGCCTATTGAAATATCTTGCATTGCAGTGCGCTAAAACGTGAACGAACAACACCCCAAAATAGCAGTCATTATTGTTAATTACAATGTGACATTCTTTCTGGAACAGTGCTTAAACTCTGTGGCTCGCGCTATGGAAAAAGAGCCTGCCGAGGTTTGGGTCGTGGATAATAACTCCGTTGACGGATCGGTAGAAATGGTGGCCGAGAAATTTCCGTGGGTCAAACTCATTGCCAATAAAGACAACAAAGGATTTTCCAAGGCCAATAATCAGGCAATGTTGCTTTCGCAGTGTAAATACCAACTTCTGTTAAACCCGGATACGGTTGTAGAAGAAGACACGCTGCAAAAAGTGGTCGCTTACATGGATGAACATCCTGACGTCGGAGGACTTGGTGTGCGTATGGTTGACGGAAAAGGAAAGTTCCTACCTGAATCGAAACGCGGATTACCGACACCAGCCGTGGCTTTTTACAAAATTTTCGGAATCTCTCGTATTTTCCCGCGTTCCAAACGTTTCGGTCGTTACCACCTAGGCAACTTGAGCGAATTTGAAACCAACGAAATCGAAATTCTCAGTGGTGCCTTCATGCTTATGCGCAAAGAAGCGTTGGATAAAGTTGGCTTGCTCGACGAAGATTTTTTCATGTATGGCGAAGACATTGATCTTTCGTACCGCATCATCAAAGGCGGCTACAAAAACGTCTATTTCCCCGAAACACGAATTATCCATTATAAAGGCGAAAGCACCAAGAAAAGCAGCGTCAACTACGTTTTTGTGTTTTACCGCGCCATGGTGATTTTTGCCCGCAAGCATTTTTCGCAGAAAAACGCCAAGTTATTTTCGTTCTTGATCAATTCTGCCATTTACTTTAGAGCCAGTTTAGCCATTGCTAGCCGGTTCATCAAAAAATCGATGTTACCGTTGGTGGATGCAATTTATATTCTCATCGGATTATTTGCGTTGACCAATTACTGGCATCAAGCCAATATCGAGTTTCCACGGGAAATTACTTCGGCATTGATCTATGGCTACACCATGGTTTGGATGTTTACCAATCTTATGGTGGGCAGTTACGATCAACCCGTTCGTTTGAAAAAGATGGTGCTGGGAACTGTGGTTGGAACCGGAATCATCCTTATGTTCTATGCCCTTTTCCCAAAAGACTGGCAGTTTTCTAGGCTCTATATTTTATTAGGTGCTGCATGGGTCATTGCCTATTATTGGCTTTCACGCTTGTTTTTGCACCTTGCGATTGGCAAACGATTCATCATCAACGGGAAGAAAAACGGCAATTTCGCCATTATCGGATCGAGCGAAGAATTTGAACGCGTAGCCTTGATTTTACGTCAAACGCAACCCAAAGTAGAAAAGGTGGTGCATGTTTCCATAGGTCCGGAAAAAGAACACAATGCCATCGGAACACTCAATCAATTAGATCAAATCACCAATATCCATAAGATCGACGAATTGATTTTCTGCGCCAAAGACACTTCGGCCAACGAAATCATCGAATGGATGACCACCATTCAATTGCCGAACATCGATTTTAAAATCGCACAACCGGATAGTTTGTTTTTGATCGGAAGTAACTCTATTGAAACGGCAGGTGATCTCTATATCATGGATATCAATGCGATTTCGCACCCGGTGAAACGTCGTCAAAAACGACTCATCGATTTACTCACCGGAACGGTCATGCTGCTCTTTGCTCCTGTTTTGATTTGGTTCTATCCGAACAAGATGGCCTATTTGCACAATTCCCTGCGATTGATCTCGGGTCAACTGACCGCAATAGGTTACAGTGCCAAAGCGACCGGAAAACAAAGCGAATTACCTTCCATCAAACGCGGCATTTTATCGCCCGAAGACCGATTGAGCAAAGTCGACACGAATATCGCCGTGAAATTGGATTTGCTTTACGCCCGTGAATACACGATGTTGTTGGATGTTCAGATTATTTTGAAGTCTTGGAAAAAGTTAAGTAGAACAGTTTAATCAGTTTCTGAGTTTTGTAAGTTTTTCTGTTAACTAATCAACTTACAAAACTCAAAAACTATCGAACTAGCGAACTCACGAACTTTATAACACAATTAAACAAGATCTTAATACTTTCATACATTAAATTTTAGCTTATTTTTGTGCGAACTTTTAAGAGAACCGTTCGCGATTGATATGGCACAGATTGAGATTCGTCTTCCTAAAATGGGAGAAAGTGTAACAGAGGCAACCATTACTAATTGGTTAAAAAACATCGGTGATAGCGTTGCGCTTGACGAGCCGTTGGTTGAAGTAGCTACTGACAAAGTAGACAACGAACTTCCTTCGGAAGCGGCAGGTGTACTTGTTCAGCAATTATTTGCAAAAGACCAAGTAGCTCAGGTAGGTGATGTAATTGCGATCATTTCTACAGATGGTGATAGTGCTCCGGTGAGCGCTCCGGTTACAACACAAGCAACTCCTGTTGAAGTAGTAGCAGAAACAGTAGCGGCAGCACAAGTGTTGGCAAACGGTCAAGCTCCGGTTCTTGAAAAATCAGGTGATTCTGGTAAATTCTACTCTCCACTTGTTCGCAGCATTGCAGAAAAAGAAGGTGTAAGCATGTCTGAACTTGAAACCCTTGGAGGTTCAGGTTTAGGTGGTCGGGTTACCAAAAAAGATATTTTATCGTACATCGATACACGTGTTGCAGGTGGTGGCGCATCCACAACTGTAGCTACTCCGGTAGCAACACCGACAGTTCAACAACCAGCTTCAACTCCGGCTCCTGTTGTAGCTCCTGCAGCAATCACTTCGGGTTCTTCGTTCTTATCGAACATCAAAGAACCGGTTGTTACAGCCAATCCGGGAGATGAAATCATTGAAATGGACCGCATGCGTAAACTCATTGCCGATCACATGGTAATGTCCACGCACGTTTCTCCGCACGTTACCTCTTATGTAGAGGCAGATGTGACAAACATCGTGAACTGGAGAAACAAAATGAAAAAGGATTTCGAAAAACGCGAAGGTGAAAACCTAACGTTTACGCCGATTTTCATGGAAGCCATCGTAAAAGCGATCAAAGATTTCCCGATGATCAACGTTTCTGTTTCCGGAACCAATATCATCAAACGAAAAGACATCAATATCGGAATGGCAACAGCTCTTCCTTCAGGTAACCTGATTGTACCGGTTATCAAAAATGCCGACCGCATGAACCTTACCGGAATTGCAAAATCGGTGAATGAACTGGCACGCAATGCCCGCGATGGTAAATTGAAACCGGAAGACATTCAAGGAGGAACTTATACCGTAACCAATGTAGGAACTTTCGGCAACGTAATGGGAACTCCAATCATCAATCAACCGCAAGTAGCGATTATGGCTTTAGGTGCCATTCGAAAAATGCCTGCGGTGATTGAAACGGCACATGGCGACTTCATCGGCATCAGACATAAAATGTTCCTTTCACACTCGTATGACCACCGTGTGGTTGACGGAGCGCTAGGCGGACAGTTTGTGCGACGGGTAGCTGATTACCTCGAGCAATTTGACGTTAACCGTGAATTGTAACATATAATCATTAATTTCGTAAGACCCACGCAATGAATTAAGTGGGTCTTTTTAATTAACAACTCAATGAATCGAATTTTTACTACTGTAGCCTTATTCTTGCTGCCTTTGTTAACGTTTGCTCAGTATACTGACGAACAATTGCAGGATATCTTAAAAAACTCTTCGGAGCAAACATTGGTAACCGAAAATTCTCAAATGCTGCAAGAGGGCTACCTCTATCAAGCCGGTTTAGTAGCCGATCGCTTGTTGGAACTCAACCCGAATAGCAGTAACTACAACTATCGTCGTGGTTTTGTTTACCTTGAAATGTCGCGTGATTTTGTAAAAGCATTGCCATTATTGGAAAAAGCGGTTTTGAGTACCGATAAAAATTTCGACATGTACTCGGCAGGTGAAAAAAGCGCCCCAACAGATGCCATTTATCACTTGGCTCGTTGTTATCACTTGGCTGAAAACATCACCAAAGCAGAAGAATATTACAATAAATTCATTGCTGTTTCCAATCCGAAATCGGAATTTGTGTTTTTCGCCAAATTAAACCTGGAACAATGTGTCATTGCCCGCAAGCAAATGGAAGTTCCACGCAAAGTGAAATTGCAAAACATCGGATCATCTGTGAATACAACAAAACCTGAGTATTCTCCGGTAATTTCATTAGACGGATCTGCTTTGTACTTTACTTCACGTCGCGGATGGCCAAGCGGAGCCAGCAACAAAGGAATGGACACCCGCATAAACCAATTGCCGGAAGATATTTACGTTTCTTACCGCGATTTTGACGGAACATGGACGGAACCTGCTCGTATGGAATTTTGTGATTCAATTCAAAATGAAGCCACCATGGCCGTGAGTCCGGATGAGCGTCGTATTTACTTATACCAAGATACGCAAGGAAACGGTGACGTTTTTTACTCGGATTTCTCGACCAATCGTTTTCAGGAAGTAACACACTTCGAAAACCGTAATGTGAACACTTCCAGCTGGGAAACCCACTGTACGGTAACTCCTGATGGACAAAACATGTACTTCGTTTCTGACCGTAAAGGCGGTTTCGGTGGTCGTGATATCTACCGCATTGTAAAATTACCTGATGGTGATTGGAGTAATCCGGTAAACATGGGACCAAGTATCAACGGACCGTTTGATGAAGAATCTCCGTTTATTGCTGTGGATAACAAAACATTGTACTATTCCAGCAATGGTCCTAAAAGTATGGGCGGATTTGACGTATTTGTAACCGTTCGCGATGAAAACAACGTGTGGTCAGACCCAATTAACTTAGGTTACCCGCTCAACTCTACGGGCGATGATTTGTTCTATACAACTACAGTTGATGGAATGACCGGTTACCTGACATCTTTCAGAGCTGACGGATTTGGTGAAAAGGACATCTACGAAGTACAAAACGATTACTTGGGCATGAAAAACCTTGCCGTGTTGAAAGGAAAAATCAATACTGTAGGCGGAAAACCGCTTCCGGAAGATGTTTCAATCACATTGCGTTGCACCAACTGTGGTGATCCGTTTGACCGTAAAGTATTCCCTCGTATGCGTGATGGTGTTTTCTTGAGCTCTTTGGAACCTTGTCGTGAATACGAAATGGTATTCTCGTATGAAGGAGGAAAACAAGAATTCTACAAAGAAACATTCAATACCGATTGCGAAAAACAATACCAGGAAGTTTACCGTGAAGTATGGTTGGATACAGAGTTGAAAGACATTGTAAACATCTACTATTTGGCAGGAACTGTTAAAGACAGTAAAACCAAAAAAGAATTGGGTGACGTGAAAGTATCCATTGTTGATAAAAGCAATGGACAACCGATCTTAAACGCGTCTACTTTAACCAACGGTTCGTTTGAAAGCGACACCTTAGTTGGTAAAAAACGTAACGATAAATTCGCTATTGAACTTCGTTTGGAAAAAGAAGGATACGTTACGATGACCTACGACGTTCCTCTTGAATTGGCAATGGAATCGCGTATTGATATCAATTCGTTGATCAACCCGATGATGACGAAAGTGGAAGTTGGTGTAGATTTGGCAAATGTAATCGATATCAAACCGATTTACTTTGACTATACCAAATCAGACATTCGTCCGGATGCGAAAATGGAATTGGATAAGATTGTTAAAATCATGAAGGAAAATCCAAGTATCAAAATCGAATTGGGATCGCATACGGATAGCCGTGGTAGTAATGAATTTAATAGAGCACTTTCTGATCGTCGTGCTAAATCGTCTGCCGCGTATATTATTTCACAAGGAATTCCTGCTAACAGAATTACAGGAAAAGGATACGGAGAATCTAAGTTGGTTGTGAGTGATGCAGCTATTTCAGGTATGGCAACAGAAGCTGAAAAAGAAGCTGGTCACCAGAAAAATCGTCGTACAGAATTCCTGATTGTAAAGTAAAGGGATCAGACAAAATATAGAAGGTCGTCAGCCAAGGCAGACGACCTTTTTTTGTTCCTCTAAACGTTTTTTAACACTTGTTTTTTTAGGCGAAAAAAATGCGATTAAACGTTCATATCGACTAAAAAATAGTTTTCATTATATATTCGTTGAGAAAAAATGAATATTTTCTTGCAACTAAGCTTGCGGTTTTAGCTATATTCACAGCATTGATATTCACTAGATTAACTTAAAGAATGAAAATATTACTATTCTTTGTATTTGTTAGCACCTATTGCTCACTTAGTTTCGGCCAATATACGAATGCAAAATTGGACGATATTATTGCCACTTATTCTGACGAAAAACTCTTGGTTGAAAGCTCCAGACTGCTTGAAGAAGGTTATTATGCTGCGGCTGAAAAAATAATGGACAAGCTTATCGGTAAAAATCCGGAAAACAGCAATTACAATTATCGAAAAGGGTTTTTGGTGTCAGAAGGTCGTGCCTTACCCGGAGAAGCAATTCCGTATTTGGAAAAAGCGTCCAAAAACATCGATAAGAATTACGACATGTATTCGGGAACGGAAAGTCATGCTGCAGTAGATGTTTTGTACCGTTTGGCAAAATGCTACCACAAAACCGGAAATGTAGATAAAGCAGAAGAGAATTATAAAGCCTTTTTGGCGCAAGCTCCAAAGAAAACAGATCTCACAGCTTCTGCACAATTGGGATTGGATCAATTGGCAAACGCCAAAAGATCAATGGAATTTCCAAAGAAAAACGTAACGGTTATCAACCTTGGAAACACCATCAATTCTACCGCACCGGAATATTCTCCGGTTATTTCATTTGACGGTAGTGCGATTTATTTTACTTCGCGCCGTGCATGGTCTGAAGGTCAAGATGAAGATTCAAAAGATCCTCGTTACGATTTTTACCCGGAAGACATCTACGTTTCTTATAAAGATTTTGACGATGTATGGATGGAACCTGCACGTTTGGAATTTTGTAAAGCCGATCAAAATGAGGCATCTATTTCGGTGAGTCAGGATGAACGTCGTATTTATGTTTACCAAGATATGGTCAACAACGGTGATATTTATTTCTCTGACTTCTCTACCAATCGCTTCAAAGAAATACAGGATTATAAAGTTGCTGAAGTCAATTCAGAATATTGGGAAACACACTGTGCTGTTACACCTGACGGACGTACAATGTATTTTACTTCTGATAGACCCGGAGGTTTCGGTGGTCGTGATATCTATCGTATCGTTAAATTACCTGATGGATCATGGAGCAAGCCTTTTAACTTAGGAGCTACTGTTAACAGTGCATTCGACGAAGATTCACCATTTATGGCCAGCGATAACAAAACTCTTTATTTCGCTAGTAACGGTCCAAGAAGTATGGGTGGTTTTGATATCATGGTTTCTGTAATTGATGGCGATAACAATTGGTCCACTCCTATCAACTTGGGTTACCCGCTCAATTCTACCAGCGATGATTTATTTTATACCGAGACAATCGACGGTCGTCGCGGATACATTACTTCAACACGTGGTGATTCGAAAGGTGAAAAAGATATCTACGAAATTCAGAATGATTATTTGACACCGAATCGTGGTGCTATCTTGAAAGGGAAAATCATCACACTTAATGAACGTCCGATGCCTGAAGACATGACCGTTTCATTGAATTGCATTGATTGTGGTGATCAAATGGGTCGTACCGTTTACCCACGCGCCCGCGACGGTGTTTTCATGATGAACCTAGAGCCTTGTCACGAATACGAAGTGGTTTTCCACCACACCAATGGCGCGACTGAGTTTTACAGAGAAACCCTCACAACAGATTGCTCGAAAGAAAAAGAAGAGATCTACCGTGAAATCTTTTTAGATGCCGACAAATGGTTGATCGTACAACCACCGGTTGTTGATACTACTCCTGTTGTAGATACTGTAATTCCTGTGAAACCAACTTACTTGCCTTTGGCTTACAAACGCAACTTCGGATACAACAAAAACGCTCCTGAAGATGAGAATGGTTCATTGAAACAATTCTTCGATGGTGTTGATGAACAGTTGAAAGCGGGTCGTGAGAAAATTGTGATCGAAGTTTACTCTTCGGCGTCTTATGTGCCAACGGCTGCGTTTAAAGACAACCAAGAATTGAGTGAATCGCGTGCTCAGAAAATGCAGCAAAAAGTAAACTGGCATTACCGCAACTCTAAGTACAAAGATCGTGTAGAAGTGAAAGTGGTTTCTGCTGTGGTTTCCGGACCTGCATTTGGTGGAGACAGAGACAACACCGAAAAATACTGGCCATATCAGTTCGTTGAGCTGAAAGCCCAATAAAACAAGAAAACAATAAGAGTCCCGTCAGCCTAAGGTAGACGGGACTTTTTTTTATCCGAATGGAAACGTATATTTGGGCAAAAAACATGAATCTAACTCTTCAACGTCCGTTCGCTGTATTTGATCTCGAAACCACCGGTGTAAATGTCACACAAGATCGCATTGTTGAAATAGCAATCATTAAGGTTCATCCCGATGGCACGGAAGAAGAATATTCCAAACGTGTTCACCCGACTATTCCCATTCCGAAAGAATCCAGTGAGATTCATGGCATCTGGGATAAAGACGTTGAAAACGCACCGAAATTCGCAGAAATTGCAGACGAAGTTGCTGCATTTATTGGTGATGCCGATTTGGCAGGATACAATTCCAATAAATTTGACATTCCGGTATTGGCCGAAGAGTTTTTACGTTGCAATCATTCGTTTGACGTGCGTTCACGCAAATTTGTAGACGTGCAGAACATCTTCCACAAGATGGAGCAACGCACTTTAGCTGCTGCCTATCAATTCTACTGCCAGCAGAGCATGGAAAATGCCCACAACGCTTTGTATGATACCCGCGTGACCTTGGACGTGTTTAAAGCACAATTAGCGCGTTACCAAGACTTGGCGAAAAGTGTAGAAGGATTGGCTGAATTTTCACGTCAGGGCAATGTAGAATGGCATGATTTCGCCGGACGTTTGGCAGTGAATGCAAAAGGTCAGGTGATTTACAATTTCGGGAAACACAAAGGCAAAACCGTTGAAGAAATTGGTGAATCTGAACCGGGTTATTACGGTTGGATCTTAGATGCCGATTTCCCGCTCTATACCAAACAATTGTTGCGCAATGAAATGGACCGTATCAAACAATCCAAACGTGCTTCGGTTGCGGTAAAACAAGAACCGGAAGACAACGCCAGCATAGAAGACAAACTAGCTGCGCTTAAAAATAAATTTTCCAAATAACCCATGAAGATTATTTGTATCGGTCGCAACTATGCCGACCACGCCAAAGAAATGAATTCCCCACTTCCCTCCGCTCCGGTGTTTTTCATGAAACCCGACACAGCGATGCTTCCGGCGGGAAATCCGTTTTACATTCCCGATTTCACCAACGATTTGCATTACGAATGCGAGTTGGTAGTGAAAATCAAAAAAGCCGGAAAACACATTCCGGAGAACTTTGCCGGTGATTATTATGACGAAATCGGCTTGGGAATTGACTTTACAGCCCGTGATTTGCAAACCGCTTGTAAAGAAAAAGGCTTGCCTTGGGAAATCGGGAAAGCCTTCGACAACAGCGCGCCAATGGGAACGCATTTCTTGCCGAAAACCGCGCTCAACTTAACCGATTTAACCTTCACGCTCCACAAAAACGGCGAGTTGGTGCAAACCGGTCACACAACCGACATGATTTTCTCCATCGACAAGCTGATTGCCTACGTTTCGCAATTCATCACCTTGAAAACCGGTGATTTACTGTTTACAGGCACACCTGCAGGTGTTGGTCCGGTAGCTATCGGCGACCGATTGGAAGGTTTTATAGGCGAAGAAAAATTACTCGATTTACAGATCAAGTAGTTGAAAAGCGGTGCAAATGCGTATATTTGTCACCGTCTTAAAAATCACGCGCACGTGGTGAAATTGGTAGACATGCCATCTTGAGGGGGTGGTGCCGTATGGTGTGCTGGTTCGAATCCAGTCGTGCGCACAAAAATAAAAGAGCAGCGATTTATCGCTGCTCTTTTATTTTTCCCTCCACACTCGCACTCAAACTCACACTGAAAATTGTTTTTCGATGCTTCTCTTTTATTTCAGTGTGAGCGTGAGTTTTGAGTGTGGGAATATAGTTTCGTTTTGTTAGAAAGGCTTAACTTCGATAACATGGAAACTAATAGTATACCCGAAGACATTCTAAGAAAAATCGAACGGATGTTTACTAGTGATGCAGATAAAAAAGCTGTTCTAACCATTGTCCTTGAACTTTTTGATGAAAATTGGGGCGTAGGCTGTGATCAACTCACACGAAGTCTTCTTATTCTAACGGATGGTAATTTAGTCGATTTGCGAAAAACAATTTCAACAATGGAACCGAGAGATATCATTATGAGTGCTGAAGCCAAATGTGGTAATCCACGACATTATTTCATCCCACCTTTTGATCTGATTGAATTGGCAAACAACGAACGAAACGGATAAATACCCATTAAAAGATGGGCTTTTTAGTTACTTTCATCAAGTTAAACCCACATAAATACTAATTCATTTGACCATGAGAGTTTGTATCTCAATACTCATTGCATTTTCGTCCATTGTTTCCTGTCAAGAGTCACAAAAAACTGTAGAAGTGAGACCAGAACAAAACAACACCCCTAACGCACAGGACGTCAACGTCGACTCAAATGAGACCAAAAAACAAGTTTCAACGAAAAGTTTTTCTGAATTCTGGAGTCGTTTTAGAACTGCTGTGTTGAACTCAGATACAACTGCAGTTACCGCAATGACGGAGTTCCCATTTAGGACTCGCGGTCCTTTAGACGATTACCCAATTGTTGAGTACAACAAAGAACAATTTCCAGTTGTGTTCTGGAAATTTCTGAAACAATGGAGTGGTTTAGATCTTGAAGGCACTACCGAATTGGAGGAAATTAAAAAAGCTACACCAAAAGAGTCTGCTACAAACATTGATTACATTAATGTGGCAGACCTTGAATTCCGAAAAATCAACGACGAATGGAGATTCACATTTATTTACCTGAATGAAGAAACAATAGAGGAACTTCCCTATTAACTTGATGCAAATCAGTGATTCCTCCTCGCACTTTTTCATTCTCATGCTTCTCTTTTTGAAGACGCATGCACAAGTTTCGAGCATAAAAGTTCAGTTACCGCGTTGTCTCAAATCATCGTTAAATTCCCCATAAATCATCACAACTTCACCACCACAAACTCGGTTCGTCTATTCAACTGGTGCATTTTCTCCTGTTCTACCCATAGATAAACGGCTTTGATTTCCGCATCGGAGACTTTGAGTTGTGACTCGCCGTAACCTTTGCCGGTAATGCGGTTTCTGGAGATTCCTTTTGAGACGATGTAATCTACAGAAGATTTGGCGCGACGCTCAGACAACAACTGATTGTCTTCGTCGGTTCCGCGTGAGTCTGTATGCGAACCCAAGGCTATTTTCATTTTCGGATTGGCTTTCAGGATGGCAACAATTTTATCCAGTTCCGTAGCTGCATCCGGTCGAATATTCCATTTGCGGTAATCAAAATAGATCGGATTAATTGACAAGCCCAAATCGGTTCCGATTGCCACTTCAGACAACAATGGATTGATGACTTCGTTCAAGTGAACCACCGATTCATTAGCAAAGGTAATCGTTGCATCAACGGAAGTTGGAGCATAACCCTTTTTCGATACGTCAAGATGTACGCTCATTTGATCGTTCGGGAGTTTTCCAAATAGTGAATCTGACTTAAAGAAGCCTTTTTCGTCTGTTTCGATATTCGCTAGGATGGCACCGGTGGCGACATCTTTGAGCGTTACTTGTGCGTTGGTCACCACTTCATTGGTCTTGCTGTCGCGGATGATTCCGTCTACAAAATACAAGCGCGACAATTTTCCTTCTTTATCCAACCACAATTCGCGGTAAACCGTTTGCTGCATGTAATTGCAATTGGTGGATAAGGTATCGGTAAAAATCACGTCTTTTCCATCGTTGCGGGTGTACACTAGGTCGTATTGTGCGCATAAATTCAAGTCAGATAGAAAATAACCATCGCGAAAACGTGGAAATAAGGTCTTTTGGGTAAAGGAAGAACAGTTCTTGCACTTCAATTCAACCGCAAGATCAGCAGGCATTGTTGCGCCGTTTCTTAGACGAATATTTCCGGTTAACATGGCAAGCGGGTGAATTCCGAGGTAATCGTTTTTGATCACATAGATGTCTTTTTCGCCATAACCGTCTGTGCGCAGTGATGTAAAATAACCGGTCAACCCGTCGAACGTTGTTGTGTAAAAAAGATCATCCGAAGTGCTGTTGAACGGATGCCCCAGATTCATGGGAACGGACCAATTGCCGACAGAATCAAGGATGGATTGAAAAATATCGAAGCCGCCCATGCTCTTTTCGCCGTTGTGAGAAAAGTAGAGTGTTTTATTGTCGATGGAAATAAAGGGTGATTCTTCGTCATAAGGCGTATTCAAAATCGGTCCGCAGTTTTTCGGACTACTCCACTCTCCTTTGTCATTCTTTACACAGAAGTATATATCACGTCCGCCATAACCGCCTTTCATGTTCGATACAAAATACATCGTACTTCCATCCGGTGTAACCGTGCAGTGCGTTTCCCAATTCGGTGTATTGATTTTGTTGTTATCGATATGCGTGATGGTTTTAAAACGCTCATTTGTCACATTCGAATAGTAGATATCTCCATTCCCATCGATGTCCTGATAGAGGTAAATCCGTCGTTCATCCGGACTTACAGCCATGGTAGCTTCATTCTGAGCGGGATCACAAAAGGGGATCCGCTCGGGACTCGTCCACGAAGAATCAACATTTACATAAGAAACATAGATATCCTCTGGATACTGATACAAGCGATCATCGCGGTTCTCTTCAGGCTTTGTGCCTTCCCATTGTCTTCTGGAAGTATAAAAGAGCGCTGATCCGTCCAATGAAATTACGGGAGAATACTCCGGCTTTCCGGTGTTTACAGTGTTCCCCACGTTTTCCACAATAGCCGGTTTCGGGTGAGCTAACTCATAAGCTGCTATATCACATTGTTTGAGACGCAACTTGGCTTGCACAATGTTGTACGACTTCGGATTAGATGCCGCAATGAAGGCATTGTACTTTTCTTTCGCCTTGTCGATTTCTTTATTCAGATGATAACATTGGGCTAGTACGTAAATGGCATCAACTGGTGCTTTCGTTTCAGTGATACTGTATTGATCCCAGTTTTTGGACGTTTGTCTAATTGCCTTTTCAAGAAACGGAATAGCATGCACAAAATCAGTGCTCATTTCCAATAACAAATAACCCTTCCTGAAATTGTAGTTGCTATTATCCGGTTGCCGTTCAAGCAGTTTATCGCATACCAAATTTGCTTGATAAAAATAACCGTCGTTCATGAGGTTAGAACATTCAAACAATTGCTCTTTTTCGTCAGCTTCATTGAGTAAATGATTGAGTTGGAGCAAATCGTATTGCGACAAAAGAAAAAGGGGTGAAATTGAGATCAGAATTACTATAAATAACTTCATTGTTAAGCAGTATTACAGGTATAAAATTCTAGTAGTAGTTGGTTCCCATTTAAATGGGAAAATGTCATTGCACACATTTTTGTTAGTTGGGACGCACATTGGTAATCCATTAATAGTGGTAATGCTATTACTTTCTATCGGCAATACGGGGTTTATCTTTAGGAGAAAAGAGTAATGAATGCCGATAGTTTGTTGCAAATCGAACAGTTTCATCAATTCAGTTGATGTGGAATAAGCATAGTAGCAATCATTTTGCATTGCATGAATGTACAAAATTATCTCTAGCAACTAGTTGTTTAATTTCAGAAAAACCAACCATCAATTGTTCACAATTTTTGAATATGTGCAGTTGCAAACCTAGTTCATAGATTTTAGCAGTAAAGCTTGGATATTCGTTGAAAATTAGGATAGACTTATTAAATTAGATTCCAAATACCCCCGCATGAATTCCAAAATAAAGTCGATCCTGAAATACATTGATGATCATCAAGAAGCAGAACAAGGTTATTGGGAATGGGAAGTTCCTCATTTGATTACGGAACTGAAGTCATTCAATAATCAAGATTGGATGGATTTAAATCAAACAATTTGGGGGTTTAATGAACATCAACAAATTGTCATTGGAGAAGTTTTAGGTTTGTTTAAAACTGAATTGAATGATAATGAACAATTTTATGGAGAAATATTCTTAAAAACGGAGTTTCCGAAAACTGCTCAGTATTTATTAGAAAACCTCGCTGTAAATGTAGGATGCAATCAATCAAGCGAATTTTATTCTGAGATTCTAAAAAAAATTGATTTCTATCAAAAGAATGCTGATCGACATGTTGTAGAATGTGCTTCAATACAAAAGAAATGGATATTGGAGAACATCAATCGGAGCCAATTTGCGAAAGGAAGTGTATCATGTGTTTGATAAGATTGAAGCTTCATACTTTAAGATAGCTAAGTTTAAAACCAATCTAACATTCATGGAAAATCAAACTAAAAAAGAAGCATTCAAAAAACTCAGAGATGAGAATCTTGATGTCGCAATTGTTGCAAAAGGAGGTGTCAGCTTATACCATAATTTAAACTTGATTAATTCTGACATTCAACTACTCGCTTCAAAAGGGTATAAGATTATCGAATTTGATGATCGTATTATTACAACCAAAACAGAATTACATTGGGATTTGCAAGAAAAACTTGGTTTCCCAGGTTATTACGGCAAAAACTTTGACGCACTGAATGATTGTCTGAGAAATTACGAAGTCACATCCCCCGGACATGTTTTGGTATTTAAACATTTGGATCACCTCGATCACCGATCTATCTACCAATTGCTTGACGTTTTCGCGCTTCATTGTAGAAGAAATTGCGCAATCGGAAGGAAGTTGTTACTTCTTGTGCAAGTCGATAATCGGAAATTCAGTATTAAAGAACCGATAGGATCACTAAACTTCTGGCTTTGGAATGATCAAGAATGGTTTGAATCAAACCGAGATGAATAAGTTTCGAATGTTCACAAATTCTTTTTTTTCGATTCACTATTTTTATCCAATATGACTGAACAATTAGCGCATACAATAGCCATTATTCCTTTACTAAGCGCTATTGCAATCATGCGTATCAGTCGTAATCCACGTTACTTAATCTTGAGCGCTTTACTCTGCGGCCTTTCTGGCATTCTGCTTTTGATCTTGTCGCCGGACCACAAGTATTTATGTCTCGTGCCGCTAGGAGTCGCGTTTTTGATATTGTTTGTGAAATGGGTTCGTGATAAATGGGACCGAAAACATCGGTAACTGTTTTTAAATGAATTCGGGATCTAAAGTTCAAAAACAAATAAATGGTAATTTTTTGTTTAATAACTATATGCATCAATTAGTAACTGCTGTTTTCCCAAAATATATTATTTTCGTTTTCATAATTTTTATTGAATTAAAAGCCTATTATGAAACACTTTGCCACCTACATTACGCTTCTTGCCTTGCTTTTTACAAATGTCGTTATTGGACAAAAACGCGACTCAATCGCCGAACGAATCATTGAAAAAGAGCTTCAGGTAATTGCTCCTGATTATGTTGACGAATTCAAGGACGCAACCATTGCGTTGGATCAAAACGATTATGGAACGGCAGAAAAGCTCTATTCTATCGTTTATCAACATGCACCTACCTTTGATCATGTAGTGCGACGTTTAGGAAATGTTAAATATGCTCTTGGGCAACATGCCGACGGATTGCTTCTTTGCGAAAAGGCATTAGAAATGAATCGCTCGTATGCGAATCTCATTACATTGGCTTCGTGTTTGGTTCAACAAGAAACCCCAGCATCAACTGCCGATTCTAACAGAGACGCTGAACGCTTGAACTCGATTATTCAAGAAGCGAAGTTATTTCCAGAATCAAAAAAAGACCCGGCCTACTATTTATTGATGGCGCAAATGGGCTTGCAAGAAAACGATCTCACTAAATTTCGTGAAGCCTCCAACTTTTTGAGTGCTAACTTCCCTAATGAAATGGCGACACATTATTATGCTGCCATTCTTGCCGCAAATGATGGAGATCAGAAAAAAGCCACCACCGAAATTAGAATTGCCAATAAATTGGGATTGTCAGATGAAGACATGCGTGAATTTTTGGCATCGAATGCTCAATACAATTCAACTCAATCGTATGATCCAAGTAATTACTTTAATTACACCGAAAATACCGAATGGGGCTACCTAGACCTTCTTTTTTGGATCGTCATTGCTTGGGTTAGTGGCATTGTGTTGCTTTATCTAATTGGGATTATTTTGTCCATGATTACCTTGCGCTCTATTGCGCAACAAATAAAAAACAATCATTTACAAGAAAGTACCGGGATACGCAAATTCTATAAAATCCTGATCAATATTGCCGGATTTTACTACTACATTTCATTACCAATCATCGTGATTCTGGTATTAGCAATCGGAGGCGGCCTCCTTTTCGGAATGTTTTCGGCGGGTGTGATTGCCATTAAACTAATCATTATTGTTGCGATTGTTGTGGGTGGCACCATTTGGGCACTCCTTAAATCATTGTTTGTCAGAGTGCGATTGTACGAACCTGGAAGATTGCTAAAAGAATCTGAAGCGCCCGAATTATTTGCGTTGACGCGCGAAGTTGCAAAAGACCTAAACACAAGACCTATTGATGAAATTCGCATCACCCCCGAAACCGATTTGGCTGTTTACGAAATGGGGTCATGGAGGGCAAAAATGCAAGACAAAAGTAAACGAGTGCTTATTTTAGGAACAGCTGTTTTGAAGGATTTTCAGAAAAATGATTTCAGAGCCATTCTTGCGCATGAGTACGGACATTTTGCCAATCGCGATACAGCAGGTGGTGGTGGTGCTATGCGGGTACAGCGCGATATGACCAATTATTACATTGCGCTTTACAACAGCGGAAATGCAACTTGGTGGAGTATCGCCTTTTTGTTTTTGAAATTTTATCATTTCATTTTTACCCGCATTTCGGCAGGTGCGACTCGCTTACAAGAAATCCTTGCCGACCGAGTTGCCGCCCAAACCTACGGAGCACAATCTTTCCGTAACGGGTTAACCTTTGTTGTGCGTCGTTCCATTGAATTTGGCATGTTGGCAAATGCTGAAATAGAACAAGCGGAAGCACAGAAACGGGCCTACAACAACCTGTATGAACTGTCTGAACTTCCTGCCGACGCGTCTGATCTTGAAACTGAAGTAGAAAAATCGCTCAACCGCAAAACAAGTGAAAACGACACGCATCCAAGTCCGGTTGATCGCTTTCGTTATGTGGAAGGAATCACGGAAAGAAACCCTCGTAATGAAACTGGAACGGTACATGAATTTTTCAGTAATTGGAGTGAACTCACACTCGAAATGACGGCTGAGATCAAAAAAATGATCAAAGAGCAGAAATCAATGGTGGTTGAAAACTGATTCGATAAGATATTGGTGTTCATTTAAGGGACAACCCTACCTTTACCCAAACAATTCCATCCATGAAAACAATGCTGGAAACATTAATGACAGTCGGTTACGGTGAATTGATCGTTTACGGACTCATCATTAATTTCGGGATTTATATCGGTTCAATGGGTTTGTATACGGTATTGAGCAATTTCCCGAAAGCCCGAAAAATGGGCAATCAGCACCCGATTACAGGATCTGATATTACCTTGAGTTTGATCACCGTCATCTGCAATACATTTGTCTTTCTTTTAGGCGTTTGGTTGTGGAAATACGGGTTTATTCAGTTGTCGGAACAGCAACAATGGTGGCGTGTGTTGGCCGAATTGCTTTGCCTGACGGTGATCATGGATTTCCTGATGTATGTGTTTCATCGGGCCGTGCATTTTGTGCGACAATTCCGGAAATTGCACGAACGTCACCACCAACACCAATCCACCAACATGCTCAGCTTGTTTGTGCTTCATCCTATTGAGTCCATTGGTTTCGGACTTATGATGCTCGCCGTCATCTATGTGGTTCCGTTTTCGGCCATCGGTATTTCGTTGTATTTAGGCCTCAATTCGTTGTGGGGAACCATCGGACACCTGCACCACACCGTTCTTCCTCCATCATGGCTGAAACTGGCGAAACGAGGCTACATCTGCACCTCCGAATTTCATTATCTGCACCACCAACATCCTGATTTTAATTTCGGGTTTTATTCTTCGGTGTGGGATGTTGTTTTTAAGACGGTGCATCCTGGAGTACGCCAGTAAGGTGAAAAAAGGACAACATTTGATTTGGAAATTATGTAAACTAAAGTATCTTAACTCACTTACACTATTTTTCATGAAATTTTAAATCAACATGTTCTAATATGCAGATAATACGTTGACAACTTTTCGATTCAAAACACTACATTTGTTTCAAATTAATTAATCATCTAATGAAATCAATTTTCACCTTTACATTTATCTTGTTCTTCAACCTAACGTTCGTAGCTCAGATCACAGTTAACCCAAATTCTATTGTTGAATCAGATGGTTCCAAAACGATATTTGTTTATCGTCAAGCTGATGAAGCGAACCTAGACCAACTTACAAAAATCCTTGATGACAATTGGGATTACAATGAGATCGAATTAAAATCGATTGATGAATTTGCTGATTATGAAATGAAAGTAAATGATTTTCTTTTTATGATCAACTATGATTACTTGCAAACCTACTCAACCTATACGGATGGTAGCTCTGGTCCTACAAGCAATTTCGTGGATTTCTATCTCACCTTGTCACAAAAAACGGAAAAAGCATACACCCAACTTTCGCGATCAAGTTTGTCGATTTCGGGAGAAACAATCTTTGATGTATGTAGAACAGATAAAGAACCGAAAGAGATCATTTACAACCAATACAAATCTAGCACAGTGTTTTCATGGAATTATGTGTACTTAGCAACAATCATGAAAACTGTTTCCACTAATTTACAAGACAGTAAGTCTCACACTACTTTGGAAAGTAATAATTCCGATCTGAAGGGACTAAAAGAGCAAAAATTATATATTGCTGATGCAATTGAAATTAAACAAAATCGTTTTAACGGTAGCGAAAAAACAATAGACTACGAAGCTACTGTCGACAAAGAATATGATTACACGTATGAAATCGTTTCGACGGAAAAACTCAATGAACTCATCGTATCCGGAGAGAAGGGGTATGTCTTCATGTTTCAAAAAGTAGGCCATGGAAAAGTTTCAATTGTCATCGATTTATCGACGTTAGAAATCATTTATCATGATGTTGTAAAAGGTAATTACGCATTCGACAAAAAAGATATTAAGACCTTGAATAAAATGATTGCTAAATCAACAAACTAATAAGGTAAGTTCGGTTCTTTCTTTAGCTCGAATCACGCACAGTTCTATCAATTTTGATAAGATCATCAGCTAAAAAAGTATACATATCCAACTCCGAATTTCATTATTTACACCATCAGCACCCTGATTACAATTTCGGGTTTTACTCGTCGGTGTGGGATGTTGTTTTTAAGACGGTGCATCCTGGCGCTTAAGGGGAAGTGAAGTAGGAAAATTCATTGCTTTTTGTTTAACTAGAGGCTGGCACATCAGGATACATCAGTTTTTCAAAAGGAAAATCAGCGCCTTTCAATGAATGCAATTGAGAAATCTATCGTAGATTCTTCGTATTTTTGTTAATGGATCATCTAAATAAATTCTTATGAAGATTAACTTGTATATTTTGTTCAGCATTTTGTATTGCACCGTAAATGCCCAACAATCCAGTAATCTGGAAAAAGGAATAGAATTCTTTAATACGGGTGAAGACGAAAAAGCCATTGCCTGTTTTGAAAAAGAAATCAAAGCAAATCCAAAAAGCAGTGAGGCATGGTATTACATTGGATTGACCAAAAACACAACAAACACTGCCGCCGGAATGGATGAGTTTACAAAAGCCATTGAACTCAATCCCAATTACGCCGAAGCCTATAACAATCGAGCTGGAATTTACGGCTATCTGGGAGACACCGAAAAAGAACTTAGTGATTACAACAATGCCGTTCGGTCTGATCCAACTAATGGGGCATGGTATTACAATCGAGCTGTATCCTATCTGTCTTTAGAACGATATAAGGAAGCCATTGAAGATTGTAACAAATCTATAGAATTGGAGTTTCATGGAGCGCCCTTTGCCTATGATATTCGGGCAAAAGCCAAAATAAAAATCGGTGATTTTGCAGGTGCATTGGCAGATTGTGATTACATGATTGCAATCTCTGATGGAGGTAACCCGGATGCTTATACAACCCGTGGCGATCTCAAATTAGAGATGAAAAAGTATGAAGATGCCATTGCCGATTTTTTACAAGCAAGTATCCTAGGGGGTGATGGTCCTTTCAACCTTTACAAGATTGGAATGGTCAGACTCGAAATGAACGATCAAAAAGGTGCTTGTGAAATGTTCCTTCGCGCGAAACAAGAAGGATTTGAAATTGATCAGGAATTACTTGACAAATGCAAGTGATTAAGTAGCTTAGATCATCAGTATACATTATCGGTACAACATGAACCGATTACAAGCGTTGTTATTTTAATCAAACGTATTGAACATGGCTAAATACACCCTACTTCCAATAGCTCTATTCGTCATTCTGTCAGGTTTTCTGGAAAAAGAGGATGACAAAAAAACTACCGGAAATCAGAAGGCGTTCTATGAATCAAGCGACCCGATAGATATTGATTCCAATTTATTCAAACCGGAACAGGGCAAAATCTATTTCCACTTCAATACAGATTTGGCGCCGACTGACTTAAAGAAGCTCGATTTTATTTGGTTGGAAAACAACCCAAAAGAATATTTCACGGCCTATCTTGTCAATACAACCGATTCTACCTTCACCGCAGATAGGCAAGACGGAAGCCTGATCATGATTCAAGAGGCACAGAATGAAAAAGGTGAATGGTTACCGATTGAATATTGGGTGTATAGCGGATGCGGCAATAGTTATTTTGATCCGTTGGAACTTGAACCCGGAAAATATGTCTTGGTGCCTATCAAAAAATACTCCGGAAATTTTAAGACCAAAATCCGTTTAAAGTTCAAAAAAGATGATACGCTGTTCTACTCCGATTCGTTTGACGGATCAATTGACAAGTCGCAATTCGAGAAAGAGACAGGCAAGGTAAACGGAATTCTTTACCATGGAGATGCCAATTATTTGGGAAAATAAAACGCGGAATCAACCGATTGCTAGACGATAATTTAAAGCTTCCAAGCGGTTGAAAAACCCGATCCAGGCTGAAACATGGCATACGTTTTGTAGGTTATTGATTCGCAATTGATTTGTTAATACGAGCGTATGAAACAGCTGTTACTCTTGATTATAGTTTATTTCACACAACAAACCGCTTACGGTCAACT
Source organism: Fluviicola sp. (assembly GCA_029866325.1). GTDB lineage: Bacteria > Bacteroidota > Bacteroidia > Flavobacteriales_D > Crocinitomicaceae > Fluviicola. Next base: position 160,545 of record JARWZO010000004.1, on the reverse strand, counting down.
GCCTGTATTCCAGCCGGGGTTAGGTACGGTTGTTAGCACAGTTTCTTCTATGGGACGCGGGATTCGTCAGGCTAATGAAGCAAAAAACAGCGCGCGCGAACAGGAAGAACGCGATTACATGTATTGGAACTTCATTTCGCTGGCAGATACGTTTTACGTTCATCAACAGTATGAAAAAGCCATTTCACAATACCAAAAAGCACTCGAATACAAAGACGAACAATATCCGAAAGACCGAATTGCACTGGCAGCCGTAGCTCAAAGACGTTTGAACGGCGATCCTTATCAACTTGCGGTAGATAAAGGAGACAGCCTTTACGCACTTTATCAGTACCAACCGGCAATTGACCGTTATAATGAAGCCATCGCATTGAAGTCGGGTGAGCAATACCCTAGAGATCAGATCAGTAAAATTAATCTGGAACTGTCCCTTTGGAAAACGGTTCATTTCAGCGGATTACCGATTGCCGGAGAACGTGTTGACCATCAAACGTCGAAAGCCTTTTCGAATGACCCGTGGTCAGATTTTATTGTTCCGGGAAACTATTCCTGGGTAGACCGCGTACTAGCGTTTTCTAATTTCACTGAGCTCGACGGTGTTGCAATTCCTGCCAATACACGCCTCATCGTTTACAGCGAACGTGATTTCAAGGGCACACTTCTCCTTGACATCACCGGTCCTGCGATTGTTTACAATTCTGCCAATATTCCAGCTGACAGTTTATTCTCGGAAACATACACCACATCTATTTTACAGGAAACTTTTCCTCCGGAGGTACGAACACAAAGCAACAGCGATATGCACTTATGGATCAACGGTTCCATGGAAATTATCACCGTGAAATAATGATTCATCACACAACACTCCCGATATGAAAGCACTTTTTACTCTTTTCTCGATTGCCGTTATTGTTTCAGGCCACGCGCAAACTCCGCGACCAAACCTTCCGGTACCAGCAACAGGCGGAACAACTATTCCTTTTCCAAGTGTACGTTTCCCCACTGTTTTTAATCCGACAGAAGAGGCCACAGCACCAGATTTCAAGCAACTGGTAGCCACGGGCGATTATTATTTCAACCAGAAACGCTACCGAGAGGCGATTGACAATTATACCAAAGCGCTTGAGCTACAGAAAGATCAATATGCAAAAGATCAGCTTTTACGCTCAAATGCCCTCAAAGCACGTGAAGAAAAGGAAATTGCTCTGAGAACGGAAGAAGAACGCAAAGCCGAGGCGACACGCATTCCGCAAGCTGAGTTTATTTCAAAAACACTGACCAGTAATTCATTGCGAAGCACAGTATTGGTATGTGACGTAACCGGAAGTATGGACAGCTACAACGATCAGACACTTGCCTGGCTGAAACCTCGCATAGCAGCAGCAGACTCTTCCATTCATGGCATCGTGCTTTTCAACGACAATAAAGACCACGAAATCAACATGCTGCTTGGCACTCATTCATTTAAACCGACCACTTACGAAAGCACTGCTGAACGGTTTCGGTCTGCCCGAAAGGAAAGCAATGGCTTCGATGTCAATGAAAACAACATTCAAGCATTGCTGAGAGCACAATCGGACTATCCGCTGGCCCAAAGCCTCATCATGATCAACGACAACAACGAGCCATGGGATTTTTCAATGGCATCACAGGTTACGAAGCCCGTTCACATACTGGTTTGCGGACCACCGGCAGCATTAGAAGTTGCTTTTCTGAACCTTGCACGCATGACGAAAGGATCGGTGCATTTTAACGGAAGGTCGTATACCGGATTGGATGCATATACAGAAGGAATGACGTTGAAAGTGGATAATACAACCTATTCGGTGCGGGAAAATGTGTTTGTGCGGGTGAATTGAGTAATGACTGTGGTGGGTTTACAGCGAACTAACTGTGAGAAAAAATCTACAACTCACAAAAAGTAAAATTCAGCGCTGATACTTGGAAATGACCATAGTTAATGCATGTTCAAATTTATGAACTAAATAATCTATAGTACGACATTTTTATCTAACTCAATCATTGATTCGGGCATTTCCGCATTCGATTTATCTTCAGCCACAGGATATGATAGCTGAACTCCAATGATAAAATCACCTGGTCTATTAACATAGGCATATTGCTTGAGTAAGCCCCATTTTTCAGTATAGATGAGGAATTCCAATCGATGGTAATTACTACCATGAAAATCGACATCTTGCTCACTCAGTAATTTGTTTTTCGGATTTTCATTTAGAACCATCTCTTTAAACGCCAAGTAATAATCCTCATCTGGAAGATCTTCTTTAGAAACATCTTCTGCTATTTTTACTAAGTAGGATTTCCCATCTGTTTTATCGATTAGTCCGAAGATTACTTTGTTTTCTTTATCGATCCCAGGAAGTAAACTCCACTCAGAAGAATAATTTGCTTTAAGATTGTGATATTTGCTTTGCCAGACTGACATTGAGACAGAATCTTGTTGCAGTTGGGCGTTACAACTTTGAAGCAAAACCAAAAGTGTTATTAATAATGTAGTCCTCATTAAAAAACAAATAGCAAGATAACACTAATTTAGTTATTAAATCTGTCTGTCAGCGAAAACAAAATCACTATATGAATCAACTTACATACTTTTTGAATTGAAGAATTTTGTTTTTTATAACACACCATTAACCACTAATTTTTCAGCTCATTAAAACCAATAAAAAGAACTACGTCTATCTAAAAAACAACCCAAAATTTGCATATTCCATTTTAAGATTCTAGTTTCGCCATCAGAATTAACAAAACACTCTAAAAAAGCAACAGTATGTCAGTAGTAAATCTTAAAGGTAAATCGTAGACCGGATACTGATCATTCAATGATATTTAGCCCGGTCGTCAGCCGGGTTTTTTGTTGTCTTTTTCCCTCAACTTTCAAAACCGACAAAAGGTAATCCGGAAGCACAGTTGTCAATTGTTGACAGTAAAAGTTAGACACTTTCACAATCAATTTTTCGACAAGAATTAAACGAAATGTTCCACCACGTTTCGCGGCTTTTTAGTTCACTTTCTTCTACAAAACGGTTTTGAAAATAGCTCAATACGTTGTCTAAAAGACAAGTATCGCTTTTCGGAAACATTCATCACAACAACAAATCAGCATCTTGCTTGTTCGGTTTTCATCGTTCAAAAAAGATCTACACTTTAATCAAAGGTTATCCCAAATGGGGTGACTTTTAAAAACGGTTGAAGCGGTAAAAGGTGATTATTTCTTTTTGCTCCTTCATCAACACAAACAATATGGAACAACATGCATTACATCAGGAAATCATCCTGAAAAAACATAAAATGACCGAGATTACGGTCGCGCTAAAAACACATTTCATCGGGTTGGATCAGATCATCGATGAAGTGATGGGCTTGGTATCATCGTGGTACTTATTTCCAAAGGCACAATTACGTCCGATGGTGATCAACCTTTGGGGAATGACAGGTTCGGGTAAAACGGCACTCGTGAAAAAGCTGGTCGAATTGCTGGCTTACGAAAAATTGTACGTGCAAATTGACATGGGAGAATTTGAATCCGATTCGGCTACGTGGTTTAAAAATACCTTGACCGACGATTTGGAATTTCTTCATGAACAACCGTGCATTATGTGCATGGACGAATTTCAATTTGCCCGCACGCTCGACAATAGCGGAAACGAACTGGGGAAAGACAAACTGCGCTTTGTTTGGGATTTGATCGATAATGGAAAACTTTCGTACATCCCTTCCAACAACGCCTTTTACATTAAACGTGCAGAAGTGTGTTTGATGAATCTGGTGAAAGCCAAAGATCAAGGTGTGATCATCGAAAATGGCGTTGTAACGACCAACGTTGAGCAGTTTACGGAGATTTTTCAGCACTTCTACTTTGAAAATTACTCCCGCAACGGCAACGCCATGGATGCCGGTTACTTTTTGTCGACCGACTTTGTTTCCGGGGTTTATTATTTGTTCAACGACGATGTTACGCCTCAGGAAATGATCAAAGAAGAAGCCTCGAAAAGCGATTTGTTCGGGATCATCGATATTTTACTCAGCGGATTAAAAACCCGTAATGCCACCAAAGAATTGGATTTGTCGAAAGCCTTGATTTTCATTTTGGGAAACCTCGATGAAGCCTACGACATGAGTAAATCAATGAACCCTGATATCAGTGCAGACGAATTGCATGAAGCTACGTTGAAAATCAACTTGACTTCCATCAAAACTGCACTAAAGAAACGATTCAGACTGGAGCAAATTGCCCGTTTGGGGAATAACCATGTGATTTATCGCGCGTTTAAAAATGCTCATTTCGAAGAATTGATTCGTCGTGAACTAGAACGTGTGGCAAGCTTCATTCGTGAACAATTTCACTTCGAGCTGCAGTATGACTCTTCGATCAACGAATTGATTTACCGTGAAGGAGTATTTCCGGCGCAAGGAACCAGACCGGTGTTGACCACCATCAAAAATTACATTGAAGCGTGGTTTGGGAAAATTGTGATCGAAGTCATTGAACTTAAACTACACGTTTCAACGGTCGAATGGTTCTACGTAAATGATGGCTATCGTTTTGTGTTCAAAGATTTAACCAACAGTGTTATTGCGCTGAAGGAAGAAAAAGTGAACCTCAAAATTGACTCATTGCGAAAAACAACGAATCGTGATTTGCAAGCTCACACAGCGGTGCACGAGGCCGGACATGCCGTATTGGCGATCATGACGTTGCGTATTTTGCCATCGATCATTGTTTCCAAATCAGCAGCCGAATATGCCGACGGATTTTGTATGGTGAATCTTCCGGAAGGATTGACGACCCGTGAGATCATCAAAAAAGACATCATCATTTCACTTGGTGGTTACATTGCTGAAAAAATGATCTTTGGTATCGAGCAAACCTCATCGGGCGTTTCCAGTGACATTGAAACGGCGACCAAATTGGCCAACGCTGCCATTCGTAGTTATGCCATGGGCAACGATCCAATTACCATTTCGGTGTATTCTGCTGACAACAGCGACCTCTTTTACATGGAAAACAAGTACAAAGAAGAAGCGTTGCAGTTGATCCACACCTGTGAAAAAGAAGCCGAACAATTGTTGCAAAAGCACAAATTGTTGCTGTTGAAATTGTCGGAATACCTGACAACGCACTACAAAATGGAAGAGCAATTGATTGGTGAATTCGTGCGCACTTACTCAACCGAAGACTGGATTCACACAAGCGGCTTCCGAACGAAAGAAGATTATTTTTCATTCGAACACAAGATTCAGCAGCAAATCAGTGAACTTTCAGAAACGGTTCAACAGGTTGAGATCATTCAGTAAACAACGAAGAGCGCTATCGGAAGGTGGTGCTCTTTTTACTTTCGGCAAATCAACGTTCTTAAAGAAGTAGATCAAATAATCCCCCACTCCGCGCAAATAATAAAACACCGCTTTCGGTTACAGCTGAAAGCAGCAGATTTGGTGTATGAAAAAAACACTGATTACACTACTGGTTTGCGGATTGTTTACACTGACCAATTGTACTGCAAAACCAACAGACAACCGCTTGCATGCAGGAAATAAAGCGATAGCGGGCGACAGCACAAAAGTGCCCGAATTAACCGAAATTGTGGAACCCGAATACTGCGATACGGTATTGGTGCAGGATCTGAATAACGACGGTAAGTACGACACAGCTTTTGTGATCACGCCACCCACGCTCGCCTACATGGACGAAAAGGGAACTATTCACTACGAGTTTGGTTGTGCGGCTGGCGATTGTTACAACAAAATCACCTTTTCGTGTGAAGTACCCGAACTGGTATTTGAAAACTCCGTATGGGGAACCGTTGAAAATGCCGGCGATTTGAATGGTGACGGTATGAATGAACTGATTTTTTGTCCGGGATGGTTTACCAGCAGCATGGCGCACCTATATGTCTATACCTTACGAAATGGAAAATGGGAACAAGTAGCGTCGGTCAATCACCGTCGCGATTACGGCGAGACAACATTGCAGTCTCATCTTGTAAAATCGGGGAATCGATATTATTTGAAAGGAATTCGCTTTGATGGTGAAGATACGCCTTATCGGGAGGAGGTTAGGTTTTGAGTGTTTGCTTATGCTTCAACATCACCACTATAGCCAAACAAATGATATGTTGCCGTTTCGCCGTCTTTTTTTCGGGTAAGTTTTAAAACCATGGTTTGAGGTGTGGTAGAGTATCCTATCTTTTTACGATGGACTTCGCCTGCTACTTTAAACTCAATTGTGGCTGAATAATTATCATTGTAAAGATGATAAGTCTTACCGCTTTCAGGAAACGAAGATCTAAAAATATCGTGGTCTAAATAAACATCCTCCCCATTCAAATTCAGAAGTGCGAAACAATCATTATCTATTACAAAACAGCTATTTTCCTTAAAGTATTCTTCTTTCGAAAAAGCGTATTTCCCTCCGGCACCTTCAAGAATATCGCCTAAACGAACAGGTAATAAAGGAATTTCATTCAAGTGCTTTTTTTGGTTCGCTTGTACAATATCAGTTTGCTCAATTTTACTCAGACATTTGATAACATCAACTGAACAGTCAGAATATTCTTCACTCCAAGAACCCATAGTGACCCCATTTTGTGGATAAAGAGAAATGGGTAAACCACTATCTCGCTTCTGGTTCTTCCATTCCACAATTTTCTCATTCTTAATAACTACTTCTGTGAAATATTGATCGTCAAGTGACCCGACATATATGCTCGGATGTTCGCCAACAATGGTTACTCTAACCCGATAAATACCATTTTGTTGCACATTACATGGTACACTTGTTTTCTTCTTCGGAAGTCCCTTCCCCGAAGAACAGGCTGAAAGGATGATTAACAAGAATAACAAACCAATGAAATCCGGTATTGCTGATCGATTCTTCGACATAACGTTTTGAAAAGGTGTTATGTCCGTAAAAATAGGATTATTAAAAACTTGGACAACCTATTGTAACATGCGCTGCTTTCTTTGCCTTTTTTGACTTCCTTTTCTTTTTTGGTTTTTGGGTTTCTTTTTCCTGCGCTAAAGCAGCACTAAATGTGGGGATTCCGGAAGTATTCATTGGTTTGGAGGCAGCCTGAACAGGTGTAACGTTGAATCCGAGAAACGAACAGAATGCCAAGGCATAAAAAACCGCTTTTCTGGAAAACGCCATTTTTTGTTGTCCCGGAAGTTGGTCGGTAGTGAAAATCCCGCAGGTATCCGGTGTAGAAAGGCGCTTTATTTCTTCAGGAGTTTTGTTTCTGAAATCGACCACTTGGGTTTTGCAGGATGTACAGGTAAAACTGCCGTCGCCACACGACATTCGGGAAAGGATCATCGGACAAGGGTTCTCCACTCTTAGTTGGGTTTTCATGTGTTGGGTTTTCTGAGTGGAAACTTAGTTAAAAGGATTTGAAAACGAACCTTTCCTTTTTCAAACACGGGATCTAAGCCAACAACTCCCCAAAGTGAATGAATGTTTGTTTAAATGGTTTTCGACGGATAACGATACTATCTGAAAGGAATGAATATTGACGGTTAACAGAACGTTTAACTTTATGGTTATCTTTCAAGCATGAATCGATTCTTGTATATTTTATTACTCGCGATTGCCAGCCAACCCAGTATAGCACAGAAAAGTAAGCATGTTATTGCGCTGACACGGGAATCTTGGACACCAATTTGGCGATCCGAAATCGTTGAGAAGTCACAGATTATGATCATTCCGGATTCAATTCCAACAATAATTTACCGGAAAAATCCACGCAGAAAGTGGAAAACATTCAAAGAACCTATTGATGTATCGTACTTTACCGATTCATTGAATTACAGTGTTATTGATTCGATTGTAACCAACTCGCTAGAATTGCAGGGCGAAAAGAAGTCCTGTTACTGTGAATTCCGTAATAAAGGATCATTGAAAGTTTCACTAAAAGATGGAGATGCAATGGTTGGAAAAACTGTTTCATGGGAAATGGGAACCGTGATTGATTGTGAGGATAGGTATTACTTTGATTTCCTGAAAAAACTCGAAGATGAATACCGAAAACTGTTTCGAAGCGTTTTTTGATTCTGTAACTACGAACTGATCTTGCATAAATGAAGAAGGTTACGAATGGCTAAATCAGACATTTATTAACTCAACTAAGTAAATGAAACAGTCCTCTATTTTAGCGCTTCACTATTGGAAATTAACTGCAGCTCTTTTCCTAAGTTTCGTTTGTTGCTTTTCTGCACGTGCACAAATCACCAATCTAGATAGTATTCGTATCACCAACGAATTAATAGACAAGGAAATAGAACACCTTTTTAGCGAAGCAGATTCCTTGGGAAAAGACATTGTCATCCTGCGGAAGTACAACGATTCTTTGAATTTGTACTTAACCAACTATTGCCGCATTATTTATGAAGCAAATGACTCCTGTTCACTCGGCACTATTTTGACTATTGATGAACACTATTCGATTTCATTTATTTCGTTTTCGAGAGTTAGGGTTGCGAGAATAATTGACACGTGTGAAACAGACTTCCCCAATATTGAACGTGATCTAATGGATTATTTCACACGCGAAAAACCGCCCCTTACTGGGTTTTCGCACGATGTTTACACGTTAATTGGAATCATCAACGGGAAGTATTTATATGAAACCTTTGAAGAAGCATTTTTGGATTTATCGGAAGAAAGTATACTACATGAAGCCCTTGAAATGTATCTCGGACTCCTCTTGAATTAGCTGCTCGATCTAAATCACATAAAAAACAGCAATACAACCAAACACTAAACCAATGTTACCATTCCAATAACGTGGACAACTGTTCATTCTTTGTGCAAAAGATTTAACACAAAAATCACAGGAAAACAGTATAATTTGGTCAAATTTGCCGTAAAATTCAAAACATGCGTTTGATCTTTCTATTTGTGCTGCCAATCGTCCTCATTAGTTGGGCAAAGCAGCCAACCTCTACTATAAGAAGCAAAACTAATGTAATGGTTGTCACTCCATCGGTGCCGGACACCCTTATTCTGGACGATTTGGTATTTGCCGATTTCTTTTCACCCAATGGTGATAACCACAACGATACATACATCATTCTGAATGTGGAGAATTACAGCAACAGCAGCCTGAAAGTATTTAATCGCTGGGGAGAAGTGGTGTATTTATCTTCTCCGTATTTGAACGATTGGGATGGCACTTGCAATCAAGGTGGCCCTATTGGCGGGAAAAAATTGAGTGACGGTGTATATTTCTTTGAATTTTACAACGGCAACGACAAAAAAGCGAACGGTAAAATCACCCTGAAACGATGAGAATACTAATTACATGTAGCCTTCTTTTAGTGGCAGGAATGGTGCAGGCACAATTGCGTTCAACTTATGCGCAATACATGCTCAACCAAGGAGTGATCAATCCGGGATTTGCTGATATTGAAACACGCTACGGCGGATTGGTTTCGGTGCGTAAACAATGGATGTCGATGGGAGATACTCCTCTTACCGGATTTGTGAGCGGACATTATCGTTTTACGAAAAACCATTCGGTTGGCGGAACCATTTCTTCGGATCAGGTCAACAACGTTAATATTACCGATATCGGTGCCAACTATACCTACCATTTGTGGATCACGCGTAAGCTTGCTCTGGGTCTTGGCGTAAAAGTGGGTTATCAGCAAATTTCGATGAAGAATCAGTTTGTGTATTTCGACCAGGAACTCGATCCGGCGCTGAATCGCACGCGCAAAGCCGGTTTGAATCTGGGAACCGGTATATCGTTGCAATCGAAAAACCTCCTGTTCGGTGTTTCTATGCCGTATTTGTTCAACAACGCTTACGCCAATGCCAAAGCACAATACAGCACTAGGTTTAGCCATTTCTATTCAACACTCGGTTATAAAGTGCGCCTTTTTAAGGATAACTTTATTATTTACCCAAGTGTTTTGGTGAAAGGTGTTTCTGGCTCTCCTATTTCTATGTCTATTGACGGACACATCCTTCTCTATCAATTGTTTTGGTTCGGAGGTGCTTATCGCAGCGACAATTCTGTTGCTCTTTCTGGTGGTCTGTTTCTTGAAAAGGGTTTACGAATTGTTTACACGTACGAAACCTCTAATGGCACTGCGCATACAAAACTGGATGCTACGCATGAAATTAGTTTGAATTATGCCCGAAGTATTTACGAAAGTCCTTTCTCTAAACGTCAGTACCGCAAACGAAACGGGAAGATGTATAAGAAGCCTTACCGAAGGTAGTGTTGGATTTTTGATGCTTGATGTTTGATGAGAATTCAGGGTAAAAAAACGATTGAAGGTACATCTTACAAGCTTTGATTTGGAAGTAAAAAACTTAGTTAAAAGAGGCCCTAATCAAAAATCAAGCATTCAACATCAAGCATCCACTCTCTTAATGTTTCCGTTTTTCAGAGGTCTTCGATAATGAAACCAACAATCCTGTAGCAAGCGCCACACCGATTACCGTTAATGAAATCCAGCTTTCAATTTCAACCCAATCCATAATGAGCATTTTGACCCCTATGAACGCTAAAACAAACACCAATGAATACTTGAGGTATTCGAAGCGGTGAAGCATTCCGGAAAGGAAGAAATACAGGCTTCGTAAGCCGAGAATAGCAAAAATATTGGAGGTAAAAACAATGAACGGGTCTTTAGTCACAGCAAAAATAGCCGGAATGGAATCTACAGCAAATACGATATCGGTAAACTCGATCACTACCAAACACGCCAGAATAATGGTAGCTACCCGTTTACCGTCTTTCCGAACAATGTAAGCACCCGACTGATTATCCCAATCAATAGGAATAATCTTACTCAATAATCTAACTCCAATACTCTTTTTGAAATCGCTTTCTTCATCTGATTCTTTGAGCATTTTAAAGGCCGAATAGAGCAGGATAGCACCAAAGACGTACATTGCCCAATGGAATTGCTCTACGAATGCTGTGCCGAGCACAATCATGATCAGACGAAAAACAACCGCTCCTAAAATTCCCCAAAAAAGAATGTTGTGCTGATATTGTGGTTTGATGCGAAAGAAGGCAAAGATCAACGCCATCACAAAGATGTTGTCCAAACTCAGCGATTCTTCAATGAGGTAACCGGTGTAAAAATCGATCATGGCTTTGCCGGGCGCCGTAATTGAGTGTGTTTCAGGATTGATTGGATTGACATTTAAAAAATTGGTGTCATACATCCAATACACCACTCCACCAAAAAGCAAGGCCAGTGAAACCCAAACTGCTGTCCAAGCCAGCGATTCTTTCATACTTACTTCTTTCTGTGATTTGTGGAAAACGCCTAAATCGAGCGCTAGCAATGAAAACACAAAAAGCAAAAAGACAATGTAAATAAGCATAGTTTCAATTCAAGGAGTGCAAATATAGCAAGGAAAGTCGGAAACGTAAAAACGGTCAGTCCGCTAAAGACTAACCGTTTCGTTTGTTGAGGTTGTTTGTGGGATAAGTAGTAAAATTCTTATTATTCTTTCACGAACAAACGTGAAGCAAATCCTCTTTGATTGTCAAGACGCAACATATAGGTTCCATTCGCCAAATCATTTACTGATATCGAAAGTATTGTTTGACCGTCTAACTCAACATTGCGCACTACTCTACCGTTTAAATCGGTGATGGTAAGCTTAGTTGCCAATTGCGACATTGCTTCATCCAACTCGATGAACAGTTGATCTTTTACCGGATTCGGATACAATAAGGCATTCATTTCCTGCTTTTCATTCAGTTCGGCTGAAATAAAGTTTTCTATGTCAAATTTGGCTACACCACCCGTAGCATCTTCATCAATCCAAGCCAAGGCCAATTCGTTGATTCCCGGTCTGTAAGCAATACGCGGATTAGGATACATTGTTGCTGAAGGCATATCATTCATTCCATTTTGAATAGAATTCCAAGTGCTTGGTGACAAAAGGTTATAATCGTTAGAAACGTACGTCAGTCTCAAGTTAGTTGAATCGAAATAAACAGCATGAAACATCGTATCGGCTTCAGCGAACAAAATGTCTGGAGTAAGATCATTTTCTCCAGAATTGTTAACATCCAAACGGTACCAAAAATCGGTGTAATGCGAACGTTTATTGTAAAAACCTAGCAAGTCATAATCGCTTCCGTCACCCAGGTAATCTCTATCTACCAACACCACAGATGTTACACTACCACTATCGTTGTCGAAAGCACCTTTCGAGCAAGCAATACGTGGATTACGACACAAACCGATCATCGTAGAACTCAGTGAATCAAGGTTTACTGGAGTGATCCAGACACCATCAACTGTTGATGAATTGCGGGAAGTGTAGATATTTCCTGTTCTAGCTGAAGAACTTGGAAGACGTTCCCATGCCGCAAAATAGCGTCCGTTACTTGCAGAGGTACTTTTACCGTAATCCAAACTGATGTGACGGAAATAGCTTCCGGTTGTACCAACGGTATTTCGCATTGAAAAAGTAGCACCACCATCAATCGACACAACAGAAACAATGGAATCATACGTTGAACTGTAGCAAGAATATAACAAGGCAACTGAATACGGTGATGCACCAACTGCTGGCATTGTATAATCTGAGGCAATTTCCACATCATAAATGCGACTTGTTCCTTTGTTCAGGTTGTAGTTAGATCCGATGAAACCTCCTGTAACAGCATCATAACGGTCTACGTAAAGCACGAATACTCCTGTTGTAATATTGTGATTAACTCCAGATACGTAAAGTGTCAATGAAGCTTCGGAAGTTCCTGCAACCACCAAATCAACTGCTTCGTAACGAATCTCAGGAGTTGAATATGCATCAATTACTGCCCAGGTGTATCCACCATCTGTTGATTTACTAATCGTAATACCTCCTTTATTGGCCGATTCATCTACCGTTGTTTGTGCAGCAAAAATCCAGCCATTGAAAGCGGTTGTAATTTCAACATTGCGTTGATTCAAGGTATCGGGTGTAATGATCACATCAGGGCCGAATGCCTGAGCGAATGTAATGGCTGTAGTGAATACAGTAAGAATAATTGTTAAGAGTATATTTTTATTCATTTTGATTTTATTTAGTTCGGCAAAACTACAATCTCAAAACTGCTTTGAGAAATCAAAAGGTCTGCTGATGTGTAAATGGCTGATTCGGGTTTGTGATTGACCTCTTTTGGTTGATGGTGTTCTGTTTTTTTTCAATACAAATACACAAAGAAAATAGACAAGTTTGACGTTTTAAAAAATCACAAAGGTGACTTCGGTGGAATGTAAAAGCGTTTTTTTAAGTCAGGACTAACACATTACCACAAAGAAAAAGTACCAAACTTGTTAAGATCACGAAGTTATTTAGAATGATTTAGGAAGAACACCTTTGTGACCTTAACACGCCTATCCTACATGAAAACTTTGTGTCTTTGTGGTGAAAATAAAACAATCACCTTGCTTTTGTATCAATCACAGATCGTTCCCTTATGCTCTGAATGCTCGTACAAATTCTCCAACTCTTCCAGTTCTTTCAACAACTCAGCGGAAGGAGGCGTGTTGGTAAGTGTAGATAAATCAGGCTGACCGGCATCTACCCAGGCTGTGTACCAAATGCTGCCTACAGCAATGATAGCTTCGCGCATACGGCGTTCCACCATTCCGGCCATACGTTTGGAATATTCATCACAAAATGCTTTGGAGTAGACTTGAATAACCGTTTGACCGCGTTGTTCGTAACTGTATTTCTGATCGGTTGGAAATTCTGCTGTGAGTTCTTTTTCCATGGACAAGACCGAATCTACCGCCGCATTCGACGCTTCAACAGCATCCCAGGCAAAGTCGAGAACGCTGGCCACATATTTGCCTTTCCCCACAAAATAGTCGTAATCTTCTGAGTTCAGTTCAACAATGCGACTTTCCCACAAACCGTGAATGCCACGCTGACCGCTCAACTGACCATTGTAATTTTCGGTAGTATGCAACGGAACGTGCGCATCGCCAATGTAATGTCCGATATCGGAAGCGTTCTTCAGAATCAAATCCACGTTTTTCGACTCGAAGGCTTTTTGCAAGCGCATTTTCATGACGTTAATATGCCATGGAACAATGCCATAAGCCTGCAAGGTGTCTTCTGTGAATTTTTCGACCGCATCGTACCATTTTCGGGGCACGATTTCAAACGGATCCAAACTGTCTTTTTCGTAATGATCAATGTCGATGTAATGACGTTGTGCTTCGCCTTCAACGGCATACCGGCGTTTATCCGGATCAACAGCATGTTCGGTAATGTATTCTATGTGTTCTTTGAAAAAACCGAACATTTCGGGTGGCAAGGTAAAAACTGCCACGCGATTGATGCGTTTATGACCGAAAAATCCCCACAGTGCGGGCAGAGTATGTTGTGTAACCGGAAGCGGTTTCGCCTCTGAATAGAAAGAGAGAAACAGCAGGCCAATTAAAAGGCTGTGCTTAATCTTCGGAAAGTTGAACCAATTTGCCATTTTTCAGAATAGGAATCACGCGTGTTTGATTGGGTGTCAAACAATACTTGATGTCTTCATTGAGGTTCAGGTTTTTCAACCTTTTTCTGTGCGAACTCGATTTCAGATACCCCAAGTAATTGTCCTTGGCAGAAAGATACAAATATTTTGCGGCAATGGATGAATCTTCTTCAGAAACAAAATTACCGGTATTGATAAGGTATTCTGAAATAGCTCCGGCACAAATGGTGTCTTCTAAATTGAATTTATCCTGCCAGCCAGAGCACAAACAAAGTACGTTTTTGTCTTGTTTCGACAACCATTCCGATAGCGCATCCAAGTTCAAAAACGAACCTACTACTACAATTTCGGCATCTTTGGCTACATCCAACGATTTGGTACCGTTGGTGGTAGTAAGCACCACTTCTTTTCCACGAAATTCTTCACGCATGTAGCTGAAAGGCGAGTTTCCGAAGTCGAACCCTTCAACAATCTGACCTTTTCGTTCAGCCCCCGCAAGGAATCCTTTTTGTTTGTATTCCCAAGCTTCTTCAACTGTAGGAACAGGGATAATGGATAAAATTCCATTGTCGAATGCCGCGCAAATTGCCGATGTGGCACGCAAAACGTCAATCACCACTACGATCTCGTATTCATCTTTGTAATAATCGTATTCGCCCGGTGTGAAACACACCTCTACATGTTTTCGTGTATCCATAAGTGGGTGCGAAAGTACAAAAAAGTTCAGTTTTTTCGATAACGGATAAATCGAGTCCATTTCATGGATTGTTTTTCAACCAACTGGTAGAAAACCCACGATGCTATTGCGGCAATGATGATTGCAAATGCAATTCGGGCAATGGTAACAGGTGTTTCATTTCCCCATGAACGAGTGAAATAGATGAAATGTCCACCAACCAAACCGTGAATCAGGTAAAAGCTAAAGGTGAATTTGCCGGCTTTGTAAAATGGAATGGGCGTGTTTTTTAGCATTAAAAAGAGTGCAGGAATCAGAATTGCTGTCCAAATAGTCAATTGTTCGTTGATCAGGAGAATAAACCCGCTTATTACTAGCATAAACAAGATCAGGTAAGAGTTGCTTAATTTTTTCAAATACCAAAGATACAGCCCGAAACCAATGGTAAAATAGGGAGTGTAATACCAAAGGAAACGACTATCGTTGAACAAAAATTGTACACCTTCACCGAGAACGAAAAGTGCGATAACTGCTTTTAATTCATACTTTTTGATCAGCGGAAAAACGATTCCAATGAAAAAATAAAACTGCATCTCAATGGAAAGGGTCCAGAAAATAGTGCTGTACCAAGGAAGATGCACAAATTCGCTGCTCAAGGTGAGATTGGCAATAAGTTGCCGGAAATCGACGGTGAGTGTCTGGTGGTTTTTCAACTGAAAAGCCAGATCTACCATAATGATTAGCAAAATAGCAGCGGTAAACGGGAGGTAAACGCGCAGGAATCGCTTCATCAGAAAAGCAGGGTAGTGAGAAAGCTGATAATCACTTTTGATTAGTTGCAGGGGAATGACCAGGGCTGAGATGACAAAGAAGGTTAGTACAGAACTTGCTAAAACACGGAAAAACAATTGATTTGCTTCATAAGCCGGAAAGAGTGTTTCGGTTGCCGAATGATGGAGCGTGAAATGATAGACGGCAATGATGAATGCCGAAAATACCCTTAAAAGATCAATCAACTGATTCCGTTGTTCAGTCATAGAAGAAACATTATTCTTGCGGTGTTATCTTCCTAAATATCTTGGCATCGGCAACAAATGTACCGAATGGCAGTAACGAGGCCAGATATGACCAAAATTGATCTTTGAGCGACAATTTGTATTCCCTCGAAACAAGAAAAACCAGCAATACGTAGATGATGAACAACAAACCGTGCGCCATACCAACCACCTGATTCGGCCAGTTGATGTGCCATACATATTTCAAGGGCATAGTGAGTGCAAAAAGCAAAAACGAACAGCCTTCTGCAAAGCCGAACAACCGAAGCGCGTTGAGTGTACTGGAAAAATTCATCGATTCAAAATTGAAGTACAAAAATACACATCAGAATCGACTGACAGGTTGAATTGAGATCTTACTTTTCAGGACTTGTTTCATGAACACCGAGTCGATACCATTTTCTTCTAATGTTAAGCGGTTTCCAGTGTTTGGAACGTCTATTCAGAAAAGCATATCCCAAAAGCGCATTGAAAAAATACAGGTTGATTTTCAAGATTAGAAAACAGTGTTGAGTCAAACTATTACTGGTTAACACAAACAATGACAACATGGTGATCACAAACAGGGTAGTAACTGAAAACAAGGTTTCCCAAAACAACAATAAACTTGTAAGTGCGAAAATAAGTGCAAGAAATGGCAATAATAGTTTGAGGTACTTGTAAATCAAAAGCCGAATGCGGGTTTTTAACGGAATCTGACCGATGAGGGAATAATTGTTGAAGAAGAAGATCAATAACCCCCGGGCAAGTCGTTCAATCCGTTCGCGATGGTAATAGTGCGGAAAAGGAATATCGTACAAAACGGAATTTTCTTCCTGAATAAGCCGCTTTTGTTGAGACAAAGTTGATATTGCTACAAAAAAATCGTCGAAGAGTAAGTGATCAGGAATTGGTCTAAAAACATCTCTTCGCTGGGCATATAATGCTCCGTAAAGGTTAAAGGTGGAGTTCGCTTTGCTATCGCATTTTGCTAAAAAGAGGTACAATCGTCTGAAAAAGGTCGGACGTTCTCGAGTATCTAAAATGGTACAAGTTACTGTTCCTACACGCTCGTCTTTCAGGTTCGAAATCAGTTCTTTTACAGATCCCGGTTTCATGTATTGTCGACAATCGGAAAAAACCAGGTAATCATGCC
This sequence comes from Fluviicola sp., assembly GCA_029866325.1. Lineage (GTDB taxonomy): Bacteria > Bacteroidota > Bacteroidia > Flavobacteriales_D > Crocinitomicaceae > Fluviicola. Next base: position 143,202 of record JARWZO010000004.1, on the reverse strand, counting down.
TTGCCAGCGGAACAGCCTTGTTTAACGCTTCAATTTTGGTGATGCGATCTTCCAACAAAATGGTAATTTCCGGTCTGTGGGCAAAAGATTGTAATATCGAATTACTTCTATCGGTAGAACCGGTTGAAACCACAATAATTTCCGAGCCTTCTATCCATTCGTCGGGAGCGAGCAAGGTTTCCAGTTTCTCCTGCAGGTAACGCTCTTCATTGTAACAAGCAATGACAATACTTACCGGTGGCTGAAATGTTGCGTCTTTTTTTACCGGATCAGGTGAAATGACCGATCGAAGGTAACTGAACAGCGGATATGCCAGAAGCAGTGCGATTAATATGCCTGAGCAACAAAATAAAAGGGTGGTTAAAAATGTGATCACGGTCTAGAGAGGTGTCAAGTTCGTTGAATGCTGCGGAAATGGTTGCTCAATTGAGTTTTTAGACGGTACTTGAAATGCGTTAGAATATTTCCATCGAGCACACGTTTCAACTCGCGGGTTGATGTGGTCCGTTTGATATTCCAACGTTTCAGAACAGTTGATTTTGTGGGTATTTCATTGAATCCAAACTCGGTTGAAACACTTTGTTTGTAACCTGTTTTGGGAATCAAATCTGAAATTGCCCTTGTATAATCACCGTAAGGAAAAGAAAACAACCGAATGGGAATTCCCAACCGGCTTCCAAGTTGTTGTTTTGAATCAGAAAGTTCGCTGCGCACCTCGTTTAAAGTCAATGCACTCAGACGACGGTGAGTTAAACCGTGCGATCCGATTGTGTGACCTTCCTTACTGAGCAAATGCAGTTCTTCCCAATTCATGTAGCCTTCTTTATTGATGTGATGCACAACCGGGAAAAAGGTTGCAGAAAAATGAAACTTTTTTAAAAGAGGTAGTACAATATTGATATCAGAATGGTGTCCGTCATCAAATGTGAGTGCCACAGATAGCCCTGAAACATTGACGTGATCTAATTCCGCCAAATGAATAACCGGTATGTTCAGATCGTGTAATAACTGCAGGTGTTTTATGAAATCCGATTCGGCTATCGTAAAAGATCGGTAGCGCGGATCAATGAATTCATTTTCATGGGTGACACGGTGATAATTAAGTATGAGTAAAGATGACATGTCACAAATGTATTCGATTTGTATGCGATATAAAAGACATAGTTAGATAAGAAAAAACCGCTACCGGAAGTAGTTCCAAGTAGCGGCTTTTATCGAGGGTAATAAAAACTTACTGTTTACAAATCTTGGCACTTGTACCAGTTGAAAAAGTAATGGTGTAAATGCCTGCCTGAACATGGCTCAAATCAATGAATGATGCCCCTTTCATTTCGCGAAGGATCAATTTCCCGTCAGTAGAATGTACTTCGAATGGTACATTTTCAGCTCCTTTTAAGGTAACGAAACCTGTTGTAGGATTTGGAAACAATTCAACGGAAACTAGATCGGCTTGTTCAAGACTAAGCGTTGACTGACATTCATACATTTGGGTATCATAAAATGCCTGTACCGAGTCGGCTACAGTAATGAGGTGTGCGACACTTCCAAAAAAGTCACTTGATGGATTTTCAGCGTAAACCACCGCTAAGTCCAGACAAAAAGAGCTTAAAGGTCGGAAGATTCCATCTGAAATTCCGGTATCAAAACCAGCAACTGTTCTTACATCTTCAGGTGCAAGCCCTTCTGTATATTGGTTCCAACCATTCACACCTTCTTCGTTGTACATGTAAGTGGTGATTTGATTATTGTCGTCATAAAAATAACTACCAAAGTTGTCATATCCCGAAAGAAGATTGTGATACTGGATAGGACTGAGTGAATTCGGTCCACCGGTGAGTGGTACATGACTTGTGAGTCCGGTATTTAAGGCAACAATTCCTACTGCAGGCGGATTTACTCCATAACCAGGAAGTCCTCCGTTCGATTCATCATTCAAGTCTGCATTATAGACGTAAGCAAGATTGTGTGCAGGTGCAGTTCCGTAATAATCGTCTTGTGAATTTCCTAAATCGAAATCAATACTGGAGCCAACTTTAAAATCAGAAAGTGTTTGTGTTCCTCTATTGTACCAACGTGAATGAATAAATGTGGTATTGTTTATGGCTGGATCAACTGAATTGTATTGATAAAAAAGAATGTGTAGTTCTAAGCCAATCCTTTGTGCACCGGATGGGTGAATGCCTGCACCATCGTTTAAGATACTTAAGATTGCTTTGTCTCCGCGAATGATCGGATATTCCCCTGTTTCGGGTTCGTAGAGATTGTCGCCATCCAAATCTTCAAAAGGAGCAAGAATTAATGATTCACCATTGGTCACATCTCCATTCCCCGGCCAATTGCTGATTGAAGTTGGAACGACATAACCTGCATCATTCCAATGAGCAATATGATCATCAATGGTTGTTTTCTCAATAACCCATAGAGATTCGGAAAAACGACTCACATAGGCGGGAGTTTGATAGTTCTGAAAATCTTGGACATAAGGCCCAGGGAAAAAATCAGTGCTTACGTAGTCGCTTAATGCTGCTTTAAGCTGGCCGTTGGGATCCATCCCGGCTCCCATTAAATTCATAAAATAAATGGCGTTTTTGCCTGAGTTTTTAGGGATTTCATATCCGGCAGTTTGATTACCGTAATCATGAAAAAAAGTTCCGTTGTTATTAATTACAGCTGAAACATTGTTAATTGAAATGTCGCTCTGCTGAGAAAAAGCACAGCTAACAGAAAGGAATAATGATGAGTTAAGTAAAAACCGTTTCATAACGTTTGGATTTAATGTTCTAGAACTGGAAACGTTGCAGGCTAGAATACAGTTGGTAAAACGAGGGTTGGTTGAACTAACAGCGCGTTACAACAATTCAACAGCAGGATATAGCTATTGACGGTAATAAGTCAAACCTTGAATTTTCATCACCCATTGTCCGGTTGAATCCTGATACGGTTCCTTGTCTATAGATAAACTTGAAGAAGACGACGATCCTATTTTGAGTCGCGTATGGTCCGTATTAATAACGGCCCTTCCGCCTTGTTGCGAAATGCATTCACACAAGCGTTCGCCGCATTCGTCCGTACAGGTATTGTTAAAAAGTCCGTCGCGTTTTTCGATCACAATTTCACTGCGAACCGTCAGGTTGATGGTTGAATCTTCAATCACAGCAGTGCGCCAGGTACCGATAAAATCAGGATTGTACTTGGAAAGTTTTTTGTTGCAAGCCGATTCCGTAAAAAGCACGAGCAAAAGCACCGCAAGACAGGTGAGCAAAGAAGGTCGTATGTAAAATCTGGTATTCATCAATCTGTTCTTCGGTTAAAGGTACGATTTTTTTGATCAAATCTGCAACCTAGTAAACCCTATGAAGCAACTTAGAAACTGATGAGATTCAACAACCATGTTTCCTATTGTGTTCTATGTGGTTTAAAAAGCAGGTTACTTTCCAGTTTCCAAAATCCGTTTAATATTCTTCAGATTTTGCTCGAAAATAGATTGTGCCTTATACGCGCCGAAATAGGTTTTGAATTCATCGTAAAAGCCGGGATCGTGATTCGCGAAAAAGAGCGTAAAGGTTATTTCGCAACGATTTTCAGAAATTTTCCGGTAGCGTTGTTCCGAAGCCAAACCGTTTGCCTGCATCGGGAAATCAACCAGATTAAAAGTGGTAAGTTGCCGACGTTTGTTCGGTTCTACCAATGTGATGAGTTCGTCCCACCGTTGACCTTTTTCATTTTTGTAACAAAAACAACGTCTGATAGAACCGGGAGTGCCGTCTGGAGTGCGAGTGCTATTGAGTGTGGTGATGTGATCCACATAGACAGACCATTTTTTGGCATTGTCAGAATTCCCCAAAAAACGAAAAGCCGAGTCAACGGAAACATCTACTACAACCGATTCTTTGATCAACTTGTAGGAGAAACCTTCGTGTGAGCCATAAGGACTGAAATAAATCGCCAAAGACATTCCCGCAACCAAAAGTGCGAATAGCCAAAGCGCCCAACTACGAAGGCGTTTAAAACGTCTGTTTCTTGTCGATTTTGCAGTGATCCCCATGAAGTTCACATTTGTTTGGTATTCCAAAGATAACCATTCAAATAACACGTGGGTTCGATTAAGTCGCAATATCAGTAACCACTGAAATGATTGTTCTAAAGCCCAAAAATCCCCATTTTATAAATAAAACCACTAAAAGTGGGAATGATGTAACGTTTGCCGTTTGTTTGATAATACTTCACGGTTTAGATCTCTACAATTTTGTAACAGATTAATACACAAACAAAATGATCATGATTCTAAAAAAAAGAAGTGCCAACCTGTTTTTGCTAATGGTTGGATGCAGCTTGTTTATAATGGCAGGTTGCAGTAAGTACGATGAAGGCCCTGCAATTAGTTTTCGCACTCGTACAGAACGTGTTTCCAACACATGGAAAGTTGACAATTACAAAGTAAACGGAACAGATGTTACTTCATTGGTAAGCGGTTACACCGAAACGTTTACCAAAAGTGGCGGATATTCGTATGATTGGAGTGCTGTAAGTGGAACCGGCACATGGAAGTTCCAACACAATGATGAAGAAATCGCCTTGACAGGAACAGACAATCAGGACGATCACACATTGTACATCCTAAAATTGGAAGAAAAACAGTTTTGGTATTACTACACAGTGAACGGTGATCGTCATGAGTTTCACATGATCGAGAAATAATTAACGTGAGTTCGACATACGAATTACAGTCAGAAATTCATAAAATGTTCAGATGTTAGGCGTATAGAGTAGAGATGGCGAGTCATCTCGGCGAAATACAACGAAGCAGATGAATGTTTTAGGGATTAGCACTCTGAGTTTTCACCTCTAAACAGCTGTCTTCTGCTCGAAAAACACTCAATGTATCTCGATACATCTCGTTTTTTTCGCTTGTATCCAACTATTTAATAGGCGATCTGACGAAATTCTTATGTCGAACTCACGTGAATTACCCACCGATTAGGTTCTACCAGATAAACAAAGCGATGATTAGTACCATCGCTTTGTTTGTTTTTATTTTTTGACTGGAAAACCGAGTGATTTAGTATTCATCGGTTCGCCGATGAAATTGTTTAATCTCCCACAGATTTTTGCGCTTCAGCCTCAGGCTGGCAGTGATCGAATAAGTGTCTTGCAAAGTTGAATTAAGCGAGTGCGTTAGCCGAGCTAAAATCAGTGCATCTGTGGTAGGCCAAATTGCCTGATCATTTTTTCCTAGCTTGCAACTCAAACAACTCATCCCGTAAACGTGCAGCTTCAATAAAGTCAAGATCTTTGGCCGCTTTTTCCATTTGTTTGCGTTTAGAAACAATGGCTTTTTCCAGTTCTTCCGGATTGTGGTAAACCATTGGAGGTTCGTTCACCATTAATTGGCTTTCAGCATAATCAGCTTTTTGTTGACGCATATTCGGATCTCCATCGGCTACCTTGGTTGAACGCATGATTTTTTCCTTCGACTTGTTCAACGCAGTTGGAACCAATCCGTGTTCTTCGTTGTAGGCTATCTGCATTTTGCGACGACGTTCCGTTTCCGAAATCGTTCGTGCCATCGAATCGGTCATTTTATCGGCGTACATAATTACTCGACCATTCACGTTTCTCGCTGCCCTTCCAACAGTTTGTACTAACGAGCGTTCATTACGCAAGAAACCTTCTTTGTCAGCATCGATAATGGCTACGAGACTTACTTCCGGTAAATCCAACCCTTCGCGCAGCAGATTCACTCCAATCAATACATCAAATTCACCCAATCGCAGCTGACGCAAAATCTCCACACGTTCAATCGTATCTACTTCCGAGTGAATATAGCGACAAGGAATGCCCAGTTTATCCAGGTATTTCTGCAGTTCTTCTGCCATGCGTTTGGTCAATGTGGTCACTAGTGTACGTTCATCCAGTTCGCGACGCACCTGAATTTCCTCGATTAAGTCGTCAATCTGATTTTCACTTGGTCGTACCTCAATAATCGGATCCAACAAGCCGGTTGGTCGAATCAATTGTTCCACCACCACACCTTCCGAATGTTCCAATTCATAATCGGCAGGAGTCGCCGAAACGTAAACTATCTGATTCACTATTTGCTCAAATTCTTCAAACTTCAACGGACGATTATCCATTGCTGCCTGCAAGCGGAAACCATATTCAACCAAGTTTATCTTCCGGGCACGGTCACCACCATACATGGCGCGAATTTGTGGCAAGGTCACGTGGCTTTCATCAATGATCATCAGAAAATCATCCGGGAAATAATCCAACAAACAGAAGGGACGTGTTCCCGGTTCGCGTTGATCAAAATACCGTGAATAATTCTCGATACCCGAGCAATAGCCCAACTCGCGCATCATTTCCAAATCGTAGGAAACACGCTCTTCCAGGCGTTTGGCCTCCATTATTTTGCGTTCCTGTCTGAAGTTTTCTACCTGAATAGCCATGTCTTCGCCAATTTGGTCGATGGCTCTTCTGGTTGTTGCCGGACTTGAAACAAAGATATTGGCCGGATAAATATTGATTTCTTGGTAACGGTCTATTTCAGCATTGTTTTCCGGATCAATGGCGCGGATGGTTTCAATTTCATCGCCCCAAAACTCGATGCGCAAGGCATAATCGGCGTAAGCCAGATAAATATCAATGGTATCTCCTTTCACGCGAAAGGTCCCGCGCTTAAAATCCAGTTCCGTGCGCGAATACAAGTTTTCTACCAAACGCAGTAAAAACTGATTACGCGAAACCCGCTGTCCCACCTGAATCGATATAATGGAATTGGCGAATTCATTCGGGTTTCCGATACCGTAAATACACGAAACGGAAGAAACGACAATCACATCCGTTCTCCCTGAAAGCAGGGCAGAAGTGGCTGATAAACGCAATTTTTCCAATTCTTCATTAATGGCCAGGTCTTTTTCAATAAACGTATCGGTCACCGGCAAATAAGCCTCAGGTTGGTAATAGTCGTAATAACTCACAAAATATTCCACCGAATTTTCAGGAAAGAACTGCTTGAATTCACCATACAATTGAGCCGCGAGCGTTTTGTTGTGCGAAAGAATCAGTGTTGGTTTTCCCGTATCGCGAATCACATTGGCCATCGTAAACGTTTTACCGCTACCCGTTACTCCCAGTAAGGTTTGATGCTTCACACCTGAATTGATTCCTTCCACCAGCTCTTTGATCGCAGTGGGTTGATCGCCGGTAGGCTGAAAATCTGAAATGAGTTGAAAATCCATTGGAAAACGTTGTAGACAAATTTACTAATAAAACCAGTTGGTTATGATTCAATTTTCACCTTCCACCTCAGGTGGACACGAAGAAAATAGACAAGTTTGACGAGTTAAAAGATCACAAAGGCGTTCTTCCTAAGTTTATTGAGATTCTTTCAATTCATAAATATCAATTAATTCGGAAAATTTAAACCGGAAAGAATTTTTGAAGTTTACTGAAATCCCCTTTGTGGTCTCAACACATCTATCCTTCAAAAAAACTTTGCTCCTTCGCTAATCGCGTGTCGCCAATAGCTTTAGCGATGGCACAAGCTTCGGCGAAATGCGATCGGCGAAAGCGTTGTATCTGCCTGAGGCGGATGTTGAAGAGTCCATCTAAAAGAGTTTTACTAGCTTTGCGATGATGAAAAAAGTCCTGATTCTGACGTATTATTGGCCCCCGAGTGGTGGAGCCGGTGTGCAGCGTTGGTTGAAATTTGTAAAATACCTGCATCAATTCGGGTGGGAACCTGTTGTGTATACGGTTGAAGACGGTGAAATGCCCGTGATTGACGATAGTTTGGCAAAAGACATTCCTCTGGGTACGGTGATTCTGAAACAACCAATCTGGGAACCGTATAAGATTTACAAACGTTTCAGCGGAAAGAAAAAGGGCGAAAAAATCAATGCCGGGTTTTTGAACGAAAACAAAAAACAAGGTTTTAAAGACAAAATGAGCATCTGGATTCGGGGTAATTTCTTCATCCCAGATGCCCGTAAATTCTGGATCAAACCCAGCATCAAGTACCTCAACGATTACCTCATTTCAAATCCTGTTGATGCGATTATCAGCAGCGGACCGCCGCATACGATGCACATGATTGCATTGGGAGTCAAAAAGAAGAACCCTTCGCTGAAATGGATTGCCGATTTTCGAGATCCGTGGACGAACATCGATTTTTACGATCAGCTGATGCTCTCGGGTTGGGCCGACAGAAAACACCACCGCATGGAAAAAAGTGTATTGCGTTTTGCCGATTCGGTGATCAGTGTGGGCGAAGAAATGAACAAAGAGTTCAAAGCCATGTTGCAGCAGTTACCGGGTGGAAATACGGAGAAATGTTCTGTTATTTCAAACGGTTACGACGCTGATGATGTTTCTCAGGAACCGGTGGAAAAAGATGCGAAATTCAGCATTGCACACATCGGTACGTTGGTGAAAGACCGCAATCCGGAAGTATTGTGGAAAGTCCTTTCAGCCTTGGTTACAAAAAACGAAACCTTCCGTGATCGACTGGAAATCAAATTGGTAGGAAAAGTTGACTTTTACGTGAATGAGCAGATTGAACGCTTCGGACTCACAACATTTGTGCGGAAAATCGATTACCTGCCTCACGATGAAGTGATTGTGGAACAACAACGTTCGCATGTATTGCTGTTATTGGTGAATAACACCCGCAATGCCAAAGGAATTTTGACAGGCAAATTTTTTGAATATATGTCTTCCGGTTGTCCGATTGTTGCCATTGGTCCGCCCGACGGTGATTTGGCTGCAATCATTCATGCCACCAATTCAGGATTGATCAGCGGATTTGATGATGAACAGCAACTGGAGCAAAACCTGCTGGATTATTTCCATGGAACGGTAGCTCAACGCAACGAATCGGAAATAGCGAAGTACAGTCGACGTGAACTAACTCAGAGACTAGTAGAAACCTTGAACGGGTTAGTCACTAGTTAAACGCACGGAAATTGAGCCGTTATAGCGCTTTTTGTTTACTTTAGCGACTCTCCAATTGCATGAAAAAATATCCTGTTTTTATCCTATTCGGAATCGTTTTTTTTGCGGTACTTATTGCAACATCTATACTTTTAAACAAGCGCGACGTTTCATTGGGGTATGATTTCAGCGAACCGAATGAAACGATTATTTTACCCGATATTCTTCGCGAAGTCTCAGGAATAGCTATCGAAGACAACCATCAACTAGTGTGCGTTCAGGATGAAAACGGAGCCTTGTTTCAATTTGATACGAAAAGCTTGGAAATTGTTACACAAAGCTATTTCGGCGAAGATGGTGATTATGAAGGTGTTTGCAAAGCCGGATCTTTTTTCTATGTTTTAAGAAGCGACGGGGTGTTGTTTGAATTCGACAATCAATTCATGAAAAAAGTGGAGGTCATAATGGAAGAAGATGCTCCTGATATTGACAATACGCCGGCAAAACAATACGATACAGGTATACCCATTGATGAAAACGAAGGTTTGTGCTTCGATCAAAAAAACAATCGGTTATTGATCATTTCACGCGAACAATCGCCACACACAAAGAACAAAGAACGAGTGGTTTACGCGTTTGATCTGGCTAAAAAACGGCTATCAAAAAAACGGGCTTTTACCTTGAATCCTTTTTCGGGGAAATGGAAAAAACCATCCGATCTTTCGTTTCGACCTTCCGAATTGGCGCTACATCCGCTTACCGGTGAATTGTATGTTTTATCGTCAAAAGACCATGCGTTATTCGTGTTTTCGCCAGCGGGCAAAATTAAAACGATTCAACGCTTAAATCCAACGATTTTTGCCAAACCAGAAGGCATTGCCTTTATGGAAAACGGCGATGTGTACATTTCGAATGAAGGGAAACACGATAGACCTACGTTGTTGTTTTTTCGGTACACTGCTAAAAAGCTGTAACTCTTGATTGCAGGAGTATTATATCGCTACATCAGATATTTCGGAGAAATGAGAATACTTCTATTAATGATTGCAGGTTTGCTTGTTTTGACTTCAGGTCTTCACGCGCAATCTCAATCGGATTTTTCGTACACTGCTCCTGCCCCACTTCCCCAAAAAAAGCTGATCATTTGGGCTACTCAGTATTACGTGCATGAATTTGCCAGTAACGGCACCATTCCGTTTGTGGATAAAAACAATCAACCGCTTGGGCTTTACGGCGACACCTGCGATTTTTGCATGGCGGCGTTGGAAGGAACGGCATCGATCACAGATAGTTCGGGGAATGTTTTTGTGGTAAACTATGCCAATACGGGCGATTCTAATTTTGTGGATTGCCGCAAATGCATGAAATATGCCAGCAGCAAATTGTCGGTTGAAAGTTGGGGGAAAACACGTTGGACTATCTCGTCGGGCTTTGGCGATGGCGTCAAAAACTACCGGTTGGTTCCGTTTCGCACGATTGCTGTAGATTCAAAAACAATTCCGTATGGCAGTGTGATTTACATTCCTGCAGCCCGTGGCGTTACCATCGAACTACCGAACGGTGAAAAAGTCACCCACGACGGTTATTTCTTTGCTGGCGATACTGGCGGAGCAATCAAACAAAACCACATCGATGTGTTTACGGGAATTTACACCGGAAATCCGTTTAAAGCGCTGGTAACTTCCAATGCAAATAAGACTGTGGAGGCCTATTTGGTGGAAGATCAGTTGGTGATTGAAGGGTTGAAGAGTTTGCACGTGAAGTAGTTTTATCAACTAACCTTTATCTACCTGAATCCTGGGTGTATCGACTCCATATAACCCATTAAACTCGTTTCAATACCGTTTACTATAAAGGAATAGCTTCCTTTGCGTAAAGGCACATTGTAAATTATCCAGCTTTCTTCCTGACTTTCTGAGAGTGCTTCTACTAACTCCTTTAAACCTTTAACGGAATCTTTATTCATCAATTTATCTGCATGTATTATAGTCTTGTAAAAATCCAAAGTTTTATCCCTGTTTTGTTCAAAATGAGTAATTGTTAACGATTGGTCAATATCTGCTTGCAAACATTCGATAATTTCTGACTTAACTTCATCGGTCATAGTTTTTGATAACAAAACCAAATCGGTTATTTTTTTGATTTCACTCATCTCAAGAAGAACTTAATAATATCATTTACAATGCTTCACCAACAACGAATCCACCTCTTCTCCATAATGGGAAAAGAAATTCAACTCTTTTGCCTTTGTCAAATATTCACAAGCCTTTGCAGTGTTTCCCTTGTCGAGTTCAATGATTGCGAGATTTCTATAAGCGTAGGAATTTGTGGGCTCTAGTTTAATTGATTTCTTAATTAATGATACTCCTTCTTCGGATTGTCCTAATTTGTGTTTGTTAAATCCATAATTATTCAGGAACAAAGCATCCTTTTCATCATAGATTTTTTGGTACAATGAATCTGCTTCTTTGTAGCGTTTCATCATTGAATAACAATAAGCCATATTAAAATCTATGTCCAAATCAGGCTTTACCTTTTTGGCTTTTAACATATCATCCAATGCCGATGAGTAATCAAGTAAGATAAAAGATATTTCTTGTCGTTTCATGTAGTAAATTCCATTTGTAGAATCTAATTCAATCACTGTATTATAGACTTCTCGTGCTTCTTCAAATCTACTAATAGAATACAACAACTGCGCCTTATTAAAATGGCTTTCAGGATCTTCTGGATTTAATTTAATTGCCCAATCGTAATAATAGAGTGAGCTATCAATTTTCCCAAGTTCTCTGTAACAACTAGCCAAATTGACCATGGAAAATCCTATTTCAACGCCGAGATAAGAGCTGTTTACTATACTTAAAAAGTGTTCTTTGGCAACAGGAAATTCTTCCATTTTAAAGTAACAGCTTGCAACATAAAACTGTACTTCAAAAGAATCATTTTTGGAGCTTTCTTTTTTGAAGAGTTTTAGAGCAGCGGAGTATTCATCTTTGTAAAACAGCTCTTTTGCCTTGTCAATTTGTGCGAAACAAATCACAGAAAGATTTAAAAACAACAATAAAATAAGAATTTTACTTTTCATTTTGTGAAACTAAGAATGATACATTTTCGAGCTAAAATAAAGGTTTTAATCAATCATAGTTTCTATTTGATTCTTTCGCCTGCATTCAGTAACTGATATACATTGAGTTTGACGAAACCCCACTAAGAGCAAGGGTATAAGTGTTTGTAACCGTCAGTTCGCCTTAGACGTGGACAGAAACGTCTACGGCCCTTTAAACACTGGGGATTTACCAAAAGTCCTTAAAAAAACACCCGCCTAAAGTTTTACTTGCAACATCTTACTAATTTAGTGCTGTAAACACAATCTATGATTCACGTAGAAAATCTCTCGAAAACATTTTCCTTGAACGCCAGACAGCGCAAGGAAATGGGCACAACTGCTACAAGCGTCACTGCGGTTGATAATTTAAGTTTCGACTGCAAGCCCGGACGCGTATCCGCTTTGCTAGGACCCAACGGAGCAGGTAAAACCACCACGCTTCGCATGCTTTCAACCATTTTCACACCCACTTCAGGGAAGATTGAAATTGATGGAATTGATGCGATTAAAAACCCGGAAGAAGCGCGTCGCAGAATCGGTTTTTTGACAGGATCGGCCGGTTTGTATGCCCGTTTAACGCCCAATGAGTTGATCACTTATTTCGGGAAATTATATGGTATTGAAGATGCAGTGATTCAAAGCCGAAAAGAGAAGTTGTTCGGTTTATTGGATATGCACGATTTTCAAAACAAACGCATCGGTAAGTTAAGCACTGGTATGAAACAAAAGGTTTCTATTTGCCGAACGATGATCCATGATCCACAAGTCGTGATTTTTGATGAACCGACCAGTGGCTTGGATGTCATTACCGCCGAAAATATCATTCAACTGATCAACGATTGCAAGAATCAAGGTAAGACCGTTATTTTTTCGAGTCACATCATGAGCGAAGTTGATTTGCTGTGCGATGATATCAGCATTATTTACAACGGAAAACTCCTGTTTAACGACACAATGGAGGCTTTTCGCTCGCAAATGCAAGCACCGAATCTTACGGCAGAATTCATTCGAATAGTAAACGCTTCTAAAACGACCGCACAATGATTGGGACGATTTTCAAAAAAGAACTGAGAGATACCTTGCGCGATCGCAGAACGGTGATGATGATGATCGTGATTCCGACGCTGATTTTCCCTATCATCATGAACATATTTGTGGGTGTTTCAAGCAGTTTTCAGGAAGAAGCCGCTGCGAAAAAAGTGTCCATTGGTTTGTGCTCGCAACACACTTCCAGATTGGAAAAAGAGTTGCTTTCGCTTCCTGCTTCACTGGGTAAAAAAGAGATCATCCCGATTACCGACACCAACGCAATGATTGCCGCTTTAAGAACAGATTCGTTGCAAATTGGATTGTATATTCCCGAAAATGCCGATGACTATTTAGCTAGAAAAGAAGCAATTCCGGTAAAGATTTTCTTCGATGCTACCGAAGTTGGCATGCAGGAACGGGCTGAGGTGTACCTCAATTACATCAGTGAAAAACTCAAAAAAGAACGTTTCATTGAGCTGAAAATCGATGAAAAAACACTGGTTCCAATGGAATTGAATTATACGAATGTAGCTTCCGATAAAGAAATGATCGGAAAGTTTGCAGGTGGAGTTCTTCCGTATATTTTTATTGCATTCGGATTTCTGGGATGCATGTATCCGGCGATTGATTTATTTACCGGCGAAAAAGAACGAGGTACTATTGAAACCTTACTCACAACTCCGGTACCCCGTTGGAAAATTTTAGTGGGCAAAATGGGCGTGGTTGTTCTTTCCGGTTTAACCGCCTCGACCTTCTCTTTGCTAGGCTTGTTTTTTTCCATCGAAGTAATGGATTTGGTAAAAGACAAGGAATTGTTGGCCGTGATTCATGGTATTTTGACTCCGGGTTTCATTGCGCTCATGTACTGTTTACTCTTCCCGCTTACGGTTTTCTTTGCCGGAATTATGATTCCGATTGCGGTGAGGGCGAAGAGTTTCAAAGAAGCCCAGAGTATCATTTCTCCGCTCAATATTGTGATCGTTTTACCGGCAATGATTGGCTTTTTTCCTGGTGTCGAACTCAACTACATCACAGCTTTGATTCCTGTCGTAAATATCGTATTGGCCACAAAAGAATTGATTGCAGGTACGCTGGAATGGCATTTGATCGCAATCGCATTCGGCACCATGTGTCTGTTGGCAACACTGATGGTAATGGTTTCTCACAGAAAGTTCGGAAGCGAACAAAATGTGGTCAACTAGATTTTCCAACCTTTATTAAATTGTACCAGAGTGGATTTTGCTGAACAACTACACCAGGCTGTCATTGCCGAGAAAAGGGAATTGAATGACACCTACGAGAAGCAGCAAAACCTCACTCCTACAGAACAACGAAAACTGGGCATTCTACTGTTTCCGGTTACGATTCTTTCACAGGAAACGGTCGGTGGTTTTTCTATAGTCGGATTTCAGACCTCTTATGCGATCAACGAGACCTATTTCCGAAAAGGATGCGCCATTCGTTGCGTGCAGGGAAATTGGTCGGAAGAAGGTCGCTTGCGGGAATTGGATTATACTACCGGAACGTTTTCGCTGTTGGCAGATGATGTTCCCAACTTACGCGATGAGCCGGTAACGATTCATTTCCTGCCGGATGACAAAACCATGCGTTGCATGGAATTGGGGTGTAAATTAATGACCGAGCATCCGCAAGTGGAAGCGTTTCTCACCTTTCTGGAAAGAAAAAATTCCGCAGTTGGAGATAAATTCAATCATCCAACCCTCAACGATCAACAACAGGTTGCAGTCGGACAAATCCTTGGAACCGATCCTGTAGTCTTGATTCAAGGTCCTCCGGGAACGGGAAAAACCCTCACGCTTTCAGTAGCCATTCAGCAATTGATCGAGCGCAGAAAAAAAGTCATCATTTGCGCTCCGAGCAATACGGCGGTCGATAACCTCTGTCATTTGTTATTGGATCTTTCCATTCCGATTCTGCGTTTGGGGAACGAGGAAAAAATGAGTGATCGGGTGTCGCCGTACACCTTGGATGGGTATTTGGAAAACGGTTCGGATAAAAAACTCCTCGATCATTTAAAATCGTCGCTCCGAAAAGCCGAAAACACCGCCAATAAACACATTCGAAACTATACCAAAGAGGCCGGAGATGAAAAACGTGAAGCACGAAAAGAATGTAGCACGCTTCGCAAGGAAATCAGAAAAGTGGGTCAGGATGCCAAAAAACAATTGTTGGAAAGCATACCCGTGATTGCCGGAACGCCTGTTGGTTTGTTCAATGAGCTTCCAAAAACATTCCAAACGGATGTTGTGATTATCGATGAGGCAGGACAATGTCTGGAACCGCTGGCTTGGCTTGCGGCAAGCTTCGGAAACCGTCTGGTTTTGTGCGGCGATCCCCAACAACTTCCGCCAACTGTATTTGCGCAAAAAGCCAAACAACTCGGCTTGGAAAAATCATTACTGGAACGGACTATGCGTTTCTTTCCGTCGACTTTACTTGATACCCAATACCGTATGGCGCCCGAAATTGTGAACTGTATCAATCCTTTTTTCTACGAAAATCAACTGCAGACATTTCATACCGAACGAAAGGGCGAAGTGCGCTTCATCGATATGGCCGGATTTGGCGATGGCGAACAGCAAGACGAATCTTCAGGAAGTATTTACAATGCAGATGAGGTTGCTACCGTTAAACGAATCACGGAAGTGCTTGCCATTAAACCTTCGGCTACCATCATTCTTTCGCCTTACAATGCGCAATTGGGGTTGTTGAAGATCGCGTTACCGGGGTTCCGGATTTCAACCATCGATTCCGTTCAGGGACAAGAAGAAGATGTCATAATCATCAGCTTAACCCGCAGCAACAGCGATCAGATTATCGGTTTCCTGAAAGATTACCGCAGAACAAATGTCGCGTTGTCACGTGCTCGTTTTCAATGCATCATCATAGGCGACAGTTCTACATTGGGCAACGATTCGTTTTACAAAGAATTGCTCGATTTCATTGAAGAAAATGGGATTTATCAGAGTGCTTGGGAGTATGTTGATTGAGAAGTATTAAAAAGTTTTCCCACGAATGCACCAGCCGCGGCTGACGCCCTAACGGACACGTTTTTTTATGACCGATTGTAATCTATTGTTTTTCAAGTATTTAAAAAATAATTCACCAAAAAAAATAAAAATAACTTGTTTAATTAACACTGTTAAGTAAATTTGTGCCGTTAATTCATCCAAATGGGAATCAGCGAACGAAAAGAACGAGATAAAGAAGACTTGCGCAAAAGCATCCTGAATGCAGCACGTGAGGTATTCCTTGAAAAAGGATTCGACCAGACCTCTATTCGCAGCATCGCCCAGCGCATTGAATACAGTCCGACAACGATTTACCTGTATTTCAAAGACAAAAACGACATCTTTTACGCCCTTCACATGGATGGCTTTAATTTGTTGAATACACACATGGCTCCGTTGAATGCCGTGAGTGATCCGTTTGAACGCTTAAAGGCAATGGGACGCATCTACATTCGTTTTGCAGAAGAAAACCCGGATTATTACGACTTGATGTTCGTGCAAAAAGCCCCCATGGATTCGCTGGAAGAAGAAGAATCCTGGATGGAAGGAAAAACGGCTTTTGAAGGACTTCGAATGACCATTCAAGAATGCATGGACTCAGGGAAACTGGCGTTTACGGATGCCGAAATTGGCGCGTTTGTTATTTGGTCGACTATGCACGGAATGTGCTCGTTGTTTGATCGCGGGCGCTGCAAAATCCTCGATGAAAAAAACCGTGAACACATCGTGGAATTGTCCTATGAGCAATTTGTTGGTATGCTCGAAAATCATAGAAACTAATTTTTTTACCCTATACTTAACAGTGTTTAGTAAATTAACAATGATAACATGAAACAACTAAAACATTACTTTTTCAGTATCATCGGTCTGCTAGTGGTGTCCTCAATGGCTCATTCGCAGAGTAAACTCGACGGATACATCGCAGAAGGCCTGGCGAATAACAGTGTACTTCAGCAAAAACAAATCGATCTAGAGAAAGCCATGATCGCGCTCAGAATAGCGAAGAGCAATTACCTTCCAACGGTTAATTTCTCCGGAACGTTTTCTACCGCCAAAGGTGGACGTTATTCCGATTTGCCGGTGGGTGATTTACTGAATCCGGTTTACGCTACCTTGAACCAATTAACCGGCTCTTCATCGTTTCCGCAAATTGAAAACCAACAGATTGATTTCTTGCCGAAAAATTATTACGATGCTTACGTTAGAACAGCTGTTCCGATTGTAAATACGGATATCATTTACAACAAACGCATCGAGGAACAGAAAACCGTGCTGACTCAATTGGATCTGAACCTGTATGCCCGACAGTTGGTCAACGACATCAAAGTGGCTTACTTCAACTACCAATCGTCTGTTCAAGCCATCGAAATCTATAAAAAAGCCTTGACGACGCTCGAGAAAAACATCGCGATGAACGAAGCCTTGATTGCCAATGGTAAAGGATTGAACATTCATCTGATGCGGGTAAAAAGCGAGTGGGAAACTACGAATGCCCAATTGATTCAGGCTGAAAACCAACAACGAAACGCACAAGTGTATTTTAACTTTCTCTTGAATAAAGACCTCTCCTCGCCCATTGAAAACGAACTCGTTGTTGCGGATGCATCCACTACCACAACCGATGTTTCCAAACGCGAAGAAATCAACCTGCTGGAACAATCCAAAAGCATTCAGCAAACCGTTTTGCGCATGAATGAATTGTTTTGGGTTCCCAAACTCAATGCATTTCTGGACCTCGGTTCACAAGGTGTTGACTGGGAAGTGAGCTCAAAATCGACGTATTACATGGTAGGTGTTTCCTTATCCATTCCGATTTTCAACGGAACCCGTAATACCCAAAAAGTAAAACTTTCCGAATGGAATCTCAAACAAGCTGATTTGGCCATTCAACAAACGACGCAACAGCTTTCGCTTTCGGTACAATTGGCTCTCAATGCGCTTTCTACTGCAACAGCCAATTACGAGTCGTCATTAAAACAATTGGCTACCGCTCAGGAATACTTTCACCTCATTGAAGACGCTCAAAAACAAGGTGTAGCCAGTGAAATTGAATTCATCGACGCTGCCAATCAATTGACCCAAGCAGAATTGCAGGTATCTCTTTTACAACAACAAATCAATAGCGCTGTAGCCAATCTGGAACGCGAAACAGCCACATATCCAATCGAAACAACTCAAAAAACGAATTAATATGAAAACAATCCAACACTCAATCGCCATTTTCAGCTTGCTGCTGATCGTAGCTTCTTGCGGAAAAAGTACGCCTGAAAAGGTCATTCCATCGGCTACGGAAACCATTCCTGTAAAAGTGGTAACCATCGAAAAATCGGCGACGAATGCTACAATCAATGCTTCGGGGCAGTTTACAACCGACGATGAAACCTATCTTTCCTTCCTTACCGGCGGAATCGTGAAACAATTGCTCGTGAAAGAAGGCGATCGTGTACGCAAAGGACAATTGTTGGCTATACTTGATTTGACGGCAATCAATGCCATGGTAAATCAGGCCAGAATCGGGTTGGAAAAATCAAAACGCGACCTCGAGCGTGCTACTAATCTGCAGAAAGACGGTTACGCAACTTTGGAACAAGTACAAAATGCGCAAACCGCCGTGGACATTGCCGAGCAACAACTTTCATCTGCTCGTTTTAACCTAAAATATTCTGAAATACGCGCAGTAGCTGATGGTTTCATTCTGAAGCGTTTTGTGAACCAAGGTCAATTGGTTTCAACCGGAACTCCTGTGTTTCAAACCAATGGAGCCGGTGACGGAAAATGGTACTTAAAAGTTGGTGTGAGCGATCACGAATGGAACAGCATTCAAGAAGGTGACGAAGCCTGGATTCAGTCGGAAGCATTTGGAAACCGCAAGGTAAAAGCCGTTGTTTCCCGCAGAGCAGAAAGCAGCGATCCGTATACAGGGACGTTTAGCATCGATCTAACCATCAGTGAAAAAACAGATGCCTTGATCGCTTCCGGCATGTTTGGAAAAGCCGAAATCACCCCGCGTGTGCAATCCACCAGTTGGACCATTCCATACGAAGCCTTGCTTGACGGTGATGCCGGACAAGGATTTGTTTTTGTGACAGACGACCGCAAAACGGTAAAAAAAATCCCGGTGCAGGTAGGAGCCGTTCAACAGCAATCGGTGGTGATTTCTTCCGGTTTGGAAGCACACAAATTATTGATTGTTTCGGGAAGTGCTTACCTGAACGAAACATCTGCCATCATCATTAAGAACTAATCAGGGCTTATTTACGCGCAATAACAAACAGTTATGAAAATATCCGAATACGCGGTAAAAAATTACCAGTTTACCCTTGTGATCTTTATTATGGCCATTGCTTTAGGTGTCTCTACACTTTTCGACATGCCCCGAAGTGAAGATCCGGTAACGAATAGTCCGATGTTTCCTGTGGTGGTGGTCTATCCCGGAACCAGTCCGTCTGATATGGAGGAATTGGTAGTGAAGCCTCTTGAAAAGAAAATCTATAGCCTCGAAAACATCAAACGCATAAAAACGACCATCAAAGACGGTGTTGCGGTGCTTACGGTTGAATACAAATACGGAAGTATTGTCAACGACAAGTACCAGGAATTGATTCGCGAAGTCAATGGCATGCGCGATGAATTACCTCCCGAAATTTTGAGCATAGACGTGAAGAAGATTACTCCGTCTGATGTAAATGTATTGCAAGTTGCCTTGATCAGTGAAAATGCATCCCGACAAACCATGAAACGGAATGCCGAGCAATTGCAGGAAGACCTGGAAAAACTCACCGAGCTGAAGAACGTAAAGATTCACGGTTTACCGGAAGAAATTGTTCGGGTCGATTTGAAGCTCGATAAAATTGCTCAACTGAACATTCCGCTGAATGCCATAACGGGAACCATTCAAAGCGAAATCGCTAATATTCCGGGCGGAAGTTTGGATGCGGGAACCAAGTCGTTCAACGTCATGACAAGCGGTAATTACGGTTCCGTAGAAGAAATTGCTTCGACAATTGTGTATTCTGTCAACGGAAAATCCATCGCACTGAAAGACATTGCCAATGTGCAATTGGGCTTTGATGAAGAGAAACACATTACACGTTTGAACGGGCATCGTTGCGTGTTTGTAACCGCCGGACAAAAAGACGGATTCAATATTTCGGTAACCAAAGAGCATTACCAACCGGTTCTGGCGGCATTCGATAAAACCTTACCGAGTAATATTGATATGGTGCATCACTTCGATCAAGCCAACAACGTGAGCAAACGATTGAGCGGTCTTGGTTTCGATTTTATCATCGCCATTTTATTGGTTGCAATTACCTTATTGCCACTTGGTGGAAGAGCCGCCATTATTGTAATGATTTCCATTCCATTATCATTAGCTATCGGCTTGGTATTGTTGAATGTATTAGGATATAACATCAACCAGCTTAGCATTGTGGGATTGGTAGTAGCGTTGGGCTTGCTGGTTGATGATAGCATTGTGGTGGTCGAAAACATCGAACGCTGGTTGCGTGAAGGCCACACGCGTATGGAAGCGACGTTGAAAGCCACCAAACAAATCGGTTTATCAGTAGTTGGATGTACGGTTACGTTAATCATCGCCTTTTTACCACTTGTTTTCTTACCCGAAGCCGCCGGAGAATTTATTCGGAGTTTACCAATGGCGGTTATTTGCAGCGTGATCGCGTCAATGGTAGTTTCGTTAACGATTATTCCGTTTTTGTCGAGCCGCTTGTTGAAACAACACGAAGGTCAACACAAGGGAAACATTTTCCTTCGAGGTTTGCAAAAACTCATCAGCGGAAGCTACAGTGTGTTGTTGAGCAAATCATTGAAACGTCCGGTAATTACGCTATTGGTTTCGGTGGTTATTTTCATCGGATCATTGCAGTTGTTTCCCGTAATCGGATTCAGTTTGTTTCCGGCTTCTGAAAAACCGCAATTCATGATCAACGTGGTTTCGCCCTTGCAAACCAATCTTGCCGAGACCAATAAAACCAGCAAGTTTGTGGAAGCTGAGCTGGCCAAAATTCCGGATATCGAATACTATGCAGCCAATGTAGGAAAAGGAAATCCGCAGGTGTATTACAACGTCATTCAGGAAAACGAACGCACCGATTTTGCACAGTTTTTTGTGCAATTAAAAGAAGAAACCACAGCCGAACGCAAACTGGAAGTCACCGAACAATTACGCGCTATTTTCAGCGATTACACAGGTGCAAAAATTGAAGTAAAAAACTTTGAACAAGGTCCACCGATTGTAGCTCCGGTTGAAGTGCGTTTATCCGGTGATAACCTGGATACCTTGCGTGCCATGGCAAAACGGGTCGAGAACTTACTCAAAAACACCGAAGGAACAATGTACATCGACAATCCGGTGAGTAACCTCAAGTCAGATTTCCGATTGGTGATCAACAAAGACAAAGCGCGCATGCTGGGCATCAATACCGTAGACATCGATCGCACGGTGCGCATGGCCATTGCCGGAATTGACATGGGATCTTTTTCGGATGAAGACAACAACGAGCGCTCCATCATTCTTACCACTCCGAAAGGCGAACGTCCTACACTTGCGGCGTTTGATAATCTGTACATCAACAATCAGCAGGGACAACCTGTGTTGTTGAAACAAATTGCGCACCTGGAACTGGAAAGTTCGCCCTTGTTCATCAATCACCTCAACAAAATCAGAACGGTTTCGGTGAGTGCGTTTGTACAGAAAGGTTTTCTAGCCGATGATGTGATCAATGACGTGATCGAAAAAATGGATGCCGATTCGTTGCCTGCCGGATACAATTATGCGATGGGAGGAGAGTTTGAATCGCGTCAGGAATCATTTGGTGGATTCAATACCGTGATCATCATCACCGTATTCTTGTTCATCGCTGTGCTAGTATTGCTGTTCAAAACCTTCAAAAGCACCATTATTGTACTATCAGTGATTCCGTTGGGAATTGTGGGTGCGGTCATCGCGCTTTGGATGAGTGGAAATTCACTCTCGTTTGTCGCCATTATCGGACTCATCGCCTTGGCGGGAATCGAAGTGAAAAACTCCATCTTGCTGGTCGATTTCACCAATCAGCTCCGCGAAGAAGGTTACGGATTAGATGAAGCCATTCGTGAAGCAGGTGAAGTACGATTCTTACCGATTGTCCTGACATCCTTAACAGCCATTGGTGGTTTGATTCCGATTGCGATTTCGACCAACCCGCTTATTTCGCCATTAGCAGTGGTATTGATTGGTGGTTTGATCAGTTCTACCTTGCTTTCGCGTATTGTCACGCCGATCATTTACAAACTGATTCCACCGGCGATTACTGTAAAAGTACCTGAAGAATAAATTACATACAATCAAGGTTGCGAAACCCCGATCTGTTAGCCTAAGGCTGGTGGATTGGGGTTTTTGTTGTTTCGGCTAAACGATTCTAAACAAGCCTGAGGCAGTCAGGCGGTTGCTAACGGATAGCTTTCAAAGTTAACACCCCACAAAAAGCAAATTCTCCATTAATTCTCTAACCTCAAGTTAACTCAGTCGCTTTTAAAAAGATTTCCCCACCAAAGAAATTCTCTACTCTGTTGACTTTCAATTTCATTAATTCCACCTATAAAAATAGAGAGTGTAATGTTGTGGGTAACAATGTTTGGATTGGGGTTAAATTGATAATTATATCCATAATAAATGGAAGCTATGAGAAAATTCAATCCGATTTGGGGCTTTATAATAAGAGTGTTGGCGCTCGTATTACCGGAAAAAAAATACCCAGCACTGCCACCAACGGAAAATAACCTCAAGAAAGAAATGTAGCTTTTAGCTTCTACTATTGTTCCTTTATTCCATGGACTATAGCCAAAAGCTAATTTATTGTTGTAGAGTCTGTATAGATGTTTTGAACTTTCTCTACTCCAGTCTATCTCACCAAAAACAAACCCTTTATCAAACTGATTCATTCCAATGTTAAATCCTAAAGTTTGTGTTGGTTTTGCCTCTTGTGCTGAAATGCCCGTTACAACTAAGGATGCTAGAAGTAGGTTGATTAATTTTCTTTTCATAACTCTTCAGTTGAACAATTTGACAAATAAATTACTTTTCAATCTTCTTCAAATAGGCGTACTTTTTCATATAGTATTTGTCTACAACACGAGCAACCGAATGGTCTGCAATAGCGTATTCGATTAGGACGGTGTCGCCAATTTTAAGTGCTTCATAGTTGCCGGGTTGATCGAACTCATATTCTTTGCCACCAACATTATACTTAAAATCACCATGCTTGGGGCTTTTTGGAGCACCATGATATATTTTTTTGATATAACCAAAAGTGGTTTTACTATTCCGCAATAGTTTATCTTCCTCATATTCAGTTAAAAACTGTGATGCCAATAAGATAATAATCAAAAACACGATTGCAAAACCTGCTAGCTTTTCCTTTGATTTGATCCACACAATTATTTCAATTAATGTTAGTTAACTCACTATAAACAAGCAAAATACCAATCCAAACCACCCTTATTTCGTTATGTTTTATCTTTAACCCAGTTTTGTCGTTGGACATTTGAATATTCAATGAGCGCTGAATATACGCGATAGATGGTAAAACACAACAAAGCAATATGAATCTTCTGATTCGTTTCATGGCTGACTATCTTCTTTTTGATGATTTAACTTTCAATGTTAATTTCCACTTCTTCCCCCACCCGTTTCTTCATGAAAAATCCCCATGAAAGCCAGCACCAAACAGTCACCACGCAGGCAATGGTAAAAACAAGATCGTTGAGAAGGAGTCTCTTTCCATTTGGCAAAGCGAAAAATGCCAACATCGCAAACATTGAAAGATACCGATTGATTGGATGCCTCATCCGGTTGGTAAATTGCGTTAGGTATTTTGTTATACTCAGGAAAAATAAAATGGAAATCAACAAACACGGAGCAATGATCAACGTAAATTGAATGGCTGAGTCGACTGGATGGCTTTTAGGAAAATGAAACAACATCAATCCATAGAGGGTTAATGAACTACCGAGGGTGGAAATGAGGGTTATCATGTAGTTATTGAATCGCTTTACCATAAAGATAACTCTTTCCTGATTTCCGTGAATACATCAATTTTTCAGATGTAAAAAAAGCCACGAACTTCACCAACGTTACATTACTCTCTCCGCTATGAGGTGAAATTGGATCATTCAGGATTCAAAACTGTCAGGTCTTCTTTTTCACCGATTGGTTTCTGCTCGTGGCCCTTTACTAGCTATTCTTCGAATAACTGGACGTAAGTCTTGTACTTCTTGCCGCTCCAGTAGATGTATAAACTCAGTCTCTCGGATTTTTCCAAACGGATGGCCGGATATTTCAACGATGCTTTTTTCTTACCAACGCCATCAAAAATGCCTTTGTCGCGGTAAACAAACCAGCGATTGCACCAATTCACGTTGTCGCCCATACCGATGTCTTTTCCACCGCCTAAAACAAACAACACGTTCTTACCGCGATTGATGATCATCACCCCTTTTTTGCCATCCTGATTATTCCGCACGAAAAAGACAATATCATCCAGTTTGTCGCCTGTGAGATCTACTTCCAAATAAAATGGATTGATCGAATCGATGATGGTGTAGTTTTTGGCTACATCCGATTTTTCGATCACCGGTTTTACCCAGGCAGGAATGCGTTTCGACAACAAAGAATTGATTGCAAGACTGTCTTGCGCCATTGCCTGATTAGCCATCAGGAGAATGAATACGAGGTAAATTGTTTTCATAGCACCGTTATTACAATTCAAATCTGTCGATTATTCAATGAAAACTCGAATGCTTTTTATGCATCTTTTTCCTGATTTATACAGCTCTGAAAAACGATATCCGGCTTGAAATAGGTGAATTTTCAACTCAACGGTCTTGCTTTATGATTGATCCGTTTATGACAGGAGTTTCAAGTAACAAGTCAACCGAAAATTCATCTACAAAAAAAGCACGAAATTTCTTCCGTGCTTTTTGAATGTGTGTTTAATTCTTAATGATGATGCCCGTGAGCTCCGTGCGAATGTCCGTGGTTGATTTCTTCTTCGGTAGCTGCACGTACTTCCAAAATTTCACCCACAAAATGTAAATCGGTTCCTGCCAATGGATGGTTAAAATCCATCACTACGATTTCAGGTGTAATGTCCATTACTTTTCCGCGTAGGTGATTTCCTTCGCTATCTGTCATCGGAAGCAAAGCTCCCACATATACTTCCTGCTCATTCATTTTTCCGTCTTCTACTTCAAAAACGGAAACGGGAATATGTGCTATCTGTGTTTCATTGCGATCTCCATAAGCATCAGACGAAACAATACCGAAATCAAACGCATCACCTGCTTTCAGGCCATGAATGTTTTCTTCGAATGTTGGAATAATACGCTCAATGCCGTATAAAAATTCCATCGGTTTGTCTGCGACTGTTTCTTCAATCGTTTCTCCTGTTTGTTGGTTAGTTAACTTGTACTTCAAGGAAACGACCATGTTAATGTCAACTGTCATGTATCTATAGTTAGACCATAAAATTAAAAAGATTCCAGAAAACCAAGCTGATTAAACCGATATTCCGACGCAATTTCACAACAGCTTTCAACTACGATTCCTGTTTTTATTTCTCTGAAAGCGTTTTCACAATGGCCAATGCCTTTGGAAAGGTTTCATTAAAGAATGTAACAAATTCAGGCACTGAATCTAATGTGACCCGCAATTCGGTTCCACCGTCTTTTTCTGTCAAAAAATAACGTTCGTAACCATTCCCCCATTCAGTAACGGTTCTTATACCATCTTTAATCTCACCCAAATGAAGGAAACTCATTTCGGATGGAACAGTCATTTTTTCGATCTTCGAGTACATTCCGTTGCCATCGCCATTTACGAATAAAATTTCGCTGCCTTCTTCCCAATCCGAAACGGCGCGCGAACCTTCGCTAAAAACAGTTGTCCATTGCTGATAGGTATTATCCGCCCAAAGTACATCCCACACTTTTTGCGGTGAAGCATTCATTTCGATTGTAAAAGTTACTTGTGCTTTTTCCATATTATGCGTTTTCTAAAGTTGCTATATCCATTTTTTTCATCTTCATAAAGGCTTGTACCACTCTCTCCGATTTTTCGGGATCGCTCATGAGTTGCCCGAATACAGTTGGAACAATTTGCCAAGAAACACCGAATTGATCTTTCAACCAGCCACATTGACTTTCATATCCACCTTCAGAAAGCGCATTCCAGTAATGATCTATTTCGTCTTGCGTATCGCAATTTACGACCAACGAAAAACCTTCGCTAAAGGTATTGTCTCCGGGACCATCCATCGCCGCGAAGAAAGCACCGTTGAGGTTAAAATGTCCGAATTTCAAGTTTCCTTCCGGCTGACCTTCCCCAGCCGTATAAAGTTGTTGTTCGTGTAATATCGAGTTCGGGAAAATGGCAGCGTAATGATTCAAGGCAGCACGGGCTTTGCCATATTGTTCGCTTGAAAACAAAAACACCGGATGAATTTTCTGACCATGCGGAGGCACCTGCCCCAACATCAATTGCCATGTCAAACCGAATTTATCTTTTACCCAAGCGTATTTTTCGCTCCAAGGATACGTTCCCAACGGCATTAGGGCTTCGCCTTCGTGCGATAGTTTTTCCCATAAAGACTCAATCTCCTGATCGGTTTCACAGGTCACAAACATCGAAATTGCAGGCGTGATGTTAAACATCGGTCCGCCGTTTAAATGCATGTATTTTTGCCCATTCAATTCCATCATCACTACCAAAGGATTTTCAGCCGTAATGGTTGCTCCTTCGAATAATGAACAATGGAAAACGGCCGCTTCTTTGGCTTGATTGTTAAACCAGAAGCAAGGGTAAATCGGTTGTGCCATAATCTTAATTGTTTTCCGTATAATTTTTAAAGTTATCCAAGATTGCCTGCCAGCCTGGTTGCTGCATTTCGATCGGATTTTCGTTCTCAGCCTCGAAACGCTGAACAATGCGCGTTTTTCCATCGATCACTGAAAACGCAACACCTATTTTGCGGTCGTCTTCAAACATATAATCCAGTTGTTTGAGTGGCTCAATAGCGGTATATGTTCCTTTGAGGTCAAATCCGAAACTGCCGTCTTTTGCTTCCATGCGGCAAAATAATTCGCCACCCACACGTAAATCGTTCGTAGCACGAGGTGTGTGCCAATCAGGTGAGGCAGCGTTCCAGTTCACAATATGTTCCGGATTGGTCCAATAATCCCACACTTTTTCCAGCGGTGAATCAACAGTGGTTTCAATTGTAATAACTGGTTTTAATTCCATATCCTATAAGTTAAATCTGTTCATCTTGACAATAATACAAAGATGCACCAACAATTGAAAATTAGAGGAACGTGAAAACGACAACCTCACGGGTGAATTACGACACGTAAATTCGTTATTTTAGCCTCATGAAACATGTTTCCATTTTAGTTCCAGAGTCATCTGTGATGCAAGCGATTGCCGATCCGCAATACCTCTTTTCTGCGGTTAATCAGTTTTTAGAACTATCGGGCAAAACACCCTTTTTTCAGGTACAACTGGTTGGTGCATCACGCGAAGTGAAACTCAGCGGTGGCTCATTTACCGTTCATGTAGATGCCCTTCTCGACGAAATAAAGACAACTGATTTGGTAATTGTACCCGCACTTTTCGGTGATCTGACAAAAGCCATTGAGCAAAATCGATCACTTATTCCATGGATCATCCAACGGTATGAAAGCGGCTCGGAAGTAGCTTCACTTTGCGTAGGAGCTTTTCTTTTGGCTTCAACGGGTTTGCTCAATGAAAAAAAATGCTCCACTCACTGGGGATTTTCGAACCAATTTCAAGCGTTATTTCCGCAAGTTGAATTGGTAGAAGACTCTATTGTTACCGAAGAAAACGGCATTTATTCGAGTGGTGGCGCCAATTCTTACTGGAATTTATTGCTTCATCTGGTGGAAAAATGCACTGATAGGGCCACCGCAATTTTGGCAGCTAAGTATTTTGCCATTGATATTGACAGAAGTAGTCAAGGTGCTTTTGCGCTTTTCAACGGACAGAAAAATCACGGTGACGAAGCCATCAAACAAGTACAGTTGCACATCGAAGCACATATCGGCGAACGATTTACCTTAGATACCTTGGCCGAATTGGTGGCGGTTGGTAAACGAAGTTTGGAACGACGCTTCAAAAAAGCAACCGGCAACAGTGTGGTTGAATACATTCAGCGGGTAAAAATAGAAGCTGCCAAACGCAGTTTCGAATCGAGTAAGAAAAACGTTTCGGAAGTGATGTTTGAAGTGGGTTATGGCGATACAAAAGCTTTTCGGGATGTCTTCAGGAAAGTAACGGGCATCACACCTATTGAATATCGGAATAAGTACAACAAACAGGTTCTCGCTGAAATTTAACGTAACACAAAACCTCAGGTTTACTTACTTTTCGATGTTTCGGGAAGCAAATTTACTGATGAGAATTCCCACAAGGATTACCGAATAAAACTGGCCTACGATACCTATCAAAGAGGCAATCAACTTCGTTGAATGGGCATTCGGGGTAATATCACCAAAGCCAATACTTGTAAATGTAATGCTGCAGAAGTACACCAAGTCCATAAATATTTCAGCCGAATTCGTCATCGTCACACCATTAAATGATGATGGGTCTTTATAAACACAAAATTGAAGCAGGAAAACACTTATTTCTATGAGTAAAAAATACCCGCAGGCGGCTGCGGAAAGAAGATCTGCGTTGATGTATCCCGGCTTGACCAAAAATCGCATTATTTCCCAGAAAATATAGAGAAAAAACAGGATATACAGAATGTTGAGCATTTGAAAATAATAGGGCACGTCTTCAAAAAAGGGTAACCCGATTGGCAATAACAAAACGATTACGAACAAGATGTTTTTAATGATTGTTTTTAAGCGTGATTTACCCATAAAAACACCAATACTTGCTACGCCCAACATGAGCATATTAAGTGGCCAAATTACATGTGTGTAGAATTCAAAGTCTGTGAGCAAAATACCTGCAAACAGGTGCTGCCCCAAAGCAAACAATAAGACCTCATACTTCCAGCTCCTGATAAAAGAAACAATCTTTTGCATACCTTAAATATAAAATTGTTTCTTGAACTAATGTAGCTGTTGACATCTCTTTACTTAAATCCAGCCGTTTGATGAACAAGTAAACATGATACTTACCTCACAACAACATTTATTGACTAGGATGATTGGCTTTGATGTTTTTTTCAGCAAGCGAAACCGTTTCCTCAAGGCGTTTCAGACGAGTTTCCGGTTTTTTCGCATTCAGAATCCATTCTAAAATACCTCTGCGTGAGGAGCGCGAAAACGCTTGCCAGTTTTTCCAAGCAAGTTCGTTTTTATCAAACAAGTGTTTTAAATCTGTTGGAACAATGGTTTGTTCAACCTCATCAAGCGCTGTCCAAGTTCCACTTTTCTTTGCCAATTCCACCATTTCAATGCCTGCTTGTTGCATTAAGCCCTGCTCAATCAGTTTGGCAACTTTATCTTTGTTGACTTTACTCCAATTGCTTTTTGGATTGCGTTTCGAAAAAAATTGATAGTAACTTTGTTCATCGCGTTTATTGGGTTTACTATCCACCCAGCCAAAACACAAGGCTTCATCAACCGCTTCCGGATAATAAACACTTTCTACACCACTTTCTTTTCGGTAAATAATCAGCCAAACGGACGAAACAGTTTGATGATTTTCGGTCAACCACAAACGCCAATTTTCACGGCTACTTGCATAAAAACAAGCAATCCCATTTTTGATTTCCATAATAACAGCAACTATTCTTATTCGTCAAAAGTCCATTTCATTTGCGCTTTTTAAACAATCCTCTTTTTTTGTGCGGTGCTTCCTTTTGTGGTTCTGAAGCTGGCTCAAAAACATTCATTGGAATAACTTCCTGCATGATTTCTGGTGGTTCAATGATCTGTACTTCCGGAACACCTGCTGTTGGTGGATAATCCACATCAATGCCTTCAAACATTACATCACCTTGCAGTGTTTCGCCCTTTACTACAACCGTCTTTTCGCATATTTCAGCCGTAGAAGCCTTCAATGTTAGTTTAACTTTCTTCCAATTGGAATTAGGAAAAAGGGATTGTTTTTTTAATGTGTCGGCATCATGAAGTTTGCCATCAATGATCAAATCAAACGTTTCTTTGTGCAAATCCCCTTTTTCGATGGTGAAATCGAAGTAACCGTCTTCATCAGTATAGACTTTGCGAATGGTTTTACCGTTTTGCTGTAGCTCGAGCCAGGCACTCGCGATGGGTTCATTCGTTTTTTCATCACGCAAGGTTCCCGTTACGTGCATCGGGAATTTGAGTTTATTAAACGCATTTTGGCGAATCGGAGCAGTTTCTTTCTGTGTGGTTTCGCAACTGCTTACAATTGGACCTAGAAACCCTAAAATCCCCAACAATGATAGTCCAACGGATTGCCGAACTCGTGGAATGGTCAGTTGAGAGACTTTAAAATCGTATTGATCGCTATTGAAGATCCCGCAAACCCTTCCAGGACTTGCTTTTATGGTTTCCACAATTTCATCGTTTGATTTGGTTCTGAAATCAGTCAATACTTTATCGCATTGTGCACAGTGATGCCCCTTTTCCTGTTGAGAGAAATCATTGAGGTGCATGTTGCACGGAAGACTCATGATCGGCTTTTTCATATCGGTTCAATTGATGAATCAATACTAGCGATTTTTTGATTTGCGCATTTGAAAAAAGGATAATCCGTAACAATGATTGAGTGATCTGTAAAAGCAGCCATTGTTCTCATTTTAAAAAGAGTAGCCATTCGATTTCTTATCGTTTCACTACTCTATTCATTGCCGATCCATTCGTTGAAATGCATTCAATCATGTAAATCCCGGCAGGTAAATCACTTACATCAATGGTTTCACTATATGAAATCGCTTTTACCAAAATACCTTGCACCGTATAGATGTTCACTGCATGAATCGATTCGGAAGATTGTATCGCTAACACATCTGTTACAGGATTCGGAGAAACCGAAAAATCGATGGATTTTACTGTCACAGACAAATTAAAACAATCGGGTTGCAAACCTGCGGCTTCTGTCAAAACTCCATTGTTCACCGACCAGTAATTCCACGTTCCACCTGAACCGGTTTCCCAATCGTTGAGATTAAAGGTGTTCGTTCCGGTAGTTGTACCTTTTACCGCATAAACTGTAAGCGCTTCACCGTTTCTATTCCAGGTAAGTGCAGTGCCATTTGAACACGTTTCCGGAGTTGGATCGGTCAACGAACAATTCGTTTGGATAAAATACGCATTGTCGTCACTGCTCGGATAATCACCATAAACGGAAGCAATTCCTTCAGGTGTAACGCAAACCGCCGTGTATTCGTCGCAGGCAATTCCTTTGGCATTCATACCCATGTTCATCATTCGCGCCATAAAAGTGACGTGTCTGCCTTTGCGATCAGGACTGTCGTAATGTGTATCGGTGACAACATTTTCAAGAAAAGCATTTTTGAGAAATGCAGTCGTATCAACTGCTACCAAAAAATTGTACGGATTAGCCAAAGCCGTTGCCGAACTAACTGTTCCGTTTTCTGCTGAGAAATACGCTTTTCCGAGGATGGCCATTCCGGCGCTGGTACCACCAATCACAATTCCGCGATTGAGAATGGCATCATTGATCAAACTATCGATGGCCGTATTTCGCCAGTACGAAATATAGTTCCACTGATCGCCACCCGCAAACCAAATGGCTTCGGCTTGTTGAATTTTTTGCTGAATGTAAACCTCATCCGCACAAGTTGCGTCGTTGCAAACAATGCTTTCAACCGAATTGACCGTAATCCCTAAATCGGTATAGAAATAATCGTTGTAACCGTTTGATCCGGAAGCGCGCAAGACAAGGATGTCTCCACCCGCAGCCCGTTGCAAAAACCACTGCATAGCCTGATCGCTTTCGGTGGCTCCGCCCATGAGGCAAATACCGCCCGTTGGATTCGTTACCACATCCGTGGCATTTCCTGTAAAGTAGGAAGTATAACTTTGCGCAAAAAAAGTTGTGGAAAATAACACACAAGCAGCAATCGCCGTAGCTCGTTGTAGGTGAATTTTTAGTAGCATTTATTGGGGTATTTGATGGAGCAAAATAGGCATTAATCGTGAGATATTCGACGTCTTTAATAAAAAACGAAAAACCAAATAAGTTAAGGTCCGCGTAGATAAAACGAACTTAAATTATAACTACCGTTCTGAAGATGAAAACCAGACGGTATTGTTGAATAAAGAATAATTGTATTTTAGACCTGTAATGGAAAGTTTAATTCCCGAAAAAGAGGTAAAGCAAGCGTTTTACGATTCAACTGAAAAAACCCACGTAATTGCGTGTTGGGTTGGTTTGCTGTTGAATTTAATTTGGTTTACCAGCGATTATTTCATCATTCCGGATTATTTCGTGCCATTTCTCGTATTCAGATTGAGTGTTTCCTTAGTGAGTATCCTTACACTTTTATTTCGCAAACAACTCAATATCAATATCTATAACTGCATGTTTATTTTGGTGTTGGGAATTTCAGTTCAAAATGCCTACATGTGGAGTGTGATGGATCTTGCTCACTTTGAACAACATACCTTTGCTTACATCGTGTTGTTTATCGGGGCAGGAATGTTGGTATTGTGGGAAGTAAAAATGTCGCTTTTGCTACTCATTGCAACTGTGATTAGCAACATCGTTTTTTACCAATTCAACAGTGAACTCACACTAAAAGAGTTTATTATCAATGGTGGTTTGATGACGCTAACCGTTTTATTGTTTAGTCTATTTCTTATCCGTTCACGCTACAGACTCACCTATAACGAAATCAAAAGTCGTTTGCAACTCGAACAATCCAAAAAACAACTTGAAGTTCAAAACGAACAATTGGTGGATCAGAAAGTCGAAATCGAATCGCAAAACATCACGCTCGAGCACAAGAACAAAGAAATTACTGACAGTATTACCTACGCGCGCAACATTCAATTGGCTTCAATACCTTCGAAGGAACGATTCAATTCGTTTTTCACCGACAGTTTTGTGCTTTATCAGCCGAAAGATATTGTAAGTGGTGATTTTTATTGGGTTTATGAGCGCGATCAACTTGTCTATTATGTAACAGGCGATTGTACCGGACATGGTGTTCCGGGTGGATTTATGACCATGTTAGGACTCTCTTTTCTGGAAGAAATTATTGCCGGAAAAAACATCCAGGATCCTGCGGAAGTATTGAACATGCTGCGCGATAAAATCATCAACGCACTCAACCAATCAGGTGATTTCGGTGAAAGTAAAGACGGTATGGATATTACGATTTGTCGACTGGATAAAGCTGCCAATAAACTCACTTATGCTTCGGCCAACAACGATTTATACCTCATCCGGAAAAGTGAATCGGGCGACGGAACTCCTGAGCTTTTTGAGCACAAAGCCAACAGACAACCTTGCGGATTTTACCACAAAAACGAGCCGTTTACCGCCCACACAATCGATCTTCAAAAAGGTGATTGTATTTATACCTTAACGGATGGATATGCTGATCAGTTCGGCGGTCCGAAAGGCAAGAAATTTCGAACGAAACAATTGCAGGATACACTTCTAGCCCATTCGCAGTTGCCATTTCAGGAACAACTTGATGAATTGCAAAAAGTCATGGATGTCTGGCGCGGAGATTTGGAACAGATCGACGATATGCTAATCATCGGGATTCAGGTGTAATTTCCGCTAACAAGTCTTTTTAGTTTGATTTTAAGTAAATTTGCACTGTTTTTGTACAACCGGCTGATTAGCTAACGATTGAATACATGAAAAGGCAGATTCTATTCCTATTATTCTTATGTCTGAGCCTTGGTTCAGTGGCTCAACCAACGTGGTGGATGGGTCAAAAAAAGCCTTATAAATGGCAAATCGGTGTTAGCTGGAATGCCGTTGACGACGACGGACGCGATGTTTGTCAGCCGTTTGACGTGAAACAATCTTGGAACTATCCGCTTTTTCCTTCACGCGTAATGGTAGACCGTTACCTCAAAAAAGGATTGAGTTTGGAATTTGCCGGAGCCTACAACCAATATTCAACCTCTAAATTGGTGAATGATACGACCGGACTTAGCGGTTTATTTATTTCTACCGATCTCAACACCAAATTCAGCTTTTATCAGTTGTTTTACCCGATGAAATGGTTCGATCCTTACGTTTCGCTCGGGTTGGGATTGACCCACCGTGATACCTATTCGCAAACTGTAATTGCCAATCTCAACATCAACGTCGGATTCAATTTCTGGATTTACAAAAACTGGGGCTTGCAATTGCAAACCAGTGGTAAATTAGGCATCAACGGTCAGTTTTTCAACTCCGATGCCGATTACATGCAGCATTCTCTGGGAGTGGTTTACAAATTTCCGGAATACCGTTCTCGCGGCAGCAGCACCAAGAAAAAATACAAATGGACCAAATCGCGGCAGAAATACCGTGGAGGAAATAAAGGTAAAGGTTAGTAGGCTTGTGAAGCACGTGTCCGACTCCGGCGTGATACCGAACCTACCGCACCGCAACGACAACGCAACAATTTCGACCAGCGAATAATCGTCGGTCTTTTTATTTTCCTTAATCAAATGATGATTTTGCCATAAAGCGTAATGAATTAAAAACGCCGTTCCTTTAACAAAAATTCACTTTACAAATCCATATCCATTTTTTTCTCGTAGATGAGGGCAGTGGAATAAACAAATTGGGCAACAGCAAACTGAAGATTTACTAATTTATGGAAACAATGATGAAAACGAAGAACTTTATCTTGACCACAACAGGGGTGATAGCTACCGCTATTACACTGGGTGTTTGGGATTCGCAAAACTCGCCCGTGGAAGCATCAAGCCACAGAGAAGCGCCTCTGATCGCAAACGATCCGTTGGCCGACAACACAGACTTATACGCGTTTAGAAGTCCTGATGACACAAATACGGTCACCATTATCGCTAACTATGTGCCGTTGCAACTACCGCAAGGTGGACCCAACTATGCGTCTTTCGGCGAAAACATTCGCTACGAGATTCATATTGAAAACGACGGAACAGCAGGTGATGATATTACCTACCGTTTTACATTCTCGAAAGTAAACCAAGATCCAACTACGTTTTTCAACATCCGTTTGGGTCAACAAAACTTAAAAACAACTTACGTAGCAGAAAAAAGCATCAATGGTGGAGCTTTCACGCAAATCGTTACAGGTGGAGTTGTTCCTCCGCCAAACATCGGACCACGTTCAATCAGCGATCCTACGGTTGGTTTAGGTGCAGCTAGTTACAATGCTTTGATGACTGCAGCGGTAACCAACGCAACAGGTGGTGGAGGTGAAACCGTATTCTGTGGTTCAGCCGACGATCCGTTCTTTGTAGATTTGGGTGGTATTTTCGACCTTGGTCAAACACGTGCAGGTGCAGGTGCAGCCGATGGAGTTGGAAACAAAAACATCCATTCAATCGCTTTAAAAATTCCAATCAGCACCTTGCAAAAAGACGGTTTGAGCGTAACTGCAGCATCAGACATTCTTGATTCCGATTTTATCGTTGGTATCTGGGCATCGGCTAGCCGTCCTGCAACGCGTACATTGAGCAATTCAGGTGGAGCACCAACTGATGCCGGTTCTTACGTACAAGTTTCTCGTATTGGTATGCCATTGACCAATGAAGCGGTTATTCCAATCGGTTCAAAAGACAAATGGAACTCATTGACTCCTTACAACGAAGACGCGGCTATGGAAGATTTCTTCTGTAACCCTGAATTGGCTTTGTATATGGACGATGCTCAATTTGGTGGAGCAGTACCCGCATTCTCTGCATTACGTGTTCAAAAAGCATCACAAACGGTACTTGGAAACGTAGATTTCTCTAACGGAAACGACGGTTTATTTGTATTAGCAGGAAATGCTGCATTGAATGGAACAGCTTTGGATGCTGCTCTTTTTGGAAACTACTTGTTACGTGACAACAAACCGCGTTCAGTAGATTTATTGCCTATTTTCCACACCGGAGTTCCTAACCTTGTACCTTACCAATTGGCTACAGGTAAAACAGACGGAAACCCACTCACTGCCGGAAAACCGTTCATCAACAATTTCTTACCGCTTTTCGGAGACATGCTTCGCTTGAACATGGCTGTACCTGTTACACCAAGAAATCACCCTGATTTCAATTCATTGGGATTGGTTCACGCTGCCGTTTTAGGATTAACAAATCCTACTTACAACACAGATGCATCGCTTCAGTGGATTCCGAATATGGACGGTTTCCCGAACGGACGTCGTTTGGAAGATGATGTAACACGCATCGAATTGCAAGCAGTTGGTGGTGTTGTTTTAGCAGCTATCGGTTTGTGGTATGACGACCGTAACATAGGTTCATCTCCGTTATCGCCAAATCTTTTGGCTGTACTCGGTTACACAACCGGTGTAGAAAGCAATGATGTAGCATTCACCAGTACATTCCCTTATGTGGCGCAGCCTTGGAGTGGTTATGCAAACCATACCGGACAATAATTGTGATAGAAATTTGAAAATGAAATTTACGACTATGAAAAAAATAACAACAACCAAAATTCTTACGCTTGCCGGTATTGCAGCTATTGCAACTACGTTGAGTGTATGGGATTCGCAAAATTCGACGGTCGAGGCTTCCAGTCACAGAGAGGCGCCGTTGATTGCAAACGATCCCTTGGCAGACAACACCGATTTGTATGCCTTTAGAAGTCCTGATGATACCAATACGGTTACCATCATCGCGAATTTTGTTCCGTTGCAATTACCGCAAGGTGGCCCTAATTACGCTTCTTTCGGTGAAAACGTACGCTACGAAATTCACATCGAAAACGATGGAACAACCGGTGATGATATCACGTATCGTTTTACCTTCTCTAAAACGAATGAAGACCCTACAACATTCTTCAACATTCGTTTAGGAGCAGAAAACCTTAAAACCACTTATGTTGCTGAAAAAAGCATCAATGGTGGACCCTTTACAACTATCGTAAGCAGTGGTATTGTTCCTCCTCCGAATATCGGACCGCGTTCCATCAGTGGAGCTGCCGGATTGGGTGCTGCCAATTATGAATCGTTGATGACTTCAGCTATTACCAATGCTACAGGCGGTGGCGGTGAAACCGTATTCTGCGGGCCAACCGACGATCCGTTCTTCGTAGACTTAGGTGGTATTTTCGACCTTGGTGCAACACGTGCCGGTGGTTCTGGAATTGATGCGCCTGAAGATGGTGTCGCTTGTAAAAACATCCATTCAATCGCGTTGAAAATTCCGATCAGCACCTTGCAGAAAAACGGACAACCGGTTACTGCAGCGGTTAACATTCTAGATTCAGATTACATCATTGGTGTTTGGGCTTCTGCTAGCCGTCAACAAATCCGTACATTAAACGGCGACGGAACAGAATCTTATACAGGTTCATTCGTACAGGTTTCTCGTATCGGTATGCCATTGACAAACGAGGCGGTTATTCCAATCGGTGACAAAGACAAATGGAATTCATTGACTCCATACAACGAAGATCCGGCAATGGAAGCGTATTTCTGTAATCCTGAGTTAGGTTTATACATGGATAACTCATTGTTCGGTGCTGCCGTTCCGGGATTGTCTGCTTTGCGTATTCAACGTAACAGTTTACAAACATTCGACTTCGGTAACACAAACGACGGTTTATGGCCAATACGCGCTACCAATGGTGGAGCAGGAACTGCATTGGATACCAACTTGTTCGGTAACTACTTGTTACGTCAAGGAGAACCGCGTTCTGCCGATTTATTGCCGATTTTCTACACTGGAGTTCCAAACCTTGCGCCTTACCAATTGGCAACAGGTAAAAACGGAAATCCATTGGCTGTCGGAAAACCGTTCATCAACAACTTCTTGCCGACATTCGGTGACATGCTTCGTTTGAACATGGCTGTTCCTGTTACTCCACGTAATGACCCGCAATTCAGTTCTTTGGGATTGGTTCAAGCTGCAGTTCTTGGTTTAACAGATCCTACTTATAATTCAAATGCCAACCTTCAATGGATTCCAAACATGGATGGATTCCCGAACGGTCGTCGTTTGGAAGATGATGTAACACGTATCGAATTGCAAGCCGTAGGTGGAGTTGTATTGGCCGCTATCGGTTTATGGTATGACGATTACACGGTAGGTGGACCAAACCCTGTAACAACCGATTTGTTGGATGTTTTGAGTTATACAACAGGAATTGAAGAAAACGATACAACGTTCAGAGCTACATTCCCGTATGTTCAAATGCCTTGGAGTGGATTCGGACCATGTGGTGCCACTGTACTTTCAACATCAGGATTGTTTGAAACAGCATTGAATTTGAGTGCTCCGGAATTGAGTATGGTTCAAAACTACCCGAATCCGTTTACAGAAAGCACAACATTCAAATACCGTGTTGCGCAAAACGCTAATGTAAATCTGACAGTTTATGACATGAACGGTAAGCGCATTGCTACTGTGATTGATGGAAAGAAAACCGCCGGAACTTACGAAGTGGTTTGGAAACCTGAAAATGTGAAACCGGGCACTTACATCGCTTCCTTGTCGGCAAACGGCAAACGCGTTCAAGGCTTGAGAATCATGATCAAATAATTTAATTTAATAGTTCACACGTGAAAAGTTGGGTGTACCTTGGTGCGCTCAACTTTTTTTAAACCCGATTTATGCGAAAATACCTTTACCCTATTTTAATTGGTTTCACAGGAATCTTGCTGGTTTGTATCTTTCTTTTTTCCAAATCGCCCGAAAAAAAGGCAGCAACACTAAAACTCAGAACAGGTTCCATTGCCTTAGGTGGAGAATGGGTTGAAACCAAAAAAGTGATTGAAAGTTTATTAGCAGAAATTGAGCTGAATCCGGAAAACTATACAGCAAAACTAAACTTGTCGAAAGGTTATATTCAGGAAGCCAGAATTACCGGAGATCATGCCTATTATGATGCAGCGGCGCTTGTTTTGCTGGATGATGTCATAGCCAACGAACCTGAAAACTTCGACGCGCTTTGTTGTAAAGCTACCGTTTTGCTCTCACAACATCATTTTTCGGAAGCACTCAAAGTTGCTAAAACAGCGCTTCCAATCAATCCGAACAACGCCTTTATTTATGGCTTAATGTGCGATTCTTACGTAGAATTGGGTCAATACAAACAAGCTGTGAAAATGGCCGACAAAATGATCAATATTCGTCCGGATATTCGTTCGTATTCACGGGTTTCTTACCTGCGTGAAATTCACGGTGATCTGGATGGAGCCATCTTTGCTTCAAAATTGGCAGTAGATGCCGGATTTCCCGGATTGGAAGAAACCGCCTGGTCGCGCATGATTCTTGCTCATCTTTACGAAATGAAAGGTCACCTCGATTCAGCCGAATTTCAATACCAAACCGCATTAAAAGAACGCCCGGATTACGCCTTTGCTTTGGCTGGTTTGGGTAAAAAAGAAAAAGTAAACGGCAATTACAAAAAAGCCATTTCATACTACCGAAAAGCCGAGAAAGCCATCATTGAATATTCGTTTTCGGATGAATTAACGGATTTGTATCGTTTGAACGGTGATCCGAAAAACGGTTATAAATCGGCGTATCGGGTAATTGAGATGCTCAGTCCACTTTCCGGTGATGACGAAAGTGTGAGCGGTCACGGACATTATGCCGACCGGGAATTGGCGTATGCTTACCTGAAAATCAACAATACCGAAAAAGCATTGAAACACGCCTTGTTGGAATACAACCGCCGCCCAAAAAACATTGATGTGTGTGAAACGGTGGCTTGGGTGTATTACAAACAAAAAAACTACACCAAAGCCAACGTGTTTATTTCAAAAGCATTGCGAACAGGTTCAAAGAATCCTAATCTTCTTTGCAGAGCCGGATTGATTAAATTCAAAGCCGGAAAACAACAGGAAGGGAAAAAATTGTTGGAACTCGCGTTCAAAAATAACCCTGTACTTTCGGACATAAAGCTGAAAAATGAAGCCAATTATTACCGCTTTAAAAAATAACCCGTCGCTTCAGCGACAATTGCGCCTGCTTGTAGTAATCTGTTGCTTGTTGTGCATTCCGCAACTTGCTTCGGCTCACGCGATGGATTTAAAGAACCTTCCTACAAAAGATGTAGCCGCGCTGTACCTGAAATTGGGTTACACGCACATTCTTCCCTTGGGACTCGACCACATTTTGTTTGTGTTGTGTTTGTTTTTCCTGAGCCCGAAATTAAAAACGGTACTTTGGCAATCACTCGCTTTTACCGTTGCCCATTCCATCACACTTGGCTTGTGCATTTTTGGAGTTATTTCTCCGCCAAGTCACATCATTGAACCCATCATTGCCTTGTCTATTGTGTTTGTAGCAGTAGAAAACATGATTGTGAGCGAACTCAAACCTACACGGATGTTCTTGGTAGCTGCTTTTGGGTTAATTCACGGAATGGGTTTCGCAAGCGTATTGAAAGACCTAGGCATGCCCGAAGATAAATTTGCGACTTCGCTCATTACATTTAACGTTGGAGTCGAACTCGGGCAAATAACCGTGATCTTGATTGCATGGCTTCTTGTAGGAAAGTGGTTCAGTAAAAAACCGTGGTACAAAAAACGCATCGTTATCCCCATTTCGGCAGTGATTGCAGTAATCGCGCTGTATTGGACCATCGAACGCACCTTTTTTGCAGGTTAATTTCACTTCTGCCAATCCATAACAGGAAAAACTTCGTAGATAAAAAAGATGAAACTAATTCAACACATACGATACTTCGGAATTCTGCTTTTGGTAGCTGTTTATTCCTGTATGCCGTTGAAACCTATTCTTCCTTTTGCGAGCGATTTTGTGGCACATACCTTCAATGAATTTGACCACGTGGCAACTGTGCATTTCGAAAATGGAAAATACCACTTGCACACTGAAGTTGCGAAAGACGCACAATCAAAAAACAGTGATTCGGAAGCTCCGGTCAATGAAACAAATCTGAAAATGGATTTGCACTGCGCCCCTGAGATCCTATTTGAACTTTCAAAATACCCCATTTTCTATCACAAAACGTCGGTAAAGATTGCTGTTCATAGTCAGGCTTTCTTTAATGGCCGATCTGTTTCACCCAACTACCCTCCTCCCCAAGTCTTGTAAATAAAAGACGAAACAGTGATGTAATTTTCATTGGATCGATACTGTTTCTTTTTTCAAAGCCGGTTTTAGTAAATACGTTCTTGTCTACACATCACGGATAAGTGAACTGTATCGCTTAGAACAAATTGTTGATTCCACTCTCAATTCGCTTTGTCATTTTATTTATCAAGACGCTATATGAAATACATACACATACTTACGTGCGCCTGTTTTTTACTCACGGTTAATCTGCTGTTTGCCCAAACAGGAGCTATTAACGGTTGCGTAATCCGCACAAAATCAGAATACCAATCTACACTACAGGTGCGTTGTTACAATGCTACAACCGACAAGTTGACAACTACCGATTCAAACGGTTGCTTTCGCTTTTCGGAACTCGTTGCCGGGAATTACACGATTCGCCTTGCGGAAGCTTTCAGAGATACACTGAGCCTAAATTATACGCTTGCTGCGGGAGAAGTGAAAACCGTTTCCATCAATTTTCAATCAACTCAAACAAGTGAAACACTTTATGAAGTGACTATCAAAGCCGACAGACCAACCTCTGCAGCTTCGTCGAAATATCTGAGTCAGTTGGATTTTGAATACCGACCGAAAAACTCAGCACAAGATATGTTGCGTTTGGTTCCCGGATTGTTCATTGCCCAGCATGCCGGTGGTGGTAAAGCCGAGCAAATTTTTGTACGCGGTTTCGACTGCGATCACGGAACGGATGTGGCTTCATTTGTGGACGGAATTCCGGTGAATATGCCAAGTCACGGTCATGGACAAGGCTACGAAGATCTGCACTTTCTCATTCCTGAAACGGTAAAAGGAATGGATTTGGCAAAAGGTCCGTATCAGGCGAAAGACGGGAATTTTGCTACTGCAGCTTCGGTTCGTTTTAATACGCTCGATTCACTCACCAACAACTTGTTTCTTATCGAAACGACTGCGGTTCCAACACAGAAAAACATCACCTCCAAACGTTTTGTAGGTATGTACGAATTGCCGATTGAGAACAATCGTGTTCACTCCTATTTTGCCGTAGATGTTACTAATAACAGAAGCTATTTTGAGCAAAATCAGCATTTTAATCGTTACAACCTGTTTTCAAAAACGGTATTCGCGATCAATGCAACCAGCTCATTGAGTCTCAGTTTCTCCGGCTTTAGTTCCTCCTGGGATGCTTCGGGTCAGATTCCTGATCGGGCGGTAAAAGCAGGATTGATCACCCGTTTCGGAAGCATTGATCCTACGGAAGGTGGTACCACTTCACGCATGAACGCCAACCTGATCTACAAAGCAAAACTCAAAAAAGGAGATTTTGAGACCCAAGTTTATACTTCTGCTTACAAATTCAGATTGTACTCCAACTTCACTTTTTTCCTGGAAGATTCCATCAATGGTGATCAGATTGAACAAGGTGATGTACGCACAACTTCAGGAATTAACAGCAGTTATTCCGTGGCACACAAACTCGGTTCACTCAACAATCGCTTAACAGTTGGCGCTACGTTTAGAGCCGATGATATCAACAATGAATTATGGCGTACCATAAAAAGACAGCGCTTGGGCATTACCGCGTTGGCCGACATCAACGAAGTCGCTACAGCCTTTTATTTCAACGAAGTCATTCGCTTTAGTGACAAGCTGCGCCTTGAATTGGGTGGTCGATACGATTACCTGACATTCAATGTTGAAGATCACATTCCGAGCGATACAACTCGCCAGAATTACTCCGGATTCAACTACCAAACGGCGTTTAGCCCGAAAGCAAACCTCATCTACTCGCCGTCTTCGCGATATCAGTTTTTCATGAACTATGGTCACGGTTTCCATTCCAACGACGCGCGATCAACGGTTCAGGAACAAAACGCCCATCAATTGCCGCTTTCGGTAGGTGGTGAAGTAGGAACTTTGTTGCATTTTGGGAAAAAAGTGGTGATTTCAGCTGCGCTTTGGACCTTGAACCTCGAAAACGAATTGGTATATGTCGGCGATGCAGGAACTACCGAAAACAAAGGTTCGAGCAGAAGAATCGGAGTTGACGTAA
This sequence comes from Fluviicola sp., assembly GCA_029866325.1. GTDB lineage: Bacteria > Bacteroidota > Bacteroidia > Flavobacteriales_D > Crocinitomicaceae > Fluviicola. The sequence continues at coordinate 99,848 of JARWZO010000004.1, read as the reverse complement.
GTGCACGCTGGCAAATCATTCCGTCATTAATTGCAGATGTCGATTTTAATATGTCGGAAAATTACTTAACTGAATCATTGTTTGGCCAACGCAATGAAAGTGATTACCACATTCCGCTCGCGCCAACGTTGACTTCCACCGGTGGTTTGACCTACAAACTCAATAAAATCAATGCATCTGTGCGTTACCGTTACATGGCAGATCGTGCTGCGAATGAAGCAAACACAGTAATTGCTTTGGGTTATTTAATCTTTGACGCTGGTGTCAATTATCAGGCACAACATTTCAAAATCGGATTAAACGTTGAGAACATGCTCAACGTAGCTTGGAATGAAGCCCAATTTGATACCGAAAGCAGAATGCAGAATGAAACGCAGTCGGTCAGTGAAATTCACTATACACCGGGTACACCGTTTGCGGTGAAATTATCAGTTGGGTATTTGTTTTAATTCAATACTAAATCATTCATCAATGACATAAATCTTGTAAATACGTTCTATTTCACTACTAAAGTGAGTCTGTTTGAGGCTCACTTTTTTGTTGGTGATAATCATGTTAGGCATGGATGATATATAATGTCAATGTCCCACCCCTACGGGGTGGATTTAAAAAGAGGTTCGTTTTTTACCATATTCCGTCCCTACGGGACTATGAAACTTAATCATTGGGAAACAAGTCCCGTAGGGCAATGTCATTAAGTTAAGCTCTAGAATTAATGCACAACCAATTAATAAATGAGTGATACAATCTCTATTTCCGTCCTGTAGGGACGGAATATGGTAAAAGATAAACTACTCGTCCTTTTTCCGCTCCATAGGTGCGGGACAATACACACCAAACACGTCATCATCCAAAAATGACAATCATATCAATCTAGCTTTTGGGGAATTTCCGTAGAATTACGCTGCAATTCGCTGCAAAATCACCACACAGGGTTCTTCGGACGTAACAATAACTTTGTGATCTTCATAAAGCGGAATGGCAAAATAATCGCCTGCCACCAATTTGTTTTCTTCTGAACCGACAACGATTGTACATGAACCTTCCAGAATTAGGAATTTCTCGTATTCATCTGTATGAATTTCTTCCGGAGCCATGTTTTTGATCCACACCATGGCGCAGGTCATATCGGGAGTAGCGGCAATGATTTTCGCGTGAACTTCTTCAAAATCTTCCGGAGCTACCATATCATCGCGCTCTATCCACAATTGAAAATCTTCGATGGTGGAATGTTCGTTCAAAACAGGTGGAAAACTTTGTTCTTCACCATTTTCCAAACGAGAAATATAATCGAACGTGGCTAAAACAAGGGGTTTCAGATTCGGATGAGGATTTACCTGATTCTCTTCAATAACTTCTTCCAATGCTTTCTGATGCGACTCAAATGCTGCAGCAATTTCAGGATGAATGCGCATCAACGATTCAAATTCACGACACTCATCGTCAGAAGCATATCCCAAGATATACAACTGCACAATGCCTGAATCCAAATATGCGTTAATGTCCATTTTTATCTAATAAAGCTATAACGGTTTTGTTGAGTCTAACCTGTTATTTTGCGTACATCGAAAGTACGAATTTTATCTTAACTTACACTTAATACCAACACTTTTTTGCGACTTATTTTTTGCCTTTCTACAAGGTATTTCAGTTATGTTTAAAATGAATACACCACTTTTCCGATGATGTGATCTTCGGGTACAAATCCCCAAAAACGCGAATCGAGCGAATTGGCTCTGTTGTCACCCAACACAAAATAATAATTCATTTCAAACGTGTAGTATTTTTGACGTTTCCCGTTTATAAAGAACAGTTCATTTAGCTCTTTAATTTCTTTATGTTCATAAGACTCGATGACTTCACGATAAATCAGTAACTGTTCATGTGTCAATCGAATACGCGCTCCTTTTTTCGGCACGAACAGTGGTCCGAAACGATCTGAATTCCATTTCACACTACCTGAATGAGGGAAATAAGCCGGACTGTAAAACAAACTATCTGTGGCGGTTCGTTTGTAATTATTGGCATAGATAGGTATTGCCATTGAAGTTTCCTTGCGTTTTCGACCGTTTACATACACGATTCCTTTTCTGATCGAAATGGTATCACCTGCCAAACCCACACAGCGCTTTACATATTCTTTCCGGTGATCGATCGGAAGGTCTTTTTCTGCCGGATAATTGAACACCAGAACATCATTGCGTTGTATGGAAGAAAATCCGGGAAGTCGGTGATAGGAGAAAGTGATCCAGTCTAAATAGGTATGCCCGAAAGGAAGCGAAAGCGGTGTCATGGGAATTCTGGCTCCATAAACCAATTTGTTCACTACTATGTAATCACCTTCTTTGAAAGTGTTGTTCATAGAACCTGTAGGTACTTTATAAATTTGTACTACACATGATCGGAGAATCAACCAAGCCAAAAAGCTAAGGAAAACGATGCGTGCGAAGCGGTTAAGTGGTGTTCTTTTCGTTTCACTTCGTCTTTTAAACAATTTCATACTTCAACGAATAGGCTGTTGGAAGCGGAATACCGATTCATTTCATTAATTCGCGCAACTGAGCAACAGCAGAACGCACGCGTGTTTTAACGGTTCCCAAAGGCAAGTCAAGTTCTTTAGCAGCTTCATCGTGCGTGAGACCTTGATAATAAATATATTCGATCAAGATTTTGTATTCGTCTTTAAGCGTATCCACCTGATCTTTCAAACCAATCACATCCGTGTTGAATGTGGTGAAGTTTGTCCGGTCTACTACTCCGAAATTGGACTCTATTCCCGAGGTATTTGTTTCTTTTTTTGCTTGTTTGGATTTTGAGTAATCAATGGCTGAATTGATTGAGATATTGATCATCCAGGTATAGAGCCGTCCTCTGGAAGCATCGTATCCTTCCATTCCTTTCCAAATCTTAACGAAAACCGTTTGCAACACATCTTCGGAAACAGCTTGATTGCGCAACAAACGCATGATTACCCCCAACAAACCCGGAGCGTAGTTATCGTATAGATAACTGAATGCCTTCAGGTCTTTTTGTTGTAACAATAACACCAATTCCTCTTCAGAATAGTTGAGTTTTTTCACAAGTAGTTAATTAATGTTTTCAGCAGTACATTCGGTAAACGTTCTAAAAATACAATTCTTTCTTTAATTGAAGATGCTATTTTTTACGTTCAATTCACAAAAAATGTAGACCAATGACCATTTAAAATCGTTCTAGTTTATTAACAAAAAAACAGACGTTGATTCAATCCGCAGTTGCTTCGCAGCTATATACCTCAAGCACAAAGACCTAACCTTTTAACCCCATCATGAGCAAGTCTAAATCTTTGTATTTCAGATCAAACACTTTTCCGAGCACTTCACTGGTGAGAATTCCACGATAGATATAAACACCACCTCTGAAACCCTGATCGTTGCGAATCAAATCCAAACCACCGCCCGAATCTCCCATTGATAACAAAATAGGCGAGAAAATGTTCGATAGAGCAAAAGAAGCTGTTCTCGGAACCCGTGAAGCGATGTTAGGCACACAGTAATGCGTGACTCCGTATTTCACAAAAGTCGGCTTGTTGTGATTGGTAACACGAGAAGTTTCAAAGCATCCGCCCTGATCAATACTCACATCCACCACTACAGATCCTTCTTTCATGTTTTCGACCATTTCTTCCGAAACCACACAAGGCGTTCTTCCCAATGGTGAACGAATGGCGCCAATCACCACATCAGCCCGCATAACGGCTTTCGCCAATACTTTGGGTTGAATGATGGACGTATAAATCCGCGATCCGAGGTCGTTTTGCAAGCGACGCAAACGCGATAAACTATTGTCGAATACTTTCACGGAAGCTCCCAATCCCATGGCGGCTCTGGTAGCAAATTCACCAACGGTTCCGGCTCCAAGAACCACTACTTCGGTAGGTTGCACACCGGCAATTCCGCCGAGCATGATTCCTTTTCCGGAATTGAAGGATGACAACAATTCTCCGGCAATCAAAATCGACGTTGTACCGGCAATTTCACCCATGGTTCGCACCACCGGAAACACACCTTCTTCATCGCGGATATAATCCCAAGCGATTGCAGTGACTTTTTTCTGAATCAGTTTTTGGAGAATGATTTTGGGTTGCACACTAAGCTGCAACGCCGAAATCAATGTTTGTCCGCCGGGCATGAAATCAACTTCCTCTTCGGAAGGCGGCGCTACTTTGAGAATGATATCGCATTCAAACACCTCTTTGGCAGAAGGAACAATCTCTGCTCCTGCTTCGCTGTATTCGTTGTCCAAAAAATTGCTGGATTCACCAGCTCCGGTTTCTATACGCACATTATGACCATTGGCTATCAACAATGAAACGGCTTCGGGAACCAATGCCACGCGGCGTTCCTGAAAACTGGTTTCTTTGGGAATACCGATCATTAAACTCCCTTTTTTCTTCGAGATTTCCAGCATTTCCTCCATCGGAAGAATGTTGCCTTCTTTCAATAATTGTTTCAGTAGTTCCGGATCTTTTACCATAATATCGTGCGTTTTTACCACCTGCTGACGGCATTACGAATATACGAGCAATTCGCGAGAATCACTCTAGATGACTTTGGACTTTTTGAACACTGGATTTAGGACAAATTTTACGTAGGATAGCTACTTAAAACTACTATAGTTATTTAACCACATAGCACACATAAGGAAACATAGATTTTACGTGCTTGGTGAAATTTCAACGCAACGGAATTAGTTGACAGAAGAAAATAGTAGTTATCAAAAGGTTTACAATAAAACTTTGCCTATGTTTTCTATGTGACCTATGTGGTTAATGAAAAACAAGAATCTATAGGTTAGCTATTTTCCGTCAATCGTACAATGCGCTCCCCTATCTCATTCACCTCAATCGTCACCCAAACAGTATCTTCCGGTAAGATTTCTTGCACTTTTTCGCCCCATTCGATGAAACAATAGGCATCGGTGTAAAGGTTTTCTTCCATACCGACATTGAGCGCCTCTTCCACCGAATTCAGACGGTAAACATCGTAATGATAAACTGTACCGTAATAATCCGAATGATAGGAATTGACAATGGAATATGTGGGGGAACCATCCGGATCGGTGATTCCCATTGCTTTTAAAATAGCGGTAATGAAGGTGGTTTTACCCGCACCCATTTGTCCGTCGAACACCACAATCTTTGCATGACCAAGCGATTCTAAAAACGACTTGGCAACAAAAGGTAAATCATCCAGCGAATGCGCAATCCATTCCATTATTTAGACTGCAAAATGATAAACGGAATGAGTAATTCTTCCATGGAAACACCACCGTGCTGGAACGTATCGTTGTAATAATGCACAAAGTGATTGTAGTTGTTTGGGTACACGAAATAATCGTTTTCACGCACAAATACATATTCACTTGAAATAGTCGATTTCGGTAAACCGACTTTCTCGGGATGCTTAATGGCGAACACTTCTTTGTCTTTGTAAGATAAATTTCGTCCGGTTTTGTATCGCAGATTCGAGTTTGTAGAGCGATCTCCGACAATACGCACCGGATTGGTGACGCGTACCGTTCCGTGATCTGTGGTAACAACCACCTTTCCTCCTTTATCGGCAATTTTCTTGAAAATCTCTTGCAATGGCGAATGCTCAAACCACGAAAGTGTCAGTGAACGATAAGCTGCTTCATCAGCCGCGAGTTCTTTGATCATGTCCATCTCTGTACGTGCATGTGAAAGCATGTCCACAAAGTTGTAAACGATCACGTTCAGTTGATTGTCTTTCAGATTGTGAAACTGATCTACCAGTTTTTTACCGGCATCGAGGTTGGTGATTTTATTGTACGACCATTTTACGTTCTTACCGTTGCGTTTCAGGTTTCCTTCCAAGAAAACGGCTTCGTGCATGTTTTTTCCGCCCTCGTCTTCTTCGTTCAACCAATGATTCGGGAAACGTTTGGCAATTTCGGTAGGAACCAACCCGGCAAACAAGGCATTACGTGCATAATGCGTAGCTGTTGGCAAAATCGAATAAACGATTTCTTCTTTTTCGACCGTAAAATAGTTGGAAACAATCGGCTTCAATACCTGCCACTGATCGTAACGCAGGTTATCAATCACGATGAGGAAAATCGGTTCATCCAACAAGGGGAACACGTGATCTTTCAGCAAATGGTGCACCATATCGGGCGCGTCGTCATCACCATCGAACCAATCTTCGTAGTTTTTTTCAATGAATCGGCAAAACAAATCATTGGCTTCTTTTTTCTGCGCCTTCAGAATTTCGCGCATGCCTTGATCTTCCAGACCTTCGAATTCCAGATCCCAGTAAATCAATTTCTTGTAAACTTCCGCCCATTCATTAGCATCCAAACGTCCGTTGAGTTGCATGCCGAGTTGGCGGAAATCTTGCTGGTAATTGGAATTGGTTTTTTGCGATACCAATTTGCGGTGATCCAGGTTCTTTTTCAGGCACAAGATCAACTGATTAGGGTTCACAGGTTTAATGAGGTAATCGGCAATTTTACTCCCGATTGCATCTTCCATAATGGATTCTTCCTCACTTTTGGTAATCATCACCACCGGCAATTGCGGTTGTATCTCTTTGATGCGCGCCAACGCTTCCAATCCGGAAATTCCGGGCATGTTTTCATCTAAGAAAACGATATCGTAATTGTTCTCCTGACACAATTCTACAGCTTCTGAGCCATTATTAATTAAATCGACTTGGTAACCCTTGGCTTCCAAAAAGAGCACGTGGGGTTTCAAGAACTCCATTTCGTCGTCTGCCCAAAGAATCTTTGCTTGCATGTTAATTAGAATAATTAGCTTTGAATTCGGTCTCTAAAAGTATTCAATTGCGAACAAACGCCCACAGAAATAACAAAAAGAAAATCATCAACGATCCCGTATACGGTTTTATTACTATTCCCGATGAATTTATTTTCGACCTGATCGAGCACCCGTTTTTACAGCGTTTGCGCAGAATCAAGCAATTGGGAATGACACATTTGGTATATCCGGGGGCTTTGCACACGCGTTTTCATCATGTGATCGGAGCTATGCACCTGATGCAGCAGGCAATTCACTCTATTCGCCGCAAGGGACACGTGATTTTGGAAGAAGAAGAACGCGCCGCATTGATTGCGATTTTGTTGCACGATATTGGTCACGGTCCATTTAGCCACGCGCTGGAATACGACATTGTAAACGGTGTGAGCCATGAGCAGATTTCGATTTATTTCTTGGAGCGTCTTGCACAAGAACACCTCGAAGGAAAAGAAGATTTGGAACGCGCCCTGATGATTTTCAAGGATAAATACCCGAAACGGTTCCTCCATCAACTGGTTTCCAGTCAATTGGATATGGACAGGTTGGATTACCTGAATCGCGACAGCTTTTTCACCGGTGTTTCGGAAGGAATCATCGGAACAGAGCGCATCATTGAAATGTTGAATGTCGTCAACGACCAATTGGTAGTAGAAGAAAAAGGGATTTATTCAATCGAAAAATTTCTGGTTGCTCGACGTGTGATGTACTGGCAGGTCTACCTCCACAAAACGGTTGTCAGTGCCGAATTCATGCTCATTAACGTACTCAGACGCGCCAAACAATTGGTGAAACGGGGCGAAACAGTTTTTGCCAGTCCAGCCTTGGATTTTTTCCTAAAAAACGATGTTACGAAAGCCGATTTTGAAAACGATCCGAGTGTTTTGGACACTTTTGCGCAGTTAGACGACTACGACATTATGGGTGCTGTAAAAGTATGGCAACAACATCCTGACAAAGTGTTATCCATTCTTTCCACGAACTTGGTAAATCGCCGATTGCACAAAGTAGAAATCTCCAAAGACCCTTTCGGACCGGATCGCATTAAGATGGAACAAGAAATTGTTCGGCAGCAATTCGACCTCAACGACGAGGAAGTTCAATACTTTGTTTACTCGGAATTATTGACCAACAATGCCTACAATCAAACCAACCAAAACATCAATTTAGTGATGAAAAACGGAACGATTGTAGATGTTTCAAAAGCTTCTGACAACTTGAATATTTCGGCGCTTTCGAGTCCGGTTGAAAAGTATTGTTTGTGTTATATGACAGAGCGCCGCTAGGAACAAGTTCTATAAAGCCAATCATTCGGATTTATTGATATTTCTGGAAACGAAATCCACTTATTTCACCAATCTCAGTGATAGCAAGCCAATAAGTGTTTCTAACCATGCCTGAGGTAGGCTCGCGGTTAGAATCGGATAAATTTCAACGGTAAAAAATGGATTTAGCTCATTTTCACAGAAAACTTTTTTGTAGCTTCACCCCAATAAAACGCTGATATCATGATTATACTTTGGATGGTTCTAAGTACACTTCTCGGATTGATTATCCTTGTTCTAATCATTGCCGCTTTCACCAAAAAAGACTACAGTGTAGAGCGTACAATTGTGGTTGATAAATCAAACGAGGAAACCTTTGCTTTTTTGAAATCATTACGCAACCAAGACCGTTTCAGTAAATGGGCTAGTTTGGATCCGAATATGAAAAAAGAATACATCGGAACCGATGGAACGGTTGGTTTCATCTCAAAATGGGAAAGCGACCACAAACAAGTCGGTCATGGTGAACAGGAAATCAAAAAATTGATTGAAGGCCAACGCATCGAGTCTGAATTGCGATTTTTGAAACCCTTTCCAGGAATAGCACATGCCTATATGACAACCACTGCCCTTTCAGCAAACGAAACGACAGTTGTTTGGGGATTTAACAGTCGAATGAATTATCCGATGAATATTCTACTCCTTGTAGTGAACATGGAAAAAATGATCGGAAATGATTTTACTATTGGTTTGACTAATATGAAAAAATTGGTTGAGTCGCATTAGAATAACGCTAAACGCAAAAAGCCGCCAACTTTAAGCTGACGGCTTTTCACTTATTTAAAGGTAGAACTTATTCCTTAATCAAGCGCTCCGTTTTACTGGCAACAGTGCCATTCTCACCGCACAACTGTACATAATACATTCCTTTGGTTAACATTGAAATATCAATATCTGATAACGATTTTGATGTCAAAACCACAACTCCTTTTACATCCGTTATCACCACTACAGCACCTTCTTTCTTTGCTACAATGGAAATCACATCGTTGGCAGGATTGGGGTAAAGTGAGATAAGGGAATTATTCAACTCACTCAAAGAAGCCAATTGAAAGGTGTTGCAGTATATGGCAGAACAAGTATCTACCCATTGATTAAGAGAATCCCACATCATAACGTATTCACGTACCTCAAAACAAACTTGATCACCGTTCGTAAGATTATTTGCAGTGAATGTGGATGCATTTCCGGCCTGTAATACGCCATTTACTTTCCAGAAGAAATACGGATTAGTTGTTCCGGTGTACTGTCCAATAAAGCTTGTTTGATTATTGCCGTTTGTTGTATAAGTATAAAACGAAGTTGTTCCGCAATCTGAAGTAGCACTCGTATCAGTTCCACCACTCGTATCACCAATCACTACGAAATCGCAATAAATGGCATAACAGGTGTCTATTTGTTGACCTTGCAAGGAATCAAATGTAATTGAGTAACCTTCCAATTCAAAACAAACTTCTGTTTGGTTGGCTACGTTTCCAGAATAATTCTGCCCGCTACCCACCACATTTCCACCAACATACCATGTGAAAATAGGGTTCGTTACAGATCCAGAGTATTGTCCGGAAAAAGAAGTGACTCCCTGACCGTTGGTCGAATAAGAAAAGGTACAGGCTGAATTACAGCCATCTGTAGATGTTGAATCTTGTGCAGATGCAAAGAAGTTCACTAAACTCATTAATGAACATAGGAGAATTGTAGTTGTTTTTTTCATGATCTTTTGTTTTAGTTACTATTCAAAAACACAAAGGTTGTCTCCATTAAAAAAAGTTGATTCTTCCTCTAAAAAGCAATATCACATTACTTTTGCAGTCAATTAAAGTAGCATATCATCTTATGAACACACATATTTCTCAACTACAGTCTAAAACAGCATCCTTATCAGAAGCTATCGTTCATCATCCGGCTTATAATGCCATCAGGGACTTACAGGATGTTCGGGTATTTATGGAGCACCACATTTATGCGGTTTGGGATTTCATGTCGCTTCTAAAAGCCTTGCAACGTGAACTAACCTGCACCAGCATACCATGGATGCCTGTTGGCGATGGAAACTTGCGTTACCTCATCAATGAAATCGTTACGGGTGAAGAATCCGATCGCGCTTACGAAGACGGAGGCTTCCATAAAAGTCACTTTGAATTATACCTCGAAGCCATGCAGCAATGCGGTGCTTCCACACAAGGCATTGATGCATTGTTTGCCTTGCTTCAACAAGGAAAAACGGTCAGTGAAGCAATCGAATTGACTGACATTCCAGAAGCGGCTAAACAATTCCTGCAATTTACATTTGAAGTAATCGAAACCGGAAAACCACACATCATTGCGGCAGTTTTTACCTTCGGAAGAGAAGATTTGATCCCGAATATGTTCCATACGATCGTCAACGACATCAACGAACGGTTCCCAAATCAGGTCGACATTTTCAAGTATTACTTAGATCGCCACATTGAAGTAGACGGCGATCATCACAGTCTTTTGGCATTGCAAATGGTAGAAGCTTTATGCGGAAACGACGATGCAAAATGGAACGAAGCATTGATTTATGTTAAACAGGCACTTGAAAGCAGAATTGCGCTTTGGGATGGCGTTTTAGCGACTATTCAAACCGCAGAAGTTAGTCTGTAGTTTCAGAAGGTTTATGGATACGCGGTCATTGTCTCCTCAACCGCTACAGTTTCAATCACTTCCCGTTTACCATGTCGAATCAAAATAAATCGCGGAGGCGCATAGGAAATTGTTCGGATTTGATCCGGTGAAAGGCCTTGATAAGTTCCTGTTCCTTCCAAATCATAGCCTCTGTTATCTGTGCGGTAACTGAAACTCACAGTGAAACCAACCGACAAATCTGCTTTATTGCTTTTGGTAAGTTGTGTATCGGAAAACAGGTGTTTTACGCCGTTAAACTCAACTTCAAGCGAGTCGAAACACGTGAACATTCCTTGTTGGTATTGGATTGAAAAAGTTGTTTCCGCACCTGAAGCGCAACATATACCTGCCGCCCAGGTATGCTGAAAAATTTTAGCCTCAGCTTGAGCATTCAGAGTTGTAAACATGAAAATACTTACCGTAAATAAAATGATCTGTTTCATAACATGCTTTACAACTTTCCTGATGAAAAGTTCACTATCCCGAAATCAGCTCATTCAGCAATGCTGCCAATTGATCGACTTCAGCATCGGTGTTATAACTGTGGAGACAAATTCGCAAGCGCTGACCGTTTTCAGGAACTGTAGGTGGAAGAATGGCCTTTACCGCAAGTTTATGTTCCTGCATTTTTTGAGCAATCAACACACATTGTTCGAGTGTTGAAATAGGAATTACCTGTATTGGCGATGAAGGATCGCTGATCAGCATCTCGGGTTTCATCAATGATCTGAACCTGGAAATTACAGCTGACAAATTGTGGCGTAAGTCCAAATCCGTGGCGCGCTCAACCGATTGCTGAATTAGTTGGTACTGATTGGGAGGAAGTGCTGTAGAATAAATAAATGATCGTGCAAAGTTGTAAAGGTATTCTTTCAACTGCCCGCTTCCGCAAATAACTGCTCCGTGCGTGCCGTATGCTTTCCCGAATGTATAAAGACGCGCAAAACAACGCTGATTTAATCCAAGCTCATGCAATAAACCTTTGCCTTTATCTCCATAAACTCCTCCTGCGTGCGCTTCGTCTACAATTAAATAAGCACCTTTCTGCTCGCACCAAGTAACCAGTTCCACCAATGGAGCCTGATCGCCATCCATTGAATACAACGATTCTACCGCCACGAAAACACTTCCTTCGGCCTGCTTGAATTTCTTTGCAAGATCAGCAAGATCATTGTGGCGAAATGAATATGCCTTAGCGTGACTCAACCGAATACCATCGCGCACTGAAGCGTGAATCAGTTCGTCATAAAGCACTGTATCGCCTTTCTGCGGAACAGAAGAAAACAATCCCACATTGGCATCGTATCCCGAATTAAAAACCAAGGCTGCTTCAGCTTCGAAAAAAGAGGCTAGAAAATATTCCACTGCTTCAGCTTCTTTTGAATTTCCGGAAATGAGTCTTGAACCCGTACTTCCTGCATAAACAAGCGGTTGAACTTCGGTTTTCGCCATTCCCAGATAGTCGTTTGAGTAAAAATCAACCATCCCTTCAAACAACGAAAGGGAGCGCAAACTCCCTTTATCTTTTCGCTCTTGCAATTTCTGTAGAAACCGTGCTTTCATGTTTCAGGTTATTCCTGAACAACCACTTTGCGTGGTGTAAAATTCGGATCTTTTTTAGCTGCTGCCAATTCTGCTGCACGTTGCGCTTCTTTCGCTTTCCGAGCGTCAATAATCGGATCTGCTTTTGTAACCGGTTTCTCACCTTCGGTAAATGCTTCTTTAGGGATCAATCCGAGAATTTCGAACATTTCTTTGTCTTCGTTGAATTCCGGGTTTGGAGTGGTCAATAATTTATCGCCCGCAAAGATAGAACCTGCGCCAGCCATAAAGCAAAGTGCCTGACCTTCCATAGTCATTTTGGTTCTTCCGGCAGACAATCGCACCACCGACTCAGGAAAAGCAATACGCGTAGTGGCTACCATGCGGATCATTTCCCATTGTTCAATTGGCTTTTGGTTTTCCAGCGGTGTTCCTTCAACGGCTACCAAGGCATTGATAGGAATGGAATTAGGTGGCGTTTCCATTTCCATATAACTCATCAACAAGCCCATGCGGTCTTCAATGGCTTCACCCATTCCGATAATTCCGCCCGAACAAACGGTAATTCCCGCTTTACGGGCATTTTCTATCGTGTTCAATCGATCTTCGTATTCACGTGTCGAAATCACATCATCGTAAAATTCTTTTGAGGTATCGAGGTTGTGATTATAAGCAAACAATCCCGCATTTTTCAACCGAACAGCCTGATCTGCATCCATCATTCCAAGCGTAGCACACACTTCCATGTCAAGGTTATTGACAGCTTGGACCATTTCAACCACCGTATCAAAATCGCGGTTATTACGTACTTCGCGCCAGGCTGCCCCCATGCACAAGCGAGACGAACCGTTTGCTTTCGCATTGGTAGCTTGCTCAATCACCGATTCAACCGACAATAATTTATGGGCTTCAACATCGGTATGATAACGCGCTGCCTGCGGACAATAACCGCAATCTTCAGGACAACCACCTGTTTTGATGCTCAACAACGAAGACATCTGCACTTCTCGTGGATTGTGAAACTGACGATGAATGGTCGCTGCTTCAAATACTAACTCCAATAAAGGTTTATTGTAAAGCGCAACCAATGCTTCTTTTGATCTGTATGCCGGATTAACTTTCATGTAATTGTTCTTGTCCACAAAAATAATGAATCCCCCGACAGGGCAATCGTACAAGTTGAAATTTGATCACCGAAACAGAAGGTCTTTCGTTAAAAGCTCGTATTTACAGGGCATAAGTGTTTCTATCCATGCCTATGGCAGGCACGCGGTTAAAAACCGATAAGTTTCAGTAATGAATTTGAGGTTTTATACAACGAACGCAGCAACATAAAAGCGGACTATTATAAACGTGTTTTTATAACGTTAAAGCCGTCAAATATTCCATGAATCCAAGTAATAACAAGGTCATAAACGTTTCTAACGGTTAGTAACCTTTATTTCCCTTTCGAAACAAGACTTGTTCTTTGATCCATTTTCCGAAAAAAAACAGCGTCACCTTGCCGTCCAAATCATGTTTTTCATTAACTTAAATAAGAAAACAACGAGTCATGTGTCAAAAAAATGATCTTTCTCACAGACAATGTGTGATCTGCAACAAACAACTTATAGGGCGATCAGACAAGCGGTTCTGTGACATTAAATGTAAAAATTACTACCACAGTGAGGTACGTAAATCGCTCAAAACAATTGCTTCCGAGACCATGAAAGTCTTAGCGAAAAACATCATTATCCTTGAAGGTATTATGGGCGAAGAAAAAAACAGTTGCCTAATTGATAGATTAGCACTCGAACGGCTTGGTTTTATATTTAACTATGTAACGGATGTGAGAAAAATATGGTGTTACTTCTTATGGTGTTTTCAGTTTCAACTACCGATTTGTGAAAAACAAACGTGTGGAAATAACAATTGACCGGAAACGAAGTCCCATTTCACCATTTATCTTCAAAAGATGGAGCCGGGAAATTTCAGAAACTTCGGTATGATATTCAAATTCGGGTACATCAAACACCGTTCTGTATAAAAACAAAAAAAGTATTCGTCTTAGGTAAGTTTGACTTAAAACTCAGTAATGGCAAGGTGATAAACGTTTCTAACGGTTAGTAACGGATAATCAAAACATCGAAAGTGGGTATCATTAAGGGTTCATCAACAAGCAAACAGCATACGCCTTCACCGCTTTACCTTCTCCGAACGAATCTACTTTTTCGTGTGTGGTTGCTTTAATGGAAATGCGATCGTCATCTACCTTCAACAATCGGGCAATGATGGTTTGCATTTCGGGAATATGAGGATTAACTTTGGGTTTTTCCAGAATCACTGTACAATCAATATTCGAAACTCGGTACCCTTTCTCCGAAACCAGTTTCATCACATTTTCCAGTAAAATCGTAGAATCAATTCCTTTGTATTGCGGATCGGTATCCGAAAAATGGTAGCCGATATCACGCAAGTTGAGCGCTCCGAGTAAACCGTCGCAAATAGCGTGAAGTAATACATCCGCATCGGAATGACCAACAGCCCCGAATGACGATGGCAAAACAACGCCACCTACAACAAACTGTCGACCTTCTTCCAATCGGTGTACGTCAACCCCAAATCCGATTCGAATATCCAAGATTATTCAGGTTTTTCCGAATCTTTGGAAACTTTTTGACCCAACTTGAAACGCAAAGTAAAGCGTAAGGTATTAGCCAAAGGGTTATCTCGTTTCAACGCAGCAAGGTAAGAGATATCCAATCCGAAAATATTGTACTGGATTGCAATACCGGCTGTAAAGAATTTGCGATCTCCCTTGTTTTTATTTTCGTAGAAAAAACCACCGCGCAAAGCAAACACGTTGTTGTACCAATATTCCAAACCGGTTGCAATGTTGATCTCAGACAATTCTTCTTTGAATTTCGTTCCTTTTACTACAGCATAAGAACCGTCAGTATTTTGCACATAATCTCCATTATCGTCTTCCTGAACACGTCCGGGAGCATCGTAAAACGACTGAACCAACCCTGCAATTACACCGACATCGTTGTTTTTACCCGAAATCAATTCGTATTCATTGGTAGAAGTGTTTAATTGCATGATCGGCGGTGTAGGAACCAATAATTTCTGAATCTCTAATGAATAGGTCAATTTGTTGTACTTATCCAATTCAGCCGTGTAAGCTGATCCGATTTTAAGGTTCATCGGTAAAAAATCACGTACAGCCAATTCGGAATAAGCAATCTTGTTACCAATGTTGTTAATGGTTGTTCCGAATGCAATCACGCCGTTGTAACCAAACCATTTGATATCCTTGTTGCGGTATGCATAAGAAATATCAGCAATACCGGCTACACCGGCTTTTGTTTGCGCTCCTGCAACCACTAATCCACCTGTTAAGTTCGAATAGGCAAATTTTCCGTTGATCCCGATACTGTTTCTTTCAGAAAGCTTAAACGCATACCCCACAGCAATTTCAAACTCATTCGGTTTGTCCTCACGAATCACACTTGCATCAGCATTGGTAAAGGTAATTTCTCCCAAACTGAAATAACGCAATGAAGCTGCAATTGCCTGACGATCTCCCAAGCGTTTGTATCCGGAAACGTAAGATAAGTGAATATCATTGGTGAGTTTTCGCAACCAAGGAGTATAACTTACACTTACTTCAGCATCGTCGTCCGAAAAATTCAACATGGCCGTATTCCAAAATATGGAAGTTGAATTGGCACTTAAAGCAGTACCGGCATCTCCCATTCCACCACCGCGCGACTCTGGTACAATGGATAAAAATGGCATCGATGTGGTAATTGTATTCAATTGAAGTTGATCATCAGTCACCTGAGTAAAGGACTGAAAACTCAACAAAAGAGTTACGAGTAATAAAATTTTATGTAGCATTATTTAAAGTTCTTTATTGCTAAACGGCAAAAATACATTTTTCTTGTGCTTGTTGATAATGTTATTTCAAAAGCACCAATTTTTCTAATTTATCAGCTTTTCCTCCATCAGGTAAATCTACCGACAAACGATAAACATAAACACCCTTGGCCAACTGATCACCAAAGTCATCTGTTCCATCCCAATCAATACCTTCTGCCCTAAAACCAGTGGTAGCGACTTGTTTGTTGATTGTTTTTACCAAACGCCCTGAAACAGTATAAATTTGAATCTGAGTTTCTAACGATGAACACGATTGATTGTGCTCAAAATAGAAGGTTGTTTTAGTTGTAAACGGATTCGGATAATTCAAGACATGATCCAGCTGAACATTGCCGTCAGCCACTACCGTAAATTCTATTGAAGCTACCGAAGAGTTATTATTCACATCCCAAATTTTAACTTCCAAGGTATGTGGTCCGACCGACAATCCTTTTAGTGTGTATTGAATTTGCCCGGATTGATAAGAGTCGAGCTTTCCGGCATAATAATTATTCAACACAATCGGATCGGCAGTGTTTCCATCTAAAATAGCAATTAAATCGTGCCCTACTCCGTTTCCAACTGTGTTGATCCCGTTTTCATCAAAGCAATCAACCACCAATAACGGATCCTGACTCGAAATTCCCCCACTTACAAATTGGTCGTTATTAAGGTACAATTTAATATCGGGTCCTTGAACATCGGCCACCGCATTGGTATCAATTCCACCAACAACCAGATTTGTATCATAACCATCGGCATCGGTTTCAGGAGAACCTTTCCCGTAATAACTGATCTTCCCAAATCCGAAATCGTAATCGATGTCTTTCGGCACAATACAATCAAATGTGAAATAACCGTTTACTACCGAAGCTTTTCCTTTATACAAGGCATTTTTCTGTGTGTAAAAATTCACCAATGGTGAGGTCGGATCGTTCTGCATCGTTTGATTGAGCTTTTCTTTGTCATAAATCGTTGGGGAAAGCACTCCGTTAAAACTGGAAAGTACGTTTCCGTTAAAATCTTCGATGTGACCTTTCACATTCATCTTGCTCAAAGCACGAATGGTATCGATAGAAAGCGTCGGATCTTTGTGATTGATACTGTCGGTAACGATTCGCCATTTCGGCAAGGCTATTTTAAGCGCCGGATCACCGATCAACGTAAAGCTTCTTCTGTTGTCGCTGGTACCGGAAGTGTTTTTTGTAATCCGCATAATCTCCCCGAAGGTCAATGGATCATTATTGGCATCTCTGTCAAACGCATTTTCATACAAACGTTTTACGGTTGTGGAATTCACCCCAAAAAATACGGAACGTGTGGTGGTCATCAATGCAATCGCACCACCGGTAGGATTTAACGAAATCCATTCTCCGGCAGAAACACGACTTGGATCATCGTACTTGGTAAATTCACAGGTTGCTGTTACAAACAAAGGCATTTTGTCAATATTCGACCATCCTTGAATTTGTGGAATTGTGATAATACGCTCTTCAGCTGCACCAACTTCTCCACCATGACCGATATAATTGATAAGCAAACTTCCGCGTTCAACACGATCAGTTATTGCATCAAATACTTCCGGATAGCGCAATCCACCTGCCGTACTGGTTTGAGTGTATGCATCGCTGTAAATTTTGTCGTAATTCATTTCAGGGTAAAGTGCCTGCACATCATCGATCAACGGTTCGGAATCGGTATTCACGAAATAACCGCCCTCTTCATCATCAGCAATAATGGAATAATTCAATCGCCAATCGCCAAAAGTGGAATTATCATTTCCGGTACAGCATTCATTGGCACCCTGACTATACAAGGTAGATCCGTTGTGCATATAATGCTCTATTTTATTCACTTGTTCCACCGCATGTTGCTGGGTTGTAATCAACAAACGTCCAACGCCAATATCCATACCATCCGACCCAAGAATCGATTCCGAATCATCTAATAATCCGAAATAATCATCGGTTACCATTGCGCTGATGTGATTTTCAGAATTCAAAACCTGATAAGTCGGCACCATGTAATTGTTATTCCCCACACGACCTTTCGGATCGTACGTTCCGTCGCCAAACAACAACAAATGTTTCGGTTGCAGCAACGGATCACCATTAGCACGATCATAGAACATTTTCACAAAACGACGAATCGCAGTTGCATCAACCACACCGGATGAATATTCATTGTAAATCTGAGTAGTAGTTACCACGTGTGTTGTAGTTCCCTGTTGTTCATGCAGATTTGCCAATCGCTGGGCCTGTGCTAGAAAATTCGGATGCGTTACAATCAAATAATCTACCTGATCAAGCGCATGTAAATCCTGGTTCACCACTACCTCAACAAAAGAAGGTGTCAAATAACCAGTATTGGAAAAAGCAATGAACTCTCGGATTGTATCTGTATCTAAACGAAAAACAAATTGACCGTTTGAAAACGTTCCGCTTACCAACGCCGGGTTTCTTTTATTGGAAATCTCCCAAACCGTGCCCGAATTCAAAATAGAAGAAATCGTGAATTCACTTGTTTTTCCTGGTGCAGCACTCAACACATCTCTGAATTGAAACTGATCGCCCATCATGGTTAAGTTGCGGCGAGTGGTTAATTCAATATAATCCAAGTATCCTTTCACGGATGGGTTAATACGATTGAGCGTTAATGAAAACGGAATAGAAGCATTGCTGGCTGCAAAGGAAAAAGAGCCTTCATTTCGACCATAATCGCCACCTCCACTAGAAAGATTTTGAGACTGAAGCAGGTTGCCGTTGAGTGAAAACCGGAACGTATTTCCACCCGAAGTGGCGTTCGAAGCTACTGCATATTGAATCACAACCGGAGCGCCAATCGTAATTTCAGGGACATTAAACAATACTTCCTTGGTCAATTCACCGTCAAACAACTCTCCATACCAACGTTGACCACCACTCACCAAACTATTGTTCTCCAATTCATGAATCTCGTTATAATTATAAGAAGTCACAAAATCGGTCACCGGATTCACTGATTCACTGATTGACTGAACACGAAGTGGAAGATCGGTGCCACTAATATGAATGAAATAACAATTGACTTCACTATAGATATGCTGATTTCGTTCAAAACCGTTAATGGGTGAATAATCCCAACGATTAGGACCCGCTCCATAAAACAAAATATAATCGGTTGCATCAAAAACACCATCTGCCTCGCCAACTACCTGAATGGAGTTTTTTGTCAAATCGTCAAAAAACGACGCATTATTCAATTCAGGAAGCCTTCCGGAGGCATTGCCATAAATATTGATTTGCTGCGGATCAAGGTTATCCACATCAATACCGCAATTTTTAAGAAATGTTCGGTCGATTTTATAAATCCCGTCTTCCGTTACGCTTATTTTGTACCACTCACCACTATTAAGCACCGAATTGGCAACAAAATCCTTTTCCTGTGAATTTGTTTCAACTGAAACCAACGAAGACTCAATCGTAAATCCAACTATTCGCTTTAAAGAACCATTTTCCATAATATAAGGAAAAACGGAGGCGACTATAAATCGCTCATTGCGCGCTTTTGAAATTGTAAGCTCAATATTCGGTGAATTTGGTGCTGTAATTCCTCTTTTTGATAATAATTGTACATCAACTGCCTGAGCAGATTCGGTGATAACTTGCGAATAAGTCAATTGGTAGTTCCCTTTTTTAACTTTTTGTTGCCAAGAGAAATAGGGCGCACCGTTTGAATAATCATTGTCCTTTATAGCTGGAACAGTTAATTGCTCACCGTTCTCCATAAAAAATCTATTTGGGAGCCACTGAATATCAACCGTATAGACTTGAGCAAAAAGCTGATTCCATGACAGTAAAAGGAATAACAATAATTGAAAAGTTTTGTTAAAATTGTAACCTACAGGCATTCTTTCGTTTTTCATGAGACAAATTTCGTAAAGTGATCGTCTTGTTCATCAAAACGTACGTAATGTTTTTTTATTTTTGTGTTTCAGCAATTTTGATGTAACCAATGATTTTTTTTTTCGTAACATTGGCGTATCAATGCTATAAACCCGCATTTAAAATATTCGAAAGCGAATGAAAAATGTAAGAATCTTAGCCGTTGTGGCGATGTTGTGTTCTATGAGCTCTACCTATGCTCAGGATCCTACATTCACACAATTTTATGCGAATCCACTCTATTTAAATCCAGCATTTGCGGGATCAAATGGGTGTCCAAGGTTTGCGCTAAACTATCGTAATGAATGGCCTCGTTTGTCAGGAAATTACGTTACTTATAGTGCTTCCTACGATCAATATTTTAAAAATATTTCGGGGGGATTCGGCATATTGGCAACACATGACCAACAAGGACAGGGAACAATTAACACTTCCATGTTGGGGCTTATCTACTCTTACCATCTAAAAGTAAGCAGGAAATTTGCCATGTTATTCGGCGCTCGCGCTGCATGGTATCAAAAATTTCTTGACTGGGATAAATTGACTTTCGGCGATATGATCGATCCGAGACGTGGATTTATTTACCAAACCGGAGATGTTCCGCGTGGTGGTTCAAGAGGATTTTTTGATGCATCTGCAGGTTTTGTAGGTTATTCAAAACGTTTCTTCTTTGGTTTTGCAGCTCATCACCTTAACCGTCCGAACGAATCGGTGATTATCGGTAACAGCCCGATGCCTATTCGCTTGACCGGACACATGGGAGCTGAAATTCCGGTTGGTGCTCGTTCAAAGTACAACAACACTACTTCCATTATGCCAAACATCATTTACCAGTACCAACAAGGATTCATGGAATTGAATATCGGTACGTATGTGAAGTATGGTGCGTTCAATGCAGGAGCATGGTTCCGTAACAGAGACGCATTCATTCTGGCAATTGGTATTAACACAGGTACGTTTAAGATCGGATACAGTTATGATGTAACAGTTTCCAGACTAAACAATGGTGTTTCAGGTGGTTCACATGAGGTTTCACTTGGAATCAACGCCAACTGTAAGCCACCAAACAAGACCTTCAGAACGATATCTTGTCCATCTTTTTAGATTTTTTTGTAACCTTTTGTTCGTGATCCGTTTATAACATTAACTTTGGTCTCCCAAAAAAATGAAAAAACAAACCAAGCATATGAAACTCTTGAGTGTTTTTGCGCTTTCGGTTGCTGGATTAGCAATCGTTTCGTGTAGCAGAGAATCCTCTTCTTCCACAGGATGGGATTACAACAATGTGAATCAAGGCGGTTTTCAAAAGGTTCCATACGTGGATCAGGAAACAGGCCCGGGATTGGTATTAATTGAAGGTGGTACGTTCACCATGGGAATGGTAGAGCAAGATGTGATGTTCGACTGGAACAACCGTCCTGCACGTGTTACTGTTTCGTCCTTTTACATGGACCAAACAGAAGTAACGAATTTCCACTGGTTGGAATACCTTTATTGGATTCACCGTGCATACGATGCAACGTATCCAATGGTTTACAAAAACGCACTTCCTGACACATTGTCTTGGAGAAGCCCGTTGGCGTTCAATGAGAAATTTGTCGATTATTACCTTCGTCACCCTGCTTACCGTGATTATCCGGTAGTTGGTGTGTCTTGGCTACAAGCTAGTGATTATTGTAAGTGGAGAACTGACCGCGTGAATGAGTACATTCTTATTCGTGAAGGTGTTCTTGGTTGGGATGTTGATCAGGCAGATGATCAAACATTCAACACAGATGCTTACATGGTTAATCAATATGAGCAAGCAGAAGAATTAGGCGGTCGCAAATTGATTGACACTGACCCTTCTAACAGAGAAGGTAAAAAATTAGGAAAACGTATCGTGCGCATGGAAGATGGTATTCTTATGCCGCGCTACCGTCTCCCAACAGAAGCTGAGTGGGAATTCGCATCTATCGGTTTGATCGGTAACCTTACTGAAGGTACAGAGGTAATTACAGAGCGTCGGCAATATCCATGGAATGGTCACTTTGTTCGTCAGGACAATGAAGAATTCCAAGGTGCTATCCGTGCTAACTTTGTTCGTGGTCGTGGTGACTACATGGGGGTTGCAGGTCAATTGAATGACGGTGCTGATGTTACTGCTCCTGTTGAGTCTTTCTGGCCGAATGACTATGGTCTTTATCACATGGCAGGTAACGTTTCGGAATGGGTAATGGATGTTTACCGTCCGCTATCTTCTGAAGATTTTGATGAGTTCCGTCCGTTCCGTGGAAATGTATTTCAAACGAAATTGTTGAACAACGAGGGTTCTACCGAGTTGAAAAACGGTCAGGTTTTGTATGACGTTCACGGAATGAAAGAATACTTGAATGAGTTTGAGCGTATTCGCTACCAACGTATTTCTGCCGACAAACACGATCCGAACGATACGATTATTCCAAATGGTTTGGCTCGTAACGTAGAATCACGTAACCGTGTAGCTCGTGGTTATGCTCCGGATCCATTCTATGTTTCTCACGGAAACAAAAAAGATTCAATCGAATTGGCTTTGTTGGGTAGAATCAACGCTGTACTTGATCGTGCAATTGAAGACAAAAACAATAAATACGATATCGAGGCATCTGCTTTGATTCAAGATGAAATCTTCGACGGAATCTTTGCAGATGAGTTGCGTACTGGTCGTGACGGTGAAGAGTATGCGTTTGAAATAGTTACGATGTTGCGTGAAGGTTTTGCAGAATTCATTGTAAACACTCCTGGTAAATTGAAATACCGTAATGTAACCGAAGAGGAAAACATTGGTCGCTTGAATTACCGTCGCGATGACTATATCGATTACTTGGATGGTGATATCGAAAGTTCGATTTACTACAACAATGATGATCGTAAAAATGCGATTAATCAGGCAACACGTGACCCGAACTTAATTATGTACCAAAACGAGTTTGAGACTTACGGTTTGGACGGTAATCAGGTTAAACCTGAGGATAGAACTTCTTGGCCTACAACATTGATTTCTGATAAATCACGTGTTTACAAAGGTGGTTCTTGGAGAGATCGCGCTTACTGGTTGAATGCAGGCTCACGTCGATTCCTTGATGAAGAAAAATCCACTTGTACCATTGGTTTCAGATGTGCAATGGATCGTGTAGGTAGTCCGGTAGGGATGAACTACGGCAAGAAGAAGAAAAAGAAAAAATAACCGAATTGATAATTGATTGAACCCATCAATCCGTCTAAGGCGAATTGGTGGGTTTTTTTATGCCCGCAAAATGGACCAGATCTACGCTCTATTCCTGCAGAGCTCAGGAGTACAAACGGATACACGAACAATCTCGAAAGATTGCTTGTTTTTTTGCCTTAAAGGCGGCAACTTCGATGGAAATGAATTTGCAGAAGAAGCCATCAAAAAAGGAGCACTTTGTGCAATAATCGACAATCCCGATTACACCATTGAAGGGAAAACCATTCTTGTACAAGACACTCTTGTTGCCTTACAAGAATTGGCACAACATCATCGCAGACAGTTTCAGATTCCAATCATAGGTATTACTGGGAGTAACGGCAAAACGACTTCCAAAGAATTGATCGCTGCCGTTCTTCAAACTCAATACACAATTCTTTACACCAACGGAAACCTTAACAACCATATTGGGGTACCTCTTACACTACTCCAATTAAATTCAACGCATGAAATTGCGGTTATTGAAATGGGAGCTAATAAACCGGGGGATATTCGAGAATTGGCCGAAATTGCAGAACCGACACACGGAATAATCACCAATGTTGGAAGAGCACATTTAGAAGGATTCAAATCACTGGAAGGAGTTATTCAAACAAAAAGCGAGTTGTATCGCTACATCCATCAGGGTCATGAAGATGGAGTCTTGTTTCTGAATAGTGATGACGAAACCTTAGCAAAGGTAATTCCTGAAGGAATAAAACTGGCTACTTACGGAGATTCCGGAGAAGTTTCCGGGAAATTATTGCGCCTGAGTCCGTTTGTTGAGATGACTTGGAGTTTCGATAACTTTACAAGTCCTGAATTAAGAACCCACTTGGTTGGACAGTATAACTTCATCAATTTTCTAGCGTCAATTCGCATTGGTCTTTTCTTTGGAATCACTCCTAAAAACTGCTCCAAAGCAATCGAAGGCTACGTTCCTTCCAATAATCGATCACAAGTAACTGAAACAGCTAAAAACACGCTTATTGTTGATTGTTATAATGCGAATCCGACCAGTATGCGTTCCGCCATTGATAGTTTTGCGTTGATCGACAACCACGCGAAGATTTTTATTCTAGGTGACATGCGTGAAATGGGTGATGATGCAGCTTTGGTTCACGAAGAAATTGTGCAGTTGACCATTCAACACCGGTTAAGCGGCTTTTTTGTAGGAGAAGAGTTCCTGAAATGGAAACACTTACATCCAAATGCGATTTTTTTGAAATCTACTGAACCGTTGAGTGAACATTTCACAAAAAACCCACCGGAAGGACTATTGATCTTGTTGAAAGGATCGAGAGGAATACAGTTAGAGAAGTTGCTTCCTTTGCTTTAAAAACAAGATTAAATCACTTATTTACAGCTACTTAAATTCAGTAATCCCGCAATATTACGGAATTTTTCACCATTGATTTTGCACCATAAAAAAGGGTCGCAATCAGCATAAGACTGACTCGACCCAATTAGTAAATTCAATTTTATTTTAATCCGCTAAAACACCGCGGGAAATCACAATTTTCTGAACCTCAGATGTGCCCTCATAGATTTGTGTAATCTTCGCGTCACGCATCAAACGTTCTACGTGGTATTCTTTCACATAGCCGTATCCACCGTGAATTTGAACCGCTTCAACCGTCTGCTCCATTGCCACTTTTGAAGCATACAATTTTGCCATAGCAGAAGATTGATCAAAATTACGTCCTGCATCTTTATCTGCAGCAGCGCGATAGACCAACAAACGGGCAGCTTCGATTTCAGTAGCCATATCAGCTAATTTAAACGCGATTGCCTGGTGTTTGTAGATTTCTTTACCAAATGCTTTACGTTCTTTTGAATATGCAAGGGATAATTCCAACGCTCCACCCGCAATACCCAATGCTTGAGAAGCAATTCCGATACGACCACCAGAAAGCGTTTTCATAGCGAATTTGAATCCGAAACCGTCTTCCCCGATGCGATTTGCTTTCGGTATTTTCACATCATTGAACATCAATGTATGCGTATCACTTCCTCTGATTCCTAATTTATCTTCTTTCGCTCCAACAATGAATCCTTCCATTCCACGCTCAACGATCAATGCGTTGATACCACGGTGCCCCAATTCAGCGTTCGTTTGAGCAATCACAATATACGTAGATGCAGTTGAACCATTGGTAATCCAATTTTTGGTTCCGTTGAGCAAGTAATAATCACCCATATCAATAGCAGTTGTACGCTGTGAAGTGGCATCTGACCCTGCTTCCGGTTCCGACAAACAAAATGCTCCGATTTTTTCACCGGTAGCCAATGGAATAAGGAATTTTTCTTTTTGCTCTTCGTTGCCGAATTTATCCAATCCCCAGCAAACAAGTGAGTTATTTACAGACATACAAACCGAAGTTGACGCATCTACTTTTGAAATCTCTTCCATTGCAAGTACGTAAGACATCGTGTCCATACCACCGCCACCATATTTCGGGTCAACCATCATCCCCATGAAACCAAGCTCACCGAGCTGTTTGATTTCTTCTATTGGAAAGCGTTGTTCACGGTCGCGATCAATAACACCCGGTTTCAAAACATTTTGTGCAAAGTCACGAGCAGCATCACGCACAGCTTTTTGTTCTTCTGTCAATTCAAAATTCATCTGTATCGCAGTTTATTTTATTTTTGTATGAATGGGCAAATGTACCATTTTAATATCAAACCTACAGTTATGGATTCGTACAAAATAATCGGCTTAATGTCCGGAACTTCTTTGGACGGTGTTGATCTAGTTTACGCTACTTTCAACCGTGAATCGAATGGCCAATGGTCTTATTCCATAGAACAAAGCGAAACGGTCGCATTTTCAGACACACTGCTAGATCAGCTACACGAAAGCGGCAACTTATTGGGCTCGCAACTCGCTCAATTGGATCATGATTTAGGTGTTTTCTTCGCTACAATAATTAACGCATTTGTCCTACGGTTTCAGTTGAATAAATCGGAGATTGATGCCATTGCTTCTCATGGACAAACGGTTTATCACCAACCGGCAAAAGGATTCACTACTCAAATTGGCAATCCGGCCGTTATTGCGTTTCATACCGGAATTCCTACTGTAGGTGATTTCCGGACAAAAGATGTGTTATACGGTGGACAAGGTGCTCCGTTAGTTCCAATCGGTGATCGCTTGTTGTTTAAAAACGATGCGGCATCGTTCCTCAACATTGGCGGATTTACCAATGTTTCATTCGAAAAGAATGGCGTAATGCGTGCTTTTGATATTTGTCCGGGAAATCTTCCTCTCAACAAACTGGTTCGTTCAAAAGAATTGGCGTTTGATAAAGATGGACTATTGGCAAGCACCGGAGAATTGAATTATTTCCTGCTCGACCTACTCAACAGCCTGCCCTATTACGAAAAAGATGCGCCCAAATCATTGGGGACAGAATGGCTGGAACAGGATTTTTACCCTTTGTTGAAATTTGACAAAGACATCGAGAACAATCTGGCGACAGTGGTTGAACACATTGCGATTCAAATTGGAAAAACACTCAACGACAACGAATTGGAATCGGTCATGATCACAGGTGGCGGAGCAAAAAACAGTTATCTTATTGAACGTTTGAAACGCTACTTCAAAGGACAAATTATCCTACCTGACAATCAATTGATTGACTTCAAAGAAGCACTGATTTTCGCATTACTTGGGGTATTGTTTTTGGAGAAAGAACCAAATTGTATCTCTTCGGTAACCGGAGCATCAAAAGACGTATGTGGTGGTGTTTTGCACCTTCCATAAATGAAACAGAACGCTCATTCAACCAAATACTTTATTACTTTTGCGGCTTTATCAATTGAAGCTACAAGCACATGAAACAACTTCTCGAACAATTTGAAAATAAGCGCCCGGAAATCGTCTTTGAATGGAAAGATGCCGAAACGGAAGCCGAAGGTTGGGTTGTTATTAACTCATTGCGCGGTGGCGCTGCCGGCGGTGGTACGCGCATGCGTGCTGGGCTTGACAAACGAGAAGTAGAATCATTGGCCAAAACAATGGAAGTGAAGTTTACCGTTGCCGGACCGCCTATCGGTGGTGCGAAATCGGGAATCAATTTCGATCCGAAAGACCCACGTAAAGAAGGTGTTTTGCGCAGATGGTATGCGGCAGTTGCTCCGTTGCTGAAGCATTATTATGGTACAGGTGGTGATTTGAATGTAGATGAAATCCATGAAGTGATTCCAATTACGGAAGATTGTGGCGTTTGGCATCCGCAGGAAGGTGTTTTTAACGGACACTTTCAACCGCGTGAAGCCCAAAAAATCAATCGAATCGGTCAGTTGAGAAACGGCGTTTTGAAAGTAATCGAAGATACTCAGTTTTCTCCTGATGTAACACGTAAATACGTTGTTGCCGATATGATTACCGGATACGGTGTAGCTCAATCGGTGGCTCATTTTT
Source organism: Fluviicola sp. (assembly GCA_029866325.1). GTDB lineage: Bacteria > Bacteroidota > Bacteroidia > Flavobacteriales_D > Crocinitomicaceae > Fluviicola. The sequence continues at coordinate 72,040 of JARWZO010000004.1, read as the reverse complement.
ATGATATCTGGGGCGGCTCCATCAAAGGAAAACGTGTCATTGTGCAAGGTTGGGGAAATGTTGGTTCTGCCGGTGCTTATTATTTGGCGCAACAAGGAGCTACCATTGTTGGAATCATCGACCGCGTTGGTGGATTGATCAACGAAAACGGCTTTACATTGGAAGAAATTCGCGACTTGTTTCTCACTAAAAACGGTAATGAGCTGGTTCACCCGAATTTGCTTTCATTCGAAGATGTGAATGCGAAAATCTGGGATGTAAAAGCGGATGTATTTATCCCATGTGCAGCATCGCGATTGATTACACAAGAACAAGTTGACCGAATGGTGAAAGCCGGCGTGGAAGTAATTTCTGCCGGAGCGAATGTTCCGTTTGCCGATAAGGAAATCTTTTTCGGACCAATAGCCGATTATGCCGATAATCACCTTTCCGTAATCCCTGATTTTATCTCCAATTGCGGAATGGCGCGCGTATTTGCATACTTGATGAGTAATGATCTGAAACAAATTACCGACAAAGGTATTTTTGAAGACACCAGCTCAATTATACGTGATGCGTTGGTGAAAACACATGCGATCAACGGAGGTAAAACCAATATCGCGAAGACAGCGTTTGAAATTGCACTGAAGCAGCTGGTTTAATTTCCAGATAAGGTTCTCTCCCACAGATTCACAGATTACGGCTCACCTAACGGCCTCGCTCAGTATGTGACAATGTTACATGTGAATTGCTTGGCAATATGCTATGTAAAGCGAGTGCGGTAGCCGAGCAAAAAATCTGTGCATCTGTGGGAATGCATTTATCTCCTATCCATTTCTGGAACTCTCCTGTTGGCAATTAAAAACCAATTGTTGATTAACGGGTTCAGTGCTGCGTTTCTTCGACTGTTTTTTTTTGTTTTTTTGTCGGTATTCATTCAACTACGCTGTAATCTTTTCAAATTCAGCAGTTATGAGTGTACGTAAAGAACGGTTAACAAAACTGACGAATAAAAAACTATGAGCGCATTATTGAATCTTCAGATGGTTGTGGGCGACGAAGCCGCAAAATCGAGTGTAAATAAAATCTCTATCATGGACATCATCATTGATTCCAATGCCGGAATAGGCTGGTTGATCAACCTGGGATTATTGGCCATGTTCGGATATGTTGTCTTCATCTTTGTAGAGCGTTTTACTGCGCTAAGACGTGCTTCACGCGAGGAAGACGATTTCCTGAAAAAGATCAAAGGCTATCTGGTAGAGGGAAACATTGATGCTGCACGTAAGTTTTGTGCCAATTCAGAAAGTCCTTCGGCACGCATGCTGGAAAAAGGAATCAATCGTTTGGGGAAACCGATGGACAATATTGCCGCTACTATTGAAAACAGTGGGAAATTGGAAATCATGACCTTGGAACAACGCGTGAGCTTTTTGGCAACTGCTTCAGGAGCAGGACCGATGCTTGGATTTCTGGGCACACTCGCCGGATTGGTGATGTTGTTTATGGACGTGGAAATGGCGAAAAACATCGATTTAAAATCTATTTCTCCGGGAATTCTTACTGCTTTGATTACTTCCGTTGAAGGATTGATGGTGGGTGTAATTGCTTATCTGGGGTACAATTTTCTGGTGGCACGCATCGGGCGCATTGTCTATAATATGGAAAACACCGCCATTGAATTCATGGATTTGTTAAACGAACCGGGCAAGTAATTATGAATTTCGGTCAGAAAAACAAGGTCAAAGTAGGCAACGGGCTTACCGCCATTTCTTCGGTTGTATTGGTGATGCTTATTTTCTTCATGGTAATGGCAGTGGCTTCCAAAAAGGAAGACAAACCGATTGCTATAGAATCAACTGAAAATTTTGAGCCAAGCCTTACAGTAGTGATTACCAAAGACAACGAGTATTATATACTCCCGGGTGAAACGGCGAAAGACAAACGATCATTTGATGAAATTAAGACATTGATCGGCGACAAAATGATTGAAAGTCAGAATAAACAACTGAAAATAGAAGGAGCTCAGACAGCCAAATACGAAACAATCTATAACGTTGCGGCCTTAGCGCAGAAAAACAACTGGCAATACCGATTGGATTTCACAAAGGAAGCAAATCCTCAGTAGTAGTTCGTTTAACGTAATTTAGGCTTAATCTTTGCCTGATTCAGTTTCAGATCATTCAGAAGTCGTAAATTTGATTCAATGGTAGTAGTATGGCTCATCGTGGTAGTTGCATTGGGAATTTCCCTTTACAATTATGTTGATTCAAAAGATATGAATCAACTCACATCGACCGTACACAATAATATGGTATTTGATCATCGCAACAAACGCTACGGCGCCTATTCGATGCGAAAAACCTACAACAGCGTTATGCTCACCATTATCGCGGCGGTGGTTGCGTTATTCGGACTTACATTCGGAACACAATATTCCTTTGGCAGCCGAGGAGAATTGCCCAATATCATGAAAGCAACTTCAGCTGAAGACACCACATTGCTGAGTTTGTACGCTCCACCAAAAGACGAAGTAAAGCTACCTCCATCCTACTCGATCAAAAGTGACCGTGGTTCAGGTGGACAAAATGCAGCTGACCAGGAAGCGCAGGAGACGTCGTCGGAATCTTCTGATAATCCGGATGAGCAATCCAATAACAATACTGAAAAACCACCAAAACCAAAGCCCCGAACTTCTGACGATGAGATCAACAGGAACGCTGATCATTTTGACCAAACACGCTCAGACATGTTAAAACGTCAGGCTGATCGGGAAGCGAAAAAGAAAGAAAAAGAAAAACAGGATGCAGCAAGGAAGGCCGGTCAAGACGTAAAAGGATCACAAGGAAACAAAGGCTCAACTCCTGAAACAAAAGAAGCTGCTGACTTTGATCTCGACGGAAGAACACCTTTCAATAACGATAACTGGTATTTGCAATACCCAACCTACACTTGTCAGAAAGGCGGAACAATTACACTCAAAATAACGGTTGATGACAATGGTCTCGTAAGAAAGGTTGAACCACTTAACACTTCCGGAGTAGACCCATGTGTATTGGAAAACGCCAAAAAATACGCCAAAAAAGCACGTTTCAATGCCTCCACAAAACCCTTGCAGGAAGGCACAATTACCTACAAATTCAAAGCGCAGTAAGCTTTTTTGTAACCTTTTTCCATTTTTAGACTATAACTACATCAAGGATGTTCATCTTTGATCCGTACAGAACAGTAATCTTAACAGCTAAACGTTCATAATTCTGCGTATGCATCTATTTTACACATCCTGTTTATAACTAGGTTTGAAAGTTTAAATACTTCCTTGACATGTTGAACACTCTGGCATGCAGGTTGTATGGAATATAAAAATAGAGAGCTATGTCACTAATGATTGTTATTGCCGTTATTGTGCTGGGAGTTTCCCTGTATGATTACTTCGACTCCAAAGATTGGCAACACATTACGTGTGTGGACCGTATCAATGTGATATTTGAAGACCGCAACAAGAAATACGGAGCCTACTCCATTCGCCGCGATTACAATGATCTCGTCTTGTTTATCGTATTGGGAATAGTGGGCTTATTCGGAATTTTCACCATGGTTAGCTTCGGCTTGAGCACGCCTGTTGAAGAATTGGCAGTGCCGGTTGTGAAAATGGACACCACTCTCATGACATTGGACGCACCACCTGAAGCGCATGTTTCTACTTTACCTAATCCGTATAAAATTGTTGGTGGTGGTGGTTCCGGAACTCCCGATAATTCTAAATTCGACCCGACTCCCAACCCGATGATGCAAATGGAAGGTATTTTACCGACCGTTACACCATTCAAGCCCGGAAAAGGGAACAGCAACACCGGAAAAGACCCGAACGAAGAAGCCTCAACTCGTGAAACAAGTCCGTTTAGTGGAAGCGGTGGAAAAGGTGGCGGAAAAGGGAAAGGAAAGGGCAATGGTTTGGGTGACGACGACGGCAATGGCAAAGGTCCCGGATTTGGCGATGGACAGGGCGGTAATGGCAAGCGTACTATTATCGAAAAACCAAGTACCGCAAGTGTAGATTCTGATGAAAACTGTAGCATTTTGCTCAAAGTGAGAGTAGACGCTGATGGAAATGTGATTGGTACTCCTACAGTGGTAAGAGACTCCAGAACAACAACATCCAATTCCGTTGTCCTCAACGAAGTGGTGCGATTGGTGAAAGAAAAAGCCAAATACAGCAAATTACCTGCCGGCTCAGCTCCTACTCAGGAAGTCCTGACAATCAAAGTTTCGGCTAGTTAATGACCTACGAAGCAACCATTTCGTGGCTGTTTGAACAATTTCCGGCATATCACCTTCAAGGTGTAAGTGCGTACAAACCGAGTTTGGATAATATCCGAGCGTTGGCAGCAGCATTCGGTAACCCGGAACAGGAACTGCAATTCATTCACATTGCGGGAACCAACGGAAAGGGATCCACTTCCAATATGCTGGCATCAATTCTAACCGAAAACGGTCAGAAAACAGGATTGTTTACTTCTCCACACATTCACGATTTCACAGAAAGAATACGGGTAAACGGCACTTGTGTTGACGAAGAGTTTGTGATTCGTTTTTGTGCCGACATTCGTTCCAAGACTTGGGAAATAGAACCTTCTTTCTTTGAAATTACCTGGCTCATGGCCTTGTGTTACTTCAAAGAGCAAGGTTGCACCATCGTGGTAGCCGAAACAGGTTTGGGCGGGAGATTAGATGCTACCAATATCGTTTCGCCGTTGGTAAGTGTGATTACCACCATCAGCTTAGATCATACAAATATACTTGGGAATACGCGAGCAGCCATTGCTTTTGAGAAAGCCGGAATCATTAAACCTTCCACTCCACTTGTAATGGGAGCACTGGATGCCGAAATCGAACAAGTCATCCTGCGGCAAGCCGAAGTCAATAAAAGTAAGGTTACGATTGCCTCACAACTCACGGATTACCCAACATCGCTGATCGGTTACCAACGCGCTAATTTTGATACGGTAATGGCTACTATCGGCGAATTGCGCCTCCAAGGTTGGAACATCAGTCAACAAGACATTGAGAGCGGTATCAAAAATCTGCGGAAGAACACCGGATTTATCGGTCGATTGGAAATTGTAGGGAACGATCCATTCATTATTCTCGATTGTGCCCACAATCCGGAAGGAATTACCAAAACCATCGAGAGCGTGCAAGAACTCCAACAAGGGAAATTGTTCATCCTTTATGGTACTAGTGCCGACAAAGACATCAAAGCGATAGAACCTTTGTTGCCCGATGATGCTAACTATTTCCTGACCGTTTTTCGAAATCCGAGAAGTGCCGATCTACAACAGTTGAAGGCAGCTTTTGGCGAAAGCGCAAAAAAAGTCCATTTTTACAGCGATCCGATTCTGGCATTGGACGAGATGAAACGCGCTGCAAGCAAGGAAGATACCTTATTGATACTAGGATCGTTTTTTTTAATCGGTGATTTTTTTGAAGTTTTTTTCGCTTAAACACTTGCGGATGCGAAAAAACGCTTTATATTTGCACTCGCGTTTGAGGAACAGCGGTTACTCGCAAAGCGCAAAATGGGGGATTAGCTCAGTTGGTTCAGAGCGCCTGCCTTACAAGCAGGATGTCGGCGGTTCGAATCCGTCATTCCCCACCACAGAAGCAGAAAAAGCCATCCTTAACACGGATGGCTTTTTCGCTTCGTGGTGGTCCGTAGCGACTGACGAAGGAAGTCTGCTACTGGAATGCCTCATGATTAGAACCGACTTTTTTTTTCCTCTCCACCGCGGCGACTCGCTCTCAAACTCACACTATTTAGAAAATGCTTTTTCTTTCAGCGTGAGCGTGAGAATTGAGTGTGGGATTTTGGTTTCAGTTTTTAGATTAACGCCCGCCATTCAACCCTTCATTTCATCAAAAAAGTGTAATATTGCAGTTCATCAAAAAACGATGTTGCGCTTTAGTCTAGTCTTATTACTTACACTCGGTTTTTTGACCAATTGTTCAAACAATCCTGAAGAAAAAAACATGCAAGTTGCTGTATCAGCAGACATGCAATTTGCGATGGATTCAATTGCCGTTTTGTTTGAAAAGAAGCATCACATTCGTTGCGAGATTATTTCTAATTCTTCGGGAATCTTGACTTCTCAGATACTGCAAGGCGCACCTTACGACCTTTTTCTATCCGCCAACTTAACGTTCATCCACAAATTACAGTCGGCCGGTTTCGCGAAAAAGCCTTACTCTTTTGCAAAGGGGAAATTGATTTTTGTTTACAGGAAACAGGCGCACTTTAACACCTTGGAAGAAGCGTTACGTTCACCGCTTATTAAACGCTTTGCACAAGCTGATACAATTGGAGCTCCTTATGGTATTGCAACGAATCATTACCTAAAATCTACACATCAATATCTACCTTATAAGGATAAACTGGTTTACGGCGAAAGTATAGAACAAGTCAATCAATACTTTATTTCAAAATCGGTTGATGCGGCGTTTACGAGTAATTCCTTTTTGACACACTATGGAAAAGATTTCCACTTTTTTGAAGTCGATCCAAGCCATTATCCTGAAATAAAACAAGGAATAACGATTCTAAAACATGGTAGCAATAAGCATAGCAAAGAATCTGAACTGCTCTTGGAATATTTCAAAACGAATGAATGTAAATCTGTCTTGAAACATTTTGGTTATATTGTGAACTAATGGATTACAGCCCTTTTCTTACAACATTTAAGCTTGCCATTTTAACAACCTCACTTTTGTTGTTGGTTGCTATTCCGATCAGTTATTTTTTAGCATTTTCAAAATGGAAAGGTAAAATCATATTAGAGAGTCTTCTGATGATGCCTATGATTTTACCGCCAACTGTTTTGGGGTTTTATTATATTTCATTTTTAGGCCCGGAGAGCGCGGTTGGATCATTCTTTGAGAAAACCTTCGGGATTTCGTTTGCCTTTTCATTTGAAGGCATATTACTGGGCTCTATGATTTATTGCATGCCATTCATGATCAACCCAATCATCAATGGCTTCAGGTCTATTCCAAAAAACATCATTGAATCTACGTATTTGCTTAAAAAATCGAGGATGAACGCTTTGTGGTATGTTTTATTACCCAACATCAAACGCTCTATTTGGAGCGCGATTCTACTCACTTTTGCCCACACAATCGGCGAATTCGGTATTGTATTGATGATCGGCGGGAAAGTTCAGGGTACCAATGTGGCTTCTATCGCCATTTACGATCAGATGAATAACCTGAATTATGATGTTGCAAATACGTATGCAATCATTTTGCTTCTTATCAGTTTTGTGATGATTCTTGTGTTAAAGATATTAACCCGTAAAAACCAATCTGAGCTTGCTTGAGTTTTCGATACATAAAACGTTCAAGACCAAACGAAGAGAAGTCAACATTTCGTGTTCGGCAACTATTCAACAGGGTATTACAACTGCTCTTTACGGAAAGTCGGGCGTAGGAAAATCGTCGGTGTTACGAATGATTGCCGGCTTGGAAACACCTGACTCCGGAAGCATTGTTTTTAATGACATTATATGGTTTTCAAGTGAAAAAAAGATAATGGTGCCTGCAGGGAAACGTAAAATGGGTTTTGTATTTCAGGATTACAACTTGTTTCCGAACATGACCATTGAACGAAACCTGACTTATGCAAGTGAAGACGGTAAAATTGCAAGCAACATTCTTCAATTGCTAGAAACCCTGCAGCTAAAATCGCTATTGAGCTCCTACCCTTCTCAGCTTTCGGGTGGTCAACGACAACGTATTGCCATTATTAGAGCACTTTGTCAACAGCCCGAATTATTGTTATTGGATGAACCTTTTTCTGCATTGGATGACGATAGTATTCGCGAGCTGATAACGGAGATCAACTACATTCAGCAAAATCTTCAAATGATGATTATTGTGGTGAGTCATCGCAAGGATGTTATCTTCGAAATGGCCAAAGAAGTTGTTCACATGAAAGGGACTGAAACTGTTCAAGGAACAACAGAAAACACCCTTTCTCGCTCTCTGTAAAACGACGTTTGATTCCACAAAAAAAAGCATCCTTTCGAATGCTTTTCTTTTATGCTTTAAAACTGATTATCAGTCATTTTTGTTCTTGTTTTCTTTCTCAACCTCGTATTGATGCAGGCAAATTTTGAAATCCTTCTCTGAAACGATCACATCTACTCCAAACAACCGCGGATTGGTTCGATCTTTACTTGCCTTCACACTATCGTGACTAACTCGGTTGGTAATAGTCAAATCCTTCCCAAAGTCAATGATCAACTCGTATTGCGTTCCGACTTCATTATCTAACGCTTTCGGTAATTTTTTAACCGACAAGACACGAATCGAATCACAATCAATACCGTATTCTCTAAAGCGATTAAACTTGGTCTGAAATTTCTTCGCATTTAAAGCCGGATTAATGCGAGCAATTGTACTATCAGACAAACTTGCATACCACGTATCGTATTTATTGTCTTCTATTGCACTTAAATACGTTGAAAGCATTACAGCCAAACGTTCTACTTTTTTTTCGCCTAAACCTGGAACGGTTGTGAGAAAATAGACGTTTTCATGCTGATAAACAACTGTAGAATCTTGAGCTTTTGCACCAAAGCTTGAAAGAATAATTACTAGTAAAAGTAGTTTTTTCATAATGTATCTTGTTCGTTTACAACTATATAAAAGAATGAGGTTTCTTAACGGTAAATCACAGTTCCGGTTTCCTCACCGTTCAATGCTTTTGTTAAGGCTCCGCTTTCCATTCCGTTTATTATCACTAATCGTTCCACAAATTTTGAACGTTTCAAATAATCGAGTACCACACGTTCAACAATCAAATCGCCCAAATCTTTGGCGATCAATTCATCTACATGAATGCGTGGAATAAAGGTTGCATCCGGGTTCTTTTTGGGATCATCCGTGTAAAGTCCTTTTTCATCTTTAATGTAATAAACAGTATCGGCACCTAATGCTTCAGCAGTAAAAAATGCACCAACATCGGTTCTATTTAATGGAATGGAACCATGATCCGGAATGTCTTCCCAAAAGCTGTATGGAGGCATACCCGGCATGATTGGAATGCAACCTAGCTTCAAAAACAAGGGTATTTTTTCAAACTCCAAGTGATCGAGAAAAATCCCACCGTGCTTGGCCATTACCATTTGTAACATACGCGCATTCTGCACAGTAATCGATCCGCCCATTTCGGCCAAAACACCAACAGGCATTCCTAAGTCAATGGCAACCTGATAAGTATGTCGAGCACGCGTACCACCACCGGTTGTGATGATAATTCCGTGTTTTTTACTGTTCTCAACTATCTCGTCCAAAATTGGAAACACTGCTTTGCGCCCGCGATCCATCACACTTTGTCCACCCAGCTTCATCACTTTTACATCAGGCAGGATGCGCAAATCATTCTTATAATTTAAGGCTGCTTCTTCCATGGAATTTTCCATGTAGTTGGCCAACTCTTCTCTATTACTCATTTTTGTTCGTCTTTATAGATAATTGTACCTGCATTTTCACCGTTGATCGCTTTGGTAATGTTTCCATACTTTAAGCCGTTAACGATATGGATTTCTTTTACGTGACGCGCCTTTGCCAACATTTCAATGACCATTCTGTCTACGATCAAGTCTTCAAAATCTCCGTTTAAGATTTCCTGAGCAGAAATGCGTTCAATGTGTTTCGCATCCGCATGACGAGCAGGATCTTTGTCGTAAAGTCCATCCTGATCTTTTACAAAAATCATTGAACGGGCTCCCAAACCTTCGGCAGTCATATACGCTCCAAAATCGGCGCCACTTTCAGGCAAAACACCTTTCTTCGGTGGTTTTTCCCAATAGTGGTGTGGTGGATTGGAGGTAAGAATCGGAATCATTCCGTTGTCGAGGTAATGAGGCAAATCAGTGTAGTGATCTTTTGGTACACGCACTGCTCCATGTTTTGCCATCAAGGAATAAATCATGGTAGCGTTTTGCTCTTCTATAGCTCCAACTACCATCGCCAAACCACCGGTTGGTAGTCCGAAATCAAGTCCAATGGCCATTGAATGACGCACTCGAGCACCTCCTGTGACTCCAACGACAAACTTGTGTTTCCCTTTCAGTTCGATCAATTCATCGAGCACAGGATACACACCGGCTTTGCCACGATCTATAATGCTTTTACCACCAACATTGATAATGTTTAGGTAAGGTAGAATGGCTATTTCATGTTCTACCACTGCTGAAGACAATACTGCTTTGTCAACCAACGATTCACGCATGAACCGCGAGTCCATGTGCGTTCTTCCCTTATCTTCTGTGTCTTTAATAAATCGACTCATTCGTCTTTTGAATTAATGATTGCTTTTGAAATAAATCCGGAGGCAGCTCCGAAAGCGATTTGTGAAATTACATACGGTATGTAAATCAAGTAAAATGTATCGGGTAAACCCAGAATCAGTGCGATCAGCATTTCTGTGGATATGCGAATCAAACCACCAATTCCACCAATAAGCATGAGAAACCACAGCTTTGAGTGATTGACCGGTAACTTGAGGAGCAAATCGAACACCAAACCCAATGTCACAAATTCAAAAATACCAAGCGGACCGTATTTACCAAATCCTAACGAAAAATGCAGTATTCCTGAAATAAAGCCAATCTGGGTTCCCGCAAATTTCTTGTCTGACTTTGTAATTCCTTGTATAAACACCGGAATAAACAGAATGTTTTTATGGCCTGGCGCCAATGGTAAACCGGGAGCAATTTTGACCATTCTGATCAATGTTACAGCTAATGAAGCTGAGGCTATTACAGCATTGGGGTTGTTTTCAAATTTCGACTTGGCAAAACTAATTCGTGCCAAGAGTTTTTTGGGAATACTCCCTATTTTTCCTCGAAACAGCACATCTTTCGATTGCACGGTCTGTTCTTCTGTTTCTTGCACTTCGATTTCGGAGGCTTGTTTTTCTTGATTTCGGCCTTTGCCTCCTCCTCCGCCGCCGCCATTTCCTTTTCCTTTTTCCGGACTTTTTTCGCGTCCTTTTTCATCGGCTAAAATGACAATGATTTCGTCAATGATTTCAGCAGACGATCTACTGAGTCCCAAACCGGTCATGCCATTCACAAAATCCTTTCCTTTCATAGAAAGGCGCACCACTTGGGTGATAAACAACATTGAAATGAGCTTGCATGACATGATTGCCCCATTGAGCATTCCTTCGTAACTCAGCGAAAGTGTCCATTTCTTGATTTTAATCAGATCAAAATCATTTGGACCGGTAAATGCATCAAACAACAAGATAAGTAACACGAACCACCTTACTTTGTATAGGAAGTTAAAATTCTTTTGGTCGTTTTTAATAGTGAAAAAAAGTACAAGATGTACGGCAATAACCGCCAGTAAAACGTATATATTATTGACAAAAAAAATGCCAATACCAGCTAGAAATATGTACCCGATTTTTAGCGTATTCTTCACAAAGTAGTTTTATGCAGAAGATTATCCATCTCCATGAATCCTTTACGGATTGGTAAATATAAGTAGATTTGCGATACTGGAACAATATAAAAAAGGTGGTTCCATGGTTTTGATTCTTTGTTTTCAACTAATTAATACATAACTACAATGTCGGTACTTTGGAAAACAATTCTGTTATTGACTGCTTCAAATTTCTTTATGCTTTGCGCGTGGTATCTGCACCTAAAATTCAAGTGGCTTGATGACAAACACATGATCATTGCCACCTTGATTAGCTGGGGCATTGCATTTTTAGAATACAACTTCCACATTCCTGCAAATAGAATTGGAAGTCAGGAACTTAGCTTAACTCAACTGCAAGTTCTTCAAATCGGAATGTCGTTATTGCTTTTTATTCCATTCTCGATTTTTGTGATGAACAAACCTATTAAGATGGACTATTTATGGGCAGCCTTTTGCTTATTCGGAGCGGCCTATTTTATCTTTAAAAAATGAATTTAATTTCGGTTTGATTTTTACAGTCTCTCAAAAGAGATGAATCGTGTTCTTAACCCTAGTCTTTCAATTTCCAAGTAAGCGAAAGATAATACATCGCTCCGATTGAAGGTCCACCAAGGATCGTAGCATAATACTTATTTAATAAGTTGGTGGCACCTGCTTTAGCAATTATTCCGGGTTTATCGAAGGTATAATTGAGTTGGGCATCAAGTGACCAATAAGCCGGCACTTCACCACTTACCAAGAATGAAACATAATCAAATTTGGTTTGGTAACGACCTGTAACACTGCCGCCTATTTTATTCCATATATTCTTAGCTACAATCGTACTATTGAAAGCTAAAGCCGGAGTATTAAATCCATCTTCCAAACCGTCTTTATTATCGGTTCGTTGAAGTTTCGTATACGTCATATTAAAAGCAATAGAAATGTTGCTGTTGCACGCATATTTTAAACCAAGGCTCGCCCCATAGCTGTAAATTTTACTTTGCGAGTTGGTCCAAAGACGATAACGGCTTTGCTTCGATTTTGTGTACAAGTAGGTCGGTATGGAGTCTTGATCTGTCGTGTTTGGAACACTGGCTTCTACTTGCGCAATAAAGTTATCGTAGCTGTTAAAATAAAAATCCGCATCTAGGAACAGACTCTTTTTTAGCGCCAATCCACGTACCCCGATTTCAAAGGAACGAACGTATTCCGGTTTCAAATACGTGTACGGATTTTTCTTTAGAAGTGCTTTGTTTTGTTCTATCGCTTGTGATTGTGTAAGTCCGTTTGTATTGATATCGGTAGTCACTTGCGCTTGAAAAGCATCGATTGACGCTTTGGTATAGGAGTTTTCAAAAATTCCATCCGACATTATTTTTAATCCACCGACACGTTTTACGCCACCACTGTTGACATTTGAAAAACCTTCAAAAATGCTCGGAAACCGGTATCCACTTTGATAGGATGAACGAACATGAAGTAGTTCTGTTGGAGAATAAACAATGGTGAACCTCGGGTTTAGTTTCCAATCAAAATAATCAGCTTTATCTGCCCGTAAAGTAGCACTTAAGCGCAGCTTATTCTTGCATAAATCTTTACTGAGTTGCACAAAACCTCCAGCTTTGGAATAGATAAGGTTATGGGTAGAATCTCCGGGATTGATAAAATAATTGCCGTCGGGCACAATAAAATAAGAGCGATAATCGAACCCACTTAACAATTGCGCTTTCCATTTAGTGAACAATTCAGGAAACAACTTATCCCAATGAATCAATCCTTCGGTGTGAGCAAGATTTGCTTTTACGCGAAGTGCTGCTCCATAATCCCAATTGTTGATTTCAATCAATTCGTTTTTTTTCTGTTCGAAACCGGCCGATCCAGGTTCATAACGACCATTATCCGCATTGTTTCGGGCAGTAGAATGTGCTTCTACTACACTCAATCCACCGGCTGTAGCATTGTTGAAGGCGGTGGTGTAATCTGAAAACCATTGATTATCCGATTTAAACGATCTATCCATGTTTTCAGCTAAGGAGCGTAGATTGTAGGATTTACCGGTATTTTCTAGCGTCAGATAGGCTTTTATCTGAACAATTTCAGATTGATAATCCAACGAAAACTGCTGTAGAGTATAATTCTCCATTCTGAATCTGTTCGACCGCTGATACTGACTATTAATAAGTGCGTCTTTGTAACTCAACGACAATTCATGTCCTTTTTTCGGTCGGTAATAAACCCCAATATCACCTTTAAAATTATTGATGGAATAATCCGTTATCTCTCGTTCGAGATAACCGGTACGAGCAACAACATAGTTCTTCCCGTTTAATGATAATGTCTTTCGATTGGATGATTCATTGCCGTAACCATTTACCTCATCATACGCCGGATTGTCTGTTCCAAGAAGACCTGTAGAGGCATTGAGGGTTGGAGCAAGATCTGTGCGATCATCTGCTACCCAGTCAGATCCATCAGTATATCCAATTGTGATTTTAAATGCCAACTTCGATTTGTATGCTTTTGCATAACGCAGGTTGGTTTGACTAAACAGTTTTGCATCTTGATCCGACCTACCGAGATGATTCACACCGGTTAGTTGTTGCACACTGAATCCTTGGTGTATAAACGGGTCCTTTGTTCGGATATTTGCCAAGCCGTTGATTGCATTCATCCCATAAAGCGCAGATGCTGTTCCGGGCACTAATTCAATTTTATCGATATCCAAATCATTCGCTCCCAAAGAATTGGCAATGGGTGCACCAATATGCGGTGCTTGATTATCAATCCCGTCGACCAACTGTGTAAACCGAACGTTTGTGGTATTGGAAAATCCCCTGGTATTGATCACCCTAAAACCTAAACTTGGCGTAATCACCTGCACACCCTTTGTGTTTTCAATGGCATCAAAACAGGATAAACTCCCCATGTTTTTTGCATCATTCGCTTGCAATTGAACAATGCTCACCGGAGAGCGTAATAGGCTTTCCGAAATACGCGAAGAGGAAACAACGAATTCTTGTAAATCTTGATATGCTAGTGTATCACTGTTTTTTTTTAACGTATCATTTGATTGGGCTAAACCAATTAACGGAACAAAAAAAACTCCAAGTAAGATCCCCAAAAAAAATCTCAACTTATTCATCATAGCAATCGTAATGTTGATTGGGGTATAAAACTAGACAAATAAACGTTCATCCGCGTGTTAATCAGTGCCTAAACAACGACTATGGAATATCGGGCAATGCTGTACAATTATCCGTAATTGCCATCATTACCTTTCTGGCGATTGCAATTTCCTGCGGATCAATTCCTTCCAACGCAAAAGCGCGATTTTGAATCACCAATTGGTCAACGGCTGCGATGGTTTGCAGGCCGAGTTCGGTGACGGTGAGTTCAAATCGGCGGCGGTCGGCTTTGCTTACGCGACGTTTAACAAATTTGGCTTTTACGAGTAACCCAAGGATTCGGGTAACGGAAGCATTGTCTTTGAATACACGTTCGGATAATTCCACCTGTGTAACATTAGGGTTTTCGATCAGGCATTTAATGACCAACCATTGGTCGATTGTGATGGCAAAACCGTTTTTCTTCAATTGTTGCTGTGCGTATTGGCGGTAGCTCCTGATGGCACGGTCCATTGAATAGAAAACGATATTTTCCAGTTTTTCCATATTGCGAGTAGTTTGAACCAAATTTACAAACAGAAAGCCGAAAACCGTCTATATTCCTATTAATTTAACGTGAGTTCTTATCTCGAACTCACGTTGAATTATGGCGCAAAGGAATTGGGAGTTGTTCCGGTAATCTTTTTGAATGCCTTGCTAAACGAAGGAAGATCGGCATATCCGACAATATGACTTACTTCCGTCCAGCTCTTAATTCCTTGCTGATACAACTCCATCGCTTTTTGAATGCGCAAACGTCGAAAGTAAGCCCCCGGCCCTACTCCTACATACAACTTAAATACCTTGTTGAGTTTTGACTCAGAGAAAAAAATCATACTCGCATGTTTCTTCGCATCAAAAGGTTCTGTGCAGTGCTCATGCATATAACGCAACAAGCGTTCAATAGCAAGTCTGTCTCGGTCATTTTCCATTTTATTCATAGCCGCAATTTTTATTCCGCCTCAAGCGGATACACTTTACAAATATAGTTGCTTTATCATTATTTGATATATCAATTATATTTTTTTCATCAAATAATAGAACCACTCACCACTGTTTTAGAGCCATTCAGAAATGCGTGAAAAAAAAGACAACGATTTATCTTTCACTCTGATCAACCTTTGACTAAAATTACCTCCATGAAACGAATCCTTCTTTGTGTAATCCTGCTTATTTGCTCCGGCTCTTTATTAGGGCAAGTAACTTTATCAGGATCAGTGACAGGAAAAGACAACAAGCCTGCATTTGAAGCGCTGATCTTGCTGTATTCAAGCGACACCGTTCTGATCAAAACTGAGGTAGTCGACGAAGCCGGATTATTCCAATTTCAGGTGGAAGATAATCAACGTTATTACCTGCAAATTACTGCAGATGATTACATCACTTATTTTTCAGAATTGATTCAGGTTAACGGAACTACTCCAATGGCAGAAATCAAACTTCTGACCAAAGAAAGTAACCTGGGCGAAGTGGAAGTGGTTGCCAAAAAACCGTATTTGGAGCGGCAACCCGGAAAATTGATTCTAAATGTAGAAAGTTCGATCAATTCTACCGGATCTTCTGCATTCGAACTGTTAGAGAAAGCACCTGCAGTTAGAATCAATAACAATGACGTCATTACACTCAGCGGAAAAAGCGGGATTGTGGTGCAGATAGACGGGAAATCATTACCGATGTCGGGTACCGATTTGGGAAATTACTTGCGCGGAATACCCTCCAGTTCCATTGAAAAAATAGAATTAATCAGTAATCCGTCTTCAAAATACGATGCTGCCGGAAGTGCCATCATCAACATCAAATTGAAAAAAGACACGCGTTTGGGGACAAACGGGACAATAGCAGCGGGTTACGGACAAGGCGTTTACCCGAAAATGAATAGCGGTATAAGTTTGAACCACCGAACAAAACGGTTCAATGTTTACGGTTCTTACAACTACGCCTACCGCAAAGCATTCAATCACTTGGTTTTGGAACGACGATTTTTCAAAAACGACACCTTTCAGGGAGCTTATATTCAAGACAATTACCTCAAGTTTCCGTTCAACAATCACATTGTGCGGGCCGGAGTGGATTTCAATATCAACAAGAAAAACTCCATCGGTTTCGTAGTCAACGGAATCACCAATCAATTCAAGCAACAAGGTTTTAATTCTTCCGATGTTCAGGGACCCAACGCTACCACCGTTTCTGCTTTTGAAACAACAAATGATTCCAAAGACATCTGGTATAGCGGAAGTGCGAACTTCAACTACAAGCGCCTGCTGGATACCTTGGGCTCGGAATGGACGGTCGATTTGGATTATGCTGCTTACGGAAACAATACCCAGCAATTGTTTACTACACGGTATTACAACCTCGATCACATCGAATACCAGCCCGCTTATTTACTTGGTGGCGATATTGTTGGCAACCTGTCGATATATTCCATCAAAACCGACGTTCACAAAGAACTTGGTAAAGACCGAAGTTTGGATGCCGGTTTAAAATCGAGTTACGTGATTGCTGATAACAACCTTCAGTTCTTTGATCAAAGTACGGGTGTTTCTATTTACGATTCTACCAAAAGCAATCACTTTATTTACAAGGAAAACATCAACGCAGGATATGTCAGTTACACGCAAAAACTGGGGAAATGGATGATTCAGCTCGGATTACGCGCCGAACACACGGCTGTAAGTGGTGAACAATTGGTTTATAATATCACCAACGACACCAATTACCTTCAATTGTTTCCTACTGCTTATCTGACCTATCAATTGAATGAAAAAAATTCCTTTGAAATCTCTTACGCACGACGCATTGACCGTCCCGGTTATGACCAACTCAATCCGTTTAAATTCTACCTCGATCCATCCACTTACAAGGAAGGAAATCCATACCTGCGCCCTCAAACCACACATGTCATAGAGATTGCGCATTTGTGGAACAATTCGATCTATACGCAGCTGGGTGTCGGAAAAACATTGGACAACATTACGGAAGTGATTGCACCTTCCTTAACGCAGCAAAACATTACGGTACAAACCAATACCAACCTGAAAAGTGCTGAAATTATTTACTTCAACGCTTCGGTTCCCATTCCGATTACGAAATGGTGGACAACCACCAACAACCTTAATTCTTATGTGGCATTGTATTCGGGGAATGTTGCCAATACAAGCATCACTCGACAAGGAAGTTTTGCTTTTAACGTACAAACCTCTAACCAATTTACCATTGGTAAAACCTGGACATTGGAAGTGAATGCAGACTACCGTTCAAAAGAACTATACGCGTTTGACCGAATCAACGACATTTGGTCGTTCGGGATAGGAGCGCAGAAAAAGATCCTTCAAAACAGAGGTTCGATCCGGTTAAATGTTACCGATTTGTTTTATACCAATATAACGACGGCCAACGTGAAGTTTACCGATTATACAGAATACTTTGATGTGAGGCGCGAAACACGGGTAGCAACATTATCGCTTACCTATAAATTTGGCAAAACAAGTGTTGCCGCAAACAGACGCCGAGCAGGTGGCGCCGACGATCTCAAGAGCCGGGTCAATAACTCGGGAGTAGGTTAAAGACCGGAATCCCCCGGTGATGTTCTAGCTTCCGGGGGATTTTTGTTTCACGAACTGTGCTTGTGCAACGCTCACTGCACCTTGCGGCGCGCTTTTTTTAGCCACGAATTCACTAATGACGTGCTTTGTACTATTCTTTACGCATATGAGAAACTTCGTTTCTCTTCCTCACGAATCACGTATTTGTGAAACCACATTGCGGTTATTCGCAGTTTATCACACCCGGTTTGTTATTCGTTTACGTGTCAGCCTTAGGATGATTCGTGGCGGACTAACACATCTAACATTTCATCAGCTATTTATCAAGTAATGTTTAAATTAGAGCATGAAACGAATACGGATAATCATTCTATTACTACTTACAAGCTGTTTATCCTCTTGTTCATGGAATGAATACTTTGCGTTATTCAACGTTTCGGGTGCTTCCATACAAGTTCGGTATGAAATTGATTCTACCTATACCGGCTTTCCGTTGTTTAACACATCCTACAGTGCCTATTCAACTGATCAGAACAACGAAATTGACTGGAATAAACCCTTACAATTGGTCGATACGGATACGTTAAAAAACACCGTAACGGTAATTTTACCCGAGAACGCCTCACTCATCATCGGTGAATTGAGCAACGATCATTATTCCCGTTACGATCAGCCATTCATCAACGGCAGAATGTTTAACCTTAAGACCATTGAAATCCTCCACGGCACACAAACCACCAGCATATCTCCAAAACAATTTGATACCTATTTCAAAAAGAAAGACGGGATCATCGGTTATGTGATTCGTTGATTTCGGCACTCATTCTGAAAATCTACTTCTGCGAAAGCTTACTGAACAAATTAATGATTATTTTCGTTTATAGATTTCTAACACTCAAACTAATCTTGTTTTTTAAAGCGTACTACATGAAAATTTTCCACCTTTTATTGTTGTTCCTTCCGGTAATTTGTTGGGGACAAAAAAACCTCAGCCTTGAAAACTCTGCTACATCAATCGGTAAAGGATTCGAATACTTTAGTGAAGAAAAATTTGATCGCGCTATCGAAGAATACCAAAAGGTTACGATCAATGATACCAATTATCCGACGGCTCAATACGAAATCGCACGCAGCTATTATAAATTGGAATCTTACGAGGATGCTCAACGTGTGTTAACCGACTTAATTGATTTCGACCTTCGGTTTGACTTCAAGCACTTAGTTTACTCGTTGCTGGGATCGTGTTATGATCAAAACAACCGTTTGGAAGACGCTCTTAAAACCTATGAAGAAGGAATTCGTTTGTTTCCTATGCAACATGCACTGTATCACAGTCGCGGAATGACGTACGAGCGAAACAAGATGTACGACAAGGCACTGGAAGATTTTAAGCGCGCCATTCAGTGTAATTTCTACAGTGCTGCCAGTCATTACAAAATCGGTATAATGGCCGCAAACGAAGGAATGTCTGTACAAGCAACGCTTTCATTAGCTACTTGCCTCATTCTTGAACCGTTTAGCGATAGAGCCGGTTACGTTGTAAACATTCTGGAAAGTATCGGCGATGGAACTTATGAAGAAGAACCTGTGGGTGTTTCCATCACAGAAGGAGGTGATAATTTTGAAGAATTGAACCTCATTTATAAAAACAAAATCGCTCTACAGAAAAATTACAAGGTCAAACTGACCATTCCATCCAATTACGGGCGACAGTTGCACATGATTCTGAAGAATGTGACGTATGACAAATCGAGTTTCGAATTTTGGAACCATCACTACCTGCCGTTTCTTCTGAAAGTATGGGACGAAAAACAGTATGACGCCATGCTCATGTATAGTTTCGTGAACGTTGACAATGAATTTGTGCAATCGAAACTAAAACCGAAGAAAGGCAAGATAGATGCCTTTGTTGAATGGGCAAATCCGGTGTTGCGCAAAACAATTACACGCCAGTTCATGGAATTTGAAGGTCAGGAACAAGAAGTTTACGTAGAATACGATTCAAAGTATTTTGACGGTTACGGAAAGGTTATGGCAGATGGTGTAACCCCGATTGGGAACTTTTACTACTACCATCCCAACGGATCAAAACGCTTGATCGCTCATTTTGACAAAACCGGAAAACCGTCAGACAGCTGGCAGTTTTTCAACATGTACAACGGTAACATTGAGGTCAAAATCGAGTTTGACGAATCGATGGAAAAGATCACCCGAAGCGAATATTATTTCTCGGGTGAATTGTACGAAGTACGCACGATTGTGAATGATTTGGCCGAAGGAAATGTGAAAGCGTATTACCGTGACGGTACACTCAAAGAAGATTATACGCTGAGTAAAGGCATGAAGGAAGGAAATTATAAATCCTATTATCCGAACGGTGCATTGGAATACGATGTCAACTACATTCACGATGTGCCCAACGGCAACTTTAAATCGTATCACCTAAACGGACAACTGTCTCAGGAATTTGAACTGAAAGACGACAAAGTTGTGGGAGAACAGAAAAAATACCATCCGAATGGTCAGCTTGGAGCAAGCTATGTTTACGGTACCAACGGTCTTTATAATGGTCCTTACACCGAATATTATTCAACCGGAACAGTTAGCGAACAAGGTACTTACAGCGATGGTAAACGCATTAGTGAAATGACTGAATTCAACACCAATGGAACCAAAAGCAATTTCGTGACATTGGATGAAAACGGTAAAGAAAACGGATCGAGTATCTTTTACGATCAAAACGGAACGAAATACCATGAATTTTCATTTTCAAAAGGTGGACTAACTAAAATCATTTATTTCGATACCAAGGGTGTTGCAACAGAATTGGCGACCAAAAAAGGAAAACAGATTGAATACATTCTGAATTACCCTAGTGGAAAACTAAATATTAAAGGATTGATCAAAGACGATATCCGAGATGGAAAGTGGAATTATTTTGATCAGTACGGCAATCCGGAATCAACAATGACTTATAAAAATGGTCAGATTACAGATACACTTATTCGGTATTTCTCAAACGGACAAGTGAAAAGTAGTTGCATGTATGAAGATGATGAACCTAACGGTTTGTACCTCGAATACAACGAATTCGGCATGTTGATCAATGAAGGTTTTTATAGCAATGGTAATTTAGACAAAGAGTGGTTTAATTACTACGACGACGGTTCTCCGAAATCGGAAAGTTATTTTGTGAACGGCAGCAAAAATGGTATTCAGAAAGAATATGCCGTGAATGGAAAACTGGTTTCATGGGAAGAATGGGATCTTGGCCGTATTGTCAGAAATGTGTTCTTAGATACCAATGAAAACGTGATTCATGAGTTTGGAGAATACAACGGAAAAATAGAAGCAAAAGACCCGGGAAACACCTATATCATATCATCCGGGAATTACAAAAACGGAAATGCCGATGGTGATTATACCTGGTTTTATCCTGACGGTAAGGTTGAGACATCCGGTAAATTTGTCAATTCGGAACGTGCCGGAGAATGGAAATGGTACTACCTCAATGGCAAATTATCGCGCGTGGTGAATTATGTAAACGGAAACCGCGAAGGCTTGCAAAAAGACTATTTCAGTAACGGAAAACTCAAAAGTGAAGTCAACTATGTAAACGACGAAACACAGGGAACCTATAAATACTATTTCGAAAACGGTCAGTTGAAAGTAACCGGCATCTACCTGAATGGAAATCGCGAAGGAAAAGTTACGTATTATACAACTGAAGGAGATGTTCTGATGATCCGATACTACGATCAGGATGTCATTACTAAATACGCTTATCTTGACAAAACAGGTAATGAGGTTGCACCGATTACCATTGATAACAAAAAACAGACCTTTACTTCTTACTTCAAAAATGGTAAAAAATCGAACGAACACACGCGTGTGAACGGATTAGTAGAAGGAACTTATTTGTCATACCATGAAAACGGTGTGAAATGGGAAGAAGAGAGCTACAAAAACGGAAACGCACATGGAAAAACCTACGAATACAATGCAAGCGGAGTAAAAATCAACGAAAGTGATTACCTGTATGGGATGCTGAACGGCAAGGATGTTTATTACTACGATTCGGGGAAAATCAAATCGGAAACAAGCTACCTGATGGGCAAATTACACGGAAAATTAATCGAGTATGCACCGGACGGAAAAGTCACCACCATTATAACCTATTACAATGATAATATCATCTCGGTTGAACGTTTTTAAACTATTGCTGGCACTGGTTCTTTGTCCGGGTTTTATCAACGCGCAAACAACTGAAATTCTTGAAGCAAGCAAACTCAACTATCCGAATGAATCGATTTTGTTCGCGAAAAACTGTTTGACAGTTAAGATAAAACTGGTAAAGGATGTTCCTGTGGTAACGCATCAGGTTGATGTGGCGCATTTGGTTTTGGATAAAAGCGGTATTCTACCCTTGAGTGAAGACAATGTGCAATTTACGAGCTTTGAAAAGATCGACAATCTGGTAGCTTATTCACTGATTCCAACCGAAAAAGGATCGAAAAAAATTCCCGCAACAGGCTTCACTACTAGAGATGTGGGTGCCGAAGGAAGCGTATTTCATGATGACACCAAGGAAACGGCATTTCTGTATCCATCCATTTGCGAAGGAGCTTTGCGGGTGTTGAACTACGAAACGATAACCACCGAATATCATTTTCCGTTCGGATTTACCTTCAACAGTTCAATTCCAAGTGAAAACACAACCTTTATTATTGAAGCAGACAGCGCTATTCATATTAGCTACAAACTGTTCAACGTTTCCGAATCGGAATTGGAATATACCGAGAAAATCGTGAAAGGCGTGCGCATTCAAACATGGGTGATGAAACAACCCACAACACGCAAAAAAGAAGATTTCGCGCCGACCAATCGTTATTACGCGCCGCATATTCTGGCGCAAATCGATTATTTCCGCACGAAGCAACAAACCGTCAATGTGCTTGGAACACCTAAGGAGCTGCACGATTATTACAGCGGCAATGTGGCTGAAGTGGTCAACGAAAAACCTTCAACTGAATTGAAGATGATTGCCGATTCAATCACGGCGGGCATTACTTCCGATATCGAAAAGGTAAAGGCTGTGTATTATTGGGTTCAAAACAACATCAAGTACATTGCGTTTGAGGAAGGAATGGGAGGATTTGTTCCCCGACAACCCTCAAAAGTGATCGGAAAACGATACGGCGATTGCAAAGACATGGCTTCACTCATTTACAGCATGCTCAAATCGATCAACATCACCAGTTATCTTACCTGGATCGGTTCGCGTGCGTTGCCTTACAAATACACCGAATTTCCGAGTTCTTACTGCGACGATCACATGATTGCCGTTTATAAAGAAAACGACCGGTATTATTTTCTTGATGCCACCAACCCATTTCAGCAATATGTCATACCTACCGGATTTATTCAGGGAAAACAAGCAATGGTGCACATTGATCAATCGAACTTTGAGCTTATTGATGTTCCGGTTCCAGCTGCAGAGGCAACACGTTATACCGATACGACTACTATCACAATCGACGGTAAAAACATCAGTGCTCGTTCCAAAGCAGGGTTGACCGGATATTACCAAGTTGAAATTGGCCAATACCTCAAAGATGTTCCGGAAAAGGACCTTTCAAAGGCCGTTGAATCGATAGGCAGACGTGGCAATAATTCATACCTCGTAAAAAGCAGTAAAGTCGGCAATTTAGGCGAACGTGATTCCACATTAATCATTGAACAGGAATTTACTGTGAATAATTACGTGACAAGTTTCCAAAATGAAACCTACTTCAACATGATTTTGGAAAAAGAACTTGTTGAATTCGGCGAAATAAAACCGGAGCGTACAATACCGCTGGAATTGAACAACAAATCGCTCGATTCTTATACTACAATTTTGAAAATTCCGGAAGGATATCAAGTGAAATCGGTTCCAAAAGACGTTTCATTCAGTTCAGACATTCTCCGCTTTGATGTCGCTTATGCTGTCTTTGAAGATCGTGTAGTAATGACCTTAACCCTGAAACTTGATTTTCTACTATTAACGGCTGATAAATTCGCTGACTGGAATCGTTTTTTCGCACTTAAAAAAGCGGCAACCAACGAATCGGTGGTTCTACAAAAAAAATAAACGTTTATGAAATTGACACTTATAGTTATGCTGCTACTTTCTGCAGGCAGCCTTTTTTCGCAAGGATTCTACGAAGACTATGACTGGGAAAAAAGTCCTAAAAAATATACGTTTACCGAAGAGGAATTGCTCGAAGATGAAGTCATCGTTTACGAAAAGCGCAGCGTGGAATTGAATCCTAAAACCGAAGACATGGTTCAATTCAACCTTGTTCACACAATTACGCTTTTGAATACAGACGCAGCCATCGAGAACAACAACAAAATGTATGTGCCATCGGGTTCGGAAGCAAGTATCATTACGTTGAAAGCCCGTGTTATAAAACCAGACGGAAAAATCATTGAGTTAGACAAAGATGATATTCAGGAATCAAAAGACGAAGATGGGTATGTAGAGTATCGTTACTTTGCCTTTGACGGTATCGAAAAAGGCAGTTACATCGAGTACCTACACTACATTCAGCGCAGTCCGGTTTTTAGCGGAAACGTTATGACACTTGAAAGTGGTACGCTGAAAAAAGAGGTTGATTTGGATATCATTTGTCCGAAACACCTCGAATACCTCATTCATCCTGTCAATGGAATGCCGCGTTTTACGCGAGACTCTACCTCGGGTTTCATCAGACGTATGTTTGTTCATGTAACCGACGTTGCGGGGGTAAAAGATGAAAGTTGGTCGCCTTACGAAGCCAGTCTCAAAAAAGCGTATTACAAGGTCGATAAAAATACTGAAAGTGGTATTTCACAATTCTATACGTATGAAAAAATCACTAAAATCATTCACGGGAATATGTACGAACAACCTTCTAAAAAAACACAGAAGGCAATGGCGAAGTTTATTGCATCTACCGGAGTTGCGGAAGATGCTCCTCTGGAAGATCGGATACGTGCATTGGAAAATAAACTAAAAGCCGAAATCAGAATCCTCGACGGTGGTTTTGAAGGTTCGTTTGACATTGATATGATTCTGTCAAAAAAACTGACCGATGAAGAGGGAATGACCAAACTCATGCTGCAATTGTTGCGTGAAATGAAGATCAAACATGAATTTGTATTGACCAGCGATAAAACCGAGAATCCTTTTCTTTGGGATTATGAGGCGTATAACTTTCTGGAAGAAAACCTCATTTACATCAATGACCTAGATCTTTTTATGTCTCCCGATCTTGTTTCGCGATTGGGATTCCCGCCATTTTACCTTACCAACAACAAAGGACTTTTCATCAAAGAAATCGCCTTAAATGAGTTGATAACTGCTGTTGGCAAGATAAAAGATATTCATGGTACGAAAAGTGAAGAATCAATGGATGTCATCACAATCGGGGTGCAATTCAACGATGATATTTCCGACTGTACGATTAACTTGGAGCGCGAAGTGACCGGATACAAAGCTCAATTTCCGCAAGCCATTCTCAACCTGCTTAACCCTGAAGCCAAGAAAAAAGAATGTTCGGAGTTTCTACTTTATTTTGACAAAGACGCCAAATTGCAAAACGAAGTTTACGAGAACGACAACAGCGATTTGATGGGCATTAAACCATTTATCGGAAGAGCCACCATGAGCGGTGCTACGTTTATGGAAAAAGCGGGTGAGAAAACACTCTTAAAAGTTGGTTTATTGATCGGTCCGCAAGCTGAGTTGTATAACCAAGAGGAGCGTAAACTACCTGTTGAATCGGGGTATCAGCGCGAGTATAACCGCACGATTACCATCACCATTCCTGAAGGTCAAACCATCAAAAACCCTGAAGAATTAACCATTAATGTTGAACCGGATGTTGTCGGCAATTCATGTGGGTTCATCTCCTCTTATGAAATAAAGGGAAATCAATTGATCATTCATGTAAAGGAATATTACAAGCGCACGTCTTATACGGTAGAGGAATATCCGCTTTATGAAAAAGTAATGAATGCTGCTGCGGATTTTAATAAAATCGTGCTGGTATTTGATAAGCTATAAAACTGAATCACGTTGAGCTAAACAAGACCTTAAACTTCGTTTTGATCCACTAATTCTTCCTCGGGAAGCAATGCTCCTTTTTTAAACGCTTGTAAGGACAACTACTTTAGCGTATCTTCCACATTTTCCACTTCAACTGCTGTGGTCTCCGGATTTTCATACAAAACTTCAGGAGTATTGAACTCGCTTTGTGCTTTGAAGACCCAACGCAACAAGAAAAAAGCTCCCAATCCAATAATTGCTGCTACAAAAAACGGAATACCATAAAAAACAGGCTGTTCGGCAGCATAAGGTGTAGATTTGTAAAACAACCACATCATTACAATCGGGCCGATTACTTCAGCAACACTCATTAAACTTGTAAAAATCCCCTGTAATTCTCCCTGTTCATTTCGAGCAGTTTGAGCTGAAATGATTGATCTTACACTTGGATCAAAAATACCTGAAAACGCATAAGGAACGATGATTAAGTACATCATCCATCCGTAGGGTAATACTCCAATTGCAGCGGTAACGATGGTTAATGTTATGACACCCAAAATGGCAGCACCTTTCTCACCAATTTTCTTTACTACAACACCCGCGAACACGCCTTGAATGAGCCCGAATGAAACACCAACTACGGCAAGTGACAACCCGACTTCTTTTGCTGACCATCCGTAACGGGCCATGTTATAATAACTCCATAATGCATGAACAGACATATTTGCCATCAGCACCATGAAGACTACTAAAAACAAGTATTTATTGCGCTTAAATCGCTGTATTTGAATCAATGCACCAATCGGATTTGCTCGTTTCCACTCGAACTTTCTTCGCTGTTCAACCGGCAAAGACTCTTTCAGGAAAAAGAGGCCGTAAATAAAATTAGCCAACGAGAAAAAAGCCGCGACTAAAAAAGGTACACGAACGCCCCAATCTGAAACCAAACCACCAATTGCAGGTCCCACAATAAATCCAACGCCAAAAGCTGCCCCTATCATTCCGAAATTTCTAGCGCGGTTTTCATTCGTTGAAATATCTGCTATGTAGGCTGCAGCAGTAGTAAAACTTGCTCCAAACATTCCAGAAATACCACGTCCTATAACCAACCATATCAAACTTGGTGCAAAATACATGAACACATAGTCAATACCTAAACCAAACAATGAAATCAATATTACCGGCTTTCTTCCATATCGATCACTCAAATTCCCGATTAGCGGAGAAAACAAAAATTGCATCAATGCATAGGTTGCTAAAACCGGACCTGAATATTTGGAAGATTCAGTAATGCTTAATCCCGAAGCATCTGCAATAAGCGAAGGAAGCGAGGGAATAATGATTCCCAGACCTATTGCGTCCATTGCAATGGTGATCAGTACAAAAATGAGTGCGTTTTTAGAAAATTGCTGTGTTGTCATGGGGCAAAAGTAGTGATTTCGTCTAATCGGGCTTTGGAATTTTCGGTGAATGGTGGTTGGGAATAGGTGAAATGATACTCATGAACTCTCACAGATGCCTTTACGTTTGAAATAAAAAGAGTATCGGCTATTCGATACGAAATGCTTGTGTAACTTTGGAATGTGGAGCGACAAATTGTAACAACAGCCGACGGTTCAAAAACCATCTTTCTTCCCGAGTGGAATGAACATTATCATTCTTCGCATGGAGCTTTGCAGGAAGCCCAGCATGTCTTTATTCGTCATGGCTTACACCTGCTCACTTCCGATTACATTACCGTGCTTGAAATGGGGTTTGGAACAGGGTTGAATGCGTTGTTGACCTTCTTTTCATCGGAAAAACGCAATCAATATGTGCATTACATCGGCATAGAAGCTTTTCCGCCGAGTGAAGAAGAAATTGCCGCGATGGATTATGCTTCGTTTGCTTCAGACCCGACATCCGGTGCCATTTACGAACACATGCATGCCACTTCGTGGAACACTCCTGCTCCTATTTCGGAACATTTTGTGTTGGAAAAGCAGTTGTGTGACCTTCAAAACGCAACGGTAGCTCCTGAAACAGTTGATTTGGTTTATTTCGATGCTTTCGGGCCTAGAGTACAACCCGAATTGTGGACGCCGGAGGTTTTTCAGCGTATCTATGATTGGCTCGTTCCGGGTGGAATTTTGGTGACCTACTGCGCCAAAGGTCAGGTAAAGCGCGATTTAAAGTCGGTGGGTTTTTTGGTGGAATCGTTGCCCGGTCCTCCGGGAAAACGTGAAATGACTCGCGCATTTAAACGGTGATTCCATGAAACGATTTTTCCACTGTTGCTTTTTGATCGTGATGACGCATTTCAGTCATTCGCTCAACGCGCAGCATGTTTTTTTCGGGGAACGAACCTTAAACAATCCGGCGATGTCGATTCATTTTGACAAAGACGGCTACCCCTACCCGAATCGGTTTATTGCCGATAGTTCACTCCAACATTCACTCGGTTCGTTGTTTACGTGGTATCAGTATCACGGTGAAGAATTTATTTCAATCTGCACAGATTACAATTATTTTCCTGAAACCATCAACAAAGAAACCATTGACCAGCTAAGTGACTCGATTATTGGTGGTTGGATGACGCGCATTAACACTGAATCGAAGAACTTTTTTGCAGTAGCCTATTACGTGCACGGATTCCGGAAATCATTTAAGCCAGCTGAAAATGTATCAACTTCGGTGGAAGAATTTCAGCTGCTCAAAGAAAACCTAAGCACATATCGCAATCCGAAAGTGTATGAAGTGGAAGTTTATTGGGACGGAACCTACGACTGTTGTTTTTCGACCAACCACAAAAAAAACAAGCAATTGTTTGAGTTATTCTTAGAGGCACAAGAAAACGCTAAAAAGGTGGCGCTTGGTCTTCGGGAAGTTCTGAATCTGACCAAAAAACAACAGTTACAAGTTGTTGGTCATAGTCTTGGTGCACAGGTAATTACTTATTCGTTATTTAATCCGAAAGGCTCGTTAAACACCATTCCTACTCCCAATCAAGCCAATCACCAACTATCGATCTGCCTGATCGCTCCGGCAATTCACGCACGTGTGTTTCATGATTATTACAACCGGTCAACGCCTGTGAAAGCCGATAACACCGATAATTACCGCCTGATGATTGTGTACAACGAAGACGACTTTGTACTCAAGAAAAAAGATCCCAAAATGGGTGTTTTTGGTCCGGGAGCGAATAGCTACGGCAAAACGGGCTTGGGTTGCAACCATCGCAATCAGGCTAAAAAGTTGAAGGCTTACTTTGAAAAAAACTTCCCAAAATCGAGTATATCATTACTTGACAAAACTTCATTGGGGAAATGCCATTCATTAAGGTGTTATACGCAAAACAAAGAGTTAGAAACAGTAAGTAATTTTCTGTGGATGTGGTTGTCGGTTGTTGGGGCAGATTTTTGAGCACCTTTAGTTCCCCTCACCCAACTCGTCAAAATCTTTAACCTCAGAAAGTTTAATCGGTTTTTCAATTTTGATATCTTCCCACGTTTCTTCAAATACTTCATCGCCAGCTTCGGCACTTTCATTCACATTTACTTTTACCGATTTCTTTTTGGTTAAGTAATTAATACTTACTTCACGGTTAACTACCGGACCATAGTTATCACTGGCATCATAACCAATCAACTCGAAATCGTTGTTGTTGAATCGAAACATATAATTCCAATAACCATACCTGCCGTGAGAATACTGAACGAACAGCTTTCCTTTTTTTATCTCTAGGGATAATTCGGGTGGAAAGTAAACTCCACCATCTTCATTTTCAGATGAGAAACAATTTGTGTTTTTTACAGCTAACTCATAATTCCCTTTTTTATTCAGGAGAATCAGTATACCTCGGCGATTTCGGTCTAATTTCCCATGGTTCTCATCTTCAACGATGTTCTCTTCGGCAGTGCCTTTGATAATTAGAATGCAGTCATCCAATCCATCTTTGTTTAAGTCTCCGTGCATCTCATCAAAAACAATATATCCCGATGGTAAAAAATCTTGCGGCTTTTTTCTTGTTTCGGGAACAGAAGAGCTTTCTGTAGTTTCATCGGTAGTTGAAGCAGTTGTATTGTTTGTTGCTTGTTGATTTTCAGGTGAATTATTGCACGATTGAAGCAACACCAGCAACATCACAAAGTAGATTCGGTTTTTCATACAGTTTGTTCTTCTAATTTAGCCATTCATCGTTACAATTCCTTGTAACAGTTTGTAGTTATAGTTTCAATAATAAGAAATTTAGTTGAAACCGATTGGAGGAACATTCGCTTCTATAAAACAATTCCTTAGAAGAGTATCTATCAATTAATCTAAAAGCCAGTAAAAACGGGCTTTTTGCCTAAGGCGGATGTAAAATTCTAAAATTGGCCAATTCTAAACATCTAAACTTTTAGAATTTTCTCAGAGGAATTTTCCGATTTCCGAATTTACCATATGGCAAATTTGGAATGTTTCCACTTTCCTCGCCAAAAACCAAAAATCCCCCACCCGATTCAATCAGATGAGGGACTCTCTAAATCGTGCACGAGTTGCTCAAAACTCCAAACGATAGCTCACAATCGGAATCAACGGTGTTTGGTATAAATACTTCACTTCGCCGGTATTTTCATCAAAATACTGCCCACCTACATTTTTGCGATTGGTGGTATTTTGAATGTCGATGGCGAATGTAGAAGTCAGTTTCTTGTAATTACGTTTCAGGCTAAAACGAATATCCAAGCGGTAATAATCCGGTGTGCGTTTGCCATAGGTTTGAGCATCCACGAATTTCGTTTCTCCAGCGGCAATTGAAGCATTCAAATCGATTGGTGTATAACGGAAACCACCAACGTAAACCGATTTGATATTAAACCCAAGTGTTCGGTTTTTCCCCTTTCGATCTATTGGCCATTCTTTCCCCATCGTAAGCGTTACAGCATAATTGGTATTGAAACGCGTATTGTACCAATTACCATCGGCAGCTTTGAATTTTGATTCATACAACGACGATGAGAGCAGGTAATAAAAGTTCTTGAACATGAAACGTTCGTAGGTCAATTCCAGCCCGTAGTTTCGACCAAAACCTTTGTTGGTCAATTGCTCATCCGGAAAGCCGTCAGTGGAATTGAGGATGGAATACGTACTCATAGGATTGGCACTAATCGGTACATTAAACAAATGTTGGTAATAGACTTCTGTTTTCACATGTGAATGCTCACTGAATACCCAATCGTATCCAACTACCAGGTGATGTGCCTTGCTCAGTTTCAAGTTTTCATTTGGACGCGTCGCCACTCCGTTTTGATCTTGTTCCGTGAAATAAATCCCAATCGGTTGTAGTTGACTGTGAAGTCCATACCCTAAAGTTACATGGTGCTTCTGATTGAAGTCGTATTTCAGCGAAGCACGCGGTTCAAAGGCGGTTGAATTGTTGAGCAGTAATTGCAAATAGTGCATCCCCACATTGGTGGTCAATTTCTCCGTAAGGCGATAATTCCATTGGAAAAATGCCTGAAAGGTTTGGGTGCTGCCACTTTCAGCAATTTGGGTAATGAGCACGTTGGTATCTTCCATCGAGCGTTGTTTCAATTCATACCCTAGCTGATTAAGAATAAACCCGGTGCGAATGTTACTTTTCGCATTCATTTTCCAGGTATATACCGAAGAAAGTGTCATCTTATTTTGCAGGAATCGCTGCTCGTAATCACGTTTTAAGGTCGTGAGATCGGTTTGCAATTCGTCTTGTTCGTATCCGTTTTCGGTTCCTGAAAATACCAGGGCGGTTTTGAGGTACGATTGGTTCTTGAAGAGTTTCATATTCGTAACTCCGACAGCGCCGGTATTGCTATAAAAATTGGTGTTCAGACGGTAAAAGGCGTCTTCTTTCCAGCGCAATGAATCTTGTGATGATTCGGTAGTTTGATAACTTAATCCTCCAAATCCGAAAACGGTGAATTTCCCAAGACGCTTTGTTGGCAATGAAAGATTAAACGACAGATCCTGAAAATTGGTGATTGCATCGCCGAGCGGAACTCCCACTTTTCCCAATAAACTCAGTGTCGAATAGCGGTAATTGATCAAGTAGGAACCATCGTAACCTTTTTTGAACGGACCTTCGGCTGCTACGTCCATCCCGAGCAACCCGAGTTGCACCGTGTATTCGCGCTTTTCGTTGTTTCCTTTTCGCAAGCGCAGGTCAAACACTCCCGACAGCGCATTACCGTATTCCGACGCAAACGCACCTGTTGAAAAGTCGGAATTGCTTAATAATTGCGAACTGAGTATGGAAATTCCACCGCCTGATGTTCCCACATTGGAGAAATGATTGGGATTTGGAATTTCCACACCTTCCATGCGCCAAAGCAAACCGTTGGGTGAATTACCGCGAATTGAAATATGGTTGTTGCCATCGCCGGCTGTTACAACACCGGCAAAAGATGAAGCCATTCGAGCCGGATCATTTACCGCAGCTGCAAAACGCTGGGTTTCTTCTACCGAAAACGTGCGCGTGCTCACAGTTGAAAGTTCGTTGAGCGGTTTGTTTTTCTCCACTTTCGCGGTTACAACCACCTCATCCAAGTCGTCGATTTCTTCTTCCATGTTTACGTTGAGCACCAATTCTTTTCCGGCGTTTACGGGAATGTTTTGCAAAACCACTTCCTTGTAACCAGAATAGGTGATCAAAAAAGATTGATTGCCGACAGGCACGTTCTGCAAGTTGAATTTGCCTTCCTCGTCACTCATAGAATGAATGACCGGATCAAGATTCAACACCACAACTGTTGCTCCCGGAATGGGCGACTGTGCAATTTTATCGACCACAACTCCGCGAACTGTTTGCGTTTGGGCCGAAAGATTCATACTTAACAGGCCTAATAATGCCATTACGAGAGATTTCGTTTTCATTTTTTTAGAATTTTTATTGGAGCATTTCGACTCTACTTTGTTGCGCTGAATGCAAGCTTGAATCATGAATTATAACGTGGTTATAGAAATGTGATCGGGCAATAGTCGCCTGGCTTCTAAAGCCCGATCACCAACATAATTTTTTTAGATATGTGTTACAGAACCTGAGCCAGAAATAGTAGCATTAACGGCTGCCGAACCGGCATAAATAATATTTCCGCTGCCCGAAATAACAGCATCGAGTAATTGCGCGACGCGAATCGAAATATCGCCTGAACCACTGATTTTGGCATTTGCATTGACCGCAGTCAGGTTGAGTGTTTCAATGTTTCCCGAACCACTGATAGTTACTCGTTGATTGGTCACTGTTC
Organism: Fluviicola sp.; assembly: GCA_029866325.1. Lineage (GTDB taxonomy): Bacteria > Bacteroidota > Bacteroidia > Flavobacteriales_D > Crocinitomicaceae > Fluviicola. The sequence goes on along the minus strand of JARWZO010000004.1, from coordinate 38,559 downwards.
CGTTTACGACCGAGATATTTCCCGATCCACTGATAGTAGCGTCCAGTTCTCCCGATTGCAACGAATACAGAGAAATATTTCCCGATCCACTGATTTTTAAGTCCATAGAACCGGTCGAAACAGGAGAATTGGCATTGATATTCCCGCTTCCGCTAACCGTAAATCCAACGATGGTTGGCGAGTGAACGGTTACTGTAATGGTTTTGTGTTTGCGAATCCATTTGGTCGCTTCAATTTTCAACTCTCCTGCACTAACCGATGTTTTGATGACGCCCATTAAATTTGATTGAGCCGAAATTTCCACGTAAAAAGTCGAATCTTTTACATAAGTCACATCGGCGTCCATGTCTAGTTTGATTTTGTTGAAATTGGTAATGGCGCGAATTTCAGTAACGGTTTCACCTTTTCCTTTAATGGCACCAAAGTGTTTGTTGCAAGAGGTTGCAGCTAAGAATAGTAAGCCAATTGGCAAGATCATTTTTAGAGATTTCATTATCGTTTGTATTTGTGTTATATCTCTATGACAACTGATGAATCATTTACCCCTATACGGACAACTATTTTTGTTGTCCTGTAGGGACAAAATGTGTTAGACTAAATCATCCATTTGTCATTTTGCCCCGTAGGGGTAAGATATTATGCGTCAAGGTAAATGATCTATATGCACGGTCTCACCCCTACGGGGTGATGTTTAGCGGTGGTTGCTTTTGTTATCCTATTTCGTCCCTCCGGGACTTGCATGAAAACACTATTTTACAAGCATCTTAAGCCCGCAAAAGTGATCCAGGCAGAACATCTTTGTGATCTTAACAAGTTTGGTTCTGTGACCTACAGAAAACGTATCGCTACTTTCCCGCCAACCCACAATTGATTCACGAATGCAGCACCTTCGTTTCGGTAAAAAGATGGAACGGTTAGTTGCTCTTCAATGAGTAGAAAATCGTCACCGTTTACGTCTGAGTTCAACCAGTTTAATGTTGGTCCGGCGGCAAGGCTTATTTTTCGGGCAAATTGCCATTCGACACCAACATAAAATTTACTAAGTAAGTTGTAATCGAAACTATTGTTTCCTGCCACCTGCAACTGTTGTCCGGTGGCGTCAATATCAAGGTTCAGGCGATTGGAAAGTTTAAATGTGGTTCCGATACCGTAACCTGCTGACCAGATTCGGTTGTTCGGAATAAACTGTGTACTCGCCGTAAAAATGTTGTGGAAACGATTGACTCCGGTTCTAAAACTTACCGTATTCAACAGGTTTTCGTCAGTCGACAATTCGATTTTGTGGTAACCTTTGCGCACAAAACTGAGGAAACCAATGGGAACACCCGAAACGGTATCAGCCACATTGATGAAACCGACCTGCGTTCCATCTACTCGTTTTGCAACGTTGAGAATACCTGAAAGCTGTAATCCTTTTACATAGCTTGCTACGTTGGTTATTCCGGCTACTTGCATTCCTTCCAAGGAATCGGCTGCATTGATGATTCCTGCCAATTGCATTCCTTCCGATTTTTTCAAAACCGTGTTGACAATTCCGGCTGCTTGAATGCCGTAAAACGAACGTGTATAATTGGCAATTCCAGCTAACTGAATTCCTTCGGTGCGTTTCCAGTTGAAATTATAAATACCTGCAGCCTGAATTCCGTAAACATTCCCCAATACCACATTTCCAATTCCGGCCGCCTGTATCTTGTGAACATCTTTCCCCACTAGGTTTACAATTCCGGCCATTTGCACGCCATCCGTGTTTCCGCCAACAGTGTTCAAAATCCCGCCCATCTGAACACCTTTCACATTTCCTGAAACCACGTTTGCAACGCCTGCCAACTGCATGTATTGCACGTTTCCGTAATCGAGGTTGACAACCCCACCTATCTCCATCACATCAACTCCGTGAGAAAAACCAGCAATCGCGTTAAACGAATAACGATTTACCGTATTTATAGCCAACAAATGATTGGTGCTGAGGGGTGGAACGAATGAAAAAGAATAATTGGTAAAAAACGTATCACTGATATTGCGCAAGTTTGATTGACGATTTCGGAAACGATCCCAAAAACTGAAGGGTTGTTCAGGCAACGTATCCATGCTTGCAACCGGTAATGTATCTACATTCGGTTGATGTTCAATCACAACCGCATCGTCTATCGTGATCTTGGTTGGTGGTGCTTTCGGTTGCAGGTAAATGACAATCGTGTTGCGTTTTTTGGAAAGAATTACCACTGTTGTATCTTCAAAATTTTCCTTCGCAACCGATATCGATAATACATCCGATGACTTCGGGAAACTCAATGAAAAATAGCCGTATTCATTCGTTATGGCCGACTGACGGTATTGCTTCAAGTACACACTCGTTTGTGGCATTAAAGTAGAATCAACAGCACTATAAACATATCCATTCACCATGACATCATTGTTTTCTGCCACTTTTTTCGGAACAGGTTTACAAGTCAAGATCACGTATTTGCCCTTCATTTTATAAGTACAATTACCTTCATTTAACACTTCATTGAGCACCACCCGTAAGGGTTTTCGGTTGTATTGTACGGTTACTTTTCGGCTATCGTCGAAGTTCGTATACGAGAATACCACTCCGGTTTGAGTGGAAAGTTGTTTGAATAATTCGGCATACGAAAGTGTTGACTGACGCACGGATACCGTTTTTTCCAAATAGGGTGTTTGTTGTCCGAGAGCACGTATTGCCAAAAAAGAACAACAAATCACCACTGCGGCAATTTGAGTGACTATTCGCATGACGTACCTTTTAACCAATAAACAGATCCTTGTTTTTCGACGGTCAGCCCGAGGGTTTCGGCAATCACAGAAAGCACCATATCGAGTTCTTCGTCTGTAAATTGCGTGGTAATGAGGCAATTTTTCACAGCCGGTGTTTCGATGCGAATATCGGTTTGGTAGACCTGGTTCAATCGCGCCACAACCGTTTCAAGTCGTTGATTGTCGAACACAAAGGTTTTTCCCTGACCGTTTGGTGCATTGGTTTCAATCTCAAACTCCATTTCGCCGGTAGAAACCACATAATAAGCACTTTGCGTAGCTTTCAGCGTGATTTTCATTCCTGCGTTGTTGTAGATCATCACCACACCTTCGTCTACACGCACAAAAATGGTATCTCCGACAGCATTCACATCAAACTTCGTCCCTAAATCTTTGATATGAAGTGGTCCAGCATCAATCACAAACGGCATTTGATCACTGTGTTTCACCGAAAAATAGCCTGATCCTTTCAATTTCAAGTGACGATGATTGGTACCGTAACCATTTTGTAACTCGATGGAGGAATTTTTGGCAATCGTTACCTGCGTTCCGTCTTTCAGAATGACCTTGCTTGAAATATCCTGCGTAGCAAACAACTGTTGTTCGCTTGTTTGGGTAAAGAAATAGGCCGCAAAGCTTCCTACCGCAAGCAGCACTGCTATCGAAGCAGCAATCTGATAGAACCTGCGCGTGTTAAGTGTTCTAATCGGAACTTGATTTTCAGTAAGTTGGGGCTGCACTTTTTGCCAGGCATTTTCAGTAGAGAAAGATTGTTCCACCAAGCCGAGTGCGGCCACAGTTTGCGCGTAATAGGTTTGGTTTTCTTGCGACTCCGCTTTCCAATCTTCCAGCAACATCGCTTCTTCTGGCGAGGCTTCTCCCAGCAAGTATTTGCCGATCAATGCATCTATGTCGTGAATTGTTTTCATAGCTGTTGCAACAAAAAAAGAATGAATAAGGGCAAATAATCTTTCAATGCCTCGCGGATGATTTTAAGTGCTTTCCCCATTTGGTTTTCAACTGTTTTGATTGAAAGCCCCAATTGATCAGCAATTTCCTGGTATTTGAGTTGTTCGAACCGGCTCATTTTGAAAATTCGCGCACATTGTTCGGGCATACCTTCTATCGCAGAATTAATTCGCTCTTGCAGTTCGGCTGCTTCCAACGCGTCGGTTTGTTCCGAATCGGACTGTGTGTTTTTAAAATCCCCGGCATAATCTCTGCGCACTTTATGGTGCTTCAACCGGTTCAAACAGGCGTTGTGCACCGCTCGGTACAATACGGCTCGTACGGAAGTATGAATGTCCAGTTGGGTGCGTTTTTCCCACAGCGATACAAAAACCTGCTGCACCACGTCTTCGGTTTCATCCGAGTCTTTCAGGAACGTGTTTCCATATCGGACAAGGGGGGTATAATAGTCACGAAATACCATCTCAAATGTTGTTAAATCACCTGCCACAAATAGCGTTATCAGTTGTTGTTCGTCCACCCGAGTTTCTTGTAATTTCGTTGGACAAAGTTATCATCTTTCTAGTATATGACAGTTAGAAGAGGAATTACCCCTATTGTAGTAACTATTTTTTACCGAAACTGGCAATGCTAAGACGAAACGGTTAACTTTATGTAGGATTACCAGATGCAAATTTCGCACGTATGTACAGATGGATCGTATTAGTGATTGTGCTGACTAGCCTCATACCGGTTGCATATGCACAACACGCAGATAGTAGTATTTTATTACCGAATCGTCTGGTTATATCTTCTGTCAATAATCCCAAAAAACACCATGTTTTAGACTCCAACGGTCGCATTTCGGTAGTATGTGTGAATAAAACCGATTCAATCATCCGCATGCAGCATCGAGAACTCAGAGGTAAATTGGTGTATTTTACAGACAGCTCTCTTGCCCTGCATGTGGTTGATGAAAGTATCTCGACCTATAAACATGATGGTACTTCCAGTCAGTTTTATTATTACCAGAAATACGATTCGCTGAAACAGCATTTTGATACCTTACTTTTTTCTGAAATCCACACCATTCGACATGATAAAGAAAAGTATCGTAAAGTAATAGGCATCATGCAATCTACCGTTTATATGTTTATGTTTGCTTGTGTAGGTGTTGTGGTGACGTCATTGGCATTTCCAAAATCACCCATTCTGACAGATGGCAAACATGCACTCATTGTAACATCAACATCTATGGCTGCCGGAGGTGGGAGTTACCTTTTTTATCCGAAGCTATATAAAGTAAATAACCAACTCAAGAAAAAAAGAAACATTAAATGGAAGATTGAGGTGCTGTAACGTTTACAGAAAATCTTTTGCCACAACAAATTGAAATTATGTCAACACGCATTTTATTGCTGATTCTGGGGCTTTTCTTTGGTACGATGACATTCGGTCAATCGGGTGATACCAGTATTTTGCTCCCTAACAGATTAGCAATACGATCGCTTTCTAAGGCCAAAAATCACTTGATTCTTGACACAGGCAGCTTGTTGACCATTCAGTTTATTGATTTTCATGATTCACTCATCCGGCAACAGCAACGAAACGCGATTGGAAAACTGATCGGTTATTCAGATAGTACCATTCGGTTGGAAGTGCAACAAGAACATGTACTTTCCTATTGGTACAATGGTACCATCGATGATTCACATTATTGGAAATCAGAAGACAGTTTGGCTGTTCCGCGGATTATTACAGTTCCGTTTTCAGAGATTCATACCTTGCAACTAAACAGAACTACCTATAAGCAAGTGGTAGGAATTCTGCAATCTACGGCTTACCTCAATATGATCGGCAACATGGTAGTGCTGGCCGTTGCTTTCATCGTTCCGAAGAAAAACAAAAGCCTTGTTTCAGGTAAAAACTTAGTAATTTCTACCGGAATTGCTTTAGGAGCAGGTGGAGCCAGTTTTTTCTTTTATCCCAAAACGTATCGCTTGAAAAATCAGCCCCATAAACGGCGAAGCATCAAATGGAAATTGGAGGTTGTTTAAACAATTTTTGGCTATTACTTTCGAACTTAAGCTCTCATTGATTGTTACTTTTACCAACAAAACACAGATCTTATGGCTTCAGTAGCACTTGGCGGAAATCCGCTTCACACGAACGGGGATTTACCCACTGTCGGTTCAACCGCACACAATTTTAACTTGGTTCAAACAGATTTAAGCAATGCTTCACTTGATGCTTTTTCAGGAACTCGTTTGATCCTGAATATCTTTCCAAGCATCGATACAAGTACATGTGCCACTTCGGTAAGACAATTCAATCAATTGGCTTCTAATCTTGAAAACACAAAAGTCTTGTGCATTTCGCGCGATTTACCTTTTGCACAAAAACGTTTTTGCGGTGCCGAAGGATTGAACAATGTATTAACCCTTTCTGACTTCAATACCGGTGATTTCGGTAAAGATTACGGATTGGAGTTAATCGACGGTAAAATGAAAGGGTTGCATGCCCGCGCTGTGATTGTGTTGGATGAGAATCACACAGTAACATACGTGGAACTGGTTCCTGATATTAAGGATGAACCGAATTATGAGGCGGCGTTGGCAGTGTTGTAATCACCAATACAGGTGTAGTATTCTACATCATCATTTGGTTTGAAATACCGACACTCAAAAACAAGAGATACAAGCGTTCGTAATATTGCAAATTGGCATATCAAACAACCGTTGTAATTTCGCAATATTACGAACGCTATTTTAGCCTAAATAACGAGAGTTCGACCCAATTAAAAAGCGCTATTTCTAGTCTTATTTTGATTAATTAATAATCAAAAAACTTGTTTCAAATCAACTTTCTGCATATCTTAAAGTAAAAAACACGAAAAGATATGCTTGTCAAAACTTACGGAAGTGCCGTTTTCGGTATCGACGCCACTACTATTACCATCGAAGTAAACATTGCCAATGGCGTGAATTTTATATTGGTCGGACTGCCCGACAATGCGGTGCGCGAAAGCCACCAGCGGATTAAAGCGGCGCTCAAAAACAATGATTTCAGTTATCCGGGAAAAGAAATCACCGTCAACATGGCCCCGGCCGACATCCGCAAGGAAGGATCGACGTTCGATCTTGCAATTGCAATGGGAATTTTAGCAGCTAGCGGACAAATTCACCTGGAACGGTTGGAAGAATACATTCTGCTGGGTGAGCTTTCCCTCGACGGCGGACTGCAACCCATAAAAGGAGTACTTCCCATTGCCATGCAAGCCAAACAGGAAGGATTCAAAGGAATCATTTTGCCTGAACTCAACGCTGAAGAAGCAGCCATTGTGGAAGGAATTGATGTGTATGGATTAAAAACCATGCAGGAAGTGGTGCAATTGCTCAATGGCGAATCGGAGATTGCTCCCACCCGCTTTAACATTCAGGCTGAATTTGAACGACAACTCATTCATGCTGATGTTGATTTTAAAGATGTAAAAGGGCAAACCACTATCAAACGAGCGTTTGAAATTGCAGCTGCCGGTGGTCACAACGTGATTTTGATTGGTCCGCCCGGAGCCGGAAAATCAATGCTTGCCAAACGTTTGCCAACCATTTTACCACCAATGAGTTTGGAAGAATCCTTGGAAACCACCAAGATTCACTCTGTTGCCGGGAAAATCGGTAAACGTGTCGGACTGATTACACAACGTCCTTTCCGAAAACCGCATCACACAATCAGCGATGTAGCCTTGGTTGGTGGTGGAACTTATCCTCAACCCGGCGAAATTTCATTGGCGCACAACGGTGTTTTGTTTTTAGATGAACTTCCTGAATACAAACGTCAGGTCTTAGAAGTGATGCGCCAACCGCTAGAAGACAGAACGGTAACCATTTCTCGTGCACGATTTACGGTTGACTATCCGGCGGGAATTATGCTGATTGCTGCCATGAACCCATGCCCGTGCGGCTACCACAACCATCCTGAAAAAGAGTGTGTTTGTGGTCCGGGAGTGGTACAGAAATACCTCAATCGTATCTCAGGACCGTTGTTGGACCGTATCGATCTGCATGTAGAAGTTACTCCGGTTTCGTTCGATGATCTGGCGTATGATATTCCATCCGAAGGAAGCAGTGAAATTCGTCATCGGGTGATGCAAACACGCTTATTGCAGCTGAATCGCTTCAAAGAGCATACTGGAATTCATTGCAATGCACAAATGGAACGTGTTGATTTGGAACGTTTCTGTGTGATTGACGATACTTGCCGACAATTGTTGAAACACGCCATGGATCGATTAGGTCTTTCTGCCCGCGCCTATGATCGCATTCTGAAAGTGGCACGCACTATAGCCGATTTGGAACAAGCCGCCACTATTCAAACCGTTCATATTTCAGAAGCTATTCAGTTACGTAGTTTGGATCGCGAAACGTGGGCGGGATAAATCATTCACTAATTCAATCACACATGGAAACACTTATACCCAACGAAACAATTGTACAGAAAATCATCGTCATTCGTCAACAAAAAATCATGCTCGACAGCGATTTGGCTCAACTTTATCGCGTCGAAACCAAGTATTTAAAACGGCAGGTAAAACGCAACATTGAACGTTTTCCGGATGATTTCATGTTTGAACTCACACCTGAAGAAGTCGAAATCTTGAGGTGCCAAATTGGCACCTCAAGTTGGGGAGGATCGCGTTATACACCCATGGCTTTCACCGAACAAGGAGTAGCAATGCTTTCAAGTGTATTGAACAGTGGCATTGCCATTCAAGTAAACATTCAGATTATTCGTGTTTTCTCCGGAATGCGTGAACTGCTTTCCAGTCAGCATGAATTACTAAAGAAAGTCAACGAACTAGAAGACCGAATGGCCGATCATGATGAAAAAATAATGACGGTATTTGAGTGTATGAAAGAACTACTTCGTGAATCGATTGTAGACCGACCAGCTATTGGGTTTAAGCAACAGAAGTCTAAGCCCCAAAAGCCTTCGTGATGAGTTCATTTAAGGGTAAACCAGCTACTTGATATTGTTCCAATTGCTTCGTTTCAGGGTTGATTACCAAACTTTCATCGCAATAATCGAGGCATAGCTCCAAATCGTGCGAAGCGAGTAAAATCATTTTCTGCTGCTCGTGCGCGATGGTTTTCAGCAGCTGCATGATGGCTCGTTTGTTGGGATAATCCAAAAAAGAAGTTGGTTCATCAAGCAAGATGACAACCGTTTCCTGAATCAATGCCCGAGCTATACTCGCTCGCTGACGTTCACCATCACTTAGTGTGGAGGTAGATTGTTTCAGCAAATGCTCTAATTGCAATTGTTCAACCACGCGATTGACAACGGCTTTATCCGAATCACTAAGCAAACCCTGAAAACCGGTGTGCGGGAAACGCCCCAAATCAAGATACTCTTGCGTTGAGAGGTATTCCGAACCATGAAAACGGCTTTCTACCAAGGCAACCGACAAAGCCCGTTCACGCAATGAAAGATTGGCGATAGAGGAATTATTCAACCGGATTTCGCCACTTCTGTAATCACCAAGTGCTATCGCATCTAACAAAGTCGATTTTCCGGCTCCATTGGCTCCGATAAGTGCATACAGTTTACCCGGATGCAGCGTTACCTCATCAATGGAATAGAGCGTTTTGGTCCGACCGATGTTTACCTGACGCATCTCAAGCATGGCGCATCTTTTTTAACAGCAATGCCACCGCTACCGGAGCTCCAATAAGGGAAGTAAGACTGTTGATAGGTAAAACAATAACTGGTTCCATTACTACAATCAGTAAATCGCACAGCAACATGAAACCGGCACCGATGATGATAGTTCCGATTAACAATACCCGATGGTTTGCTGTTTTATAGAAGATTTTCACGATGTTGGGAACAATCAAACCTACAAAGGCGATTGGTCCGCAAAAGGCCGTTACCAAACCCGTTAATACCGAGACAACGGCTAAAATCTGCCATTGAGATCTGCGTAAATGAACACCGAGTACGGTAGCCTGACGTTCTCCAAGTACCAACCCATTAAGTGGTTTTACCAGAAAAAAAGTTGCCGAAATCCCCAATAAAGAGATTACTACAATCAGTGGCAGTTGATTTAAACTCACTTGCTGCAACGACCCGAAACTCCATAAAGTAAAGGCTTTCAATGCCGTTGGATCTGATTTGGAAAGTAAAATTCCGGTCACGGCAGAAACAAACGTTCCAAGCATCATACCTACTAACAAGAGCGAAACCTGTGATTTCACACGGTTTGCCATGAGTAAAATGATCAACCCAAACAACAATGAACCGACAGCCGAGGCAACGGTGATACTCAGATCTAATAAGGTTCCCGAAAGATATCCCGCGGCAAGAATGGTGAGCGCCACGAACAAATGTGCTCCGGAAGTCAGTCCTAGAATGGAGGGACCTGCCAATGGATTGTTGAGCAATGTTTGTAATAACAGCCCGCAAACCGAAAGCGACGCACCTGCTACAAGTGCTATCACCAAACGCGGAATGCGAAATTCGGTGAGTAAAATGTACTGAAACTTTTCTTTTCCTTCCGCAGGAAAAAACGATTCAAACCACGCTTCTTCTTGATGCGGAAAGCCAAGGGTTAGAATAACCAACCCTACTAAAAACAACAAGAGAAATACATGGAGTCGCTTCATTGTTTATTGTTCAAGTTGCTTGTAGAAATGCAACGGGGTTCCTTTTTGCTGTCCGCAAATGGTGGCCAAATCACTTAAAATCCAATGCGGATTCACGGCTCCCATTTCCCAGAAATAGTTGCTGTTGTGGGTATAACAATACACCTTACCTTCTTTGAAAGAAGTGAACAAACCGTATTTCTGCTGCTGTTTCAATAAATCCGGAAGTGATGTAGCTCCGGCGTTGATCCACAGTTTTGTTGATTGTTGATCTTTGAACACCTGCTCCAATGTTCGTTCACAACTACCGGTACCTTTCATGTCTTTGTAGATATAATCTGAACCCGCATCGCGCAATAATTGAGCCATGTAACTCTCACCGGCCGGCGCAAACCAGCTTTCACCAATGAGTGAACCTACCAGAACTTCCTGACGATTCTTAACGTTTTTCAACTTCTTTTTGGTCTTGTTGTACGTTTTCTCAACGGTTGAAAAATAGTCCATCGCTTCCTTTTCCTTACCGGTTAAAAAGCCAAAAACCTTGATCCATTCTGCTTTTCCGAGCGGATGTTCTTCGCGCCAATCATAATCGGCTAAGGCAAGGACATCCAATTGTTTTAGTTTTTCTTCGTTGGGAAAACCTTTTCCAAATCCGCTGTAAACAACCAGTGAAATCTCGTTTCCGAGCAATTGTTCTGGAGTAATGGTTGTTTCATCTGAAAACCCAACTATTTCACCTGCTTCAATTCCTTTGAGAATCGTTTTATTCGCAATGAAGTTTTTATCCGTTGCTCCTTTCACAAAACTCAGCCCATCTATAGCATCCAACATACCGATGTGTGTGGTAGAAAGTACAGCCATTCGCTTCACCGGTACTTCTATCTGATCCATTCCAGCAGGCGCAAAGGATTTCTCTGCTTTTTTCACCAAGGCATATTCACGCTCCACCTTTCCGGTTTCGGGTTGCAGAATGCTCAACACCACATAATGTTCATGTTGTGAGAGTTTAAAATGCTTTGCGTAGCGGACCTCAACAGCACCTTCAATTTGTTTCTTATTTTCAGAGGGTTGTGTACATTTCAGTAAGAAAAAACACACTAACAACAATCCAACTACTTTCATTGATTCTTTTTCTCCCATTGCAGCATTGCGGCCGCCAATTGTTGTTGATCCTTATTTCCTAGTTTTAAATCATCAATGATTCGCTGAAAATCGTCCTCATTTCTATTTTGCGACAATTTAAACGCCACCTCGGTTTTAAAAACGGTTAACCGAAAGCCGCTAATCTCATTCATGTAAGCATTTAACATTTCGCGGGGCAATTCATTGATTTGAATAGGATTTTTGCGATTTGCCTCATACTGCTGAACCGTTTTCGTGAGGTGAACTTGCAATTCTTCAGCTGAAAGCAGATCGATTGTTCCTGAAAGATGAGCTGTTTGGTAATTGTAAGTCGGCACGTTTACATGTCCGTAAACACTCGATGAAACATAACCGTGAGCTCCATTAATGACAATTTTTGCCGGCTTACCATTGTTGAAATACTCAACCATTGGATTCGCTTTCGCCAAATGCCCTTCTACCGTAATCCGTTCATCTTCGAATTGTATCAAAAAAGGCAAATGAGTCACTATTGGAAAACCGTTATGCCCGTTGATCATTAACATACCAAACGAATGCTGTTCCAAAAAACGGCGAATCGTGGATGGGTCTGTTACTTGAAATGCCTCAGGTACATACATACGGCAAATATAACGGTATCGTACAAATCTGCATTCACCATTGGTTTACAAATGACCGGAAAACTGCCATAAACCAAACAAGAAGGCAAGATTCGTCCTTACACCACCCGAAAAACAGTACCTTTGCTAAAATTACAACCATGCGTTTTGAAGAATATCCGATACATGATTTGATCAAGCAACAACTTGCTTATCTGGGATTCAAACGCCCTACCGATATTCAATTCAAAGCCATTCAGCCCATCATGAAAGGCGAAGATGTGTTTGCCATTGCGCAAACCGGAACGGGAAAAACGGCAGCCTTTGTGATTCCTATTCTCAATGATTTGATGAAACACAAGGCACATTCGAAAGCTCCACGCTGTCTGGTTCTTGCTCCGACGCGAGAATTGGCGCATCAGATAACCGAAGTTTTTAAGGAAATCGGAAAAAAGACCGACGTACGCATTGCTTCGGTAATGGGAGGTGTTGAACAAGAAAATCAAATTCAACAACTCCGCAAAGGCGTTGATGTAATTGTAGCAACGCCCGGACGTGTTTTTGACCTTCGTTCTCAAGGATTTTTGGTGCTTGACGAATTGCGTTATTTGGTGTTGGATGAAGCCGACCGTATGCTTGACCTTGGTTTTGACGAAGACATCAAAGCCATTCATAAGCTTTCACCCAAGAAAAACAGGCAAACGTTGTTTTTCTCGGCAACTATTACCAAGAAGATTAAATCGTTGGCTTACGACGTGGTACGCGAGGCCATTCGTATCCAGATTTCGCCAAAAGACCTGATCACAAAGAATGTAGATCATGCTTTTATTACGGTTGAAATGGACGATAAGCGTTTCTTTTTGGAAAACATGATTCAGGAATATCCCGACTATAAATTTGTGGTATTTGTGCGCACAAAAGTTCGTTGTGAACGTGTTGTAGCGGCTATGGAACGTGTTGGCATAAAAAGCGAAGCTCTTCATGGTGGAAAAGAACAACAAGATCGATTTGATATCCTTGATCGTTTCCGGAATGGAGAGAACAAAATTCTAGTTACCACAGATGTTGCCGCCCGTGGAATCGATATTCCAGGTGTTGATTATGTAATCAACTATGACATACCCGACATGGAAGAACAATACGTTCACCGGGTTGGTAGAACAGGTCGAGGTACTAGCAAAGGTCAGGCTTTGGCTTTTTGCAGTCCTGAAGAACGTCCGTTACTGGATGCTATTCAAGTCTACATCGAAACAGAGATTGAAGAATTGGAAATCAACAAACACGATTACAAAGCCATTCTGGAAGATACGGAAGATGTGACCTACAACTGGCAAAAACTGCTGGATCAAGCGAATGAAGAGGATGGCACTTCGGATAAGTGGTAAAGCATCATTATTAAGTCAAAAAACCGTTCGTAATATTGCAAATTGGCATATCAAATAAATGGATGTGATTTCGCAATATTACGAACGTATATCTTACCTAAAATAACGTGAGTTCGGTATAAGAATTCACGTTAAAATAAAAAGCCGTCTCACAATTGAAACGGCTTTAAAACAGCGTAGTAGTAACTTACTTGTTTTTATTTCATAAAAGCTTTTCGGTAAACCGTAGTTTCTCCATTCACAACCAACAGATACGAACCTTGTTTCAACGCATCCACATTCAATTGGAATGAATTGGAACCTTCTTGAGCTGTTACTTCAGCAGACGAAATCACTTTACCCGACATGTCTAAAACAGAAAGGGTATAAACCGCCTTTTTACTCGCATTCAAGCCAATATTCAGCTGATCTTTTGCAGGATTTGGCGAAAGTGTAACATCTGAAAAATCATATTCGGATTGAATGGAAACCAACCCTAAATCGGTTACTTCTCCATCCAAATCAACTTGTTTCAAACGGTAATAGTTCGTCGCCATACGATCAAATTCCGAATCGTAAATAACGTAGTCATTCACTCCAGCGCCAGATTTACTAAAATCTTTGGCAATTGCAATCCATTCCTGCCCTACTTTGCGCTCAACGATGTAATAATCACTGTTGATTTCAGCTTCGGTTGACCAGCTGATTTTATTCACGCCATTTTCTTGTAAGCCATTGAAATTTAATAAGGTTACAGGCAATGAAACCGGTACACAACTCAAACCAACGGTTCCTGTGAAATCAAGCGTAAATGGTGAAGTAGTTGATGAGAAGTTATCAATCAACATCACCACGATATCACCAACAGCACAATTAATACCCTGCACCCAGTTATCTCCAAATACATCTTCAGACGCATCAGTTGCTCCTGAGCCCAATCCGGTATTGTAACTTCCCGCAAGACCGGCACCTGCTGCAAAAGAACAACGTGCTGGGGTTGCTGATGGCGGACAAGTTTGCCCAACACCTCCGGGGTATCTCCATACTGCAAAATCGTAGTCATCAGATCCATTTGACGGAACGATACTAAACTGAAGTAAACCGGCAGTTGTAACAACCATGAAATACCAATTTGATTGATGTTCTGTAGATAAACAATCTTGATTGGTTCCATTTAAATCTGTCACCGACCCAACACCATTACTCGCACCACTTAAACTTGCATCAGAACAAAGTTGGTTGGCGGTATTACAATCTTGATTTACGTCTGAAACAGGTGGTTCACTAAAACAAAGATTAAAGGTTCCAAATGTATTGTTACCATATTCCCATGTTCTAACATAAAGCGTCGACCCTGGTGTTAAACCTGTCATTGACAAACTTGCCATTAAACCATTCCCTCCATCGTCATCACAACCTATTTCGGTCAATGAACCACAAGCTCCTGAATAAACTGCTATTCCATTATCTGTAACGGTAGCCGGCGAAGCAACCTCTGTTGCAAAAGTGATATTTCCTGATGCCGGAACAACCACAGAATACCAAACATCTCCACCTGAATAACCAAGTGTACAGCTCGGAGTGGTTACTCCTGAAGTTGCGGTTGCACCCCCATTGGAAGCTACTACCGAGGTACAAACACCATTTGCCCCAACAGGAACTGCAATAGCAGAACAAGGATTATCATTTGCCGGAGGATCGGGCATATAGGTAAAACACAAATCGAATGCTACGTTATTTGTTTGATAGGATAAAATTCTCACATAATAAGTACCAGCAGCGAGGTTATTGGCTATATAGGTCTCATTACCCCCGTTTCCGGTAGCATTCTGACACGTAACAACCGTTCCCACAAATGCAGTGGTAGAACAAGTTGTTGAACCTGATAATAACTGGAAACCAATATCGCGATTAACAGTACCATTTACCAAATCAATTTGATAGTTTGGCGTGCCAGCACCGATGGTAAAACTCCACCAGTATTCTTCTACAACAACTCCACATCCACCGGAAGTCGTTCCGTTTACTGTACTTAATGTACCATCACTTGTTGTGGCGCTCACGCATCCTTGTGCATAATCAGTAGTTGGAAGCCCAGAAATTGCAACGGCTCCACTGCACGAATTCTGAGCATTGGCAAACAAAGTGGTACTAAGACCTAAAAGCAGTAAAATCTTTTTCATGGTTTAGTATTTGGTTGTTGCGTTAGAAACCCCACTTGTTTGCTCAAAAAGCTCAACATGTAACCCTTTTGCCGTCATTCGTTCTTCAAACTGTTCTTTGCTGATCAAAACATGTGAGTTAACCACAAATAGATTATCCGCTTCATTGAAAATTGGCATCGCGTCAAAATAGTTGCTGATTTCAGCATTTAGATTTTTCGCATTTTCTTCGTTGGTGATCTCCGTTATTTTAAACGAATAATGAACTTTATTTTCGCTCATTTGTCCGTAAAGAGTAGAGCACGCAAGAAAAGTTATGAATAAAATCAATCCCTTCATTTTTTGTTAGTTTTAGCGTTTCAAATTTAACACTAAGACGCGAATATTCTAACAAAGTTTCAACGCACAGCTGTTAAAAAAACACTCGTTGCGAGGCGATCAACACGCGTTATTATTTGTCTAATCAAGAAATGTTCGATAGAAAGTCTGTTTTGATAATTGATAAAACGATTTAGGGTAAATCCGAATCCAGATTTACCCTAATAGATATCCAATTCAATAATCGTATTTATTTTAACAAATGTTTCAATTGTTGTTTTTTAAACAACCATTCGTTCAATTCTACACATTACTTACTGCTAGCCAATTGGTAAGAAGCTTTTAAATCACTTAAAGCCGCCTCTACTTCATTCCACGAATACAAGACTACGGATAATCCTGATCGCTCATCGTAAATGGTAATTCGCTGATCAACTCTGCGTAAATGTTTGTAAGCTTCTATATTGAATAATGCTTTTTGAGAGCGTAACATGGTTTGACCTTTTTCAAATTCATACGATTGTGCGCAGATATAATTTAAGCAAGCCAAATCTTCAGGAGAGTTTTCAAGCTCCATTTGGCGCTCGACAGAGAATGTTTGTTCCATAATGCGTTGGGTAACGGCTGCACAATCCGATTTTTGCTGAATCAATGTTTGTGCTAATTGTCCAAATGTGAGATGTGCACTTGCTAAAAGACACACGATCAAAGTAACCTTTTTCATAACACCTGAATTTAAATGAACGCCTCCTTGACTACCACTGTCAAAGTATCTAGAAGTTAAGATAAACTTGCGTTACTACCAAAAATGTTAAGATTCAAAACATTCTTTTCGTTGACTAAAAAACAAGGGGGAATCACAAGAAAATCAAGACGTTAAGACTAACTCGAACCATTCTGCATGCATAGGAATAAACACACTAAAAACAGCTTTTTATTCAGCGTGCATAATAAAATATTCGACGGAACAGATTATTTGTTCATTTAAAGAAGAAAATGGCTAAAAAGGTGTTTTTTAACAGTTGAGGCACTAAAAAACAAACGTTTTGAACTAAAGGATATTTACTTCGCGCTCCAACAAAACCCCGAATTGGTGTTGAACATCATCCAAAACCGCCTGAGAAAGCGCATAAATCTCATCACCTGAAGCTCCGCCGTAATTCACCAAAACTAGTGCCTGGCGCGCATGAACGCCGCAATTCCCGATGCGCTTACCCTTCCAACCTGCTTGCTCAATCAACCAACCTGCGGCCAATTTCACCGATCCGTCAGCTTGGGGATAATTTGGCATTTCCGGAAAACGCTCTTTTAATGCCTCAGCGATAGCCGTATCGACAACCGGATTCTTGAAAAAACTTCCTGCATTTCCGAGTTCCTTCGGATTCGGCAGTTTGCTATTGCGAATATTCATTACAGCCTGACTAATCGCCGAAACGGATAATTCAGCAACATTCATTGCCTCCAACTCGGTTTGTATGGCTCCGTATGCCGTATTGAATTGCGGATGTTTCTGCAAACGATAGGTCACCGAAACGATTATGTATTGACCTTTCAGAGCGCGCTTGAACACACTTTCACGGTAACCAAATGCGCAATCTTCTGCAGAAAATGTATGTAACTCGCGTTTTTCAATGTGAAAGGCTGTCAATTCAACAAAACAATCTTTGATCTCAGCACCGTAAGCACCAATGTTTTGCATGGGACTTGCACCAACGCTTCCCGGAATCAAACTCAGGTTTTCAACGCCTCCCCAACCTTTTTCGACACAATAACAAACAAAAGCATGCCATTCTTCTCCGGCACCAACGCGAATATCAATAGTGTCGCCGGTTTCATTCACCTGCTCAAAACCTTTCAATTCGTTCCTGAGAACTAAAGCATCAACCGATTTGGTAAACAAGACATTACTTCCTCCACCTAAAATAAAAAGCGGCAGCTTCCCATTGTTTTCAAGCAAGATAGCTTCCAATTCTGAAACAGTTGAAAACCGGGCAAAAGCAGTTGCTGAAACGTCAATTCCGAACGTATTGTAGGGCTGAAGCGAAACGTTTGATTGGATCATGTGGCAAAATTACATTTTTCGGTAGAATAGAAATCTATTCACAAAAAAAGCCCGGTGTAAACCGAGCTTTTATATATCAACTATACTTTATTAATGTATCACCATTTCAAAAGGCATACGCATTTGAATCCCGGTCATTTGATCCAACTGTCGCAGCATTTTATACGAATCGGTCATGATTTTCGGAAGCTCTGTTTGTTTGAGACTGGAGCGAACACTTTCTTCCTCACTCAACTGCTCTAACAAATCGGCTACAGGATCTTCTTTTACTTCCGGCCAGTATTTGATTTTAGGATTGCTAATTCCGGCTTTTTTCTGCGCATAAGCAATGGCATCCGAAAGTCCACCGATTTTATCTACCAAACCATGCTTCAACGCATCCGTTCCGGTCCACACACGGCCACGAGCCAATACTTCGACCTGTTTCTGTGTCAACCCACGACCGTCAGCAACACGTTTTTTGAACTGTGTATAAATCTGATCGATTTCAGCCTGAATGGTTTTCAATTCTTCTTCGGTTAATCTTCGATTGGTCGACAACATAGCATGCGAGTTGGTTTGAGCGCGATCAAACGTAATTCCGAAGTTGTCTTCAAATAATTTTCCGGTAAACGGAATAACACCAAAAACACCAATCGATCCGGTGATCGTTGTAGGTTCAGCAAAAATGGTACTTGCCGGTGTCGCGATGTAGTAACCACCTGATGCAGCTACATCACCCATCGAAACTACCACCTTTTTCTTCTTCGCAGTCAGCATCACTTCCCGCCAGATTTCTTCAGAGGCAAGCGCACTACCACCCGGACTATTCACTCGAAACACAACCGTTTTGATTGATTTCGTTTCACGGGCTTCACGGAAATACTTACAAATCTTCACCGAAGTCATCTCGTCGCCGTCAACAGTAATTGCACCTTCTGCAACAATCACCGCGATATTGGCCGAAGTGCTTTTTCCGCCATTGATCAACTGATCATTCTTGAATTTGGTTTTCGAATACTTTTCAAATGCAAGTAAGTTGGTCATATCCGCTTTTCCACCTGCTTTTTTGCGCACCATATCAATTACTTCGTCGCGGTATTTCACGCCATCGATCAGTTTGTATTTCAGCGCGTCTTCCACTCGTTTTATTTTCAATCCATCAGCAATCGCATTTAATGTCTCTGAGGAAACCTTGCGGTCTTTTGCAATTTGTGAACGTAAATCTTTCCAAATCGACCCCAGTAATCGCTCCGTTTGCAAGCGACTAGAGTCACTCATGTTTTCTCTGAAAAACGGTTCAACAGCACTTTTAAAATCATTATTCGAACCGCGGATCACCTGCATTTCAACCCCCATTTTATCAAATGTGCGTTTGAAATAAGTCATTTCGGTTCCCAATCCCATAAACTCCATTGTTGAAGTTGGGAAACCATAGACCTTGTTTGCTGCAGAACTGATGTAGTATTGTTTTTGAGTTACTACTTCACCACTCAAATAAGCTACTACAAATTTCCCCGATTTGCGAAAACGATGGATGGCATCACGCAATTCCTGAGCGGTAGCATAACCGCATTGAACAGATTGAAGATCAATAAAAATTCCTTTTACATCATCGTCATCTGCTGCACGTTCAAAACCAAGTAACAAGTCACTTAAGCCCGTTACTTTATTGATACTAAATGAAGAACCATTGAGCGAAGCATCTGATGATTCACCGATTTCTCCGGATAAAGTAAGGTGTAAAACAGTTTTATCTTTTACTTCAGGCTCGCTACTGAATATTCCACCGATTACAGAAAAAGCGATAATCCATCCTATGAATGAAATGACCAGTGTAGCAATAAGAGAAGGCCAGAAAACGCGCCAGAAAGAAACTTTTTTCTCAGACATATAAATTAGAATTAAATGGACAACAAATATAACCTGAATCATAGAGGGCTTTACCAAACTACGTATGGAGCAACTATTCGACTGAAAAAAGGTGAGATTTCGGTATGAATGGTAACAGGTTTGACTACTATACTGCAGACAATACCGATTGGTGATAAATGACATCTGTTTTCCGTTACTTTTGCCGGATGAACGAGGGAAAAGAGGTATGGATTGGAATGGGCAGCAATGAAGGTGATCGATTTGCGTATTTGCAATCGGCGATCAATGTTTTGTTGTCGCATTCTGAAATACAACTTATTGCCGTTTCGAAAGTAGTAGAAACCGAACCTTTGGGATTTGATTCGTCTGATCTGTTCCTGAATGCAGTAATCGGTATTCGCTGGACTGGAAAAGCAACAGATTTATTAACCCTTTTATTGTCTATTGAAACACAATTGGGCAGAACAAGAAGTGAATCTGAACGTTACTCATCGCGTACCATCGACCTTGATTTATTGCTTTTCGGACAAGAAGTTATCAACAGTGACCAACTGGTTGTTCCGCACCCACGAATGCTGGAAAGAAGGTTTGTACTGGAACCACTAAACGAATTGATTCCAAGCTATATCCACCCGATAAACCACCAACGGCTTTCAGAACTTTTAAAGAGCTGTATCGATGAAAGTGAAGTGTTTATCCACGCTAAAGCGTTATCCATCAATCATTAATTGTAATTAAACGATTTGGAGTAAAAAAAATTGTTTAATATTGCACGTAATTTATTTTAAGGTAGAAACTAACAATTGAATAATGAAAAAGCAAAGTATCAAAGGTTTGGCTTTTATAGCGGTAGCTGGTTCGCTTGTTGCTAGTTGTGACCTCTTGAAGGATTTGGAGTACAAGGTAACTCCTAGCCCGCTTGAGATGCACGCTGACAGTGTACGTGTAAAAGTTGAAGTGAAATTCCCTGAAAAAGGTATTAAGAAGAAAGCGTCTGCTGAAATCACACCTATGATTGGAAGCACAGCTCTAAAAACAGTAACTGTTCAAGGAGAAAAAGCAAGTGGAAACGGAACTGTTATCCAATACAAGCCCGGTGGAACTATGGTCTACACAGATGTTGTAGCTTACAAACCTGAGTTTGAATACACAGAACTTAAAGTAACCGGTAAGGTTTACAAAGGTGGTAAAGAGAAAAAAGACAAATTTCAGGATACTGAAATTGCAAAAGGTACCATCATCACTCCATATTGGGTGAATAAAAACTTTATGGTAATTTTCGCGAAAGACGAGTTCAAACGCGTTACTGAGCAAGGTTATGCCGCTCAAATCAATTACGATAAAGGTAAATCTGAAGTAAAAGCAATTGAGTTCAAAGACAAAGACATCGTAGATTTCGGTGCTTGGTTGACAGCTGCTCAAGCTAATCCTAAGATTGCTATCAAATCAATCAACATTACAGGTTTTGCATCTCCTGAAGGTGAAGAAGACAAAAACAACACGTTGTCTAATGATCGTTCAACTTCTGCAAAAGCAGCTTCTATCGAAGTAGCGAAAAAAGCGAAAAACGATAAAGCGCAAACAGAAGTTTACAGCCTTCAAGGTAAAGGTGAGGATTTCGCTGGTTTCGAAGCTGAATTGGCTAAGAACACAACCATGAAACAAGAAGACAAAGATTTGATCCTTCGTGTTTTGAAAATGTACCCTGATCCTGCAACTCGTGAAACTGAGATGCGTAACTTGGGTAAATCATTTACCGAATTGGATAAAAACATCTTCCCTAAATTGCGTCGTGCTGAGATCAAAGTTGTTTACGATTTGACAGGTTATTCTGACGAAGAGTTGAAAACGATCTCTAAAGCTGAACCACAAAAATTGACATTGGAAGAATTGTTGTTCACTGCTTCATTGACTGAAGACTTGAACGAGAAATTGCGTCTTTACAAAGAAGCTGAAATCAAAGATCCATCTGATTGGAGAGCTGCTAACAACGTAGGTGCTGCTTTGTACAAACAAGGTAAAATCAACGAAGCAAAAGCTCAGTTTGAGAAAGCTAACGGTAAAAAAGACAATCCTATCTCTAAAAACAACTTGGGTGCAGTTGCCGGTGTAAACGGTGATCGTGCGAAAGCAGCTCAATTGTTCGGACAAGCAAACGGTGCTGGTTCAGAGGTAAGCTACAACAAAGGAATCATCGCGATTCAAAATGGTAAATACGCTGACGCTGTATCTAACTTCGGTTCTGATGCATCTTTCAACAAAGCTCTTGCTCAATTGTTGAACGGAAGTGCTGATGCTGCTGCTAAAACAATCGATGCTTCTGCAGACAAAGAAAGCGCTCAAGGTTACTACTTGAAAGCTGTAGCTGCTGCTCGTGAAGATAAATTGGATGCAGTTGTTAGCAACTTGAAAAGCGCCATCGCTAAAGACGGTTCTTTGAAAGCAAAAGCTGCTAAAGATCGTGAGTTCTTGAAATACGAAGATAACGCTGCGTTGTCTTTCATCAAGTAATCCACTTTAAACAATATTAGAATCCCTCGTTTGCTTCGGCTAACGAGGGATTTTTATTTTGAAACCTTTTACACTGCACTATGACGCCCAAAATTCTGAAAACACCTCATTGGAAACTGTTTATTCTTGTTGTTGGAATTCCTTTTGTAGGAATGATCATCACAATGATCACCGCAGTTTCACTATTGATTGGCCAGCACAATCCACAACCGGAGACAATGCTTCCGGTGATGTTTATTTTTCCGGTAATCGGTTTGTTTGCGACCGTAATTCAACTATACTGGCATTGGTCGGTAGCAACCGGTTTACAACCCTATTTACACCCAGACACGAAACTTCGGGTAAAACGGTTTAAGATTTTCTTCTTTATCCCACTGATTTATTTAGGAATATTCTCTTTGGTCGGGCTTATCATTACTACGCAGATTCAACCGGCAATGACAACTAATGGAGAACCACCTAATCTGACGTGGGCAATTCCTTTGTTTATACTCCTATTTTTGATGCACTTTTTCGCCATGTTTTGTATCATCTATGTGCTCTATTTCATTGCCAAAACACTTAAAAGTGTAGAGTTGCAACGCGAAGCACATTTTTCGGATTACATCGGAGAATTTTTCCTGATTTGGTTCTTTCCGGTAGGCGTTTGGTTCATTCAACCACGTGTCAATCGCATCGTTCAAGGAGATCAACTCAAAGACACTTCAGTTATCGATTAAAAAGGTTCAAATAAACGAGAAATCGACCCGCCGGTTGAGTTGCTTGCCTTCGCTGGTGGAATTATCGCCAATGGGGTCAGCTTCACCTTTGAAATCAATCTCAATACGGTCTCTCGACAATCCCAATGCGACAAAAAAGTCAATGATTGCCTGCGCACGGCGTTTAGACAAATCGATGTTATACGCATCAGAACCATCGGCATCGGTGTAACCAACCACTTTTATCCGCAGGTCGGAATGTCCGTTGACAACCTTGAGCAGTGAAATCAAAAAGTTTTTGTACTCCGTTTTAATCTCGGCTTTGTCGTAATCAAAAAAGATGGGTTGAAATTTGAAGTTCTTCCGTTCCAAATCGCGGATTTCGGGTGCTTTTCGTCCTTTTTTCAAATCGTCAACAAAGATCGGTCGCCAAGATTGCACCTCTTTAACTGTTGGTTCTATTGACAAAGGCAAACTTGACCGAAAACAAATGATCTTTCCTGAATAACCGCGACATTCGCTGCTTTTATACGTTCCTTGCAAATAACCTGTTGAATCAATAAAGGTCAATGTCGCTTCCATATTACACCATTTCACACCCGAAACCTCTTTCTTTTTTTCGACCACAAACTGTTTAAGCTGAACACTTCCGGCTTTTTTTTCACCTTTCAGCTTCTTCACCATAAAAGCATCTTTTCCGGTTACTTCCTCGCGGCTTTTACCGATAAAATCACCCGACTCATTAAAATCAAAATAGATGATTGAAGCCTGATCATACGATTGTCCGTCGCGAATCATGAGCCCTTGCCAAGTTCCTTTCAACGCAGTTTGCGCAACCACAAGCTGCATGAATAACATTCCAATCAATGTGAATACCAACTTCATATCCTACTATTCGTAATTGAGCGTAAAAAGTTGCTTTTCCGCTCAACTTTTTAACATCCACAGTTGTTTATACTGCGTATCTTTCAATTAAATTTTACACATTCGTTCTCACAACAACAGCTTTTTATGAAACAGTTACTCTCGTTTACCCTACTAACACTGCTTATCGCAAGTTGCAACGTCACGTCAAAATCTTCGGCAACAACTTCCGCGGATGGTTTAACGACTTCTAGTGATGCCACAACTTCAACAAGTGCAGACGTAAATCCTGTCATCAAAACGATATTTGAGTTCAAGGTTACAGACATTAAAAACGTAGAATTTGACTTTGCTTCGCTGAAAGGCAAAAAAATAATGGTGGTCAACACGGCTTCCGAATGCGGATTAACACCACAGTACGAGCAGTTGCAAGCCGTTTACGAGAAATACAAAGATCAGAACTTTGTGATTATTGGTTTTCCGGCCAATAACTTCATGGGACAAGAACCGGGCAGCAATGAAGAGATTGCCACATTCTGTAAAGCCAACTACGGCGTCACGTTCCCAATGATGAGTAAAATCTCGGTAAAAGGAAAAGACATGCACCCGATTTATCAGTTTTTGACCCAAAAAAGTCAGAACGGATTGGAAGATAGCGACGTGCAATGGAACTTCCAAAAATACCTGATCGGTACCGACGGAAAACTGGTTCGCGTGGTGTCGCCCAAAGTGCTCCCTGACGACGCAAGTGTTATTTCTTGGATTGAATCAAAATAGTAGTGAAACGTTGATATTTTGTTAATAAATACAGGTAGTTCAGCTATTATTTTCGGTCGATAACCCTTGTCTTTTGGCTATATTTGCTCTGCGATGAAAAATCGCCTAAAATTCTATTGAACATCTATGAGCGAAGAAAAAAAAGTACAGGATTATTCAGCAGATAACATACAGGTCCTTGAAGGATTGGAAGCGGTTCGTAAACGTCCGGCGATGTATATCGGAGACATTGGAATAAAAGGATTGCATCACTTGGTTTATGAGGTCGTCGACAACTCGATCGATGAGGCGTTGGCCGGTCACTGTGACACTATTTCGGTGACGATAAATACAGACAACTCTGTCAAAGTAGTTGACAACGGTCGTGGTATTCCTACAGGTATTAACACCAAGGAAAACAAATCGGCGTTGGAAATTGTAATGACCGTGCTGCATGCCGGAGGTAAATTCGACAAAGACACCTATAAAGTTTCGGGCGGATTGCACGGTGTGGGTGTTTCTTGTGTGAATGCTCTTTCCATTCACCTGAGCGCTGTTGTACATCGCGAAGGAAAAATTTTCCAGCAAGAATATAGCATTGGCAAGCCACTATACGAAGTAAAAGAAATCGGTGTTTCTGATAAAACTGGAACGGAAGTTACATTTAAACCGGACGGAACTATTTTCGAACACACAGAATACAACTACGATACTCTGGCTGCCCGTATGCGTGAATTGGCATTCCTGAACAAGGGAATTACCATTACGTTGTTCGATTTGCGCGACTTGGATGAAAACGGAAATCCACGAGAAGATGTATTTCATTCACAAGGTGGTTTGCGCGAGTTTGCCCAATACCTTGATCGCAACCGTGAGCCATTGATTCCGGATGTCATTTATTTCGAAGGCGAACGCGAAGGCATTCCGGTTGAAGTAGCCTTGACTTACAACACTTCTTATACGGAGAATATTCAGGCTTACGTTAACAATATCAACACACACGAAGGTGGTACACACCTTTCGGGTTTCCGTCGCGGTTTGACGAACACCTTGAAAAAATACGCTACCGATAGCGGAATCTTAGCGAAAGAAAAAATCGAAATCGACGGTGATGACTTCCGTGAGGGATTAACAGCTGTGGTTTCGGTAAAAGTTCAAGAACCGCAATTTGAAGGTCAGACGAAAACAAAATTAGGGAACCGCGAGGTAACAGCTCCGGTTTCGCAAGGTGTTTCTGAAATGCTTGCCATTTACTTGGAAGAGCATCCTTCTGAAGCCAGAATGATTGTGGAAAAAGTGGTATTGGCCGCTCGTGCTCGTCATGCTGCCCGCAAAGCGCGTGAAATGGTGCAACGTAAAAACGTGATGTCAGGTTCCGGATTACCGGGTAAACTGGCGGATTGTTCGGAAAAAGATCCTGCTTTGTGTGAGATTTACTTCGTCGAGGGAGATTCGGCGGGTGGAACAGCCAAACAAGGTCGCGATCGTCACTTTCAGGCTATCATGCCATTACGTGGTAAGATCCTGAACGTTGAAAAAGCCATGCAACACAAGATTTTCGAAAACGAAGAGATCAAAAACATGTATACCGCTTTGGGTGTGCGCGTTGGAACTGAAGAAGATTCGAAAGCATTGAACCTTGATAAATTGCGCTACCACAAGATCATCATTATGTGTGATGCCGATGTGGATGGTTCGCATATCGAAACCCTTATTTTGACGTTCTTCTTCCGTTACATGAAGGAGCTGATCGAAAACGGTTATATCTACATTGCCACTCCTCCGCTTTACCAAGTGAAAAAAGGGCAAAAAGCAGATTACGCCTGGAATGAAGATCAACGTGATCGTTTGATCAACGAATTGAAAGGAAACGGTTCCGAATCTTCGGTAAACGTGCAACGATACAAAGGTTTGGGTGAAATGAACGCGGAACAGTTATGGGATACAACCATGAATCCTGAGCACCGCACATTGCGCCAAGTAACCATTGAAAACGCAGCAGAATGTGATCAGATTTTCTCCATGCTAATGGGAGATGAAGTTCCGCCTCGTCGCGAATTCATTGAAAAAAATGCAAAATACGCAAACATCGATATTTAAACAGTCGATCAACTTACGAAAAGCTGTCTTCCATTGGTCGACAGCTTTTTTTGTGTTTTTACCCGCCGATTGGCATTCAGTTTTAAATTTTACTTGTAAATTGGCACTATGAAGCGTCTAATCGTCATGATCTTTCTTCTACCCCTTCTGACTGCTTGTCCTGACGGTGGCAACGAAGAAAACGAAGATACCCTAAAGGCATTTCGCGAAAACGGATACAATTTCAGCGAATTCAAAAAACAAGGGTACAAAAACATCCGATTCAAAATGCCCAAATCGTTTGAGGTCGATTACGGCAATAACTATTGTTATAAACCTTCGGCTCTGAGCAGACGTGATTATGCATTGGGCGTTATTTTCACCGTTGAACGTTTTACGGAAGATGATTTGGAATCGGAACTCATGGAAGATTTCTACTTGGTAGACGACGATTTGTTGAATAGCTTTCACGATGCGTATGCCGACCGTCGGTATGAATCACTTACCAATGCAAGTATTTCGTTTAAAAAGGATACCAAGAAAAACATCAAGTTTAAAGGCGTGACGCAAACGATTTCAGGTAGAAGTTCTGATTACGCCGACGATATTTACTACGTAATGGCCACGCTGAAAGTGCGAAAAGAATACTATGTCTTTCAATTCATTTCAAAGCACGAAATGATGGACTACGTTTACGACGATTTCGAACGAATGTTGGCAACGGTTCGCCACAAATGACACCCACGATTGATTTATTGGCAAAACGTCTTCTAGAGCCACTTCCGGGCACAGCTGCGCATGCATTGATGTATCCGCGCAAAGGAGCTAAGAGTAGTGACAACTATGATGCTTCAGACGCACGTTTATCATCGGTTGCTATTCTGTTATTCGAAACAGATGGCGTGCTTCAGTTCATCGTGATTCAACGATCAGAATACGATGGTACACATAGCGGTCAGATTGCTTTTCCGGGTGGAAAATGGGAACAGAATGACGCATCACTTTTAGCGACAGCCTTACGCGAATGCGAAGAAGAAATCGGTGTCACAGCAGACGAATTAAGCTATGTCGGAAAACTCACAGATGTGTTTACTGTGGTGAGTTCGTTTATCATTGAACCTCATATTTTTCATTGGAAAAACCCTCACAACCAATTTACGGTATCAGAACGCGAAGTGGCGGCTGTCTACTCGCTTTCCGTAGCTGATCTCTTGAATGAAAACGCCATTGAACATCACAACATTCCACTCAAAAACGGAATTATATTAAAAGAAGTTCCTCACTTTGCATTGGGTGAAGTAAAAATATGGGGCGCAACAGCTTTGATTCTAAGTGAATTGAAGTTGGTATTTCAGTCTTTGTAGCAACGAATCACACAAAATAATTTCTTGAAATAGTATTATTGCCATCCGTCACAGCGGATGTAGGTTCTGTTTCCCACGAATGCACGAATTAAAGCTTCCACCTCAGGCGGGCACTCGTCAACAATTATAACAGATCATATGCCGTAAAGTTGTAAACATAAAGCGTGTCCGTTAGGCACGCCAAAATCTGTGCATCTGTGGGAGAAAAACGTCAACCACAATTCATTGGAAGATTACATAATTTAGAAACGGAATCGAGCGAAACCGAATGCAGTTGAAACGCTATTGGAATTCTTTGTAAAGAAAGTCAGCGCATCACGAGAAGAAATTCCGCATTCATAAGCACCATCTTTCAAGATAAATGTGATTCCAACAGGGATATTGCTTTTGTAAATTCCACCGCCGTAGTAACCTGCACTTAATTGCAACCATTTCACCGGACGAATATCACCACCAAAAGAGAAAATGGCATTTTGAACAGAGCCAGGGTTCTCTTTGTTGAATGGCGCAACCATATCAAAGCCAACTCGCAATACTTTAAACGGCTCAAAACTAGCTCCAAGACGAAAATCCGCTGCATTGTTGACGGTGTATTTTTCCTCTCCTCTTAGTGTCAATAAACCGCCATCTGTGAGCATTTGATTGACAGAATTGGTAATATTTGCCTCATCCAACCCGGAAAGGCTAAAATTACCAACTAAGGTATCTTTCACTGTATAAACATTGCTTTTATAGGTCACAGAACCGATGTTGTTGACGGCAGCCGAGACATTCAATTTCCCAAACAATTTGGCACTTACGGCGAAATCAATACCATAACCATTTCCTACAGCTGGTGGGATTCCGCGCCCTTTGTAATCAAGCACATTGGCACCGGAAACGTTTCCATAATTAATATCAAAAGAAGGAGTAATAGATGAATACATACGTACCCCTTCATCATCCGACACAAGGTTGAACATCGCCATTGATTGAATAAATCGACCTCCAATTCCGGCATACACAGCAAATGTTGAATCGTTACCAAATAATTTTCTTCCGTATCCGAAGTTATACGAGCGATTCCAAACCATGCGCATAGTAGATCCTTTCGTAATATCACTCAATTTAAGTGGAATTCCCACTGAACCGCTAATAACAGCATTTAATGTGTCTGTTGAAATAGTTGTGTTATTGGCAATGACGGATGTATCCGTACCAAAAACCACCGTAAGCGAATCAAAATAAGATGAGAGTTGCCCTCTAAAAAGCAAGTCAGAAGTTTGCTGATTTAATTTGGAGTCCCACTGATAATTTTCACGCACATTGAATGCAATTCCTCCAAATTTTTCGTTTTGGTAAGCAAACCCGGCCCAGTTGAAATCAACAAAAAGGGAAATACCTGCTTCTGCATAATCGCCTGCTGCCTCTAATTGTTGTTCATAGTCTATTGGAACACTATCGTTACTAGTAGCTTGCGACCAAATTGTACGCGTGAGATTTTTTAATTTGTCGGCCGTAAGCGCATCACTGTACATTCCAAATCCAAATTCACTTGACCCCATAGTGAAACTCTTTCCTTTGTAACCTGTTCCCCAACCAAGTCCTGAAACATTAATTCCCAAACAATGGTAGTCTGTTACGAATGGAGTAGCAACTCCTTTACCAACAGCTGGAAAGGCAACACTTTGAGTCTGAGACTGAACAGTTCCGACAGTTAAAAGTGCTAAAACAAGAGAGGCGTAAATTTTTTTCATCGATCAAAAGTTGCATCAAATAAACGGAAAAAATGCAATATAAAAAGCATTATTGTAAATTCTGTAACGATTGATGAACAAATAAAACGAATGATCGAAAGATGAAGATTTTTAAGTGATTGGGAAGGTTAAGAAAGACTTTAATAGCAAAAAGGAATTAAAAACAAAAAGAGGAGTAAATTCTGTGTAACTCACTCCTCTTTCTGCTAAACCATGCTAAAACTATAAAACCCAAAAACAACAACTATGAATTGTGTTTTGTGAGACAAAGATACGATGGTTTTTAGGAAGTGCAATTGTTTTTCTGTTAAAAAAAGGTAATAAAATTATGATGAATTGGGTTCCTAATTGGTGACCGCACCGGTTTGAATAACCTTCCGTTCTCCTCGCAGCCATTGCACCAGCCAAATCGTCGTAAAGAATAGTCCACAAATCGAAACAATTGTGGGAGCAATCGAAACGTTTAACCAAAGCGCAACAAAGAATCCGACCACGCATCCTAGTATTCCTATGGTGGCAGAAAGGAATAAAACAACCGATAATTTATTCGAAATTAAATACGCAGCCGATGCCGGAAGCACCAACATTCCAACCACCATGATCGCTCCTACGCTTTCAAAACTAAAAACAGCGTGAATACTCACCAACGACATCATCAGTAATTGCCACCTTCCGGTTTTCATGCCGAGCAACTTACCGAAATCACTGTTAAAGGCCCATACCGTAAGCGGTCGAAATGCAAACACAATTACAGTTAACACAAGAATGTTGAGTGGTAATAACTGGAAAATAGCCCCCGTTCCAACTAGATATCCGCCCCAAATACGCTGATCCAAGAAAGATGTTTCCAAATCACCGTAGAGCACACATTCCTGATCGAGATCGGTATTGGTTCCTGCAAAAAAAGCAATGAGCAAAACGCCCACCGCAAACAAAAAGGTAAATGCCGTGCCAATGGCTGCATCTTGCTGAATACGAATACGTCGGTTGAGAAAGTCGATGAACATGGTTGTTAAAACACCCATAACAGCCGCACCTAACAACATCGGAAAAGAATCTCTGCTTTCGGTTATCAAATAGGCCACTACGATTCCGGGTAATACCGCATGAGAAATGGCATCTCCTACCATTACCAACCTGCGCATCATGAGAAATACGCCCAATAAAGAAGCCGGCAATGCCACCAATAATGCGGTAATAATGATTAATCCGTTACCCATTTGGTTGTGTTTTAGGAATTGTTTTTCGTTTTGTTCGCTCAGAAAAATAACGAATCACAAGGCATACGATTACGATAAAAAATAAGACCACGATGATCCACGGTCCTGTTGGCATATTCGGTGCAAGCGTAGAACTAAAAGCACCACCAACCGCTCCCACTACACCAAACAATACCGAAATCGCCATGAGTGGCAAAATGCGAAACGTAAGCATGCGTGCACCGGCAACAGGAATAATCAACAAAGCAGACATTAAGACCACACCAACAGCCTGAATTCCCATCGCAATGGCTAGAATGGAAGCTGTTGAAATCAGCATATCGTTCCACCGAATCGAAAAGCCCCGCACTTTGAGGTATTCGGCATTAAAGGCCAGAAAATAAAAGGTTTTGTATTTCCAAAGAAGAAGAAATAGGAGACAAACCGCCAACACGGCAAACGCATAAATATCTTGTGTAGAAATGGCTGCGATTTTACCGAAGAGAAAATCGCTTAATCCGGCTTGCGCATCTTTCCCGGTACCTTGAATCCAGGATATGAGTACCAATCCGATGGCGAAGAAAATGCTCAACACAATGGCTACAACTGCATCGGCTTTCAGTTTGGTGGTTCTGGAAAGTGTGTCCATGAATTGAGTTGCCAGCCATCCGGCAATCACCGCGCCCAACATCAATACCCAAGTTTCACGGGTTTCAGTAGCAATGTAAGCCACTGCTACACCGGGAAGAATGGCATGCGAAATGGCATCACCCACCAATGCTTTTTTACGCAGAAAGGCAAAAACGCCTACAGCAGAAGCTGTTACGCCTATCACAATCGTCCCAAGGAACATGCGTTGTATTGTCGGATCGGTGAAATAATTCATGATTCCGAAGTTGATTGAAACAACAAGGAATGGCCGTAAGCTTTTGCCAATGTTTCAGGTTTCAACATGACTTTCGTATCACCCGCGGCTACCAGTTTATTGTTGAGCAGCACCACATAATCAAAATAGTTGGCAACAGTTGAAAGATCATGATGAACAATTACGATTGATTTTCCTTCATCGCGCAAGGTTTGTAGCACTTTCAGAATAGAATCCTGCGAAGCTACATCGACGCCCACAAACGGTTCATCCATCACAATGAGCGATGCTTGCTGTGCTAAAGCGCGCGCTAAGAAAACCCGTTGTTGCTGTCCGCCCGAAAGCTGACCGATTTGCCGGTGTTGTAATTCGGTAAGACTAACTTGTGCCAACGCATCCTGAATAATGCGAAGATCTTCTGCAGCCACACGTTGCCACCAACGCTTTGGATTTAAACGTCCCATTGAAACGACATCGTATACGGAAATTGGAAAATCCCAATCGACCGACTCGCGTTGTGGAACGTAAGCAACCTGTTGCCTTACTTTATCAAGTTCTTCCCCGAAAAAGCGAACTATTCCAGTCGCAGGTGTTACAATTCCAAGCACGGCTTTCAAAAAAGTTGTTTTTCCTGAACCATTTGGTCCGATAATTCCGGTAATTTTCCCAGCAGGCAATTCCACAGACACTGATTCCAACGCCACTTGCTGGTGGTAATTGACCTGAAGATTTTCGACCGTAATGCAGTGATTTTCCATTAGTTTAATCCCTTGATAATTGTGTGAACATTGTGCCGAAGCATGTTCAAATACGTATTTCCTTTACTTTGTTGATCGCCTAGCGCATCCGAATAAAGCGTTCCACCAACACGTACATTGTGTCCTTTTCGCTGACATGATTCCATCACGGTATTGATCGCTTTTGGGCTAACGGAATGTTCTACAAACAATGCTTTCACTCGTCGGCTAACAATAAAATTCACCAAATTAACGACGTCCTGAACGCCGGGTTCCTGTGTGGTGGAAATTCCCTGCAAGGCACTCACTTCTATATCGAAGCAACGGCTGAAGTAATGAAACGCATCGTGTGAAGTAATCAACACGCGTTGTTGGCGCGGAACGGCTTGCATTTCAGTCTTTAATTGCACGGTCAGTTGTTTTGTTTCTTCACTGAACCGTTTAAAATTAGCTTCGAATTTTGTTCTGTATTGCGGATATGCCTTACACAAATCTTCGGTTACCTGTTCGAGTCCTTGCAACCAACTTTCGGTATCAAACCAAATGTGCGGATCAATAGCTCCGGAAGACGGATCGGTATAAATCAAACTCCTTTTACTGATCCCATCAGCTACACAGAATACTGTTTTTCGTTCGCCTAATTGGTGAAACAATTGCGCCATTTTACCTTCGAGATGAAGCCCGTTGTAAATAACCACTGTTGCGTCGTTTAGCAATGAAACATCAGATGGTCGCGGATTGTACGAATGCGGATCGATTCCGGGTCCCATGAGGGTTTTCACTTCGCAGGCATCACCCACAATTTCCTGAACACAATCTCTGATGATCGAGGTAGAGCAAACGATGTGCAATTCCTGTTGCTTTTTTGCATCGATCTTGCAACCGGCGAAAAGCATCAAGATGAAACAAACGAATACGACTTGTTTCATGATTGATATGGTTGAATAAAGATTCGGGCTGCTACCACATGCGAAAACTGAATGGTCCTTTTTTCCATGGCGATCAATAACGAACCGTCAAATGACAATTTTTCCAAAATCTCAATTTCTGAACCCAATTTCAAATCAATTTTATTGAGGTATTGCAGAAATTCGGGAGATCCGTCATCCACGCCCATCACAATTCCTTTTGAGCCTGTTTCGCACGAAGCCAAACTTACACGAACGGCCGGTGTATCAAAAACACCTTCATCATTAGGAATAGGATCGCCGTGCGGATCGACTTTTGGATATCCCAAAAAAGCTTCTAGGCGATTGGTTAATTGTGTCGATTGTATGTGTTCGAGTTGTTCGGCAATTTCGTGTACTTCATCCCAACCGAACTGTAGTTTGTCCACCAAAAAAACTTCCCACAAACGGTGTTTACGCACAATGGATAAAGCAATGGCGCGACCTTTAGGAGTCAAACCACAGCCTTGGTATTTCTGGTAAGTAAGCAGTTCTTTATCGGTGAGTTTTTTCAACATATCCGTTACCGACGATGCTTTTGTGGACATACGTTCGGCCAAAAGATTGGTTGAAATGGTATCCTCACACGTCTCCGATAACGCATAAATTGCCTTGATGTAATTTTCTTCGCTTTGGGATAACTGTCGCTTTTCTAGTTGCATGAACGTATTTTTCAGAACAAATATAACTATTTTTTAGACACGTCTAAAATTTTAGAAACGATTTTTGTTTCACGATCCATCAAATCTTTACGGAAATTTGATTTCATGGCCAATAGATCGTTTTAAATTCAGTACTTTTGCGGTGAAATTCAACTAAAAAAAGAACAATGTCAGGTAACAGAACATTCACCATGTTAAAGCCGGATGCGATCGAAAACGGTCACATGGGCAAAATCATCGATATGATTATTCAAGCTGGTTTTTCGATCAAAGCGATGAAATACACACGTTTATCGGAAGATCAAGCAAAAGCATTTTACGAAGTTCACTCTGAGCGTCCGTTTTATGGCGAATTGGTTGAGTACATGACTTCTGGTCCTATCGTTGCTGCTATTTTGGAAAAAGATAACGCGGTTGCCGATTTCAGAGCATTGATTGGAGCAACTGATCCGGCAGAAGCTGCTGAAGGAACAATTCGTAAATATTATGCAGAATCGAAAGGTCGCAATGCGGTTCACGGTTCTGATTCTGATGAAAATGCAGCTATTGAAGGTAAATTTCATTTTGCAGATTCAGAAGTATTCTAGTTAAAACGATTTAGCTGATACTAAGAGCCTTACTTATTAACAAGTAGGGCTTTTTTGTGCGGTTTTGTTTCGGAAGAAGAAGCGCTATTCTTACTTTTAGGGTCATACTACACAACAATGAAATTACTACCTCTACTTTTGGTCATCGTTTCCTTTACAGGATTTTCGCAATCGATTCATCAGGAAGAATTATTGAATCATCCCGACTCGGGAATCATACAAGTGCCTGCGCAAGTCATACAGACCAGCACTCGTTCTACTTGTGATCTCAACAAAATGGTTTTCGGCTGGCATCCTTATTGGGTAAATGGTCTTGAAGCCAATTACGACTGGAACCTTATCAGCGATTTGTGTTATTTTTCGTATGAAGTCAATGCGGCTAACGGCACGGCAACTTCCACGCATAATTGGGCCACAGCAGCTGTCATAGATACCGCATTGGCTCATGGTAAGGAAGTTCATTTATGTGTGACGCTTTTTAGTCAGCACGCCACTTTCTTTGGGAATAGTGCTGCTCAGACGACCTTGATCAACAACCTGGTCAACTTATTGCAAACGCGTGGTGCTCATGGTGTTAATATTGATTTTGAAGGTGTTCCTTCGTCTCAATCTGCTAATTTATCAGCCTTTATGACCAACCTTGGCACTGCGTTGCATACGGCAAATCCCAACTATAAACTTTCGCTTTGTTTGTATGCCGTTGATTGGAGCAACCTCTTTGATGAGCCAACCCTAAACAATTCAGTGGATTTTTACACTGTCATGGGATACGATTATTACTACTCAGGAAGTAGTCAAGCCGGCCCCACAGATCCGTTGTATGGATTTACGTCCGGTTACGATTATTCGCTATCGAGAAGTGTTTCTTATTATTTGAACGCGGGTATTCCGACATCTAAATTGGTATTGGGTTTACCTTATTATGGGCGCGAATGGGAAACTACAACGAATACTATCCCCGGAACAACTACCGGAGCCAATGTTTACAGCAGAACCTATAAGTTTGTTCGAGACAATGCCTCGGGAAATTATGTGAATCCAACTTTCAATACCCGTTCATCGAGTTTGGATTACATTTTTCAGAATGCAGGAACGTGGCGTCAGTGTTGGATTTCGAAAGAAGACAATCTGAAAGACCGGTATGACTTGGTAAAGCGTCGGAATTTAAAAGGAATCGGAATCTGGACACTTGGTTATGATGACGGATACACCGAATTGTGGGATGCGATCGATCAAAAGTTAACTTCCTGTACCACTTGGGCATGCTCGGATACCTTGTATGATGAAGGTGGTCCTGAAGTAAATTATTACAACAATGAATTGGTAGAATATACGATCAGTCCACCGAACGCAACCTCTATTTCTGTCAACTTCCTGGAATTTGCCACCGAAGCAGGATTTGATACACTATGGTTGTATGATGGTGCTTCTGTTTCAGCTCCATTGATCGGGTTTTACGAAGGTGCTAACAGTCCTGGGCAATTTACCACAACTGGTGGTGATCTTACGTTACGGTTTAAATCGGATGGATCTACCCGCGCTTCCGGATGGAAAATGGCTTATGCCTGTATTCAGGATGATGAAGCTCCTACATCTGTTGTTTCAATGGCAAGCACCTGGCAAACGGAAAACACCACTGTTCAATTCACCGATTCGGATAATATCGGTGTTACGGAAAGCTATTGGAACGCTCACAGTCTTGTAAACAGCGAATGGCTGGGTAATGAACAAACCGGCCATGTGTTTGATCCTTTTTCAACATTGGGTAACTGGAACACATCAGTAGGAACGTGGGAGTTAAATTCCGGCAGTGTTGTTCAGATTGATGAAAACAACACCAACACCAATGCATATCTGACAACTCCGCTTACCGGAGCCGATTCCTATCTTTTTCATTGGAAAGGAAGTATTGCAGGAGCGGGAGTAAATCGGCGAGCAGGAATGCATTTTATGTGCAGTGATTTGACACTTCCTAACAGAGGGAACTCTTATTTTGTCTGGTTCAGGGTTGATACGGACGTCATTCAATTGTACGAAGTTACCAATGATGTTTTCAGCTTGACTGCCAGCTTTCCTTACACAATTGATCCTTCAAGTTTATATGATTGCAAGGTCACCTATTCCACTCTCACCGGAAAAATGGAAGTATTTGTAGATGACTTTTATGTTGGTTCTTGGGTTGATTCGACACCGCTCACGCAAAGTGTGGGAATTTCCCTTCGTTCGGCAAATGCTTCTTTTGCGGTTGATCAGGTTGCTGTTTATCCTTCAAGAA
Source organism: Fluviicola sp. (assembly GCA_029866325.1). Lineage (GTDB taxonomy): Bacteria > Bacteroidota > Bacteroidia > Flavobacteriales_D > Crocinitomicaceae > Fluviicola. The sequence continues at coordinate 1,431 of JARWZO010000004.1, read as the reverse complement.
CGATGATGGAATCATTATATGTTGGTCCAACCGGACATTTCACAACTTGTAATCCGTCCATTCCTGTTTCGGCAGGCAGTATAAGTACCATTCTACTGGATGCGGCAAAGAATGTAGGTTTTAACGAAGCATTGTTTGATGTTGATTTCACCCAACCTGTGATCGCTACTCCAACTGAAGAAATCGTAGATATTGATACCTTATTGAACACAACCTCGCTGCAGTTGGCAAATCTACTGAGCAGCGATACAAACTCGGGGATTTCTGTATTTGTAGCATGGGTTGAGCACTTAGACGGAACCGTTATTTTATCCGAAACACCTGTCAGTTCAAGTGAATTATTTCAAACGCTTGCAGGATTATCATCCGGGGAAGAATATAGGATCTTCGTTCGTTCTCTAAATGGTGCAGGATTGGCCAGCGACACATTGAACAGTGATGGTTTCATTTACCTGAATACATTGGAGAATGTCGGATTAGATCAATCAGCTATGCAGTTCATCCTTTATCCGAATCCTTGCAAAGACATCTTAACGATCGATTCGCCATTAAACGGAACAGTAAGAATCATATCCACGGAAGGCAAATTGGTATCTGAACAGTTACTTATAAAAGGAGTTAATGTTATCGATATTTCCAATTGGCAAAGTGCTACTTATTTTGTTTCGACTGGAAATCAACTGGTTCGATTTGTGAAGGAATAGTTTCTGTCCAACTTTAAGAATAATGTCCGTAAATCTTCTTTTGGAATATTTTACTTAATTGAATTGATTTTTGAGAAACCGGTGGTCTATCTCAGGGTTTATGATTAGCCGAAACTATCGTTGTCAACGATTACCAGTCCTATAATACAACTGCGCTTTATGGCTATGATATTTACTGAGTCTACCAATGAATCTCTAATTAATTATTCTCTCCCATCAGTATGAGTCTGACACAGGTACCATCGGCGCTAGAGGGCTTAACTTCATTGTTCGGGATTTGTAGTGATGATTAGTACAAACAAAAAAACCTGATTGGTCTGAGACTGGTAAGGCTTTCGTTTTAAAAGTGGTTCGTCGAGGCGGAACTTAAGCTCTCCCATCAGCCTAAGGATGAGACACGTAGCGCGATCGTCGTTTGGTTTTGAGTAACAGGTGTAAATAAAAAAAACCTGATCCGTCTGAGACGGACCAGGGTTTCGTTTTAAAAATGGTCCGCTGTGGCGGAACTTAAACTCTCCCATCAGCCTCAGGCTGACACGCGTACCATAAGTAATAGGTACAAAAAAAAAAGCCGCTCCTTTTGGGAACGGCTTTCGTTTTAAAAGTGGCATCGACTTACTCTCCCACCCTCAAAAGGGCAGTACCATCAGCGCTAGCGGGCTTAACTTCTCTGTTCGGAATGGGAAGAGGTGGACCTCACTGCTATAGACACCTAAAACGTTTAATA
>JARWZO010000002.1 GCA_029866325.1 Fluviicola sp. | reverse complement strand
ACGTAAACCACGTTTTACCCCACTAGGGGTAAGATATACTGTCTATATGGTTGTTGTTTAGTTTCACCCCTACGAGGTGATGGATTATTTGGTAGCCTAGTGTTACCATATTTCGTCCCTACAGGACGGAAATAGAGATTGTACCACTCATTTATTAATTGGTTGTGCATTAATTCCAGAGCTTAACTTAATGACATTGCTCGTAGGGACGTCAACAAACATGGATTACCCAGCCGTAGAACCCATCACCACCATATTTTCCATGGTTGGTGAAGCTACGCCACCTTTCTTTTCAAGAGTAATGGCAAATGCGGAAACGTTGTCCATGCTGATATCAAACGGATCCGTGGTGTTCATTACTTCTTCGTGATCGAATAAGCCCAAACTTACCGGTTTTCCATCGGCAATAGCCCATAGTTGATATTGCATATCGGTTGGCGGATCGGTAATGCATTCGGCTACCATGATTCCTTTGTTACTGCTGTTGCTCCACATAAAGTGCACGCAGGCTTTCGGATCTTTAGGAGTTCCCATCAAAATGACTTTGCTCATATCGTGATCAACCACCATTGCTTGAATAGCGTTTAAGCGCTCCTGCTCCAATTGCATGGCTGTAAGCACCTGCTCATTTGCCGATTTTTCCTGATTTAACTCCGCTACCTGGGTGTTGAGACTATTGGCACGGTTAGTCGCTAAAATCCACAATGAACCAACACCTAATAATAAGATTACCGATGCAGCAGCCATCCATTTCCACGGATTAGGTGAATTGGCATCAGCTGCATTCAACTGAACAATTTTTGCAGGTTTTTCCGCAATTTTAGAAGTTCCGTTGGGGGTTTGTGAAGGAAGTTGCTCAGTCTGGGCAATTTTTTCAAGAACTACAGCTTTTAGTTCGGCGGATGGTTCAATAGCGCCTTCAACAGCCATCTTCTCGAATGCTTGTTCAATCGAGTTTAGTTCTGCTTTGATCTCAGGATAAATATGTGAAAGACAACTCACCTCTTGCATTTCCTGCTCTGAGGCGAATCCTAGCACTACTGATTCTAAGATCCCTGACGCTATGTATTCTTTTACATCCACAACACTAAAAGTGTAAACCATTTACGTAATTCACGCATTGCCAATCGTGTGCGTGTTTTCACGGTGCCGAGCGGTAAGTCGAGTTCGTCGGATACCTCCTGATGGGTATATCCTTTAAAATAGACGTACTTGATCATTAGCTGCTGTTCCGGCGAGAGTTTTTCAACCAGCTTATCCAATCCAATTGTATTGGTGCTTTGTTCAATCGTTCCTAATACACTTACGGTGTTCTCTGTGTTTTGGATTTCCGATTTCACTTCTTTTTTTAATTTGCGGTAACTGTCGATGGATGTATTGCGTGCAATGTTCAACATCCACGTAAAGAAACTACCCTTGGTAGAATCGTATTGTTGGATGTTTTTCCAGATTTTCACAAAGCTGTCTTGCAACACATCCTGAGCGGCGACTTGGTCGGTGATAATGCGCAATACAATACCGTTAAGTGCGGCGCTATACCGATCATAAACCTCCGAAAAAGCAGCTTGATCACCTGATTTCAGACGATTCACCAATGACTCGATTTCTTGTGTATTCAAGGTTTCCAACGGGACGAAATTACTAAAAAAACAGGATACTTAAAGGAATTGTTTTCGGTTGTTCGGTTCAAAAAACGACGTAAGCATTTAATGAAAAGGCTACGAAAAGCCACAATAAATAAGGAAGAATGAAAACAGCATTCAATCGGTCTTGTTGAAGTGAACGTTTCAGTAAGACACTGATCACAAGAATGAGTAAGGAGAGAATGATGAGGCCGGAAGTGACCATGTGCCAGCGGAAAAACACCGGATTCCATAGCACATTGAGAACAAACTGAATTCCGAAAAGGAATAACCAGGTTTTTCGCGTTTCGGACACTTTAGTAACACGAGCCATAAACACCGAAAACAAAATCATGATGGAGAACCAGGCTGCGCCGAACACCCATCCCGGTGGTGTCCAGGGTGCTTTGTCGAGTTGCTGATACCAGACATTGGTGGCAGGATTGCGCATCAAAACACTTCCCAGTGCCAACGCTCCGAAGTTAATTACCAGAAAAAGAAGGGTTCGCAGCCACATATCCTTTTGAAACAACTGAACAGAAAATTTGTTCATTTTTTTTTGTAACCAATCCTAATAAACCGTTATAGTAGTAATCTCCAAATGCACGCTTATGAAATGGACACTCTTGTTGGTACTAGGCTTGGGAAGCATCAGTACCGGTTTTTCGCAATACAGATCCAATTATACATGGGCAGTTGGCTTGCGTGCAGGCGCCACGGGTGCTACTTGCGGTTTAACGGCAAAAGTGTTTGTATCAGAATCGGCGGCTGTTGAGGCCATTGTCGGTTACTGGCATGGTGGATTTACAGGAACAGCCTTGTTTGAATACCATTTCCCGGCATTTGGTTCGCGCACGCTGAATTGGTACATGGGCGGTGGCGGACATTACACACAAGCCACCGGTTATGGCAGATCATATATCATCGACCAGCGCGGAACGGATTATGTTGACGGTGGAGCAGGATACGGAATAGACGGAATTATTGGACTTGAATATAAAATTCCTGTAGCTCCGGTAGCTTTTAGTATCGACCTGAAACCGTCGATGGAGTTGAACAGTTACGGCGGATTTACGATGGCGCTCGATCCGGGATTGAGTGTCAAATTAGCGTTTTAATACAGTTAAGTTGGTTTACAAATAGAAAACCCCTGCAACAGCGATGTTACAGGGGTTTTTCATGAACAGTGATGCTTTATTCTTTCACAAATCGTTCACGGATAATCGTTTCTTCAGTATCAATGGCTTCAATAAAGTAAACGCCGGATTTTAAATCGACAACTGAAAGTGTCCATTCAGAAAGTTCTTCAGAACTTAAATCGACGGTTTTAATCGTGGCACCATTCATATCAACCAATTTCAACGAGTGAATAGTGGTTTCAAAACGGATTGTTAATTGATCAGTTGCAGGATTTGGATACAAATCAGCTGTTGCAACCTCTGTTTCTGCTGCGATTTCCATTCTGCGTTGTTTGCACAATACAACTTCATTCCAAGAACGTGGATTTGGGTTTTCGGACCATGCCAAGTTGTACATTGGTAATGGTGGTACACTAGCAGGGCCTAGATTAACCGGCGTTCTTACCAGTAAGTTAGTTGGGTATTGCTTGGTACAATTTGATTTTTGGGTAGGATGACTCACCGTAAGATCATACCCGCTCATTAGGTCGTTGGGAATCACCATATATGTTTTATCGTACCATTCGTTGTAAGCGATGATATCCGGCGTATTGATGTAAACGGAGTTTCCAAGCATACTGAAATAATCGCCCGAGTTCCAATTATCGTCTGATTGGTAGAGTTGGAAATCGAGCATGGTGGTTAATGTTGCATCCAATGTTACGTGAAAAGGAGTCAGTTTGTTAGGCAAATACATCGTGTTCCAAGCCGTGATGTATCCACCGATCACGATTTCTCTGTTCACTGTTTCTTGCAAACGGAAACCATTCACATCAATTCCGCTTCCGATAGGAAAGCCAGCTGGTGTGTAGCTAAACATATTGGTAAGGATAGCTCCGGTATTGGGATCACAAAAGGTAACCTGATACTGATGAATAACGCTGTTGTTGGCCAATAAATAAACCACATTTGTTGCTGCGCTATACATTACAGATGAACCAGCATAATGAGAATTGGTATTGTCCCAAATAGTTGAATGCATTACTCCACCTGCATAATCAATTCCCATTACATACAGGTTTTGTTCATTTCCACCCGGCTCATTGGCTGAACCTGTCATGAAATAACCGACACCCGGTACTTCGGTTACCGATTCCAACATGTCGTGGTCAAAGAATCCGGCACCAATAGATTCTGATTCTAAGCTAAACAAGTTGATTGCTTGATTATTGAGGTCTAAGCCCAAGATTAACCCTGTTTTTGGAACAGTAGTGTAGTTGGTCGGACTTAAGCTACCGTCTATTTCAGTACCAACAATGATGACTTGCTGAGCGGCTTCCGATACAATAATTTGATGCGGAATTTGTTCATTCCCCGTATTTTCGATGTGTAGATTCGATTGAATCATGTTTCCTGCAAAATCCGTTTCTACCACAAACAATACTTTGGGCGAATAGGTAAAGTAACCTGTAAATAACAACGTTCCTGTTGCTGGTCGAACAACAAAATCCATCAGCGTAGCATCTTGCACCAAATCGAGGTAAAAGGTAGCAAGCGGGTTGGCCGCAAAGTCAGTGACTTTTACGGTAGGAGCGAGTAATCCCGTGTTGGGATTGAGATCAGTGAAACCTGCAAAAACAAAATCTTTGAACGTTTCTACTGATAAATTGGGATGTTCCCAACTGATGTTGGTGTTTTCGAATACGCGTTGCGCATGAAAACACACCGGACTAGCTGCCATTAGCAGCGTGAATAGTGCTTTTTTCATAAATAGTGAATATTGGTTATTATTGGTACAAAGGTAGACGATACCAATCGAAATATCACTTCGGTTTTCCGCAGAATAAACCACATTTTTTAAGATTTAACCGCGTCTTCATTCCGGGTTGGCAAAAACACAAAATGTGTATTAAATTGAAGTCGTTGCGATAAATCAACTTCCCAATTGCCGCATTCCCTCACCCAACACCATGGCCACCGCATTGGCGAGGTTAAAGCTGCGCACCTTTCCCGGGAAAGGAATGGTTACCAAGCGGTCTTTGAAACGTTCTTGAATTTCAGGTGAAAGTCCTTCGGCTTCTTTACCAAACACCAACGAATCGCCCGGTTGTAATTGGAGGTCGTAAAACGATTGCTCAGCCCTAGCCGAAAAGAAAAACACGCGTGAGGGATCTTCTAACTCCGAAAACCAATCTTCAAATGTGGCGTGTTCCACCAACTCGAGTTCAGGCCAATAATCCAGTCCTGCGCGCTTCACACGTGCGTCGGTGAGTTCAAAACCCAGCGGATGAATCAGGTGCAACCGGCTGTGAGTGGCAACTCCCAACCGACCGATATTGCCCGTGTTATTGGGAATTTGTGGTTCTACCAATACAATATTGAAACTCAGTTTGGGGTATTTCGAAATGATCTCTGACATGCGGTTGCAAACTTAGTGAAAAAGAGACCGATCGGAACTTATCGAAGCGGTAACTCAGTCGCTTTGCAAAAGAATGCGAGGTTCCATGCAGGAATGAGCGAAGATTTGTCAATTGTTTGACGAGGAGAAACGACGAGGAGTTTTGACAAATCAGCGAATGATCTGCTCATGGAACGCATGGTTTGCAGCGACAGGCATTTTTTGCTTACTTTTTGTTGCCGGACAAAAAGTAAGATCGTATTACCCTTTTTCAATAGCAAGTAACAACCGTTTCCGATCTGTTCCCCATCTAAAATTCCCGATTTTACCGCCTCTATGCACCACCCGATGACACGGAATCAACAATGCTATCGGATTGGCACCAACGGCCGTTCCAACGGCCCGCGAGGCTTTCGCATCTCCCAAAAAGTCGGCAATCATGCTATAGGTTACCACATTTCCGCTCGCGATGCCAAGTAAATAGTGCCACACCGACAATTGAAACGCGGTGGCTTTTATTTTCAGTGGCAAACAAATGGAAGGCGAGTTGCTTTTGAGTCCATTTACAGCCAATTCCTGCAATTCAGATGATTGATTCACCAACTCCGATCCCGGATATGTTTTTTGCAAACGCTCCAAGCCGTTTTCGGCATCTTCAAAAGTTAGTTGACAAATTCCATCGGCAGTAGAAGCCACAAACACATCACCCAAACAGCTGGTGTGAACACTGTAGCTGATTTCTGAAGGATCTTCTGCCAATGCTTCCAGTTCGCAGCTTGTCTTCAAGAATTTCCCGGGGTTTTGTTGAGTTGGTGTATCAAAAATAGACAGTTGGGCGGGAGAGTTTACCTGTGCCAATCCGGGCGACCACGAATTATGCAGCACACGTATCGGATCGCAACCCACATATTCTTGAAACAAATGTCGAGCTTCCCATACACCGAGCTGCAATTCGGCGCTCAATTCTACCAACGATACCGAAAAAGGTGGAGCCTGCACTATCCGCTGCAAGCTAGCAGCAGTGAGTTGCATGCGTTTTGTGTGATAGGACTGCTCCATACGATGACGGAAAATTAATCATAATATGGTTAATAATCTGTTGTTGGATCAATAATTCATTCTTAGATTGGTTCAACATGATGTTTCCTCATATCTTTACTTGATCGATAAAACATTACAAGCCGATAACGGTACAAAAAGTTTTATTCTTGGAGAAGAACCGTCTAAAAGCGAGCCGATCAAACATCAGTTATGGAAAGACGTTAGTGAGTCTAAGCTCATAGAATTTGTGTCTATTACCGATGCTGAGCGAATCATTCAATACATGAAAGAAAAGGAGGTTATTCCTGTTTTGTGAGACGGGTGAAGAATACTTTCGATTTATTAAAATTTTATTCGGCAGGATATTCTATTACCTCTAAATTTGATACACAGTAATCCGTTAAAATAGCCTCTAGAAGTTCTTTTGTAAAGTCTGCTGAACCAGCCAGAATACTTGAAAAAATTTCTATCCGATCCTCAACACTTAAGGTGTTTAATTTATCATTATCCCGAAAGAAACGCATGAAATCATCGCGTGTTAATTCATTGTTGTAGTCTGAGGTAGCCATAATAGTGATTTTATTAATAAAAATAAGTTGTCGATTACAAACGTGATTGAGAATTAAATAGTAGATCCCGCAATATATCCATAAAGTGCATTTTCCATAATATGCTTCATTCTATAATGAAATTGAACAGCTGGGAGCCTTATTCCTTTATCATTTGTGACTTCTATTTGTTTAAATGAATCCTCAATAGGGGTTACGTCTCCCAAAAAGTAAAAATCATTGCCTTCAGCATCGTGTTTTTTTACAAACAAAAGAATTGTCAATTCAGGATCATTCATTAACCTTAAAACCTCTTTGCTTTCTATAGTTCTATTGTTTTTTGTGATCCATTGAAAAATGGATTTGTTGATGAATTTGTCGTCATATTTTGTACTAGAAGCAATGTTTTCGTGCTTATCGTAGGTCACAAATAGTGGGGCGTAATTGTTTTTTATCACATAGCCATACATTGTACTTTCCTGATTAATATCCCAGTTCAAGATTCGACAAACATCTTTACGTCCGTACTTACGATATAAGGTAAAACCATGAGCAAACACTTGATCTGTAAAGTTTTTCTTGAAGGTATGCTTAGCTACGTTAATTGAGTCGGATAAGAAATCAATAAATAGTGTATTATCCAATAGCTGAATCAGTTCAGCTCCCTGCCTAAAAACATCATTTTTTAAATGAACAATTTCATGATGATTTCTTACAAAATCAAAATTGAGATTTTGAACACAAGATGCAAGTGCTTCAAGAGTCGGTTCGTATCCATATTCTGCTTGAATAATGTTTCTAACAGTTCCAAGCGTTACAGATTCCATTGTAATAAGACATTCAAGAATAACAGTTTCTTCAATTCTCTTTGAATTATTAATTTCTGATGAAAACAAACCGATCAGTTTGATTTCATCGCTATTCAACTTTCCTTTTAATTCGTCTTCTATTTCAGCAGCAAATTGATAGAAAGATTTTGAGTATTCAACATATAAGTATGGGTCACGTGATCCATGTTCGATGAAATCCATCATTCGTGGAATTCGGCCAATTTTATATTTCAACAGCCTATAATCATCAACCAAATCCTTTTTCAGTGTCATATTAGCTGAGTCGATTGCAGCAAAAATTCGCTCTTTGGTAATTTGATCGAAATTAATCGTACATGTTCCAGGAATTGAGTTGTTTCCAGAACTCATGACTCTTCTTAATGAATCTTTATTGTAAGAGGTATCTCCATACAATGCTGTTGCGATGAGATAGTTTTTGTCATAATTTCCAATGAAATCGATAACGGTTAAATATTCCTTTTCTGAAGTTTTTCGCAACCCTCGTCCTAACTGCTGCACAAAAACAATTGCCGATTCAGTTGGACGAAGCATGATTATTTGATTTACTGATGGAATGTCTATTCCTTCATTGAAAATATCAACCGTGAAAATGTAATCAAGCTTTTCAGGCCGCGATTCGCTTTCTAATAATCGAATCGCGCGTTTGCGCTCCGGTTCTTTAATGTCTCCTGTTAATGCAATCGAAATATAGCCGCGATCGTTAAACTGTTTTGCTAACTCAATACATTCTTCTTTTTTGGAGCAAAAAACCAAGCCTCTTACATTACCATCGTCGCAACCATAATAATTAATCTTGTCAAGAATGTGTTTTATTCGTTCTTCCGAAACTAACTGATTGAAGCTGGATTTCTTATCAATTATTTCATCATTGATCGTTAAATCAGTAACGCCATAATAATGAAATGGACTCAACATTTCTTGTTCCAAAGCTTGATGTAAGCGTATTTCGTATGCAATGTTGTAATCAAATTCCTTGAAAATATCTACACCATCGGTTCTTTCTGGAGTTGCGGTCATCCCAAGAAGGAATTGGGGCGAGAAATGATTCAGAATACGTTGATAGGATTCTGCACCTGCCCTATGTGTTTCGTCAATGACGATGTAATCAAAATAATCTGCCGTAAATTTTGATAAATGATCTTCTTTTGAAATGGTTAGAATTGTTGAGAATATATAATCAGCTTCTATATTTTGCTCACTCCCTGAATAAACCCCCATTTTTACGCTGTCACCTAATAATTGCTGAAAGGTTCGTAAGGCATCCAATGCGATGGTAAGCCGGTGAACAATGAACAAGAAGCGTTTTGGCTTATATTGCTGCACGTCAAACGCAGATAAATACGTCTTTCCAGTTCCAGTAGCAGAGATGAGAAGTGCTTTATTTTTGCCTTGTTTGCGCAGCTCTTTAATGTTAAGAAGTGCTTCTAATTGCATCTCGTTTGGACGAATTTCGACTGTTTCATTACTTTGTCTATTTCGCTCAATCTCAAGGTTAAATTTTTTCCTCGCACGATACAACAGATCATATTTTACAATATAGTCTTTGGTAACAGGGGTTGCATGATCAAACTCTTTTAGAAACTCATTTGTTGCAATTACTTTTAATTCACTTTGTTCTGTGGCAGAAACCTTAAGATTCCATTCTCGATTAGTCAATAATGCCGACGCGGTTAAATTCGAACTACCAATTATAAAATCATAAATAAAGTTTTGCTTAAAAAAATAACCTTTTGAATGCAAAGAGCCTTCTGTTGCAATGCGAAGTTCAATGTTTTTTAAGTGATATAGCTTCTTTAATGCTTCTGGTTGTGTGAAATTGAGATATTGAGAAACCAATACTTTCCCTGGAATACGTCTTTCCTCCAAATACTTAAATGTATCAGCCAAAACAGCTAATCCGCTTGTGGTTACAAACGCTGTTGAAAACCAAAATTCTTCACAATTTCTTAAGTGGTGATCAATGGAATCTAATACAGTAACGCCATTTTTTTTGTCATTAATAAGTAGATTGGGCCTGTATGCTGTGCCTGATTGTGCTAGTTGATCAATGAATCCAGTTTGTAAACTGTCATTCAGGTCATTAATTAATCCATCCATGAGAAATTGGCTTTCAATTTATCAACAATAGGAATATCCGCCGCCGCCCAATCTAATTTATCTAATTCATCAATTGTCAACCATTTGTAATCAACATGCACCTCTAATTGCAAATCCGTTCTTTCCGTATGACAGATATAACTATGCATGGTGATATGAAAATCTGGATAAGTATGCTCAACTGTTAAAAAGAGGTTTTGAATACGAATGTCCATGCGTAACTCTTCTTTTATTTCTCGGATAAGAGCATTTTCTGCTGTTTCATCCAGTTCAATTTTTCCACCTGGAAACTCATACTTGAATGAAACATATTCATATTTACTCTCATTTCTTTGAACGCAAAGAATTTTATCAGTGTGTACAATAATGGCAGCAACAACCTCGATTTTTTTCATGAAAAGACTAAAGTTTAAAGATATGAATAATTGGTAAACACGAGATTGATAACCGGTTTTATGCTAAACAGTGTGAAATTTATTTTCAACAGCATTTGCAACAATATTCCGTATTAGAATATGGAATAATCAAAACTACTTCCCAATACAAAACTTACTAAAGATATTCCCCAACAAATCTTCCGTTGATATATCACCTGTAATGGTGCCGAGCTCAAACATGGCTTGACGAATATCCATCGCTACAAAATCGCCGGTAACATTGGTGCCTAATCCCCATTTGGCTTTTTCGAGCGATTCGGCTGTTTTGTGCAGCGCATCCAGGTGACGCGCGTTGGTCACGATCGTATCGGTTTGGGTATTGAAATCGCCCAGCACCTGATCAGACAACCATTTTTTTAGTTCGTTGATTCCTTCGCCGGTTTTGGCACTGATTGGCAGAAATGCGGTTGCAAACGTTCCTGAAATTGCCCTGTCTTTTGTTGCGCGTAAATCGGCTTTGTTTCCTACAACCAGAAAGTGTTTCTCCGGAAATTGTTGGGTTAAACGATTACTCCAGGCGGTTGCTTCCAGCTCGTTCATCGATTGGTGACCTTCCGAATCGGAGGCGGTTTGGCTGTAATCGCTCATGATTAGCACCAATTGTGCTTGCTTGATTTTCTCGTGCGAACGCTCTATTCCCAGAGCTTCTATTGCTTCGGCATCTTCACGAATTCCGGCTGTATCAATCAAGCGAAACAAGATTCCGTCGATGTTCAACGTTTCTTCAATCACATCGCGGGTGGTTCCGGCAATGTTGCTTACAATGGCGCGCTCTTCGCCCAAAAGCTGATTCAGTAAGGTGCTTTTTCCTGTGTTCGGAGCACCAACAATGGCCACCGGAACACCGTTCTTTAGTACATTCCCCAACGCAAACGATTGAATGAGGCGTTGCACATAATTCAATACCTCAATTATTAGTTGATTCAATTGCGTTCTGTCGGCAAATTCCACATCTTCTTCTGCAAAATCAAGTTCTAATTCAACTAAAGATGCAAAATGAATTAATTTTTCACGCAGGTCTTTTAGTTCATTTGAAAAGCCGCCACGCATTTGTTTCATAGCTACTTCATGCGCTCGTTTCGATTCGGAAGCAATGAGGTCTGCAACGGCTTCTGCTTGCGATAAATCCATGCGACCGTTCATAAAAGCACGCATCGTAAATTCGCCCGGTTCGGCCATGCGACAACCACGTTCCAATAACAATTGCAAGATCTGTTGTTGAATAAACTGCGATCCGTGACAGGCAATCTCGATGGTATGTTCGCCGGTGAAACTCTGTCCTTCGCGCAATACGGTAATCAAAACCTCATCGATGATTTCGCCCGCGGATGTGCGAATGCGCCCGAAATGTGCCGAATGCGATGCTACATCTTCCAGCGATTTCGAAAAAACCAACGAACCTATTTCAAGCGCTCGCTTCCCTGAAACACGGATCACGGCGATAGCGCCCATTCCCGGAGCGGTTGAAAGAGCACAAATGGTATCGGAAGAAAGCGAATGATTCATGGCGCAAAATTACGATAAACAAGCGTAAATCGGTTTAGAACTTGTACTTCATGCTACCACTTGAAACACTTATCCAATCGTTATGTGTGCTTCACTCGGATAGAATTTTAACCATATAGAGCACATAGGTAACATAGACAGTGAACATAAATATTCAACACAAAGGCGCAACGTTCGCAAAGAAAACCCTATGTTTTCTATGTGTCCTATGTGGTTGTTTTATAATCTTGTCAAGTCATTTCTGTGTTAAACAAAAAACCACCGGTCCTCTGAACGACCGATGGTTTTACCACTATTACACCACTAAAAGGTCTAACTTATTCTTTAATAAAGCGCGCGTTGCTGACGCCATTTGCGTGTTGAATGCGCATGAAATAACTTCCTGCTGCCAAATCGCTTGCAGAAATTGTTGATGTGATTCCTGAAATAGTGCGGATAACCTGACCGTTATTGTTCAACAATTCGATGCTTTCAATTGCTAAATCGCCTGTTGTTTTGATTGTTACCAGGTCTGTTGCCGGATTCGGATACAATTCAAAAACTACTACATCTTGTTCACCTAAAGCAGCACAATCTTCTACGGTTACCGTTACTGTTCCGGTGTTGGTACAACCTTCAAATTGCGTTCCGGTTATGGTATAAATAGTTGTAACAGCTGGAGTTGCAGTAACCGCAGTTCCGTTATCTGCACTCAATGTAGCTGAAGGAGACCACATATAAGTTGTTGCTCCTCCGGCAGTTAAAGTGGCAGATGTTCCCAAACAAATCACACCGTCTTGAGGAGTGGTTGTTACATCAATCACAGGAAGTGCGTTGAATATTACATCTTCGCCGTTGTCACCGCCAATTACTGAAGGATCGGAAGCAATCACACGCACTCGGTAAGCCGTTCCTGCAGGAGTTGAAACCGGATAAGTAGCGCTGATCGATTGAATTCCTGATGCGGTTGAAGCCAACGTGCCAATATTTACCGGTGAGGCAAATGAGCCTGTTGCATCGGATAACTGAGCAATAAAGATATTTCCGGCGTTGTAGGTACCTAATGCTTCAAAACCAATGGTTTCATCATCACCCGGACAGTAAATGTTTGCATTCAAATGCTGCATCGTAATGGTTTCGTTTGAAGTAAGATGCTCGCTTGTTACGGTTAATTCATCAATCGAGAACGGAGGATTGATACCCGTTGCGTTGTTTTGCCAACGAAAACGGAAACGCAAACTTGCCTGAGCATCGAATGCAGGATTGCTAAACGAAATTTCCGTCCAGTTGGTCACCCCGTAAAGCGGGCTCCCGGTAGCCGTCCAGCTGGATCCGCCATCCGTGCTGTATTCAACCGTTCCATAGGAACCGTTTTGGTCACCACCTGACAAATACCAGAAAGTAAGAGTAACGTTTCCGTCGTTGCTGGTGTTGAGGTCGAATGACATTTCCGTTGTACAATCACTCACAGAATTCACATCGTAATTGGCATTACAGGTCACCGGAACAAAACCGTTGCAATTCGGCAAGTTGTAAACATGCAGATAAGTACTTTGAGGTCCGTTTAGGAAACTCACCGGTTGATTTGGCACATTCGGAATGAAATTGGCTGCCGAACCTGTATAGGTTGCATTCATTGTCCATTGGTTGTTTCCTGAAACAGATGAATTGAGTGTCCAGTTAAAACCGGGCATCTCAAAATTGTCACCGAAAATGACCGTTTGTGCAAAGGATTGCAAACCCAAAAACAGGCATGCTGCAATTACTGATTTTTTCATAAAAAAACAATTGATGTCCCAAACAGGACAATTAAACTAAGTGTGTTACTACTCGAATTGAGGGTTTATCCCTCATAATCCTAACAAAGTTGACGCATCTCGCCAAGAAAGGGTTGTGTGAAGTCTTATGAAACGGTACAAGGAGCACCTGAACCAACAAAATAACAGAATGAACTGCCTTTTTAATAGAAACCTGTGGGTTCTCTAACTGAAAGGTATGGTAAGCCATGGAATTAGCCAACCTTTGAGAAGACTTGTCGATTTTCAACAGAAAACACCTGTGATAGTCATACTCCCACCAAAGATACTGTGAAGAGACAGTTTTAACTCAAGAAATCTTGTAAAATATCCCTATAAATCAAGAGTTGCAGCGCAATTAGAGTGTTGCACTCGAAATTTCATACAAGTTGTCTTTCCTTCAACATCAAAAACAAACCTTCTATCCAAAAGCCGGAATCATTCCGCGAAAGCATTGTAATTTCGTCCCAAAGCAATCACTATGGGTGAAATCATACTAGAAATAAAGAACCTGCGAAAAAACTATGCCGACGTATTGGCCCTGGATTCGCTGAGTTTAACGGTTGAAAAAGGACAGATTTTTGGGTTATTAGGTCCGAACGGAAGTGGAAAAACCACTACGCTTGCCATTCTGTTAGGCGCATTAAACGCCACTTCGGGTTCGTTTAGTTGGTTTGGCAACGGCACGAAAGACGACAACCGCAAGAACATTGGTGCATTGCTGGAAACGCCCAACTTCTATCCGTATCTGAATGCGGTAGACAATCTGATTGTGGTTGCCAAGATCAAAGGCATGACCGATTACATGGGTCGCATTGAAGAAGTGTTGAGACGTGTGAATCTATGGGAACGTAAAACATCGCGGTTCCGCACCTTTTCACTAGGGATGAAACAACGTTTGGCAATCGCCTCTGCTTTGCTCAACAATCCGGATGTAATGGTGTTGGACGAACCGACCAATGGCTTGGATCCGCTGGGAATTACCGAAATGCGTAACCTCATTCTGGAAATTGCTGAGGAAGGAAAAACCATCATCATTGCATCGCATATCCTCGACGAAATTGAAAAAATCTGTACACACGTAGCCATCCTGCGCAAAGGGAAACTACTGGAAGTAGGTCCGTTGAATCAAATCATGTCGCAGGAACAATTGTTTTTGGTGAAAGCAGTTGATTTGTCAGCCTTAAAATCGGTGATTGACGATTTGTTAGACATGCATTTCGTGCGTGAAATAGATGGAGAGCTGCTGATTTCATCCGGATTATCAGAAGCCGCGAACGTCAACCGCTTGTTTGCTGAAAAGGGCATTTACCTTTCGGGATTGCGTGAATACCGCAAGAATTTAGAAACCATTTTCTTAGAAATCGTTGAAGCATGAAACAGTTACTCGCTATAGAATACGCTAAGCTCAAGAAGTTAACGTCTATCAAAATCATTTTTCTTGCCTACATGGTTATCATTCCCTTGTGGATGTACTTCATGGACTTTTTCTTCCATGAAAACCCCGGATTGAAAGGGCTGTTTACCGGTGACGAGTTTTTTGTTTTTCCGCATGTATGGAAGTTTACCACGTATTCAGCCAGTTTTTTTAATGTGTTGATGGGTGTAACGATCGTGATCATTACCTGCAACGAAATACAGTTTAAAACGATGCGGCAAAACGTAATTGACGGTTTACGGAAACGAGATGTGATCATCAGTAAGTTTTTGGTGATTCTAGGAATAAGCCTTCTTGTTTCATTTTACACCTTTTTAGTCGGTTTTATATTGGGTGGAATCTATTCCGGATTCGGCAATGCCTACAATGGAATTGATAAAGTTGTCTTGTATTTCATTCAAACAATCGGTTACTTCAGTTTTGCATTCCTGTTTGCCATCATTGTACGGAAACCGGCCCTTTCTATTATCTTTTTCATTGTTTATTTTCCGATAGAAACGATTGGTGGTGCTTTTTTACCGGATGCAATCTACCAGTTTTTCCCATTGAAGGTTTATGCCGATCTCACACCGCTTCCGTTCTTCGAAAAGCTGGTTTCACAACAGGAAACGAATACCGGCATTGATATTTGGATCATGGGGCAGGAACTTCGGCTGACGCTGGCATTTGTTTACATTGCATTCTTTATAGGATTATCGTATTTCATTCTCAAAAAACGCGATTTGTAGGTCATTGAAAAACCAACATTTCCTTCCGATTTCGTTGAATAGCTAAAAAACGAGCTGCGAATGAAGCAGTTAGTTATTTTTATCGTAATTTGTGTGTTGCTAATTAAATAGATAACACATGAAACAACTATTACTAATGGGAAGTTTGGCTTTCTCCGTGTCGGCGTTTGCACAAACAACCTTATTTCAGGATGATTTTGAAGCCGGTGGCGGGAACTGGACATTGAACGGAGGATCGGGAGGAAACAACTGGATTGTCAACAACGTTTATACCGGATTTTCTCCGTTTATTCCTGATACGCCTGCTCAACCGGGCGGTATCACCAACTCTCCTTCGTCGACTTACATGCACGTTACCAACAGCTCTATTTGTGGAGCAGGTATCTGTAACTCAAACTACGATACCGGTAGTGCTTCAAACCAACCGACAACACTCACCTCTTCTATCAATGCGGCCGGTTACGGTAATATCACTCTTTCATTCTGGTATTTGTGCGCAGGTACTCCCAATCTGGATTTCGGAACAGTGGAATACAGCACAGACGGTGGAGGAACTTGGACAGCAACAGGTACTAGTTATCAAAACGTTTCTACATGGACACAAACGAGTGTAAGTTTACCCGCTTGGGATAACGCAACTGCGTTGAAATTCCGTTTCCGCTGGCAAAACAGCGCTGCTTCAGGGCTTGATCCGGCGTTCTCAATTGATGAAGTGGAAGTAACTGGTATGGGTGGAAGCTTTGCTACCATTACTACAGACAATATCAATGCTCCGGGATGGTGTTTCAATACAGCTGCAAACGTGGCTGTAGGTTTTGACGTAACGGGAACAGTAAATGCCGGTAACATCTATACAGCTCAATTATCAAATGCTGCAGGTTCATTCACCTCACCGACGTCTATCGGATCATTAACTTCTTCGGCTACAGGTGCACTTTCCATCAACGGTGTTATTCCGGGTGGAACACCTGCAGGAAGCGGATACCGCATTCGTGTAGTTGCATCTGATCCTGTTACAACAGGCTCCGATAACGGTTCCAACCTTACGATTTTCGCTCAACCAACCATTACCATTATTGGTAATCCGGCAGATGGCGTGATTTGCAACGGTGAAACAATTACCATGCTCGGTTCGGGTGGTGTAAGTTATGTTTGGACACCCAACGCAACGATTGATTTCCCAACACAAGCACAGGTAATTGCCACGCCTACTATTACAACACAGTATACCGCGGTGGGAACCGATGTAAACGGCTGTACCAACACTGCTACGTTTAATGTAACAGTTGAAAATTGTAGCTCAATCAACGAAAATGAAGTGAATCTTTTCTCGCTTTACCCGAACCCTGCCACAGATTTGGTAAATGTTCAGGCAGTAAACGAAACAGCCATTCAGGGAATTGAATTATTGGATCAAAACGGTCGTTTCATTCGTTCAGCGCATGGAAATACAAGTATGTCTGTAGCTGATTTGGCAACAGGTAGTTACTTCATTCGTGTGATACATGAATCAGGAACGAGCACCTTGCGATTCACCAAAAAATAACACCCCTTTTCTAAATATAGAAGCCGATCTGCATCAAGCGGATCGGCTTTTTTATTAAATGAAACCGTGTTTAGAACAAGAGGAGAAAATGAATACTTAATAGCACATTCTTTTAGAATCTGTACTTTAATGTATTATTCCACCCACGAGTTATCATGAGGAAGAATTATTATCATCCTTTCACTTGAATAGGACGGTTCAAAATCACATCATCTTTCTCTAGTTGCAAACGATAACTTCCGTCTCCTACGTTGGTCAAATCGATAAACGATCCTTTTCCGCTCAAAATGGTTCTGCCGGTTTGATCAATTAACACATAGGCATCGACCTCCTTACTTAAATAAACAAAACCGGTTGCCGGATTCGGGTAAATCAGAAGATCCGTTAAGTCTTCATTGGGAAGCCCGGCTGAAGAGGCATTACTGCGAAAACTTGCTATTGTTTGATTATCCAAATCACTCCACAACAGCGAAAGGAGCACTGCATTTTCAGTCATGGAAATCCACTTGGATTCTATAATATGAATTGTGGTAACTAAGGTGTCAGTATTATAATACTCACGTGTGTGATGGTAGATGAGTTTATATACATTGTCGAAGGTTTCTAGCGGAGTAATCAGCGTTCCAAAACCTGATACCGAACATTCGGTCGTTTCCAGCACATCTAACGACACACCACCTATATAAAACACTTCAGCATTTGTATTGGAGTTTGCACCGTATAGAACCGGAAATGTAAACATCGTAGCAGGTTGTGTATAGGTAAAAACCGTGAATTGCGGATTGACATACTGATATTGCTTTAAAAAAGTAACACTATCGTGCAGCAAGCGCTTGGTTCCATTCGTTCCTTCTTCAACAATGGTTACTTCCGGATGCAATGTTTGTTCATTCGGAGAAGGCAAACGATAGGTGTAATTAACCGGTTCATTGGGCTCGTAGATTGCCGTTGAAAAATCCCAGATCACCATATTACCAGCGACTCCTGTATCAGCCAATGTTAACGTCATCGGAAAATAGGTGGTTTGGTCGTCGACCTGCGGATGCAATTGTGTTTGCGCATAGGTTAATGAAACAGGTATTAATGCAACAATGCTTAATCGCGCATTTGAAGCGAAAAAAGTAATCAGTGTGTTCATATCCAATCTATATTAGTGTATGGATAAAAGTAGACGGCACGCACGCTGCATCAGGTTAACGCTACTCTAACTAAGGTTAATAATGGTTAATCGCTTTCGGAAGCAATGCGATAATGCAGTAGTTTTACCACATGAAACAACGATTGAATGCGCGGATCTGGATACCGCTCTTAATGACAGTAAGCGGGTTATTGCTCACTGCATTTGTTGTTCAATGGCTGTACACCCAACAACGTTCACTGAATGCTGAAATTCAAAAAGATGTAAAGGCCGACACACGAAAAACCGGGGATCAGTTGCTGGATAGTTTGGTGTCGCAGTTTATCGGGAATGACTTTTCTACCGTCACTATTGAGGAATTTAACGGACCAAAGAGTCAAGAGAAAAGGTCTTCGACACGTAAAATTATCACCGGAGATACCGTAAAATCGGAAACACTCATCGATGTTCAAATAAACAATCAGGAAATCGATACCGAATTTTTACAACAGAAAACCAAGATTATCCAACAAGGAAAGCCCGGTGATTCTTCGCCAATGGTAACCATGCATACTCAAAAAAAGGAGAAAATCATTTCGAAATCGAAACAAGACCTCCTCACTCACGGATTAAGCCTCGTAGTAGAACGCATGAGCAGCAATGCTTCTTATTCCTTTAACAGCGATATGCTCGATACCAATGTCTTCAAGAAGCTATTAGCCGAAAACTGGCAGCACAAGGGGTTGGAATACCGTTTTTACTGCACACCTTCTTCTTTGGCAGAGAAAAAGAACCTTCCGAAATCGGTTGTTTATACGGGAATTCCGGTCATTGGGAAATCGATTGGAATTGAGTTGACAAACCGTAATTATTATGTGTTTTCGACCTTGTTTCCTCAAATTCTGTTCGCATTTATTTTGTTGAGTATTACCGCAGGAGCTTTTGTAGTTGCCTACCGCAGTTACCGAAAACAAGTTCGGATCAATGAATTGCGCACCCATTTCATCAACAATATTTCGCACGAGCTCAAAACCCCTGTCAGCACTGTTCGCGTGGCTTTGGAAGCGCTACAAAATTACAACCGAAAAAACGATCCAAAAGTGATGGACGAATACCTGGAACTGATGTCGATGGAAGTTACCCGATTGGACAAACTGGTACACCAAGTGCTTGTAAACGGTCAATTGGAATTGAAAAAGAACTTTTTGAATCGTGAAAAAACAGACGTGGTGGCACTTATCAATCAGGTTATTCAGAACTACGAATGGAAAATCGTTGAAGCAGGTGCCAAGGTTGTCTTTCTGAAACCCGATGCTCCACTTTTCCTGTATGTTGACCCGATTCACCTACATGGTGTAATGGGAAATTTACTCGAAAATGCGTTGAATTATGCAGTTCCGAATCCGGAAATTGAGATTCGAATCCAACAAACGGAAACGACTGTTCGCATTGAAGTAGCAGATAATGGTCCCGGTATCGACAAGGCTTATCTCGATCAGTTATTCACGCAATTTTTCAGAGTTCCAAGTGGAAACACACACAACGTAAAAGGTTACGGACTTGGATTGAGTTATTGCAAACAGATCATGTTACAGCATGGAGGAGACATCACGGTTTCTAATCTTACCGGTGGCGGTTGCATCTTTCAACTTACTTTTCCAACCCAAACGTCATGAAACACAAAATTCTGTATGTAGAAGACGAGCAGTTTCTGTCGAAAGTGGTCAAAGAAACACTCGAACATCAAGGATTTGACGTTCACTTGGTCAAAGATGGAGCACAGGTGATTCAGGCATTCGATCATTTTGAACCCGATATTTGTTTACTGGATGTTATGCTACCCAACATCGATGGTTTTGCATTGGGAAGAATCATCAAAGCCCGTAAACCTGAAATTCCGATTATTTACCTCACTGCCAAATCGTTTACGGAAGATGTGTTGACCGGATTTGAAGTTGGCGCTACCGACTATGTGCGCAAACCGTTTAGTATAGAAGAACTCATTGTACGTATACAGAACCAATTGCGCTTGCGCATCAATAGCATCCCCTCTCAGACAGCAGTTGTGCAACACATTTCACTGGGCGAGTACATTTTTTTTCCTGATCGCTTGGAATTAAGGTTCGGACAACAAAACATCAAACTTTCGTACCGCGAAACCCAAGTGCTATCGTTACTAACTTCCAACCTCAACCAACAAACTGACCGCAAGGCTTTGCTACTAGCAGTTTGGGGAGATGATTCGTTTTTCAATTCACGCACACTGGATGTTTATATTCGAAAGCTGAGAATGTACTTACAAAACGATCCGAAGATTGAGATTATTACCCTGAAAGGGAAAGGTTATGTGTTTCATGTGGGGTAGAACTTACCCTACTTTTTGCTTGATGAAAAAGTAGGCAAAAAATCAAGGCTGTAAGTCCCAATCTTGAGAACCACGGCTTGTTCTCTTACGATCGCTACTTAATGCCGTCGAGGTTCTACTTAAAAAGTCACAAGCACATTCTTCGCTTCCGTGAAAAAGCGCATTGCCTCCCAGCCACCCTCACGACCCACGCCAGATGCTTTCACGCCCCCAAACGGTGTCCGCAAATCGCGCACTAGCCAGCAATTGAGCCAAACAATTCCTGCTTGAACATTGTCAGCAACACGGTGTGCCCGTTTTAAGTCAGAGGTCCAAACCGTAGCGCTGAGTCCATAAACGGTTGAATTAGCCATCATTAACGCCTCTTCTTCGGTATCAAATGGTGTGATGGTTACCACTGGACCAAAAATCTCTTCCTGATTCGTGCGACAATCGTAAGCCAATCCTTCTATCACCGTAGGAGCGATGTAAAAACCATTGTTGTACGGCGCCTCTAGATGAACACGGTTTCCGCCAGTAAGAACAGTTCCACCTTCCTGTTTAGCCAATTCAATGTAACTCAACACTTTTTCCATGTGCGGCTCCGACACCACTGCGCCCATTTTGGCATTCGGATCTGTAGGATGAGAAACCGTCAGTTTTGAAACGCGTTCTACAAAAGCCGTTTTGAATTTATCGTACAATGAGCGTTCCACGAAAATGCGGGATCCGCACAAGCATATCTGACCTTGATTGGCAAACGAAGAACGCACCGTAGTTTTGATCATTTCATCAAAATCACAATCGGCGAAGATGATATTTGGATTTTTCCCACCCAATTCCAACGATAATTTCTTGAACATCGGAGCTGCGGTTCGGGCAATGTATTCGCCGGTTTTGGTTCCTCCGGTAAAGGAAATTGCTTTGATTTTCGGGTGTTTTACAATGGCATCTCCGGCATATTGACCCGTTCCGTGAATGATATTCAACACACCGGCCGGCATTCCTGATTCTTTGATCACTTCGCCCAGCAAATAAGCAGTATACGGTGTAATTTCAGAGGGTTTTGCGATCACGCAATTTCCGGATGCCAATGCAGGAGCTATTTTCCAGGAGAATAAATACAAGGGAAGATTCCAAGGTGAAATACATCCTACGATACCAATGGGTTTACGGGTGGTATAATTAACCCCAACACCTTCCATGTAATGAGATTCGGAAGACACATGCTCGGCTGCTGTGGCAAAGAAATGAAAGTTGGAAACCGCTCGCGGAATATCCACATGAGCGGCCAGACTCAACGGTTTTCCATTATCGCGCGATTCTGCCGCAACAAATTCATCCATTCGTTTTTCGATTCCCAAACTGATGCGCATCAAGATCGCTCCACGTTCTTCACCTGTCATACCCGACCAAATCGGAAAGGCTTTTTCAGCCGCAGCAACTGCCATGGCCACATCTTCTTCGGTAGAATCAGGGATCAGGCAATATACCTCTCCTGTAGCCGGTTCTACATTATCGATGTAATTTCCAGCCTGCGGATCACAATATTCGCCGTTGATAAAGTTCTGAATGCGTTTCATTGTTGCGTTTTTCGATGCATACAAAGATACATTATTCGCTATTTCCGTTTGCAAAAAGCAGAAATTGTTGGGGTTCAGCTCAACCTTTCATTTTTTTGGTCATTTTACGCTAACATTCCGGTAATAGCACAACGGTACTTTCGTTAGGTGAAATACCTCTTTTTAGTCATTATTGGTTGGTTTCCGGTAATGAACGTCAACGCAAAAAGTTCATCCGCTGCCGATTTACTATTGGCAAAAGCCGAAGAACTGCATTATACGCAACCCAGCAGATCGTTGAGTCTGACCAAAGAAGCGATGCATCAATACGTGTCGAATGGCAATTCATTGGGTATCGCAAACAGTAAATTTTTATTGGGAAGGTTATTTTATATCAGTGGTGCGTTTTCACAAAGTATTCGTTATCAGCAGGAAGCGCTTAAGCTATATACCAAATTGGGGAAAAGAAGATCAATGGCCGAAGTACATTCATCACTCGGAACTACTTATTATTTTGCCCGCCAAACGCAAAAAGCCATGCAGGAACAGGAATTGGCTATGGCTATTTACCTAGAACTAGACGATTCGAAGGGAATTGCGCTTACATTGACACGCATCGGTCATTTGCGGGAAAAAGAAAAAAAGCCACAACGCGCCTTACAACTCCATGAACGTGCCTTGGTATATTGCCATAAAAAAACCGACTCCATTGTTTACGCTGAAATTTACGAGAACATCGGAAGTGTTTACGAAGATCTTGAAGCGTTCGATAAAGCCTTGGAATATTATCAACTTGCTTTTACACTTAATCAATCGGAAATAGGAAAAGAAGCCCGAATTACTTTACTCAATAACATTGGTGATTGTTACCGCAAAATGGGAAACTTTGAGAAAGCATTACTATTTACAGGAAAAGCACTCGCCGAAGCCCGAAAATCAAACAATAACTATGAGGCCCGAAGCGCTTTTCGGGATTTTTCAAAGCTCTATGATTTAAAAAAAGAGTTCCGGCTCTCGAAAATGTACTTGGATTCGGCTTACGAACTCACAGACATCATTTATACCGATGAAGGAGCTCAGCAAATAGCTCTACTAAGTACGTTTTACGAATTGGAACAAAAAGACCGTGAAATAGAGCTTCTTGACAAAAACAAACGCAACGCAACACTTACCGGATGGATTTATCTTCAAACCGGACTTATTGTTTGCATTTTATTGTTCGTGATTATCTGGCGACAACGCGTGCGGATGAAAAGTGATCGCAGAAACCTCAAAGCACAAGAATTGGTTGTGGAAACCAAGCAACAACTCATGCAAGTAGAATTGGATAATGCCCGATTGAGAGAGAGTAAATTATCAAGCGATTTGCAAAATCAGTACCTATTGGAACGCGAACTGCAGCAAGAATTAGAGCTCCGCAGTCAATCACTTTCGAGTCACACCTTACAACTCATCGAAAAAAACGGATTGCTTGAGAGTTTACAACAATCTCTCAAAAAAGCAATCAAAGCCGAAGGAGCCGAAAAAAACAAACAATTGCGCGAAGTTTCCCGACAAATTGATTTCAGTTTTCATCGTGACCGCGACTGGTCGAATTTTGAACATTTTTTTGCCCAAGTTCACGCTAGTTTTTATGATAAATTAAAAGAACATCTAACGGATATCTCGCGCACGGAACAGCGGCTATGTGCACTTATTAAACTCAAACTCGAATCAAAAGAAATTGCGATCATTCTGGGCATTACCGTAGACAGTTTGCGCATTGCCCGTTACCGTCTGAAAAAACGTCTGAAACTGGATGAGGCCGACAGCCTCGGATCATTCATCGAATTGCTCTAACACAACGGCAACAGATTGATAATCTGCGCTTAAGGAAATGATAACAGTTAAAAATACAATCGTAAAGTGTTTATTTTCAAATAATTACAAATGCTTTTGCGTCAGTGTATATGTCTTGTATACGGTCTCGAAAACCGTGTTGCTCTTTTGTAACTGTTGAATATTTCGGCGAGCGAATCGGATGTAGCAACCTTTGCAGAAAAAAAAACAACTTATGAAACACACACAATTTTATGCTGTTTTGATGATGTTGCTTTTTCCGGTTATCGGTTTCTCTCAACGGGTGTTAATCGTTGGTAAAGTCACCGATCAGGAAACAAGGCAACCATTATCAGGTACATTGATTTCCGTTCAGGAAACAGGCAACGGAGTAGCTGCCGAGTTGGATGGAAGCTATCAGGTAATTGTACCTCCCGGAAAATATCATCTGATCTTTTCGTATACGGGATTTCAAACCGATACCATTTTAGTGGAAGCCACAGAAGATGGTTCTACCATTGAGTTCAATGTTCGACTGAAAACCCAAAATGAACTCGATGAAGTAATCATTAGCGGTAAAAGTACGGCCTTGAACCAGCAAAAATCGGCGGATAACATCAAGAATGTGGTCGCTGCCGAACAAATCGGGCGTTTTCCCGATCCGAATGTGGCCGAAGCATTGCAACGCGTGCCGGGTGTCAACATTGAACGCGATCAGGGAGAAGGACGTTACGTTTTAGTCCGTGGACTGGCCCCAAAATTTACGAATGTTAGCATCAATGGCGAGCAAATCTCGTCGCCTGAAGCAGGTGTGCGTTACGTGGCTTTGGATGCCGTTCCTGCAGATCAGCTGGCATCAATGGAAATCAGTAAAAGTTTGTTGCCCGATATGGACGGCGATGCCATTGGTGGATCAGTGAATCTGATTACTCGAAAAGCCCTTGACAGTTTATGGCGATTCAGCGGTTCGGTAGTCGGAGGTTACAATGCCTTGATGAACAAACCGAATGTGCAAGGAAGCTTGCAAATGGGAAAACGTTTCGGAAAACGCCAACAATTCGGATTGATGCTCAACCTGACGCATTACCACAATGATCTGGGATCAGACAATTGGGAACGCGACTTGAACGGAACACCGGAAACTGAAGACGATGTATTGGAATTGCGCGATTATCAACTTACCCGCACCCGTTCTTCGGCTAGTGCAACGCTCGATTACCGCTTCAATAAGAATAATGAAATCTATTTCAGAGGTATGTATAATCGTTTTACGGATCGCGAATGGCGTCGTTTATACGCTTTTGTGCCCGAAGACGGCGAAGTAGAACGCGAGCTAAAAGACCGTTTTGAAGAGCAGGTCATTTCTTCGTTTAACCTGGGTGGAAAACACATCTTCCCAAAACTGCGTGTCGATTACGAAGCCGCTTATTCTTACTCTTTTCAGGATACTCCTTACGATTATTCGGTAAATTTTGTAGCAGATGCTCCTTCAACAGTCGATTTTAGTAACCCCGATTTTCCGATACTGAATTCGGCTACCTACCTCGACAATACGCTATACGGATTCGATCAGTTTGAAGTAGGAAATACCTTTGCAAAAGATGAAAATATTACCGCGAAAGTAAACATAGCCGTTCCTTACTTCATCGGAACGAGTAAAGGAGAATTGAAATTCGGCGGAAAAATGCGAATGAAACAGAAATCATTCGAGATTGAACAAAACATTTATGAAGGAATGGGAAATATTCCTACGCTGAATGTTTTCGAAGGCGGTTTGCTTGATGATAATTACCTAGGCGGTCGCTATGAATTGGCCCGAGCGGTGAACATGCCTACGTTTGTCGACTATTTCAACGCTAATCCTGCGCAGTTTGAATTGCAGATCGAAGACAAAGCCATCGATGAAGCGTTGGAATCGTATGACGCGGAAGAAAATGTGTATGCCGGTTACCTTATGACTCGCCAAACCATCAATCGCCTTACTTTAATTGGTGGTGTGCGCTACGAATATTCAAGCGTTTCGTACAATTCGTCTGATGTAGTAATTGCTCCGAACGGTGATTTACGCGAAATTCTTCCGGTGAAAGGAAGCAGCAATTACGGTTATGTACTTCCGCAACTACAAGCGCGTTATGCGTTGAATAGAACTACCAACCTTCGTGGAGCACTTACATGGTCGTATGCCCGTCCGAACTTCGATGAAATCATTCCTGCTCAGGAAGCTAACCTGGAAGACGGTGAAGTTTCCATCGGAAATGCCAACTTATTGCCGGTTTCGGCTATCAATGCTGATTTCATGTATGAAAAATACTTTGGTGATGTTGGTATTCTTTCCGGTGGATTATTTTTCAAGCAATTGGATGGTTTCATCTACAACCGCACCGACTTCAACCAACCGTATCTAAACGATGCATCGGTATTGGTGGACGTGACTCAAGCACAAAACGGAAATACGGCTACGCTTTTCGGAGTAGAACTGGCCTTTCAAAAAGCATTGGATTTTCTACCTAAAAAACTGAAAGGATTCAGTGTTTATGCCAATTATACGTACACCATGTCTGAAGCATCTATTCAAGACAGAGGCGAGAACGCTTTGGCTGGAAGCTTTGAATCGATTAGTCTTCCGGGACAAACCACTCATTTGGGAAATGCGGCCCTAATGTATGAGCAAAAAGGATTTTTCGTACGAGCAGCTCTTAACTTCAACGGTTCTTACTTGAGTGAAGTGGGTGCTACCGCCGATTATGATTTGTATGTGAAAAACCGCATGCAATTCGACTGCTCGTTGGGTTACACCATCAAAAAGAAATACCGTGTATTTGCCGAGTTGATGAACCTCACCAATCAACCGTTTGAATCCTACATGGGTAAAGAAGAAAACACCGTTCAGCGCGAATTCTACGGATTTTGGATGCGTGCCGGACTCAAATTTGACATTCAATAAGACATACTATGAAACATAAAATCTCACTGATAGCTTTGGCCGTGGTACTGATCACCGCCTGCTCGAAAAAGAAATTTGAACACACCGAAGTTACGGATGTCGCTGATTTCCCTAAACAATTGGTACTGGATGAAGAAGACGCCGGCGATCTGGAAGACACCGACAAAGCCTCTTTTGAAATCAAACTAACCGACGGTATTGACCCAACCGGAACGGAACTTGCCGGAAAACCGCAAACATTGGGTAGCGCTGTAACTGTTCAGTTCAAACTCAAAGATGCCGAAGGTTTTGCTACCTGGAGCGAATACATCGTTGGCGGAACTGCTTTTTATGAAGTAGACGACTGCACCACTTCCGAAGATTTGGGAGTTGATTTGCAATTTACCCTTGACCTTGCAACAGGAATCGGTTCCGTGATTTTTCCGGCCAATGTAAGCAGCATAGAGTTGGAACTGGAACTTGATCCAACGATTATGGATGATGCCGTTGAGAATTCCGGTGACCGAGGATTTACGTTTGCTTTAACAGGAATCGGTACAACAACCGAAAATCTGGTGATCAATACCGATATTGAAACCGAGTTTCGTGTTTACGACGATGAAAAGGTATTCGGGGGATGGGCTGCTGACCACACGAATGCAACTGAATTGACCAATATACTCGATTTGTTTGCAATCGCCAACCACGATTTAGCAGGATTAACAGCCTCTGAAATCGACAATATTGAAGTAGAATTTGCCTTCGATAAATTCAAATTGCTCCTAACACTGGTTGAAACAGAAACGGTTGACAATTGCGGAACTCCGGAAGTAGTAAACCTTGAAATTGAGGTTGAAGGCGAATGGGAAGACCTTACCGGTGATGCAACAACAGGTGACGCCCACTTTATTGTAGAACGTGAAGAAGACAACGGTTTCATCACCGAAGTGGAATATGAAGGTTCGTTTGAACGAATCGGGAATACATTGACACTTACATTGACCGGAACCGACGATGACGCCGAAACAAATGAATTAACGTTAACACTTACACGATGATCTTTCATAAAAAAAAGAACAACCTCCTTTTTATAGCAACTTTATTAATAACAAGTTTATTCATAGCATGCTCATCGGGCGAAAACGAACAAACGTCTGCTGCCGAAATCAAATTTCCGGTACACGATAGTATTCCGTTAAAACCGGTTGTTGTTACCGATACAAGCATTCACGACACCGACGATCCTGCCATTTGGGTGAATCCGAAAGATCCTTCAAAATCGCTTATTCTAGGAACGGACAAAGATGAAGACGGTGCTGTGTATGTGTATAATCTAGATGGAAAAATTGACCAAAAACGCTCTTTCCGCGGGTTAAAACGCCCCAACAACATCGATGTGGAATACGGCCTCAAACTGGGCGGAAAGAAAGTGGATATTGCTGTGGTCTCCGAGCGATTAACGCACAACGTTCGCGTATTTTCATTGCCCGATATGCAACCGATTGATAATGGTGGTTTTGCGGCATTTGAAGGTGAAACCGGCGAAGAATTCCGTGATTTGATGGGCATTTCGTGCTACAAAAACAAAAAAGGACAAATTTATGTGATTGCCGGGCGCAAAAACGGTCCAACCAACGGTTCGTACTTGTGGCAATACCTGCTCGAAGAAAAAGACGGAGCGTTAACCTTTACATTGGTGCGCAAATTCGGGAAGTATTCGGGTAAAAACGAAATCGAATCCATTGCCGTTGATGACCAACTAGGCTACATCTATTATTCGGATGAAACTGTTGGTGTGCGCAAATATTACGCTGATCCCGAAAAAGGAAACGCTGAATTGGCCCTATTTGCCACCACCGGATTCAAGGAAGACCACGAGGGTATTTCGATTTACAACCTGAACAACAAAGAGGGTTACATCCTTGTTTCGGATCAGCAAAACAATAAGTTCCACATTTTTCCACGCGAAGGAACTCCGGGTAAACCGCACAATCATACCTTGTTGAAAACCGTTCGGGTTGCTACCAATGAAAGTGATGGTTCTGAAGTAATTGCACTGCCATTTGGCAAGCGTTTTCCGAAAGGATTGTTTGTAGCCATGTCTGATAATAAGACGTTCCAATTTTATTCCTGGGAAGTTATTGCCGGAAAAGAGCTTCGTATGATTCCGTGATCTACCACCCGTTTTCGTACTTTTTTGCGACAGACCATGACTTTTTAAGTTGTGGTCTTGTTGTTTTAGGGAAATGAATCAGTCAAAAAGCGATTGTTGGTTGGTAATAAACTGTGGCGGCTGCAGTTGTAAACCTGCCGTTTTATTCAGCTGTTCAATAAAATAGGCTGACATTTCGGGGGAATATTGCTCGTGTGGCTGATGCATAAAAAAGTACAATTCTTCCAAACCGACGGCAATCCAATGATTGATGCGCACGATCCATTCATCGATGCGGGAATAATCCGTTGAATGCCTGCCATTCCCCACAAAACGAATCATGGTTTTGGGTTGGGTCAATTCCATGTGTACACAATCACGTCGACCGGCAGTATCGGTTATCACAGCGCCAATTCCCAAACGGTGCAAGTGGCCAAACAACCATTCCCTGTTTTCCGGATCGCTGAACCATTTTTCGTGTCGGACTTCTAGAAAAAGCGGCACATCACTCGGCCAGTTTTCGAGATAATGCAGCAGTTGCAACCCGCGTTCGGGACTGTATTTTTCACTCAATTGCAGGAACACGGGTCCCAGATGTTCACCAAAAGCCAGAATTCCATTTAGAAAACCATCCGTCAATTGTCGTGCCCGTTCACTCGATAAATCACTGTAATGGCTGATGCTTTGCGTGATTTTCGGGCAGAAACGAAAGTCTTTATCCGTTGCTTTTTCTGCCCATTTGCTGATTGTGGTTTCGGGATACACTTTGTAGTGTGTGGCATTGAGTTCGATGCTATTGAAATGCTGCACATAGTGCGAAAGCATGTCTTTGTCCTTCGCATCAATCGGATAGATTACCCCTTTCCAGCTTTCAGGTCCCCATTTGGCACCACCAACATAAACTTTCAAACCCGGAAAACGCTGACCGGTCAATAATTGCTGCGTAAACCAGCCATCCGGCGGAAGTTTAAAATCAATGGTTTCGAGTAAGGAAGGAGCAACTTTTCCAAATTCCATAGCGGTGTTTAAATCGATTTTGAAAATAAGTATTAATTGGGTAGTTCACCACAAAGACATGAAGAAATTGTAGTGTTGAGTTGATAAGTTTTTAAGTTTATTGAGTTCGAACTTACTAACTCAATAAACTTAAAAACTCTCGTGCCTTTGTGGTGAAATTACCCTTCAGCAACAACCTCCAAAAAACGTAAATAGTTACGGTATTGAAACGGCTTCGTCCATTTTTCTTCCTGTTCTATCTGCTGACGGATGTGTTCGTGTAATGAAAATGCGGTTTTTAATCCTTCGCCGAATTCGGAAGGTTGATAGAAAGCGGCACTAATTGTTAAATCGTGCTCACTACGATACGCTTCGTGAATCAGTAAGGGAATTTTGTAACCGAATGCAATGGTAAACGCTCCTGAAATCTGGTGGTTGATGTATTCATTGGCGCTTGGTGTATTCGGGTGAATCAGGGGTAACAGGAAATCGGTTTGCTGCAAGTAAGCATCGAAAGTTGCATGATCCACAAAATCAGTGAAATAGCGTACTCTGTCAGTCAATTCGTTGGTTTCAATCGCCTCGATAAACGTACGTGCATCCGAATGATTGGGATCGGTTTTCCCCAAAAACACAAACCGAATTTCAGGATCGGTGGCTTGAATAAATCCAATCACCGCATCAAGGTCTTTTCGGCGGTTTTCAACACCTCCTGTAATGGTAATCCAACGTTCACCGGCAGATTTTTCAGCCTTTTGTTCGAAATTTGGGAAGGAAACCGGGTAAAAACTTCCCACCGAAATGCCTTTCGGCACAGTTACATGTTTCAGCAAATCATCACTTAAAACAACATACCGTTTGATTTTTCGGTGAATGACCTTTTGTGTAAAGCTGCCTTGAAATTTGCGTATGGTATGAATGATTCCGTAAGCCTGAATGGATGTTGGCAGTAAAAATGACAGGTTGCGCACATGTCCGCCTTGTGCCGTATTGAACACTACTTTTGAAACACCTTCTTCTTTTAAGAAACGCACCAACTTACGCATCAATCCTACATCTTTCAAGGCTTTTCCGGTTGGTTCGATGAAATAAACTGTACGAACCAATTTGTGCCAGTGCGGATTGCGGGCGTACAATTGCTCATTGGTTACCAAGATTATAGCTGCATTCACCGACTGCAGCGCCTCCATCTGCGTGAGCATGCATTCATCGTGTGAACCACCAAATTCTACCAGCGCTATCGTTGCTTGTTTCATGAATAACAAAAGTCGGTTTTTTGGGGGTAGAATGCAATTCGTGAAGGGGTGATGATTTTACAAAAGTTGAGTTAAAATAAAAAATCAACCACGACATACTGCGTTGCGAAAAGCAACTTGTTATCGGGATAAGTTATTGAAATATAACTATGTATTTGATTATCAATATTTTATATCCGAATTGAGATTCCCACTCCCAACCCAAAAATAACCAACCACCTCATTCATGTGAAATTCCACTCATTTCTACCACTACACGCAACTGTTGTTTTTCGAGAACCGTCACAGGTACAAATAAGAGTAGTTTATGAAAAAATTAGTACAATTGGCAGGATTCTCTGCCTTGCTTTTGGGAGCTTTGCCTGTTGGTGCACAGGTATTAAACCCAACGATCAGTGGTGACAACATGCTATGTCCGGAAAGCACCGGAACGGTCACAACCCAGGTTTTCCAAGGATATCAATGGTATCAGCGGTATTATGGCTCAGCCGATACGGTACTCATTCCAGGGGCTACGTCACAAAGTTTACTCATGGATGCTTACAATTATTCTGCATCTTACCTGATTGTGGAGGTAACGGATGGAGTCATAACGGAAATGTCGCCCGAGTTTTTAGTCGACGGTTGGGCATTTCTTCCACCGTTTGTAGCAACAACCGGTGACTTCACTATTGATCAGAACGGAAACACTATTCTATGCGATGGTGATACGCTTTACTTTGAATTGATGGGGGCGGATGTTGATATTGTATGGACGAACAACGGAACTCCGATTCCAAATCAAACAAATAATGTGTTGGAAGTTACAAGCGCCGGCAATTATCATGTTTCTGGAGCACCGGCAGTTTGCCCGGCTTTTATTCAAAATTTAGGTGTAACCCTAAGCGTGACTGTTGAAAATTGTTCGGGGCTAGGAATCGATGAAAAAACACTTTCGGGTACATTGGTTTTCCCGAATCCGGCAACCGATCAGCTTACGGTTCAGCATCCGCTACATACGATTACAAGCGTTGACATTCACGACAAAACCGGGCGATTGATGAAAACCCTGATCGTGAACCAAACGGCTACCGATATTGCGGTAAATGAATTGTCAGCAGGAACGTATTTCATTACGGTTCATTCTAACGTTGGAACCGAAGTGAAGTCGTTTGTGATTCAAAAGTGATCCACTGAAGAGACCATTCTATTTCAATTTTCACCACAAAGGCACAAAGTTTTCTTGAAGGATAGGCGTGTTAAGATCACAAAGGTGATTTTCTTAGGAAACTAGAGTTTACGTGACAAGCCAAACTCATCCTGTACTGTTACTTTTTTCAAAGATTTTAGGAATTGCTTAATCGTATTCTACTTATAAAATCTTTGTGAACTTAACAAGTCAAATATGTCCCTGTTCTTTGTGCCTTTGTGGTGAAATCAACAATGGATCAACCCACAATTAACAGTTCGCCTTTAGTAACCTTTCACCAAGTGGTACATTTTAAAAAAGAACAACTGTAATTTTGGTGCCATGTTGCGATTAGGCATTGTACTACTCTTATCGATATTCGGTTGGTCGGCCCAAAGCCAAACCATCACTATACTGATTGACCCCGGACACGGTGGCTCCGATCCCGGGCACGAATCCATCAACACTTCCCATAAATCAGAGAAAGAGCTCAACCTCATCATCGCTAAAAAATTCGGCACCTACCTTACCGAAAAACTATCCAACGTAACAGTGCTTTATACCCGTACCGACGACAGTTTTCCGTCATTGGATGATCGTGTTGACATGGCCAATTCCAAAAAAGTGGATTATTTCATCAGCATTCACTGCAATGGAAGTCCCAATACGGGAATTCATGGCACAGAATCGCATGTACATTCGATGACATCGCGCAAATCGGTAAAACTGGCCAAGGAATTTGAAAAGGAATTCGGAGGAAAAGCAGGTCGAAAATCACGCGGCGTGAAAGATACCGACGATCGTGAGCATTCCCTGCAAGTATTGAAATTCACCGAAATGACCAGCGTTTTGGTCGAATGCGGTTTTTTGACCAACGAAACCGAAGCCAATTACCTCAATTCGACCTATGGTCAAGACATTCTGGCTTCGGCCCTCTTTCGCGGAATGCGCACCTACCTGCAAGAGGAACATCCGGCCATTCAGTTTACCAAAACAAGCACTCCTGCTGCAACTGCTTCCGAAACCAGCTCCACGACTTCAACTAGCAGCACGTATACCGTTCAGATCATGAGTTCGAAAGAACCGATTGAAACCACAGCAACCTCTTTCAAGAAGCTCGACAAAACGGTGGTTCGCGAAAAAATTGCCGAAACGGGTTACAAATACCGATATGTTGTGGGTTCATTTACCACCAAGGAAGCTGCTGAAGACTACAAAGATGAGGTCCGGCAAAAAGGATTTCCAGATGCCATTGTGATCACGAAAAAGAAAACGTAACTTTTTCAAAATAACCGGTTTTCACATTGTTGTTTTTGATCCAATCGCACTATATATGAGTGCCTTAAATCAATAGTTAAATTAAAATCAGGTTTTTATATTAACTTTGTTACTGGTTGGAACTCCAACAGCAGACCAATGTACTTGAAGTATGGCTACCGTTTTTGAAACCCGTTTAATTGGAAATATTGGAAAAGATGCCGTTGTAAAACGCATGGATCGTGGTGTGATTGCGATTAATTTTCCTGTGGCGCACAACAAAAACTGGCGCGACAAACGCACCGGCGAAGCCCGTACCAAAACCACGTGGGTCAATTGTACCATCTGGAAAAAAGAAGGCGCCAACATGCGCATCTTGGATTTCCTCAAAAAAGGCGCATTGGTTGAACTGTTAGGAACACCTTTTTCCAAGTCATTTCTTCAGGAAGACGGCACTACCCGTTCCGAAATCAGACTCAACGTATCCAAAACCAATATTCTGCGTCCGGCCAAATGCGACGGTGAAATGCCGTTTGATATGGTAGACGACAACGAGTTGAGTTGCGACGAAGAAGGTTGCGACGCAGGTTTAGACGATTTCACGCTCTCGGAAGAAGATTTTTAGAGCTTGAACATCAGTAAACTACCGCAGAATCTCAAAAAATAGCGCCCTTTTTTTACGCGAAGGTTTTTGAATTTAAATTCTTTGTTTATATTTGCACCCGTCTTACTACAAAAGTAAGCACAACCGGAACAAATTCTTCCTTAGCTCAGTTGGTTAGAGCATCTGACTGTTAATCAGAGGGTCCTTGGTTCGAGCCCAAGAGGAAGAGCAGAAAGGTAGTAAACACTGAGTTTACTACCTTTTTTTATTATTGGTATTTTGGTTGATCCCTAAAAGTGGGCAGTGAATATGTGAAATACATGGGATCAAATACAAAACCTGGGGATTTAAGCATAAATCTGAGACAATCTGTACAAGAAAAATGTTGCTGATCTTACTCCTCTGAACTGAGCTCTAAAGGCTTTTATTTTGGCATTGAAGGATTCGGCTGCCGCATTCGTTGTTCTGTTATTAAAGTAACGTGAGTTCGGGATAAGAATATCTGTCAGAAATTCATAAAATGTTCATATGTTAGGCGTATTTCGTAGAGATGGCGAGTCATCTCTGCGAAATACAACGCCACAGATGAATGTTTTAGGGATTAGCAAAATAAGCTTTTCGCCTATAAACAGCCGTCTTCTGCTCGAAGAAGCACTCAATGTATCCCGATACATCTCGTTCTTTTCGCTTGAATCCAACTATTTCTAAGCGATCTGACCGAATTCTTATCCCGAACTCACGTTAAAGTAATTCAAAATCGTAGTGTAATTAAGCTGGATTGTGTTTTTGATAGAGTTGAAACTATTGAAACCAGCTTCATCGACCTCTTTGTACCAGTGCGCAAGCTTAGTCATGGCGATGGAGAAGCACGGAAATTCACTGTTAAAGCTAATGATTGGATATTTTTTCTTGAAACATCATGTGATTCAAAACCGCAAGGACCAGCCATTGAAAAACTCAATGTAAGGTACTCTTAATGGGGACTGACTAACAATCCCCGTATTCTTTTGTGTTCAGACTTGAATGTTCACATCGAACTCACACTTTTTTCTTATGAATACTCATCATATTTGAGTAATAATCTTCAACAAAAGAAAGGATATTCTCACCTTTTACCATTGAAAAGTGATCCCCGGAAACAGTTGTAGAAGTTACACTTTCAGCGTGTTTATCCCAATCCAGGCTGGCATTTCGTTTTGACCAATCAACAGCCTCTGCTTTCCCAACCATTAGATGAGCTTTCACCATACCTTCTGCCTCATATCTGATAAAGGCATTCGTCACAACAATTGAGAACACTTGCATGATAAACTCAATGTCTGTTTTTCTAGTCGAAAATTTAGCGTTCACAAAACGTATGACATACGGTAATGCATCTTCAAATTCCATCTCTGCAATCAACTGACCCAACTGTACTAACCAAGTTGTTTCATTCGATTCGATGTATTTATATTTTTCCAGAATGATTGTCAACCGTTGAATGAGGTACGCCTTTTTGGTTCTATCATCCGGTATTTCCCTTTTCATGGCAGTGGACATATCCAAAAGCCCAAGTTGTTCAACCTTTTGATCTTGATCTTCAAGTTGTTTTGTCATTTCAAATGCAACTAAAGCACCAAATGAATGGCCAATAAATCGATACGGTCCTTCAGGTTGTATACTTCTAATCCATTCAATATTCAATCGTGCAATAGCTTCTATTGTTTTTAATGGCGCTTCACCTTTATAAAGACCTAACATTTGAATACCAAATACGGTTGCTTTTCCTTTAAAGGTTCTCGCCAGTTCGGCATAACCATCACTCAAACCATCAGAACCCGGAATAACGAATACCATTTTGTCCGGATCACCCTTTTCCAAAGTCAGAATGTGGTCCTGGACTTGATTTGCCAGGTTACTATTCGGACGAACAACCTGTTTTGAATTGATCAGGTTTTCTGTTTCTATATGCCTTGCTACCTGTTCAACTGTTTGATAACGAAATAAATCTTTCAATTCCATCACAATTCCTTCATTTCTAAAGTGTTCTAATAAAGAAATTAGCACCAACGAATGGCCTCCAACTTCAAAAAAATTGTCGGTTCTACTGATTTGAGTCAACCCCAAAACAGTTTTCCAACAATCAGCAATTGTTTGCTCCAACTGGGTTTTCGGTGGATGGTATTCACTCTTGACCATTTCATTCTCTATACTTTTTTCCAATTGTTTTCGATCAATTTTACCGGTAATGGTCAAAGGCAATGCATCCATCTCTCTGATGATAGAAGGGATCATGTAGTCAGGTAACTGATCGGCTAAAAAAGCCCTTAATTTTTCTGGGGAATATGCCTGCGTCGGAACAATAAATGCGGCTAGTTGTTTGGATGAATCAGATCCGTTTTTCACGGTCACCATCACTTGAAGAATGAGGTTACTCCTCATCATGATCTGTTCGATTTCACCCATTTCTATGCGATACCCCCGAATTTTGACCTGATTATCTTTTCTGCCAACATAAATGATATTTCCATCTTGCTGCCATCTTCCTATGTCACCCGTTTTGTACATTCTATTGTTTGGATAAAACGGGTCTGAAACAAACCTTTCAGCGGTTAATTCGGGTTTGTTAATGTATCCTCTGGCTAATCCGTCACCGCTAATGCAAATCTCTCCGTTTACGCCTATCGGTTGAATTGTATTCTTTTCATCCAAAATATAAACTCGTGTATTCGGAAGAGGAGTTCCGATGCTATTTAATAGTCCGTGAGTAACCTCACACGTTATTGAGTTCGAACAAGTCTCAGTAGGTCCGTAAGCGTTGATGATACGAATATTCGGATTCTGCGCCCAGATTCTTCGAATCAACTCTGCTTCTAATACTTCACCTCCAATAATCAACGTTTTTAGTTGATTGAGTAGTTCGGAACCATTTGACCAACCAATAAGACTATTCAAGACGCCCGGTGTTGCATTTAAGGTCTCAATATTGTTCGAAATGATGAGTTCGGCTAACTCATTCAGTTTTTTCTTCAAGTCAAAAACAACAATTTTTTTACCCGTTATCAAAGGGAGAAAAACTTGTTTGAGTGATGCATCGAAATTACTTCCTGATAAGAATATAAAATCAGAATCAAGTTGGTGTTTTTGTTGAATACTTAGCAGATAGTTTAACAGACTATGGTGTTCAATCATCACTCCTTTCGGATAACCCGTTGATCCGGATGTATACATAATGTATGCTAAGTTATCTCCATTGGCGGGTGTTGTTAATTGAATTTCAGTGTCTTGAATATTTTCCCTGATCGTTTTTAATAAGGAATCATCCAACATTACTTTACATAAACTATCCTGTATCATGTAAGCAATTCGTTCTTTTGGAGTATCTGAATCAATAGGAAGATATGCCGCGCCACTTTTAAGTATTCCAAGAATTGCAACTACCATCCAATCTGATTTTTGCACAGTCAATGCAACGCAATCATCCGGGATAACCGTAAAATGATTGATGAGATACCCCGCCACCTGATTGGAATATTGATCAAGATCTTTGTAACTCATACGCGTATTTTCGAATACTACAGCTATTGCATCAGGTGTGCGTTTTACCTGCTCATTTATTAACTCCAGAATTGTTTTATCTGTTGAAAAGCTTCTTACAGGAGGATTAAATAAGTTTAATAAATGCTGTTTTTCGGCAGTCGGAACTATATTCAATTCTAAAATCCTTGCCTGAGGCGCATCCACAATTGATTTTAGTAATTCTTCAAAATTTCGGGCCATTCTGAGCATTGTATCTCTTTCGAATAATTCGCTACGGTAAACCCAGCCTATATGCAAACCCTCGGCATTTTCAGTAATTGAACATGTGATGTCGAATTTCGATGTCGGAGAACCGAATGACTCTTGGCTTATTGATAATGCTGACAATGCTTCTTCGTCGAGAACCGCTTCTTCGTTGTTCTGAACAATAAACATAATGTCAAATAGCGGTGTTCTGTTAAGGTTGCGTTCTTTGACAACTGCTTCAACGATTTTTTCAAAAGGAACATCCTGATGCTGATATGCCTCTAAGGTCATTTCTTTTACTTGTTCCAAGTATTCAACATATGTTTTATCGCTATCAACCTTACTTCTTAGCGCGAGTGTATTGATAAAGAAACCTATTATATTTTCCTGTTCTTCACTTGTACGATTGGCAATCGGTGTGCCGATACAAATATCTTCCTGTCCGCTATAGCGACTCAATAAAATTTTAAACGCTGATAGTAATGTCATAAACAGGGTAGAACCTTCTTGCCGGGTCAATTGAATCAGTTGATCAGTCAGAGATCGTCCGATGAAATGCGTCACTGCCCCCCCATTGTTACTTTGAATCGCTTTTCTGGGGAAATCCAACATAAGGTTTACCGCTTCTACAGCAGCTAGTTTTTCGCGCCAGTAGGCCATTTTCGTATCTAAAACTTCATTTTTTAAATACGATCGTTGCCAAAGTGAATAATCGGCATATTGAAAAGGTGTTTCAGGAAGTTCAACACTTGTTTTTTGGGAATACGACGCATATAACGTAGTCAATTCGTTCATTAACAGCGGCATCGACCAGCCGTCGAATGCTATATGATGAATCACCATCACCAACACATATTCATCCTCATCTATTTTAATGAGGGTGGTGCGTATCATTCTATCTGTTGACAAATCAAAAGGCATCACAATCAACTCATCAATACATTGTTTTAGTTCTTCGGGATCGATTGTGTTACTCTTTGAAGTGTGGTCTATCACTTCGATCAGAGTAGCTTTATCTTCCGGCTCCATCACCACCTGATGTACTTCATCTCCCTCCTTTCGGATTACTGTTCTTAAAATCTCATGACGAGCAACTATACTCCGCAACGCAAACTCTAACCCTGCATTATCCAAACTCCCTTGCAACCGCAAAACAAACG
>JARWZO010000010.1 GCA_029866325.1 Fluviicola sp. | reverse complement strand
ATAAAATCTTTTTCCCTTTGGAAGGTTCAACTTAAGCCAACACCGATTCCACCCATGATTTCCCCCATTGTTCTACTTCTTCTTCCGACCACAAGAGTGGATAAAAAATGCGTTTTTGGAAACGCGGAGGTAAGTATTTTTGCCAGTTGGTTCCACCCGTTGCAGGAATGTCGCCTTGGTTTTGTTGTAAGTATTTCACCGCCGACTTATAATGCATCAACGGCCAGTTTACATTCACATTGATGTCGTTTTGTTTCATTACCTGAATTACTTCCAGCTGATTTTGTTCTTCAGGTGAAAGACGCAGGTAACATTGCCACAAATTCTTAGTCCGTTGCTCTTCGGCCAGTTCGATGAACTCGTATTTGTAGCGACGTTCAAAATCTTCCAATGCTAGGGTTTTTTTGCCTGTTTCTGCGTCGGTTGCTCCTTCTTTCCAGTACACGTTTTCAAACAATTGGTCAATCGGCTCATCACCGCTAAATGTTGCGCGTACGTCTTTGTGGGTGAGTTGCAAGAAATCAGTTGAGCAGATTTCGATTTTTCGGTATTGCGCCGATTGAAAGCCCGAGGCGGGATGCAAGGTCATTCGGAATTTCAAAAACTGCTCGCGTTCC
This sequence comes from Fluviicola sp., assembly GCA_029866325.1. Taxonomy (GTDB): domain Bacteria; phylum Bacteroidota; class Bacteroidia; order Flavobacteriales_D; family Crocinitomicaceae; genus Fluviicola. Next base: position 225,353 of record JARWZO010000010.1, on the reverse strand, counting down.
ATGCCGTCGATCATGATTTCAAAACTCTTGGTCAATGCTTCGAAATAGCGATTGATCCGTTTCACACGCGAAATGAAAAACGGCGCAGTCATGTTCTCTTGCTCACCCAATTGTTTAAACTCGTGCAGCGCCAGTTTAAAGTATAATTCCGTGATCTGATGATACACCACAAAAATGGTTTCATCCGGAAAATCAGTTGACGTTTTCTGAAGTGACAATAAGGTATCTACTTGAATATAATCCCAGTAATTGACCGTTTTTGCATGCAATAAACCATCCAGATAAGGCAACAGGTCTTGACCCTGCGCGTCGTATTTTTCTTTGAGGAGCATCAGACGTTGCTGTACCTCAGGTGATAATTCCATACTAATTTGCCGTTTAGGCAAAAGTAAATCAAACCCATGTATAAATAGTAAACAAATTTGTGAAATTTATCACATTACTAAACTTTTAGCGTGTTTTTATTCCTCGTCTTTTGGTGTGTTTTTGTGAAATATCTGCCGGTCAATGTTTTGATGTTCGGGATCATCCTCAGGCTGACGCGTATTCCGAACACCCGAATTCCATTTTGAAATCAAACCCGACTTGAATGTTCTCTAATACGATACTACAAAGTATTTTGATTGATTGATTTAGTCTGCTAGCAGACTAAGCTTTGCGTTCTTTGCGCCTTGGCGTTAAATAAGCACCGCGAAAAGGCGCAAAGAACGCAAAGCAGTTGCACATGTGCAACTCGTTATTTTGAGTACAAATAAGTCCTCACAAATTTCGTTTTGAAAACACCTTCAACTAAAAAGCCACCAACCGGAGTGTTACCGATTGATGGCTTCGTTGGAAATAAGAGCCTGTTTGAAGTATCATCTAAAAACAAGCTCTTAAGTTGTACTATTTTACTTTCACAAGGTCTTCTTTCAAGCCCGACCATTCTACTAGGTGCAGTTTCACCGTACCAACCGGAATCTTCGCACGGATCAGAATCGGAATGCGGTTTTTATCATCGGTCACCCAAAAGTTTACATCGTTTTCGCTTTTGAAATAACGCCCTGTTTGAACCACCGGAACAAACTTCTTACAAGCAAATTTTCCTTTGCGGATGTGAATCACCTCATCGCCCACATATTTCACCTTCAATGGCCACACTTTGTCGTCCATGAAACACTTGAACTCAAAGATATCACCTTTCTTCACGTTCTTGAAATCAAGCGTACGTGCATAGTAGAAAGACGAGATCATGTCCTGAATTCCCACCGGAATGGTAAACTCTTTTCCATCGCCGTTGTCCACTTTCAGTTTGTCGTGTTTAAAGGTGTAATCCTGACTGATTTTATAACCACCTTCATCTACACGGCGCACAAACTGCCACGGAAAGATTCCTTTTTTGTCGATGTAACTTTCATACGTATCATTCACTTTGAATACCGCATTAAATCCGCCGAGGGTTTTCCCCGTTCCTTTTACATGCACCAATTCACGTGAGCCTGCTCCTTTTTTTGTGGTCGATTTTACTTCGAGGTTTGCCTCACCGGCATCCACAAAACCGTAAGTAATCCGGTAGCGCAATTTCTCGCCTACCTGAAACGATTCGTTGGTAACACTCGGATAAGTTACCAGTTGAGCGCTTGTTATAAACAATCCGATTAACAGCAGCACAACACTATACATTCCTTTTTTCATGACTAATTTTCATTATAGGTCAAAACGTATCTGCAAAACCAATGCCAAAGTATTAGAACGCATCTAAAAACCTGTTTCAATTTCTAACGTAGTTTACTCTAAAATAGTACATTTAGGGTAAACATCCCAAACCAAATTGCGGTGTTTTGAAAAAACTACTACGTCTTGTACGTGAAAATTGAAGTCACATGGAGGAAAACGATACACCGTCTGTTGTTTCAACGAAAGTTCGCACCTATGAAAATTTCCACATTCTATTGTGGTTGCTGAAAGACCTTTGCTGGGTCACCGATTTTAAAGTGATGGGAACCATTATGATTGTGCCAACGATACTCGTGGCCATTTTTATAACGATCATGACGCGCAAGAATCGTTCGGAGCTGTTTCACAATCTGGCGGTGGTTTGCTGGATTATGGCCAATTCGGTGTGGATGCTCGGTGAGTTTTTTGCCAACGACACTACCCGTCCGTTCGCCACCGGCCTTTTTGTGCTCGGTTTATTGTTTATCACCTATTTTTATGTCAATCGGTTTGTAACACGGGCTAAAAAATGAAACGCCTCACGTGCATATTGCTTCTTTTTTGCCTGAATGCATCTGCTCAGCAAATTGCAACCTCATTGCACGATTCGATGGATACCTATATTTTCAGCAATCCCGAAAAAGCACTGGTGTTTTCAAACAGCGAATTGCGACTTTCGGATCCGAATAGTAAGACACGCGTTCGTGCGTTGCTCGATTTGGGAATCTGCCATTATTATTCCGATGAATACGATATCGGACGGAGCTTTTTGACAAAAGCCCGACAATTAGCTGAAAAAATCCACGATGACGACGGAAAAGCATGGGCCTTGTTTTATACCGGCGATCTGGAAATTCTGGAAGGAAAATATGGAAATGCCGTAGAACACATTAGTAGGGCACAATCGCTGTTTAATAAAACCGATAACTCGAAGGGAAAAGCCATGTGTCTGAACGGTTTGGGAGCCATTCATTTACAACAGCAAAACTACGAGAAGGCCATGTCTTATTTCAAAGGAGCATTGAAGTATGGTGATCAAATTACAAAGGGTGATTCGTATGCCAATTTATCAAAGCTTTACCTAGAAATGGAAGGTTATGCCGGAGCAAAATCGAGCGCGAAAAATGCCTTGAGATTGGGCATTCAAAATGAGGATCAATACGTCCAGTCTACTGCTTATGATGTATTGGGAACAATAGAATTGAAACGTGGAAATTTTACCGCTGCGGAATCCTATTTGCAAAAGGCCATCAAACTCAAATTATACCTCGATGACCAACAAGGTTTAGCTATTAGTTATGTCGATTTGGCCAAGGCAAAACGCGCGACGGGTCAACCCGATTCGGCTGCCTATTTTTCGTTACTCTCCTTCAACATTGCCAGCAATATTGGCGCGAAAGAAGAAATCAAAAATGCAGCGTTTTTGTATTCCAAAATTTTAGCAACCCGCGGTTTGTACGATAGCGCGTTTTACTATCAAAATCAGTACATCCAGTTAAACACCGAGTTATTCAACCAAAAGGTTTCCAAAAAAATGGCCGAAATGGAAGCTGCTATTTCCATCAAGGAAAATAACCATCGGATCACGATGTTGGAACATGAAAAAGAATTTGCAGAAAAATCGACGCGTTTGTACCTCACAACAGGTATTATCGGTATTGTTTTGCTTTCCATCACCGTGTTTTTTGTGTTTAATCGTTACCGGTTCAAGAAAAAGTCGCACGATAAATTGGCCGCAACCAACGCCATTATCGAACACCAGAATACCGAAATTTTGCAAAGTATTCGTTACGCCAAACGCTTACAAGAAGCCATTCTACCCGAAAAGGAACGCATTCAGCGTGTTTTTCCGAAATCGTTTGTCAGCTATTTACCCAAAGATATTGTAGCCGGCGATTTTTATTGGTTCGAAGAAACGACATCGGGTTACCTGCTGGCATGTTGCGATTGTACGGGGCACGGTGTTCCCGGCGCAATGGTGAGTATTGTATGCTCCAATGCAATGAATCGGGCTGTACGCGAAATGAAACGCACCATTCCGGGGGAATTGCTGGATGAAACACGCCAAATGGTAGTAGAAAATTTCAATCAGCACACCACTGAAAGTCAAGTGAAAGACGGAATGGACATCGGATTGCTTTCTTTTTCTAATGACCTCAGCACTGTTCAGTTTGCCGGAGCGCACCATGCTCTGTGGATTTTACGCCCGGATGCCGATGATTTTGAAATTGTAAAAGGAAACAAGGCTCCGGTTGGAAAATTTGACCGTTATGAGCCTTTTTCAACCCATGCGCTTTCGTTAAAACCGGGTGATCGTCTGTACTTGTTTACCGATGGTTATGCCGATCAATTTGGTGGTGAAGAAGGTAAAAAAATGAAAACACCAACTGTGCGACAATACATTCTGAGCATACGACAACAATCGTTAACTGAGCAGCAACAGCTATTGGAGGATTTTTTCTTTCACTGGAAAGGAACCGAAGATCAGGTAGACGATGTGTGTTTTATGGGGGTGGAAATCTGATTATTCTTCGCGAACAAATGCCTTAATAAAGAAGATAAGATCAATCCTCGTATTCATCGCGTTCCAAACGATCCAGCACCTCCTGTAGGTTTTTGTCTTTCTTTTCTTGTCGGCTGGCAATGGCGGTTGGAGTAAAATAAACATGCATCCGCAGAAATGAAACCTGCATTTGATCCCACTTGCGATCACTGTCTATTTTTCCGTGTTCCTTCAATTCGCGACGCAATTTGTCGGCAATAACATGGAAATCATCTCGACCCAAATAATCAAGATCGGCATCGCAAATGATCTGCTCGAGGTGGTTTTTCGGTTTGTGAGGAATCTGTGTCACGAAGATCAATTCCTTGATTTGCGCAATGTGTTGTTCCGAATAACCGTATTTCGGCAAAATTTCCTCAGCCATGCGCGCACCGATAGGCTCGTTGAGTTCGTAGCTTTCCACAAACCCGGCATCGTGATACGTGGCAGCCGATTTCAACAGGAACAAGCCTTCATCGGTCACACCTTCCAACAAGGCATAACGTTCCACAGCTCGCACCACGTCTTTTGTATGCGCAATACTGTGGTAGTGCAATTTCGACGACAATCCGCGCTCGAGCACTTTCATAATGTGGCGTTCTGCTTTGTAGTAATTGATACTACTATACAAATGCAGGTTTACAATTTGTTGAAAACGGTCGTTGGCCGACAATCCTTCACCGTTGATGGAAAGTTCCGGTTTGATGCGTTCAACCGTGAACATATCGATCATTCCCTTGCTTTTTGATTGAACTTTTCCACGGAACGTACATTCAAAATAGGGTTCGATAAGTTTAAACGTAGCCCCGGAAATGGTTACACGTCCCGGTTCGCCCATCATTTCCATGCGCTGAGCCTGGTTTACGGTTGCTCCCCAAATATCGTAGGCCAAACGCTCCGACCCGATTACTCCCGCCGTTACTTCACCGGTGTTGATCCCGAGGCGCAATTCCCAATATTCGGTACCGTTAGCAAGCGCATCATTGCGCAAGCGCATCATGTAATCCTGAATCTGCAAGGCCGCCAATACCGCGTCTATCGGATTGGTATTGTTGCGCACGGGAACACCTCCGGCACACATATACGCATCACCGATGGTTTTGATTTTTTCGAGGTTGTTGCGTACAATAATTTCATCGAACTTGCGGAAATAGATGTCTAAGCGGTTTACCAACTCGGTCGGTTTCATGCGCTCCGCACTTTTGGTGAAACCCACAAAATCGGTAAACAATACCGAAACGGTTTTATAGGCACGTGCCGAAGCTCTACCTTTTGTTTTGAGTTCTTCCGCAGTAGATTCGGGAATGATGTTTCGGAGGAGTTTTTCCGATTTATCTTTTTCTATCTGCAACAAACGTTTTTGTTCTTCAACCTTGTTTTTCTCTTCCTCGATGATGTGTTTCTGCGATTCGATTTTTACGTTTTGCGCTCTGATTTCCTTGGTGCGCTCTACGATTTTCATTTCCAACCGCACTTGTTCCCTGCGAGCCTGTTCTATTCTGCCGCGAATAACACCATAGGTGATTAATGCAATTACAATGGCCGAAATGACCCAAAACCACCACTTCCACCAAAACGGCGAGGCTACTTCAATGTCGAGTGTTGCCGGAGCATAAATCCAATCACCGTCGGTGCGCCGCACATACACTTCCAAGGTATACGTTCCCGGTGAAAGTGAGTTGAAGCGAATTTCATTGGTGCTTCCCAAAAAGATGGTTTCTTCATCGGAACCTTTCAGGCGGTATTTGTATTCAAGCAATTGCGGATTCATAAGGTCAGAAGCCACAAAATGCAAGGTAAAACTTCGCTGGTTGTATGGAAGCTCGATTCGGTTGATTTTTGAAATCGTTTTTTTGAACGGTGCATCTTTATCCCCCGGGTGAAGCCAGTCTTTGTCGAGCTTAAATTTGGTAAAGCGAATCTCCAATGATCGCTGCTGCTTGTTCATGGTAAGCGGGTTGAAAAAATTGTAACCGGCAATTCCACCGAAATACAATTCACCGCTTTTGGAAGCCAGGTAAGCTCCGGTATTAAACTCGTTGCTCATGAGTCCGTGAACTTCCGAAAAGTTGATACACGAGTTATTACCCGGATCAAATTTACCGAGTCCTTTGTTGGTACTGATCCATAAATCACCACTAGCATCCGGCACAATTCCGTACACAAAGTTGTTGGGAATGCCGTCTTTTTTAGTAAAGCTTTCTACTTTGCCGGTTTTGAGATTCATGTATAACAAGCCCGATCCGGTTGTAGCAATCCATAAATCGGTTTTTGTTGGTTGATACAAAGCCGATATATAGTCTTTTGTAATGATCGCCAACTGAGCGTTGTATCGAAACGGAACAATGGAAAGCTCACCGTTTTTGTCGGTTTTTAGCACATGTAAACCACCTGTGCTTGTACCGAAATACACCGTTCCATCTATTCCTTTATAAGCCAAACGACACACACCGGGTCCAAGTGTTTTCTTTGGTTTTTTTGAATCGTGAACAAAGCTGACGGTCGTTTTTTTGGCGTGATCGTATAGCAACACACCTCCTTTTGTTGCCAGGAAATAACGACTGTCTTTGTAATGTAAAATGCGGTAAATACGGTCGAAGTTGGTTGCATTTTCCAACTTTTTATACTCCACTTTTTTAAAGGTATAAGCAGCGCCGTAGTAGGTAAGCAAGTAAAGTCCGTCGGTGCAACCAACCAACAATTCGTGGTCATTGATGTAGAGTAAGGACATAATACTCGACTCATCATTTTCCGATCCTTTTGCCAAATAATATTGCTGAAACGAACCTATTGAACGATCCAGCACCGAAACCGCAAAATCAGTGGCTACAAATAATTGTTGCTGCTTAGGGTCTTCTGCAAAAGCCCAAACACTAGCCGATGGTAGCCCCAGTTTGAGATTTCCGGAAGGACCAATGCCTAAAAACCCTTGATTGATTGGGTCAAAACAACTCAATCCGCGCAAGGTTCCTATCCAAATAGCGCCGCTTTCATCCGGAAACAAGGTGTTTATTTCATCATACAGCAAGGCGTTTTTCTGGAAAATATCCTGCTTGCTTTGGTGAATGGTGTAAACACCGTTGTTTTTCAAAACCGTCAGCAACCCTTTGTTTTGAGTAGCCACGTAAATCTCGTTGGTCGAACGCAGGTACACATCCGATATTTCAATAATACCAAGGTCGCGTTCTATTTGCGTTAAAAACGGTGAAACGGCATTCGTTTTATAATCGTACAGCCAGATGCCTTTGTTGGTGCTGAGAAGGTAAACAGTTCCTGAAAAATACTCCGCATCGTTTATTAGCCAGTTTTCAATCTTTTTTTTCTTGGGTAATACCTTGTACCAGCGATCGGTTTTGGTGTTGTAGCTAAAAACGCCTTTATCTTCAGTTGAAATCAACAGGGTGTTTTCATTCATAAACCGGACAAAGAGAATGCGTTTGCTGGGAAATTTGGCGTTCACCAATTTCAGCTTCCGCGATTTGCTTTCCCATTTTACCAACCCTTGTGTGGATGTTCCCAACCACAAATCACCATTCGCTGCTTCGTCAATCGCTTCTATTGAAAGCGGATTGTTGGCTCCAATGCCATACGTAAGAAACTGTTCTTTGTTTTGGTCGTAGCTGGTGAGTCCGTTTGAGGTTCCAAACCACAGTTTACCATTTTTTGCTTTGAGCGAAGAATGAATGTATTCACTTTCCAATCCTTTGGTGTCGTCTGAAGTAAACACCTCAAATTGCCTTCCGTCGAATCGATTGAGTCCGTCTTGTGTTCCGATCCACAATGTTCCTACGTCATCCTGTACGATACAGGTAACGGAACTTTGTGATAAACCGTCGGTAATGCTGAAATTACGGAAACGATAGGCCAGCTGGCTATGCACCAGCGCGCTCATGAAGAGCACTATCACAAGACCCAACAACCGATTGATCATTGTATAAATATAATGATTCCTTTATTCCATAGAGCGTAGGTCGCTCGTTTTCAGCATTATTTTATGCTTAGGCGTTTGCTCCGGGAGCAGTTGCTTTTGCTGCTTGGTTTTCAAGATCGCGGTCAAACAAATACAATCCGCCCTTATCGCCGCCAATCAAACGCAATTTATCCAAAATGCCACGAGCCAATGCTTCTTCTTCCAATTGCTCTGAAACGTACCATTGCATAAAGTTGTGCGTGGAATAATCTTTTTCCTGCAAACAAACATCTACTACATCATTGATGCTGGAAGTCACCATTATTTCGTGCTCCAACAACAATTCAAACACACGCTCTAAGGAATCGAATGTTTTTGGTGGTTGCTCAACAGCCGGAACTGTAGCTACTCCACCTCGCTCGTTTATAAACTTGATGAGTTTCAGCATGTGAAAACGCTCTTCATCAGAATGTTGGTACATAAATTTTGCAGTCCCGTTCAAGCCGTTATTTTCGGCCCACGAAGCCATCGCCAAGTAAAATTGAGAAGAAGAACTTTCTTTCTGAACCTGGTCATTCAACGCTGCTTCTATTCGCTTATTCATAGGGTTGTTGTTTTTCGTGTTTTTTCTTCCTCAAAGTTAATGTTCTATTGATAGGTATTACACCTTTCATGAGGGAATTAATCTTAATTTAGCACTAGTATAAATAATAGAATGGGCTATAAACGACCGAAGAAACAAAAAGACACGAAAGACAAAAAATTAAAGCAAAGTCTTTTTCATATCATTCGCAAACTCTTTCAACAACAACCGGATGCGCTGCTCAATTATAAGCAAGTGTGTATGTTGTTGCATATCAAAGACGGTGAATCGCGCAAATTAGTGGTTACCATCCTCACCGAACTCAACAAAGAAGGCTTTTTGAAACAAGACGGTCACGCTACGTATCGTTACTCCAACACGCAGGAAATTGTTCAGGGTGATCTGGAATTAACACAACGCGGATCGGGTTTTGTTGTCATAGATAAAAAATCGACGGATATCTTTATTCCACCGCATGCTATCGGACAAGCCATCCACGGCGATACCGTAAAAGTAGTGATTACCAAACGCGGTGGTGAACGCCTGGAAGGACGAATAGTTGAAGTGGTTTCGCGCGAACGAACACAGTTTGTGGGAACGATTATGATGAAGGATAAACACGCTTTGTTGATTCCGGACAACTCCAGAACGGGCGTAGAAATCATCATTGCAAAAGAAAATCTCAACGGTGCCAAAAACCGAGATAAAGCGCTGGTGAAAATCACAGTTTGGCCCAAAACCTCCGAACATCCGTTTGGCGAAGTGATTCAAACCTTGGGTGGAAATTCGCTTCATGATAATGAAATGCTGAGTATTTTGGTAAGTCATGGTTTGGATATCGAATTTGATGCGGCTGTGATGTCGGAAGCCGAGCAGGTAACCCTGGCACTCGATCCGGTTGAAGTAGCCAAGCGCCGAGATTTTAGAGATATTCTTACGTTTACCATCGACCCGGTTGATGCCAAGGATTTTGATGATGCGTTGTCGGTGAAAAAACTGGAAAACGGTCGTTGGGAAATTGGAGTTCACATTGCCGACGTGAGTCATTATGTGCGTCCGGATAGTGCCATGGACAAAGAAGCACTCAAACGCGGAAACTCGGTTTATTTGGTAGACCGCGTGATTCCGATGTTGCCCGAGCAGCTTTCCAACATGGTGTGTTCCCTCCGACCAAACGAAGATAAATTTACCTTTTCGGCGGTTTTCGAACTGGATGAAAACGGGAAAGTATACAATGAATGGTTCGGGAAAACCGTGATCCATTCAGACCATCGTTTTGCTTATGAAGATGCGCAGGTGATTCTGGAAGGTGCCGATGGTCCGTACAAAGCAGAATTGCATTTATTGGATAAAATTGCCAAAACACTGCGTCAAGCACGTTTCAAAAAAGGTGCGTTGATGATCGCTTCCGAAGAAATTCGTTTCCAATTGGATGAAAAACGCGAACCAATTGGTGTAATGGTGAAAGTGTCGAAAGATGCCAATCAACTCATTGAAGAATTCATGTTGCTGGCCAATCGCCGGGTTGCTTCTTTTGTGGGCGAACCGAAAAAAGGACAGGATATCATTCCGTTTGTCTACCGTTGTCACGACAAACCCGATCCGGAAAAAATTGCCTTGTTCAGCGTGTTTATCGATCACTTCGGGTATGAACTCGAGTTTTCAAATCCGGAACAAGTTGCCAAAAGCATCAATAAATTGTTGACCGATATTCAACTGAAAAACGAATTCAGCATCATTCAGCAAATGGCTATTCGCAGCATGGCGAAAGCAACTTACGAAACAGTAAATATTGGTCACTACGGTTTGGCGTTTGATTATTATTCGCACTTTACCTCGCCCATTCGCCGGTATGCCGATTTGATGGTTCACCGTATTTTACTGGAAACCCTTGAAAAGAAACCTCACAAATACAACTCGGTACTAGATGATGTGTGTAAACGCATTTCCCGTCAGGAACGCAAAGCTACAGAAGCAGAACGTGAGTCGAACAAGTATTTCCAGGTGGTGTTTGTTCACGATAAAATCGGGGAAGAATTTGAGGGAATCATAACAGGTGTTGCCGAATTTGGGCTCTTTGTGCGCATGAACGAAAATGCATGCGAAGGTATGGTTCCGCTACAGGAAATTCCGGGCGATCGCTTTAGTTTCGATGCGAAGAAATACGTGATCGTTGGTCAAAAAACCGGAAAGGTTTACAACTTTGGCGATACGGTAAAAGTGAAAATTACGGAGGTTCATCCGCGCAGACGTCAGATTGATTTGGCGCTGGTGGTGTGATTGTCTCCCACAAGCACAAAAAATCCCAAAACAGTTAGGGGAATCGGTCTCCCTCCTTGAGGAGGGACTAAGGGAGGTGACGAATTACAGTTTTTTAATCTCGGAAAAATTGTCCTCCCCCTCAATCCCCCTCCAAAGGGGGAAGTGGAGTCGCCTCTTTATTAATGGGATAATTACTACAGGGAAGCTAAATTCATTCCAAAAAGAAAGGCGAACATTTCCGCTCGCCATTTCCTGTTTTATTGTACAGTAATCAATACTATCTTTTTGTGTGTCTTCCCGGCCAAATCCTGATAAATCACGGTACAAGCATAAAGTCCCGGTTCTACAAAGTCTTCCGTTCCATTGATGCGGCCGTTCCATTTAAAGTCCGGATCTTTATTTTCGAACACCAAATCGTTTTCGGTGTTTTGAACGATCACATGAATAGAAGCAATATTCTTGTATTTTATAAAATACTCATCATTATTTCTATCCTGATTTAATGGTGTGAACACATTCGGAAGCTCAATAATTGCCTCTTCTTTTGTTTCAACCGTATTTGGAAGAACCAATTCTGAAGGCGTAATTCCCTGTTCAGCACCTTCCGGAATTCCAATTACCTCCTCAATTAATACAGGTTCTGTCCCTTTTGGAAAAATAGTGGCTGCTACATGTGGCAATTCGTTCGGTGTAATTGTTCTTTCCACAGGGATAAACGGTGTAAACGAATCTAATACGACTTGCCCGCCCATCGGATAAACCTGATTTGCATCCGGTTTAACCACCGAATTTGTAGATGCGTTGTTCTCCGACGCTGTTAATACCGTTGTTGATTCGACATCTGACGGATCAGCCACTGCAGGTGTACTTATTTGTTGTTGCTCGGGAGCTTTCGGTTGTTGTTGAGGCTCTTCTTTTGAATTGAGAACGGCAACCGTGGTTACGACAGCTGTAGTCGCTACAGCCGCGCTTCCGATGATCCATTTAGCGAGCAAAGAAACACCTTTCGTTGCGGCAACGGAAGAAACTCCGGCTGCAGCCATTTTGGCCTGCAAACCGCTCCACAACTCGGGCCTTACCGGCGCGGTGTGGTTTTCCAATGACTTGGAAAACAGTTCTTGTATGTTATCTTTTTCAATCACTTTCTATCTTTTCTAATTGATTGCGTAAAAAGGCCCTTGCACGGGAGTATTGCGATTTGGAGGTATTCTCCGTTACTCCCAGCGTGTCGGCTATTTCTTTATGACTATAACCTTCTATCGCAAACATGTTAAACACTACACGGTAACCGTCGGGCAACGCGTCGATGAGTTTGAGCAAATGATTGACATTCATTTCATCAAAACCATGGTCGGTAAACGCCATTTTGTACGAAACATCGTCCAGTTGCGTGTCGCCGAGCAGTTTTTTGTTCTTGCGCAACATATCCAAAGCGGTGTTGACCATGATTCTGCGAATCCAGCCTTCGAGTGAACCCTCCATTTTAAATTCGCCGATTTTCTGAAAAATTTTCACAAAACCGTCCTGGAGTGTATCTTCCGCTTCTTCCGTATTGCGCAGGTATCGCATTAATACTGCCAACATTTTAGGAGCAAATTTATCAAACAACGCTCGCTGTGCTCTGGTATTTCCTTTGGCGCATTCTGATACCAATGTAAAATCGTCCATAGCATTTGCTGAATATCTAGACTCGAAACTTAGGAAAAAGGTTGCATAGGTGTGTTATGTAACAAATAAAAAAACTAATTTCGTTGCAATCGAAAAGAAAATGAAGTTCATCACAATTGGTGCTTTCACCCTTTTTATAAGCGCCAATGCTCTCCTCGCACAGTCGGTTTCCCTCAAAACTGGGGTGTATAAAGCGCACCTGCAACTCAATCAGACAACTGCGCTTCCCGTGCGATTGACAGTGGAAAAGCAGCACAAATCTACGCTGTTGATTATCCGTAATGCGGAAGAACGCATTGAACTGAAGGCCACCAAAAAAGTAGGCGATTCTCTAGTTTTTTCATTTCCCAACTTCGATTCCGAATTGCGAGTGGTTGCTACCAAAAAACGTCATTTGAAAGGTTATTGGATCAATTTCAACAAAGCAAACAATTACCGAATTCCTTTTGAAGCCCATTTACAAAGCACTATTGCGGAACCTGTTGCAGCGCTAAATGACATTGGCGGAAAGTGGGAAGCTTATTTTTCACCCAAAACGCCAGATCAGGAAATGGCGGTTGGTTTGTTTAATCAAACCGGCAATGCGGTTACCGGAACATTTCTCACCGAAACAGGTGATTACCGTTTTCTGGAAGGTGTCATAGAAGGATCTTCTTTTTATGTTTCCTGTTTCGATGGTTCACATGCGTTTTTGATGACCGGTTCGGTTGATCAGCAAACCATTCAGGGTACTTTTTATAGTGGAAAGCATTTTCAAACAACTTGGTCGGCTAGTCGCAACGAATCGTTTGAATTGAGCAATCCGGATTCGTTGACCTATTTAAAGGAAAATGAGTCGCAGGTAAAATTTACCTTGCAGGATTTGGCTGGAAATAATTACATCTATCCGAATTCCGCTACCGAAAATAAGGTGGTGATTATTCAGATCATGGGAACTTGGTGTCCGAATTGCATGGACGAAACCAAATACTACAAAGAGTTATATGCAACGTATCACAGCCAGGGTTTGGAAATCATTTCCATTGGTTACGAAGCGGCAGAAACGTTTGAAGAACAAGCTGCGAAAATCAAACGCCTGCAGGAACGCCACAAACTCGACTTCACATTCCTTGTAGGAGGAAAAGCAAACAAAGGAAAAGCTTCACAAGATTTTGCCATGCTCAACGAAGTAATTTCATTTCCTACCACCATTTTCATCGGAAGAGACGGTAGTGTAAAACGCATCCACACCGGATTTAATGGCCCGGGAACCGGAAAGTATTACACCGAGTATGTTGAGAAAACGAATGCGTTGATTGAAGCCTTGCTGGCAGAATAAATCAATAATCCAACGCCGGACGTTGATTTCCATTTGCCAATAACCAGGCTGTTGAAAACACCAAACGCGCTACCTTTTCTACTTTCGTAAAATTGATTTTCTCTATATCATCCGTCGGTTGGTGATAATCTTCGTGAACGCCGCTGAAGTAAAAAATGCTCGGAATGTTGTTTTTCGCAAAATTGTAATGATCCGAGCGGTAATAGAACTGATTCGGATCTTCTTTGCTGTTAAACTTATAGTCAAGCTTGAGTTGTGTATACCGCTCATTTGCTTTTTCGTTGACGTTGTGTAAATCGGTACTCAACATGTTGGAACCTATTATATATACGTAGTCAGATTCTTTTTCGTGGGCGATATCGTTTCTACCTATCATATCGATGTTCAAGTCGGCAATGGTTTTTTCCAGCGGAACGATCGGGTGATTGACATAATACGAAGATCCGAGCAGGCCTTTTTCTTCACCCGAAACGGTCATAATTAAAATAGATCTGCGCGGCGCATTTCCATCTCGTTTGGCCGCCATGAATGCTTCGGCTATTTCCAACAATGCTACCGTTCCGGTTCCGTCATCATCAGCGCCATTGTAAACAACACCTTTATCTATACCGATGTGGTCGTAGTGTGCTGTAAGTACCACCACTTCTTTTGCCAAAATCGGATCGCTTCCCGGAATGTACGCCAACACGTTTGAGCTTTTTAAAACCGCCTCTTCGGTATTTAACTGCGCTGTTAATAACCCTAGCGCTTTTCCTTTTTTGACTTTTTTCTGTTCTCCTTTTCCCAATAAGTAAGCGTACTTTTTGCTCATCGTTCCAGCCAGTGATTCCGCCCGAACCAATATCACCGGAACTTCTTCTTTGGTAGCGGCATCTTTCAAACGCATGGTTTTTGTGGTGACGTTGTGCTCCATATAATCATAGAGGTCTTTGTAATTGTTCGTCACCAAAACAATTGCCTTCGTTTTTTTAGATTGATTTTTGCGAATTTCGTCTAATTCCGCTCGAATATCCATTCCTTTCAGCGGGTGGATGAGTACAAAATCTGCTGTCGGATCAGCGGGAACTGAAGCCAATGTGTAGACCGGCAATTGGCTCAGATCTACTTTTCGTTTGGCACTCATATAAACAAAGTCTGTTTTAAAGACCAATTCCTTTTTGCCAAATAGCACTGTTCCGCCAGGCGTGGTTTCGATTACTTCAAAGGTTTGTTGAAATTCACTCATTCCGGGAACATACGAACAACCGTCTTCCTTAAAGGATTGTTGGATATAAGTGGCTGCCATTTCCTGACCCTTTTTTCCGGTTTCGCGTCCTTCATATTCGTCGCTTGCCAACACGGTGAGGTGTTTTCGCAAATCAGAAGAATCTATATAAGTTGCATACTTTTTTGCCAGATCAGGTTTTTCAGTGTTTTGTGCACACACACAACCTGTTAATAACAATACGCTAAGAGGAAGTAGTTTTTTCATACGATTAGCAAACAGGTATTTTTTCGATTCGTTTTTGGTGACGTCCGCCTTCGAAAGCTGTTGCGAAAAAAGCATCCACCATTTCGAGTGCGGCGGCTTCGGTAATGAAACGAGCAGGCAAGGTAAGTATATTGGCATCGTTGTGTTCGCGCGCCAAGACTGCTATTTCGGGAGTCCAGCACAATGCCCCACGAATTCCTTGGTGTTTATTCACAGTCATGTTAATGCCGTTTCCGCTTCCGCAAATCACAATTCCAAAAATTCCCGGGTTGTTTTCCACATGTGTAGCCACCGGATGTCCGTAATCAGCATAATCGATACTTTCTTCGGAATAACATCCGTAATCTTTTACTTCGTAACCTTTTGTTTGTAAATATGCTATTACTGCTGATTTCAGCTGAAAGCCTGCGTGGTCGGCTCCTATGGGAATTAGTTGAGTCATTGTCGTTGTTTTTTTCAAAGGTATCGCTTATCAATAAAACCACCAAGATATAAACAATGGGTCGTTTTGGTAGTTTTCAACTATCAGTAAAACAAGGTGTTTACGAAATCGGTTTTCAACAGGAAAGGTGTCTTTATTGTTAGTAGCTGTTTACAAGTAATCAAAAGAAAAGCTTGCATAATTCAACATCCCGTCATATATGTTCTAATTATTGGAATGAGCACTAAAAGTTAGAAGAATTTATGGAGAACTTTCACACAGGTTTCACTCAATTCTAACATCTTATTTACATAACTACTTATTAACATAACCCTTTATTAACATGATTGTGGATAAGTGTATAAATGCACTAAAATCAACCCTATTATCGATTTAGTAAATGTGAATAAGTTGTCTTTTTTTGGAATAACTCATTTTTGCAACCAAATGTTAGGAAAGTTCTACAGCTATTAACACCCTTAATAATAATAGTAAATATCTTTTAAATCTTTAAACTTTCTTTATTCTTATTATTTAGTTTTCGTTGGAAAGTTGAGTTAATTGGAAATGTGGAATTGAAAGTGTATTTTCGACAAGCTGAAACTACAATATTGAAAACTTAAACAAAGGTTAGGTAAAAACGTTTTTTTCTATACCTTTGATTCACAAAGCCAAACGCTATGACAAAGGCCAATGTACTGGTTGTCGAAGACGAATTTATTGTTTCAAAAGATATTCAATCGAGCTTGAAGAAGTTGGGTTACAATGTCATAGGAGCTGCTCCTTCCGGAGAAAAGGCTTTGGAGCTGTTGGCCGAAGAGCAACCGGATATCGTTTTGATGGACATTATGCTCAAGGGCGAAATGAACGGAATTCAGACAGCTGAGATTGTTCGGGTGGAATATGCTATTCCGGTTATTTACCTCACAGCTTATGCAGATGAAGCAACGCTTGCCAAAGCGAAAGTAACAGAGCCTTACGGATACATTCTAAAGCCGTTTAAAGAGATTGACCTTCATACGTCTATCGAGATGGCGTTGTACAAGCACAAGAAGGAACAAGAGGTGGAGCGCGAACGTGACATGCTCTACTCGCTTGTGGAAAACAAAGAAAAGGAAACACAACACGATTTCATTTTCGTGAAGTCGAATAGCAAGTTGGTAAAGCTGAACATGAATGAGATTTATTTCATTGAGGCCTTGAAAGATTACGTGGTAATCAATACCAACGAAACGCGTTACACGATTCACTCTACCATGAAAGACATCGAGTCTAAATTGGGGAACGAACAATTTATTCGTGTTCACCGGTCATTCATTGTGCGCATGGATAAAATTTCAGCAATTGATTTTCCGAACTTACAATTGGAAAATGACCGTAAACTCATTCCGATCGGTGGTTCTTACAGAGATGATCTGACAAACCGGATCAAGATGTTGTAAACCTTAAATTGGTTTAATTTCTTATTATTTTATTGAATTTTGCGGAAATACTTAGTTGGATTCAATTATGTTATTAGTCCCGTAAGGACGTAATATGGTAATTGTAACTAACCCTTATGATCTTCTGCCCCATCGGGGCAGGACATTTCCAATATAATAATAATGTATGTCTCGACCCTACGGGGCGAATGAAAACGCAACAATCATTGCTACGATATTTCGTCCCTACGGGACTCATATAATTTGTTTAAGATGAAGGGAATAAAAAAACCTCCGTGGTTTACACGAAGGTTTTGAGGTCTCGAGCGGATTCGAACCGCTGTACGCGGTTTTGCAGACCGCTGCCTAGCCGCTCGGCCACGAGACCAGTTGAGCTTGGGCGACAAAAATACTAAATTTTTCTATTCTACGATGTCCAATTTCCTTCTTCGATGATTATTGCTACGTTTTGCACATCACCGTTGATAGGCGGAGAGATCTTAACTACCTTTACACGAACGGCGTCCAAGTGTTGAAGTTCTTGTTGTAAACGATTTACAATACGTTGCCCTACATGCTCGATCAATTTGGAACGAATCGCCATTTCTTCGGTAACAATCTGATTTACTTGAACATAATCAATCGTTTCGGATAATTCATCTGATGCAGCTGCTTTCGAAAAATTAGTTTTCATACAAACATCAACCGTATAATGACCACCGATTCGTGCTTCTTCCTCCAAACAACCGTGAAAGGCATAAAGCTTAATCGAATTGATTTCTATCAAGTGTTTCATTGTTTAACCTAAAACAGATAAACCTTGATCCATACGTGCCAGACATTCTTCTTTTCCGAGGAAGGCTGCTATTTCAAACATACTTGGTCCGGTTCCTGCTCCTGTTACCAACAAGCGGAATAACGGCAAGACTGCACCGATCCCTAGTTGTTTTTGCTCAAGGAATGCTTTGAATGTTGCTTCGATAGATGCGGGAACAAAATCGGTAAGATTCACCAATTGTTCTTTCCATTCTGTCATTAACGCACCCGATTCCGGTTTCCATTTTTTAGACACTGTTTGTTCATCGAAACTTTCAGGGCGATCAAATAAGTAAGCGCCTTCTGTCATCATGTCTTTCACAAAAGTCGCGCGTTCTTTCATCAAATGACAAAAAGAGGCCAATTGTGGATCCGTTACATCAACATCAAATTCTTTTCTAAAAAGTGCAGCCAATTCTTCATCTGTACTTGCTTTCAAATATTGTTGTTGAAACCACTTTGTTTTGTCAGGATCAAACTTTGCTCCCGCTTTACCAACGCGTTCCAATGTGAATGCTTCGATGAGTTCTTCCATGCTGAAAATCTCCTGAGTCGTTCCCGGGTTCCATCCTAAAAACGCAAGCATGTTAATAAATGCAGCCGGCAAATAACCGTTTTCACGGTAACCCGAATACAATTCACCTTCGGCTGTAATCCAATTGGTAGGAAATACCGGAAAGCCTAAACGATCACCATCGCGTTTGGATAACTTACCGTTACCATCTGGTCTTAACAACAACGGAAGATGGGCAAATTTAGGCGCTTCCCAACCGAACGCTTCGTATAACAAAACGTGTAGCGGAGCAGATGGCAACCACTCTTCACCACGAATCACATGCGTAATTTCCATGGTATGATCATCTACAATATTTGCCAAGTGATAGGTCGGCATACCGTCGCTTTTAAACAACACTTTATCATCGAGGTTATTGGTGTTTACAACCACCCATCCGCGTATCACATCTTCAAAACGTACATCATGGTTACGTGGCATTTTCATGCGAATCACATACGGTTCACCTGCTTCCAAACGTGCTTTTACATCATCTGCAGAAAGTGTCAATGAGTTTTTCAACGAAACGCGTGTAACACTGTTGTATTGCCAGTTGGGCATTCCCATTTGTTTGGCTTGTTCGCGCACATTGTCCAATTCCTCAGGTGTGTCGAATGCGTAATATGCCTTGTCGTTTTTCACCAATTCTTCAGCATACGGTTTGTACATGGCCTGACGTTCACTTTGTACATAAGGACCAAATTCACCACCGATTCCCGGACCTTCATCTGGCGTAATGCCACACCATGCCAATGCATCCATGATATAATCCTGCGCACCCGGAACAAAACGTGTTTGGTCGGTATCTTCTATACGAATGATAAACGTACCGTTGTTCTTTTTGGCAAAAAGGTAATTATAAAGTGCAGTTCTTACACCGCCCATGTGTAGCGGTCCTGTGGGTGATGGTGCAAAACGCACGCGTACTCCTGAGTTCATGAAATTGTATTTTGGAGGCAAAAGTAAGTATTAACCTGAGTTTGCTTTTAAATTTAGATTCAGAATTCAGTTTTAAAAGTGATAAACAAGGCGTTTTTGTGAATGATAGTGAACTATCATGAATAAAATCAACGCAGGATGGCACTTTTAAAATGAATAGCCAATTTTATAGCCTTACGCCTCCAACCCTTATTTTTAGGCAAATGTAGCTAAGTGTTAGCAGGTTATTTATGGAATCTTTGCACCAAAAATGAGTGTTTAGAGCGTTCTGAACAAAATTTAAAAGCAAACTCAGGTTATTCATTGAGCCAATTTATTGTAAAAGTGTACTGATAGCTGATTTCGTAGTGTTGAATCGATTGCCGTTTTGTAACTTAGTATGTTGTTGTATTTAATAAGAGTCTTTTTATGTCAGCTTTTGATCGCCTTATAGAACAGATTGACGCCTTCATTCGCAAATACTATAAGAATGAAATGCTGAAAGGTGTTTTAGTATTTGTAGGGTTCTTGTTGAGCTCTTGGTTGTTGGTAAGTACGCTTGAGTATTTCGGACAGTTTAGTTCTACTGTTCGGTTTATCCTTTTGGTTTCCTTTATTTTAGGAAACAGTTATATTCTGTTTAATTACTTTTTGAAACCCCTGTTGCGTTTGTATTCGTTTGGTAAACGGATCAATCGGTACCAGGCTGCTAGAATCATTGGTTCCTTTTTTCCGGGTATTTCTGATCGTTTGTTGAACACACTTCAATTGAACGAAACACATAATCCGAATGATCGAAGTTTTGAACTGTTGCGCGCAAGTGTGGCACAGCGTTCCAATGAATTAACAGCCGTCCCGTTTGTGGATGCTGTTCGTTTTGAAGAATCACGTCGTTACCTGAAATTTGTAATTCCGGTTGCTTTGGTTTTCTTGTGCATTGGTGTTTTTGTGCCGGCATTGTTGGTAGAAGGATCTTCGAGTATTGTCAATTACGAAAAAGCACAACCGGCTCCGTTTAGTTTTCAATTGTCGAGCGATTTGAATGCTGTAAATGAGGGAGAATCTGTTGAAGTGAAAGCTACAATTAGTGGTCGCGAGATTCCGGATAAAGTCTATATCGTTTCAGATAGAGGTCGTTTCTTGATGAAGAAAACACGGAAGAATGAAGTGGTCTATACCTTCGACAACATGAAATCTTCTACTGATTTTCGTTTTGAATCGGGTGATGTAGGTTCTAATTCGTTCCATATTAATGTGATCGGAAAATCATCTTTGGGCAAGTTGGTTGCGGAATTAAACTACCCGAAATACCTCAACAGAAAGCCTGAGATTGTTTCCAATATTGCGGACCTTGATATTCCTGAGGGAACACAAATCAATTGGCGAATAGCTGCTAAAAATGTGAAGAGCATTGCTGTTACATGGCACGATTCAACACGTCTATTTAATTCTTCTGATATAGCTTTTTCAGGTAAATACCGCTCTTCGGGTGAAATGAGTTTTGCGCTAAAGAACAGTGTCACTTCAAAAATTGACACATCAACTATCCAACTTAAGGTGGTGAAAGACGCTTATCCTTCTATCATGGTTAGCGAAGAAACGGATAGCGTTCGCGCTGGTGTAAAAGTGTTTGGCGGACTTATTTCTGACGATTATGGGTTGAACTCACTGACGTTTCATTATGTGATTACCAAAAAAACCGGCAAGGAGATCAAGCGCAGCATGTCTGTTCAACGCGTTTCCGGAACGTCAGAAAAATTCGGTTTTGCGGTTGATTTTAGTCGCGAAAATTTAGATGTAGAGGATAAAATCACCTACTATTTTGTGGTGTCTGATAATGACGGTGTAAATGGTTCTAAGTCGACCAGATCGCAATCATTTGTGTACGAATTACCAACATTGGAAGACTTGAATGAGAAGCGAGATGACGTTCAAAAGGAGGCACAAGCAGATCTGAATGAGATCATGAAAAAGGCAGAGAAGTTCCAACGAGATGTGGATAAACTCCAGAAATCACTTGCCAATAAAAAGGGTGATTTCAAGACAATGGAGCAGATTCAACAACTACAGCAAGATCAGCAATCGTTGCAGGAGGAATTGGAACATGTGCAGGAACAGTTGAGCGAAAGTATGGAGGAGAAAAATCAACTTTCCGAAGTAGACGAAGAATTGTTGAAACAACAGGAAATGATTGAGGAATTGATGAAAGAAGTGATGGACGACGAGTTGAAAAAGCTGTTGGAAGAACTCGAAAAACTCCTTGAGAATAATCAGCAGAATGAATTGAAACAGGAATCAGAGGAATTGGATCAATCTTCTGAAGAAATGAAAAAACAGTTGGATCGTACCATGGAGATGCTCAAGCGTTTGCAAGTAAACGAAAAGATTGATGACATTGAAAAGGAGCTCAATCAACTGGCCGAAGAACAAAAGGAACTCAAAGAAGATATTCAGGAGAATAAATTATCGAAGGAAGAAGGTCTTAAAAAGCAGGATGAAATTGATAAGAAGTTTGATGAATTGAAAGAGGACTTAAAGGAACTCAATGACCTTAATAAGGAGCTTGATAAGCCGATGGAGCTTGGTGATTTTCAGGAGCAACAAGATGCCATTGATCAGGAAATGAAGGAAGCTTCTGAGCAATTGCAGAAAGAAAAGAAATCCAAAGCCGTTGAGAATCAACAGAAAGCGTCTGATGGTATGAAAGAACTTTCGGATCAGTTAAACAATGCTCAGGAACAATCCAATAAAAAGCAGAACGAAGAAGATATGGGTCTTTTGCGGATTCTGTTGGAGAATTTGATGGCTTTGAGTTTTGATCAGGAAAGCAACTTACAAGCCTTTGCTGATGTGCGAGACACAGATCCTGCCTATCGCAAACTGGGCCGTAAGCAACGTGGTATAATGGACGACACGAAGGTTGTGGAAGATAGTTTGATGGCTTTGGCCAAACGACAACCGAAGATCGCTACTTTTATTGACAAAGAATTACACGAGATAAAATCCAATTTCCGACTGATGGTGGATGAAATGGACGAACATCGTCGCCGGGAATTGAGCCAACACCAGCAATTGGTCATGACTTCTTACAACAATCTGGCGTTGCTACTAAACGAAAGTTTGCAGAGCATGCAACAACAAGCCCAAGCTCAAAGCAAACAGCCGGGAAGCGGATCTTGCGATAATCCCGGAGGAGCAGGTAAAAAACCGGGTGAAGGAATGTCTGGTCAGGACATGAAAGAAATGCTCAAAAAGCAATTGGACCAAATGAAAAAGGGTCAGAATCCTGGAGGTAAAGAACCGGGAGATAAACCCGGCCAAAATGGTAAACCCGGAAGTCAGGGTATGCCGGGCTTAGGCAACAAAGAAATCGCAAAAATGGCGGCGCAACAAACCGCGATTCGTCAGCGTTTGGAACAGATCAGAAATGAGATGAACAAAGAAGGTCAGGGAAAAGGAAACGGGTTGAATCCATTGATCAAAGAATTGGAGCAACAGGAGAAAGATTTGATCAATAAAAACTTTAGTCCCGAGATGATTCGTCGTCAGCAAGACATTCTTACACGATTATTGGAAAGCGAGAAAGCGTTAAAGGAACGAGGCTTCGAGGAAAAAAGAGAAGCCGAAACCGGAAAAGAGCGCAATTATGGTAACCTTATTCGATTTGATGAGTATAATCGTCAAAAGCTCGGTCAAATTGAACTATTGCACAATGTAGATCCTCTATTATCGAAGTATTATAAGGATAAGGCAAGTGAATATTTCAACAGAGCTCAGTAGTACTTATTTAAATGTATTGTGAGGCAATGAAGCAAGGTTATACTCTGATTGATTCGTTAACCATTCGTTCTGAACTTGATAATCTACCTGTAGTAGAATCGCTGATTGATAAGGTTTGTCAATCGGTAGGTGTGCACGAAGACCTGTATGGCAATGTGTTGATTGCGGTTACTGAAGCCGTAAACAATGCAATCATTCATGGAAATAAATTCAATAAAGATGCTGCTGTAGAGCTTAGTGTTTTTGATGATACCAAATCTTTTGGATTTAGTGTTGCAGATGCGGGCCCTGGTTTTGATTACAAAAACCTCCCCGATCCTACTGCGCCTGAAAACATTGAAAAGGAACACGGACGTGGTGTTTTTTTGATGAGAAACTTGGCGGATGAAGTTGAATTCAATGACCGCGGAAATGAAGTGTTGGTCTTATTCCATAAGTAAATGGTAGAAATACATATCGAAGATGTTGAAGAAGTTCCGGGTATTAACTCGGAATTTTTGTTTGCTTGGTTTACACAGGTGTGTGGTCTTGAAGAGAAAACCCTGGGTGAAATAAGTGTGATTTTTTGTTCAGATGAGTATTTGTTGGAAATGAACCAAACTCATTTGAACCATGATTATTATACGGACATCATCACGTTTGATTATTCTATTGAGGATGAAATCAGTGGTGATTTGTTTATTAGTATTGATCGCGTTGCTGATAACGCTCAGGAATTTTCAAGTGCCTTTACTGATGAATTAAATAGAGTTTGTGTTCACGGGCTTTTGCATTTATGTGGCTATAAAGATAAATCTCCGGAGGATGAAGCGTTGATGCGATCAAAGGAAGATGATATGCTGGCGCTTCGTGTGTTTCACGTGAAACATTTAAACTAGCGTTTTTCTTTTTTGATTTTTTGTTTCACGTGAAACATTTCCGATTGATCTTTATTTGAGTTGTAATTTTGTTCCACGTGAAACATTGTTGGTATGTTGAAAGAGTATGATGTAATTGTTGTGGGTGGTGGTCATGCCGGTTGCGAAGCTGCGAATGCCGCGGCGAAGCTAGGGTGTAGTGTGTTGTTGGTGACAATGAACATGAATACGATTGCTCAAATGAGTTGCAACCCGGCAATGGGTGGTGTGGCAAAAGGACAAATCGTCCGGGAAATTGATGCGCTTGGAGGAGGAAGTGGAATTGTTTCCGATTTGAGTGCAATTCAGTTTCGAATGCTCAATCTTTCAAAAGGACCTGCAATGTGGTCTCCCCGCACTCAAAACGACCGAATGAAGTTTGCTGAAGAATGGCGTTTGCTGTTGGAGCGAAATCCAAACGTCGATTTTTGGCAGGACATGAGTAATGGGTTGCTTGTTGAAGGAGGAAGAGTTGTTGGAATCAAAACAGGATTGGGTTTGCCGATTTATGGTAAATCGGTTGTGTTGACCAATGGTACCTTTTTGAATGGATTGATTCACCTGGGTGAAAAACAATTTGGAGGTGGTCGTGTGGGTGAGAAAGCTTCTTTCGGTATCACAGAAGATTTGCTTGCCTTGGGTTTTGAAGCAGGTCGAATGAAAACAGGAACTCCCCCACGAATCGATGGTCGCTCATTGGATTATTCGAAGATGGAAATTCAGGAGGGTGATGAAAATCCTTCAAAGTTTTCTTATTCCAATACTAAACCATTATCTGTTCAACGACCGTGTCATATCACCTATACGAATGAAGAAACACATGAATTGTTGCGTGAAGGTTTTGATCGCTCACCTATGTTCAATGGTTCTATAAAAAGTTCGGGCCCGCGTTATTGTCCGAGCATCGAAGATAAAATCAATCGTTTCGCTGAACGTGACCGACATCAGATTTTTGTGGAACCGGAAGGTTGGAATACCATTGAAATTTATGTAAACGGATTCTCGACTTCACTTCCGGAAGATGTTCAGCAACGAGCGTTGCGTTCTATTCCGGGTTTCGAACATGCAAAAATGTTTCGTCCTGGTTACGCGATTGAATACGACTACTTCCCTCCTACTCAATTGAAACATACCTTGGAAACAAAATTGGTGGAAGGATTGTATTTTGCAGGTCAAATTAATGGAACCACCGGATACGAAGAAGCAGCTTGTCAAGGTTTGATGGCTGGTATTAATGCAGCATTAAAAGTTCAGGAACGTGAATCTTTTATTTTGGGTAGAAGCGAAGCTTACATAGGTGTGTTGATCGATGACTTGATTACAAAAGGAACGCAGGAACCATATCGCATGTTTACCAGTCGAGCCGAGTACAGGATTTTGCTTCGTCAAGATAATGCGGATGTGCGTTTGACACCAATGGCATATAAATTAGGTTTGCAAGATGACGCCGCAATGGAACATGTAACTAAAAAGACCTCTGCGGCCAATCAACTAATGAGTGCGTTGAGAAAGGAGGGTGTTTCTCCAAGTGTGGCAAACCCGTTTTTGGAAGGCGTTGGTAGTTCATTGTTGACACAACAAGTAAAGTTGTCGTCAGTTATTACACGACCACATGTAACCATGGATCATGTATTAGCAATGAGTGATTCTGTAAAAGAATTGGCTGCCCAGCTTACCTTGGAACATGAAGATGCGGTAGAACAAGCAGAGATTTTATTGAAGTATGAAGGATACATTGCACGTGAAGAAGAAGTTGCTTTAAAGCTGTCGCGCCTTGAATCATTGGCAATTCCCGATGCTGTCGATTATAAATTATTGGGTAGTTTGAGTAGCGAAGCGAAAGAGAAACTCTCAGAAATCAGACCGGTAACAATTGGCCAGGCTTCGCGCGTAAGTGGCGTTTCACCAAGTGATATTTCGGTGTTATTAATTCATTTAGGAAGATAAACGTTTCACGTGGAACATACAATAGAACACAATTGCCCGGCTTGTAATAATGGCCAAGCGATTATTTTTTTGGAAGTAACAGATCACTTCTTAAGTAAAGAACCCTTCACCTTGTTGAAATGTGAAAGCTGTGGTTTGGTTTATACCACTCCCCGACCGCCCTTAGAAAAGATCGGTGATTATTATAAATCGGAGGATTACGTTTCACACAGTTCTACGAAGAAAGGATTGGTGAATAGTGTTTACAACAAGGTGCGAAACTATACGTTGAACCAAAAAGTAAAGTTGGTAAAACGTTTGGTTTCCGGACGTGACTTGTTGGATGTTGGTGCCGGAACCGGACATTTCTTGAAGCGAGCTCAAGATAATGGGTTTACTGTTTTAGGTTTAGAACCCGATGAAGATGCCAGAACGGTTGCTCGCGATCAAAATAATGTAACACTTCAAACCCTTGATTCGCTTTCGACACTTTCACCGGATTCGTATGATTGTGTAACCATGTGGCATGTACTTGAACACGTTTACAACCTTCAGGAAGATACCAAGCAGATCGCATCGCTGATTAAGGAAAAGGGTGTTTGGATCATTGCGGTTCCCAATCATACATCATTTGATGGAACGCATTACGGATCCTATTGGGCGGCTTATGATGTTCCTCGACACTTGTATCATTTTTCTCCGGAAACGATTGTTCCGTTCATCGAACAATTAGGTTTTACGTTGGAAGAACAATTGCCCATGAAGTTTGACGCATACTATGTTTCGATGTTAAGCGAAAAATACAAGGGTGGATCTTTATTAAACGCCCTTCGAATAGGCTGGTTATCCAATATGCGCTCCAAGAACGGCAAATGCAGTTCACAAATCTATGTTTTTAGAAAGAAATAGGTTTTTTAGCCGTTTTCTGAGTGTTTTATGACTTCTGGATTGAAAACACCTTGGGATATAAGCGAAATGCGCGCTAATTAAGTGAAATTATTAACAAAAGGAGGTGTTTTTGATGTTTATTGTTTATTGTTGACTTCTACCCAATCGCCATGCTCACGAATCAATTCGATCAGCGCATCTACTGCTTCATCTTCAGATACATTTTTTCGAACAACGGTTTTCTCTTTGTATAGATTAATTTTCCCGGGACCGGTTCCAACATATCCGTAATCGGCATCTGCCATTTCGCCCGGACCGTTTACAATACATCCCATGATTCCGATTTTGATTCCTTTTAGGTGCGAAGTGCGCGATCTGATTTTGGCCGTTGTTTCCTGCAGATCGAATAAGGTTCTTCCACAAGAAGGACATGAGATGTATTCCGTTTTGGAAATCCGCGTTCTGGTGGCTTGCAGAATGCCGAATGAAAGTGAATTGAGGGCAATGGTTGGAATGTCGGCTGTAATCCATATACCGTCTCCAAAACCGTCAATAAAGTGGATGCCGGCATCACTTCCCGCATACAGTTGTGTGGTTTCTATGTCATTCAACTCATAATGAAATTGCAGAATGACGGGGGAATGGTTGTTGTTTTCCGCTAATTCATATTGAAACTTGCGGATTTTCTGTGTTTTCTGTTGATTAGTTGTTGATACAACGAAGATGGTATTTGCGGTTGGAAGATCGGCCACCGAGAATTCTTCATCCAATGAAAGAAGAACAAGTGCTTCCTGACCGGGGTTCAATTTTCGGGACTCTTCGAGCGCGCAAAGCGGTAAAATGTTGTTGTTCAATTCCTGTTTCCATGTAGCATAATTCTGTACAATCCGCAGCATTCCCGGAACTTCAAAGTCAAGATTGTGATCACCGATATAGAGTAAATCCGCAGCTAAATCTTGTGTGCTCCATTTATCCAATTCGATGGAATAATTGTATCCGATTCCAAATAAATTAGTTGGTGATATGTGTTTTTTTTGAGAAAAATCTGCCACAACCACCGGAACGTGTTTATTTCCAATTATTTGAATAGCAGTTGTTTCCCTTCTTGTATGTGAATAGTAATTATATTTATTAGTTGAACTATAAAATAAATCATGTTGTGTTTTATAGTTGAATTTTTCAACCAGTTTTTGTGCAACTGGTATTTCAAACTCAGGGTCTTCTGTCAGTGAAACACGAATGGTATCTCCAATTCCGTCTTCCAATAACGCGCCGATTCCGACTGCTGATTTTATTCGTCCATCTTCACCATCGCCGGCTTCGGTTACACCCAAATGCAAAGGATAATTCATTCCTTTTGATTTCATGGTTGCTACCAATAATCGATAGGCCTGTACCATGACAAGTGTATTACTTGCTTTCATGGAAATAACCAGGTCGTGATAGTTGTTTTTCCGGCAGATCTCGATGAATTCCATGGCTGATATCACCATTCCTTCCGGAGTGTCGCCATAACGGCTTAAAATGCGGTCAGAAAGCGATCCGTGATTGGTTCCGATACGCATGGCCGTTCCGTTTTCCTTGCACAGTAAAACGAGCGGTGTGAATTTTTCCTCGATGCGCACAAGCTCGGCAGCATAACTTTCGTCGTTGTAATCGATTTCTTCGAATTTCTTCTTGTCGGCATAATTACCGGGATTTACGCGTACTTTTTCGATGAGTCGCGCGGCAATTTCTGCGGCGTTGGGGGTGAAATGAATATCGGCGACTAGCGGAGTGTTGTATCCTCGTTTTACCAGCTCAGCTTTGATAATGCCCAAATTTTCGGCTTCTTTTTTACTTGGTGCTGTCAACCGAACCAATTCGCATCCGGCATCAATCATTCGGATGGATTGTTGCACAGAAGCTTCGGTGTCCATCGTGTCGGTGGTGGTCATTGACTGAACACGAATCGGATTATCACCGCCGATTGCTGTAATTCCGACACGGACTTCGCGGGTTTGAAAGCGTTTACGATTAAAAAGATCATCGCAAAACGGAAGAGATTCACTGGCAGACATGCGCTTTTTGTTTGTAGAACAAATGTAGCCAATCAATGTTTATGAAGATGTTAGTTTCAAAATAAAAGCGGCTTACCAAATCAATGATAAACCGCTTTTATTCATTATTTTATTGGATGATGTTATCGTCTTCCAATGTGATGATTAATGTATCTACGTTGCTTGGATTTAAGCTCGCAAACACATGCGCAAAACGATCTGTGTATGCATAGCTATATGCTTGTGAAAGAGGTTGAAGTGCAGCAGCCCATTGATTATAACAAGCACTGTTGGCTTGCAAACCGCCGAAAAACATGGAAACAGGTAGTTGAAACCATTCACTACTTGTCAACGAACCAACTTCCTGATTGTTAGTATCAACAACAAGGCTTCCAATAGCACCAATGTTAATTCCGGAGAATAGATCGCCACTTATCCAGCCATAAACGTCATTTGCTGGTGGAGCACTTGCTGCTCCGTTAAGACTGAAGGGAGTGTTTCCTCCATAAATTCCAGACGGATTCAATAAATCATCAACAGCAAAAAACATGGTTGTGTTGGTAGTGGTGCCGCTTCCTACAATTCCTGTAAGGGTGATGTTCATATCGTTATCGATTGTCGCTGCGAGGTTGTAAGCTTGCTTACTTTGTGGTCCACTTGAAGGAACTTTTGGTCCTACTCCTTCAAAATTTCCAGCTATCGTTGCAATCATTCCGTTGCCAAGACCAGCAATAAAACTTCCAACAGCGGTTCCAACGCCTAAATCATTAATCAATTGCGTTAAATAGCCGCTGAATAAAGCGTAAGGAGTTACAGGAATAGCTTGATTCGGATAAATAGGAGGATAAGAAGACGGACCGATGATACGCGCAAAAGTGGTAAGTGGGGCGGGACCAGATCCGTATTGTACAAAACTACCAGGCACAAGAGCTTGAATAGGACTTCCATCCGGACCGCCGATTCCAGGTAGTTGTGCTGGTATTTGTGGCGTTAGATTTGAAAGTGTATTATAAATGTCTTGAGCCGTTGTTGTTCCAACTAACCCTGCAACACTGTTTCCTGCAACTGGACTTCCTTGGAAAGAACTGGAAAGACTCATCGGAATACTCCAATAATCGATACTTGTAAGATTTGCTACATCGGATGCATCACCATTGAATGTAATTTCCATTTTATCGTAACGAAGGTAAAAGTTAGGATCATTTACAGCCTGAGCTGGTTCATAGCCATTTCCTTGAACCGCCCAAGCGCCGTCATAACAAACATAAATACGACCACTGAAATTCGTAATATTTACTCCGTTCTGTAGCTCCGTCAATGTGTACCAATTTCCTGTGCCGGAATAATTGTAATTCAATTCATTTATTGCACTGTTATCTGTAGCATTTGTAATGTTAAACGCGGCAGTTGTGCTTCCCGGAACAAAGCCGATGGATACATTTTTGTTATGGTGACCACTATTGTTTGTAAATGTTAAGTTTAATGTTGACATAATTTTGGTTTAAACGTTTGTCACAAAGATGTAATTTCATGAAATTATTCACTAGGTGAAGATTACTTGTTTTTATTCTTGAGTAGAAACACTTGAAGTTAACTAGTGCTGCTGAAAAAGTAAAAATTATGAAATCGCTGTTAGTAGAGCAGTTCTGTTTTTTCAGCAGACCCTAACTAAAGCAAGTACAAATTTTCTATTTTCGTACCATGCATCTCGACGAAATTCTCCAATTCTGTCTCCAACTCAAAGGAACTACCGAACATTTCCCCTTTGATCAGAAAACCCTTGTGTTTAAAGTTATGGGTAAAATGTATGCCTTGATTGACGTGGAAACGCCCGATTCGATCAACTTGAAATGCGATCCGGAACGAGCGATTGATCTACGTGAGCGTTATGCTTCTGTTCAACCGGGTTGGCACATGAACAAAACGCATTGGAATACCGTTTTGCTAAACAACGAACTCAGTTCGACCCAAGTACAAGAGTTGATCGTACACTCTTACGATTTGGTCGTTTCTTCACTTCCTAAAAAACTACAGCATGAGTTATCGATTGGATAAGTTTGTGTGGTTTGTACGCCTGTGTAAAACACGCACGTTAGCCACTGAATTGGTACAAAAAGGAAAGGTGAAACTCAATGGCGCCGGAGCAAAACCGTCTAAGGATGTAAAAGTTGGTGATACCATTTCAATCATTAAAAACAATGCCGTTTTTTCTTACAAAATCAAAGATTTGCTCGACAGACGAGTAGGAGCCAAGCTCGTTGCCGATTACCTGATTGATGTCACAGACCCGATGGAATTGGAGAAATTCAAGACCTATCAGCAGGCACAGAGTGTTTACCGCGAATATGGTACTGGCAGACCTTCACGCAAAGACCGTGATAATTTCGATTCGTTTTTTGAATGGTTGGAAGACGAAGATGAATTGCCAACCGATCAAGAAACAACTGAAGGGAAATAATCCGGAATTTGGATGGTGTTATTCCTCAATTCAGAAAAGATGCTTTTAAAAGCAAGCAGATTGTTTTCGCTAACGTTAGTCGTTTCAAAATAGGAACAATTTCCCGCAAGACTAGTGGATGTATGAATGAAGTTTAAACCAATGTTTTTCCGACTTCTGTCATAGGCATTGATGAGTTTAAACCAATTCTCGAATTCGGTAGAACCTGAATAATAATCGCCACTTGATGCACCATAAATGGTTAATTGAAGATGCACAGATTCGGGGTTTTCTTCATCAAACCCAAACAAGTAGTGCGAGTCATCGATTTTCTTCCAGGATTTCTTAATCGTGAATGCCATTGTTGCTTCCAAAGAGGCAATGTATGCTGCAGCGATTTCTAAGTGAATCTGTTGCAACATTCTGTCTTCACGAGTCGGTTCAACGTCATTTACAGCAGGAGTTTTGCCTTGCTCCAGACAGTAAAAAAGGTCATCACAATCTGCTTTTGTAAGCAAAGATGTATTAATGAAATACAGCTTGCGGTCAATTTTAAAATCAATATACCAAATGCCTTTGTAAATGCGTGTTCTTAATGCGGTTATTGATGACAAATCGACTTTCCATTCTCTTTGTTTTAAGCCATCAAATTGCAGGCAATAAACCGAGTTTTCGTTAATCGTTACCCCATATTGGGTGGTTTGATCCGAATTAAAGTGGCGCATACGATTGAAGTAGAAATAGGAAAACCATACAATTGCTATTCCGGGTAACATCATGGCTACCATCAAAATCAAAAACAATTGATTATCATCTCCGGTTACAGTAAAAGAGGCGTTTAAAAACAACAAACCAAAAACAAATAGCATTAGACCAAGTCCGCCAACGAAAAAAAGTTGTACAACATGTAAGTTGTTTTTTCGATAAGTAAAAGGATAATAACGCATGCGAAACGTGTTTAAAGTTTACCAACCGCCACCTCCGCCGCCGCCTCCTCCTCCTCCGGAAAAACCACCTCCACCTGAACCTCCTGATGAAGAACTTGGTGGAGTAGAAGCAGATGAAATGGTACTGGATAAATCGCCGAAATCAAACGAGTGCATCCCCATTAATAGAGCACCGGTGTACCAATAGTGTCCGCCCGACATGTGTGTTTCAAGTTCCGCCTGATCAAATTGACCTTTCCATTCAGAAGCAACTCCGAGAGCAATCGCGTAGGGTAGATTCTTCTCAAAATGCTCAAAATTCATTGTTGGTGGATTGGTTAAACGAATGCGTTCACGATCGGAATATTCCATATAAAGTTTGAATCCTGCCAATTCATCCATACGTCTTCGGCCCAATTCTGTTGGTTGCTCAAACAACAATCCGAAAATGATATTCATGATGACGGTTACTACAAAAAACACGATCAAAATGGCAATGTTCCCACCAAATAAAAAGCTGCCACCGATTCCAACCAGCAACATCAAAATAGGGAAAATGTATTGCTTGGCTTTTAGATTATTTCGTTTGAGAATGTACTTTTCTCCTTGGTTTTCCTTGATTTCAGCAATCAGATCAAGTTGTGCTTGCTGCAGGTTTTTGTTGTAAGATCCTTGGGTGATGTGAACGATGGCTCCATGTGAAAACAAGTCCTTGTAAAGCATTTCTTCCGAAGGCAACAACGGTTCTTTTTTCCAAGCCGAATCATCCGTGCGTTTGATGGTGTACAATTTTTTGGAGAACATTCCTCCGGTTTCCTGCACGTCAATGGTCAAACGGCCTTTTGTTGCCAAACCGACCAACTGACCGGTAAACATGTTTGTTGTACGTCGTCCGTAATTGTTCAGGTAAGCGGCATCAGCCGGCGAAAATCCTTCCGGAGCTTCGTATTGCGGCATGATCACACCGGGTTTCGGGTCACGACCATAACGCAACCAAGTAACATAGCTGTAAAGCAAGGTAATGATGAACCCGAATAAGCCGACAATCCACAAAAAATGCGATTTCACCCAATAAATAAAATTGTCGAAAGAAGTAGGGTAGGTAAGATGGTTTTTATCCCATGCCACGCC
Organism: Fluviicola sp.; assembly: GCA_029866325.1. Lineage (GTDB taxonomy): Bacteria > Bacteroidota > Bacteroidia > Flavobacteriales_D > Crocinitomicaceae > Fluviicola. The sequence goes on along the minus strand of JARWZO010000010.1, from coordinate 191,752 downwards.
AATTGTCATGCCTTCCTGAGCACTAAAAGCTCTGGTTGAAGTAAACATGACGCCATCTTCAAGCGTATCGGCTTTAAAAGCCAATCCCATTTCACCCATTCTACCCGTATAGGCTCTAAACTGAACCAGCTTAGCGTCTTTCGGGTAATGAACTTCCCCACGAACGGTATCGATGGTAAAAATCCAACCGTTTCCGTTTACATTCCAGTACAATTCATCAAATTTCGGATCTTTCAAACCCAATACATGATCAACAGTGTAGGAAAATTCGTAGGTGTGTTTTCCGTCAGAAACCAACCGGTCTTCACTGCCTGCATAAATCCGGATGCCGTTATCCATGCCTTCTGTATGATAATCTTCGGGTTTACCGTCGAGTTTTACACTGTTCAGCGTGAAACCAACGTCGGTTCTTCCGCCTTCGTAGTTGTAATACAGCGGCAAATCGCGAAAAATCCCGTGATTAATGTCGATGCCTTTTGCGTAAACCGTAATGCGTTCCGTGATCTTAACAGAACAGTCTTTTTGCACCTGCATAATTGAATGAAAGCACATAATGCGTTCATTTTGATAAACATACGGATCAGGTGATTCTCCACTGGTTTGAGCTGAAATCGGAAAAGCTCCCAAACAGGCGAAAAGAGCAACGAAAAAAATTGTTTTGATCATAAGTTGTATTTCCTGAAGGATTAAAAATAACAAAAGGGCTTATATAATCGGAACTTCGCGCTCAAGAGCCGAACTGACTTCATAAAAAGGTAATTGTTTAAAACCAAATAGTTTGGCAATTACAACAGCCGGAAACGATTGAATATCCGTATTGTAAACACGAGTCGTTCCATTATAAAACCGGCGGGCGTAGAGTAGATGGTCTTCAATTTGCCCCAAATCTTCCATCAATTTCAAAAAGGTGTGGTTGGCTTTTAGATCCGGATAATTCTCCACCACAACACTCATTTTTTTGAACGCATTGCTCATTTTTTCATCAAGGGAAGATGTTTCTTGAATAGCGCCGGTTCCACTGCGTTCCTGAACTAGTTTTTCCAGTAAAGAACTTTCGTATTGCGCATAATTTTTGGTAATAGCTACCAAATTAGGAACCAAAACAAAACGCTTGGTCAGGTTCACATCAATATCCGCAAAGGCGCTTTGCACCAAGTTGCGCGATTTCACCAAACGGTTGTAAAGTGAGATGAAGACCACAATCAATATCAATAAAAGAAGCAGACAACTGCCGAGAATTAGTAACACGCTAAAGGTTTTAGCACGAATATAGGGTATATATCGAAGTGGTTGTGATTTGTGAATGTTTTTTGACTTCGCCGTATTCCGATTGATGAAAAATTCTATTTTTAAAAGAAAAACATGCGCGTACTTTTTATCATTCTCGGAGCACTTTGTTTAATAGGTGCAGCTGTTATGTACTCATTCAGAAACGATTCTCACTTGTCTGAGCTCGGTGATGTTTGGTGGATTCCGTTGCCGCTTGCAGTTGCAAGTATTATTGTGGCGGCGCGTTCAAGAAGCTAATGGCATATCCTATTTCATAGGATGTTGTAACAGGTCTCCCACAGATGCACAGATTTTTTGGGTGCCTAATGCTTACGTTGAAGCTTGTGCCATCGCTAAAGCTATTGGCGGCATGCGATCAGCAAAGGCGCAACGGACACGCTTTTGTTTATTGGCGAGCAGCCTAAGGCCGAGAGCAGAAATCTGTGTATTTGTGGGAGAAAGAACATATCGGCTAGCCGATTCGAAATGTCATTTCTTTAGTGTTGGTGAAAAAAGCTCAGTGGGAACTCAGCTGTTTGACTGTTCTTTGTGAACGGCGCATTTTTCGCACCCTTTTTGCTGAGTGCCAAACCATAGTTTGTAAGCCCTTATGCCTAGATAAGCTGCGGCTGCGGCGATAATTAATCCAACAATTACGGTTTGCATTATTTCAATAATTGATAAGCGATGAAAGCACCAAGATACGCCAAAACGCCCATGTATCCTAATTGAATGAGCGGCCATTTCCACGATTTGGTTTCGCGTTTCACTACCGCAAGTGTGGCCATACATTGCATAGCAAAAGCATAAAACACTAATAAGGAAACACCGCTAGCCAAGGTATATACCGGTTTTCCGTTCAAATATTTTTCGTTGCGCAAGCGATCAATCAAGGGTTTTGGGTCATCGCTTTCCTGATGAACCGAATAAATGGTTGCCAACGATCCTACAAATACTTCGCGGGCGGCAAATGAGGTAAGCAGTGAAATCCCCATTTTCCAGTCATAACCCAATGGTTTGATCACCGGTTCGATGGTTTTCCCTAAAATCCCCATGTACGAATGCTGCAATTTGGTGGCTGCAACCTGATCTTCGTAAGCTGCTACGGCTATTGGATTCTCAGTTTCGGGAGCGATTACGGCAGCCGCTGCTTTCTCCATGTCATCACCCGGACCAAACGAGGCCAAAGCCCACAATATGATCGAAATGGCTAAGATGATTTTTCCCGCATCCAGCACAAAGAGTTTCACTTTTTGAAAGACTTCCAATCCCACATTGGCCCAGCGCGGTGCTTTGTATGCCGGTAATTCCAATAAAAACACACTGCGCTCGCTACTTTTTCTAAAAAATTGTTTGATGACCAACGCTACTAACAAAGCTGTAACCAAACCCAGGGCATACAATCCGAAGAGCACCAATCCTTGTAAGTTCAGGAATCCCCAGATTTGCTGGTCGGGAATCACCAAAGCGATCAATAAGGTATAAACCGGAATTCTGGCACTGCAACTCATTAATGGAGCCACAAGAATTGTTGTGAGGCGCTCGTTCCAAGATTGAATGGTTCGTGTGGCCATCACACCGGGAATAGCACAAGCGGCGCTGGAAATGAGCGGCACCACACTTTTACCATTGAGCCCGAACGGACGCATGAGTTTGTCCATAATGAACACCACACGCGCCATGTAGCCGGTTTCTTCCAAAATACTGATGAGGAAAAACAACAACCCGATTTGCGGAATAAAAATCAATACACCGCCAATTCCGGGAATAATTCCTTCGGTGAGCAGGCGCGAAAACAAACCTTCAGGTAAAGTAGCTGCAGTCCATTCCGCAAGATTGGCAAATCCCATATCGATCCAATCCATCGGGTAGGAAGCCAGTGAAAAAACGGTTTGGAAAATAACCAGCAACACCGAAAAAAAGATCACATAACCCAGAATCGGATGCACCAACCAACGATCCAGTTTGGAAGAAAAATGCTGACTTACCGGATTCTCTTTTTTGACCACTACATCTGCCACGATGCGCTTGATGCGTTCAAATCGGGTGGTGGTATCGGCACTTTGTGCTATCAGGTCATCCATTGCAACAAGTGGAATGGATTCAGTCGTGTTAGGTGTTTTTTCCGAGTCGTTCAACACGGCAATTGCTTCCTGAAGCTCCTTCATGCCAAGTCCAACACGTGCATTACTGCGAACAATGGTGGTATTCGGAAAGTGAACGTGTAATTGATCTAGATTGATCACTAACCCGTTTTTGGAAGCAACATCCGTAAGATTGAGCACCAAAACGGTTGGAATGCCGAGGTCATAAATCTGACTGAAGAGTAATAAATTGCGTTCCAGATTGGAAGCATCTACTACTACGATTGCCAAATCGGGATAATCGGCATGACTGGGATTACTGATGACCTTATAAACGACCTGTTCATCTTTAGATCGTGGGTAAATGCTGTAAGTGCCCGGAAAGTCTATGATTTGAACGGTTTCGTCCCCAAATTTGAGGTTGCCCAATTGCTTGTCTACAGTGACGCCCGGAAAGTTTCCAACACGCTGTTTTAGTCCCGTCAAACGGTTAAAAAGCGAACTTTTTCCGGTATTCGGATTGCCAAAGAGTCCAACTTTTTTCATTAATTACCCTCTTCTATTTGCACCAAACTGGCTTCATTAAGCCGCATAGAAAGCACGTATCCGTCTACATCTACGGCAATCGGATCACCAAACGGCGCACGGAACAAAATAGAAACCACTTTACCAGCATAGAGTCCCATTTCCAATAATTTGGGTTTGAGATCGCTATCCGCAATACCTGTAATGATGGTGCGTTTGTGCAATTTAGCCTGTGCAAGCGTTTTCATGACTGGAATGTAATGACGTGTGTAACGTGCAAAAGTAATTGAAATGAAGTGAATGTTAACTACCGTGAAAAAGGTATTTTTAGGATGCTTGATGTTTGATTTTGAATGTTGAATGAGTTGAGATGTTTTTTTCATCTGATAAACTCAATAACGGCTATTTACCAAGCACTTCAATTAAAAATTCAACATTAAAAATTAAGAATTCTTAGAAAGGTCATCCAGAATTTTTTGCACGTCGTTTTCCGTTGAAGTAAGTTTTTCCTTGCAAAAAGCAATCAATTCCGCTGCACGTTTTACCTTCTCGGAAAGGCTGTCAACGGAGATTTCACCCGATTCGATGTCGGAAATAATGGCTTGTAATTCGGTGTATGCTTCTTCGTATGTCATAGTTCTCAAAAGATTTTCGAAAGGTAGTTATTTGGAATATTCCATGTAACTTTAAGCCTAAATTTTAATTTTAAGCTATGAAAAAAGTTCTACTTTTAGTTTTAAGCGCTTGTTCAAGTCTTGCTTTAACGGCACAAACTCAAGTGTTAAATGATGTTTCTATCGAAGGTGCGGGTTGGACATCTACTTCTACAAATTTCCCAACGGTTATTTGTGATGCCAATTGCGGAACGTGTGGTGGTCCGTGTTCGCCGAATACCGGATCGTTTTATGCATGGTTTGGCGGAGCAGGCGGTTTTTCCGAAACAGGAACATTGTCTCAGTCATTTAACGTGGCTACTGCAGGTGTTGCGGCGTTGCAATTTTATCTTAAAACCCCGATTGTTCCGGGTGTTCTTGGAGATTCGTTAATTGTTAATATTGATGGTTCTTCTGTATTTGTTGCCACTCCGGCTGATTCGAATGCCTATAAAACCGCTTACGTTCAGGTAAATGTTCCACTAGGAAACATCACTGCAGGTGCACATACAATCGATTTTATTGGTCAGGAGAATCAAGGCGCAACCAACAATGTATTGGTTGATGACATCTCTGTTTTTGTTGGTGCATTAAATGCACAAGAATTCATACTTGATGAATACATTGCGATTACGCAAAACATGATGAATCAAGAGGTGATTGTTGAGACAAGTTTTCCTGAAGCGGCGGATTTAACAATGGTTATTTATGATGTCAACGGAAAAGAAATCTATAGCAAATCATTGGAGAATATTTCCAAAGAAAAAGTAAGTATTTCTACTTCAGATTTGAATGCTGGTGTTTATATGATTGACTTCAGAAAAGCAAATGCAAATCCGTTTTCTCGCTCGTTTACAGTAGTGAAATAATCGCGGTTTTTATCTTTTTGAAAGGCTGTCTCATGGTTTGGAGGCAGCCTTTTTTATGTTTAAGCCTTTGTGTCTTTTTGAACGCTGGAGGATAATGTTTTTGCTTTTACCGTTAAATCTGCTTGAATAATGCGAATTTCACTTCCATCCTCAGGAATGTTTTCCGTTGAAATAACCCCTTTCTCGTTCGTCACAATAGAGTAACCGCGCTTGAGTACGTGGATGGGATCGATGAGGTGAAGGTTGCGTTCAATGTTTTCCAAACGAGTGGTTTCACGTTGCAACAAGGGTGAAATGCGTGGGCCAAGCTGTTGCTGCAAATGGTTGAGTGTGGTTGTTTGCTGACTCAATTGATTTTTGCTGTGAATGCCAACGGTTGTGCTTAGATTCCCCACTTTCAGCAAGCCGGTTTGAACAGATTGCGTAGTGTATGAGCGCAACAGGTTTTGCTGGTTCACCAATTCGTTGCGTTCGCGCTGAACGGCAATAGAAGTGACACGTTGAAAATCTTTTACCAAGGATCCGCTCACGGTTTGATGCGCTTGCAACACACGCTTGGTTTCGGTTTGAAACGCGTTTGTTGTGCGTTCAAAATCGGTTTTTAGCTGCCGTATCAGTCGCAGGATGGTTGTTGGAAGCACCAGCAACGCTTCATCAAGCGGTTCGTCTAGTTCCTCAAAAATGTGCAGGAAATAATAGGCCAAATCCGAAGGTGTGATTCCGTTATTAAAGGCAACCATTTCACAAACCGTCATATTGGTTGAGTGACCGATTCCGGTTAAAATGGGTAACGGAAATGTTGCGATCGCCTTGGCGAGTTCGTAATTGTTGTAACAATGCATCCCGATTTCACCACCACCACCGCGAATAATCACTACTGCATCAAAGTGATGTTTGAGTTGTCGAATGCGTTCCAATTGTTTGGTAATGGAGGTAATTGCCGCATCGCCCTGCAAGGTAGCTTCAAACAAAAACGTGTTGAAATGGTAGCGTTTCGGGTGTCCGTTGAGCAAGATTGAAAAGTCGGAATAACCCTTGCTATCAGCTTGTGAAATAACAGCCAGTCGTTTTGGCAACAAGGCCATTTCCAATTCTTGATTGGCATTCAGAATTCCTTCTTTGAGCAAGCGCTCCAGTGTTTCCTGACGTTCACGCTGCAAAGCTCCCAAGGTGTAATTCGGGTCGATGTCAATGATTTCGAGCCCTAAGTTGTAAATAGGATGATAAACTACCCGCACCAAAAACAACAATTCGAGTCCGTCGCGAAGCGGTTCTTGTACCACTTCCGTAAAACGCCGTTGGATGTTTTCAAATTGTGTTTTCCAGATTGTTCCCCGCATTTCAACCACTATCAGATCGTTTTCTTTTTGTACCAATTCGGGGTAACAATGTCCTTTTTTGGTCTGATTGAGTTTGTGCATTTCTGCCGTTACCCAATAGGTGCGGTTGTAGCGTGATTCGATGGTTTTCCGGATCGAATCTGCGACTTGCTTCAGGGTAAAACGCTCGGCAGGAGTTTGCATGAGCTAAAGTTAAGAGAAATTCCGGTGAGCCGTTTGAGTTACTTCCATCAGACTTAGGAGTAATTTCCTATTTAAAGATCACATCTTAGTCTCTCACGAATACACGAATTGATGTGTACGCTTCAATTTAATGCGAATGGACGGAAACAAAGTTTCCATCACAAATCTGTGAAGATCCGCTTTGGCGGGTCATTCGAAGTAATTGGTAAATAGCGTGTTATTAGCGCATTCGTGGCGGAAAACACACAGTATGTCAAATTCTGAAAGAGTTGCGCTATTTAACTGTCAATCGGTAGCAGAAATTCAAAAATGTGTACATTGCACCAACAAATCTTCTCTATGGCTGCACTGCACGACTTCAACACTAAAGCACCGGATTCGCCCAAAAAGCCACTTTGGCAACGCATTCTCAGTAATCTTACATTTTGGGTACTCATTGCCATTATTGCCGGTATTTTGGTGGGGCATTTTGCTCCGGAAATTGGTGTAAAAATGGAATGGACAAGTAAGCGATTTATTGATGTTATTAAGCTCTTTATTCCACCAATCATTTTCTTCACCATTGTATTAGGCATTAGCGGAATGGGAGACATGAGAAAGGTAGGACGTATCGGAATCAAGTCCTTGCTGTATTTTGAAGTGGTTTCCACTTTTGCGCTGATCATCGGGATCGCGATGGCGTATTGGATTCAACCCGGAAATATTGACCGTAATTCTCTTACAATAGGTGATCCAAATGAGTTGCCAAAAGGGGAGGCTTTTAGCTGGTTGAATTTTTTCCTAACAAATTTGACCTTGCAGGTATTGGTTGGTTCAATAATCACAGGCATCCTGCTGAATTATTCCAAAAAACGTCAACAAGCGATTGTTTTACTGAGTCAAGGTTCTAAAATTGTTTTTACCGGTCTTAAATATGTGATGTATTTGGCTCCTGTAGGCGCATTTGCCGGAATGGCGTCCGTAATTGGAAAATATGGGTTAGAAACGTTGGTACCATTGGGAAAACTCATGGGAACGGTTTACATAACCATGTTCTTGTTCATCTTCCTGATTCTCGGAGGTATTTTACGGTTTTACAAGATCAGTATTTTTAAACTTCTTCGTTACATTAAGGAAGAAATATTGCTAGTATTAGGAACTTCTTCTTCTGAAACAGCACTTCCTACGATTATGACCAAGTTGGAAGGTATGGGCTGCAGTAAATCTGTTGTTGGGTTAGTTATTCCAACAGGTTATTCTTTTAATTTGGATGGAACATCGATTTACCTTTCCATGGCGGTGATTTTTATGACTCAATTATATCATGTTGACTTATCTTTTGCCGCGATTTTGGGCATTATAGGTGTTTTAATGGTGACCTCAAAAGGCGCGGCTGGTGTGGCAGGAAGTGGGTTCATTGTGTTAGCATCAACTCTGACAGCATTTCCGGAAATCCCAATTGAAGGCTTGACTTTTTTGTGGGGAGTAGATAAGTTTATGGGAGAAGCCCGTTCCATTACCAACCTGATCGGAAATACCGTAGCCACCATTGTGATTTCAAAAAGCGAAAAAGAATTTGTAGAACCCAAGCTGTAATTTATGCTAACAAACAATCACCACTATTTGCCGAAAATTATCGGTTTTTTGTCGGAAATCGGCATCGCTGTAAATGAAAAACCCTTATCAGATGACACCTTTCTTCCAGGTCTGGAATTGGGTCCGGGCTGCGTTTATGTCGATTACGATAAACTGAAATATCCGGGAGATCTGTTACACGAAGCGGGTCATTTGGCAGTCACTACGCCTGAGCAACGTCTAATTGCAGGAACAGGTTTGACGATTGAGAACCAACCTTGGCCAACCGATGGCGAGGAAATCGTGACGCTTTTATGGTCGTATGCTGCGGCCAAACACATAGAATTGCCTCTTGAAGTTCTCTTTCATCCTGAAGGCTACAAAGGCGATTCAGAATGGTTGATCGAAACGTTTGAATCCGGATCGTATATCGGTTTACCATTGTTGGAATGGATGGGTCTCACCGAGCCAAAAGGTTCACCGAATGCGTATCCGAAAATGAAGCATTGGTTGCGGCAAGGCGGTACAGAACTCACTATAAACTAGTGGAAAATACGTTCGTAATATTGCAAATTGGCATATCAAATAAACACACGTAAATTCGCAATATTACGAACGAATTTTTGATCCAAACTCATGTTAATTATTCTCCGCCCAATTTATACGTATACTGCAACATAACGGTACGCGGAGGTTCTATTTTCAGTGGTCGCAACGAATAACTGCGGTTCAGAATATTACTCCCAATGAGCGCCAGTTTGTGTTTGGCGTTAAAGCTATATGAAACACGTGCGTCGAAAATGATGTTTCCAAAACGATGGTTGTCAAAATAATCCATGTAACGGATGTTCTGTACATAAGGAGCGCCGGCAGTAAATTCTTCAAATTCTTTGATGATGCGGTCCATGTTCACAATCTTGCTGAAGTATTTAACGCTTACACCAACCGCAATCTTCTTTTTATACGCCCATTCTACATCAGCTTTTACGTTATGCAGGAAACGGTATTTCAACACCCTGCTGGCCGAATCGAGTGAAGTGGAATTGTAGCTAAACACGCGGTTAAAATCGTCAATGGCATACACGTAATCCGGATTCAGGGTTTTTGGAACAATGTAATTGTAACCGGTCATGAACGTTATTTCGTGATTTTTACCCGCTTTTGCTATTCCTGAAAACGAAACATCGATTCCCAAAACGCGCGATTTACCGGTGTTGAGGAATTTGAATCCCGCAAAGGAAGTCGTGCTGGCCGCATCCCAAATACCGAACATGTATTCGATTGTGTTTTCATATTCCTGCCAAAAAGCGGCTACATCCAAATAACCCATCAGTTTCCCGAATTTCAACCCTTGTTTCACCCCGACTTCGGCATTCCAGCTGCTTTCAGGCTTTAGTTGCGGATTGGGAAAAACGCCAAAGTTTCCGATTCCTGTTTTGATGAATCGCTCGGCAATGGTAGGGAAACGATAACCTTGTCCGTAGGATAAACGCAGGTATGTTTCCTGGTAAATTTTAATACTCGATCCGGCTCTGAAAATGGGTTTCAATGCTGTTATACTGTCGTTGAGCTGAAAGTATTCCAAGCGTCCTCCGACTGAAAAGTTGACCGTTTTCTTGATTTTTTTCTCACCTTGCGCATACGCAGAAATGTTGAGTAATTGATTGATCGCATTGCCCGAACCGGCGTAGATGTTGGAGTAGGAGTGGGTGTTTGTTCCGGTCAACCCGCCAATGAACTCAAAGCCGTTTAAAACACTGTATTTTTTCTGGAACTCGTAATTACCGTAAATCACTGTTGATTGATTCGATTGATTCGCAGACATATCGTTGACGGTTCGTAGCAAGCGTGAGCGAAAACTGTGTTTACCAGAAGTTGTGGTGTAAAACGTAAGGAACGGATCAACGTTAAAAATAAGTTGGTTTTGCAAAAACATTGCACCCGGATAAGCTCGGTACAAACCGGAAGTGTCGTCGAGCCAAGCAAAAATCATGTTGGTTTGCGCGTACATGAAATTCCCGTTGACACCATAAGCCAAGCCTTTGTATTTTTTTGACCGGTGTTGCAAGTTGAAATTGACTCGCGCACGCTTGCTCGACATGTTTTTGTTCGAGAATTTAGTCACCGAATCTTCGATCACCAACGGACCTGTAATCGGTGGGCCGGTGTAACCGTGGTCGTAATTGACGTTTCCTCCCAATACCACGTCCCAATTCTTGATCTTGCGCGAATGCAAGAGATTTACACCGGAAATAAGCGGAACATTCGAATACCAATTAGAGCTTTGACCATCGGGAGTGCTGTACAAACCGCTATAGATATTCACTTTCGTAAGCGGCTTGGAAGTGGGGTAGGCAGTACGAATGTGAATAGATCCTGAAAGAGCGGAACTTCCCGATAATACTGACGCGGCACCTTTGATTACTTCGATTTGGTGAATATTTTCTACCGGAATAAATCCCCACTCCGGTCTTCCGGCATCACCCGAAAGCATGGGTATATCATCTACGATTACCGCTACTTTTGAGCCTACGCCAAAGGTGAATCCGCTTCCTCCTCTGATTTGTGGCTCGCCATCAAGGATATTGAGTCCGGGAGTTTGATCCAAAGCGGTTTCTATACTTCGGGTGTTTTTGTTTTCAATGATTTTCGGCTTCAGAATTTCCATCGAAACCGTTTGATCTTCATACGGCGTGTCGAATTTTCCTACTTTGATTTCAAACTCCTCCAGATCCGTAACATTGATGCTTTCAAGTGTAATGTCGTGCTGAACGGTTTGATTTTCAAAAACAGTGACTTCAAACGTATCGGTTTTCATGTCGGTAAATCGGCAAATCAACTGACATTTCCCCGCAGGGAGTTCAATGATGTAATTGCCCGATTCATCGGCTACGGCACCGATAGACACGTCTTTTTTGTATACGACAATGGCTCCGATGAGTTCTTCACCACCGGTGTCGCGTACTTTTCCCACCACTTTTCCCATTTGGGCAAAACCGGAAGTCACCACCATTAAGAGTAGCAGTAAAACAAGATGTTTCATAGGCTTGAAACCGACCAATTTTTTTAAACCGAAAATGCCTGCGTGTTCGTGCAGTGTCGATTAATAGTTAACAACCTTTTTGGTGATTACTCCCAAATTGGAAGCTACTTTCACAAAATAAACGCCCGATTGATCAAATGTGAATGATTCTCCGATTGTTCCTTCGTGCACCAATTGACCGTTGGCCTGATAAATGGCAACTTCACCGGTTACATTTTCTTGTGTTTTAATCACCAATTGGTGGTTTTGGATGCTTACTTGTGCAAAATCAGTTGTGTTTTCAGCAACGGAAACATTCGAATTGTAAATCAATTCCATATCATCGATCCAAACCTCGTCGTTATCGCTACCACCACCCGGTGTTTTGTTAGTTGTAAATGTAATCAACAAAAAAGCCGGAGTTGATGCCGGGCCTGAATAATCGAACGGTACCGAAATACGCACCCAGTTACCATTTGTATTGGCATAATTTCGTGTAGCTGAAGCCACTAAATGCGTAGCAGATGTTGCATCAGTTGGGTCTCTGAAAGCGTAATTATCATGAATAGCCGCGCGTACACGGGCAGAATCGTTTCCTGCACCATTTGCTGGGGTGAATTTTGCCCAGAACACCAATGAATCAGGTGAGTCGGTTAATACTTCTGAAAAGTCGGCGTCTGATGTAATAGAAGAGTTATAATTGTTTGAGTTGGCAGGTGTAGCGCTTCCCATGTTGATTTTTCCAACAGTAAGGTTTCCGTTTGCAATCACACCGAGTGTACTGTTCGAAAATAGATGAGCCGATTTTGTGCCACTCGATCCGGGACGAACATCTGTCGCGCTATTCAATTGATCTCCGGCAGCAAAACTAAATGTTCCACCTGCCGTCAAAAAGCTATTCCAGTTCACCGGTTCTTCACCAGACGCAACCGTTTCCCAGGATTCAAAACCACTATTACCAACTTGTTGTTGGGCAACAAAAGCCTGTGTAAGACCGATAATACTAAGTGTAAGTACAATTTTTTTCATAAGCTGAGTTCTTTATTAGTACCGTGCAAGATGGTTTATCTCGCTTTGCAAAGGTAAAAAAATGCTTTAATCATCAGAATTATAGTTTTTTAGGGTGTTGAAGGGCTATTCAAGTATATTAATAGGGTGTTGATTTATTTTAATAATCTGTAAATCAAACACATAGTAATATTGCAACAATTTGTCCCGATAACAAGTTGCTTTTCACAACGCAGTGTATCGGGGTTGATTTTTGTAAAGAAAACCAGTAAAATTTTTGTATAGAAATTACGCTAAAAGCCCTTAAAACAGAGCGTTATCAGTTTGATGAGTTCTGCAGAGATCAACCGGTATAGGATTAAAAATGGCGGCTAAAAAGAGCAGTTTTCAGCTGAAAACAGACCTTCTATTTCGATTAATTTTAACGTAAACACCTGTTTTTCAAAAACATAGTAATATTGCAATATTACCCGAAAATTTCGATTTGGTTCCATAATGATTATTTCATGTGAACTGAATCTTCATTTTGTGTTAAAGAATGTTGGATTTTTAGACCTCTTTTCGCACAAATCACTGTCAATAAGTTTGGTGGCACGCCTCTTGCAGATTTGGTTGATTGAGTATCTTGAACCAAAGAATAATACATGTCCAAAAAACAAAAATTATTTGTGCTCGACACATCCGTTTTGTTGCACGACCACCACGCTATCATGCACTTTGAACGTCATGATGTAGCCATTCCGATTACCGTTTTGGAGGAATTGGATAAGTTTAAAATCGGAAACGATACCAAGAACTTTTCAGCACGAGAAGTAATCCGGTTCATCGATCGTATTTCGCTCACGGGCGGTTTACAAACGTGGATCAGTTTGGGTAAAACCATGGGGTCTTTCAAGGTTTTGCTGAACCAGAGTCCAACCGGAATTGACGCCGAAGAGATGTACGGATCGGGTAAAAACGATCATAAGATCATCAACGCAACCCTGGCTGTAAAGGAAGAAGATAACAAGCGCGATGTTATTTTGGTGACCAAAGACATCAACCTGCGTATCAAAGCCAAAGCGCTCGGAATTCATGCCGAAGATTATGAAACGGGTAAGGTAGACGATACGGATTTACGTACGTCAAGTACCACCACCATTGAAGACATCGATAGCGATGTCATCAAACAATTGTTTCTGAAAGGAAGTATTGAAGAAAACGGTGTGTTGGGAAACCTAAAAGTAGCCAACGGGTATTACATTTTGAAGAACGGAAAAAGTTCGTCACTTACATATTTCGACCCGTTGACAGATACCTTACACCGTGTTGAAAAAGAATACACATCCGGTATCAAACCTAAAAATGCAGAACAAGCATTCGCGGTAAATGCCCTGATGAATAACAACATTAAGCTTGTTGCGTTGCAGGGTGTGGCCGGAACCGGAAAAACCTTACTGGCATTAGCTGCAGCGCTCGAACAGCAAAAGCAATTTCAGCAAATTATTCTGGCGCGACCGTTGGTTCCGCTTTCCAACAAAGAAATTGGGTTTCTTCCCGGAGATGCCAAAGACAAAATTGGTCCGTATATGGAGCCGTTGTGGGATAACCTCAAATTCATCAAATCGCAATTCGGTGAAAATGAGAAAAAACACAAGGCTATTGTGGAAATGGAAGAAAGCGGACGTATTTTGATTACACCGCTGGCATTCATTCGCGGTAGAAGTTTATCGAATATTCTGTTCATTGTTGACGAAGCGCAAAACCTTACGCCGCACGAAGTGAAGACCATCATTACCCGTGCCGGAGAAGGAACCAAAATTGTGTTTACAGGAGATGTTCACCAAATTGATACGCCTTATTTGGATGAAAACAGTAACGGTTTAGCTTATTTGATCGATCGTTTGAAAGGTCAGCCGTTGTTTTCTCACATCCGTTTGGAAAAAGGCGAACGCTCCGAATTGGCGAATCTGGCGAACGATTTGTTATAGAAGCTTTTTGGATTGCATAGCTGATACAGGGTTTCCTGTGTTGGCTATGCTTCATTGTCCGTAATTGTTTACGAAGTTCGTTTGATTCTTGATTAGCGAATCTCACCACCAGCATCAAATCCCTTTTCCGGGATCATAAAGCTCAGTTTTCCTTCTTCGTTTTCGGCCATTAAGATCATTCCTTGTGATTCAACTCCGCGAATTTTACGTGGAGCCAGATTCATCAGTACCGCAACCGTTTTTCCAACCACTTCTTCTGGCGCATAATGCTCGGCAATGCCTGAAACAATGGTGCGTGTGTCCAAACCGGTATTCACGGTTAGTTGCAACAATTTATCGGCTTTCGGTACGCGAATGGCATCAACGATTGTTCCCAAACGAATATCCATTTTGGTGAAATCATCAAACGACGTTTCTTCTTTTTGGGGTGGAAAATTGCTTGCTACGGGTTGTGAAGCGTTCAAAAATTCTACTTCACGTGCCACAAACTCATCGTCGATTTTTGGGAACAAGATGGTTGGAGCAGCTGTTTGATGTCCGGCAGACACAAGTAAATTACCGGAAGCGTCCCAATCTTGTGGTTCTATATTCATAAAGGCACGCAGTTTAGCCGCAGTTTCAGGCAAGAACGGATCCAATACCAAACCGAGGTTTGCGGTAATCTGCAAGGCAATGTGCATGATTGTTTCCACCCGTTTCGAATCGGTTTTCACCAATTTCCACGGTTCGTTATCTGCTAAGTATTTATTTCCGAGGCGTGCCAGTTGCATGGCTTCGGCTTGTGCGTCGCGGAGTTTGTATTGATATACCAAATCGGCGATACGTTGCGGAATGGCTTTCATATCAGCCAATACTGCTTGATCGGCTTCGGTCAATTCACCGCATGCAGGCACAGCGCCCTCGTAGTATTTTTGCGTCAAAACCAAGGCTCGATTTACAAAATTTCCGAGTATATCGGCCAATTCGTTGTTAACGCGAGCTTGAAATTCTTTCCAAGTAAATTCCGAATCTTTGTTTTCGGGAGCAATACAGGTAAGTGTGTATTTCAACTCGTCTATTTTATCCGGATAGCGTTCCAAATATTCGTGCAACCAAACTGCCCAATTGCGGGAAGTAGAGAATTTATCGCCTTCCAGATTCAGGAATTCGTAAGCGGGTACGTTGTCCGGTAAAATAAAGCCGCCGTGATCTTTCAACAAAATCGGGAAGATGATGGCATGGAACACGATGTTGTCCTTCCCGATAAAATGCACCAATTTGCGGTCGTTTGTGCCGTTTGTTACCCAATAATCTTTCCAGTCTTTTCCATTGTCGAGCGCCCATTGTTTGGTGGCCGAAATGTAACCGATAGGCGCATCGAGCCATACGTACAATACTTTTCCGTCGGCGCCGGGAAGTGGAACGGGAACTCCCCAATCCAAATCGCGGGTCATGGCGCGTGGGTGCAAACCTCCGTCGATCCAAGACATGCATTGACCAATAACCTGATTTCGCCAAGTTTTCGGGTCGTGCTGCTGTTTTCCGTCTAATATTCCTTCTTTGATCCACGGACGCAGCCATTCTTCGTGGCGATCCATCGGCAAAAACCAGTGTGAAGTGCTTCGCAGAACAGGTGATTTTCCGCTCAAAGTAGAAACCGGGTTTTTCAAATCGGTCGGACTCAAATCGGAACCACATTTTTCGCACTGATCACCGTAAGCGCTCGGGTTTTGACAATTCGGACATTCACCTGTAATGTAACGATCGGCTAGAAACTGCTGGAAATCTTCGTCGTAATACTGCTCGGTAGTTTCTTGAATAAACTTGCCTTTTGCCTCGAGCACCTTGAAAAATTCCTGTGCTGTTTCGTGGTGAAGCGGTTCGGATGTCCGGTGAAAAATATCGAATGAAATAGCGAACTGACGGAATGAATCGCCAATGATTTTGTTGTATTTGTCTACAATTTCCTGCGGAGTAATGCCTTCTTTTTTGGCACGCAATGTAATGGCCGCTCCGTGTTCATCTGAACCGCAAATAAATACTACGTCATGTCCGTTTTTGCGCAAAAAGCGTACGAAAATATCAGCTGGAAGGTACACTCCGGCTACGTGACCGAGGTGAAGTGGCCCGTTGGCATAAGGCAATGCTGCCGTGACGGTATATTTGGCTTTACTCATGATTCTGAACTATAGCGCAAAATTAGCAGGAAAAGTGGAAGAAAAGACCTCCGGAATAATGGAATTAGGTTCAACTTCGTAATCTGATTGTTCGAATAACTTCTTTTCTTTCTTCGATGATTCTGAGGCCAACGTGCAAATGAATTGATGTAAACCTTAAATAGTAAGTATGCTATTTAACTTTTTTAGCATATTTCTTAAATAAAAAACTTGTTATTTAACTTTATTGGTTGTTTTCTTAAATAAGGATATATTTGTTTAAGAAAGTTGAATAAAATGGAATCATTCAAATCAGGAACGTATATCAATCAAGGCTACTACAAAAGTTTTCAGCCAACAACCATCAATCGTAATTGGAAGATAACCAATATGGAAATTATCGGTTTATTGAGTAAAGCAGACAGGCAATTGGGTAGATTGGATATGTATTCAGAATACGTGAACATTGATTTATTTATTCGAATGCACATTGCGAAGGAAGCAACACAATCTTCTAAGATAGAAGGTACACAAACCAATATGGAAGAGGCGTTCTTAAACAAAGATGAAATTGCTACAGAAAAAAGAGATGACTGGGAGGAGGTACAAAACTATATTAGTGCTATGAAAGAGGCGGTAAGGTTGTTACACACACTCCCATTTTCTTCACGATTAATAAAGCAAACACATAAAATACTGTTACAAGGTGTTCGCGGAACCAACAAACTCCCGGGCGAGTACCGGCTTTCGCAGAACTGGATTGGCGGAGCGACAATTAATGACGCTGTTTTTATCCCGCCTACCCACACAAGTATTGGTGAGTTAATGTCTGATATGGAACGGTTTGCCAATGATGAATTAAATCCTTTGCCGGATTTATTGAAGATAGCAATCATTCATTACCAATTTGAGACAATTCACCCATTTTTAGACGGAAACGGTCGCGTTGGTAGATTATTGATCACACTGTATTTGGTGGGCAAAGGAATTTTAAAACAACCCATTTTGTATTTATCTGATTTTTTTGAAAAGAACAGACTGCTTTATTATGACAATTTGATGCGAACAAGAACCCATAATGACTTAAATCAATGGCTTAAGTTTTTTCTCACAGGAATAATAGAAACCGCAAAAAAAGGAGTCACCACTTTTGATGGAATCATGCAATTGCAGCGGAATATGGAGTTGAAGATCAAGAGTTTGGGAAATAGAAGTGCTGATGCCAAAAAGATTATTGATTATCTGTATACACAACCGGTGATTGAGGTCAATAAGGTAGAGGAGTTATTAAAAAAATCAAATGTTACGGCGTATAAACTATTGTCTAGTTTAGAAAACCTGGATATTCTTACTGAAATATCCGGAGCTCAACGCAATAAGTTGTATGCTTTTAAAGCGTATTTGGATCTATTCACGAAGGATTAGTTCATCAAGTCGATCCATCCATTACTTTCACCAAAAACCACTTTCCTTTTCGGCGTTCGAAAATAAATTCCTCGTGAATGCCATTGTCTACACCCGTAAACTTAACCCAAGTAGTGTCTTTTTTGGTTTGAATGATACGCTTATAGGCATCAAATTGACGCTTTGCCAGTGAATCATGGTAGGTTAAATCGAGTATGCAATAGTCCAATGAATCAATGGGTTGATTAACCATTTCATAATTCAATTCTTCCATTGGAATGAGATAGTTATCAAGCGGAAACACGATCCTGCTTCGTTGAAAAGTAGAATCTGTATTGAAACGATCAAAGAAAGGATCAAACGATTCGTGGTATTGCTTGATAAATGATGAAGGTGTTGGTTTGTCTATTCTATTGCACGAAAACAGAGCCATTAGTAAGACGACAAATAGGACCTTTTTTGATCGCATGATTCAGTTGTTGTTTGATCGCAAAGTTGTTGAAAATTTGTGTTCTGAAAACAGGATTTTCCTAAAAGAGCGAATGGCACAGAAACAGGCGTCTCCGTACCATTCACATTCAACCTAACCACCTAAATCATAAGTAGATATTCAATTATCTTGCCAAAGTTGCCTGTGTCAGGGTTTTTGATGATTTCTAGGATGATTTTAACAGGAATGGGATCATGCCTTTGGCGGACAAGTGCGTCCCACACCTACGGTTTTTGTATGATGTAATTTCCCATCACCAATACATCCAACGCGCTTTCTGCGAATAATGCCAACGCTTCCGGAGGTGTTTCAACAATTGGCATTCCTTTTTTGTTGAAACTGGTGTTGAGCAATACAGGAATTCCGGTGATTTGTCCAAAAGTCTCTATTAATTTGTAAAACTCCGGATTCCAGCGTTGATCCACTGTTTGAACACGAGCTGTGCCGTTTACATGTGTCACATTTTTAAGTCGTTCCAGGTATTCCGGGCGCGTTTTGTCGACCAGAATCATGTACGGACTTTTCCTGCCCGAAACAAAAAACGTCGCGGCTGAGTGGGGCAGCGTTGCCGGAGCAAACGGACGAAAATCTTCGCGAAATTTGATGTTGGCATTGATGTGATCACCGATTCCTGAAATACTCGGATGTGCCAAAATACTGCGGTGACCCAACGCCCGCGGACCAAATTCTGCACCGCTTTGAAACCAACCTACGGTTTTTCCTTCCGCCAATAACTGCGCTGTGGTTGTGATCATTGTTTCGGTTGAAAGTTTTTGATGAGAAAATGAAACACTGTGAAGTGCCTGTTCTATTTCTTCGGAAGTATAGGTTTTACCAAAACAAGTGTTTCCATCGTGTGGAACTTTGGGTTGATTGAGCACTTCGAGCCAACCGTAAAACGCACAACCGAGCGCCAAGCCGTTATCGCCTGCAGCCGGTTCCATGTAAAGGTTTTTCACCACGTTGTTTTCGAGTAATTGTGCGTTGGCAACGGCATTGAGCGCTACACCACCCGAATAACAGACATTGGTGTGCGGAAATCGGTTCAAATGTTCTGTAAAACAGCTGGTTACCGCTTGTTCCACTTGTTGTTGCGCCCACCATGCCACATTGGCATAATACTGAAAATGTGTCTTAAAATCGTCGTAACTGCCCGAGGGTCGTGTCAGTTGTGTTTTCCATTCGTCACGCACAAACAATCTTCCGTTTTCCATGGAAAAGGCTTCCAGTTCGAATTGATCAGGTTTTCCGTAAGGTGCCAAACCCATGAGTTTTCCTACATCATCAAGGTTTCCGAAAACGTAATGGCTAATGGCAGCGTAAAATCCACCGATGGAATGTTGTGTTGTGGAAAGGCGTATTGCATGTCCGTTACCCACAACCATCGGACTAAAATCTTTGTAAAGGGCTGTTACTTTTTGCCCGTCGAAGTGGTAAAAACTGTCTTTTTCGCACCACAATTGCTGGCTCGAATGGACGTTGATATTGTCGGGCAAAAGCGTGTTTTCGGCGATATCGGTGCATTGATCAAACGGACTTCCGCAACCGTCGATTACCATGATATTGCAGGTGTCAAAAGCGCAGGTTCCGGCCGCACTGTAGGCATGGGCCAACTGATGAGAAATACTAACCAAAGGCGGTTTTTCGGTGTTTCCGAACAAACGTTTTCCGTGAAATCGTTCGCGATCCGGCACTTCGAAATTGGCGCATTGCACCACTACAGCCACATCATTTAGAGAAATACCCTCGGCTTCCAAGCAATAGGTTATGGCCGCCGAATCGTTCCCGCCATCGTGTTTAAGACGTGTAAGCCGTTCTTTTTCAATGGCAACGCAGACCTTTCCGTCTTTCAATAAAACAGCCGATCCGTTGTGTGAAAGTCCGGTACCGAGCACGTAAATGGGTTGTTGCATGAAATCATGATTGGTTTGCAGGAGCAAAGAAGCGAAAAAAGGCGGAATGTTTAATTATTAATAATAATCACCGTTCCACCCAAGGCTTTTCTCCGTTCTGTAAATTTCATGCCGTTGATGAGAATGAATTGTCAACCCTAAAATGAAGCATGGTTTTCCAATTACCGGAATAGTCGCAGGATAAACCTTAGTTTAATCTATATTTTATTCTTAAGATGCCTTGCAATCTTAATCCTGCACCATAGTTAACACCCATTCCAGGCATATAACTATGAAAATCAAGTAAATTATTTACCAATAATGTTCCCACCTGAATTCCGACATCAACGTTTAGTTTTTTATCAGCGGGTGATGTGAGGCCAATGATTCCACTTATGCCGAAATTATAAGAATTATTGACGATTGGATCAGGATAGGGTATGCTGGGAGTATCTTCGCCAACAAAGGTTCCTTCTTCAAGACCAACTGCGTTGACAATGCTCAATCCTAAAAATGGGGCAAATTTGCTTAGATCTTTTCTGAAATTAGTGCGTGCACCAAGCTTCAAGAAAAAACCACTTTTCTTGTATACATCAAACCGAGATCCTTTTTTCAAAGGACTATCAAGCTTGCTGTTGAATACATATCCGGTGTAGAGGTCAACTGAAAAATTCGGCGTTATATTGCGCTCAATTCCAATATCCAAGGCTGTTCCTAACATCGGTGGTAGATTCAATCCAATGTAATTGGTTTTAGTTGTTTGGGCGCTTAGATGACTCAATAGTCCGATCACAAGCATAAATGTTGTCAATGTAATTTTCATGACAATTGATTTTAATTGTGGTTAAAGGTAAAGAAAGCATTGTTGTTAAACTGGTTCGTTGCATTACCGTTAACATTGATTTGACGAACGGTATAAATGATTTGACGAACGTTTTTTTGATCGGTTTTCCGAAATGAATGTTTAGAATTCGCAAATTTGAGTGTTCGCAATTTTGCGAACACTCAAAAATCAAAGACATTGTAAATCAAATAGTTAACAAGCTAAATAATTAGTGTAATAAACCATCGCCCTCAATTGTCTGCAAGTTAGTAAACGATCAACATCACCGCGTCACACAACATAAACTACCTCATGCGCTTCCCAAGTTTTGGGCACTTCCAGTTTGTTGATCATCCGCTCGATGGCATTCATTGGAATCGGAAAGTCGCGATTGTTGTTTTGGGAGATCAATTTTTTGTAAGGAACTTCCAAATAAACAATTCGAATGCGCGGATGATAGAGTGCAAACAAGTCAATCAACTGAGTCCGCATTTGAGCGGTGATGTTGGTGGCATTCCACACAAAATGTTTCCTCTTGCGCAAGTATTCGCGGGCCATTTCTTTTGCTTCTTGTATAATGCGACCGTTTCCCTGCGCATCGTTGTGACTTATCTTGGCTTTTCGACGTAATTCATCCAACGAAATCACAGCGTAATCCGCAAGTTGCTGTTTGATGTAATAATCTTTTCCGCTTCCGGCAATTCCCGACAAAACGATGACCTCCGAGGTCGTATCATCGAACGGTTCGTAATCAGGAGATTGATCTTCTTTTCTGAAGTACGAAAACCGCGATAAATCGTTTGAGAAAGCTTTTGGTATGCCATAACAATTTTGTTCAACGCATAATTCTCGAAACAAATCGATACGGTAAAGTAACTCAGCCTGATCGCTACAAATTCGACCTAAAACATCCGCCTTTGCCAGTAAAACCAGTAATCGCGTGTCTACTTCCAAGCTTGCTCGAAGCAAGTATTTTATAGGCTCTTCTTTCTGAAAAACCCAAAGAGGTAAACCATGATAACGTACCAACCCAACGATTGCTTCACGGATAATAAAAGGGGTTTCTACCTCGCGGTATAAGATTCCGCGTGTGGTTTGTGCACCTTTTTTTGCGTGACCCGGCGATACAATGTCACCATTTTCATCGGTTTGAGTGGTTGATCTTTTTTCCACATCGTGCAACAGCGCTGCAGCCATCAGGATGTGTTGTTCCTGCTCAGAAAGCAACACGAATTCCGGCAAGTGTTGCAATGCTTCTATGACCATGCGTGTATGGATTGCTACGTCGCCTTCGGCATGGTGTACCGGACTTTGGGGAACGCCTTCCATATCGCGCACCCAAGAGAATTGCCGAAGCATTTCCCAATCGTAACTTGAACTAATCTTCCACATGACGCTCGGTTTTAAGTGAAGCACGTTTCCAATTACGGATCCAATGCTCGTCTGTTTTCACATGCCCTTTACGAACGTACTTCATTACGTTTTGCTGAAAATCGGTGATGTCGTACTCCTCGATATTGCGTGTCACAATTCCTTCCATGGTACACGGTTGCTGTGTTTGTGTATCAATAGAACCAAAAAAACTCGGTTGATTGACCAGAGCCAAAATGTCGTTTTCGTAAGTCTGACGATCCGAAAAGTCACCACATTGCGTCAACAATGGTACAGTAGGAAAATCGAAACAATTGGCAATGAAAGCCGTTTCTTCCCACGAAAGCCATTTATCGAGCACCCTTACACCGAAAACATAATAATGCTCTGTTATTTCGGGATAAATGATCGAATGGATCGCATAGAGATTTTCGCCGAAGAGTTCGTAATCGCCCAAATCGTTTTTGAGCAGGTTCCATTTTTCGCGCAAAGCACGCGTCCAAGGTGAAACTGTGGGTGCTGCATGCGAACGCGCAAAAACACCGTATTGACTCAAACAATTGTTTTCACCATCTAGTTTTTCGGTGTGGATAACAGCGTTTAAGCGAGAAAGATTTTCCCAGTATTCGGTATTGATTCTATCGTCGCTTGTTGTTCCGGGAGAAAACGGATAATGATAGGTTCTCCCATATTTTCTTGATATTGACATAATTAATCTTTTTAGATAATACAATTCCTCTCCGCCTGAGGCGAAAGGACGAATTAGTGTATCGGAAGAAAAATTACATGGTTTCCTGTCATCAAAAAAATGTTGATTCCCAATTACCGTTAACCGAACAGCTTGAGAATAGTGTTACAAAACTAGAAATAAATTGTGGTTTGACAAAAACCGGGCTAGCTAAAGGCTTGTTATCGAACTTAGTTATTAATTATAATCACCGTTCCACCCAAGGCTTTTCTCCGTTCTGTAAATTTCATACCGTTGATGAGAATGAATTTCGATTCTGCCTCAACATCAATCGCATTTTCTTTCACCAGGTTGTTTTCAACGATTTCTTTGGCAACAGATTTTTTGCTTGCGGGAATGTTGATTTCGCATTGACGGCTGTCGTTAAAAAACGTGACTTCAAAGTAGGTAACTCTTCCGTTGGAATTGGCATTGTTGGCTGCTTTCGGGTCGTTGAATTCCTGCAGGTTGAAGTAACCCAATTCTGTTCCGGTAAGTGATTTTAGGGTGAAAGCCATTGTCATTCCCCGTTTTTTCTCCAAAATGGCATACGGTTTACTGTCCACCATAATGGTGTCTTCTTCGAGCGAAATTTTTTGTTTTTGAGCAATGGTGATTACGCTAATACTCAGAAAAAGAAGGAGTAAGAGTTGTTTCATAGATTGTTGATTTTCTTTAAAGTTAAGAAATTTTCGTACGAAGTGGTATTAATCCAAACTGAATTTCACCGGAAGATTGTAGTAGGAGCGAACGTTTTTCCCGTTGAGTCTTCCGGGTTTCCAATCGGGCATCAATTTCAGTATTCGAATGGCCTCTTTGTCACATTCCTTACAATCCGGAACACCACGCACGACTTCAAAATCGGAACATTGACCTGTTTCGGAAACAACGAATCTTATATAACACTTCCCTTGAATGCCTAGTTCTTTCGCGTTTTCGGGGTATTTTAGGTTGGTGGCGATAAATTGTTTCAACGCCGCGTCGCCTTCAGTAAACCTGGCGTTTTCATCAACAATTTGATGAATAGTCTGATCTGATTTCTCAGGCAACAACTCCGGCTTGTTTAGTTCCGATTTGGATACTTCTTGAATGAGTCCGGGACCCTCTATCGTCTTATTTCCGTACAAATCAACATGCGTAATCACGCCATTTTCATCCGACCAAACGTAAACACCAGGAACCTCCGGAATGATAATCGCTGCAACCGGTCCAATCAGTTTTTTTCCTGAATAACTTAACACCAACGAACTGTCATTGTACAAACCTAGAACTCCTGTTCGATCGGGAATCAGTTTTCGGTATGTGGCTGGTATGATGATTTTTTGTTGCTCATTGATGAGTCCGATTTTATCGTTTTCATTAAACAAGTAATGTGCTTTCAGAAACGGTCTAAGATGGCCGTCTACCGGAGCATTACCTAATGAGACCAATTTTTTATAAGTGAACGGAATCAATTCTTTGCCCGAAAAATCAATCACTCCATACAGTGCGTTTTTTTGCACCACCGCATTCCGCTCAACATCATTTAGTTGCAAATACGTATAGTTGACAGGAATGAGCATGTTGCCTGTTGTATCAACTATTCCGTAACAATAGTCACCACCTACTTGTTTCCCGATTTTTAGGTACTCACCGCCTTTTACCGCTAAATCATAGTCGCACGGAAAAGCCCATGTCAGTGTTCGAACATTGAATAATCCGTATTTTCCGGTGCGTGCATCGCCTTGCTGAAGTATATAATACGTTGGAATCATGATTTTGAAACGGTTGTAGCCGAATTTTTCATACGAATTGTACAACGGTTCCGTTATTTTTTTGCCTTTCAAGCTATAAATGGCCACCGGTTGATTGATTGCCTCGCGCACAAACAAACAATTCCCGCCCTCGGGTTGTGTAATTTCATAGTATTCAGCGTCCAGAATGCGATTTCCTAACGTATCCATCGCGCCGGATTTAAACGTATCACGCCAAGGTTTGGTAAACAAAATAATGCCTGTGTCTTCCTGGTAATAAATAGGAGAAGTGTAGTTAAAAGGAATGGTCACTTCTCCGTTAATGCCTAAAATTCCGTACGTGTTGTTTCGTTTTGCCTGAAACGCCAATCGGGGAGTTCTGTGCCAAATGCGGTTCAGTTCTTCATACTCGCACGGAATGATCTCTTTTCCAGAAGAATTAAAAATGCCTGAAAGACCATTTTTTGTGACCAGAATCAAACTATACGGCGCCTGAAACTCCTCTCTGACCTGATCGTAAATCGGTGGTATTGTTTCCTTTCCGTTGCGGGAAATAACACCCTGTTTTTGGTTGAGTTTTACTTTAAATGCACAAGCAGCCGTTGGAAGCATTGTATTTTCCAATTGTTGATAGCGTGGAGTTGCCAGTTCTTTCCCTTGATAATCACAAACACCATAAAGTCCGTTTTTTTGAATGCGCAAAAACAAGAGGTTGTCTTGGTACAATTCTGTAACCGATTCGTATTCAGGTTTCAAAACCACCTGATCGTGGTAATAATAACCTTGTTTACCGTTCTCGCTAAAAACCCCTGTTTTCCCAAATTTAGTGACCACGGGTATTGGTTGAATCTCCATCGGATCTTTCACCCGCTCTCCGGGATCTACTTCCATCATGACCTCTTCGTGAATAAAACCCAAGGCAAGTCCCATAGTGTTGTAATCGGAGTATTCTGTTCCGTTCCAATCCAGGTAAATCCAGTTGTCGTTTTTTAGGACCTGAGCGGCCATGGTTTTTTGTGCATCGGGCAAGGTATCAAACGCACCAACCAATTGGTAGTTGCGGGTTTTTACCAATTGCAGAAAGGTTGGGTCGCTAACATGTCCAAACACATCGGGTTTGTATTTCTGAGAAAAGCCCGAGAAACATAAGGAAAGCGTTATAAAGAGTAAGAGTTGATTCATTGAAACAAGCCGGTTTTGCGATTGAAATTACTCCATGTGGATGATTTGAGCAAAAATCAACGAAACATTCATACAGCTATCATGTAGTATGGTTCAATCGCCCAGATCTTCGAGCGCTTTGTTTTTTCCTCTTTCAAAACCACTGGCATAATTGTCTTGATTCATGTCGGGGAAAGGACAAATAGGCGTGATGCGAAGCGGAGTAGTGACCTTGTGTTTTTCGGCCCACAATTGCAACCCGACCGCATAACCTTTTTCCCAACCGTCGCAGAATTCGGCTTCCGGATCATAGCCCACAATTTCATCGGTTTCTATCCCAAGCTGGCGATTGGCGTAAGTCAAACCTTTGATATATCCTGATTCATAATTGTCTTCCGTGAGCATTGGCACAGGACAGTTCGGCACGTTAAAGACCAATTTGCCGTTTTTGCTCATGGTATTGGAATAACCTTTTTCCCAGCCGTCACAAAAGGTGTTTTCCGTTTCCGAAGCTTTTAGAATGACACTGTTTGCAATTCCGGTTGCGCGTTCATAACCAAGCTGATAACCAATTTCATAAGTATCGGCATTGATGCGGGCGATGGGACAAATTGGTGTAATTCCCGGATATTCTTCCAAGGCCGTTTTTCCGCTTATGTAACCGTCTTCCCAGCCATCGCAGAAGGTTTTTTCTTCCTCTTCTTCTTTTTCGAGTTTTAGTATGTGGTTGTTTGTATTTCCTGTACCGCGCTCATAGCCAAGTTGATAACCATCTTCGTAGCTGTCGGCGTTGATGCGTGGAATAGGGCAGATCGGTGTAATTCCCGGATATTCTTTCATCGCCGTTTTTCCGCTTAAATATCCTTCTTCCCAACCGTCACAAAAGGTTTTTTCTTCTTCTTCGTAGACTTTTATAACGTTGTTGTTTGTATTTCCTGTTGCGCGTTCATAACCACGCTGATAACCGATTTCGTAAGTGTCGGCATTGATTTGTGGGAGGGGGCAAAGCGGAGGAAGTCCCGGGTATTGTTTAATCGCCGTTTTTCCGCTTATGTAACCGTCTTCCCAACCCTCACAAAAGGTTTTATCGTTTTCCGAAGAAGTTAGAATAACGCTTTTTGTCTTTCCTGTTACGCGCTCATAACCAAGCTGATAACCGATTTCGTAAGTGTCAGCATTGATTTGTGGAAGCGGGCAAAGCGGTGTAATTCCCGGATATTCGTTCTTCGCCGTTTTTCCGGCTAAGTAACCGTCTTCCCAGCCGTCGCAGAATGTTTTTTGAGAAAAGGTAGCAAAGGAAAGTAGTAAAAGCAGGGCGGTGAGAAGTACGTGTTTCATCGGCTGTTGTTTAGAAGTGGTTGACTTTCTGCAAAAATTGAGCCGTGGTTGGTTAAGATAGGGAATTTTGATTTTCGTTTTTGATGTAAAATAAGACGCCAGTGTTTACTTTTTTGATTCAGCCCTTGTAAAATTCAATTTATTGCCTATTTTTGCACCCGCTTACATCGGTAAGTGGCTGTCAGTCGGACAGCAATTATACATGCCTCGGTGGCGGAACTGGTAGACGCGCTGGATTCAAAATCCTGTACTTTCGGGTGTGCCGGTTCGATTCCGGCCCGAGGTACCAAAATCTAAAAAAGCCTTTGGAATCTCCAAAGGCTTTTATTCATTATTAGCATTGCTAAATTACTTCATCACCTTCAACACACGCTGATCTTCACCACGAGTTAATTCCACAAAATAAACACCTTGTGAAAGATCGGATAAACCGGTCAAACCAAAAGAACCGTTAAACAAATCACTGTTATTGATGACCGTTTCGCGAAAAAGACGGCCTGTTTCATCGCGTAAACGAAGCGTGCAACCTGTTAAATCACCTGTTGGCCATTCAATGAGTAGGGTGTTATCAAACGGATTCGGGTAGGCAACAATCTGTGCGTTTCCAGCCAATTGGTTCAATCCGGCCATGCTGCAACCGTTTAAGGTTCCCGGCATGTTGGCATCCAACCACGTCAATCGACGATCCAACCAATCTTTCAAACGTTGTACTTCTTCAGCATACGTTTGACTTGGAGCTTGCACTTCCGGAGTTCCCGAAGATTGACCCATGTGTCCCCATGTTTGGTAATGCCACACCTGACTTTCATTCACCAATGCCGTAATCGAATCGACTTTGCCGTACAAGTAGGCTTCACTCAAAATGCTGCGACGCAAATCATCGTAACGACAACGCAATTCATTGGCAAAAACAGTGTCTTCCAACAAACGAATGTACCAGCCCGGTGCGTTCACGTCTTGATCGGATAATCCATACATAAAGCCTGATCCGTCTTCCGAACCTGCGTCGATGTCTTTCAACGACCAGTCAAAATCCCAAACCGGCCCGGCTTTCAGCTTGCGGAAGGTTCCGTCTGCATGGTCTTTGTCTTTGAAGAAAAAACGACTTTTTTTGTAGCCGTCCACGTTTCTGGTCACCTCGCTGATGATGAAATAATCCACAAACGTAGAGGTGCTGATGTATTGACGGTAGCCGTTTACAGGATCGTCGAAATTAAGTCCGTAAAGTGCCGTTTCGAAGGCGTCGATGAAGCCCTGAATGTAGGTTTTCTGCTGAATGACCAAATCTTCAGGTTTCGGATAATAATAGACCATGTGAACATCTAATCCGGGAAAACCGATAGGGCTATTGTTTAATTGCCAAGAATTGGTGTTGTCCCAATAATCGATTTTCAAGATATAACCTCCTGTTACGTCAATTCCGGCAATTTCTGTTGCGGTTAATTTAGACACATCAACGCGGCTGGAATCGCGTTTGACTTTTTCCGCCAATTGATAAATTCCGCGGTATTCGCCATTGATCACTACATCTACCAAGCGCGAACGGACGGAATAGTGTCCCATGGAATCGTATAAATGGAAGGGCAGTGCGTTTCGGGCAAACGATTTATCGTTGTATGTAGCCAATAACAACCATTCCGATTCAACCGGCATTCCCAAAATGGATGAGTCAATTGTAATGCCGTTTACATCCCACAATTCAAATGAATAGGGTTTTTGCGGAAGCGAAGCAGAATAGTTACCACGAATTTCGATCCCGATTTTTCCGTTATAATCGTTTTTCGGATCTGTTACATGATTCCGAACTCCGGGACCGTTGTCAACAATTCCCATATCCGCCATGATTTTAGGATCGTTTACAATCGTTCCACCGTTGGTATTGATGATTACGATGGGTAAATCAGATTCCGTGAAAGCAAAATAGGTCGCCGGATTGTTACCAAAGGTAATCGAGCAATTTGTGACTGTTCCCTGATCACCACCGGCATTGTCTGAAACACTGATTTTCCAGGTTCCAATCCCGTTTTGTCCATTGTTCACCAATCCCATTTGTCCCATGGGTTTGTAGGTTCCGGAAAATGGCGCCGTTCCTGCTACGATGCTTGTTGCTGCATCCCAACGAAAACAAGTGTTGGTAAAATTGTCTTGATCACCGCCCACGCCATCAGCCAGAACAGCTGTTGTGCCATCGGGAGCAACGATGCGAATGGTCAAATCGGCATCCCACGTATGGGTCAAGTTGATGCACACCTGCTCGAGTCCGAAATTGGTTGTATCAATCGTTGCGGGCGATAATCCTGATACGTTAATCGGAATGTCTACAGTTTGATTATCAAGAATGTTTCCGCCGGCACCGGTATACGTTTGAGCATGGAAAACAGAGGTGCTTCCGGCTAGTAGCAGAAGTGTAGTTAATAGTTTGTTCATGTTGAAGTAACAATTCAGTGATGTAATGTACAAAAAAGTTGTTTGGTTGTACTTTATCAACAATTTTATTAGCTGAAAACACCTAGATTGACGACTAATGACGCTAATTTGATACATTTGATGTTCAACGCCATACTTACAAACAATGACTTCTAGCTTCTTACGTTTTGGTGCTTTGCATCCTTTTTTGATCTTGCCTTGTAGCATCATTCTCATGCTCCTTATTTTGTATTTGGGCAGAAAACGGTTCCCGAAAGCTTCAAAACTAGCGTTATTGCTGCCTGTTTGGGGTGTGATTAACTTAATTTACGGAGGCGATTGGAACGCCGAATACGTTTACAACCATGGAGTGAAGGGAACCGGTGTGATTGTACGGGTTGAGAATACCAATAGTTACATCAATCACGTTCAGGTGGTCAATTATCATTGTTTGATCAAAACCAAGGAAGGAAAAACCGTGAAAACCTATTTCGAAAACAGCGGTGATGCTTTTTATCCGGCAAACGAACTGGAAATGCCGCCTCAAATCGGGGAATCGTTTTCGGTTAAATACATCGAGGGCGATGAAGAGAATTTTATCATCCTTACCAATGATAAGAAAAACGGCTTTTCCAATAAGATCAATTGTACGAAATTGCTGCAGGAAATGGTTTCGGCACAGGCGACTTATAATTTTGACAAGACAAACTCCAGCAACAAACGCGCATTCAAACAATTGGTTGAAAAATTCCTGAAGGAACCCTGCGATACGAACCTGCAACGGGTTTACCGCATGCAGTTGGAGGAGTTGAAATGATAGGCACAGCTTCCCCACAGATGCCCAGATTTCCGCGCTCCTAACGGCAGCGCTAAATAGATTAATAAACCAAGCGCTTATATTCAAGTTTACTGTTGCGGAAATTGACAAGCAAACCGACATTTAATCCGGAAACACATAAATAATTTATCGTTTGTTCCATGTGTTCTTTAACCAATGAATTAACCGTTTTAACCTCTAAAACAATGTTGTTCATGACTACAAAATCAGCGTAATATTTATGAGGTAAAAAGATGTCTTTATAGCGAACTGTAAACTCCCTTTCTCTTTCAAAATGGATTTTTCTCATTTTGAACTCATACTCAAGAGCATCCTTGTATACAATTTCAGTAAAACCACTGCCCAATTCAGAGTGGACATCCATGCAAAGACCAATAATTTGATAAGTCTCTTCTTTAAGAATAAATGTTTTCATTCCATTTAATTTACTCAAAAAGATGATTTATCCAAAGCGGTTGAATAATATAATTTGTCAATCCAACACGAAAAAAGCGCTGCCGTTAGGAACGCGGAAATCTGTGAATCTGTGGGAGACATAGACAGATATTCCGTAAAATTGCACCATCATGGCGAAAATCTTAATCAAAAATATCAAGTCCTTGCTGCAAGTCGGCGAAGATTTCCCGGCCTACGTGGCTGGATCGGCAATGAAAACCGTTCCTGCTATTGACGATGCTTTTTTAGCGTTGGAAGACGGAGTCATTGTGGCTTACGGACCAATGAGTGAATGGGGTGGAATCACCGATTGGCGCGATTTGGAAATCATTGACGCCGAAGGTTGTTTTGTGTTTCCTGCATTTTGTGATGCACATACGCATACCGTGTTTGCAGCCAGCCGCGAAGAAGAATTTGTAGATCGCATCAATGGACTTTCGTACGAAGAAATTGCCCTAAAAGGCGGTGGAATTTTGAACTCGGCCGGAAAATTGGCAGGGATGTCGGAAGATCAGTTGTTTGAAGAGGCGCTTGTGCGCATTCAACGTATGAAAACATATGGTACAGGAGCCCTGGAAATCAAATCGGGGTATGGATTGAGCGTGGACGCCGAGTTGAAAATGTTGCGTGTAATTAAACGCCTAAAAACCGAAGCGGGAATTGTCATTAAAGCAACTTTTTTAGGAGCGCATGCTTTTCCGAAAGCTTACAAAGAAGACCATGAAGCTTACATCAAACTGATTGTTGATGAAATGCTTCCGAAAATTGCCGAAGAAAACTTAGCTGATTACATCGATGTGTTTTGCGAACGCAATTATTTCTCGGTAGAAGAAATGACCCGCATTTTACAAGCGGGTAAAGCACATGGTTTGACTCCGAAAGTGCATGTGAATCAGTTTTCAATATTGGGTGGCGTGAAAGCAGCCGTTGAATGTGGCGCATTGTCTGTAGATCACCTGGAAGAATGCGATGAAGCGGATATCGCTGCATTAAAAGACAGTGGTTGCATGCCGACCTTACTTCCGGGTTGTTCGCATTTCTTGAGTATTCCATTCGGGAATGCCCGTGGTATGATGGATGCCGGACTTCCCGTTGCGTTGGCGAGTGATTTTAATCCGGGTTCAACCCCTTGCGATAATTTAGGCATGATTTTTTCTTTAGGCTGCGTCAAGATGAAAATGACACCGGAAGAAGCACTCAATGCCCTTACGATAAATGCAGCCTACGCGATGGGATTATCGAATACCCACGGAACAATTTCGTTGGGCAAAACTACTCCGGTTATTCTCACTAAAAAAATTCCTTCACTTGCCTACATCCCCTATGCATTCGGGGATGTGCATGTGGATCGTTTGATCGGTGGAAATTAAAGAAGCTCTTAGAGTGTTAAAACAGGTGAAAATTTCCGCCGTGCAATCGAATAATGCATACGTTTGAGCGGTTTAAACGTCTAGTTGAATAAAGAAGTGAAACAGTTACTCCTCATAGCAGTCCTTTTAACAGGGAAATTGTTGGTTGCGCAAGACACACCCGAGTATCAGCTATTGTGGGAAATTAAGGGTAAAGGCTTGAAAAAAACAAGTTATTTATTCGGGAGTATGCATTCCAACGATCCGCGCTTGTTTCAGTTTCCTGACAGTTTGTATGTTGCTTTTGAAAAAGCGGAAGCAGTGGTGTTGGAAACTGATGTTTCGGCCCTGTTTGATGAATACGATGTGCGTCTGGATCTTTTTAACCTCGAAATTCTTTCCAAAAACAGACCTTATACCAATTCGCGCGAAGCAACAACAACGGTTTACGGAAACGAAGACGGTCGACCGCAATTCATCGACGCGTGGTTGCAACAAACAGGATATTGTGCAGGAAAGGACTTTTATCCGCTTGAAGGTTTGGAAGATCAACTGAAAGCCGTCGAGAAAATCAGCAATATTACCGCGCGCACTGCACTTTCAAGTTTGCTGTTTTCGAAAGAAGCGTTTGTACAATCCTACATTCAGGGCGATATCGCTACACTGAGCAAAATGTTGAAATCGCAATTGGAAAACGTTCCCGGTGCTTATGATGCGTTGATCTCGCGCAGAAATGTGGTGATGTTCAACGGACTGGATACTCTGATGCGGAAACAATCGGTTTTTTGCGCTGTCGGATCGGGTCATTTGCACGGCACGGATGGTATTTTGCAGTTACTAAAATCAAATGGTTATTCTGTGCGACCGGTAAAAGCAACTTATAGTACAGAACCGATTCCTGCTCAGCAAATGGTGAACAGTTGGCGGGTTTATACGGTTGAAAACGATACGTTTGGTTTTTCCATTCCGCTTTCCGGTAAACCGCTTGAGTTTGCTTCCGAAGAAGATTACCGCTTTGTCTATCAGGAATTGGGTCAGGGAAATACCTACGAATTAATCATTCGTTCGGCGGATGAAACATTAAACAGTTACAAAAAACAATTCATCGACAATCAGCGCCAGCGTCCGGTTGAACTCACACTTCCAACTGGTATTCAGGCAATTGAAGGAATGGTGCAAGACGAATGGAAAGGGTTGCAATGGCGACGGATCTTTATCTACGACAACAAAGCCTATATTCTGGTGTGTTACGGAGGGAATAAATTCATGCACTCAGACAGACCGAAGAAGTATTTTGATCGACTCGTTTTGAAGGATTTTTGATGTTGGATGCTTGATTTTTGATTAGGTTTTTCCTAAGCGTTTAAAGAAAACCAACAAAATTCAGATTATTCTAGGTTTCAGTTCCATGAACGTTTAATTTACCACGAACTCCATCCAACATCAAGCATCAAAAATCCAACATCAATTTTTATCAACATCCTTCTGAGCATTCTTTTCCGCAGAAATCAACACAATAAATCGATAAATGGTCTAGTTTTGCTCAAAATTGCAATCAATGATCAAACGAGCTCTTCAACCCATTCTTCAGGAGAAACTAAGCGAAAGTAAAATTGTGGTGCTGCGCGGACCGCGAAAAGCCGGACGAAAAACGCTTCTTGCCGAAGTTTTGAGTGAAAAAAGCCAACAGACAATTACCATCGATTGTGCCGACAAAAAACAACGCAAAACAATCGCCGAGGTGGCCGATTTTCAAACCGTAACTGCAGGTTATTCCATTATCGTATTGGAAGAAGCGCAGTACCTTGGTCAATTGCAAGCCATTATTGATGCCGTTTTGGCGAATGACGCTGTTGAAAATCTGGTTCTTTGTTGTTCGTTTGAACCGGCATTGCAGGAAGAATTGTGGGAAGCCTTGCGTTATCAGGGACTGGAATTGGTGCTTTTTCCGTATTCCTATCCTGAAATGGTTCAGGCTACCGGCATGGGCGAAGAAGAAAGTGAAGTGGAACGACGGCTGATTTTCGGCTATTATCCCGAAATTGTAGCTGATCCCCAAAATGCAGAAACCTTGCTCATCCGTTTGTTGGAGGAAAGCGTCTTTACGCAATTGGGAGCAGCAGATCGCATTAATAAAAGCGAGCAACTCATTCAGCTATTGCGATTGTTGGCGTTTAACATCGGTCAGGCAATCAGTTACAATGAATTGGGTGGAAAATGCGGCTTGGACAACGAAACGGTTGAGCGTTACATTCAGTTATTGGAAAAAACGCAGCTGTTGTTTGTGTTGCCTAGCTATTTCAATGATCATCGTTATGAGTTGAAAAAGAGTCACACGGTTTATTTTGTTGACAATGGTCTGCGAAATGCACTCATCCGGCAGTTTCAACCTCTG
Source organism: Fluviicola sp. (assembly GCA_029866325.1). GTDB lineage: Bacteria > Bacteroidota > Bacteroidia > Flavobacteriales_D > Crocinitomicaceae > Fluviicola. The sequence goes on along the minus strand of JARWZO010000010.1, from coordinate 156,778 downwards.
GAGTTCCGCAATGATCTTGACTTGCTATGGAAAAATTGGGTGATTTCTGAGCGCAGAAAAGCTAACTCACTTGCTGAAAGAAACGTGGCTTCGTATTTCTGGAAAACGCATACCAAACAGGAAATGGACTACATCGAAGTTTCCGAAACAGGAATCAATGCGTATAAAATGCAATGGGATAAACGCAAAAAGATCAAGATTCCAGCCAGTTTTACCGACTATTATCCGGAAATCAAAACCACGGGAATCAATCGTTCGACGTTTTTGAGCCTTTTAACTAGGAAATAGGGAACTTGGGAAATGGGGAACTAGGGCGTTCTGAACCGAGCACGTTCTAGTTCCCCAGCTCCCTAATACCTAGTTCCCCCAAAAAATTGTATGTTTGAACTATAAGAACAAAACGCATGAAATCAAAACAGGAAATCGTAGAAAACTGGTTGCCACGCTATACGGGTGAGTTACTGGAAAATTTTGGTAAGTATATTTTGTTGTGCAACTTCCACAATTATGTCGACAAATTTGCTGCACTACACGGCGTTCCTGTGATTGGTAAAGACAAACCGATGCAATGCGCAACTGCCAATGGCATTACGATCATCAACTTCGGAATGGGAAGCGCTTCTGCTGCCACGTGTATGGATTTACTTTCTGCTATCAAACCCAAAGCCGTATTGTTTTTAGGGAAATGTGGTGGTTTGAAAAAGAAAAACGAGGTCGGCGATTTGATTTTACCCATAGCTGCCATTCGTGGTGAAGGAACCAGCAACGACTATTTTCCACCTGAAGTTCCTGCTTTACCGGCCTTTGCTCTGCAAAAAGCAATTTCAACAACCATTCGAGATCACGGATTTGATTACTGGACCGGAACCTGCTATACCACCAATCGCAGGGTTTGGGAACATGACGATGCATTCAAAAATTACTTGAGTTCCATTCGCGCCATGGCCATCGATATGGAAACCGCTACTATTTTTATGGTTGGGTTCGCAAATAAAATTCCTACTGGAGCTTTGTTGTTGGTTTCAGATCAACCGATGGTTCCTGAAGGTGTAAAAACCAGCGAAAGTGATAGCAAAGTAACTTCTGTGTTTGTAGACCGACACATTACAATAGGCATTGAATCGTTGAAACAACTCATTAATAACGGTAATACGGTAAAACACTTGTTGTTTTAAAAGGAGCCTTAGAATTCAGTGCCTTCTTGCGGGATGAAATCATCATTTTCTTCTCCCTGACCGATAGCATAACCAATACCGAAACCGCCGCCGAAACTCCAACCCATTCCGGCTACTTTGCGGGTTTCCACAAAAGCATTCAACGTAAAATGACTGTAAGTAAGATAAGTGGTCTTGCATCCGAATGACATTGCATACTTGAAGTTGTTGTGGTTGGTGTTTTTGTTCCGCACAAAATCAATTCCCAATACATTGGCGTACGGAGAAATATCCCATTTATAGGAAACCGGAATGTGAAAACTGACTCCGTCAGGAGCCACCAAAATAAGTAAACCAAGTAACGCGCCCAACCCGCCTAAGTTGAACTGCGAATCATCGTTGTCATTATTGTTAGAAGCCGCTGTAATAAGTCCAATGACAATTAGTGGCGGCCCAACTAATGCTCCAACGGAAGAGTGAAATTGACGGATATTGTCGTTGCGAAACATCAGGTCGAAATTGTAGTTCAATCCGATATAGGGATTCAGAAAAAACTCACCCGAAACGGAATAATTGTGGTAACGCGCCGAATCAACACCACCATAACTGTATTTCAGAAATACATGTCCGTCACCCTCTGTCAATTGTGCATGAGCGCTAGGAACGGCCAGAAAAATGATCAACCCAAAAATGAATGTACGCATGAATCAAATATACTATTTCGCTGATAAATATCATGATTTCGTGCGCATATTCGATGTACTTTTGTAGTCAAAATGTAGAAAACATGCGTGTTATTATCCTCTTGGTTATTGCAGTTGTCGGAATCATAACAGCTTATTTGATAACGAAACCATCAGATGAAAAACCGCTTCCTGTTATCAATCCTGTCGATCTCAATTCCGAAATGGTAGATCCTGATTTAGTGCGGCAAGGTTTCGGACATAAAATAGGTGATTTTTCATTTACCGATCAAAACAACAAGACCTTTAGCTTGAAAGATGTAAAAGGTAAAGTGTTTGTAGCCGAGTATTTTTTCAGCACGTGTGGTACTATTTGTCCGAAAATGACTGCCCAAATGCAGCGTGTTCACCACCATTTCAAACAAAACAATCAAGTTGAGATTCTGAGTTTTACTGTTGATCCTGAAACGGATTCGGTTGCCCGATTGGCAGAATATGCCCAATTGCACCATGCCGATTCGAAGCAATGGCATTTTTTAACGGGTAAAAGGGAGAAATTGTACGAAGTTGCCCGAAAGTCGTTTTTTGTGCTGAAACCTGCTGCCGTTCAAAACCAAGGAGATGTTGGTTCCGATTTTATACATACCAATAATTTTGTATTGGTCGATCGGCAATTGCGTATTCGGGGTTATTATGACGGGACATCGGAAACGGAGGTGGATCGTTTGATGAAAGATATGGAGCGATTAGTTGAGGAGTGAAATAGATGTTGGATGCTTGATGCTGAATTTTTGATGGAGTTCCCGTTAAATTTCAGCATCATCCAACATCAAAAATCAAGCATCCAACATCATTACAATTATTCTCCCTATTTTTCGCCCTTAAACTTCTTCTATGGAAAAAACGATCAAGCCGACCAATTACGGAGCCTTGTCAACCTTGACAACCGTTTTCTTTTTTTGGGGATTTATTGCCGCGGGAAACAGCATTTTCATTCCGTTTTGTAAGCATTATTTTCACCTTGATCAATTCCAAAGTCAGCTCATAGATTTCGCGTTTTACGGTGCTTATTATTTAGGTGCTTTGGGATTGTTTGTGTTTAGTACCGCAAGCGGCCGCGATTTGGTCGGATCTTGGGGTTACAAACGCAGTATTGTCTACGGATTATTGTTTTCTGCACTAGGTGCCGTTGCCATGATTGTATCAGTTTATTTGAATGTCTTTGCCGGAATGTTGTTCGGATTGTTCATCGTGGCGTTGGGTTTTTCACTGCAACAAACTTCCGCCAACCCGTTTATGATTTCTTTAGGTGATGAATCTACCGGAAGTAATCGAATTAACCTCGGTGGATCTATCAATAGTTTGGGAACATCTATCGGGCCGGTTATTATTTCGTTAGCTCTTTTTGGCACTGCTGCCGCAGTCGATGATAAAATGATCCAAGCATTAAGTCTTTCCAAAATCATTATGCTGTATTCAGCTGTTGGATGTTTATTCATTGGGGTTGCGGCATTATTCGGCTTCTCAAAACGCGTTCCGGATGGTAAAACAACAGATGAGGTTACAGTCACAAATGATGAATTAATTGACAATCCTGTTAAAGAAGCGATTGTTGAAAAAGCAGAATCCGCTAAAAAAGCGCTGGTAACCTTATTGATCATTACCGGATTGTTGATTGCTTGTTTTTCGCCGGTGTTTTATAGTTATCGAACCGACGAAGCCAAACAATTGGTAGAATTGAATCACGACCTCGAACAAGTTTCTTTGGATGAGCAAGGAGTGGAAATGGCAGAATTGAGTTCCGCACAATTAGAAACAAAAGCTGCGATTCAACACGAAATAGATGTCATTCAAAAACCCTTAAACCGAATGCGTATTATTTGCTGGACAGGCGGATTGATCGCTGTAGTAGCCGGAATTTTATTCGCTTACGGAAAAGGGTCTCGTCAGAAAGAAGGTTGGGGAGCCATGCAGTTTCCACAACTCACACTGGGTATGCTCGCCATTTTTGTTTATGTTGGTGTAGAAGTAGCCATCGGTAGCAACCTCAGTGAATTGTTGAAACAACCAGCCTTTGGTGGTTACGAATCTTCCGAAACCACACCTTTTGTTTCGATGTTCTGGGGAAGTTTAATGATAGGTCGATGGGCGGGTTCCATAAACGCATTCAACCTTGCTGCTCAAACCAAAATGATCTTGCGATTTATTGCACCATTGGTCGCTTTTGCTGTGGTACTCGGTTTTACAAAACTTGCCGGCTACAACATCGATGCGCTTTACTGGTATATCGGATGTGTGTTGGTGCAAATAATCGCGTTTTACCTCACCAATGACAAACCCGCGTTGACCTTGACCGTTTTCGGGATTTTAGGTGTAGCCGCTACAGTGGTGGGTTTGACAACCACCGGAATTGTTTCCGTTTACGCTTTCTTAAGTGCCGGATTGTTCTGCTCCATCATGTGGCCATGCATTTTCTCACTTTCACTTGCCGGATTGGGTAAGTATCAGGCACAAGGTTCGGCATTTTTGGTCATGATGATTTTAGGTGGGGCCATTATTCCTCCATTGCAAGGAAAACTCTCCGACATTATCGGTATTCAAACATCATTTATTGTAGGAACCATCTGTTTTTTATACATCACCTTCTTCGCGATATTCGTCAACAAACTACTCAAAAAGCAAGGTGTTTCGTTGGATGATGTAGGTGGAAGTCACTAGAAGTTGTTGAGTTTGACAGTTGGAGAAGTTAGAGAGTTTGTAAGTTATTAGTTTCTGAGTTGTCGTAACTTCAAAAACGTAATAACTCAAAAACTTAAAAAACTCAAGAAACTTTATTCAAACTCTATCCCTTCCAGCGTGGTCTTCAGAGCCTCTTTTTGTCCTTCATCACAATAGGTAAGCGTGATCATCAACCAATAATCTTTGATCGGTGTGGCGTAGAATTCCTGAACGGTTTCGAGATCATTATCGGTATCTATGCCGTAGGTTGACAATCGGTGAAACTTCTTGCCGCCAACAGTTGTTGTAGTTATATCACTGATCTCGTCGGTTTCCACAGCCAACATTTCCAAACCGTCTTTCAATTCCTGCAAATAATCTCCGCCATCATCCATTAATGGGTTATGATTACGACGTTCGGCTGTTAGGTAAATATTACCGTTATCAATGTAACCGGAATCCAACGGATATTCAAATGCCTGAAACAAATCAACCTGAAACGGATTGACTTTTTTAAGCGGAGCCTGATCCTGAATGTCCCATCCTTCGGGTGAATGAACCGTAATGTCGAAATAGGAATTGGTATAAACCGTTCCCTGAACCCTGCCGGCAACTATTTTTTCTGTCGGTCCTTCTTTTACCGAGCCGCCCGGAATACAACCCGCGAAAAGAGATAGGGCAAGAATGCCCGATGAAACAAGTAGTGTAGACTTCATGCGTATAGGTTTGCTTACTGCGAATATACATGAATCTGTGAATGTTCTAAAAAATCAACAATCTAAATTCAATCTAAATAAGGGTGAGGTGAACATTAGGTTGGTATAGCTGTTAAATTTGTGAATCGTTTTTATAAAAAACCAAACATGAGTAAATCGGCAATTTTAAGATCATCCATCGCCAAAAAATACTGGATGGCATTGACGGGACTGTTTTTGTGCACGTTCCTTATCGGACACCTTATTGGGAATCTTCAATTGATTTTCATTCATGGTGAAGAGGGCAGAAGAGCATTCAACGAATATGCCTACTTCATGCAACACAATATCTTTATCAAGGTATTGTCTTATGTAACCTACATTTCCATCCTATTCCACGCAATCGATGGATTGATGTTGGCGGTGCAAAACAAAAAGGCACGTCCGCAGAAATATGCCTACAACAATGCCGGTGCCAATTCTTCAACGGCTTCACGTCAAATGGCTTTGTTGGGCAGTATCGTTTTGATCTTCATCGTTACACACATGGTGAATTTCTGGGCCAAAATGCACTTCGAACATATTCCATTGCATACGTATGAGGTTACATTGCCCCAACAGACAAATCCGGAAATGGTTTATTACACACACAATCATAGCCTTATTCCTATTCAAGTTGATAAAGTCGTGGTTGTGAGAGATGAAACCAACCTTTATTTGGAAAATACTGATCTCAAATTAGGAGAGGGTTATAAAGACTTACATTCAGTAGTAATGGCCTTCTTCGGTCAGTCGAAAAACGGTTTTGTTACCAACTCACTGGCACTTTGGGCAACGATTCTTTATGTGATTTCAATGGCAGTAATGGCATTCCACTTATGGCACGGATTCGCCTCGGCGTTCCAGTCGTTGGGTCTGCGTCACAAACGTTACACACCGATTATCGCAGTAACAGGAAAATTATTCGCTATTGTGGTGCCTTTCTTGTTCGCCATTATTCCGGTACTCATTTTCATTGGATACGTTAAATAATCAGATTCATTTTTAAAACGAAAAGATATGTCTCAGTTAGATTCCAAAATACCTGAAGGTTCTATTTCAGAAAAATGGACCGATCATAAAAATCATTTAAAATTAGTTGCACCGAATAACCGCCCTAAAATCGATATTATCGTTGTGGGAACAGGTCTTGCAGGTGCTGCTGCTGCTGCCTCTCTTGGTGAAATGGGCTACAACGTAAAAGCATTCTGTTTTCAGGATTCTCCGCGAAGAGCACACTCTATTGCAGCACAAGGTGGTATCAATGCCGCTAAAAATTACCAAAACGATGGCGACAGTGTTTACCGCTTGTTTTACGATACCATCAAAGGTGGTGACTACCGTGCCCGCGAAGCCAACGTTCACCGTTTGGCAGAAGTTTCCGGTAACATCATTGATCAATGTGTAGCACAAGGTGTTCCGTTTGCACGTGAATACGGAGGTTTGCTTGACAACCGTTCATTCGGCGGAACACAAGTACAACGTACGTTCTATGCTGCGGGTCAAACCGGACAACAATTGTTGCTCGGAGCTTACTCGGCTCTTTCGCGTCAGATCGGTTTAGGCCGTGTGCAAATGTACAACCGTCACGAGATGCTCGACATCGTAAAAGTTGACGGGAAAGCCCGAGGAATCATTGCTCGTAACTTGGTTACCGGCGAAATCGAACGTCATTCTGCACACGCTGTAATTATCGCTTCCGGTGGTTACGGAAATGTGTACTTCCTTTCTACCAATGCCATGGGAAGTAACGTTACGGCAGCTTGGAAAGCACACAAACGTGGAGCTTACTTTGCGAACCCTTGCTTTGTACAAATTCACCCGACGTGTATTCCTGTTCATGGAACCAACCAATCGAAACTGACCTTGATGTCGGAATCATTGCGTAACTCAGGTCGTATTTGGGTACCAAAGAAAATAGAAGATGCTGAAGCCATTCGTGAAGGAAGAATGAAACCAACGCAAATAGCAGAAGACGATAGAGATTATTTCTTGGAAAGAAGGTATCCGGCGTTTGGTAACCTTGTGCCTCGCGACGTAGCTTCTCGTGCTGCCAAAGAGCGTTGCGATGCCGGTTATGGAATTGAAGCGAACGCGACGAACGAAGGTGTTTACCTCGATTTCTCTTCCGAGATCAAAGCAAAAGGAAAACAAGCAGCTTTCGCTTCAGGCGATCACAACCCATCCGATGAGAAAATCTTGGAATTGGGTAAAAAATGGGTCGAAAGCAAGTACGGAAACTTGTTCCAGATGTATGAAAAAATTACCGACGAAAACCCTTACGAAACGCCAATGAAAATCTACCCGGCTGTTCACTACACCATGGGTGGCGTTTGGGTTGATTATAACTTGCAGTCAACCATTCCGGGTTGTTTCGTAGCTGGTGAAGCCAATTTCTCCGATCACGGAGCCAACCGTTTGGGTGCTTCGGCATTGATGCAAGGTTTGGCCGACGGTTATTTTGTGTTGCCTTATACTGTTTCCGATTATTTGGCGAACGAAATTCGTACCGGAACGATTCCGACGGACTCACCGGAGTTCAACGAAGCTGAAAACAGCGTGAAATCCATCATCAATCAATTCTTAACCAACAACGGAACCAAAACCGTAGATCATTTCCACAAACGTTTGGGCTTGATCATGTGGAACAAAGTAGGAATGGGTCGCAGCGAACAAGGCTTGAAAGAAGCTATAGCCGAAATTGCAGCCTTGCGAGATGAGTTCTACAAAGAAGTTTACGTTCCGGGCGATGCCGATGAGTTGAATCCTGAATTGGAAAAAGCGTTGCGTGTAGCAGATTTCTTCGAATTGGGCCAATTGATGGCGCGCGATGCCTTGCAACGTAACGAATCGTGTGGTGGTCACTTCCGTGAAGAATACCAGGATGCAGAAGGTGAAACATTGCGCGACGATGAAAACTTCAAATTTGTTGGTGCATGGGAGTACAAAGGAATGGACATTAACCAATCCGAGTTACACAAAGAACCGTTGAATTACGAGTTTATTAAGATTGCGGCTAGAAATTATAAGTGATATTAGTGACTAGTGATTGGTTGCTGGATGGTATAGAAAATGAGTGAAGTAAAATCATACAGAGACTTGAAAATTTGGCAAAGAGGAATCTTGCTGAGTAAACAAGTCTATGAATTGACAATGTCGTTTCCAAAAGAGGAAGTATACGGTATTACAAGTCAAATGAGACGTTGCTCTGTTTCTGTTCCAAGTAATATAGCAGAAGGCTTTGGAAGAAGCACATTGAGTTTTTTGAATTTCCTGAAGATCGCAAGAGGCTCACTTTACGAATTGGATACCCAATTGGTACTGACAAGAGAACTTGAACTTTCAGCAAATACTGAATTGATCGGTTCTTTAGAACTAGAGATTCAGGAAATGGGTAAGATGATTAATTCGTTTATCAATAAATTAAAAGAAAAATTGTAGTCAAAACGTTGGTTTGGTGTTACGTGGTCTAACCACTAATAACTAACCACTAATAACTAAAATAACATGGCCTCAAAAACAATAAACATCAACCTCAAAATCTGGCGTCAGAAGAATGCCAATTCGAAAGGGAGTATGGAAACATACAAATTAGACAATGTGTCAACCGACAGTTCTTTCTTGGAGATGTTGGATCAGTTGAACGAACAGTTGGTAAATGAGCGCAAAGAGCCGATTGCTTTCGACCACGACTGTCGTGAAGGAATTTGCGGAAGTTGTTCGTTGTTCATCAACGGTGAAGCTCACGGCCCGGATCGTGCGGTAACTACTTGCCAATTGCACATGCGTAAGTTCAAAGATGGCGAAACGATCTACGTGGAACCATGGAGAGCGAAAGCATTTCCGGTAATCAAAGACTTGGTAGTTGATAGAAGTTCATTCGACCGCATCCAACAAGCCGGTGGTTTCGTTTCGGTAAATACTTCCGGAAATACCATAGATGCGAACGCCATTCCGATTGGAAAAGCAGCTGCTGATAAAGCATTCGAGGCAGCAACTTGTATTGGTTGCGGAGCTTGTGTAGCATCTTGTGTCAACGCATCAGCTATGTTGTTTGTTTCGGCAAAAGTTTCTCAGCTGGCATTGTTGCCACAAGGAAAAGTGGAAGCACAACAACGCGTGTTGAACATGGTAAAACAAATGGATGAAGAAGGATTCGGAAACTGTACCAACACCGGTGCATGTGCTGTTGAATGCCCGAAAGAAATTTCGTTGGAAAACATCGCACGTATGAATCGTGAATACTTAAAAGCAATGGTAAGCGCCGAATAGAGCGTTTCAACTATTGTTGGAAATTAGGGAAGTTTTACGCTTCCCTTTTTTTGTGTCGTTAATTTAACAGTTTTCGGTTTACGGATCTCATTTGAGTTGTGTATCAGAAAGAAGAGCGTTGATTAGTTGTTTTTTGTGAAGTGCCTTTGTTTCATGGACATTATTCCATGGGGTAGCATTGATAAATAAGGTGATAATCAAAAATCATTGAAAGGATCGGTTTGTCTTTTTTTTCCATATCACATTCATTTACATTATCTTTAACACGTCTTTAATCTAAATGAAATATGAAAAAACTATTACTTTCTTTTGGATTGGTGCTTTTTGCCGCCAATTCATTTTCACAAGTGATTTGCTCTATTGAAGCTCCTGTAGCATTAGTTGGAGGTCTTCAAATCACAAATCCTACTACCTGGTCGGCTGATATGTCAAACCCGGCAAATGCCGTATTGGATACGGTAATGATTGCGGATGACTCATTGGCTTGTGCTCCGTTAACCAATGATCTTACCGGTAAAATTGCATTGGTTTATCGTGGTACGTGTAACTTCAGCTCTAAAGCATTGGCTGCTCAAAACGCAGGCGCAATTGCTTGTATCATTGTAAACAATATCCCTGGAGCTCCGGTTGCAATGGGTATTGGTGTGGATGGTGCATCTGTTACAATTCCTGTAGTCATGATTTCCGATGTGGATGGTGATGCAATTCATGACGCTATCTTGGCCGGAGATGATGTTGTCGCTTTCATCGGTGAGAAAAACGGATATTATGACAATGACTTAGGGTTTAAAATTGCTGATATCTTGCGTGCTGATGCAAGCGCTATACCTTCTCAATTAGCCGCAAATGCCGCTGAATTCAACACAACTATCGGTGGTTGGGTATTTAATTACGGACAACAAGATCAAACCGGAATTACCTTGAATGCAACTGTTAACAACGGTGCGGGTGTATATAATAACACATCTACTTCATTCAGCTTGTTGGCGGGTGACAGTGCATTTATCAACCTACCGGACTTCAATTTGGCTTCTTACCCAACGGGTGTTTATACACTTACTTATGCCATTGCTTATGGTGTTACCGATCAATATTCACTTGATAATACCATTGCAACAACGTTCAATATTCAGGATTCGATTTACTCTTTGGCTCGTTTGGATGCGAATAATAAACCGTTGAATACGATTGGTTTTATGCCCTCACCAAATGACGGTTCTTTCACAAGCTGTATTGCTTTTGCGAATGATAATGCTAGTCGTATTGGTGTTGCGGGGATGCACTTTGCCGCCTCGATCAATGCTCCTGATTCATTAGATGGTCGTGAAATATTGATTAGCGCTCGTCGTTGGGATGATGCGTTTGTAGATATTAATGATGCTGGATTTGGATTTACAAGTTTAACAGAAGTGGCTTCAGCTATTTATAACTATCCTCCAAGTATTCCTAGCTTGAATGGAGTTGATCAATATGTTGCTTTTGATACACCGGTTTTATTAGAAGATGGACAACGTTATTTGTTCTGTGTTCAAACATTCGACACAAAAATATTCTTGGGTTACGATGAACAATCAAATTACGATGAAAACATTACTCAAGATTTGCAGGTATTCCACCCGATTGAATCAAATGGTACTTTCTTCCGTGATGGATTTACTTCCGGTGCGGTGCCATCGATTGCAGTAAATGTATTTGATGCTGCTGATTTGACTGTAAATGAAAACAGCATCGAAACATCTACTTTCCCGAATCCTGCTGTTGACGTAGTTACTGTGAAAGTAAACGCCAACGGAACGGCTGCATTAACAATCACTGATTTGGCTGGAAGAACGGTTTCTTCTGAAGATGTAAACATCGTAAACGGAAAATTCACTGCAAACGTAGATGGATTTAAAGCCGGTACATACATCTTCTCGCTTGATTACTCAAACGGTACAAAGAGTCAGTTTAAAGTGGTTGTATCTAAATAAAATTCCGACAGCTGTTCTACAGTTAGTTCAATAGTTCTTTTGAACGAAAGGGGTGCTTTGGCGCCCCTTTTTTGGTTTGTGTTCTTAATGTTAAGATAGATGACTTGTCTTTTTTTGCAATTATTAAGTTCGTTTAACTATCTTTAACACGTCTTTAAATTTACTTATGCTATGAAAAAAATGCTACTCTCCTTTGGATTGGCACTTTTTAGTGCCTTTTCATTTGCACAGGTGATCTTTACGGTTGAAGAACCGGCTCCGATCGCTGGCGCTAAAAACTTTACCTATACCACTGGTTGGGCTGCCGATATGACTAATCCGGCAAATGCTGTTTTAGACACGGTAGTGCTTGCTGATGACTCATTGGCTTGCTCTACACTTACCAATGGTGTTGATCTTACAGGGCAAATAGCCTTGGTTTACCGCGGTACTTGTGAATTCGGTGCAAAAGCTTTGGAAGCTCAAAATGCCGGAGCAATTGCAGTGATCATCGTTAACAACATTGCTGGTGCACCGATTGCTATGGGCGCGGGTGCCGTAGGCGGATCTGTTACCATTCCTACGGTAATGATCTCTCAAGCCGATGGTGATGCTATTCACGATGCCATGGAAGCCGGAGATGATGTTATCGTCTTTATCGGTAATAAATCAGACTATTATGCAGATGATTTAGGTTTCTACGCTAAAAACGTATTGCGTGTAAATGGAACAGGAATCCCTGCATTGTTAGCGCAAAGCGCAAGTGAATTTAGCACAGATTTAGGTGCTTGGGTTTACAACTACGGTTCCAATGACCAAACTAACATTACCCTGAATGTAACCGTTAATAACGGAGCGAATGTGTACGACAACACTTCTTCTTCGTTTTCTTTGCTTTCAGGTGATAGTGCTTACATCGCAATGCCTACATTCAGTTTGGCAACTTACCCTACCGGTGATTACACATTGACCTACGAGGTAAGTAATCCTGCTGTTGACGAATACATTAGCGACAACACAGTTGCGATCAATTTCTATGTAAATGATTCGATTTACTCTCTTTGTCGTTTGGACGCGCAAAAAATGCCTGTCAGCGATGGTGGTATTCGTCCGAGTACAAACAACAACTCGTATTCTTCTTGTATCGTGTTCAACAATGCAAACGGAAGCCGTTTGGCAGCAGCTGGAATGTACTTCAATGCTTCAACGGCAACTGACGATTCATTAACAGGACAGGAAATTGAAATCACGGCTTATCGCTGGGATGATGCATTTGTTGATTTGAACGATGCAAACTATGGTTTCACATCATTGAATTCAATGGCTTCAGGAAACTACTATTTTGAAGCAAACGAACAGAACGTTCCAAAATATCAGGCATTTACGCAACCGTTTGTGATGGAAGACAACCAACGCTACCTGTTCTGTGCAACTACTTACAATACTTCGGTATTCTTGGGTTATGATACAGAGTCTTCTTATTTGCTAAACGAAGCTACTGAAGCCCAGCCGCTTTACCCGGTTGAAAGCGACAATGCATATTCAAGTGGTTTTGAAGGAGGTGATGTTCCGTCATTATCAGTACGTGTTTTCGACGCGAACGATTTGACTGTAAATGAAAATGTGATTGAAACATCTTCTTTCCCGAATCCGGCAAAAGATGTGGTAACTGTAAAATTGAATGCAAACGGAAAAGCTACATTGAAAGTGACAGATTTGTCGGGTCGTGTGGTGAATGCTGAAGAAGTAAGCATCGCTAACGGACAATTCACGACAAATGTTGCTGCCTTCAAAGCAGGAACGTATGTGTTCTCATTGAACTATGCTGATGGAACAAGCAGCCAATTCAAAGTGGTTGTGACAAGATAATAGAATATTGTTTTCTCAACAATAAAGGGGCTTGTGGCTGCGTGATAACGTAACTGCAGGCCCTTTGTTTTTTGGGGAACATTTCTGTTGCCCCGTGATTTATCTAGTGGCTTTTTTAGTTGTTGTTTTAGAATAGAATGAGACCTTCACTTACACATGAGTATTGTAGCCGCGGGATTTATCCCGCGGTTTTGTGTTATAGATTAAAATGGATTATCAGGGATAATGTATGGGGTCGGGATTTATCCCGCATGCTAAACCCGCGGAAACTGCAATACCATTGTAGTTCCCGACTCACTGGTGTGTTTCACCTCAATGGTGCCGTAATGACCTTCTACAATCTGTTTTACCATCGCCAACCCAAGTCCGGTTCCGGTAGATTTTGTGGTGAAATACGGTTCAAATATGGTCGACAATTGTTCTTCAGGAATGCCACAGCCGTTGTCAGTAATGGTCACTGAAACCAATTCATCGTCTGCTGTCAAAAGAATGCTCACATTTCCTTCCCGATCATTCGGAATGGCTTGAATACCGTTTGTAATCAGGTTATTGATTACCCGCAAGAGCATTTCTTTATCACCTTCCACGTAAATCGCTTCCTGAACGGCTGTCAAACTGACCTTGCAACTTTCCTGCGCCTCAAACACGGCAACAATCGATTCCAAAAACGACCTGAATTCCAGCTTTTCCACCACCGGTTGCGGCATTTTGGCAAAGTTGGCAAAGGCATTTGCAATAGAGGTTAACGCATCTATTTGTTCAATAATGGATTGCGCAACACGATCTATTTTTTGTTTCGACTGCGGATCGTTCGGATCAAAAACACGTTGCAATTGCTGAATGGAGAGTTTCATCGGTGTCAACGGATTCTTGATTTCGTGCGCCACCTGCTTCGCCATCTCACGCCAAGCACTTTCGCGTTCGTTTTGCGCCAATTGCACCGCTGCTGTTTCCAGATCTACCAATTTCTGATTGTATTCACGCACCAGATCGCCCAATTCATCATTACTTTGATAATCGATTGCCTGATTGTTTTTCCCCAACTCCATGCTCGAAAAACTCCGCTGAATCATTCGTAGAGGCGATGTAAGCCAGTTTGAAACCAAAATGGCACCAACGATGGATAGCGCCAACAAAATCATGAATACATTGATGATGGCCACCAGGAAATGTTGAATCTGACTTTCAAACTCATTTTGCTGGTCAAAGTGTTGAATATTGAGGTAGGCAATCAGTTTTCCTTCATCGTTGAAAAACGGAATGTAGCCCGAAAGGTAATTCAACGAACCGATCCGTTCCTGATGAATGTACTCGCTTTTCTTGTCGAACATAAGCGCTTTGCGCGCCAGCGGATTCATTTGTTCGCTCAGCAATCCGATGTTGTAAATCTTTGGGCGGGAAGAACCGATGAGTTGACCTTTGATGTCATACACGTTCACATCCGTCACGAAAATCTGCGACCAGTTACGTAAGTAATATTCCAGTTCGCCGCTGTTGGATGTGTCGTTGATGTCTACAAAATTACCCAGACGCAATTTTCCTACTGTTCCAACAGATTGCAGTTTTTCACGGATCACATCGTCGGTATACTGCACGTATTGGTTTTTTACGAAGGTGCCACTGCCGATGCTAAATCCAAGCAAGGAAAGAAAAACCAATCCAACCAATACCACTTGAATTTTTACAGCTAATGAAAGTCGTTTGAAAGCCAAGCGTTTGTTTTTTGCTTTGAACCAGCTGTAAATAGCCAGTAACAAACCAAAAGACACGAATAGGAAAGCCATTGTTGTAACTCCGTTTACCCAGCTCGAATCTTGCTTTGAAAGAATGATCATATCACTTGTTCCGCGCTTGAGCATAAAGTGATTGTATCCGTCTTTGTTGAAAAAGCGCTTAGATCCTTTTCGGGTTTCTTTCCAAGCATCAGCTGAGTAGGGGAAGCTGTAGTCTCCGTATTTATTGACCAATTTTCCGTTGTAGTATTTCACAATTGAAAAATTCTCCAACGATTCAAAAACCTTGGCTTTATCCGAGATTAACAAACGTGGGAAACCGATTTCTTCCGGAATTTTCTTCGATTTGAGCGTGCAATACAACCAAATACTGGCAGTTGGTGTTTGAATTTTTTCGCGGATCACGTAACTGTACTGACTGGTGTAATCCTTGATCAGAAAAACACAGGAATCCAATTCAGAAACCATTCCATGCCGGTTGATCAACAGCTCTAAATCGCGCTGACTTTCGCCGTTGATTTTTGACATCGAGTCGGTAAGCTGATAGTAGTAGAAATCAATGTCATAGCGTTCCCAGAAGCCATTGAAAATGCGACGCTCGAGTGCTTCTTTCAATGCCGACGGATTCGGACGGTCTTTTAATGAGGTCAAGCGTTGCAAGTAAGGCTCTTCCAGCAAATGCTGTTTGGTGCTTAGGTATTCGATTTCCGTATTGATATCACGGTCATCGGCCAGCTGATTGGCATAAAGCTCACGTTCTGCTCGTTCTTTTGTTTGCGAAAAGGTGTAAAAACTAGAAGTGGCTCCCACGGAATAAATGAGCAATAACAACAAAACAAGCGAAAAATTCCAAGCTTGTAAGTTGCGTAAAACAGCAAGCAGGATAATTCCACACAACAACACGGGCCAGCAAATGGCATTCCAATTGCTTTCGATATACCAGCCAATAAGGATATATATCAAACTGGAAATCACCCAGATAATAAATAATAAACGTTTGCTCCATCCTGCCCGCAGAAAAGCAATAATCGACTCAAAGAAAAGCAGCAAGAATGCAAACCCGGCTACACCTACAATTAGCAATACGAAGAGCGAAAAGCGCGTCAGCGAAAAAAGCTGGTCTAACTGCAATGGTATAGATGAGTTTTCAACGATTTGTTGCCCCACAGAGCCCATCCACCATGACAAGAACGGAAAAGTGATGAGCAGGAATAGGATGGAAATTTTGGAAAACCGGTTGTCGGGTTGTACTTTCTTCAACGCATGCAGTATCGTGTTGACAATCAGTAAAAACAAGACAAAGGAAATCACCAATTCACCCAGATTCGGAGTCCACTCACCTAAAGCGAGTACCGTTGGGTCGAATAAATCGCTGTGAACGAAGCTTTCAAAAAAATTGGCTTGCAAGCTCCACAATCTGAGTCCGGTAAGAAGGGTAACCAGCAAGATTCGCATCCAAATGCTCGGAAACCACCGATTCAACTGAATCCAGAACAAAATCAGGATCAACAGAAAGCCTCCAAACAAAGAGGTTTCTTCTAAGCCTCTGTCTGCATCTTCGAGTGTTTGCTGTAAATTGAACAGAAAATCGCCCTCGAGGTTTTTAACAGTAATTCCCTTGGTTGAATCAAGTGAAATGGTGCCAATCGATGAACTTAAGTTGCTATTAAAGGTGTTCTTCAGCTGATCGTTTTCATACGAATAGGCATGTTGAATCAAGAAAGAACCTGCGCAGAGCGTGTTTTTGTTTTTTATAATCTTGGTATAATACCAGCCGTTTTGCAGACGAACCACTCCTTCAATCGGGAAATGCAGTTCGGCAAACGAATAAACGGGCAAGTGATTGGTATTCCAGAAAACAAGTGAATCGCCTTGGTAAACGTGCAGAAAAAAGTTCTCGTTTTCCGAATCACTGTAGTGTTCTGTAAGTCCTGCCTGACCTTGCCGCTTTAAACAGTTGTTTGCTTTGGAGGTAAAATCATTGAGTTGTTCTTCCAGCTTGGAAAACTCGCCCTGAAAGTCTTTAAAATCGGCGTGCACATCCTGCTGAATGTGACTATAAGTAATAATAATGAATAATGCAGTAACTGCAATGGCGGCCTGAAGCCCAAAGGTCTTGAAAAAGTGACTTACACGTTTGAACATTCGAGTTTATGACTGAGGCTTTCCAGCAATCGATCAAATTCCTGATCGGCTAGATTATCATTCTTAAAATGAAAGTCGGCAATGTCTTCGTAAGGCATTAAAAATTGTTCGAAACACGGAATAACATGGTGTTCCCATTGGTATAGAATCGCTTCTCTGGAATAGCCACGCGTTTCCTGATCGCGGTACAATCGTCTGTCCAGTTGAGTTTGTGGATCTACATCCATAAAAACGGTAAAATCGAGCATTTCGCGCACTTCTTTATAATGGAAAAGGAAGAGTCCTTCTACAATAATAACAGGCGAGGGTTCCAATGTAATCAGTACGTTTTTGCCGGGAGGTGCGTTAAAATGATATTCTTTTACCTCAATCGCCTCGCCGTTTTTGAGACGTCTCAAATCTGAAATTAACTGTTGCTCATCGAGTGCGGTTGGCAAATCAAAATTCACCTGACCGTTTTGATCAAGGAATTGTTCTTCAATGGGTAAATAATAATTATCCATAGAAAAAACGGTTGGTTTCATGTGCTCGAAATGAGCGGCCAAACGTTTCAATAAGGTGGTTTTTCCGGAACCACTACCGCCACAAATTCCAATAATCATTTTTCCACGTATTCAAAAGAAACGGCACCCTTGCTTGGCAGTTGCGAAGCTGCAAACACCAACCAGCGCGTTGCTAGACTGGCTACAAATTTACCGGTAAATTCGGCTGTAAGTAACCTACTTGGATTATTTGTTTGTTGACTCACGGAACCTGAAACAATTCCGGTAGCGTTTGTGTAAGAATGAAAGTGCCCTTCTGCAGTAGTGGATTTTACATACCAGCCAATACCTTCCAACATTGGGTAATAACCGACTTCAAGGCCTTTTTTTGTGTTGTATCCGCTTACCGGAGAACTAGCCGATTTCACCCATTCATTGTCTTTTAAGATATACGTAACAAGATTGGCTGTACTGCCTGACATTTCCACACCGCCCACATAATACGTGCCGTTGTTTACAACCAATGTTCCTTTTTCCATCGGTTCAACGCGTTTTAGCAGGGCACTTCCACGGGTTCCAAAACCAACACGAGCGTGCTCTAGAAATACCATTTTGTTGGCCTTAATGGTAAATTCGGATTGCAAAACGCCTTTTGGTGTAAATTGCTTTACCAGCCAACCTGCATCTTTCCCGGCGTGTGTGCGGGCTGCGTATACGATCGATTCGCCTGTTTCACCAGCCATGTACCAAGAAACCTGATCTTCTACTTTGTTGGAACTGGTCACGTTTTGCGCTACCAGTGTTGCATACACCAAAAAGTTGTTGTGTGTCATGGTAATGGCAATGGTCGATTTTTTCTTACTGGCGTTGTCGGTATGCGAGAAAAGGTAAATCAGTGCTTTTTCGGAAGTAACGATGTCTAATAACGTCAATTCATCTGCAGGAAAATCACCGATTTTTTTCAATGCTGCTGAAAACGAAACGGAATTGCTTTTAATATTTCCGGCAATATTGAGTTGGTGAAAGCTGATTTTACCACTTTTCAATTCCAAATGCTCTAAAAAGTAAACGTATCTGCCGGCATCTTCCGAAATGTAGAAAAACTCTTTACCACCTGGACTAAAATTCTCGTTCCATGAACTCTTTCCATCATTTGCTACCAGTGTTAGATAAACTTGTTTCTGGTTAAACGACGGGTCGCGATTCAATAAAATGGCTCCTTGTCCTTTCCATTCTAACACGTCGTAAAAGGGGAATCCTTCAGCCGGAATTTCAAACGTTTGCGCATTCAGGAATCCTGTAAACAGCAAAAAAAGTGAACTAAATAGTACTCTCATAAAAGCAATTTATTGTAAATTGTGAGTTTAAAACAAAGATTGGGTAAATTTATCGGATTTCCAATCATAAGATAAAAGTTCAAACGAATGAAAACGAGAAACCTCTTTGCTGTTGCTTTAATTGCGCTTGTGAGCGCTGCATTTACTTTTTCTACCCCCGACGATAAAGCCGGACTAAAGATCGGTGATAAGCTGCCAATGGCTGACTCAGACATGAATGGTGTTGACGGAAGCGCGCACACCTTATACAAACTTATGGGTAAAAAGGGACTTGTAGTTGTTTTTTCTTGCAATACTTGTCCGTTTGTTGTTGGTAGTGAAAGTTTCGCCGGATGGGAAGTACAATACAACACACTACACCAACTTGCGAAGGATGCCGGTATTGGGTTTGTACTTGTTAATTCGAATGCCGCAAAACGCGGAGGCGATGATTCCATGGAAGCAATGATTACCAGATCGGGTGAAAAAGCATATACCATGCCATATTTGGTAGATGAAAACGCAGCTTTAGCTGATGCTTTCGGTGCCAAGACAACGCCGCACGTTTATTTCTTCAATGAAAATAGCGAATTGATTTACCAGGGTGCTATTGATAACACCGTTGACGGTAAACGAAAAGAAGACAAAAATTACCTTCAGCAAGCCATGAGCGATCACGTTGCCGGGAAAAAAGTTTCTGAAAACACCACTCCTCCGCGCGGATGCAGCATCAAGCGCATTTTATAATTCTCCGTATATACTCTCCAAAAATAAAACCATGAAAAAACAACTACTTTTAGGTGCGTTCTTTTTGTCGGCCCTCCAATTGTCGGCACAGACAGAACAGCTTGGTCAACCAATCTCCTGGAACGGAAAGGTGACTTCATCCAAAAAAACCATTGAAATGCCGCTGGTGGATAACCTTGCAGCACAAACAGCTGAGCTCGATCGAAGAGCAAACAGCTTTGAAAAGAACCTGCGCTTCGGTGTTGAACAACAAGTCAACATTAACGTGATGCAGGAAGCTGAAATGCAAGTGCTTCCAAATGGAAATGTACTTCGTCAGTTAATCATTCATTCAGAAGGAGCACTTTCATTAAATGTGATTTTTTCTCAATTTGAATTGGCACAGGGAACACGTTTGTATTTATTTGACAAACAAAAAACCGAATTTATCGGGGCACACACTTCTTTGAACAACAATGCGAATCGTGTATTGGGTACAGAACTGATTCACAGTGATGAGATGGTGATTGAAGTGCTTGAACCTGCAGCAGTTGCGGGCCAATCTACCTTGGTTCTTGGGACAGTTGTTCACGGATACTTCGATCTGGAAAAAGAACTCAAAGCCTTAAACGATTCAGGTGATTGTATGTACGACGTCAATTGCCCGATTGGTGCCGGTTGGGAAAACCAACGCAATTCAGTAGCCATGATGGTTGATGGTGGTGGCTTTTGTACCGGTTCGTTGGTAAACAATACCAGTGGAACAATCATTCCATACTTTCTTTCGGCGAACCACTGTGGTACTACTCCGGCAGCATGGGTTTTTCGTTTCAGATGGGAATCTCCCGCAGGACAAGCAGATTGCGCCACAGCAGCAAACTCGGTAAACGGCCCTACGAATATGACGGTAAACGGAGGTACACTTCGTGCCAATTATTCACCTTCCGACTTTACATTAACAGAGTTAAATTCTGCACCTAATGCAGCTTGGGGAATTTATTACAACGGTTGGAACCGCACTAATGTGGCAGCTACTTCAGCTGTTGGAATTCACCACCCTTCGGGAGACATTATGAAGATTTCGTTTGAAAACCAAGCCTTGATCTCAACTACATTCGGTGGTTCTCCGGCAAACAGCCATTGGGGTGTTACAGATTGGGACAATGGTGTTACGGAAGGTGGTTCATCGGGATCTCCTTTGTTTGATCAAAATCACCGTACTGTCGGTCAGTTGCACGGTGGTGCATCGGCTTGTGGCGGTGGTAATTTGTCTGATGAGTATGGTAAATTCTTCACTTCTTGGACAGGCGGCGGAGCTAATTCATCACGCTTAAGCAACTGGCTCGATCCGGGAAATACAGGTGTTGACTTCATTGATGGTGTCGATCCTGCAGGTCCGGGAAACACCACTGATGCAGGTGTTGGAAGTTTGTTGGGAGTTTCAGGAACGTTTTGTTCTGCATCGGTTACACCACAATTTACCATTACAAATAGCGGATCTGATCCTTTAACTTCTGCAACA
Organism: Fluviicola sp.; assembly: GCA_029866325.1. Classification (GTDB taxonomy): domain Bacteria; phylum Bacteroidota; class Bacteroidia; order Flavobacteriales_D; family Crocinitomicaceae; genus Fluviicola. Next base: position 135,475 of record JARWZO010000010.1, on the reverse strand, counting down.
ATCAATTACGGATATGATGGAAATATCAATCAAGTATATAACTGGACAGGTAACTTGGTACAATATGCCTCAGAAGTGGTAACATTGCCATCTGCAACATTAGCTGGTGGCGCACATACGTTTGACGCAAACGTTACCAATCCAAATGGAAGTGCGGATCAAAATGCGGGAAATAATGCTGTTTCTTCAAGCTTTACAGTGGTAGTAAATGCTGAAACGGCTGATTTAACATTGGTCCTTGACTGCTATGGAACAGAGATTTCTTGGGAAGTACAAGATCCTACAAATGCTTCTATTGTGTATTACAGCGGTGGTTCGTATGCGGATGTTAACGCCGGCCAAACAATCAATGAATCGTTCTGCTTGGCAGCCGGTTGTTACAAATTTGTGATCGATGATACATGGGGTGATGGTCTTTCCAACACGGATTGTACCAACGGCGATGGTTCATATACAATTGTTGATGCCAATTCAGTTCAGGTTGCCGGTTTAACTCAGGCTCAATCGAATTTCGGAAACAGCAATACTCAAACATTCTGTGTTGGTCCAAACAATGTACAGGAAATGACGGCATTGCAGCAAGAATGGGTGGTTTTCCCGAATCCGGCTGATAAAGCAGTAAATATCGAAATGTCGTCTATCGAGGGCGTGAAAGAAATTACCTTAATGAGTCCGACAGGTCAGGTTGTATCGACAATTCGTTCGGCTCAGGGTCAGGCAAGCTTTGAAGTTGCAAGCCTTGCAAAAGGAGTTTACTTCGTACGTTTGACATCTGATAAAGGCACAACTACCAAAACGGTTGTAGTAAAATAAATTGATTTCAATTTTATGTTTGTTGGGTCGTCAGCCTTAGGCTGACGACCCCTTTTTTGTTAGAGTCATTTACCTTGAAATCCGACACACCACTACCCGAGCAACTAACCACTAGTCCTAACCACTAGTCACTAACCACTAGTCACTAATAACTAGCACTAATAACTATCTTTATCCCCATGGCAAAAGTAAAATCGGCTTTTTTCTGTCAAAACTGCGGTTATGAAACCCCGAAATGGTTGGGAAAATGTCCGTCGTGTAGCGAATGGAACATCTTTGTGGAGGAAATCGTTGAAAAGCAACTTCCGCAAATTGTAGCGTTCTCAACTTCTTCCGGAAAAAGTGCCAAAGCACAGTCATTACAATCCATCGAAAGCAATGGCCAACGGCGCATTCAACTTCCGGACCCTGAAATAAACCGCGTATTGGGCAATGGTTTGGTACCCGGATCATTGGTGTTGTTTGGTGGAGAACCCGGAATCGGGAAGTCAACCTTGTTGCTGCAACTTGCCGTGCAGGTTCAGCTTCGTGTGTTGTATGTTTCCGGCGAAGAGAGCGACCAGCAGATCAAAATGCGGGCAGAACGCATTGGTCAGCAAAACGATGCCTGCTTTATTCTTACCGAAACAAACATTCAGAATATTTTCAAACAAGCGGAAGAAACCACGCCTGAGCTCATCATTATCGATTCCATTCAAACACTCTTCAGTTCAGCTATAGAAAGTGCGCCGGGCAGTATTTCTCAGGTAAGAGAATGTACGGCTCAATTACTCCGCTACGCGAAAATGACCGAAGTACCGGTGTTTATTATAGGACATATTACCAAAGAAGGATCACTTGCCGGGCCGAAAGTGTTGGAACACATGGTGGATTGTGTCATTCAGTTTGAGGGCGATCAACATCATGTCTACAGACTTCTGCGAGGTATCAAGAACCGTTTCGGAAGCACCAATGAATTGGGAATCTATGAAATGAGCGGAAGTGGCTTACGTGCCGTTGAAAATCCGTCGGAAATTCTAATTTCGAACGGTGACTCGGGCTTAAGCGGCGTTGCCATTGCGGCTACTTTGGAAGGATTAAGACCTTTACTTATCGAAGTACAAGCCTTGGTAAGCACAGCAGCTTATGGAACACCACAACGTTCATCAACCGGTTTTGACCTCAGACGCCTCAATATGTTGTTGGCGGTCATGGAAAAGCGCTGCGGATTCAAACTCGGCGCCAAAGATGTGTTTTTGAATATCGCCGGAGGAATCCGTGTGGATGATCCTGCAATTGATTTGGCCGTGGTAGCTGCCGTACTTTCAAGCAATGCCGATATTGCCATTGATCGATCAATTTGTTGTTCAGCCGAAGTGGGTTTGTCGGGTGAAATAAGACCGGTAAACCGCATTGACCAACGTATTCGGGAAGCCGAAAAACTAGGTTTCGAAAAAATCGTGGTATCTGCTTACAATAAGGGACTTGATCAAACCAATTACAAAATCGAATTAGTACAATGCACCCGAATTGATGAGGTAGTAAGGGCACTTTTTGCTTAAAAAGGGATCAAAATCCCCATTTAGTCAATTAGTCCGTCGAATTATTCATTGGATAGGTCGATTTCTTTCTATTGTTGGTGGCTTTCACTAGATTTGTTGTTGATATCCACATAGGTTATGAAAAAATTACTACTTATTTGTACATTCTTCGTTAGTTCTATTAGTATTGCCCAGTTTGTTTGGCACGATTTGCCGAATACACCTGTTGCTCCAAGTGCCGGTTCGGTAGCTCCCGAGGCTGGTGATGTTGTAATGACTGATGACGGTTCTATTTTCACCTCTTATATCTGGGACGACGGTTCCGGCTATAAAATTTACTTTGAGCAATATACGCAAGCAAGCGGATGGGTTCCATTGTATTCCGAAACGGTTTACGAGAACCTCAAAATGATAAAATCCAGAAAAGTTGGAAACGATGCGTTTGTTCTTGTAAAAACAGGAAATGCGAGTTTGCAACCGATTTTCAAAATCTTTAAAGTAAATACAGGAGGCGTAATTGAAATGGTCTCTTTTCAATTGGCTGATTATAACGATGCTACAGGGTTTGATTTTGAAATGGGTACGGATGCCAATTTTGGCTACATACTTTACCGCAATACAGGCGGAAATTTGGTGAAACTTACGAAGATCGATTATGTAACAACTGTCGTATCGATTCAAGCACCTATAATTTCAGCAACTTCTATCGATGGATTTGACATGACCATTGCGGGCGACACACTTTTTGCGGTAGTGAGTACAGGTGTTCCTGCAGGATTGTTGTTGTTGAAATCTGATCTTGCATCGGCCTCTCTCATTCCATACATTTCATCATCTAGTACCGGTGAAATCTTCAACGGTGGTCAGCCGATTACAACACACAACACGATGATCAACTCTGATGGAATCAGTAAGGTGTTTATTCTTGGATACGATCAAGGGAATATTGCAGGTGTAGAAAAAATGTACGAAGCAGGAATACTTACTAGTTTTCCTTATTCGGGCAATTTAGCCGAGTATTATTCACCTGGAGCTACTATTTCGACACCTCAAAACGCCTATTATCTTAATAATTACAGTCCTTCCAACGCCAATCCCTACACCACTTACGTTTCCGTTCGGGATGTAAATACCGGGGTTTACGATACATTGGGCGCGCCGACGAATTATTCATTGGCAGGCAATTCGCCTAAAGAACACCGAATGGGATTCTCTCTTTCAGACAAGCGTTTTGCGGTTAGTTTTTACGACCCTATTCTTCAGGAACGATTAGTTCGTTTGTCGAATAACATTCCTTACCTTGATCAAAACAGCCTAGATCAAACACCACTTTTGTGTGAAGGACAATCCAACACTGTTTTCGGTAACCTTGGTATAATTGATGAAAATAGTGATGTTGTAACAATTCTGAACATTTTCTCTTCGGATGTTTCCATTATTAATCCTGCAAATGCAGGGTTTACACCACTTGGAGCCAATGCCTTTAGTTTGTATGCAACGGCTGATATTCCTGGAATGGTTACATTAAGTATTGAAGTTACGGACGGAATTGATACCATAATTCTAACATTACCCGAGATTACAGTCACATCTTCTAATCCACCTGTTTATAATGTTGCTGCTATTGATGTTTGCTCAGGTCAGGGTGAAATCAACTTAAATGATTATGTTTCTCTTCCTGGGGGTACTTTCTACGAAAATTTGTTAGAAATCGGCTTCCCTAACGGTATCTTTGATACGGACAACAGTCCGATTGCTGCTGAAACGGCCTACACACTTTCGTATGATTACAATGATGGTGTTTGTTATTATAACATCGATGTGCCGATTACCTACCACATTTCTCCGGATGTAAATATCACACAAACGCCAACTGTTTGTAATGGTAATTCGGGAACAGCATCTGCCTTGGTTTCCGGTGGTGCAACTCCTTATCAGTTGTCACAATGGAGTTCGGGTGAGCAAAACATCAACAACGTAAGTAATCTTCCTGCCGGACAGTTCAGTTATACACTCATCGATGCAAATAATTGTGTTGTTAACAGCTTTTTCGAAATTGTGACCTCGGGTACTGACGCAACAGCCGTGGTTACTGATGTAATCTGCAACGGTCAGTCAAACGGATCCATTACACTAACACCTGTTGGGTTGGTAGCACCATTAACGGTAATCTGGAGTTCCGGTCATTCAACGTTGAACCTTACAGCGGTTCCTGCCGGAAACTATACGGTGAACATTACCGATGCTACGGGTTGTTCACTTTCCAAAACATTTACCATTACCGAACCGGAGCCACTAGTGACAGAAGTATTGGAAACATTTACTGCTTGTCAGGCATCAACAGGGTCAATCGATGTAGATACAACGTATGGTGGAACGCTTTCTTACAGCTATGCATGGAGTAACGGAGATACCGGTCCAACAACAGCCAACTTACCGTTGGGGATTTATTCTTTAACTACAACTGATGGAAACAATTGCACCACTGTCAATACAGTTTACATCAGTGAATTGGGCGGTGGAAATATATATGGAACGGTTACCGGAACCGACTGCGGAGCTGCAACAGGAGCAATTGATACATATTCGGATATTCCTGTTGGTGAAACAATCACTGCCATTGATTGGTCGAACGGTGAAACTACCGAAGACATTGAGGGTCTTTTGCCGAACCTTTACATTTGTACCTTAAGTATTTCCAACAACTGTCAAGCGATCAAAGGATGGAATATCCCTGTAGTGAAGCCATTGCGCAATGATATTTGTGTAGTGACAGTTGACAGTGCTACTACCACTAACTTGGTTGTTTGGGAGCCTGTTCAGCCGGTTGGCATTTCTTACTACAAGATTTACAGAGAAACATCTATCCAAGGCGAATATGCCTTGATCGATACGGTTCAAGCTACAAACCTGTCTTTATTCAATGATGTGGTAGCCTCGCCACTTTCTCGTTCTTGGCGTTATAAAATTTCTGCTGTAAATGCTTGCGAGGTAGAAGGACCTATTTCTGCTGCGCATCAAACCATTCATTTGGATGTTATTGACAATGGCGGAGTGGATGTTACTGTTAATTGGAACGCTTATGAAGGAGCAGTTTTTAGCAATTATATCGTTTCGCGTTACACAGATGTCAATGGCTGGGAAATAGTTGCAACTGTTCCAACAACACAGTTTTCGTACACGGATAACGTGCCAATTACAACTCCAGGGTTGGATTACATGGTGGAATTTCAGCTTGATGTAACTTGTACAGCAGTTGTTTGGAGAGCGCAAGATTTCAACTCTGCCCGTTCCAACAAAGAAAAAGGTCAATTCTCTACCGGTAACGGAACCGGGGATTCCAATAACGGGATGGACGAAATGTATTTGGACGGTATCACTGTTGCTCCCAATCCAACTGATGGAATGCTTACCATTTCACAATTAGATACTCGAAAAATGGACATGGAAGTTCGTTCTGTTGATGGTCAATTACTACACACAAGCGCCATTAGTTCGTTGGAAACGCAGTTCGATATGAATGGCTATTCCAAAGGAATTTATTTCATCACCTTTAACTTGAATGCGGTTCGTCAAACCATTCGAATCGTCAAGCAATAACAACCATTATGAAAAAACTACTTGTAGTCGCATTTCTTTTACTGAACGCTGGTTTCGGTTGGTCACAACAATATACTTGGGCTCAACTCAATAATCCTGATTATGGGGCCTCCAGTCAACCGTCAACCGTTACCATGGTCGACGGTAAATTGTACCACATCTATGCCGGTGGCTCAAACGCGGTTCGTGCCAGTGTATATAATCCTGAAACAGGCAGCTGGACGTTTTTAAACCAAATGAACCTTGCATTGTCGGCAAGCCGCATTCAGACAGTGTATAAAAACAACCTGCTTTATTTTGTTGCTTCGTCAACAAGTGATTTAGCGCTTTATAGGTTCAATCCGGCGGACAATACGTTTGCAACACTTTCAACATCCATCACAGCAGGAATGATGAATTCCAATTGGCAAATGAAAGTCGGTCAGAATAACGATTTATATTTATTGCGGGTTCAAAACTACAGCCAAGTCTATCTTACACGTTTTGATTTGTCTTCGGGTCTAATAACCAATAATGTTGATTACAGTGGCCTTTTGAATCCATCGGGTGGAATGTCCGTTGCTTCCGAACAAATGGAATTGTATATTTCCTCAACTAATATTTATTGTGGAGCTTCATCTACAGATGATCGTATTGGAATAACAAACCCCTCTAGCTTAGGAACGCTTACCCCATACAATACGGCTGGTTCCAATAACGGTGGAATTTACCTTAACGGAAGTTTATCAAGCAGTACCCAGTTTTATTTTGTGGGCGACGGTGTAAATGCTCCCATGGTGCATGTGAAAGAAGTTTCGGCAGTGAAGTCCTGGGAGTTTTCTATTGGAAACACAGATATTAACGCGATTTCAACCATGACTCCCAATATTGATTTCAACGTGTATCAAGGAGCGTATTCAACCTTGAACAACGTCAATTATGCCTACCTCATGTCGAGCTTTCAGCCTGTCGGAGGTGGGGCAGCGGATAAGTTTTACGTTTATCGCAAAGATATTAGCACCGGAATCTGGGATTCTATCGGACCTAAGATTGTATTCGGAGATCCGTTTCTGAATAGCGGCACGTGTTCCATGTCACTCGATATTAACGAGCAACACATGGCTGTTCAATGGGCAAGTGGTTTGAATAACGGTGAATATGAATATTCCGTTTTGAATCGAAAGCCATACATCAACCCGGGATCTGAAACATCTAACTCCGGTATTTGTGTGGGGAATCAAAACGAAATTTATCCGCAATTGGAATACATGGATGATGACAACGACAAAGTTCGTATTTTGAATGTGTATTCTCAGTTTGGAGTTATTTCAAACATGTCTGCAGTTCCGTTCGGTCACTATCCGGGACTTCCTTCCACTTCGAAATTTAAAATCTACGGAACATTCACATCTTCATCGAATGACGCTGTGATTATTACGTACACAGATGGCTGGAAACAATTTAATGATACGTTGCCGGTAATTTCAACCTCAGTTTCGGCACCGAATGTTACGTTTTCTTCCAGTCCGCTTACGTTGTGTAACAATGAAAACCTGATCGATCTTGCCAATTATGTGAGTTATGTTGATCAGGGAATGTTTACACTCAACGGGTATGACTTGCCAAGTTCGGTAATCGACGGAAGAGAGATGTCATTGACCAATCCAAACGGAACCATTTATTACCGTGTAAGTGTTGGAGGATGTATCGTTGAAACAGGAGTAACCTTTTCTTTCGCAACCGTAGGAACTGCAACAACAAATGCTACTCCAAGCGCGTGTGGTTCAGCAACTGGCGCAGCTGATGTAGTCTTTGCACCGGGTACTTCGACCAATACAACGGTAGAATGGAGCACGGGAGAAACCACAAATGGAATCACAAATCTGATTCCCGGTGCATATTATTACGCCGTAAAAGATGAATTCGGTTGTAATGTTACCGGTTTTGCGAACGTGGATATTTCCGGAATCAGTGCTACGGCCAACGTAAGTAATGTTACCTGTAATGGTGCGAATGACGGAAGTATCACATTAAACGTGACAGGTAGCGCCAATTATGCAGTATTGTGGTCAAACGGCTATTCTACAACCTCGCTTACCAGTCTTGCACCAGGCAATTACGAAGTCACCGTTTATGATGTTTCAGGTTGTCAAGCTACTTATTCGTATACCATTACCGAACCGTCACCTATAACTGCGAGTTTCACAACGTTTGAACCGGATTGTAGTGTCAGCAATGGAAATATTTATGGTGTTTATAACGGAGGTGCCGGAGGATATACCTTCGATTGGATCGGTCAAGGACAAACAAGTGCTGACTTGAATAACGTTCCTTACGGTTTGTACCAAGTACAAGTTACCGACGCTAACGGCTGTCCGCAGTTATTTGATTTCCAACTCAACGATTATCAAGCGGTAGATATCATCGATAGTATTATTCCGGCGACTTGTAATACGGATAATGGAGCCATTTTGATCAAGTTTCAAATGGACCAGAATGGTGGACCTGCTGCAGCTTCATCATTTGTTTGGTCAAACGGAAACCTGCTCAAAGACAACTATAACCTTGCTTCGGGAAGTTATACCATTACAGTTGAAAGTGGGCCTAGTCCGTTCAACAATCAAATCTGTCATTCCGCAAAAACAATGGAAGTTGGTGTGCGAGCTCCGGTATTACAATCGATTTGTCTTGTAACGGTTGATACGGCTACTACCACTAACTTGGTTGTTTGGGAAAAAGTAGAAACTTCCGGCATCGACCATTACAATATCTACCGCGAAAATGCCGTAGCAGGTAATTTTATGTTGATTGATACCGTACAATTTTCAAGCGAGTCGTTATTCAATGACGTAGTAGCCTCGCCTATTGATCGTTCATGGCGTTACAAGATTTCAGCCGTAAACGATTGTGGTGTTGAAGGACCTATTTCTGAAGCACACAAAACGATGCATTTGAATTCGATAGTGAATCTAGGAAATGGATCAAACGATATTTATTGGGATGATTACGAAGGTTTGGTAGAAGTAGAATACATTGTTTACCGACATACAGACCAAACTGGTTGGGAAGTATTGAGTCCGACTGTACCTTTCGGAACAAGCGTTTATAACGATGTCCCCCCGGCTGGTTTTACCGGAATCGATTATTATGTGGATATGGATATTGCTACACCTTGTTCGGCAGAAAAAGCACAGGATTTCAACTCGGCTCGTTCCAACAAAGACAAAGGACAATTCTCTACAGGTAACGGAACAGGTGATTCGAATAACTCCATTGATGAGTTGATCGGAAATGCGCTGGTAGCTGTTTATCCGAATCCGTTTACCGATGTATTGACTGTTCGTATTGCCGACGCAACCAGTGAAATTTCTGTAACGGTTTACAGTGTTGACGGACAATTGCAGTATAGCGGCAACTTTATGAATGGAACCAATGTCTTGAACCTAGAGCATTTGCAGGCGGGAATTTACATGGTGAAAGTAGGAGAGTCTCATACAATGCAGTTTATCAAACTATAAGTAAATGTTGAATGTTTGATGCTTGATTTTTGATAAGAGCGTTAGTTAGAAACAGTTTTTTGGGAAACAATTAACTAATTAGAGGGCTAATTTTAGTTTAGGAGTATAAGCCCATCATAGCATCAAAAATCAAGCATCCAACATCAATTAAGAAGTCAACACCGAATTTCACTCATAAGAAGCCACCAACGAATCGGAAGTAGTTGACGTATTGCTTTGTTTTTCTTTACTTTGCGTTCGCTACTTGCATTGCTTTCTAAAAGTAATAAGTAGTCTTAATAAAAGAACTTATGAAACAATTCGTCTTTCTGATTACATTTTTGTCACTCGTTACCATTGGTAATGCTCAGTCATGGAATTTTGTGGGATCAAATGTCGGTTATAATGCCTCTGAGGTAGATATTGAAATCACACCCAACGGACAGCTTTACATGGCGTACATCGATACGGACAATAGCAGTAAAATTACCGTTCGCAAATGGGTCAATAATGCTTGGCAATTGGTTGGAACTGCGGGGCAGGGAACGGCTAACTCATTCGATCTGCAATTGGTGGTTGTCAACGAAGATTTCCCAGTGGTAAGCGCCAAATGTATGTACTCGACTTACGAGGTAATTGATATTTACAAATGGTCGGGTGCTGCCTGGCAGTTTCAGGGAATCGGTGACCCTATGTGGACTTATCATGCAGATGATTACAGCATTCGTGCGAATGCATCCGGTCAGTTGATGATTACTTACTACAACCGCACGAATACCTATACCTTAGGTTTGATTACCATTAACCTTTCTACGCTCACCCAATTGGGCGCAGGTTCTGCCGCTGATTTGGATCAGGGCAATTTCGGGAATGCCGTTACAAGTTGGGCCGGAACAGGTAACAATGTGACTGTAGCACACGAGGAAAATGATATTGGTGATTATTTGCCTTTCGATCAATTCAACGGGTCAGTTTGGAATGGTTATTCACTTTCCGGAACAGACGGGGCTACCAAAATGAAAGCAGAAAAAGGGCTAAGCACCAATAATATCTGTATGATATGGAAAAACACCGACGCTACTCCACAATTGAATTTTAAAGCTTTCAATGGTTCTACCTTCGGAACGGAACTTACCATTCAATCATCTACTTTGCTGGCCGATTTTGATTTCGATACGCAGAATGACAACGCATTTGTGTTCTACCGAAGCAGCACTACCTGCTATTTCAAACAACTTACGGGTACCATGGCACCAACTTCAACTACGATTACTTCAGGAACAACCTTGGCACCAACAAATGCGACATCATTGGCTGCCGAGACGTATTACGGAGTACATGTAATTGCTTACGTAAGTAGTGGAAAATGTTTGGTGAAAGAGTACAACCAAAATGCCAATATTGAAGATTACGATAACCTTTCCATGTGTGAAGGAACATCGTTTAACAACGGTGGTGACAATGCAATCTATTGCCTTGACCCGAATTACAGCCATACGAACATGACCATGACGTGTACGTCTCAAAATACAGCTGTTTTGCCACAATCTGCAATCGCCATTTATCCTTCAGCCGATAATTTATACTGGTACCTTACTGTTTCTACCACCAACGCGGTGGCTGCGCCTACAATTGTCGATTTGGAATGGATTCTTTTTGAAAACGGTGTTCAGGTCGGTTCTCTTTTTGTTCCGATTACCATTAACCCAAAACCGAATATTCAGTTTGTATTTCCTAACGCAACCGTATGTGAGAATGCAGTACCGGTCAGTCTGGTCAATAAAGTGGTGCCGCAAGGTGGAACTTGGTCTGGGCCGGGAGTTCAGAACAATATACTCTATCCGGGATATAGTCCTGTCTCTTCACCAACGAATATTACACTTTCGTATACCAAGACCAACGCTTATGGTTGTACAGCTGCGAGCACAGTAGATGTTACTGTTGCACCGGCTCCTATTTTAAACGTTACTACGACCGATGCAGATTGTAATTCGGCCAATGGTGGTGCAGCGGTAGCAATTACAGAGGGTTTAAGTCCGTACGATATTTATTGGAGTAGTGGTTCAACGCAATCAAGTGTTACGAACTTGGCTTCGGGCCAATACTTTTTGTCTGTAACGGATGACAACGGTTGTCTTTCAACCCAATCGGTCTTAATCGGAACCGATGGAATTACACAAACAGCGAATGTTACTGATGTAAGTTGCGCCGGTGAAGCTGATGGTGGTATTAACTTGACAGTAACCGGAGCAATTGGTGCACTTACCTATGCATGGTCAAATGGTGCAACTACCCAAGATTTGACCAATATCACCGCCGGACCTTATGAAGTATCGGTTACTGATCAGGACGGTTGTGTTTCTACATCCAGTTATGTGGTTACCGAGCCACAAGCGATTATTGTAAACAACTTAACCACAACTTTGGCTTCTTGTAGTTCAAGTAACGGTGGAGCAACCATTCAATTTGTTGGTGGAACATTGCCATATACTTACAGCTGGTTCAACGATCAAGGTACTAACCTGAATGTCACAACAGGAACACTTTCAAATGTAGCAGCCGGAATGTACACGTCGAATGTTACTGACGCTCATGGTTGTACTTTAACAACCAATGTCTTGATTTCGAATACCAATGGACCTGTAATTGCCATAGATACAGTGATCGCTTCTTCTTGCGCGAATGACGGATCCATCGATTTGGTGAATATTTCCAACAACGCACAAACCTTTGTGTGGAGCAATGGAGCCACTACACAAAACATTTCCGGATTGGCCCCGGGAATTTATGTAGTAGAAGCAACAGGAGCCAACGGTTGTACAACCGTTTTGAGCGCCCAAGTAGATGCTGCTTTGCCAATTGCTGTTGATATTTGTTTGGTAACCGTTGATACGAATACGAATACCAACCTTGTAGTATGGGAAAAACCGATCACATTGGGCATTGAATCGTTCAATATCTATCGCGAAACATCGCAAGCAGGATTGTACCAATTGATCGGAAACGTTCCGTATTCGGATGAATCGATTTACAACGATTTGGTAGCTTCGCCTTCAGTGCGTTCTTGGAGGTACAAAATTGCTTCGGTTGATGCTTGTGGTGTAGAATCGGAAATAAGCGAAAATCATAAAACCATTCACTTGGTAATCAACCTTGGTTTAGGGGCAGACATCAACTTGTCGTGGGATAGTTACGAAGGATTCGCATTCCCTGAATTTGTGATCAAACGCCACACGGATGTAGATAGTTGGACAACATTGACCACTATGCCAACCAACTTGTTTACTTACACCGATACGCCGCCTACAACTGATGGTTTGGTGTATTTGGTAACGGTTGATCCGCCTGCAACGTGTACTTCTACAAGAAGCATGAACCAAGACTTTAACAGTGCGCGTTCCAACAAAGACAATCGTTTACAAACCGCAAATGCGTCGCTGGATGAATTGTTGGCAGCGAATATGCAAGTCTATCCAAATCCAACAAACGGTGAGCTTACATTGGAAAATAGTACAAGTCAAACAGTAATGGCAAACTTGTATGATGCAAGCGGACGTTTACTCAAAACAATTTCCGTTTCGCCGGGAACAATGCAAACCGATGTAAGTTTCTTGGATAGTGGTATGTACCAATTGGTTTTCACTACAAGTCAAGCCAGAACGGCTCAAAAACTATCAGTTACTCATTAATAATAGCTTATGTTTTTAGAAGAGGTGATTGTCTTTCTGGATGATCACCTCTGCAATTGATGTTTATAACCAAACACATGATATACATTTCATATTGATGATGTTTTTGGTCCGAATGCAAAAGCTTCTTTAGAATACATCAAAACGCTTGATTTTATTCAAAATCAGGTTAAAATCGAACTCAGGTTGGTAAACAACTTCTCAACAAAAAACACAAACTATTGTGTTTTCTAGTGTTAGGCATAAAAAGTAAAAAAGCGTCTGAAAACAATTTCAGACGCTCACTTTAAATTGAGTATTGTTTTTTTTAATTAACACAATTACCTTTTGGCATTGTAATAAACAAAACCGCTATTTGAGATCCCGTATCAGGATCACAACACTCATAACCATAAGTTACAACACAACAACAATCGTTTGCTAATTGCTGAGCTTCATGTCTTGCTTGAGCTGAAGCAGCGCCACACGATTGAAGACCATTACATGGACTTGCAGATTCAAGCATTGTTACTTGTGACAATGTACTCAAATCACCATCAAACACAATTGTTGCATACCTCGCTTTCAACTCAGCAATTGACATTGTTACTTGATTTGTTTCACTTGGGTTTTTCTTCCCATTGTCTTCATTGTTTGCGAATGAGCTTAAAGAAATAAAGCAGATTGCTAGTACAGACAAAAAGATTTTTTTTGTTTTCATAGTGATAAATTAATTGGTTTAGGATGACAATATATTAACTAGTTCTTAAACCACAAAGAAAAAAGATTGCATCTTAACATTGAAGTTATCAAAGGTCTCCTAAAGTAGAATGACCGCCGTTGCTAATTAATTTAAGGCTTTCCAATGTTGATTATTTGTTTCAAACCGCATCAAAATAGCTTATAAGAATGAAATCAGAACAAATTTAAACAGGCTCTAAATATTAGCTTATCTTTGTTGAAAGGTGATTTTTCTGAAAAGATAATCATCCTAATATTTGATGCTTAAAAGCAAATAGCATGATATATACATTTCATATTGATGATGCTTCGGGGCCTAAAGCAAAAGCTTTTTTGGAATATATCAAAACGCTTGATTTTATTCGGTTGGATGAACTGGAACCAACACTTTCGCAACAACAATTAGATGCTATAGAAGAAGCGCGGATTTCGATCAAGAAAGATGGTACGAGTTCAACTAATGAGGTAATGGGACGTTTGAAATAAAACATCCAATTCCAAGAAAGCTACAATTGAAATGATTATGCGATTTATTCTTCCCATTTTACTCTTGTTACTGCTCACAGTAGCCTGTACGACTACTAAAGAAAGCAATACGGTTGTTGAAACTAAAATTGAGGTTCCGAAAGAACCGGCATTGAGCTACCGCGACACCATCATAGAAACCGATAGCACGTTTGAAATCGGGAAAGCTTGTGGCGTGTTTTTCACTCCTTCGGATGCTGAATTGGAACGGTTGAAAAAAGAAATCGGTGAAGAAGACTTTTTCACCGTTATGGACGATTATGGATGGTATTTTTCCGAATCGACCAGCTTTTTAGAAGATAAAGGCGTCAAAACGATTACTACTTCCGAAAAAAGTGTGCGATTTCACTTGTTGAACGGAAGTGTTAAAACCTTCCATGCGGGCGATACCGCAATTGATTGGTCGCCACTTTTGTTTGACGGTAAAAACACGATTCAGAAAACCGATTTAGTCAATATACAACCCGGTTACGAAGCTGTATTTAAGTAAGAATGAACACCGATTTATTCTAATTTGACAATACAGATACAGAAGCCTACTTTCAAAGGATGTGTCTCTTTTAGAATAAAGAACTGTGAGTCGAGATTTTAAGTAAGTATGATTACGGATGATTTTTATTATGCTCCTTGATTCCTGAAATAGACCAAAAGAGGACTCCTATGAGAGATCCCAATAAACCACCCCAAAATAATAACCATACATAGAAACCATATTCATTAACATATTTTCTTGTAACAGAAATCTTTGAATCTAAATGAGAGATTTCGAGTTTAAGTAGTCGCAGTTTTGCTGACATTTCCATAGCGATTTTCTTTTGGTCGGCTACACTCATCTTAGAATCTTTATTGCTTAAAGAGGCTATAAAGGTATTTGCCTCATCTATTGATCCGTTCAGTTCAATCTTTTTGTACTGACAATCAACAATCATAAGGTCAAGCTCTTTTTGTTTTTCGATTGGGTATATCAAACTAAACAACAACGTCATCAAACCTCCGATTGCAAGAGATTTGGCAAGATCATTTTTATTAGTGAATATACTAAAGAAGTTCATGTCTTATGGCTGGTATCTTAATGAATCCAGTGTTTCTATTGTTTCGTTATATTCATCAGTATCAATAGAGTAATCACTCTTGATTTGTTCAAGCTGACTATCTTCTTCGCGACTTCGTTGCTGTGTACACCCTAAGGTAATCAAAGCGAGAGCAAAAATCAATCCTTTTCCCGCGATTTCCAAGCTTTTTAATGTTAAAAAACCAGGTGATTGAAGATTTACAAGAATCTCTAAATCATCATAATTACCTTCTATTCCGTTTTTCTCGTTATACTTATTTGCAATACTGATTATTCCTTGAATAACGGTATTTACATCTCTGTAATGAATCGGACCTTCTTTGTCAATTTTAAGATTAATCGCTCCGTGTGTATCATCTATATATGATTTAAACATATAAGCATTTATTACATCGGCATACTGCTGATCAATTTCGGAAATAGCATGGTAGGATTTTGCAATGTATGCGAATTTGGCATCGAGTCTTCGATATGTTACTTGATTAATCCATTTTACTTTTCGTCTTTTTTGACAAGGATTTTCATCAAGTTGACTATAGACTTCATCATCATCAATTACCCCAAATGCGATATTAAAAGTTCCAGCAGAAGGTATCAAAACAATATCACCTTTTTTTAAATCTCTGAAAGTGATGAGTTTATTTATGATTGTTGATATTGTACGAGCTTGGGAAACTTCATTTTGTCTTGAAAGTTGAACAGCATGGGTTCTTTCAAGTAATCTTCTTAAGTCTTGATTATTTATATCAAGAGAACTTAACATTGATTTAGATATTTCATTCCATAGAAGTCCAATGTATCCTTTTTGTACAAATGTGTCGAAGAATGCCCCCCTTTCTGTTCTTACAAAATAGTAATTCCTTCCAGTGACATTATAAGATGATAAGTTCATGAATGAATAATGTTTGGTTTTAAAGTTTTGCTAAGATATTATTTTCTTTCAATATAATTGTATTAGTATAGTTTTTACTTTGACTAAAATTAGTCGAACAGAAATAATTGTGATATTCTGTTTTTTAAAATCATGAGGGAAGGCTCTAATGAAAATTGTCATTATCCCTCAAAAAAGTGCTTTTTTACTATTATATAGCCAAGTTCATTTTAACATTTCGCTGAAACAAGACAATCATTGATTGGTCGCTACTTTTGTTTGATGGTAAAAACACGGTTCAGAAAACCGATTTAGTCAATATACAACCCGGTTACGAAGCTGTATTTAAGTAAGAATTAACACCGATTTATTCTACTTTGCCGTTTATACATGGCTATTTCCACTACTTTTAGCATCAAATAATTGGAATGAATACAGCCCTTTTAGCAGAATTGTGCAAAACGCCGGGCGCTCCCGGTTTTGAAGAAGCGGTTCGCAAAGTTGTTTTGCGTGAATTGACCGGTTTGTGTGATGAAATTACCATCGACAACATGGGGAATGTTTACGCCATCCGCAAAGGAACGTCAGACAAACGTGTAATGATTGGGGCCCACATGGATGAAATCGGCTTCATGGTAACACACATCGACGACAAAGGATTTATTCGTTTTACAACGCTTGGTGGTTTTGACCCGAAAACATTGACGGCTCAGCGCGTGATCATCCACGGAAAAGAAGATATTATCGGGGTAATGGCTTCAAAACCCATTCACGTTATGACGCAGGATGAGCGCAACAAAGTGGCCAAACTCTCAGATTATTTCATCGACACGGGGCTTTCGGCTGAAAAGGTAAAAGAACTGATTACGATTGGTGATCCGGTAACCCGCGAGCGTTCATTCATCGAAATGGGCGATTGTGTGAACTGTAAATCGCTTGACAACCGTTTGGCTGTTTTCATCCTGATCGAATTGCTGAAAAACCTGAAAGGTCAAACACTTCCATACGATTTATATGCAGTTTTTACTGTTCAGGAAGAAGTGGGCATTCGTGGAGCTAATGTTGCTTCCTTGAAAATACAACCACACTTCGGTTTTGGATTAGATACAACCATTGCCTTCGATTTACCGGGCGCTGCAGCGCATGAAATGATTACCAAACTCGGCGAAGGTACCGCGATTAAAATTATGGATGCTTCAACGATTTGCGATGCGCGCATGGTTCGTTATATGAAACAAGTGGCAGATCGCAATTCTATCAAGTGGCAACCCGAAATATTGACAGCCGGAGGCACGGATACTGCCGGAATTCAACGCATGTCGGCAGGTGGATCTATCGCCGGAGCGGTTTCCATTCCGACCAGACACTTGCACCAAGTCATAGAAATGGCACACAAAGACGATATTCAGGGAAGCATAGATTTGCTGACGGCTTGTGTGAAGGAACTGAATCAATTTGACGAACAATTTTAAGCTATGAAAAAGACCGTAAAGCTCTACGGAGCATTGTTTTTCTTGTTACTAATCGGCATTTCGTGTGCTGTTTCGTATGAAAAACCTGCCAAAAAAATCAAGTTAAAACCTTACAGTGGTCGCTCCATCTCGTTTTACAACGTAGAAAATCTTTTTGATACGATCAACGATCCAAACATCATCGACGAAGAGTTTTTGCCGGACGGAAAATTGGTTTGGAATACCGAACGCTACAACAAAAAACTCAATCACATCGTTGAGGCATTGACTTTGAATCAGACAGAAAACCCTATGATCATCGGGTTGGTGGAAATTGAGAATTACAAAGTGTTGTCGGATTTGATCAAAACAGGACGTTTTGCTGATACAAAGTATCAGATTGCTCACAAGGAATCACCGGATGCACGTGGTATTGATTGCGGATTGTTGTATGACAGCGAGCGATTCAAACCTCTGGTGATTACCAATCTAGCCGTTAAACTTGATTCGGTTCCCGATTTTAAAACCCGCGATATCCTTTATGTTCAGGGCGAATTGGCGGATAAAAAGAAGTTGCACATTTTTGTGAATCACTGGCCGTCGCGTCGAGAAGGACAAAAAGAATCTGAACACAAGCGCATTCGTGCGGCAGAAGTGGCGCGCAAGAAAATTGACGAAATTCTGAAAGCCGATCCGAAAGCCAACATTATTCTAATGGGCGATTTGAATGATCACCCGAATGATATTAGCATCGAACAAACGCTTAAAGCAAAACCTACAACCGATTTGAAAGCAGATTTGATCAACCTGATGTATGACGATCAGCTGGCAGGAAAAGGAACCCACAACTTTAAGGGCGAATGGGGAGTTTTGGATCAATTCATTGTTTCTTCTGCATTCTTCAATGCGAAAAAGGGAGTGATGATTGACGGACAGGATGCTAAAATCGTGTACGAAGAAATCTTATTATACACGGATAAAGCGGGAAGTAAGAAGCCGAGTACAACCTACGGCGGCTCTACTTATTATGGTGGTTACTCAGACCATTTGCCGATAACGCTGAAATTGAAGTAGAAATAGATTTGATCTTTTTTGGAAGTCGTAAGTAAATGTGCCATTAATAGCGCATGCTTGCTGATAACCTCGAAATGAAGTAGTCTGTTTTGATATGGATTTTTATGGTAGGCTTGCGATTAATTGCGTGTCCACTAAGAATTCATCAAAATAGATATTTTATGTATATTCGTCTCAATGAAAACCATCTCGTTTACAACGGCCCAATATGTAAAAATTGATTACGAGCTCGCGCCTGCGGTTTATCGTGTGGTGGCGTCGTTTCTCGATTTTGTGTTGTTGCTGATCTATATGCTGATCGCGAGTTTGTTTGTGGAAGCAGCCGTCTTTCGATTTGATGCGCCTGGAACGAATGAATTCATCACGGTTTTACTCATTCGTTTACCTTGGTTTTTTTACAGTCCTGTTATCGAATATTTGACTAACGGTCGCTCACTTGGTAAATACATCATGGGAATCCGTGTCGTCAAAGCTAATGGTGAAACAGCCGGTTTGCGAGAGTATTTCACCCGCTGGATTTTCCGTGTGGTGGATATCTGGATCGGTGGTTTTGGGTTTTTAGCAATTTTGCTGGCAGGAACAACCGAGAAACGTCAGCGTTTGGGGGATATTATGGCCAACACAGTGGTGATTCGCACCAAAGACACTCAGATTTATTCCCTGCGCGATTTGTTGAGCATCAAGAGTCAGCAAAATCACGAACCGACCTATCCGACAGTTATTCGTTTTTCTGACGAAGACATGTTATTGATCAAAAACACCATTATTCGCGTTCAGCGTTATCCAAACGATGCCAACAAAGCATTTGCTATCCAATTGGCCAATGAAACGGCTCAGCTGATCGGATTGCCTGAAACGCCTGCCAAACGAATGGAATTTCTAAAAACCGTACTGCAAGATTACGTAGTGCTCACTCGCTGATTCATGGGAAAATTGGTTTTGGTTCCTACACCCGTAGGAAATTTGCAGGATGTCACTTTGCGTGCATTGGAAACCTTGCGTGAGGCAACAACTATTTATGCTGAAGATACGCGGGTAACTCGAAAATTGCTCAATCATTACGAAATCCAGAAACAGCTGATTCCGTTTCATGCGCACAATGAACACAAGCAGTTGGAACGCACCTTGCAAACCATTCGCGAAAATGAAATCACGGTATTGGTTTCTGATGCGGGTACTCCCGGAATTTCAGACCCCGGATTTTTAGTCGTGCGCGCTTGTATTGAAAACAACTTGGACGTGACCTGCTTACCCGGCGCCACAGCTTTTGTTCCTGCGTTGGTGGCTAGTGGTTTTCCGTGCGACCGATTTGTGTTTGAAGGATTTTTGCCGCATAAAAAAGGTCGCCAAACCAAGTGGAAATCGTTTGTGGATGAAGATCGCACAATCATACTATACGAATCTCCGCATCGTTTGGTAAAAGCATTGGAAGAAATCGCGACATTTTTAGGTCCTGATCGTATTGTGTGTGTAGCCCGAGAAATCAGTAAGTTTTTTGAAGAGTTTAAACGTGGTACAGCGACTGAAGTATTGGAACATTTCAAGAAAACACCCCCGAAAGGTGAGATCGTACTCTTGATAAAGGGAACTTAAGATGCTTGATTTTTGATGTTGGATTTTTGATTGAACTTCAGAAAGTAAAATCGATGTGTCTGACAACTATGAAGCTTCGGGTCAAGTAGAAAGCTTAGAGTTATGGAGCATAATTCAATCAAACATCAATAATCCAACATCAAGCATCAAAGAAGATGGAAACAACAGCATTTGTACTGACAAAAAAAGGGGATGCAACAACTGCTTTTTCGTTGCAGACCATTCAACTTCCCGATTTAAAAGAACAACAGGTTCGCATCAAAGTTGAAGCGTTTGGCCTAAACTATGCCGATGTGATGGCGCGCCGTGGGTTGTACCGCGAAGCTCCACCAATGCCTTGTGTGATCGGTTATGAGGTGGTTGGAATAGTTGAATCTGTTGGAATAAACGCCAATCAAGAATTAATCGGAACGCGCGTAGTCGGTTTTTGCCGCTTTGGTGGTTATGCGCAACACGTTATTACCGAAGAACACGCGATAGTTCCAGTTGGTGAAATGGAAGCGGCAGAAGCGCTGGCTTTGGCTACTCAGTTTGTAACGGCACATTACATGGTAGAACGTACAGCAAATGTACAAGCCGGAGAACGTGTGTTGATTCATGCGGCTGCGGGCGGAGTTGGCACGGCACTGATTCAGTTGTGTAAACGTAAAAATGCACTGGTTTGCGCCAAGATCGGATCGCGTACTAAAGAAAAAGTTGTTCGTGATTTGGGTGCTGATGAGGTAGTTGTGTATTCGGAACAATCCTATTCTGAAAGCGTGCAAAACTGGTTGGGAACAGAACGGTTAGATGTGAGTTTTAATCCTGTAGCGGGCTCAACCTTCAAACGCGATTTTTCCTTATTGGGAACCGGAGGCCGAATGGTGTTGTTTGGTGGTTCTGAACTTTCGGGTAAACGCTGGGGCATTTTTTCGACCTTAAATTTTGTGCGCAAAATGGGCTTCGTGATTCCAATCGGGTTAATGATGCGTTCGAAAGCGGTAATGGGTGTGAACATGCTCAAAGTAGCTGATTTTAAGCCGGAAGTGTTGACGCAATGTCTACAAGAAGTGGTTTCATTGGCAAAAGCGGGCGAGATAAAACCAATTGTAGGTGAGCGTTTTCGGCAAGATGATTTTGCTTTGGCACATAATCGGTTGGAAAGTGGCACAACAATTGGAAAACTAGCCGTGTTTTGGAATCAATAATTGTATTTTTGCACTATGAATAAACGAATGCTAACCGTTTTTCTGGGATTGTTTCTGTTGGTTGTTGGTTGCATTGAGCATCGTCCAACCGATACTGTTTATACTCCACCCATAGAAGATGTCAAGCAGGAGGTAAAACCCAAGTGGAAAGGTCTTCGTGTGTATGAAGGTGTCATTCCATGCCCTGATTGTTCAGGAATATATCAGCGCTTAGCTTTAAGAGGTGATTCAATCGGAGCTTTTCGTTTAACGGAAATTTACCGCGATGCCACTGAAGACGGCGATGAAACGATTGTGACCACCGGTTCCTGGAAACGTTATTATTCGAAAAAATCATCCGAACCACGCACTATATTTTACCTCTCGGAAGGATCGTTGAAAGATTCAACACGTATACAACGGTACGAAGTGCAAAACGGTCGCATCATTCAACTGGATTTGAATGGGAAAACCATGGTTGCCGATTCCAACGGGCGATATGTGTTGAAACTGATCGAGAAATCGAAGTAAGATCTGTCGGAATTTCCTGAAATTTTTTGTGAGGAAAATGGTCAATTTCCAAATTGGACATATGGCAAATTTGGAACATTTCTCGTGAGAAAATTCTAATAGTTTAAACACGTAGAAGTCTTTTTTTACTAACCCGCAGCGATTTCCTTCCCCAAAAAGTGATTTCCTATTTATTAGCACATAATAGTCTCCCATCCGCCTGAGGCGGAAATGAAAATAATACCTGAATTTAAAGCGAATAATGGAAACTTGTTTCCATTTTGATTAGTGAGATCAGCCGTGGCTGACCATTCGTAACGAATTGAACACAATACGTTCCGCCAGTGGCGGATTAATTCGTGGTGGAAAATACGCAGCACGTCAAATTCTACAAAGGTTTTGCCGTTAAATAGGAAATCGCCCCCAAAAAACCCTTACTTCAACCCCAATTCTTTCAACTGAGCATCATCAATCGCCGAAGGCGCATCAATCATCGTATCGCGACCGCTATTGTTTTTCGGGAAGGCAATGTAATCACGAATAGAATCGGAACCACCCATTGTAGCTACCAAACGATCCAATCCAAAGGCCAATCCACCATGAGGAGGAGCTCCGAATTCAAATGCATTCATCAGGAAGCCGAATTGTGCTTGTGCTTGTTCGGGCGTAAAGCCCAGCAATTCAAACATGCGCGCTTGCAGGTCACGATCGTGAATACGAATGGAACCACCGCCCAATTCTACACCATTCACGGCTAAGTCATACGCATTGGCACGAACGATCCCCGGATTGCTGTCGATGAGGTGCATATCTTCAGGTTTCGGTGATGTAAAAGGATGGTGCATGGCGTGGAAACGGTTGTGTTCTTCGTCCCATTCCAACAACGGGAAATCGAGTACCCACAGTGGTTTGAAAACATCCGGATTGCGCAATCCGAGTTGCGTACCCATGTGCAAACGCAATTCATTCATCTGTTTGCGGGCCTTGTCGAGACCGCCGCTCAATACAAAAATCAAATCGCCTGCTTGTGCACCTGTAGCTTCAGCCCACGTTTTTAAATCGGCTTCACTGTAGAATTTATCGACCGAACTTTTGAAGGTTCCATCAGCATTGCATTTCACATAAACCAGACCTTTTGCCCCGATTTGCGGACGTTTTACCCATTCGGTGAGTTCATCCAATTGTTTGCGGGTATATTCGGCAGCGCCTGGAACGGCAATTCCGATTACGGCTTCGGCATCGTCAAATACCTGAAAACCTTTGTTTTGCGTCAATGCATTGAGGCTCGCGAATTCCATCCCGAAACGAATATCGGGTTTGTCGGAACCATATTTCTCCATTGCTTCGGCGTAGGTCATGCGCGGAAAATCACCTTCAAAGATTACCCCACGAACGGTCGAGAACAAGTGTTTGATCAATCCCTCAAACATGTTAAGGATGTCTTCTTGCTCTACAAAAGCCATTTCGCAGTCAATCTGTGTAAACTCCGGTTGACGGTCGGCACGTAGATCTTCGTCGCGGAAACACTTCACAATCTGGTAGTAACGGTCGAAACCCGAAACCATGAGTAATTGTTTGAAGGTCTGCGGTGATTGTGGTAATGCATAAAACTCACCTTGATTCATGCGACTTGGCACTACAAAATCGCGCGCTCCTTCCGGAGTGGATTTAATCAGGTAAGGCGTTTCTACATCCCAGAATCCTTGGCTATCCATGTATTTACGGGTTTCCAAAGCTACTTGATTACGCAAACGCAATTTTTGCTGCACCGGATTACGGCGCATATCGAGGTAACGGTATTGCATACGCAATTCATCGCCACCATCTGTATCGTCTTCAATGGTAAACGGCGGCAATTTTGCGGCATTCAAAACAGTCAATGTTGTGACAATGATTTCAATTTCACCCGTCGGAATTTTGGTATTCTTGCTGGAACGTTCGATTACTTTTCCTGTAGCTTGAATCACAAATTCACGTCCCAATTTGCGCGCTTGTTGACACAATTCGGGCTGTTCGTCCATATTGAAAGCCAATTGGGTAATGCCGTAGCGATCTCGTAAATCAAGAAATGTAATTCCCCCCAAATCTTTGGAGCGTTGTACCCAACCCGCAAGGGTTACTTCCTGTCCGATGTGTGCCGTGCGTAATTCACCGCAATTGTGCGTTCTATACATAGTGAAATCAAATGATGCGCAAAAATAGGTGTTTAATTAAGAATTCTAAATGAACACGCGTTAATTCTGATTGTTGAACTGTTTTTTCGTCTGATTTTAGCATTTATTCTAAAAAACCGCGGTTGTTTAATGGAAAGCGTAAAGTGCTTGTTCGTATTTTTATCCAAAATAAATCGACTATGATCAAGTATTTATCTGTGGCAGCTTTAGTTGCTCTAACGTTTTCATCGTGTGTGGTTAGCAAGAAAAAATACACCACTTTACAAACCGAATTGGAAAACTCGAAAAAACAGCACGACGAAAGTTTGGCAAAATTAACCAATTGCGAAAACGACCGTATTCGTTTGGATCGTGAACTGACTGTTGCTGGAGCTTCTATCATTACCAAAACCGATCAAATTGCAGATCTGAAAGAACAGTTGGAAGATTGCAAAGCCGTTCGTGATAAACAGTTGACGCAAGTTGGTGATTTGACAGTTATTACACAAGCTGCCAATGACAATATCAAAGAAACACTGGCTCAGTTAGAGCAAAAGGATCAATACATCCGTTTGTTGCAAGCGGCCAAGTCAAAAGCCGATTCCATCAACCTGGCTCTGGCGGTAAACCTGAAAGGGGTGTTGAAAGAAGGATTGGATGATCAGGATATAGAGGTGAAAGTGGACAAAACGGTGGTAATGGTAAACCTATCGGATAAAATGTTGTTCAAGAGCGGAAGTGCCGATTTGACCGGTAAATCAACAGAAGTGTTGGCGAAAATTGCGCAAATCATCGAATCACGTCCCGATTTGGAGGTAATGATTGAGGGGTATACCGACAGCGATCCGATCAAGAATTCGTGCATGAAAGACAATTGGGATTTGAGTGTGAAACGAGCTACTTCGGTTGCGCGGGCTTTGCAGAAAGATTTCAATATCAATCCGAATCGTTTGATTGCTGCCGGTCGTGGTGAATACAATGCCCTCGTGCCGAATGATACAGCTGAAAACAAAGCCATCAACCGCAGAACCCGCATTATCATTATGCCGAAACTGGATCAGTTTTACGACTTGTTGGATCCGGAGAAAGCACCGAAATAACCAAGTTAACCAGTTAAAGAGTTTAATAAGTTTATAAAGTTCAAAGCCGATAGCACTTCAACTGATATCGGCTTTTTTATTTGGCAGGGTTTGTATTAAATCTTGCTAATGCGAATGGTTTCTTTGTAATCTTCAGAGGAAATGATCAACAGGTAAATTCCCGGATTCAGATTCGTAAGATCCAAATCCTGCGTATACGTGCCACGGTTGATTTTTCCGTCACAAACTTTCTGAATCAGCTTTCCGTTCATGTCGTACAAACCAACATCAAATCTGGTTTTATTCGGAACATTTAGTTCGAAAGTGGTAACGTTTGCTGTTGGATTTGGGTAAGCGGTTGCTGCAAATTCGGTTGGAATGATTTGTCTGAGTTCATCCAATTCTTGCTCATCAATTACCTTAATATCGGTTGCTCTCAGGTAATCCCGGTATTCCATGCTACTTCCGATTCCACCGTCGATTTGTGTTTGGTAGATAATCTGCTGTTCTTCCGGAATGGCGTATTCAATATCATAGATGCAATCTGGCTCTAAATAGGCTTCATATTTACCTCTGATTTTTTTCAACTGCAGCACCTCATTTTCATGAAGTGTTTGTTGTTCAATAGATTTGGAATCAGGTGTTTCCCCAGCTGAAACGTTCATTGCATTCAACGCAACGGCTTGTATTTGTTTAATTTGTTGCCTGTCCTGCTCATTTGAACAACTGAAAAGTGTTAATCCAAAAACAACGACCAACGAAAACACCATGGCACGCTGAAACCCTTGTTTCGATTGAAATTTCCACGCTTCGAATTCGGCATTGAGTGCGATTTCCTGATCTGAAGTCATTCTGCCACAAATTTCCTGACCCATCATATCACGGAAGATTTGTTTGATTTCACCTGTCGATTTGTTGGTAAAATCGTGGACTTGTTTGGCGCATTTGTGACAAAAAGAACCCTTTTCGTTGGGTGTCATATTGCCTCTGTCTTCCGAACAAGGAGTTTGAATTCCAATGTGTTTCATGGCGTTAGATTTTGCTGATGCGAACGGTTTCTTTGTAGTCTTTCGAGAAAATGGTCACCAAATAAATTCCGGGATTCAAATCAGCTAAATTGATCTGCTGCTGAAATGTTCCACGTTGAATTTCACCTTTATAAATAGATTGAATAAACTTTCCGTTCATATCGTAGAGGCTGATTTCAAACTGATTGGTAACAGGAACGGCCAACTCGAACATTGTTTCGGTAGTTGCAGGGTTTGGAAATACGAGTGATGCAAATTTTGTTGGAATCAAACGACCCGTTTCATCCCTTTCTTCAACAATTGGTTTTTCGGAAACTAAGTATTCAATGTAATCTGTGGAATAGCCGACACCGCCCAAATAATAGTTTCTGTCAATTACCATTGTTATATCAGGATTTTCTTCTACTAATAAAATCGGTCTAGAAGCTTCTATCATATACTGCTCTAGTTGATTTTCTTCATAAAATACCGGTAATTGCACTTCCGAAAAATTAGAAGCTACAATATCAACCGGAACATTGTTCAATTCTCCAACCGACAGATTATTCATGGCTTGTAGAGCAGTCTCTTGAATTTCACGCACATTTTTCTTATCCTGCTCATTCGAGCAGCTAAAAAGCGTCAACCCAAAAACGACCACCAATGAAAACACAAGAGCGCGTTGAAATTGATGTTTTGATTGAAATTGCCACGTTTCAAACTCGACATTCAGTGCCATTTCCTGATCAGCGGTCATACGTCCGCAAACGGGTTGCCCGATGAGAGATCTCAGCGTTTCTTTAACCTCACGCGTAGATTTTTGGGTAAAATCATGCACATGCGATGCGCATTTCTGACAGAAAGCTCCTTTTTCTGATGGAGTCATTTCGTTCCAGTTTTCAGAGCAAGGTGTTTGGATTCCAATGTGTTTCATGATTCGGGGTTTTTAGATTTTGCTGATGCGAACGGTTTCTTTGTAGTCTTTCGAGAAAATAGTAACCAAGTAAATTCCCGGATTCAGATCAGCTAAATTGATCTGCTGCTGAAATGTTCCACGTTGAATTTCGCCGCTGTGAATTGATTGGATGAATTTTCCGTTCATATCGTAGAGGCTGATTTCAAACTGATTGGTAACCGGAACGGCCAGTTCAAAAGTTGTTTCGGTTGTCGCCGGATTAGGGAAAACGATTGAAGAAAATTCAATTGGGATCAATCGGCCTTCTTGATCGTATTCGGGAGCCAATTCAGCCTCAGCCATTAAAAATTCGCGATACGTGACGCTGTACTCCATTGCACCACCATAACTCCCGCCATAATCTGTGTAGCGGATTATTTCCACTTCTTCAATAGTTTCATTGTGTAAAAGCAGCTTTTCCTCAATAAGCATTTTAGTCATTACGGGTTCAATGATTTCAATTTCCTGAGTAATTGATTTACCAGAGGTGTTGGTTTCGGAAAAATCGGTTTGTCCGGCTTGTTGTTTTTCAATGGCTTTCATTGCCGTTGCCTGCAATTGTTCTATTTGTTGTTTATCCTGTTCGTGTGAACAGCTAAATAAGGTCAACCCGAAAACAACGATCAATGAGAAAACTAAAGTGCTTTGCAAACGGCGTTTTGATTTTTGGTTCCATAACTCAAACTCTGCGTTTAGCGCTGCTTCCTGTGGACCGGTGATTCTGCCACAAACCGGCTGACCGATCAGTTCACGCAATGTCTGCTTGATTTCCAGGCTGGTTTTATTGGTGAAATCGTATACCTGCGTAGCGCATTTCTGACAAAAAGCCCCTTTTTCATTCGGTGACATTTCGTTCCAGTTTTCAGAGCAAGGCTCATGGATTCCGATGTTTTTCATGGCAGTGTTGTTTTAGCGTGTATACTACTACACCTAAGATGCTGTAAACGTTCAATTTCCATAAACGATTAATGGATTTAGTAAGATTACAAATTTTGGTTGATGCCTAAGTTATCAATGGGTTAAGGAATCGCTGACTGATTAAATGATTGACGGTGTATAATGGAATGGCTCATAAAATCGTGTTATCTGTGGGAATAAAACAGCAAATTGACTTGAGCCCGGCAACATTCGAAGTCCTGAAATGCAATTTTCGCGTGATATTGCAATATTACTATGTATTTGAAAAACAGTTGTTTAAAAATTATTTTAAGTTTTTTTCTACTTTTTTTCAAAGTCGCTGTAACAAAATGCCACCTACTTGGTCATACAATCAAACAGCACGATAGTCGACCAACGGATTGACAGTCGAAAAACAAGAAAAACACATTAAAAACATAGAACACATGAAAGCAATTTACACAAGCGTATTCAGTTTATTGTTCATCGGAACAATCATCGCACAGGAAAAAGAAACACCCGATACTACCCGTATCAATTTAGGAGAGAAAGAATTCATCATCGTTTCTCGTGGAGATATTGAAATCATTGAAGGCGATACGATTGATGCCGCACCGGACGAAGAAGAACAAGCTGAAATTGAAGCTCACTGGGCAGGTTTGGAATTCGGACCAACCATTTTGTTGAACGATGCCATGAAAAGCAGTTTTCCGAGTGATCCACAGTGGGAAAACGATCCGGGACGTTCTTTCAGCTGGAACCTCAACCTGTTGGAACACAAGTTTAAAATCTATAAAAACTATGTTGGGATCACTACCGGTCTTGGATTTAACTGGACGCAAATCGGGTTAAGACAATACCAACTCAACGTAGATGCCGATTCACTCTGGGCAACAACCGATACGATCAATGACTTCAAGAAAAACAAATTGCGTGCAATTTACCTTACAGCACCATTGATGATAGAGTTTTGTACACAAGGTGAAGGCGATGAAGGGTTTTACTTTGCAGCCGGAGTGATCGGAGGAGTGCGCATCGGATCTAGTGTAAAACGCACTATTGAGGAAGATAAACGTGAAAGCAAAGAAAAAATTAAGGGATCTTACGCCTTAAACGCCTTCCGTTTGGATGCCGCAGTAAAGATGGGTTACAACGATTGGGGAGTATTTGCAAACTACAATGTGCTTCCATTGTTCGACACCGATAAAACAGCAGCGGTGTATCCGTTAACGTTTGGTTTAACATACAATTTTTAACGCTTAGGTTGGCTGATTTCGTAGCATAAGTAAAAACAGTCAGGAAAGAGATACTACCACAAGTAGTGTCTCTTTTTGGTTTGGAGATTTTTCACCACAAAGCCACAAAGAAAATGGACAATTAGACGGGTTAGAAGAACACAAAGTAGATTAAGGCAGAAGACCTTTGTGACCTTAATACGTCTATCCTTCAAAAAAACGTTGTGGCTTTGAGTTGAATAGCATTTTACTGTAGATTTTACCTAACTTTGAGTGGATTTTTGACACCCATGAAGATTGCGTTAATCGGTTTGTTCTTTCTTGCAACTGCACCTGTTTCTTTCGGTCAGAAGAAATGCGATTGCCAGTTGGTAGAGGATTTTGTGAAACGACGCGATTTTGATGCGGTTACCGAGTACAAGGAAATACAACTGCTCAAGGAAAGTAAAGTCTTTGAAAAGAGCAAAAACACCGTTTGTAAATCGTATGCCGTTCACCTGAAAGCCGTCCATGCACTCCGCTCAGGAAATTACGAATGGGCAAAGATTCTCTTGGATCGTGAAAAATTTATGCTCGACAGCATCCATTGCAAAAGCATTAATTACCTCGAAAACACGATCAGTTACGGAGATTATTTCTTGCGTAACGGTTTGTATGAAAGCGCAATCGAACATTACAACAAAGCATCGAAATTACTGGCACGTCAGGATAACAAAACCCTAGAGGCACATGTGTTGCTTTCACTTTCAAACGCTCAATCCAAACTCAACCAGGAGGACCGTGCCCGAACAGCTTTAAAACAGGCGCATCCGCTGGTAATGGTATTGCCCAACGGTCAAAACAAAGTAGAATCGCTTTACAATTTATCGGCCCGCTATTATTACCAGTTTCAGGTAACCAATGATGTCGCATTACTGGATTCTGCCGAACACATGGCCACTTTCGGAATTGAACTGGCACGTCTTATCAAGTATCCTGAAGGATTTATTCGTGGGTATAACTTGTTGGAAGACAAACAATACCACGAAAAAAATTACCGAAAAGCACTCATTTACCTCGATAGCGCCCTTTATTTTACCTTGCCCGAAATACATGCCAGCGAACGTTTAGGTATTTATTCGGATATGGCTGATATTTACCTGGAACTCAAAAAGTACGAGAAAGCATACTCCTGCGCCGATTCGAGTCTGACTTACGCCAAGCAAGTTGGCAATCCTTACAAGCTGAAAAATGCGTTGGAACTGCTTTACAATTGCTCGAAACTAAACGGAGAATACGAGCGTGCGCTCACTGTATATGAAGATTTGGCGTTGATGCGTGACAGTATTCTCAAAATTAAAAACGATCAACTTTCCAGCTACAACAGCGATCTGGAAGATAAGTACCATCGGGTGCGAAAAGCGAAAAGCGATTCGGAATACGAACAAGACCGTAAATTGTTGACCAAACAACGCGAAATTGGAAACCTGCGCTCAAAACTCATCACGGTAGGAATTGTGATTTCGGCCCTATTGCTGTGCTATATTTTTATCATTTTCCGTCAGAAAAACATTCGACAAAAGCAAAAACGTTTGGAAGTAGAACAACGCCTGCAACGTGCGCGAATCAATCCTGATTTTATCTACAAAGCTTTGAATAATCTCCAGAAAATGGCGGTTGATGATCCTACTAATGCGGCAATTGCGAAAAAACTGGCTTCGTTTACCAAGTTGATGAAACAAACGCTCGATAGCTCGCACGACGATTTTCTAACCTTAGATAAAGAGATCGATTTCCTGACCTATTACATGGAATTGCAACGCGATCGTTTAAAACAGCGATTTACGTTCAATTTTGAGATCGACGATCACATCAATCAATCGGATGTGTGTTTGCCAACTATGATTTTGCAACCGTTTATTGAAAGTACCATCGAACAAGGATTTAAAAACCTCGATCATGATGGGCAAATTACCATTGCGTTCAAACAGCAACAAAACGAACTTCACATTCGCATTGATGACAATGGAAAAGGTCTAAAATCGGTTTCCTCAGCGCGTGCTTCTGAAATTATCAAAGATCGATTCTACTTGCTCAATAAGATGAACAAAACAAGCGCCAGCTACCTTATTCGCGAGCGTAACTCGGGTGGAGTGCAAGTGGAAATCTTTTTACCGCTGATTACCCGTGAAATGGCTGAATCTCGCCGAAGAGACGACTAGCTATCTTACTTTTTGTATAAAGAAAACGATTGCCGCTAATCTTCCTTGCTTTTTGCCGTGTAATACTTCCACAGCTCTTGCTGCGACTGAAACGGAGGCCCTGAGACCTGTTTGTAGTTGTTTCGCTGCGTTTTATCAAGAATGCGCGCCTTCACAGAATCATTCCATTGCATTTGGAAAATGGCAGCCAGTTCCTGCTGTAAATCGGTATCAAAAATCGGTGTTCCCACTTCGATTCGTTTATCCAGGTTTCGTTCCATCCAATCGGCTGAACTGATGTAATACAACGGCTCACCACCATTGGCAAAAATCATCATCCGCGCATGTTCCAGATAACGATCCACAATACTGATAGCTTCGATGTTCATGCTTTTTCCTTTCACTTTCGGAACCAGGCAGCAGACACCTCTAATAATCAATTCTATTTTTACACCAGCGTTGGAAGCCTCGTACAATTTCTCAATCAGTTTATTATCGACCAGATTATTGTTTTTCAGCTGAATTTTAGCAGGCAATCCTTTCTGGGCGAATTTGATTTCGTTTTGAATCAGTCCGAGCAGTTTGCGACGTGAGTTAACCGGAGAAACCGATAAATAACGAAACGTATGGTGGTGCAACGATTGTTCCATCATTTGAAATACATGTTGTACTTCTAGGGCAATGCGTCTGTCAACGGTCAAAAGACCCAAGTCGGTGTAGATTTCAGCAGATCGTTCGTTGAAATTTCCTGTGCCTACATACGTAATCAATTGTTCCTTTTTCTCGGAAACACGACGAATTTGCAGCAATTTGGAATGGATTTTTAATCCTTCGTATCCATACAAAACTTTGGCACCATAATCTTTCAAGCGGTCGGCCCAATACAGGTTGTTTTCTTCATCAAAGCGGGCTTGTAATTCCAATACAACCGTTACTTCCTTGCCGTTACTTACTGCATTGATCAATGCGTTCATGACCTGCGAACGGCTGGCCACGCGATAAACATTGATTTTAATGGATTCTACTTTCGGGTCGATGGCAGCTTCGCGCAGCAAATCCACCACATAATCAAACTTTTGATAAGGGAAATGAAGTAAAATATCTTTGCGAATGATTTGCTTGATGATGCTTCGATGTCCCTCAAGATCAGGATGCGTGCAGGCTGTTTGTTTCGGAAAAAGGAATTCGGACTTCCCAAAATCCGGGAATCGCATAAAGTCCTTGAAGTTGTGGTATTTTCCTCCTGCGATGGAATTTATACCACTTTTCAGGTTGAGATTGCGCAAAAGAAGTTCTAGTAAATCTTCCGGCATGCGGTGATCGTACACCATACGCACCGGTTCGCCCTTTTTACGCTGTTTGATGCTCTTTTCCATCTTTTCAATGAATGACATCGATACATCGTCATCGAGGTTCAGTTCGGCATCGCGTGTGAACTTAAATGTAAATGCTTCAATGGTATCAAAGGTGAAAATCGGAAACAATTCATCCAGATTAAGTCGAACGATATCATCCAATAAGATGATTCCTTTTTTGGCTCCTTTTTTTAACGAGTAAAAGCGGGGAATTGAAGACGGAATCTCCAACAAAGCGTAACGCACTTTTCGTTTTTGATCCCATTGCATGCGAATGGCAAGGTAAATGGCTTTGTCGCGCAACCGTGGAAAAGCGTTTTTTCGATCTAAAATGATCGGCACTACATCATGTAGAATCTCTTTGCGAAAGTATTCGGTGAGTTCTTTGCGCTGTTCTTCGTCGACTGAATTTTCATCGAGGTGATGGATCGAGTCTTTTTCAAACAGTTTGATGATTTGCTCGTAAGCATTTTCGAACAAGCGTTGCTGTTTGATAACAACGGTTCTAATTTCATCGTAGAGATCTTGTGGGGTTCCCTTGAATCCATCAACTTTTTTGTTTTGCAATGAAATCAAACGCTTGATGTTGGCTACACGGACTCGGTAAAACTCATCCATGTTGTTGGAGTAGATGCCCAAGAAACGCATGCGTTCTACCAATGGAACATTTTCATCCAATGCCTCCTGTAGCACACGTTCGTTAAACGACAACCAACTTAATTCGCGATTATTAATGTAGTCCATTCTACAAAAATGCACTTTATTCTGTTCAGTTTTAAGCATTTTATCTATCCGAGACGCAACAAATTACCCGCACGGGCACAATGGGCTGAACCATTGTGCCATCGGGTAAAGAAAACTCAATTGCTGTGTTCAAAAATAAGCGTTGGTTTGCCGGATGGTGTTATGGGAATGTTGTGGTTTTGTGATGATTTCTGGCTGGATTTAATACAAGTGGGGTAGCGATTAATAGCGACCCCACAAAACACAGCAGCAAGCTGAGAGCCAATTAAAAGTTTAACATCTGTTTTTGAACCTACTTTGGTTCCTTTATAAAAATAGAAGAAAAATCTAAGACTTCCAACGAATTGGTTTCAAAATCGCGAATACGAGAGTTGATCATCGTAATAAAATCATCTGTAATCATCGGAATTACTACTGCGTCGTCAATCACCATTTGGTCGCAAGCTACAAGTAGTTTCTGGCGTTTTTGTTCGTTTGATTCACTGGCGGCCTGACTGTACAATTTGTCAAAGGCTTCGCTTTTGTATTTAAACGGATTCACAAACTTTGAATTTGCTTTGATGTTTCCGCCGTAAAACAAGCTCAAGAAGCTTTCCGCATCCGGATAATCTGCAATCCAACCGCTTACCCAAATAGCAGCTTTTCCACTACTTACGGCTTTGTTGCGTTCGTCGATGTTGCACAATTTTATCTTCAGATTAATATTGAGGTTTGTTTTCATTTGATCGGCAAAACCTTTCGCAAGGCGGTGTCTGTCAGAATCCTTTTTACCGTTTACATAAATGGTCAATTCCGGAAAATTAGCACCTCGTGGATATCCTGCTTCGGCTAGCAAACTTTGCGCTTTCGCTACGTTAAATTGAAAGCCTTTTACTTGATTAGACGGGTAGAAATCGCTACTTGGAATAATACCATTGAGCAGCGGATAACCTTCGCCTTTCAAAGTCATATTTACGATCATCTCACGATCTACGGCCATGTTTAGCGCCTGACGCACGCGTTTGTCCTGAAAAGTAGGATTGGTATGTGAAAGCCCGAAGAACGATACCGAAAGCGATTGTTTGGAATCTACCTTGTGTTTTACCGTTTTACCTGCCTGAGCTTCTTGTAAGGAACCCAAAACGTTTTCTACGTCATCTGCGGGAATTTCAAGTACCAAATCAATTTTCTGATTACGGAAAGCCATTAATTCACTGCGTTTGTCGGTAGCGTAAGTCATGGTAATTGCTGCCAAAAACGGTAGTTGATTGCCAAATTCGTCTTTTCTCCAATAGCGAGGGTTGCGTTCCAATTCAATTTTGGAAGCCGTCATTTCTTTGAGTTTAAACGGACCTGAACCAACGGGATGATTTTTCAGGTCTTTTCCGTATTCATCATAAGCTTCTTTCGGAAAAACACCGAAACCGCCATAAGTCAATACTTTATCGAAACTTGCAAATGGTTCGGATAATGTAATTACCAATGTATTTTTATTGGTTACTTTAATTCCGGAAACACCACCTTCTTTGAACGATTTTTTGGTGGCATTGTAAAAATCACGTCCGCCTTTGATACGATCAACCAGCAACCAGCTTACTTCATTTTCAGAAAGACCGCTGCAAGCCATATCCAGCGTGAATTTAATGTCTTCTGCCGTTAATTCACGTCCTTCGCCGCCAAAACAATCATCATCGTGAAAGAAAACGCCTTTTCTGATTTTGAACGTAAATGTGGTTGCATCGTTTGAAACGGTATAACTTTCCGCCAATGATGGAACAACGTTTTTACCGGTAGGATCGAGTCGCAATAACTGATCAAACAACTGAGAAGTAATGCGTTGGGTATAAATATCTACGGCTTGAATCGGCAACAATCCCGACACCTTTTCCGGTGACATGAATCGAAATTCACCACCATAGCGCTTGCCGCCAACCGCCTTTAAATCGGAGAGATCAGTACCCGAATCGGAGCACGAGGCGATCGTGACCAAAGCAGTAGCACAGATAATGATGTGTTTTAACATAAGGAGAAGAGTTTTCTTGTCGCGGAACAAATATAATAAATCATTGGTACGATAACACCTATAACGTTTTATAAGAAGTGAAAAAGCTCCTTGGAGGAGGAGCTTTAACATTGTTGGTTTAATAAGAGTAGTTTATGTTGGTGTAACATAAGTTGATTCAAATATACATATTTTCTATTTAACGGTAAATAGTTGTTGAAAATTTTTTAGTATCCAACTTTTTCTCGAACACGTTTTAAAACATCTTTTGCAACCAATCGCGCTTTTTCTGCCCCGATTTGCAAGGCTGCATCTATTTCACCCGGGTTATTCATCAAATGATTGTAGTGTGAACGCTCGTGTTCGAATTTGGTTAAAATGAGTTCGAACAACGCCAATTTTGCATGACCGTAACCGTAACCACCTGCTGTATAGTTGTTGCGCATGATTTGAATGGCGTCGTTATCTGCCAACAGTTTATAGATGGCAAAAATGTTGCATTCATCCGGATTTTTCACATCTTCTAGACCTTTGCTATCGGTGACAATGGCCATTACCTGTTTTTTTAATTCTTTTTCAGGTAGAAAGATATTGATGAAGTTGTTGCGCGATTTGCTCATTTTTTCGCCGTCAACTCCGGGAACAAGCATTGTGTCTTCATTAATCGTCGCTTCAGGAAGAACAAAGGTTTCACCGTTTAAATGATGAAAACGTTCAGCTACATCGCGAGTCATTTCAATGTGCTGCAATTGGTCTTTTCCAACCGGAACGTAATTGGCATCATACATCAAAATATCCGCAGCCATCAAGATCGGGTAAGTAAACAACCCACCATTCACGTCGCTCAAACGATCTTTTTTGTCTTTGTATCCGTGAGCCAGCTCCAATCGCGGCACGGGAAAAAAGCATAACAGGTACCACATCAATTCGGTTACTTCCGGAATGTCGCTTTGACGGTAAAACACCGTTTTTTTTGTGTCAAGTCCGCAAGCAAGCCACACCGCAGCAGTTGAATAGGTGTTTTGACGTAAAACGTTGCCATCTTTGATTTGTGTCAACGAATGCATATCGGCTATAAACAGAAACGAATCGTTGTTGCTGTTTTTAGCCAATTCGATAGCAGGTAAAATCGCCCCGAGTAAATTTCCCAAATGCGGAGTTCCCGTACTTTGAATACCTGTGAGTATGCGTGCCATGAATTCTTTTTTGGCGAAAGTACAATTTTCAATACATTCACCACAAAGGCACAAAGTATTTTTGAAGAACTATATATGTTAAGTCCACAAAGGCGTTCTGTCTAAATCTCCTTTGTGTTCTACTAACACATCAAATTCATCCTTTTTCTTTGTGCCTATTGTGGTGAAAAGTTTAACTAAAGGCCCAAAGCACGTTGATGATTTTCCATTCACCGTTTAGTTTTCCGACCTGAACATAATCGAAAAACTCGGGCATTTTGTTGGAAGTCACTTTTGCCAGTGCAATCCCGTTTTTGATGTCGTAAATGGTTACGGTTGCCTTGAATGGCTCAGCCGGATTGGGGTCGGGCATTTTGTACTTCGGATTTACGTAACCGATCAATTCTTTTCTGCCGATGGTAGCGATAACGCTTTTGCCGCTGCGGTTGTCGATGATGCGTTTCACCAACTCATCGGATAAACCGTTTTTCATCCGTGAGGTATCTGCCGTAAAAAAGCCTTCTACATAATCTGTTGCTGCGGTTCTGATTCCGCTTGAATCGGCTGCCGTTTGTGCCATGAGGTTACTTCCCCAAAAAAGTGCGATGAATAAACTGATTTTTTTCATGGTGTTTTTGTTTTATTAATTGGTTTTCAGCCATTTAACTGTTTCATCAGCAATACCTGAATGGAAATTTCCCTTGGTATATTGCTGTTCTTTGAAATTGATAACGGCTTGTTTCCAATCGGGGCTTTTCATCATGAAATGATCCAGATCGGGAATGGTAATCCATGTAGCAGAATTGGGATGGGCTTCATTCACCGTTTTTTCAATTAACATTGGTTCAACCAAGCTGCATTGTTCGTAATCGGCACCGCCATGTAAAATCAAGACCTGACAATTGACTTTGCCCCAGCTATCTGCCAAATTGATGGAATCAAGTTGCTGCCAAAAACGCCAGTGACGACCCCACATATCATTGCTACCGGGTTTGTAGCCCAATTCGCTTTCTACCAAGGCTTTGTATTCAGGAATTTCGTTGAGTTGTTCCGGTGTTTTTTTCAAGACAAACAGTTCGTAATAGATTTTTTGAATTTGCCGAACAAAGTCTTCTGTTTGCTTTAGCGTCAAGTTTTCCAACAAAGGTTTTTGAACGCGGTGCATTTCGAGCAAAAATTCACTCCACGGTCGAAACACACAGCCAAACACCATGATTCCTTTTGGGTGATGATTTTTGGCAACTTCCGGAGCGATACTTCCGCCCAAACTGTGTCCCCAGATATACAGCTGCGATGTGTCCACAAACGAAAGTTCTTCCATAAAACGATAACCGGCGTCAAAACTTTCGATATCGGTTTTAAGGTCAACTTCTCCGCATGGTTCGCAACCTTCGCTATCACCCATGCCGCTTTTCTCGATGGTAACTACGGCATATCCGTTTTTCAGCCATTCGTTCATGAGCTTTCCGTTGTAACTATTACTGTAGTTTTCTATGCTTCCGCAACCGTAACCGGGAATGAGCAAAATGCAAGGAACATGGTCTTTTCCTTTTGGTTTTCGGGTTATGGTTCGCAAATAACCGTTTCGGAATTTCACCCAATCGTATGTAATATCGGCAATGGTTGAAGTTTCAAAAGGCTTGGCAATGGCTTTTACGACAGTGTTTTTTTCTTTGCCTTTTCGCAGGTAATTGATTTTCACGGAACTTCCAGCCCTCAAAGACGAAACGATAACACTATAATCATCTAATGTAGCAGTCGGTTGATCGTTGATCATCATTACCACGTCTCCTTTTTTGAGTTTGGCTATCGCAAAGGTTGTTCCCGGCACAATTGAATCAATGATGATTCCTCCGTTACCGATTTCACTACGCATGCCCATACCGGCTTTTCGCTGTGGCAATTGAGCAATTGAGCAGAATGCGACAACGAGAAAGGTGAGGAGCAAACAGCTGTTTTTCATAACTTGATTTTTTAAAGAGCGTGTCATTTTAGTTGTTTGAACGATTTAATTAGTTTATAGTATGAGTTTTAAATCGTACCAATTTGAAAAACTACATTTTTTTGGGATAGGAGGACTTGTCGAAAAAATCATTTTGCACAAAAGTCAATGAAAATCTTATTTTTGGAGTATGAAGGCATTGTTGGGAATTCCAAGTTTGTTGTATAAACTGTATGTTGGAGTGGTCTTCGTATCCACGTTATTGCTACTATATCCTTTTTTTCTGATTATTCTTTCGCGCAAATCGTGGCGTAAATACAGTTTTCCGTTGAATGTGTTTTGGAGTCATTTGGTGCGGATCCTGATGTTGGTTTTCGTGCGAAAATTGTCAAGCCCCAAAATTCCTGACGGGCCGTATATGATCATTGCCAACCATGCGTCGTATTTCGATATTTTCATTATGTATTCCTTGCTTCCCAATCACCGGTTTTTGTTTTTAGGGAAGAGCGAGATCTTGTCGTATCCCTTGGTGAAAACCTATTTTAAGCGCTTGAATATTCCGGTGCATCGCAGTGACCGCCGAAAAGCGGCTCAATCGTTTATGCAGGCCAGGCAAGCCATTCAGGAAGGTTGGTCGTTGGTTGTTTTCCCCGAAGGCGGTATTCCGGATGAAGATCATCCGACCATGATTCCGTTTAAAGAAGGGGCTTTCAAATTGGCTAAAAGTGCCGGTATTCCTATTGTTCCAATCACATTTATTGATAATTACCATCTGTTTTCCGATCCGGGCGATTTATTGGGACCGGCTCATCCGGGAATCTCGCGAGTGATTATTCATCCGATTATTGATCAGGAGGAAGTAATGCGCTTGTCTGAACGAGAGTTGCTGGAAAAAACGTTTCGTATTGTTTCTGAACCACTTGTTGAAAGAGGGTTGATGAAAAGAAAATAGTTATAGCCCAATTTTTCTGCCAAAAAAAGAGCTGCCCGAAAGCAGCTCCTTTTCTCTTAAGTTGGCCAATTTAATCACGAGATATCAGAAGGCGTATTTACCCGCAGCTTAGC
This sequence comes from Fluviicola sp., assembly GCA_029866325.1. GTDB lineage: Bacteria > Bacteroidota > Bacteroidia > Flavobacteriales_D > Crocinitomicaceae > Fluviicola. Next base: position 95,627 of record JARWZO010000010.1, on the reverse strand, counting down.
AATCTCAAGCTTGTGGAGCTGTCTTTCCAATTCATCTCTGATCTCCTTGTGTTCCGGATTATAAGCCAGATTCGTGTATTCGGAAGGATCATCTTCCAAATTGTATAATTCGTATTGATTGTAATAAGTACCGAGAGCATCAAAATAGATGTTGAATTTCCATTTTTCGGTTCTGATGCAGCGGATGCGATTGGCGGCTTTCACGGCAGATAACTGGCTGTTCGATCCGGCTTTTGTGTCGTCGAATGTAAACAAAATGCTATCCTGAATCGGAGTTCCGTCTTCAATGATCGGTAACAAGCTCGTACCCGCCAGTCCTGTTGGAGGATTGGAAACATTCGCCAATTCAATGAATGTGGGCATGATATCAACCAATGTTGCTAAAGCCATCGACTGTTTTTGAGTATGATCCTTAAAAACCAAAGGGTTGGAAATTACCAACGGAACACGCAGTGCTTCTTCATAGGCAACGAATGTTTTTTGACGCAACCCGCCATGCGCCAGACCCATTTCTCCGTGGTCTGAAGTCATAGCAACTATTGCCGAATCGGCCAGTTTTTTTCCATCCTCACCTTCGCGGTACAGTTCGTCTATGAAGTAACCGATTTCTTTGTCGACATGACTTAACAAATAACCATAGAAATTGATGTAATCCAAGTTTTGGTCCAATGTTGTTAACGGACCTAGAGAAGCCGCCATTCCAATCAGAATTTGTTCCTGCGCCATTGGTTTTTTATTGCGAAGCAATTCTTCACCGAACGTGTCAGGAAGTTTGATTTCTCTTCCGGACCAAGAAGATGACTGATAGCCCGAAGTCCCTGCGGTTTTAGGATAAGCCAACACATCATGCGGATTTACCAATGATAAAATGAGGCAATAGGGTTGATGATTTCCGGTAGCTCGTTTGGCTTTTACTTCTTTCAGGTAGGCAATTGCCTGGGCGGTATACTTGGCATCGTGATTGGCAAATCCTCCTCCGAAATTAAGCGGATTGACATCTTCTCCCGCATCCGGTGCCATCCATCCCATTGCTCCGAATAGAGAAATATCAGCCGCAGTGAGATCATCGTAATTTGTTGTTGCTCCATTGGGTGCCACACCTTTGCTCATGTGCCATTTACCGCGATATTGAACATCGTATCCTTCACCCCAAAGTACATTCATGATGTTTGGAAGCGAGGTGCTCAAAGTCGGTTCTCCGGGTGAAAGCGGTCCGCCCTCGGTAAGGGTTTGTGTTACTCCATGTTTGGCTGGATAAACTCCTGTAAATAAAGTGGTTCGGCTGGGCGAACACATGCAGGTGTTGCAAAAAGCTCTGTCAAAACTAAAGCCATTCTGTTTTAAAAAGGTGAGCGTTGGAAGGTTTTCTTCTTCCCATCCGGGCGGAAAATGCTGAGTGGCGCGCTGTTCATCTGTGATGATGAGAATAAGATCGGGTTGTTTGCCCAATTGCTCGAGTTTTTGTTTGAGTTTCATTGTTATCGGGTTTTAAAGTGAATTGTGGTATTAAAAAGAAGGGTTACTGATTCAAATTCCAAGAAGCAATAACGGCATTGAGTACCTGTGGAGTTGTTACATTCAGATCGGTGTACGTGCAGTTGAGTGTAACAGTTCCGGTTTGAATCGGACTGGGAAGTTGAAGTTGAAGTGTGCCTGAATGTATTTCAAAACTTCCAACCATCAGATTGTCAGGAAGTGATTGCAGGGGCGCTGCTTGAATCAAGGTAAGCGAATAAACCTTTGTTGGACCATCGTAAAAGTCCACCCTCGCAGTGTAATAATCAGGTGAAATGGTAACTTGTACAGAAGAAGTGGCGTTGAGCATGTACGCCGGAAGTGTTAGTGGTAATGACATAATCGTGTGTTTTAGTGAGTTATTTATTCAAATTAAAAACCGGCACGATTCAAGACAAGACGTCTCTCGTTCAATGAATAGTTTTGGTTAAAATTCTGAGTTAAGATACAAATTATCGTTTACCGTTCATTGCAAACAATGGAAATATTGCAGATTGTTTCATACGTAGTAGAGTCCTTATTTAGAAAGGAATATTCCTACAGGTTGTTAATTGCTTGAATCAAAACAGGTTATTCTATTCATAGAGTCTGTGATTAAACTCCAAACAAATGCTTAAATTTGTTGCATGAAAATTACGGAGGAAACCATAGATCATATTGCTCATTTGGCGCGTTTGCGTTTTGAAGGACCTGCTAAAGCGGCTATTCAACAAGATTTGGAGAATATCATCGGCTTTATGGGAAAACTCTCCGAATTGCCTACCGATAACGTGGAGCCGCTTGTATTTATGAGCGATGAGGTAAATGTGCTGCGCGAAGATGTTGCTGAAGAAACGGTGACTCAGGCTGAAGCGTTGAAAAATGCTCCGAAAAAAGATTCGGATTATTTCCGCATTCCGAAGGTGTTGGATAAGTAATTTTATTCTTGAATTTTCAAAAAACAGCTGAGTAATATTGCAATCTAATTGATTGTCAGTTAATTGAATCGAAATCCATTTAGAAAAAGCTGTCCTGCACTGTAACTTGGGTATTCCGTTGCTCCATAAATAAACATAACTGCCAATGTAGAACCATCGGCCCAGGCTTTTACCGACCATTGATCACCTTCATCGTCTTCCCAATAATCGATCATTCCAACAGCTGCCGGATTACTTTCCATGGTGTGGCCCTTTCCGTAACCTGCAGCACCCACAATGCTAAAAGACTCTTGCAGGTAATCTAAATAAGAAACCAGCATTTCTTCTTTCTCTACCGCATCTGCCATTACAAGATCCTTCAACTTTACCAAAATGATGGAGTAATGAAAATCGCCCGACAGAAAATCGCCTGTATATACTTTCGAGCTGTCAGGTGAATAACTCACGTCAAACTCCATTTCCACATCATCAGGAAAATACGCATAGCAACCGCTATTTTCAATGGGTTGTTTTACAAAACGTGGAGCTGTAAAATCATCATCTTGTGCAATGGAAAACCCCGAAAAGAGTGACAAAATAAGAGAAATGGCAAGTGTTTTCATAGTTGTATGTTATGTTATCAAATATAGTGGAATGCTGCTTTGTAGCACTACTACATTTGGGGTATTCTATTTCGTCATTACAAAGATTGGGCCGTTGAGTTAACCCTTGGATTGACGGGATTCAAAAGCGCAATTTTATAACTGATAAACAAGTTTGAAAATTTCAGTAATATTGAGGGATTACTGAATTTAAACAATTGAAAAACAACAGTTTATGTGTGTTTTCGCTTAAAGTTAAGACCTGATCGCCTTAATCCCCGGCAATTCAATTCCTTCCAAATATTCCAGCATGGCACCACCACCGGTAGAAACATAACTTACTTGATCTGCCAATCCGAATTGATTGATCGCAGCTACCGAATCACCACCACCGATCAGCGAGAAAGCGCCTTTTGCCGTTGCGCGAACAATTGCATTCGCGATTTCTACTGTTCCTGTTTGGAAATTGCTCATTTCAAACACACCCATCGGACCATTCCACAAGATCAACTTCGATGATTCAATGATTTCAGCACATGCTTTAATGGTTTCCGGACCAACATCCAAGCCCATCCAGCCGCTCGGAATGGAACCGATTGCAACCAACTGTGTGCTGGCGTTGTTATCAAATTTATCTGCAACAATGGTATCTGTTGGTATGTATAAATCAACACCCTTTGCTTTCGCTTTGGCGATAATGTCTTTGGCGATGCTTAAAAATTCATCTTCAACCAATGAATTTCCAACTTCCCCGCCCATTGCTTTCACAAACGTGTAGGCCATTCCACCACCAACAATCAGGTGGTCTACTTTGTCCAATAAACGCTCGATGATCGTGATTTTTGAGGACACTTTCGCTCCACCAACAATAGCGGTCAACGGTTTTTCGGTGCTGTTCAATACACGGTCAACACTTTTTATTTCGGCTTCTAGCAAGAAACCGAACATTTTATCGTTTGGAAAGTAATTGGCTACAACTGTTGTACTGGCGTGTGCACGATGAGCTGTACCGAAGGCATCATTCACATACACATCTCCGTGTTTTGAAAGCTGTTCGGCAAACGATTCGGTTCCGGCAGTTTCTTGTTTGTAAAAGCGTACATTTTCCAACAACAACACTTCACCGGGTTTTAAGTTAGCGCTCATGTGCAAAGCAGCCGATCCGATGCAATCTGCAGCAAATTTCACCGGTTTACCCAATAATCGCTCAACTGCAGGAAGAATATGACGCAATGAAAAACGATCTTCAGGACCTTCTTTCGGTCGACCTAAATGTGAACACAACACCACGCTTCCGCCATTTTCCAAAATGTGATTAATGGTTGGTAACGCCGCACGAATGCGCGTATCATCCGTTACTTCGAATGTTTCTTTGTTCAGTGGAACGTTAAAATCCACGCGCACCAACGCACGTTTTCCGGTAAAGTCGTAAGAAGCAATTGATTCCATAAGAAAGCCTGTTTTTTGGACTGCAAAGTTAGAGATTAAATACGGAAGTTGGAATGGAAAGCGATGATGAGTTGGGTTCCAAGAAAATAATAGTAGAGCCCAATTAGTATCAGTGTTCCATCCCATATCAATTCTAACAAAAGCAAACGTTCCGGTGTTTGTTTCCACCACAAGCCCCATAATGCAAATAGTAGAATGACGAATTGCATGTAATGTACCGAATGTAAATACACCAGTGCAGCAAAGAGTAAGATTATCACGACTGTTGCGATAATCCGCGAACCCCGAGTTCCAAAAAGTTGTGGAACCGTTTTCATACCGGGTGAATCGTAGCTTAAATCCCGAATATCAAATGGAATGATCTGAATAAAGGTGAATAGTCCGATGATGACCAAATCTGCATAACGAATGTCGATGTTATATTGAAGTAACGGAAAATACAGCATCAATATCCAAACACTAGTAATCCAACTATTTTTTAACGCACTTATTTCACGCAATGATTTTCCTATTAGCGGAATTCGTAATGCGTATCCCAGTACAATGAATCCTGCAATAAGTAGTACCCAAAGTGTTGAATACTTTATGGGAAACAGAAAAAAGAGCGATGTAGCTAAAATGCCGAGAACACCAACAGCAATGACAATGAAGGTGCGATGTTCATCTAACCAACGAGTACGTTCAGTTGAAATCTGCGCATTTTCAAATGTTTTATTGCGCACCAAACGGTGAAAATTGTAGGTGACAAATGTTCCTGAGAATGCAAAAAGTCCCCAGTAAAAGGAAGAATGAATATCGTGATAATGTGTTACGCCAGTTACCAACATTCCCACACTCAACGCAACCCAACAATTGGAAAAAAGCAGAAAGCGGATGGTATGGTCAATGGCTTGTTTCACCGGTTCTCTATGACGTTTTCAACGGTAATTTGTTCGATGCAAGTACAAGGCTTTTTGGCTTTGCAAGTCGGGCACTCCGGATCAAATACCAAAGCAATGGCTCGTTCACCCAATGCACGCCACCTGCCGGGATGAATCGGAATGCGGGGCGAAAACAATCCGATAGCGCGTTTCCCCAAAAATCCTGCAATGTGCAAAGGACCTGTGCTGCAGGCAACCAACAGATCTATTCGACTCAATAATACCAACAATTGCTCAATCGTAAGTTTACCGGTTGTATCAATGATTCGTGTGTTTTCAGGCAATGTTTCGCGGAACTTAGCGCCTTCTTGTTCGGTTCCCGTAAAAAAGACAGTTGTGTCGTCGGCAACTAATCTATTGGCGAGATCAATGTACTTTTCCATCGGCCATTCACGGGCGCTTCCCTGCGATTTTGGGTGCAACACGGCTGTTTTGGTCGATTGTTGTAGTGCTTGTTCTATCGTTTCGGGCAGTTCCACATTCTGAACATGGAAAAGCTTCGTCCAGGTGTTTAATTGGTCAAAAGTCGGCAGTTTTTCTATTCCAAGCGGACGCAACAATTCAAAGTTGAGTTGCGCTTCGTGTTCAGAAGAACGTTTGCGCGAAAAACTTGGGCGAATGTTGCAGGTCAATAAGTGAAATCCACGGTGTGAAGTACCAATTCGCACCTGAACTGCTGCCTTTTTGAACAATTGTGCCAATTCTTTGCGTGGAAAAACGTGAACAATGATATCAAACTGTTGGTCTTGAATAAACTGAACACGCGATTGCGACGGTAATGCTTCCAAAGCTTCCAGCGTGAGGACTTCATCTACGCCTTGGTAACGCGCAACAATCGCTTTGGTATAATTGCGGCATAAAAAGGTAATGTGGCAGCTTGGATAGGTTTCCTTGAGCCACGCCACAGTTGGTAAGGTCAGCATCACATCGCCTATGCTATCGGTTCTGCTGATAACAATGCGTTTTTCGGTGCAATCAATGGGTGTTTTCACGGTGTAATCGAATCAGTTCTTTGTATTTCACAACGTTGGATTGAGCGCTGATTTGCGCAATTTTGAACCCCATCCACCCGTCTAAAAAGCCTTTTTTGAGCAGATACATGGCTATGAATCGGCCGATAGCGCTAATATAAGGTTTTAAGAAACCCACTTTTTTGCCGGCCATGAAGAATTTTTTGGCAGTCAGCAACGAATATTTGTCGGCGCGCGCGCGATGATCTATATACGAGTAGTAGGAATAATGTTCCACTACCGCTTTGAAAGTATGGTGCGCCGGTTCGGGCGTAATCAATACTTCGTGTACATATTCTCCCGACCAATAAGATCCTTCTTTGGGAAACAAGCGCGGTTTGATATCCGGAAACCAACCGCTGTGGTAAATCCACTTCCCGCAATAATTGGTCAATCGGTTCACGTTGTAACTTCCTTTAAAACCCACCGCCTTTGCTTGTTGTATTTCAGTAATCAATTCCGGACTTAAAGCTTCATCAGCATCCAGCGAAAGAATGTAATCGCAGGTAACCAATGAATTGAGGTAATTCTTTGTAGCGGCGTAACCTTCCCAAGCGCGTTGCACGAATTGGGCGTTGTAGCTAGCGCAAATTTCTGCGGTTTTGTCGGTCGAAAAAGCATCCAATACAATGATTTCATCGGCAATAGACTGCACCGAAGCCAAACACCGACCGATGTTGCGTTCTTCGTTGAGAGTTATGACGACTACTGCCAGTTTGTTCATGGATTGTGTGAGTTTTTGAGTTATTCAGTTTCTAAGTTTTTTGAGTTTTGGATAACTTATAAAACTACCCAACTCACAAACTCATCAAACTGAAAACAACGAAAGCCGCTAAAATACAATGAAAGGGCTAAAGATGGTTGTAAATACAGTAATAAACGTTGTACTTAGGACTAAAAACCATTAATCACTTCAAGTATACAGGATGTGTATTCAAGATATTCTTCAGAACCTGTCCAGGGAAGATTCTGTATACAGGAATGTTTAGCCCGTATTTCTCGCAGCAAGCAATAATGCTGCTATCAATTTGCTCATCAGAATAACGAGAAGAAAAATGTCCTAAAATCAAACTCCCAAGCTTAATTTCCGACGCGGATTTGATGACTTCTTCCAGGTAGCTGTGCTTGTTTCCGTGTGTTTGAATTTTTTCATCTTCCGGTGTTCCTAAAAACGTTGCTTCATGAATCAGGATGTTGGAATTGTCCCAATTCTCGAAATTTTCGCAAGGTGTATCTCCGCTATAGGCGAATAAGGTTGTTTTCATCTCCGAGTGCGTGGCTTCTTTTCCCAGTTGCTCGATTGCGGTTTTGATTTCTAGTCCACTTAATGTTACAAACTCTGGTTTTAGTTTCCATTTTACCTGAATAACTTTGAAACCAAGACTTTTGTTAATACCTATATCACAAGGTACATGATTGTTTCTGATGGCTTCAACATAAACGTCTTTTCTGATCCATGTAATGGTTCTGTCAATTATTGGAATCCATTGAGCATGCCCTGTGTGTTTATCGAATTTTGACGTAAAATCGTTTATTGCCGGAAAAGAACCGCAATCTTTCGGGTAATGAATGATCGGAAATCCCGGTCGTGCATTGAGTTGTAAAAACTGAAATAATCCTGTTAAATGATCCCTGTCGGCATGTGAAATAAATACATGTTCGATTTTACGACTTTTTTGTAGAATAGTTGAGGTCAGGCCATCTCCACAATCGAACAGTAAACCAAGCTCCTCGAGAAAGTACCATGTAGAAAATAATGCTGTGGAATATCCTGCTATTGTGAGATTCATGCTAAATACAAGAATAGTAAATCCTATTCATTAATTTGACTTTCAAGATGATTAACAGCGTTTGATAGAATGTCAGAAAGTGATAACATTTTACGTTGAAATACAAAGAATCACTGATTTTATTACGTTTTTCAGTTAATAAGTTCTTTGAGTTTGTTAATGAACGTATTAAACTGTCTAACTCACAAAACTGTCAAACTCATTTACTTAATCCGAATCTTCTGACCAACCGAAATCCTGCTGGCATTCACGCCCGGGTTCAGCTTTTTCAACTGCGTTACCGTTAAACCATGGCGGCTCGCAATCGCAGAAAACGTATCGCCTGAACGCACAGAATAGAACTTTTTACGAACTTCCGGCTTTGGTTGCGGTTTTGGAGGCGTATTTACCGGTGTTTGAACCTTTGGAATGGTATCCGATTCGTTCACTTTCAAGGCGTCTTGTTGCTGTTGCAGATACTCCGGATTTTCAATTGTAGTGGTAACTTTGGTCTGAATTTTCAGCATTTGTCCCACATTGATGCGCGTACTCGTTAACTGATTCCAATCCATGATTTCCTGAATGGAAGCATTGTATTGCGAAGCAATTTTCCCCAAACTTTCGCCTGTTTTTACACGGTGATAGGTATAATTGATGGTAGTAACGACCTGTGTTTTCGGAATTTCCTTTACAGGATTGGGGTTCGAAATCACAAGTTGGTCGGAATTGTTTCCGTTGTTAACCGGAGGGGTAACTTTCGGAACCGTATTTCCGGCACCATACAAACGACGCTCGGTGAAATACAATGAATCTTCCAAACTTACCAGCAAACCGATTTTTTCCAACGGACCGGTAATGCATTGCTGCGGATAGGTCGGTGGAATGTAAGTTGTTTTGTAAACGGGATTCAATGATTGAATGTCTTCCGGCGTCCAGCCCACCAATTTATCGATGGTTTGCATGTGGATTCCGCTGTTCAAACACATGGTGTCGAGCTGGTAATAGTGAATTTTCGACTCTGCCGGAACAATATTGTGCTCGGCATGATACGTCAATAAGTAAGTCGCAGCGATGAAATTCGGCACATAACCCTGCGTTTCGGAAGGTAAAAACGGTCTGATTTCCCAATAAGTGCGTTTTCCGCCCGAACGTTTAATTGCTTTATTGACATTCCCCGGACCGGCATTGTAAGCCGCAAGCGCCAAGTTCCAGTCATCGTAAATACTGTAGAGTTTTTTCAGGTAACGGCAAGCTGCATCAGTCGCTTTCAAGGGATCCATGCGCTCATCGATGTATGAATTTTCCGATAATCCGTACTGTTTTCCGGTAGCGTACATGAATTGCCACAAGCCCAAGGCTCCGGCACGCGATTTTACTTGCGGACGTAAACCACTTTCAATTACCGATAGGTATTTCAATTCCAATGGAAGATCGTATTCAGCCAGTTTTTCTTCGTACAAATCAAAGTACAACTTTGAACGACCCAGCACCACTTTGGCAAAATTGCGGCGGTTTTCAGCAAAAAACTTGATGGTTGTGAGCGAAACGTTGTTGCAATCGAACCCGAAATTGGAAACTTCGTTCATTTTTGCCAAACGCTTGCAGTATTCATCATCCGTAAACACAGGAATTGCTCCGGCTTCATATGCCAAAGCGTCTACAATCGAATCGGTTGATCCGTTTGATGCCAATTCTGCGTAATAAGAGGAAAGACTTTGTTCGACCATGCGGCTAAAAGCAGCTCCGCTCAACGTGTCTTTTACCGGAGGATATCCTTGTGCCACTGCGGCCGTTGAAAGGAATGTCGATAGGAAGGCGATGATGAGGTGGAGCTGTTTGTTTACCTGCATAAGCTTTATGGGGTTGTGGCAACCAAGTGCTGCGCGAAGTTTAAAAGTTCGTGTTCCTTAAACGCGTCGGCCATAAGCTGAATACCAAAAGGTAAACCGTTGCTGTGGTGACCCAGTGGAATAGAAATAGCCGGATTGCCTGTAAGATTGGCATGAACCGTAAAAATATCTTGTAAGTACATCTGAATCGGGTCGTTTACCGCTCCGCTTTCAAATGCCGTTGTAGGCGTAGTTGGCAATAATAACAAATCGTATTCGGCAAAAATAGCCTTGGTTTTGTCTTGCAATACACGGCGCACTTTCATGCCTTTCGTGTAATATGCATCGTAATATCCGTGTGAAAGCACAAATGTGCCGGCCATAATACGGCGCTTTACTTCCGGCCCGAAACCTTCGGTGCGTGAAAGCACGTATGTTTCTTCTACACCTTGCGCCTGTGAACTTCGATGACCGTAATGAACACCGTCGAAACGCGAAAGATTTGATGATGCTTCTGCCGTTGTCAATACGTAGTAGGTTGGAACCAAATAATCCAAATACGGAAAACTCACCGGTTCTACCGTATGACCTTCAGCGCGCAATTGTGCAATAATCGTTTCCAAAAGCTCGCGCACCTCGGCATCTACGTTTTCGTTTTCCAACGCTTCCTTTAAATACGCTATGCGTTGTTTCGAAGGTGTTGAAAAAGCAGTGTAGTTTTCTACCGGTCGAGAAGTTGACGTGCTATCCATCGGGTCTTTACCCGCCATGATTTCCAACAACAACGCGCTGTCTTCGATGTTATTCGTCAACGGACCGATTTGGTCGAACGATGAAGCATACGCAATCAAACCGTAACGACTGATACGACCGTAAGTAGGTTTTAATCCGACAGTTCCGGTAAATGATGCCGGTTGACGAATGGAACCTCCTGTGTCTGAACCCAAAGCTACGGAGCACAATCCTGCTGAAACAGCTACTGCCGAACCACCTGATGAGCCACCCGGAACGTGCGAAAGGCGTAAATTGTTTTTCACCGGTCCGTAAGCCGAATTTTCATTCGAACTACCCATGGCAAATTCATCACAATTCAAGCGACCGATAATCACAGCGTCTTCCGCCAGCAATCGTTCTACAATAGTCGCCGAATAAATGGATTCGAAATTTTCAAGAATTTTTGATGAGGCGGAAACACGATGACCTTTGTAGCAAATGTTGTCTTTCAACCCAATTACTACACCGGCCAATTTTCCTGCCGTACCTGCTTTCAGCTTAGCATCAACCGCTTCAGCTTGATGCAGGACCGTTGTTTCGAAGACTTCTAAAAAGGCATTCAATTCCTTATTGGCTTCAATAGCCGACAAGTAATCACTGACGATCTCAACAACAGTTCTCCCTGCGGAGAGTGCTTGTTTAACCTCCGAAAACGTTTTATACATTCGAAAAAATTAGACTATTTTTTTTCTTCCGTTGCAGTTGGAGTTGCAGAAGAGGCCTCTTCACCTTTACTCGCGTCTTTGAATTCGCGGATTCCTTTACCCAATCCCTTCATCAATTCAGGAATTTTCTTACCACCAAACAACAACAAAACAACCGCAAGTATCAAGATGATTTCAAAAGCACCAAACTTTCCCATAATTCAATTTTTTACAAAATTACGCAATTCTTGCAAAGATTCGTGCATTAATAACCTGAGTTCGATTTTAAATTTAGATTCAGAATTCGATTTTAGAAGTGCCAAACAAGGCGATTTTGTGAGTGATAGCGGGCTATCATGAATAAAATTAACGCAGGATGGTGCTTTTAAAATGAATAGCCATTTTAGAAATTCACCTCTAAATGCTCAGCTTTTGCGCAAAAGCTCCTTGAAATAACCCGTTATTACTGCGTCACTTTCGCTAAAATCTGAGCATTTAGAGGCGTTCTGAACAAAATTTAAAATCGAACTCAGGTTAATGCAGGTTATTCGGTTTCTTTAAGGTAGTTTAACGCTTCTCCGGTAAACAATTGCTCACGCAATGAAGGCCATTGTTCGGCAGTTGGAGTCACAATATCTACCATAGAGCCGTATTGTTCCACGCTGGTTATTTTCAGTAAGTTCGAAAAGGTCGGCTGGTAGCTCAATTCGGCATGCACGATCTTCATTCCTCCTTTTTCAAAGGTCAACATACTCGGTTCGAAGTAATTATCTACATGGAAATTGATCAGGTAATTGTTGTTGTCGATCTTACTCAATTGGTGCAAACTGCCCGAACCAATGATGACTTGTTTGTGCTGAATGCCGTAATAATAGCGCTCACCTTCTAATACACACGGAATAGAATCATTTTTATTGATGCCGAATAAATGTCCGTTGCGTACCTGTATCGTTGCCGATTCGCGCAATTGTTCACGGGTGATATATGCCACCAATGTAGAAACAATGTAAACTCCCGATTCATCGAATAGGTAAACGGTTTCGGAGTTGGTACTTTTGTACGATCCGAACTGTGATTTGTTCACGGCATCTACCAAGGTGTAATTGGGCGGTAAAGGATCTGCAAATTGAATGGTTTTTTGACCAAAAAGGTTAAAAGCGCAGAAAAAGATGCCGACAAAAAGAACTTTTTTCATATCTTAATTTAGAAAACGGAAATGTATGCAAAAACGCTGGTTTATCAAACAACGCCCCAACGCCCAACAAATTCAAGAACTGGAAACCAATCTGAAGGTGTCGTCGCTAATGGCAGTATTGCTTGCCCAACATCATCTTACAACTCACGAGGAAGTTCGTTCATTTTTTGATCCTCCTGCAGCCACTACCCACAATCCGTTTCTGATGAAAAACATGGATGTGGCAGTAGAACGATTGAGTACCGCCATTGCCGAAAAAGAAAATATTCTGGTTTTCGGTGATTACGATGTGGATGGAACAACCGCAGTTGCACTGGTGTATTCGGTTCTGCAAAATTACGGGACGGTGCATTTTTACATTCCCGATCGTTACGAAGAAGGTTACGGATTGTCGTTTCAGGGAATAGATGAAGCTAAAAAACAGGGAGCCACACTAATAATCGCGCTCGATTGTGGTATCAAAGAAGTCGAAAAAGTACGTTATGCACGCAATTTGGGCATCGATGTGATTATTTGCGACCACCACACGCCCGGCGATGAATTGCCCGATGCCATTATTCTAGATCCGAAACAAGCGGGCTGTAATTATCCGTTCAAAGAATTGTGCGGTTGCGGTGTGGGTTATAAATTAATGGAAGCATTTCACCTCAAAAATGAGATCGATCCTGCTGTTTTAAACGATTACCTTGATCTGGTTGCTATTGCTATCGGAGCGGATATCGTTTCGGTGACAGGTGAAAACCGTTATTTGTGTAAAACCGGGTTGAAGGTACTCAATACACAACCACGTGCCGGAATTTTGGCTTTGCTGAAACAAGCGGGTCGTGCATTACCGCTTTCGTTGTCGGATGTGGTATTTACTATTGCTCCGCGCATCAATGCAGCCGGTCGATTGGAATCAGGAATGCGTTCCGTGGAATTGTTATTGGCAAAATCCGCTTCGGTGGCTGATTCCATTGCCGCTGAAATCGATGAATATAATAAAAACCGGCGCTTGCTCGATGCGCAAATGACGGAAGAAGCGCTGGAACAAATTGCCGCCGATCCCCAATTTGAACAACGCAAATCAACAGTGGTATTTCAAAACGACTGGCACAAAGGAGTTGTTGGAATTGTGGCCTCGCGCCTGATCGAAACCCATTACAGACCTACCATTGTATTGACCGAAAGCAAAGGTGTTGCTACCGGTTCGGCGCGCTCTGTAGATAGGTTTAATGTGTACGAAGCCATTTCGTCATGCGATCATTTATTGACGCAATTCGGTGGGCATTTTCACGCTGCCGGACTCACATTGCCTGTTGAGAATGTGACTGCATTCCGAGAAGCGTTCGACGAAGTAGTGCAGCAAACCATTGAATTGCAATCTGAAACACAAGAGTTGGTAATCGACCTAGAAATCAAACTACACCAGTTGTTTTTGGCGGGTGAATCTGTTGGTCAAATACCGCGTGTTTTTAAAATGCTGGAGCAGATGGAACCGTTTGGCCCCGGGAATGATAAACCGGTGTTTTGCGTGCGGTCGGTTTACGCGCGATCGAGTCGTTTGCTCAAAGGAGCCCACCTGAAAGTAGAAATCATGGATCCGGAGACAGGAATTGTATTGCCAGCCATTGGTTTTAGTATGCCCGAAAATCTGGACTTGGTAGCTGCAGGTTGCGCATTTGATTGTGCTTTTACGTTGGAATCAAACACCTGGAACGATAAAACGACCTTGCAGTTGCAAATCAGGGATATTCGGGAAACGGTGATGTCATAACATATATGATCCCAAATCAATTTCCAGATCTACATTAAACAAGTGTTCTTCGTTTTTCACATCCAAGGAAAAATCGCTGTAAGTGAGTTCGAGTTGTCTTCGTACGTTTTTTAGCCCGATTCCTCCGCAATCAACAGGCAGTGCATTTCGCTCTTTGCTATTTTTTACCGAAGCTTTTAGGTGATTATTTTGCTCAGAAATAACGACTTCAATAAAAACCGTTTTCATGCTTTCGCTAGCTCCATGTTTGAACGCGTTTTCAATCAACGGAAGTAGGAGCAGCGGAGTTATTGTAGCGTTCGGATTGGAAATTTCAATAGAAATGGTTAGTGATAAACGATCGTTGTAGCGAATGCGCTCCAGTTCAATGTAATCTTCGAGCAATTTTACTTCTTCGCTGATCAAAATGAGGTCTTTCTCTGATTCGTATAACATAAAGCGAAGCAGTTTCGACAATTTCATCACCACAGGTCCCGTATCGTCTGACTTTTTCATCGCTAATGAATAGATATTATTCAGCGTGTTGAATAGAAAATGCGGGTTGATTTGTGATTTTAACAGGTTCAATTCCGTTTCCAGCTTTTTTTTCATCACTTCCTGAGAAGCCTCTTTTTGACGGAGATTCATGCGAATGAGTTTAATAGCAATTGCTATTCCGCAGGTAAAACTAATGATGAATGAAGTATAGATGATGCTTCCCAAAAGAAGGCTCGTTTGAAAGGGTTCGTGGTATCCGTAATACCAATTCAAGATCACAAAATGATTGATCAGAATGTAATTAATAATAGAAACAGCGAAAATCAGCAGTGCAATCAAAACGGATTTCGGCAGCGACCATTGATGTTGGAAGTATTTGTTGATGATGCCGAATAGTGCGTAAACCATAGGGATTTTCACCACCAAATACATTAACTGCGGCACAAGTGATTCGATGAATAATTGGAACGAAGCGATTCCCTTTTCAGCATCAGGTGACGTTGAAAAGTTGAGGTAGCTTTTAAAAAGTACGTAAGCAACCCAAAAGGAAATATGGTAAAGAATCCGTTTTTGCATGAAAACACAACTAGTATCGCGCGGACCAATTTACAATAATATTTTCTCCGAAGATGCGAGATACCGTTTGCAACGAATGAACAACCTAAAAGTGAGGCTTGATGTTGGATTTTTGATGATGGATGAGGTTTTCCTAAGTAGACAGAGATTTAGTCCGAACCATAAGGGTTTTTAGGACAGACCAAGGCTATCTCCAAGATCTAATCAAAAATCCAACATAAACAATTTTAGTAAGTGCTGATTTTAATCGTCCCAACAATTGAATCGTTTCGTTTGACAAATATGATTGATGTATTTGCCGCTTTTATCAGAGAGTCATTTGGCTCAGCATAAAGATTATCGGTAAAATTGGCAATAGGGATTTTTAGCACTTCAGACTTTGTTGTGTTACGAACCTTTATACGAACATAATTCAAGTAGTTACTTTCGGTTGAGCCACCATAATTGACCATTTTATACTGAAAAGAACGCGCCTTTAATTGCTGAAAATCAGAAATATCGTTAGTTGTTACCCGCGTTTTTACATATAGAATTTGTACGAATAACAAGAGTAGTCCTAAACCGAGCATGCGTGAAAAAACCTCATTGAGCGAGGGCCGATTAAAGAGTTTTATTTTGAGTAAGCGAACTGTTAAACTATAAATAGAAAACAACGTACCGAGAGCCGACAGTGGGAAAAAGAAGAAAATAATCAAAGGACTAAGTACCCATGGATGATCAGAAAGCTGATATAGAAAGACTTCGAAAAAAAAAGGAGCAATTAGAATCCAAAAGGCTAACACAAAATGAATAAGGAGAATTGGTACTAGGTAGTTGGATTCATTATAAGCCAAGATTGGAACACTTATAGAGGAACCCAAATAAATCAAAATTAGGAACTCGTGATTGATTTCTTCAAGTAATGACGGATTCGGAATTTCTCTTGCCGCTAATGCGTATAACGAAAATACGATAAATCCTAATATTGAATAGGACAGAAAAAGAGCATTAAATACGCTTTTGTACTTAAAAATCATTGTCACTCTGATTAATAGAAATGTTGTTTTTGAAGTTAGATCTAATCAAAAATCCAACATAAAAAATCAAGCATCATAAAGGGATATTCCCATGTTTCTTCTTCGGCAAGGTTTCCGATTTATTCTCCAGCATTTTGAAGGCAGCAATCAGTTTTGAACGCGTTTCTTCCGGCAAGATCACATCATCTACAAAACCACGTTCGGCTGCACGATATGGATTGGCAAACATTTCGGCGTATTCAGCTTCTTTTTCTTTCCATTTCGCCTCTTTGTCTTCCGCCGCCGCAATTTCCGATTTAAAAATAATTTCAGCGGCACCTTTTGCACCCATTACGGCAATTTCAGCTGTTGGCCAAGCATAATTAAGGTCGGCACCAATGTTTTTACTGTTCATTACGTCGAACGCGCCACCGTAAGCTTTGCGGGTAATCACTGTCACTCTTGGTACTGTTGCTTCAGAGAATGCATACAACAATTTTGCCCCGTGTGTGATGATTCCACGCCATTCCTGATCGGTTCCAGGTAAAAAGCCCGGAACATCTTCCAAAACAAGCAACGGAATATTAAACGCATCGCAAAAACGTACGAAGCGAGCACCTTTGCGCGAAGAATCGATATCTAAAACTCCCGCCATAGAAGCCGGTTGATTGGCAATAATTCCGATGGAACGGCCATCTAAACGTGCAAAACCAACCACAATATTGGTGGCGAAATCTTGTTGCACTTCGCGGAAGGTATCGTCATCGATCAAACAATCAATCACCTCGCGAATATCGTAAGGTGAGTTTGAATTATCGGGCATAATTTGCTGAATGCGATTCAGTTTGTCTTTGCTAAACGGTTTGCTGCTTGCAATCGGAGGAAGTTCTAGCGTGTTTTGCGGCATGTAGGTTACTAATTCGCGCACCTTGCGCAAACATTCCACATCATTTGCAGCGGTAAAGTGTGTAACGCCCGATTTTTCTGCATGTGCTTTTGCGCCACCCAAATCTTCGCTCGAAACTTCTTCGTGAGTAACGGTTTTTACCACATTCGGCCCAGTAACAAACATGTAAGAAGTATCTTCTACCATGAAGACAAAATCGGTCAAAGCCGGACTATAAACCGCTCCACCGGCACACGGCCCCATGATCACGCTGATTTGTGGCACCACGCCAGAAGCACGCGTATTGAGGTAAAAAATATCAGCATAACCTGCCAATGAAACCACACCTTCCTGAATACGAGCACCACCCGAATCGTTCAATCCGATCACAGGCGCACCGTTTTTCATAGCCAATTCCAATATTTTGCAGATTTTTTCGGCATGTGTTTCGGAAAGTGAACCGCCCAAAACCGTGAAATCTTGTGAAAACACGTATATCAATCGACCGTGAACGGTACCAAAACCGGTAACTACACCATCTCCGGGACTTTTCAATTTATCCAATCCGAAGGAAGTAGCACGGTGTTCAACGAACATACCGATCTCTTGAAAAGATCCTTCATCCAACAACAATGTGATGCGTTCGCGGGCACTCAGTTTTCCCTGAGCATGTTGTTTGTCAATGCGCGCTTGTCCGCCCCCCAACTGGGCTTTTTCTCGTTTGTTTTGTAACTCGGTATTGCGATTGTTCATGAAATGTGTTTGTGGAAGCCAAAGATACACTTTCCTTTTTTCATGCAAAACGATTAAAATTGACTTTTTCCCGAAATAACCGCAGACTTTTTCTCCAAAAACTACCCCTTTGTAGCTGAAAATGAGGCATAAAAGTTATTAATTCATAAATATTCGTCTTGTGTAACATCCAAACGTAAAAAAAATTCGTAATTGCCGTTGATGCCTATTTTTTTCTCTGGTGAAACGTCTGGTGTGAATTGAAATTTTTAAGAGATATAACGGAGTTTGGCATAATATTTAGTAAGAATCTTTTAATACCACTTCACTTAAATAGTAATAGTTATGGACATAGTTTGGAAACCCATCCCGGGATTTACGGATTACGAGATTTCGACCATCGGAACGATACGTTCGTTGGATCGAGTAAAACAATACAAGTCAGGAAGAAAAATGATTTTTTCAGGAAAAGAAAAATTGCTAAGAGTTCATCCTTCAAACGGATTCCTGATGACTGACCTCATTGATGATAGAGGTAAGCGCCGAACGGTATATCCGCACAAAATGGTTGCTCTAGTTTACGTTCCCAATGACAAGCCGCGAAAACGGAAGGTGGTGATCCACCTAGACGGTGACCCGCGTAATAATTCAGTGGTAAATTTGGTTTGGAGTAGTTTCAGTGAATCCATCAAACGAGGATTTGAACTCGGATTGCGTGATAATTCCACTTTGTGGGATAAACGACGGGCGAAATACGGACCTAAAGGTGGTAACAAAGCCATGGGACGTCCCGACCCGCTTTCGGAAGACCAAAAACAGGAAATTCGGAAGCTTCACGCAACCGAAAAATTAACACTTGCTGTGCTCGCTAAACGCTTTAATTGTAGTATTTCACATATACACAAAACCTTGAAGCGAGCAGAGTAATAGTGTTACAATCTCAGACTAAAAGAGGTCTATTCGTCGCAAGCGGATTAGGCCTTTTTTGCGTATATTCGCGCCCGCCCTCGTTTTAAGCGGTGCGTTATCAAAAAACAATACAGACCAATGAGTCAAAAATATCAGGAATACAATCGATTGGATTTGCCCAATGTGGCAGAAGAAGTGTTGCAAAAATGGAAAGCAAACGGTGTCTTCGAAGCATCCGTTTCTTCGCGTGAAGGAAAAACACCATTCGTTTTCTTTGAAGGTCCGCCTTCGGCTAACGGATTACCGGGGATTCACCACGTAATGGCCCGATCGATTAAAGATATTTTTTGTCGCTACAAAACCCTGAAAGGATTTCAAGTAAAGCGTAAAGCCGGCTGGGATACGCACGGTTTGCCTGTGGAATTGGGTGTGGAAAAGGAATTGGGAATCACCAAGGAAGACATCGGCACTAAAATTTCGGTGGAAGATTACAACAAAGCCTGCCGTGAAGCAGTCATGCGCTACACTGATATCTGGAACCGCCTGACCGAAAAAATGGGCTATTGGGTGGATATGAACGATCCGTATATTACGTACGAACCCAAATACATGGAGTCTGTTTGGTGGTTGCTGGGCGAATTGTACAACAAGAATTTACTCTATAAAGGATATACCATCCAACCGTATTCTCCGGCTGCCGGAACAGGTTTGTCGTCGCACGAATTGAATCAACCCGGTTGTTACCAGGATGTAAAAGATACAACTGTCGTAGCGCAGTTTAAAGTGAATGAAGGGGAATCTCTTCCTTTTTCTCCGCCTGAGGCGGAAGGATCGAGGAGGGTGGCAACCACCTTCTTCCTAGCTTGGACCACAACCCCGTGGACGCTTCCTTCAAATACAGCCTTATGTGTTGGTCCGAAAATCGAGTACGTATTGGTGGAAACCTTTAATCAATACACGCATGAGCCAATCAATGTGATTCTGGCGAAAGAATTGGTGGGTTATCAGTTTTCGAAAGGATATGTAGCGGTTGAAACACGAGCTGAATTGGTTAATTATACTGCGGGTGACAAAACCATTCCTTATTTTGTTTCAGGTTCATGTTTAGGCTCCGACTTAGTAGGCATCCACTACGAACAATTACTCCCCGGAGCCTTGCCTTATGAAAAATCCGAAGAGGCTTTCCGTGTGATTTCAGGAGATTTTGTAACCACTTCAGACGGTACGGGAATTGTACATATTGCGCCAACTTTCGGTGCGGATGATGCGCGTGTTGCAGCAGAATCGGGTGTTCCGGCAATGTTGGTATTAGACGAAAACAACAATCCGGTTCCGTTGGTTGATTTGCGTGGACGTTTCCGTAAGGAAGTTCCGCAATGGGCTGGCATGTTTGTGAAAAATGAATATTACGCCGATGACGAAAAACCGGATAAATCAGTTGATGTACAGATTTCGATCTTCCTGAAAGAGCAAAATCGTGCGTTTAAGGTCGAAAAATACGAACACAGCTACCCGCATTGCTGGCGAACCGACAAACCTGTCTTGTATTACCCGCTCGATTCATGGTTTATCAAAGTAACCGACGTGAAGGAACGCATGACGGCGCTCAACAATACGATCCAATGGAAACCGGAATCGACAGGAACGGGGCGTTTTGGGAACTGGCTCGAAAATGCCAACGACTGGAACCTGTCGCGTTCGCGTTATTGGGGAATTCCGATTCCGATCTGGTCTACTGAAGATCGTTCAGAGCAAATCTGTATCAACTCGGTGGAACAATTGAAAGCAGAATGCGATAAAGCCGTTGCTGCAGGTGTGATGACTGAAAATCCGTTGGCGGGTTTTGTACCGAACGACTTTTCAGACGAGAACTACGCGCAACTCGATCTACATAAAAACTACGTCGATTTAATCGTATTGGTTTCACCTTCGGGTAAACCGATGAAGCGTGAAAGTGATTTGATCGATGTGTGGTTCGATTCGGGCGCAATGCCTTATGCGCAGTGGCATTATCCGTTCGAGAATAAAAACTTAGTTGATTCAGGTGCCGCATTTCCTGCAGATTTCATTGCAGAAGGTGTTGACCAAACCCGTGGATGGTTCTATACTTTGCACGCAATTGCAACAATGGTGTTTGATAGCGTTGCCTATAAAAACGTGGTTTCCAACGGTTTGGTACTCGACAAAAATGGACTTAAAATGTCAAAACGATTGGGCAATGCCGTTGATCCGTTTGAAACATTGGCCAAATACGGTCCTGATGCAACGCGTTGGTACATGATTACCAATGCGCAACCGTGGGACAACCTCAAATTTGACGAAGAAGGAATCACCGAAGTACAACGCAAGTTGTTCGGAACGCTCTACAATACGTATTCTTTCTTCACTTTGTATGCCAATATCGATGGATTCTCTTATGCCGAAGATGAGGTTGCCTTGAATGATCGTCCTGAAATCGACCGTTGGATATTATCGAAATTGCATTCATTGATAGCTCAGGTGGATGCAGCCTATGAAAGCTATGAACCTACACGAGCCGGACGATTGATTCAGGAATTTGTTTCCGATCAACTTTCCAACTGGTACGTGCGTTTGTGCCGTCGCCGTTTCTGGAAAGGTGATTACTCAACTGACAAAATTTCGGCTTATCAAACCCTGTATACTTGTCTAGAAACGGTTGCGTTATTGGCTTCGCCTATTGCTCCGTTCTATCCCGATCAGTTGTTTACCGATTTGAATAACATTACCGGAAAACACGCTGCGAATTCAGTGCATTTAGCTGATTTTCCAGTAAGTGATTCTACCGTTATTGATACTGAATTAGAAGCACAAATGGACATTGCTCAACGGGTTTCTTCGTTGGTGTTGGCCTTGCGTAAAAAGGAGAAAATCCGCGTGCGTCAGCCGCTTCAGAAAATCATGGTGCCAATTCTCAACGACCAGTTTGCCAAGAATATCTTGCATGTTCAGGAATTGATCTTGTCGGAAGTAAACGTGAAAGAACTGGAATTGCTAGATGCATCAAACACTGTTTTCGTGAAATCTATCAAACCGAATTTCAAGACCATCGGTCCGAAATATGGAAAACAAATGAAAGCCATTGCTGCTTTGGTTGCCGAGTTTGACCAAGGTGATATTGCCGGAGTAGAACTCAATGCCGGTTGGAAAGGCGAAGTAATGGGTGATGTGATCGAATTGGATTTACTTGATTTTGAAATTCGCGCCGAAGATATTCCGGGTTGGCTAGTTGCTTCAGAAGGTGGTTTAACAGTGGCTTTAGATAGCACCATTACAGAAGAATTGCGTCAGGAAGGAATTGCCCGTGAGTTGGTGAACCGTATTCAGAACCTCCGCAAAGATTCAGGTTTGGAAGTAACAGACCGCATTCAACTGACACTGGAAAGTACCGCTGAAATTCAGTCGGCGATTGCCCAAAATCAGGAATATGTGTGCAACGAAGTATTGGCCACTGAAATTACATTCGGAACGGTAACTATTTCCCCGCAAGTGATTGATTTACTGGAAGAAGGTGACGCGAAGATTGGATTGGTGAAAGCTTAAATGCGGTTGAGCTTTCATTAACTTCAGCTGATGGAAAAATAGTGGCGTTCAGAACAGTTCAAGCTTCTGCTAGCTTCAACGAAAAAATGGACGTTAGTGCGCTTTCCGGCGGTGTTTATTTTGTAAAATTGAACATGAATACAGGAACGGTTACCAAGAAAATAATCGTTCAATAAATCAATACAATTTTGTCAAGAATGCCGTCTGCTTTGGTAGACGGCATTTTTTTTTCTTCGTCCTTCCGCAGCCTGTTTATATTCTTAATTTTGCTACTCGCAAATTTGGTATGGCAAAAAAATACGCAGCAATTGATATTGGTTCCAATGCCGCCCGGTTATTGATCGGAGAAATGGCGCAGGAAAACGGACATGTTTTCGTAAAGAAAATATCGTACACACGTTTGCCATTGCGCTTGGGGGAAGAAGTTTTTGAAAACGGAAAAATTAGTTCAAGAAAAGCGGATGACTTCCTCAAAACCATGAAAGCGTTTGAGTTAATCGCGAGTATTTTTGATGTGGAAAAAATTCGTGCTTGTGCCACCTCGGCCATGCGTGATGCGGAAAATGGCAACGAAATAATTCGTTTAATAAAGGAGGAGACGGGTGTCGAAATAGAAATCATTTCCGGTGATGAAGAAGCCCGATTGATTTTCGGAACCTTCGTCCTATTGGATATTTCGAAAGACAAACCCTATCTGGTAATTGATGTGGGTGGCGGTTCAACCGAAATTAATGTATTTGAACATGGGGAACGTGTTGCTGCTAAATCTTTCGATATCGGAACAGTGCGTATGTTGAAAGGAAAAGTCGATCAGGTAGATTGGGATGCTGTACACGATTGGATTGCGCAGAATGTGGAATTAAACGATCCGCATACCGTATACGCCACTGGTGGAAACATCAACAAAATCCACAAACTGCTCGGCATAAAAGAAAAATCACCGGTCAAGCTGAGTCAAATGCAAACGCTGTATACCGATTTATCAGAGCTTTCCGTGAATCAGCGTATGGATCGTTTCCAGCTAAAGCCGGATAGGGCTGATGTAATCGTTCCTGCATTGGAAATTTTCACGTTTTGTATGAAAGAACTTGGTTGTAAGGAGTTATTTGTTCCCAAAGTCGGATTGTCTGATGGAATGATCTATGATTTGCATCAGCGAGGGTTGGCGGAGAACGATTAGAAAGGATGTTTCGGAGTGATTTATCAGCCGCAATATTTTGATAATCAACTACGTAGTTACAGTACAATAACTCGTCCTGATAACAAGTTGCTCTTCGCAACGCAGTATATCGAGATTGATTTTTTAGACAAACTTGTTTATAACAGTTCTAAATTATGGTCTCTGACAGTATTCTGACAAATATTCGAACTTCAATAACGACTTTTGTTCAGTAGTTATTAAAAGACAGGTAAACAAACGTGCTAACTCATTTTCATACCATTGCTTTTACACATCGTAACCTCGATGTTTTGGCTATCGGAAAGCTTCACATTGAAGCTGAAAATCACCAAGTTCGTTTTATTCCCGTAAAAGAACAACTACACATCGACGAATTATTGTTCTTATCTACCTGCAACCGTGTTGAGTTTCTTCTGGTTGGTCCGCAGGCAGCTTCCATTGACTTTCTTGCAACATTCTTTAAACAATTGTATCCTGATTTTACCCAGGAAACCATTGATTTTTATGTGGCCAATGCCAGTGTTGTTTCCAATATCGAAGCAATCGATCATATTTTGAGAGTAGCTTCATCCATTGATTCGCTTGTAATCGGCGAGCGTGAGATTATCACACAAGTTCGTCACGCTTACGATGCTGCCCACAAAAACGGTTTTTCGGGCGACTTTATCCGATTGCTGATCAAACACGTGATTGAAACCGCAAAGCGCGTTTATACCGAGACCAAGATTTCTATGAAACCGGTTTCGGTTGTTTCCATTGCTTACCAACGTTTGCAAGGCATGGATGTTCCTTCCGACGCACGAGTGTTGGTTGTTGGAGCTGGTGTTACCAATACCGCTATGTGTCGTTTCTTAAAAAAACACGGAATGTCTTCATTCGTGGTGTTTAACCGAACATTGGCGAAGGCAGAAGCATTGGCAGAAGAATTGGGCGGACAAGCTTTTCCGTTGGATCAATTGTCTGATTATAAAGGAGGTTTCGATATTTTGGTAACGTGTACCGGTGCCGAAGAAACGATCATCACTCCAGAAGTATATAACTTGCTTTTGCAAGGCGATACAACTCCGAAAGTTACAATTGACCTCGCATTGCCGAATGATATTCATGCTTACGTTCACGAACAATTTCCTACCCGTCAGATTTCGATCAACGTATTGCAAACCATTTCCGAAAGCCACTTACAAGAGCGCTCTCAGGAAATTGAACACGTGGAGGCTATTTTATCGGAAGCGATAGAGTCGTTTAATCACTTGTTGAAGCTACGCCGTATCGAAATTGCGATGCGCCCGGTTCCGCAAATGGTGAAAGACATTAAAGCAACGGCATTCAACGACGTGTTTAAAACCGAATTGGAAAACTTGGATGCTGATTCGAAAGAATTGCTTGAAAAAATCGTTGGCTACATGGAAAAGAAATACATGAGTATGCCCATGAAAATGGCCAAAGAAATCCTTATTAAACATTAACTCTTCTTATGCGTTCTATCCGAATTGGCTCCCGCGGCAGTGATCTTGCATTGTGGCAAGCCAACCACGTGAAACAACAACTCGAAGCACTTGGTGCCGAAGTTTCCATTACCATTATCAAAACCCAAGGCGATCAAATTCAACACTTGAGCTTTGATAAACTGGAAGGAAAAGGATTTTTCACCAAAGAAATCGAAGAAGCATTAATCTCTAATTCCATCGACTTGGCGGTTCATTCGCACAAAGATTTGGAAACAACTTCGCCGGAAGGGTTGATCATTGCTGCCGTTTCAGAGCGTGAGCATCCTGCTGACGTGTTGTTGATTCACCCACGAGCTGTTGATACTACGCAACATTGGAGTCTCAAACAAGGAGCGGTTGTTGGAACTTCATCACCTAGACGTAAATCGCAAGTGGTTGCTTTTAGAGATGATGTCACCATTCAAGATTTACGTGGAAATGTGCCTACACGTTTACAAAAACTCATCGATGGCGAATACGACGCGATTCTTTTGGCAAAAGCCGGTTTGGATCGCTTAAACCTTGATTTGTCTGCGGTTCATGTGGAAGTATTGGATCCGGAAGAATTCATTCCTGCTCCTGCTCAAGGAGTTTTAGCGTTGCAAATTCGCGAAGCAGATACCGATTTGTTTGAATTCATGCAGGCGCTTCATCATGTTGATGTTCAATCTTGTATCGTTTTGGAACGCACTGTTTTGAATCGCTTACAAGGCGGATGTCAATTGCCGTTGGGAGTTTATTGCCCGGAAGAAGGTCGTTTACTTGTTTCGTATGCTGCTGCTTGGGAAGATGGCGCCGAATGGTTCCAGTTTGAAGGTCCCCACGATTTGGAAATGGTTGATGTAGTGCTCGATGCATTGCTGACACCTGAAGAAGAAGATGAAGACTAAACTCTTTTTTTCGGGAAGTGCAAAACCGAATGGAGCTTTGCTTTCCTTTTGTGAAAATGCCGGTTGGGAATTGACGCAACAACCACTTATTCGCTTCGAAAAATTAGCGTTTACGCTTCCAGAACATTTTGATGTAGTCTTTTTTTCAAGTCCAAGAAGCGTTGATTATTTCTTTAGTGAAAACGAAATAAATAGTTCATATAAAATTGCTTGTTTGGGAAGTGGAACTGCAGCTGTAATTCAAGCTAAAAGTTTAATACCTAATTTTGTAGGTAAATATTCCGGAAAACCGGAAGAAGTAGGAAAGGAATTTTCCCAATGGTTAGGCACTAGAACGGTTTTATTTCCATTAGCCAAGCATTCCAATGAAACCGTTTTAAAAACCATTTCTGATAATCAAAAAATGGTTGTCAGATGTTATGAGACAATTTTAGTTGAAAAAACCATAGATCAGCACGATATTTACATGTTTACCAGCCCAAGTAATGTGATTTCTTTTCTAAAATCAAACACCTTTCCCGAATCGTCTCAACTCATTGCCTGGGGAACAACCACCGCCAGCAAAATGCGCGAATTCGGTTTGGAACCTTCAGTAGTTTTGAAAGAATCTTCGGAAAGTGCGTTGGTAGAAACTTTAATGAATATCTCAACAATTTAATTGTCAAAATCCAACACATCTGCGAGTGCGTTAGCCGAGCTAAAATTTGTGAATTCGTGGGAAACAATAATTTCCAATATCTTGTTTGTCTCAGCAAAAACCCCTATCTTCAAGTAACCAATCACTTGGCTTTATGACAATGACACAACAAGAATTAGGAATCTACGGCGAACAACTTGCCCAAAAACATCTACTGAAAGAAGGCTACAAAATTCGCACAACCAATTACCGCTACGTGAAATACGAGATTGATATCGTGGCCGAAAAGGATGATAAAATCATTGTGGTGGAAGTGAAAACCCGCCAAACAGCTGAAATCGGAGAACCGTGGATGGCGGTTACGCGGCGTAAACAACGACAAATCATTACTTGTGCCGATCACTACATCCAATCACGCGATCTTCCCAACGAAGTGCGGTTCGATATCATTTCCATCGTACACAACAACTTTCGCACAGATTTGCAACACATCGTGGATGCTTTTTCTACCTGAATTGTGGTCAAAACAACCACTTCAATTCCCTCGCGATAGCCTGTTTGTAACCTAATTAATCCAAAATGCGTTATCTTTGCAGCTGTCTGCCGAGGTGGCACACATTAATTTATGCTCGTGATGAACACAAGAAAACCCGCAGGTGGTGCTAAAAAGCCCGCTGCAAAAGGTAGAACAGCTAGTCCTGCCACTTCAAAATCAAGAACTTCGGGTTCTTCAGCACCCAAAAAATTTGACGATCGAAAACCCTTTGATAAGAAGTTTGCCGACAAGAAACCGACGGATAAAAAAGGTGCTCCCGAAGAAGAAGGTGATGTACGTAAGCCGCATTTCCCGCCCAAAGTACGAAAAGGCGATCCGCTTCCTTCATTCAACGAAGAGGAGATCCGCTTAAACAAATACCTTTCCAATGCCGGAGTGTGCTCACGTCGCGAAGCTGATGTGCTCATTCAAAGTGGTGTGGTAAGCATCAACGGAAAAGTGGTAACCGAAATGGGTTACAAAGTGAAAAAGGGCGATTCCGTGCAATACGATGGTGAATCGATCAATGCCGAAACCAAACGGTATGTGTTGCTAAATAAACCGAAAGATTTCATTACAACCATGGACGATCCGTGGGGACGTAAAACCGTAATGGGATTGGTGATGAAAGCCTGTAAAGAACGCATTTATCCGGTTGGAAGACTGGATCGTGATACAACTGGTTTGTTATTATTTACCAACGACGGAGATATGGCAAAGAAATTGACACATCCACGTTATGAGGCCAAAAAGATTTACCAGGTCGAAACCAATCGTCCGGTGAGTAAAGAGCACCTCGAGGAATTAATGAAAGGAATCGAACTCGACGATGGTTTGATCAAATGTGATCAGGCCGAATATGTAAAAGATGGTGCTTCGGCGCGTGAAGTAGGAATAGAAATACATTCAGGCAAAAACCGCATCGTGCGTCGTATGTTTGAAAAATTAGGCTACGAAGTGGTAAAATTGGATCGCGTGCAGTTTGCCAGCCTTACCAAAAAAGACTTACCTCGTGGTTTTTACCGTCACCTCACAGAAAAAGAAGTGGCGTTTTTAAAAATGACTAAATAAAAGAACTTGCCCATGAAAAAATTGGTGCTTTTCCTATTATTGATGTGCTTTGCTCCGGGAATGAACGCCCAGGTGCGGAAACACAAAAAGAAAAACAGTACCGTTGCTGGGACCTTGTTTTTCTATTGGGGCTACAATCGCTCGTATTATACACATTCTAATATTCGGTTTATAGGTCCTGATTATGACTTCAAACTGAAAGATGTGGTGGCGTATGATCGTCCTGACAAGTTCCGTGCAAGCGTTTACTTGAATCCGTCTACGATTACCGTTCCGCAATACAATGCACGTGGTGGTTATTATTTCCGCGATAAATGGGCTATTTCGTTTGGTGTAGATCATTACAAATACGTAATGGCAGACAAGAATGAGGTATTACTTGATGGTTTCATAGCCGATGGTGTTGATACAACGTGGTCGGGAAATTACGACGATGAACCTGTGGTGACTGACATCAACAAGTTTCACTACGAAAACACCAATGGCGTCAACTTTATCCGCCTGGAACTCATGCGTTCGTTTGACTTATTGGAATTTGGCTCTCAACGTCAGATTGCCTTAACGGGTAATCTCGGTGCAGGATTGGGTCCGATACTTACGTACAATGATTTGAACTTTGCCCAATTCCATACATTTGCTACACGTTCCATTTCCGGTTATGGTGTAGGAATTAACGGAAGTATTCGTTTGGAATTTTTCCGTCATTTCTTTGTGTCGGTGGAATCGGGTCTAGGCTTTATACATCTGACACATGTGCGCACGCGCCCAGACGACCGCGATCAGTTTGCCAAACAGAAATTCGGCTTTTCGTCGTATTTTGCTGCTGCCGGTGCTATATTTTACTTGCGTCCGAAAAATGGTTGCGACAGCTGCCCGAATTGGTAATAAATCATACAATCTTTGCAAAGTCAACCTTTGCGTCATTTTAAATTTATCAACACAATGAGTGTAAACGAACTCTCAGAATTGGAAAGACAGCGACGTCAATCGTTGCAAAAATTAAGAGAATTAGGCATTGAACCTTATCCTGCCGATTTATACCCGGTAAGCGATAAAGCCGACGACATCAAAACTAAGTACGAAGAAGGTAAAACTGTTTGTTTGGCCGGTCGTATGATGAGTAACCGCGATATGGGGAAAGCTTCTTTTGCCGAATTGCAGGATTCCACAGGCCGTATTCAATTGTATGTAAACCGCGACGAAATCTGTCCGGAAGAAGATAAAACCCTGTACAACACCGTATTCAAGAAATTACTTGACTTGGGCGATTTTATTGGGGTAAAAGGGTATGTGTTTAAAACGCAGGTGGGCGAAATTTCCATCCATGTGAAAGAACTGACCTTATTGAGCAAAGCATTGAAACCCCTTCCGTTGCCTAAGACAGACAAGGAAGGAAAAATACACGATGGTTTTACCGATGCAGAAATGCGTTACCGTCAGCGTTATGCCGACTTGGCTGTGAATCCGCACGTAAAGGAAATTTTCGTGAAACGTACCAAACTCTTCAATGCCATGCGTCAGTTTTTCAACGATGCAGGTTATATGGAAGTGGAAACGCCGGTTTTGCAAGCCATTCCCGGTGGTGCCGCAGCGCGTCCGTTTATTACGCATCACAACGCGCTGGATATTCCGCTTTACATGCGAATTGCCAATGAATTGTATCTGAAACGCCTGATTGTAGGTGGTTTCGACGGAGTGTACGAGTTCTCTAAAAACTTCCGCAATGAAGGAATGGACCGTACGCACAATCCGGAATTTACCGCCATGGAAATCTATGTGGCATACAAAGATTACAACTGGATGATGGATTTCACCGAACAACTGCTCGAGCATTGTGCCATTGCAGTAAACGGAACTTCTGAAGCAACATTCGGCGAGCACAACATCAATTTCAAAGCACCCTACAAACGCGTAACCATGCGTCAATCCATCATCGATTTCACCGGATTCGACATTGCCGGAAAAAGCGAAGATGAATTGCGTGCAGCTGCCCGTGGAATGAACATCGCTGTGGATGAAACCATGGGGAAGGGGAAATTGATCGACGAGATTTTCGGTGCAAAATGCGAAGGAAATTATATCCAACCGACTTTCATCACCGATTACCCGAAAGAAATGTCACCGCTGTGCAAAGTGCACCGCAACGATCCGGAATTGACCGAGCGTTTTGAGCTCATGGTATGCGGAAAAGAAGTCGCCAATGCGTATTCGGAGTTGAATGACCCGATTGATCAGCGCGAGCGTTTCGAAGAACAAGTGCGTTTATCCGAAAAAGGCGACGACGAAGCTATGTTCATCGATCAGGATTTCTTGCGTGCCTTGGAATACGGAATGCCGCCAACAAGCGGTTTGGGAATTGGTATGGATCGATTGATCATGTATTTGACCAACAATCCGTCAATTCAGGAAGTCTTATTCTTCCCGCAAATGCGCCCGGAAACCAAATCAGTGAAAATCGTGCTAAATGATAACGAAAAACTAATTTTCGACATCGTGCAACGCGAAAAAAGCATGGAACTCAACACGCTGAAAGAACAAGTAAACCTGAGCAACAAAGCGTGGGATACAAGTATCAAAGGGTTGACCAAAAACGGTTTGTTGAAGGTTACAAAAACAGATGAATCGCTTATAGTGGACTTGGTTTAAAAAATGTTGGATGCTTGATTTTTGAGGTTGGATTGAGGTCTGTTGAAACGAAGTTTGTAGTAAACAGATAAAGTTTCAGATTTAGAAAGAGCCTTTAATTAGTAAGGGAAGCCTCATCAAAAATCAAGCATGCAACATCCACGATCGTCATCATTCAACATTAAAAATTCATCATTCATCATTATGCTGGGCAACGTTTTGTTTTTTTCGTAATATTACTAACAGATAGAACGTGATTTGTTTCAGTTTTTACAAGAGGATAGAATCTTTTGTTACCCTAATGAAAAAACAACCAAATTGCGGTTACATCGTTTACTGTGTATTCTATTAACTAGTGCTTTTATGAAAAACATACTGTATCTCCTCGGTATTATTTTACTTGTTCAAATTGTTGTAACAATTCCTTCATGTCAGAAAGACGATCCGGATATTTCTCCCATTGGTCAAAGCGAAGTAACGGTTGATCTCTCAACGGTTCCTTATCCGGTTTTGTCGGATTACAAGTTTTTCCGCGGTGAAATGAAGTATCAGATTCCTTCTTCTGATGTCATCGCTTATGCGCCTGCAACACCTTTGTTTACGGATTACGCGCTTAAAAAACGTTTTATCTGGATGCCGGACGGCGAAAAAGCAAGTTATGTGGCCGATAACAAAGTATTGGAAATGCCTGTTGGAACAGTATTGATCAAAACCTTTTACTACAAAAATGTACTTCCCAACGGAGCAACTAAAATTATAGAAACCCGCCTACTTATTCGCAAAGCAAGTGGTTGGATTTTTGCTAATTACAAATGGAACGATGAGCAAACCGAAGCCTATCTTACCACCTCAGCAAGCACTGTTCCGATTTCCTGGTTACAAGATGGCGAGCAAAAAAGCACCAATTACCGCATTCCTTCAGAAACCGAATGCCTGATTTGTCATAAACACCAAGGTCAACCCGTTCCAATCGGAATCAAACCGCAAAACTTGAATAATCTTTTTAAGTATACGGAAGGCTCTAGAAATCAGTTGAGTAAACTCATTCAGGCAGGTTATTTGGAACCGGGATTACCGGCCAACATCACATCAACAATCAATTACAAAGATCAAAGCAAATCGGTAGACCTGCGCTTGCGTTCATACTTGGATGCCAACTGCGCACATTGTCATGCAGAAGGCGGTCACTGTGATTACAGACCAATGCGTTTGGCGTTCTCTGAAACCGTAGATCCGGTAAACATCGGACTTTGCGTGGAACCGGACGAATTTGTCGGGGCGGCCTATACTTCAATCATTACTCCAAGCCAACCGGACAGATCGGTAATGCATCTGCGTTTGAGTACCAATCAACCCAACTTACGCATGCCGCTTATCGGACGAACAATTGTGCATGAAGAAGGGCTTGAACTATTAGAAGAATGGATTTATTCTAAAAAAGACTGTCATTAACAGCGAACATACTACTGCGTTCAATGATTTACTAACTAATTTTCGAAAAGTATGAAAAAGCCCTATTTCCTTTTATTGGCACTCGGTTTTCCGATTATGTCCATGGCACAAGTCACATTTACTGCTACCAATTACAATCAAATCCCAAGCGGATGGCCGAGCTATAATCTAGCTACGGTTGACATGAACGGCGATTATTTAGATGACATTGTTGTTGTTTCAGCCACCGAGATTACCATTTTGTACCAGCAGGCAGCAGGCGGTTTTACATCAACTACAATTACTACTACCAATGCAGATTATACGCCCGATTGGAGTATGGCCGTTGGTGATATTGATAAAAACGGGTTCAACGACTTGCTTTACGGAAGCGGTGGCGGTGTTACCTTCATGAAAGCCAATGCTACCGGAACGGCTTATACAGAAACATCGTTCAACGAATACGTTTTTTCACAACGCACAAATTTCGTAGACATCAACAACGACGGACATTTGGATGCCTTTGTGTGTCATGATGTGGCTCCAAATGTCTACTACATCAATGACGGTTCCGGTAATCTGACCTTTAACCAAGGTGGTATCGGTGATCATGCCGAGGGTGGAAATTACGGCTCTATTTGGGTCGATTACGACAACGACGGCGATCAGGATTGCTTCATAGCAAAATGTCGTGGTGGTGGCTCAAGTGCAAGTATTGATGAATTGCATCAAAACGATGGTAACGGAAACTTTACCAATGTAGCTGTAGCCGCTAATATGGCAAATGCTGATCAATCATGGTCGGGTGCATGGAATGATTACGACAATGACGGCGATATGGATGCCATGGTAGGTGCAAGTTCTGCTCCAAACGGAGAAACGGGTGTACATTCTTTGATGCGCAACAATGGCGACGGTACTTTTACCAATATTACCAACGGAACCGGCTGGGAAAACAACAACACCCTGAGCATCGAACACGTTTCTTACGATTTTGACAACAACGGTTTTGCAGATATGTTTGGTGGATCCGATTACCTTGCCGGTGGTGGTGGAAAGTTTATGTATAACAATGGTGACATGACTTTTACAGCCTTTGTTGATCCGGGTGTGAATATCTCAGATGCTTCTATCGGTGATTTGAACAACGATGGTTTCCTTGATCTAAGAGACGGACAAACCGTTTATTACAACAACGGAAACAACAACAACTGGATCAAAATTCAACTGAAAGGAATCGCCAGCAATTTTAACGGAATAGGCGCGCGCGTTGAAATATACGGTGCATGGGGGAAACAAATCCGTGATGTACGCAGTGGTGACGGATTCGCTCACATGAATACACTTAATGTGCATTTCGGTATTGGAACCGCTACTGAGATTGATTCGGTGCGTGTACTTTGGCCTTCCGGACATGTAGATGTAGTTGACTCGCCAACAATTAACAACGATGTAACCATCGTGGAAGGTGCAGATCCGTTGAGTCTGATTGAAATCGGAAATCAAAAATTGGAACTATTCCCGAACCCGGCAACCGTTTCTCTTTCTATCAGTAATGTTGGTTTATTAAACGTTTCAGAATTGACGATTTATAACATGCACGGAGAAAAAATGCTCACGCAATCACGTAATTTCGAAACGATCAATGTTTCAACACTAGCTGAAGGAGCATATATTTTGATGATTCAAACAACTGACGGTGAGAAATATTCTGAATCATTTGTGAAGAAAAATTAACAGAACTAAAATTTTACGATTATGAAAAAAGGATTATTCGCAGCCAGCCTACTTTGTTCTTCAGTAGCAATGGCACAAATTTCATTCTCAAGCGCCAGCAATGTTGCTATTAGTGCAACCTATGTGAGAGCTACTGTAGATATGAACGGAGATTATCTAGATGATATTGTTGGGGTTAATGGTTCTAGTATTGTGATTTTGTATCAACAAACGAACGGAACATTTACTCCTTCAACAATTGCAACAAATGCAGTGACTTATACACCGGATTGGAGCCTTGCGATTGGTGATTTTGACAAAAACGGATTCAACGATATCGTTTATGGTAGTGGAAGTGGCGTTTCTTTTATGAAAGCAAATGCTACAGGAACTGCCTTTACAGAAATTGCCTATCCGCAATATGTGTTTTCGCAACGTAGTAATTTCGTGGATCTCAACAACGACGGACATCTAGATGGGTTTATGTGTCATGATGTACAACCCAATGTCTATTATTTGAATGACGGAACAGGTAATCTTGTTTACCACCAAGGAGGTATTGGCGATCATGCTGAAGGTGGAAACTACGGTTCTATCTGGGTAGATTATGACAACGATGGCGACCAGGATTGTTTCATTGCCAAATGTCGTGGTGGTCAATCAACGGCTAGTATAGATGAATTACACCGCAATAATGGAGACGGCACATTTACCAATGTAGCGGTTGCGGCCAACATGGATCATGGTTTCCACCAATCATGGTCATCAGCATGGAACGATTATGACAATGATGGAGATATGGATGCAATGATCGGAAGCAGTGATGGAACGCAACATATCTTAAAGCGCAACAACAATGATGGAACATTTACTGATATTACAACGGGTTCAGGTTTCGACAATGCAACTGGCTCAAGTATAGAGCATGTTTCGTTTGACTTCGACAATGATGGTTTTACCGATGTGTTAAGTGGTGGTAGCATCATGAGACGCAATAACGGAGATATGACATTTAGCCAAGTAACAATAAATGCTGCTGGCTCATCAATTGCAGATTTGAACAATGATGGTTTTTTAGATTTATTTAGTGTCGATTTTTGGGGTGGAAATTCAAACATCTACTACAACAGTGGAAATAATAACAACTGGATCAAAATCCAACTCAAAGGAATTGCCAGCAATTTTAACGGTATCGGTGCACGTGTTGAGATATACGGTGCGTGGGGCAAGCAAATCCGCGACGTTCGAAGTGGTGACGGATTTGCCAACATGAACACACTCAATGCACATTTTGGAATTGGTACCGCTACAGCTATTGATTCAGTTCGCGTAATTTGGCCATCAGGACATGTAGATGTTGTAGAAGACCCAACAATCAACGGTCCGTTGACCATCGTTGAAGGAGCAGACCCATTGAGTTTGGTAGAAGTGGAAGGCAAGAAAATCAGCCTTTTCCCCAATCCGGCAACCGAATATATAGCGATCGAGAACATTGATTTGCTAGATGTATCGGAAGTAGTTGTATTTACATTGAAGGGTGAAAAGGTTATGACACAGATAACTGATTACGCTAAAGTAGATATATCAACGTTGGCAGAAGGCGCTTATATCATCGTTATTCAAACAAAATCGGGCGAAAAATATTCGGAAGCTTTTGTAAAGAAGAACAATTAAGCAAGGTTATAGGACAATAAATGAAAGAGGATGGCTACGGTCATCCTTTTTTTTCTAAGCAACCATTCGCAAAAGTTGCGTCTTAAAGGAAATCGACTACGAAACTCAACTTTTTATGACAAAAGTGTATTTTATGCAACTTTTGTGAATTTCAATGGTATTTAAGGTAGAGTGTGTTGTTAATTATGCAACAGAGTGGTCTTTTATAAATTAATTTCTTACTTTAAGGGATTGGGGGGAGGTAAACTCGAGCCAATGTGAAGAATTAAAACAATAAACACCCTAATAAAAAGCGATTACCCCAAATAACTATAACTATGAAAAAATTCTACTTCTTCTTATTGATCGGACTTCCGATGGGCGCAATGGCACAAAATAGTTGTGCTACCGCTTTGCCGGTTGGTGCTGGAACATATACTGTTTCGGCAGTAAACGGCCCCGGATTCCCTACGGTTATCTGCGCCGCGAATGGCAATACAAATGTCACGGCAGGTGAATGGTACACCTATACGCCATCTACCAATTACACAGTAACGCTCACAACCGATCTTCCGGGCAGTGCGGGTATAGATACTCGTTTTCATGTTTACACTGGTACGTGTGGGGCGCTTGTATGTCATTCGGGTGATGATGACGGTGGAAGTGGGCTTACATCCATTGCTACGTTTAGTGCTATGGCGGGCACTACCTATACCATCGCGTTTGATAATCGTTGGTCTTCAGCCGGGTTCGACTTTCAACTCATCGAAAATCCGTACGTAGAGCCGATTACGCCTCCGGTAGACTTTACCGCAACACCGGTAACTATTTCAGGTTCTTACAGCCTTGCAACCGTAGATATGAACGGCGATTACCTCGATGATATCGTTACGGTTTCCGGCGGATCGATCCAAATTTTGTACCAGCAAGCCGGAGGTGGATTCTCAACAGTTACCTATACAACCACCAACAACGGTTATTTACCAAGCTGGAGTTTGGCAGTTGGTGATATCGACAAAAACGGATTTAATGACATTGTTTACGGTGACGGAAGTGGTGTGACCTTTATGAAAGCCAACGCTTCAGGAACGGGTTACACGGAATCGTTTACCAGCGAATATGTTTTCTCTCAACGAACGAATTTTTCGGACATCAACAACGATGGTCATTTGGATGCCTTTGTTTGCCACGATGTTGATCCGAATGTGTATTACATCAACGATGGCGCCGGTAACCTGACCTATGGTCAAGGAGGAATGGGTGATCATACGGAAGGTGGAAATTACGGCTCCATTTGGGTAGATTATGACAACGATGGCGATTCGGATATGTTCATCGCTAAATGTAGAGGTGGAGGTTCAACCGCAGCTATTGATGAGTTGCACCGCAATAACGGCGATGGTACGTTTACCGAAGTGGCTGCAACGGCCAATATGGCAAATGGTTTTCACCAATCATGGTCAGCAGCATGGAATGATTTTGACAACGACGGTTGGATGGATGCCCTTGTGGGCGCCAGTTCATCTGCTGAAGGAACCCATAAATTGATGAAAAACAATGGTGATGGAACATTTTCGGACGTTACAGCCGGTACAGGTTGGGATACAAATCCAAGTCTAAACATCGAACATGTTAGTTTTGATTTCGATAACGACGGCTTTACCGATGTGTTGGGTGGCGGAAACAAAATCATGTTCAACAATGGTGATATGACCTTTTCATCGGTAGATTATGCGTTTACCAACGGCTCGATTGGTGATTTGAATGATGATGGATTTTTGGACGTGCGCAATGGTGGCACCATTTACATGAACAGTGGAAATGCAAACAACTGGATCAAAATCAACTTGCAGGGAATTCAAAGTAACGGAAATGGTATCGGTGCCCGCATTGAAATCTACGGTGCTTGGGGTAAACAAATCCGTGATGTACGCAGTGGTGACGGTTTCAAATACATGAACACACTCAACGCTCATTTCGGAATCGGTACGGCTACTGAAATCGATTCTATCTACATCAAATGGCCTTCAGGAAAGGTTGATCACATCATTGATCCGGTCATCAACGAATCATTGACCGTTGTGGAAGGATCAAGTCCGTTGAGTTTGTTGGAAGTGAATGGTAAGAAGATTACGCTGTTCCCGAATCCTGCTTCGGATGTTATCACGATTGATAATCTGAGCTTGTTGAATCCGGTAAAAGTTACCGTTCTTTCTAATATCGGAACTGAAGTAATGAAACAGGATAAAAACGATCCGAAGCTCAACATTTCTGCGTTGGCAGATGGTTTGTACATCATCATCATTGAAACCGCTTCAGGCGAACGTTATTCTCAAACATTTATCAAAAAATAAAAAATAGTTAATGCTTTAGAGCGAGGGCGGATTTATTCCGCCCTTTTTTGTTTTCCGTTTTCCCGAAGCTTGTTCCGTTTTCCTGACTAAAATCAGGTTTTTTCCTAATCTGCCTCATACCACAACCGCATTTAGTTCTCGAACTTTGTTTCTATAAATGCTTTGATTATGAACACAGTAACTCAACACACAACACGCCAACATGCAGTAACGCAACAAGCAGAAAATGCGGCGTTGAAACGCTTTATTGCTTACGGTGAAGAAAACAGATTCGGCGTCATTTGTTTCGCGCTTTTAGTTGTAGGCTGCCTTGGCGGTATCACAATGATGTACGGAGCGGCACATTCTACAACGATGCTTATCGCAGTATTAATACCAACCATGACAACCCTGAGCTTGCTGCTTTCGGTGGGACCAATGAGATTAATTTACATGGCTTTTGGGTTAGCTATAATCACCGATCTTATCGTTTTGCTTGCCCTCAACCTTTAATAAAATCAACCAATAACATGAAAAGGATGTCTACCAAGGGCATCCTTTTTTTGTGGTCAAAAACGAGGGTTCTTGTGCCGAAAAAAATTCCGTAATATTGCGGGATTACTGATTTTAATCAATTGATAAACAAATGTTTAGATGCGTGTTTTCTTCTTTTTAACAGAGAAGTTCATTATTCTTGCAACATTCTCCATAATCCAAGCTTTCACTATCTTTGCACGCCGTCTCACAAAACAGACGCATTCAAACACCCGTTATGCTTACAGTTGATAGTCTTAAAGTAGAATTTAGTGGACGAACCCTTTTCAGTGATGTCTCTTTTTCCGTGAATGAAAATGATAAAATCGCCCTGATGGGGAAAAACGGCGCCGGAAAATCGACCTTATTGAAACTGTTAGCCGGAACCAACAAACCGAGTGGTGGTACCATTTCGGCTCCAAAAGACTATGTGGTGGCTTATTTGCCGCAGCACTTGCTCACCGAAGATAACGCAACGGTGTTTGAAGAAACCAGTAAAGCTTTCGCGGGCATTTTTGCCATGCGCGACGAAATTGAAGCCTTGAATCAGGAACTGACCGTGCGCACCGATTACGATTCGGACGACTATTACAAAATCATCGAAAAAGTGTCGGAACTGAGTGAGAAATACTATTCCATCGAAGAAATCAATTACGAGGCTGAGGTGGAAAAAGTATTGCAGGGAATGGGTTTTTTGCGTTCCGATTTCACCCGTCCGACTTCCGAATTTAGTGGTGGATGGCGCATGCGTATTGAATTGGCCAAAATCCTTTTGCAAAAACCCGATTTGATTTTGCTCGATGAGCCCACCAACCACATGGACATCGAATCCATTCAATGGTTAGAAGTTTTCCTTATCAACGGCGCCAATGCGGTGATCGTTATTTCGCACGACAGGGCTTTTATTGACGCCATCACGACACGCACCATCGAAGTAACAATGGGTCGCATTTATGACTACCGCGCCAAGTATTCCGATTACCTGGAACTGCGAAAAGATCGCCGTCAGCAGCAGCAAAAACAATACGACGAACAACAAAAGTTCATTGCCGAAACCACTGAGTTTATTGAACGATTCAAAGGAACGTATTCCAAAACCTTGCAAGTACAGTCGCGGGTAAAAATGCTCGAAAAACTGGAGATCGTAGAAGTGGATGAGGTCGACAACTCGGCGTTGCGCTTGAAATTTCCACTTGCGCCCCGTGCCGGAAGTTACCCGGTTACAGTAGCTGAATTGACCAAAAAATATGGTGATCATACTGTTTTCAGCGATGCTTCCATTACCATCGAACGTGGCGAAAAAGTAGCTTTTGTAGGGAAAAACGGCGAAGGAAAATCAACGATGGTGAAAGCCATTATGGGCGAAATTGACTTTGACGGAACGCTTGAATTGGGGCACAATGTGCAGATCGGCTACTTTGCGCAAAATCAAGCTTCTTTGCTCGATGAATCTATGACCGTTTTCGAAACCATCGACCGCATTGCCGAAGGCGATATCCGCACCAAAATAAAAGATTTGCTGGGCGCATTTATGTTTGGCGGAGACAACAGCACCAAAAAGGTAAAAGTGCTTTCAGGAGGAGAAAAAACGCGTCTGGCGATGATCAAACTCTTGCTCGAACCGGTCAACCTGCTGATTCTCGATGAGCCAACCAATCACATCGACATGAAAACCAAGGACATTATCAAAGACGCGCTCAAAAGCTTCGACGGGACACTCATCCTTGTTTCCCACGACCGTGACTTCCTTGATGGACTCGTAACCAAGGTATACGAATTCGGAAACCAACGCGTAAAAACCCACTTCGAAGACATCAACGGCTTTCTGCAGACCAAGAAAATGGAAAATTTGAAGGAGATAGAGCGGAAGGTTTGATCAACGTAAAAACAATCCGAGATTAATCGTAGTATTGTGTTGCTGAATGGAACTATTCCTTCTGCAAGGCAATTTAAAAGATGACTTCAACACAACTCAATCTTGATGATGTTCTTCCGCTCACGTGTACTCGGGCGGGAACGTGCTGTCATGGGAATCGGGTGTTTCTCAATCCGTGGGAATTGGCCTGTCTTGCGCAAGAGAAACAATTAACTCCATGTGCTTTTCGGGAACAATTTTGTAGTGATGGAGGCATTGTTTTGCGTTTTGACGGACCAACGAATAGTAGTGGGAAATCGGCTTGCAGACTCTATGTTGAAAACGCTGGTTGCAGTGTACATACGCAACGTCCGCTCGCATGTCGGTTATTTCCGTTGGGTCGACAGATTCAGCATGAAACAGCTCATTACATGTATCAAGGAGATACTTTTCCTTGTTTGAACGAGTGTCCGAATGTCATTGATTTACCTCATTTGAGCGTTCGCGAGTACCTTAAAAGTCAGCTGACAGATTCTTTTGAAACCGCACAAGATGAATACCTTGAAGTGATGCAAAACATCGCAGATATCGCTTTTACATTATTGCTGGATACCGGTTTAGCTGAAAGTGGCGAACCCAAAACATTAGCTGTTTGGCGCAAATTGGGAAACGAACTACCCGAAGCATTGGTTAAAAGAATCGGGAAAGATTGGATTGACTTGCTTATGGTTCCGTCCTTTTCAGAACAAACGAATAATGCCGTCACTTTTGCGAAAATCCACAATGACCAACTCCAATTGAAAGCGCAAGAAACATTCGGCAATCTGCAAAGTCTTCCCGAAATCCACAACGCTTCTGTGTTGATGATGTCATTGGCGTTATACCTTGCCCGCGCTTTAGGAGCAAACCCGGAAGTTCTGGCTGAGCATTGGATCGAGGTGGCGAAAAGTCATGGGGCTAGAGAATAAAGAGCGTTTCATTAATCCTACTCCACCACCAAATTATGCCGCGCATCTTTATTCCATTGACTCCACGGAAATTGTACCAGTGATTTAAACACCGAAAGCACACCTGCCGAAGCCACGAACAAAAAGCCGTTGTTCGAAACAGGTTGTCCATCAATTTCACCGGCATTTTTGCGAAGCGTAGTCACATTTCCGTTGTTAATGTCATAACTCAATACTTCACCCGAAAGTGTTGCCACTACTACTTTATCATTGGCTACTACGGGCAATTGATTCGGGTGCGCGCTCACTGGTTGTTTCCAGAGCATTTTTTCCGTTGTGGCATCAAACGCGATGAGGTTGGCACTATCGAGCAACAAAACCACTTTGTTTTTGTAGACAATCGGGTGCGATCCGTTGAAGTTCATGTGATCGTAGCAGCTTCCGTTAATAGCCGGAGCACTGATGATCGTTGGGTATTTTTTGCTAACCTTCAAATCGCTGCGGTTGAGTACCATCAATTGCTCTTTGCCATTTACGGTGGCTGTAAGGTAAATTTTATCAGCAGTGAGCGTTGGCGATGAAACCGCTTTCACTGTAGTTGAAGTAAGCACCTGTTTGCCGGTTTCTTTGTCGAATACATAATAATTACCGCTTTGCGAAGCCACATGTACTTCTTTTCCATCCACTACCGGACAAGCAATCACTTCCGTGTCCACCCAGTTCATCCAATTTACTTTTCCGGTTTTCAGGTCGAAACTTGCCAGTACGTAATCTTCCGTTCCTTTCGGATTACGACCACCGTTGTTGTAAACAACATACACGCTGTTACCATCGGCAGAAGGTGTGGAATAGATGGTTCCCGCCAGCCATTTGCTCCAGAGCAATTTTCCGGTTGCGGCATCGAGCGCATACAACGTGCAGGAGTAAGTATTGATGAGCAAAACACCTTGGTGGTAAACCGCCGGAGAAATCCCCGATTCGCCCAGTTCTACTCCCCACAAATAGTTGCCCGTTCCGGCTTGCAGGGCATAGAAATTCGGTGAATGGAATCCGTCTTGTGTGAATAGCTTGTTATCTGCAATAGTCGGCGTGCCTATTTCCCCTGTATTTCCGAAGTCGATGTTGAATCCTTCTGCCGTTTTGGTGAGGTAGTTACTTGGCTTTTGCGCCACATTTACCGGAGTTTGCTGATGGTTCACCACAAATCCTTTTTCGTTCATACTACGCTCGGCCATCATGGTTTCAATGGCAGTTGAGCCGCGGTATCTGCGTGTAGCACTCGCCGATGAAAATCCTTCGGTGCGGGTGGCGTCAACAAGGTGGATTTCACTTTCATATTTCAGGTTCACCAAATAATTTCCTCCTTTCTGGAGCAGAAAAGTACACTTTCCTTCGGCATCGGTTTTGCCTTCGTAAACGCGGTTGCTGTTTTGAGATTTCACGTAAACCGGTTCATCCGGAAGTGGATCGCTGTTGTAATTTTTTAGGTTCAGCGTAAAAAGCAAGTGTGTGGACGACCCGTTGGTTTGGGTAATAGCCCGTTGAATAATCGTATCGCCTTTGGTTGATTCACCCACCTTGGTTTTTTCGTAATAAACCACTTCTGTGGCTTCAGCATTCGCGAAATTGGGCGTTTTGAACTTGTGAAAAGCTTCAATTCCTTCAATGTCGACCTCGTATTCGCTGTTCATCGGAATGTAAAAAACACCTTCACCCGAAGCATTGGTTTTGCCTTGGTACTTGGTTTTTTGCTCACACGACACCAGTTCCAACGGAAGACTTGGCACGCGTGTACCGCTTTTTTCTTTCACCAAAATGGTCACTTTTGTCACATTGGCCTGACTGCGCATCTGAATTGCAGGAACGCTTTTAAACGCAATTCCCGTTCGATCAAGCTTTGGTTTAGTGGCAAAAACACCTTTTGGGTCATAGGTTGTGGTTTTTTTGTACGTTCCTCGAATTCCTTCTCTTACTTCGTATGTGGCTACATCTTTCATTTCAAGGTAGCTAAACGAGTAAGTTCCCGGTTCGGTCAATGTAAATACAACCGTCCCTGTATTGTCGGTGGTTCCTTTCAGCACGATGCTTTCATTCACGGCACTTACCGCGGTGTTTTTCACCGGCTGTCCATCTGTATTGATGATGCGAAGTGTATATGTTGATTGTGCCAAAAGCGGTGAGCTGAAGCACAATAGCAGTGTGAGGAGGAAGATTGTTTTCATAGGAGAAATATTATGCGAGTACGTTTGTATAACCGCTCGCGAAAAGTTGGTTACAGAAAGTTGTTTGGAGGTGAAGGTAGCTATTTGCCATGGAATCGGCCGTAACGCAAATGCGGGTAATAAACGATCAGTTGTTCGTTTCTTTCAAAAAAACGACTTTCAACAACGAAGAATGCTCCGTAACTTTCACCAAAATTCACAGACATGACATTGGAAGCAACACACATTCAAGAAGAAATCGCGCGTTTAAAAGCCACACTCACTGGAAACTTGTTCGAAGACCTCGAAACGCAGCAGCAAATTTATGAGTTGAAAAAACAACTCAACCCTGAAATCGTGGACCATCCGGAACTGGACGAAGACGAAGAATGTTTGTCGTGCGGAAGTTAATTTTTCATTTGAATACGGTAAAAGAAGGAATCGGGGTTGGTTCCTTTTTTTGTATAGGAAAGTTTGTTAGTCCCGTAGGGACGTAATCTGGTAACAGCTACTATAATCTTATCTTAGCCTTGCGCCCCGTAGGGTCGCGACCAAGTTGCACAAAGATGATATGTATCACCCCGTAGGGGTGATAGTGTTGGATGTGATTTTTGTTACCAGATTACGTCCCTACGGGACTATATTCTCCACCTGCCGTTTTACATTCTCCAATGCCCTTTTCGTGCAATAGCGCTGATAAGGAATCGCGAAAAACGCGGTTAATCGACTTAAGAAGTTTCCGGGAACGGAATACGTGTGAATTTTGAAGAAGATGCCTTCTGCGGTTTCTTTGATGGTAAAAGTTGAGATTCCTTTTTCAACATGACCTTCAAGGGTTTCATAGCTAAATCCTTTTCTGGTCGGTTCGTCGATAATGGCGTTTATACGTACACCGAAAATCAGTTTTAACGATCCGAAACGAGTTGGTGGCATGTAAGCTTGTTGCACAATCGTATCCCCGGTTTCCATCTCTCTGT
Source organism: Fluviicola sp. (assembly GCA_029866325.1). GTDB lineage: Bacteria > Bacteroidota > Bacteroidia > Flavobacteriales_D > Crocinitomicaceae > Fluviicola. The sequence continues at coordinate 51,060 of JARWZO010000010.1, read as the reverse complement.
TTTCGACTTTCCACTCCGTTTTGAAACGAAGAATGTTAAAGGGAAAAATGTGATAATTGAAGAAAAAATCAAGATTCAATTCGTTGAGCGAAAGTGCTGTGTTTAACTTAATTTCGGTGACTTTTTCTTTGAGTAGGGAAGGATCATAGGACATGACGTTCACCGATTTTAACTCCTCCAATTGTTGTTTCAATCGTGGCTGCTGATCCGTGAAATACACTTTCATAATGATGTTTTATACTACCACAATCCGAATCACCTCCAACCGGTTTTCGGTTTCAACGGTCAGCAGGTAAGTTCCGCTATTGAGTTCGGGAAGGGCAAATGAATTGATAGTGGTAGAAAAACGTTCTTTGTAAACCGTTTTTGAGTCGGTTGAAGTAATGGTGATTTGCGGATTGCGGATTCCGCCATTGAAATAAACCGTTTCGTTGCTTTTCACCGGATTGGGGTAAGCTTTCAACGCTTGTCCCGGACTTAGTTCGTCAGTAGAAAGATAATCTTCTCTGAGTTTCACCAATCCTTTCGAGAAAGTACCGATCCACACATCGTCGTTGTTGTCTTTGGCGATGGATAAAATGTGATCTTCGGCAATGTCTGAATTGTCTGTGTTGTAAAAGCCCCAGGTTTGATTGGTACGCTTGATCACCAGACCGTGAATTTGAGTTCCGAGGTAAAAGTTATCTTGCGCATCGTTGGTCATCGTGGTTAAACTATTGGTCGGCATGGGCGAATTGGTCCAATTAAACGCCATCCATGTCTGATTACCTTGATCTGTCCATAAACCACCTGCCGAACCGGCAAACCATGGTTTTCCAACTTGATCCATTTTTACAGTCAGAGCCGAATTGTCGGGTACTCCCGAATTGAGTATGTAGTAAATTCCGGTAATAACAGTGTCAGCGTCCATGTAGATCAACCCACCATTGATGGTGCCGATGTACTTTTCGTTTTGCTCCCCGATGGCAATGGAGGAGATGTTATTGGTTAAAATGGCGGAATTGGCCATTGTCCAGGTAGTCCAGCTTGTGTCGTCGAAATACACCAATCCTTCTACGGTTCCTATCCATTTATTCCCGAAGTTGTCAATGGAAATGGTGCGGATAAAATTGTCGGGAATATCGGAATTATCGGTGTTGAAATCGGTCCACGCGGTTCCATCGAATTTTTGCACCCCACCCATAGTGGTTCCTATCCAAATAGCATTGTTTGCATCAACAGCAAGGGCCCGAACGTAGTTATCGTCGAGCCCTGAATTTGCTTCGTTGAAAACCTCCCATGTGTTATTGCTCAAATGCGCTAACCCATTGTCGGTTCCTATCCATAAATCACCTAAATTATCTACCAACAAGCAACGAACGGTATTGTCGGGCATTGGTGAATTTGCCATATTAAACGTTTCCATTGTAGGAACGATGATCTGACCGTAAACACCTAACCCGCTGAAAGTACTGAAAATAATCAGCAGGTAAACCGCCGTTTTGCTCATGTTGTTATTCGATCACAATTCGTTGCGTGTAATCTTTTCCTTCAAAATGAATATTGAATAAATAAAGACCTTTTGCCAAATGCTGCTGATCGAAGTTCCAAGAATTGTTACCTGCAACGTGTTCAAATTCTTTTGAGTATACTTTTGTTCCAAGCGGACTCAACAATTCGAATGATACTTTACCGTCGTTTTTGGTTTCAAATTCTACGGCAAACTGACCGTTGTTAGGATTCGGCATCAACTTGATCGAACGTTTAAATTCGATGTTTTCACCCAAACCTGCACACGTTTCAACAACAGCCTCAACAGCAACCATTGTACTTCCGCATGTACTGTTAGTTGTAAGAATTTCCCAATCGTAGAAATAGTAGTAGTAAGAAGCACCAGCCGAAGCGCCTTTGATTTTTAACAATTGATCGATTCCATAAGGGTAAGCAGCACTATTGTTGTTACGATACAAACCACCTGTTTGGATGTTTGTTCCGATCAATCTATAATTTGTATCTGCTGCTACATTAAAGCCCAATTGAACGCGGCTCATTCCTGCAGGAACAGTTGTTGTTAATGATTCTGTAACAACACCACCGTGATCTTCCAATTCAATTGTAATGCTTCCTGCACCTTGAGAATAAACCAATACAGAGTTTAATGTAAAGTCTTCGTAAGCATCGAATAATTCATACTGCTCACTGGCAACATAACCACCGCCACCGATACCGTTTGTATGCGGTTCAGAAGTTAAACTGTCGATGTAAGAATCTGTATTCATTGCAAAGTACGTAGTAGTGTTTGTCAAAACCGGAGTGGTGTAAGTGTTACCTGTACCAACCAAAATTCCTTGATCATCATACCATGTAATTTCTCCGGTTCCTGTTCCTGTTAATGTCATCGCACCGCTGATACAAACCGTATCACCTTCCAATGCAGGAGGAGCTGTTATAACCTGATTGATCACAAACGGTTCAGATGTATTTACCCCACAATAGCTTGTTACTTCACACGTGTAGCTTCCAGGTGTGTTAACAGTGATAGATTGTGTTGTAGCACCGTTTGACCACAAGTAAGAAAGACCGCCAGATGCAGTAAGCGTAATGTTTTCTGCTTCGCACAAATTGTGTGAATTATCAGAAGTAATGGTAGGCACCGCCGGTGTATTTGACGGCAATTGTTGCGTCAATGTTACCGGAACGGCTGTGTAGTTGTTATCGTCGCGCTCTTCAATGAAGTTACCGCGTTTGTCGATTTCCAATACGATGTAGTAGTTACCGTTGCAGGTATTCGGTGGAATATTGATCCACATACCATCCAGGTGTTTTCCGTAAACGTCTGTCCAACCGGAAGAGATTCCTTGTTCGATCACCGAACAGTTGTAGTTTCCACCACCAAGATTCCAGTTAGGGAAATCACTGTTGTGCAATACGGCACCTTGATTGTAAACAGTATTTTCATCGCGACAGTGACCGTCGTAGGTAGTTCCGTTTGAACCGCACTGACCGTAATCCATCAAACAGAAACCGATTTTAGCACCAGTACCTACGATAGGCCAGTTGAGCGGATTCGGGTCAGCAGTTGGCACACGCAACGTCATCACTGCCCAGTCATCCACGTGATTGTGACCATGAGCGGCGTGATACGTCATACTTCCTACATACTGATCCACGTAACTCATTGCATTACCGTTTTTTTGGTAGATGCGCTGAATGATCAGTTGTTTTGGGTTCGGGTAGCCGTTCGGACATGTGAATTGCCCGTTTGGCGGTTGATTAAATACAGTATCATTCCCACACAGGAAGGTACGTGTACCGTTAGCATCTTCACCTCTTACGGTAAAAGAACCGTGTCCGATATTGGGTGTAGAACCTGAAACGCGCAAACGACCATCATCCGGTCCCTGACCGTTGTAGTTGGTTCCGGCACCTGTTTGCGGGTATTCGATGTAGCCGTTGTTACTAATTCCTAACCAGGAAGCGGTAATATCCGGTAGTAGCAGACAATTCGATGAGCCGTCTTCACAGGCACACGAAGTGGCATTTGTTGTTGTACACTGTGCCATTGCTGCGTTTCCGGCAAAAAGAACAGTACAAAATAGTAGGAGTTTCTTCATAGTAGAGCATTTTTCTAAGGACTAATCTACTAAAATAATTTGATGATTCACCTGATAATACTAAGGTTTGTGTAGGAAAAGCTTTTTTGAGGGGGCTACACCACTGTGAAATAACGCACTTAATTCTTCTAATAGGCGTAACGATTGGTACTTAGTTACTGCCCAATTATGTAATTATTAATGCTTTATTAAGGTTGAATAAGATTGTGAAAATATAAACGTTTTGTCTGCTAATCCATTCAATTGATCCTATTTTACTTTTAACCTGAGTTCGATTTTAAATTTTGTTCAGAACGCCTATAAGTGCTCAGATTTTAGCGAAAGCGACGAAGTAATCCACCACGGCGGATTTCAAGGAGTTTTTGCGACAAAGATGAGCATTTAGAGGTGTAAGGTTAAAATTGGCTATTCATTTTAAGAGAGACATCCTGCGTTAATTTTATTCATGATAGCCCGCTATCACTCACAAAATCGCCTTGTTTGTCACTCTTAAAGCTGAATTCTGAATCTAAATTTAAAATCGAACTCAGGTTTTTACCTCATGCAGCATTGTTTAATACGATTGCTAAGATGATGTGTGCTAATTTTTTTAGTTTTATCACTTCAGGGGCTATATTATGAATAAACTACTCCGCATTGTTTTACTATCACTTCTCGCAATTGCATTGGTGTTGCTTTACTTTTCTGCCACTGACTCGCAGAGCATCAGTGTTGAAATGACCCTGGGTTTTTTGCTCCTTGCAGGCGCTTTGACGGCGATTGGCCATTATGCTTATCACCGTAAAAAATGGTTGGATACCGCTGTTGACCTTTTCATTGCTGCCGGTTGTGCGCTTACGGTCTTTATACTCTACCCCGGTGAGTTTTTCGATGATGCGGGTTTTGTAATGCGGTATTTGGAAAACTTTCATGACGGTCATTTTTATGCGTTTAATCCGTCAGATGGACCGGTAATGGGTATTTCGTCACCTGTTCAAGGTTTGGTAAATGGCATGATTTGCGCTACAGGGGCACAACTACCCGAACAAGCTATACGACGAACGGCATTTATCGGACTTATTCTCCTCATCTTTTGCCTCATCCGCATTTTTAGAAAAACCAACGAGAAAGGAAACGACTTTTTGCTCTTTACGGTGTTGGTACTTATCAGCAGCAAGTATTTTCTAGGCGTGATGAAAGCCGGTTTGGAAACACCGATGCACCTCGCTATCGTACTTGGGGCACTATTGGCTTATTATGCGAAGAAAGAACGGGCTATGTGGTTTCTGTTGGCGCTTTCCGTGATTTCAAAGCTCGACGCCGTGCCCATTGTATTGGTGATCGGTGGTGCTTGGCTGATTGGGAATTACAGATTGTTGCTGCCCATTCGTCCATCCAATAAACACTTGCGAAATCTCTTGTTATATGCATTTTTACCGGTGATTGCATGGATTGTCTTCGCTACGCTTGTGTTCGGAAGTGCTTTACCGCAATCAGCGTATGCGAAGCTTGAGCATCATTACCACGCCAGCGATTATTGGTTTCCGTTTTTTGTGCGCTATGCCAAGGATGATTTTTACTTTCCGTTGATGATTACTACCGCAATTGCCGCTTTGGCAATGATAACGGTGATTATTTACCGAAAAACATGGAGTAAGTTAAACTTACTGATTCCCGGAATTGCGTTTTTGGCAACCTTGGTACTTTACTACTTTTACAATCCCGGTGAGCGGATGATGTGGTATTATACCTTACCCGATTTATTGCTGATGCTGCAACTTATGCTCTGCGTAGCATTTTTGGTGCAATTGATAAAAGTGCCTATGATTCGTGTGGGGTTGTTGCTAACCTTGGCATTTGCTCATTTTACGTTTATCTACCGCGATGTAGCCGACGGAAAAGTGTGGTTGGAAGAATACCTGAGCACAGTAGAATACGAGCGCAATGCAATCGGTTTGTATTTGGGTTACACCGTTCCGGAAAGCGATACATTGATGACATGGCACGGACTTACAGGTCGATATGTGAAAGGCTATGTGGCCGATATGTCTGGGTTGAACTCGAAAATAGTAACCCAATACAATCGGCGTCTTTATTTGGTAAGCTTGCTGTATACACCCGATTGGGTGGTGAATACCCGCAATGATGAATTTATCCGTGAATTTCAAAAACCGCCTTATACGTTAGATACGATTTTCTACGACGTAACAGCTTACGGTTATCCCGAGTGGCATATTTACAAACGTGTTCCTGAGGGAACGTTGCATGAGTATCCGATCTTGTTGGGCAAAGCCAATGTGTGGGCGGGTGTTTTTTCAACAGCACAGGATGTGAATCGCATGAGTGGGGAAGAAGTACAACTGGCCTTTAAAGACGATCACGCTCAGTTGGTCGGTTTTGTGGGCGGAATTCAAAAAATGGATACTTCGTTTACCTGCCGGGTCGAATTGCACATCAACCAACAATTGGTAGAAACCAAACTGGTGCGCGTATTGCGCAAGGGCCGCGATCATCCGAACGAACCCTATAAAGTACAAGGCTTCCGCTTCGATTTTAAAACACCGATTGCGCCGCAAACAGAAGCCGTTGTGGTACTGAAAAGTGATGGAAACCGCTTTCCGTTGGTGGTGGTGGATCCGTCGTGCTTGCACAGGTATTGAGTGTGTTTTATCAGAAAACAGATCAATAGTTAAGGTGCAACAGCTTCTTTGGAATCCACTTTTTTCTTGCTCCCAAAACTGTAAAAAACCGTGGTGTTGAATCCTGCCGAATAAGGGCGTTGTTTGATCGGAGCATCCATAATGGGAGTGATGGAATAACGAAATGTAGGTTCAAACCGCAGTGAAAATGCGCGAAACACCCGGATGTCAATACCCAAACTGGAAACACTTACCACATTCACGTTTTCAAACTGAGTTCCGAAAGGTTCTTTGCTGTAGGTGGAAGAAAAGTTTTCGGTAGTGCCATCATAATAGTTAACCGTGGATCGCACTTGCCTTGCAAGGAAAAAATTGGTTGAAATACCCGACATGATACTTAAGCGTAGGCGTTTTCCCAGTTGCAGGCCATACCCGATTTTGATGGGAATTCCTGCATAATCATAGTAATTCGCAAAACGCCCCTCACCGACATCTCCTTGTGATGTTGTAAACGTAATGGATTTGTATTGTTCACCAACACGTGTGAATTGAAATCCCGCTTCAAGCATGAGACCTTTTTTGAATTGATAACTATAAGTCGCGCCCGCATTAAAACCGATAACACCAATTTCACTATCATTGCGATCATCGGCGATCCATTGCACAGAGGCGTCTGAATCCAATACTCGGTAACAATAATCAACCGAATAATTGAGTCCGACCTGACTCACGGATTTTTTCTCCTGAGCTGTTATAACCAACGGAACTGAGAATAAAAGAAGGATAAGGAGTTTTTTGGTAGTGATCATGTTGTCTTTTCTGATTTAGTAGAACGGTAACGGAGATGTGATATTGCCGGAAGGCAGATTAAATGGAAAACATTCCTATCATCTGACCCTTCTGTGCTGGGTAAATGAAGAATGACACAATAGTTGGTGAATTCTTCTCGTTGTCTGTTAATCGCGTTTTTGATAAAGGGAGGAGGAAGAATGGACATCTTTCGAGCTAAAGCTGATAGAGCTGTTGTTTGAACTGATCGATTTTCGCCCAGAAACTGTTTTCATTGTCTAATACAATTTCCGTGACATGTGGAATATTAAAATGAAAATTGACAGACAAAGAATTGCTATCGAAAGCTTCAAAATTTCGAAGAAAAGAAAGTGTCATATCAACTTTGTGCGGAGCGTTGGCAAAATAAATCTTTTGTGTTTCCTCATTACAGTTTCGGATAAAAACGCCAATTAAAAAACTATACTGTTTGTTGTTATAATGATCGCTCGTATCAAACAGAGGATCTTTGGAAGAGAGAATAAAACGTTTGTGAACAAGGAAGTCAGATTCTCGGCTAGTATAAAATTGTTTCAGAATGGCACAAATAGTTGTCGATCTCACTCTAGAAAATCCTTTTTCGTCCAAGGTATATTCCACGTCATTGGGCAATCCGCGCCGTTCCAATTCTTTTTCGCAGATTTGTTTAAAGATGATTGCTTTTTCCTTCTCATTTACAAAAAAGGAATCTACCGTTTCGTCATTTAACGAATAACCACCGAAGTATTCTTGCAAATAGCCGATAATTACATAAATCAACTCAATTTCCATTTTTGAAAACAAGTAATATTCCAAGGCTTCATCTTTCGATAAGGCGCGGATATGATCCTCGCTATAGGTCTTTTTTTTAGGCATATTGAAAGATAGCTTTCTTTCGAAATCAATTCAACTGAAACGGCCTCTTCTTAAAACCACAAAACACAAATTGTTGGATTGTATCAAAAGGGGTTTTATGGTCAACTCTGAGACATCTGATTTTATCAAATGCAGTTGCGAGAAGCTCTTTCATTGATTTTTCGGAGTATTGTTTAATGGGAATTCCGCTGCATTTGGTAGGCCCCGATTCTGAAAAAGTTCCCATCACCAAAATACCGTCTGTTTGAACGCCTTTGGAAAGAACGGTCATGTAATTTTCAATGTCTTGCTTTTCGGTCAGGAAATGAAAGACTGCGCGATCGTGCCAGAAATCGTATTGCTCGCTCGGTTCAAAGGTCGAAACATCCGAGACAATCCATTTCACCAGCTGGGCTTTAGCTCCCAACCGTTCTTTTGCTCGTTCGAGTGCATTTTCCGAAATATCAAGAACTGAAACATCGGTATAACCCAAATCCAGCAGATAATCAACAAACAAACTGTCACCACCACCTACATCTATGATTTTGGCTGTTTTGGGTAAGTCAAACTGCTGCAAAAAATCAAGCGATGTTTCCGGAACAGGTTGATACCAGCTCACGTCTTTCAGTTGTTTTGTTTGATAGATGTTTTCCCAATGATCTTTGCGAAGATTGTTACTCATTGTGTAATTATTTGTGTCAAATTTAAGGCTATTTCACGGATGAAAGAACATGGTCAAAGCCAAAGCACAAAAAAGGCACCCGAGAGCGATCAGATGCCTTGTAAATAAGTATAAATACGAATCAAGCAATAGAAGTCGACCAGAAATAAATTGTTCCCGATCCTTGCGAAGTTGAACTGTAATTGATCATCTTGTTTTCTCTGCGTTCGTGACGTCTGTGCACTCTGCGACGCGTGCGTCTTCTTACTCTGCGGCGCTCATCTGGAATCGCTTATCCATGTTTGTGCCTGAAATTTCAAAACAAACATTGTAGCGATCAGAAAAATGAAGTATTTCATCTATTGAATAATTATTTTTTGTGAGTAAACGGTTTTGTTGCCAGTTACTTTGATGAAATAAACACCTTTTGATAATTGCGAAACATCAATCTTACTTTGATTCTCGGTTTCTAAGACGCGAACACCCATTGAGTTAAATAATTCAATTCTGAATATAGTAGAGAATGGAATAGTAACACTTAATTCTGAAACAGCGGGGTTGGGATAAACGACTATCTGCGTTCCAAAATCTTGATTATCAATTCCTATTGTTAAACAATCGTCATTGGTCATCATGTAACTCCATGCTGGCGTGTAATAGGGAACATTACAAATATTTGCTGCCAAAACATCAACACCAACAATGTTGTGTGCATTATTACTATTTAGTCCATTAATTGTTGAGATGATTACATGACTATTATTGTAATTACCATTGCTGGTTTCAAAAATGGCGTTGGTTGCAAAAGTGTCTATGCCTAAACGATTAAATATTTGTAATTGCTGATTATAAGTGCAGCCCAAAAAATCGTCCTCATGGGTTAGAGCATAATACCTGCAAGGTGGGGTAGTGCTCGGGCTGTTTATCCATGCTGCTGCTTTGCTTAGTGGCGCCGTAAAATAATCTTTTGGTGATGCCAATAAAACTACTCTGTCAACTGTATTTTGTTTTGCAATAAAGGCGGCATGACCACCACCTTGTGAATGACCTGCCAGCGCAATTTTGTTCCATAAAATAGTTGAGCCACTATAAAACTGTCCCCAATTTTCCGAAGGGAAATTTGTGTTTAGGTATTGCAATGCTTTTAGCACTCTGTTATTAATAGAGTTTGCCACATTCACATCAACCGAATCGCTCAAGGCTGCACCAGTAATAACTTCACCTCTTACTTTATCAAAACATAAACTATCATTAGAGCCTGAACATAAAGGGCTGATAGTTGCGTTGCTGTAGCTAATGCCTAATGAATGATAGCCAATCTCGGCTGCTAATTTTTGAACCTCATCATAAGCAAAAGGTGATGAGTTTGAACCCGGCAAAAACAAAAATAACTTATTCAAAGGTGCAATTGCTGTATTCAAATAAGTTTGATGGTAGCCGAAAACATTGTCTATTGCAACATCAGTTAAAGAAGGAAATATCACTTTATGTTTGAGACCTGCAATAGTTGGCGTACTTCCAATAGGGTTGAAAAATGCAGACTTACTTGCTCGTAAAACATAGGCTGTATTGTGAGAAATGTTATTGTCAGCATCATAACCTCCTAAAAAAACAAAGTTGCTATCATTTGCAAATGGCGAAGGCACTATGGCACGTGTAGAATTTAAAATCGTCAATGGAGAATAAACATCATTATCAATTCTTTTAAGCGAATAGGTAATCGTGTTACCAACTTGCTTTCTTATCAAATAAAATGCGTCATCACGAATGTTTGCAGGGTGATGTTGTATCGTTATTGTCAAAACAGAATCACCTGTTATAGGTTCTGTAATCCATGTCATTTCACTATTAGCAATAACGTAATATTGACCTTCAAAACCGAAAGCAGTTGTCATTAAGGTATCTATGTCGATTTCTTCGGTTGGACTATTTTGACCTGGTGTAATTCTGTAAATTTTACTTGTGGTTCCTTCTAAGGCTGCAATTAATGATTGCCCTGCTCCGTTTGGATTGTTTATTGTTGTCAACCCACGCAATCCACTACTACCACCCGGAAAAACGTTAAAGGGATAAGTAAAAATTGCTGTCCAAGTAGCCGTAGTGTTATCTCTTTTATAGATACTAGGTGCAATGGCACAATATAAATCTCCATTACAAACGGCAAATGCCATTGGTCTTCCAACAAAGCCAGTAAGTTCGGGAACAGTGTCCCATTCAATTTTTCCCGGTAAGGATGCATCATAAGCACCTGCAATAATGCCGTTAGGTAAAGACCCTGCAAATATTCTATCAATTCCTGTTACAGGGTCACGATACAAAATAAAACTTCTAATTGTTCCATCATTATCTGTAGAACCTATTGTGTCATTTGGAATTGTTCCAACTTCAGTTTCAGTCCAAACACCATTATTATCATTTCGAGTATAAACGGATAATACACCTGTAAAATCTCGTGCTGCAGCTATTAATAGTGTATCAGGATTAGTAAGGGTAACTCCATTTTTATCGTTCTTGAAGATAACCGATTCTAAGGCTGTGATACCTTCGTTGCGTTTTCTTTCCCTTCCTGTATTTTGGGGAAAAAATGTATTGAAATGTTTGTCTAATTTCCATTGTCCGTTTGGCGATTCTAATCGCATAATTTGAGCACCAATAAATGGGTCACAAGTCCCTGTTGTATCGTCCATCCAAGTTTCAACGCCACCAAACAGCATTCCTTTATGATTGGCTAAAACTCTCATTTCTGTGCCTCCCATAAAGTTTCCAATCGGGTCATTGGTTCCAGCGCTGAATGATTTTGTGAATTGTCCTTGTAAATAAGAAAAAACTAAACAGCCGATTAAAGTCAGTAGTGTTTTATTCATGGTCCTATTTTTAAAAGTTTTAGCTCACAACCGCCGCCGACCAGAAATAGACATTACCAGACCCAGCCAAAGTGGAGCTGTAATTGATCATTTTATTTTCTCTGCGCTCGTGGCGTCTGTGTACTCTACGACGTGTGCGTCTTCTCACTCTGCGGCGCTCACCCGGAACGTTGGTTTGCGTCAATAATACTTCTGTACCCGATGCTTGATTAAACGAAAGGGTGCTTTGTGTTTCTTCCGAATCTGCTGCCGGAGCAAGAGTTGTTGCTGCTAACACTCCGGAAAGGAGGACTGTGCGAAAAAGAGTTGTTGCTTTCATAGTTGTTGGTATTTCAGTTTAACAATTAGCTTACTGGAACCTGACTTGACAAGAATCAAACCCTGTTCTAACTAGAAAGATAGAAAAAGTATGAGAATGGTTGGGTTGGAATAAACAAATCGTTTAATAATGATTACCGACCCAATTTTAGTTCCTGTTGTTCTTGCGTAAATAAAGGGTTTTCTGTTCTGCGTGTAACCCTGAAGAACAGAAAAATCGGTTTAATTTCAGCGATTTTCATTCAATTTAGTATATTCGAAAAGCAGTAAACACATTACTTTTTTAGAGGAAACAGAAATGAGCACATCTCCTGAACACGACGCACGCTTCGCGAAAATGACCTTTGCTTCCGTGTATCCGCACTACGTCAAAAAAGTTGAAAGCAAAGGCAGAACAATAGCCGAGTTGCACCAGGTGATTGAATGGCTTACCGGATTTGATGCCGCAAAACAGCAGCAGCTGATTGATGAGAAAGTGAACTTTGAGGAGTTTTTTAAACAGGCAACCCTGCATCCGAACGCGCACCTGATTACCGGAATGATCTGCGGTTACCGCATTGAGGACATCCAAACCCCGCTCACCAAACAAGCGCGTTATCTTGATAAACTGATTGATGAATTGGCTAAAGGAAGGAAGATGGAGAAGATTCTGCGGGGTTAAGGTACATGCCGCAAAACTCGCTCTCGTCCCTGAAAGAAAAAAGCATGGAAGAAGATTTGGTCAGAATGAGAAAGAGAACGAAAATGAGGTAAAAAGAAAGAGCACAATCGCTTACCGCAATTACGCTCTTTCTTTTTGTGTGACCCAAATGAGAGAAGTTTCGAACTATTTGATAGGAGATTTAAAAGCGCTGATCCAGTTGTAAGAGAAGTAATGTTGTTTATTATCAACAATAGCCGTATAATTGTATAGAATAAGCAACGCTATGAATACGAAAAAAAGTGTCATTCTACCAAAATTCCAGCGTATTCTGGAGCAAATGGGAGAAAACATCAAGCTGGCCCGAAAGCGCAGAAAGCTGACTGCAACAGAAGTTTCGGAGCGTGCAGGAATCAATCGCTCAACGCTTTATCAGGTTGAAAAGGGAAGCCCTTCTGTTTCGATGGGTACTTATTTTAATGTGTTGAGAGTCTTGGGGCTTCAGGACGATTTCTTAAAGCTCGCCGGAAATGATGAATTAGGTCGAAGATTACAGGACTTGGAACTGATTAATTAACAAAAAGGTATGACAGCGAAAACGGAAATAAGGGTTTATGCAGATTGGACAGGTATGTCTGCTCCTGAATGCATTGGAATACTCTCGGCACAGCAAGCAAAAGGCAGAAAGTCGTTTAGCTTTTCATACGATCAGAAATGGATTGCGTCTCATAAACAGTTAATATTGGACCCTGATATTCTCGGGTATTCTGGAATTCATTACCCAAACGGGAAAGAGAATTTTGGAATGTTCTCTGATTCCATGCCGGATACCTGGGGTCGTACGCTGATGAAAAGAAGAGAAGCACAACTGGCGCTAGAAGAAAAACGACCTACCCGAACGCTCTATGATATCGATTTTTTATTAGGAGTTCACGATGCGAGTCGTATGGGGGCATTGAGATTTAAATTGGATTCTGAAGGTCCTTTCCTGGCCAATGACCCACTGCATCCGACACCACCTTGGGCATCGATCAGGGAATTGCAATATGGAGCAGCAATGGTTGAGTCACATGAAGATTCAAAAGAGGCGCTCAAATGGCTGGAACTTCTGATGGCTCCCGGTTCGTCATTGGGTGGAGCAAGGCCTAAAGCAAATATCCTCGATGAGGAAAACAATCTCTGGATTGCCAAGTTCCCATCAAAGAACGACACAATCGACAAAGCTTCCTGGGAATACCTTGCTTATTGCCTAGCAATTGAGGCAGGCATAACCATGTCGACATGTAAACTAGAGCAGGTAACAGGAGCTTACCGCACCTTTTTTACCCAACGATTTGACAGAATCAAGTCCGAACGTATTCATTTTGCGTCGGCCATGACGATGACAGGGAAAAATGAAGAGTTGATCAGGGACGAATCCCCGAGTTATCTCGATATTGTGGAATTCATCCAGTTTTCAGGCTCCGGGATCGAAGAAGATTTACACCAGCTTTGGCGGAGAATCGTTTTTAACATTGCCATTTCCAACACAGATGACCATTTGCGCAACCATGGTTTTTTACTTACCCCAAAGGGTTGGCGACTTTCGCCTGCGTTCGATATCAACCCATCGATCGATAAGGATGGTTTGAGCTTAACCATCGATATGTACAATAATGCACTCGATTTCGATCTTGCAAGGAGTGTAGGTGAATACTTTCGGTTGAATGAAAAAGATATGAATCGGATCCTGCTCGAAGTAAAAACTGCTGTTAGTGATTGGAAGAAGATCGCGACGAAAATTGGAATTTCCAGGGGAGAGCAGCAACTGATGGCCGGGGCTTTCAGAATTTGAAACGTCAAACGTGGAAAGTCTTCAGGAGAAAATAGCACTGTTTCGCTCATTCTTTAAAGGGAGGGAGGATGTCTTTGCTGTTCATTGGGAAAAAGCCGGTAAAAAAGGTTTCATGCCTGCCGTGTATTTTGACCCTTACGTTTATCGGAAGCATCAGATGAACGGTGGGACCTTCCAGAATTTCCAGGATAAATCTTATCAGAAGCTCACTGATGAACAATTTGTAAAACATTTGGAAGGACAGCAACTAATTGGAATCTATCCATTGCTTCCTGACAATTCATCCTGGTTTATTGCTGCTGATTTCGATAAAAATGATTGGTTAAATGATTCGAAAAAAATCATTCAATTCTTTAACAAGCTTGGAGTTCCTACCTATGCAGAACGTTCGCGATCGGGCAACGGATGTCACATCTGGATGTTTTTTGAACATCCTTACCCGGCTTACAAAAGCAGAAAGCTGCTGTCTGTTATTCTGGAACGATGTGGAGTGGTTTCTGTGTTCGACAAAAATACCAGCTTCGACAGGCTCTTCCCAAACCAGGATCACCTTTCTGGGAAAGGATTAGGAAACCTGATTGCTTTGCCTTTTTATGGAAAAGCAGTTGCGCTTGGAAACAGTTGTTTTATCGATCCGGAAACAGGTGTTGCTTATGTCAATCAATGGTCATTTCTACAAACGATCAAACGAATAGCTATTGTAAAGCTAGATCAGTTGCTAGCAGACTTGTCGAAAGAAGAAATTGACGCTCCCAAGTCAGCGGAATTAACAATAATCCTGAATAGTTCGCTCTGGCTGAATAAGAGCGCAGTGCCATCAACGCTGATTCAATTCCTGAAAGAAGAACTGAACTTCCTAAATACCGAGTTCCTCATCAAAAAGAATAGCGGAAAAAACACATTCGGAACTGAGCGCTATTTCCGGTTTATTGAAGACAATGTGAGTGAGATTTCCATTCCAAGGGGCTTTACCGGTAAAGTTCTCCGCTTCTGTAAAGAAAGAAATATTGAGTACACATTTAACGACCAGAGAAAACTACATGAATCGATTCAATATACATTTAACGCGCAGTTGAAAGATTACCAGGAAGCTGCTGTGTTAGCTGCTTCCAAAAAGAATGTAGGTGTGATCGTGGCACCTCCCGGATCCGGAAAAACAGTTATTGGACTAAAAATCATCGCCGAAAAACAGCAGCCGGCATTGATCGTAGTTCATCGCAAGCAACTTTTGGAGCAATGGACCGATAGAATCGAAGCGTTCCTTGGAATACCTCGAAGAGAGATCGGAAAAATTACCGGAGGGAAGGTGAGCCTTGGAAAACAAATAACTATTGCGACGATTCAAAGTCTTGCCAAAGCAGTTTTGGATACAGATCTGATCAAAGCATTTGGTATCATTATCGTCGACGAATGTCACCATATTCCTGCAAAGATATTTCGGGAAACACTGGGGCGAATGGATTCCTATTACCTCTATGGATTGACGGCAACTCCTTTTCGCAAATACAACGATGGAAAGCTGATCTTTATCCATTTGGGAGAAATCATTTCTGAGATTCAAACGACAGAAATAGCAGCACGTAAAAATCCTGAGATCATTATCCGTAACACTATTTTGGATGTTCCTTACAATCCGAAAATAGATCGTTTTGAAACGTTGTCAAAGATCTTGGTACACGATTCTGAAAGGAATAGAATGATGCTGGACGATGTTGCAATAGAACTGAACGACGGCCGAAAGGCAGTTATTCTGACAGAACGGAAAGAACACATCGATACACTGAATCAATACCTAAAGCAAAACTATGAAACGATAACCTTAAGCGGAGACGATCCCGAAGCGGTGCGTGGGATAAAATGGAAGTCATTGGCAGAAGGAAATTTCCAGGTACTGATTACGACAGGACAGCTTTTTGGAGAAGGAATAGATCTACATAATATCGAGTGTTTGTTCCTGGCTTACCCGTTCTCATTTGAAGGAAAGCTCATCCAATACATCGGCAGAGTGCAGAGAGCTGAAATAGCACCGACGATTTACGACTACAGGGACATAAAGATTTCTTACCTGAACCGCATGTTTTTGAAAAGAAATACGTTCTACAATAAGCTGGCAAAGCAGGTAACGTTGTTTGATGAAATGAAAGATTCGGAGAAAGAAACGGTTGGTGACAAAGAAGTTACGATTGACAAATACGCGAAGATTCCAATCAGGAAACTCGATTTTCGATATGGTAGCCTGGCATTCAAGTATTCGTTGCCCGAACTGAAAAAAGA
The DNA here is from genome assembly GCA_029866325.1 of Fluviicola sp. Taxonomy (GTDB): domain Bacteria; phylum Bacteroidota; class Bacteroidia; order Flavobacteriales_D; family Crocinitomicaceae; genus Fluviicola. The sequence goes on along the minus strand of JARWZO010000010.1, from coordinate 34,596 downwards.
ACTGGATATCGAAATAGAGAATACGAGCATTCGACCCGAACTGGAAGTATTAAAACCGTATTTCGAAAAACAGTTGAAATCAAAAGCGGTAACGATACTTATCCAGATCGTTATTCGCGATCAGGAAGTGATAGCATTGTCAGCTAATTCGCAAGATCTGGAACGGTTCAACAACGAACTGGTCGAAAGTATGCGCTTTCGCTTTATTGAAAAGACCTATTTTGGGAAGCGACCTCTATTAAAACAATCAGAGGTTGAACAGGAATTCGTAAATGAAGCAAACACGTTGTTGTACGAATCGGTAGAGGAGATTCTTGAATCGGTGTTAAGCAAAGGAAAATACCTTCACCATCGTGAACTCGTCTATCTCTCAGGATTGCATGAAGGAGCGTTGTTGAAGATTCGATTTGTTTTGAGTCCCTTTGCATTTGTTTTTCTATTAAAGGGGCAAGAACAATATCATTTAATTTTGGAAACACTAGACACTGAAGAAGCTACTTATATCTGGCATCTTTCTACAACTGTGTCTTTAGAAGACGCGTTAAAAATTGTCAATAAACAACTCAACATGATTCGAACGGAAGGAAGACATGCTTTTTTAAAAACTGAACCGATCAATTTCAGTCGTGTGCAGCATGATTACTCTGATTCTAAGAAAAGCTTTATTGTTTGGAAGGATGCCTTGATTGAGCGGCTAATTTGATAAAAAACTTGTAAAAGTTCGAACCACTTGAAAAACTAGTAAATAGTGCGTTTCAGGCAGAATTTCGATAAATTCTTCAATTGGGTTTCTGAAAAACAAAAAAGCCCTATCTCAATAAAGACAAGGCTTTTACTACTTGGTGACCCCGGAGGGATTCTAACCCCCAACCGCTGGAGCCGAAATCCAGTGCGCTATACAGTTGCGCCACGGAGCCTTTTTTGGCGAGTGGTGCAAATCCTTTCTAAAGGTTGCGCCACGGAGCCGAAAACGAATTCCGGAAATTCGTGCTCAAAAATAGCCGTACTTTAGCTAGTATGCAAACCCTAATCCCAAAAAACCCGCCTATTTCAGCTAAATTTGCGCTATATCGGCGATTATTTTCAATATTTTCGCTACTCCTACGTTTAGGAGACAATAAAAAACAATTCATGCGGATTTTTCTCCCTCTTTTCAGTGCTTTCATTCTTGCAGTTTCGGCAAACGCCCAAATCGGGATGGGGCAATGGCGTATGCACGTTCCGGCGTCTCAGGCGATCGATGTGGCCGTCGGAAACGGGTATGTGATGACAGCCCTTACCAGCGGAGTATTGGAATACGACATCGCTGCGGCTGAAAACCGTGTACTCAATAACCTCAATGCACTGTCTGATATTCAGGTTACCTGCATAGAATACGAACCGCAATCGGCATCGTTTTTTGTGGGTTACGAAAATGGAAATCTCGATCAAATCACCCCCAATGGTGTGATCAATATCCCGGCAATTAAATTGTCGCAGGTTACCGGAAATAAACGCATCAATAAAATTGTAACCGCCAACGGTTTGGCATACGTCGCTACCGGTTTTGCATTGGTGGTGATCAATCCGTCTAAAAACGAAGTAAAAGATACCTACTACCCAACCAACGGCACCGAAGGAATCAACGATGTTACGTTTCTCAACGATTCCATCTACGCTTTGTCTGATAAAAAACTATACCGTGGCTTGCTGACCAATGTGTTCTTGGCCGATCCGTTGCAATGGACGGTAGATTCGCGCGTGCCGGCACCAGTGAATGCGCATTATGGTGAACTGGCTTTACAGCAGAATGAAATCCATATTTCCTATCATGCCGATGCGTTCGGATCGGACTCTATTTTTAGATTGATACCTGCCGGACTAGAAATGGTAATTGGTAGTGTGTTTGATATGGAAATTGAAGGTTTTCAGGTAGAAGATGATCTGTTTTATGTGTATTACAGCGACCAAATGGTGGCATTTAATGAAGATCTTACCGTAAATTACGGTGTGCAGTTTTACAATGGTACGAATGCAACTCCGGCGCGTGTGCGTCGGGTAGGTGGCGTGACTTGGGTAGCCGATAAAAAATTGGGTTTGGTGCGCTATCTGGCAAGCAACAATTATTCCTACATCCAACAGGAAGGTCCGCCAAAAAACCAGTTCTTCTCTGTCAACAGCGAAAAAGGGAAAATGGTGGTAACTGCAGGAACCGTTCGCAGAGTGGAGCAAGCATACAATCAACCGAATGTGTATACGTTTGAAGATGAGGCTTGGACTTTGTATGATAATGAGACACAACCGATTTGGCAGGGACTCCAGATTTGGGATATCGGTTCTGCTACCATTAACCCGAAAGACGAAAACAACATGGCGTTTGCCGGTTATAGTCAAGAACCACTGAGTATGGTGCAGGATGGTAGCGTGACCAATGTGTATTCACCTTCCAATTCCATCCTTGAAGTGAGTTCTTTGGGCAATGGCAACACCTGTATTTCGTCAGTAGAATACGATGGCGATGGTAATTTATGGATGCTCAATGGCTACAGCTTACAACCACTCAAAGTACGTTTGGCTGACGGAACATGGAAGGGTTTTGAAACCGGAACGGACTCTAAAAATGTCTTCACAGGTAAATTAGCCATCGATTACAATGGCAATAAGTGGTTTGGAATTTACGGAACCGGTTTAGTCGGTTATGATGATAACGAAACGCCTGAGACCACAGGAGATGATTCTTACCGAACGCTTACAACGGGCGAAGGATTGGGAAATCTTCCATCGGAAAACGTAACAGCTATTGCAGTTGATTTCGATAATGAGATCTGGATCGGTACCGAAGCAGGATTTGGTGTTTTGTACAACAGCGATGGCATTTTCTCAGGCTCCAATTACGATGCTTCGCGCATTCTCATTACCTACGAAGGAAACGTGGAATATTTGCTCGGAAGCACTTCCATTACCGATATTGAAATCGATGGCGGAAACCGCAAATGGATCGCCACTGCCAGCAACGGGATCTTTATGTTGTCAGCCGACGGGCAAGAAGTATTGGCTGAATACACTAAAGAGAACAGTCCGCTCATTTCCAACAATATCATGGATATGGAATTTAATCAGATCACCGGTGAATTGTTCATTATTACCGATTTGGGGATGGTTTCTCTTCGTGTAGATGCAAGCGTCGAAGATGAAACGTATGAATCGACCACCGTGTTTCCCAATCCGGTAAAACCCGATTTTTTTGGGCCGATTACCATCCAGGGAATTCGATATGATTCGGATGTAAAAATCACTGATGTGGCCGGAAATCTAGTGTACAAAACCACTTCTAACGGTGGAACGGCTACTTGGAACGGAAAAACTGTTTCTGGCGAAGATGTGACTTCGGGGGTGTATTTGATCTGGACAGCCACCAACACCGGCAAAAGCAAAAAAGTAGGAAAAGTAACCGTGATTCGCTGATATGAAAGCCGTAGAAGAGGGTATCCTCATTCATCGTGCGCCTTATTCCGAAACCAGTTTGTTGATTACCATTCTCTGCAAAACACAGGGATTGCTTACCTTTTTGTTTCAGGGAGGTAAAAAAAAGCATGGAAACATCCTCTTTCCGATGGCTCAGATAGAGTTTACTTATTACAAACGATCAGATAGCTCATTGGGTAAGATAACGGAAGTAAACCTCACTTCTGTGGCTAAAACCATTCCTTTTGATCCCGTAAAATCGAGCATTGCGTTTTTCATGGCCGAATTGATTCAGCAGATAGTGAAATCAGGTCATGCCGAAAACCAATTGTTTTATATGCTTCGGCAGGAAGTAGAATGGCTAGATGCGTCGGATGAACTTACCAATTATCCCTTGTGGCTCTTGGCGGTAGTTTGTGTGGAATGCGGAATTGCCCCGGCGGTGGAAGCCGAGCATCCTACCGTATTGGATTTGATTGGCGGAAAACTGACCACCGTGCGTCCCAATCACGTGCAATACATCGAAGGCGATTGGATTCATTGGTTCGAAACCATGTTGCAGGAAGATCGTGTTAGCTTTTTATCGCACACCATTTCCAAACAAGACCGTTTACAGTGTTTTGACGCTTGGTTGTTGTACTATCGCTCGCACTTACAAGGTATCAGGCCGTTTAAATCAGTGGACATCATTAGAGAAATCTTTTAGGATTTTTGATGTTGGATGCTTGATTTTTGATTGGATTTTGGGTGGAAGTTTGGATTTCAGAAACCCATACTAGAATTGAAAATTGAAAAGGTAAAATTGAAAAGAAGATTCTTTAATAGAAGCTCAGTTTTCGGAAACAGAAGTAGATTCACTTTGTAAGGATGCTTGATTTTTGATGTTGAATGTTTGATGAGGCTTTAGGTTGTAGTTCAGATTATGGAAACCAATACCAAATTGAAAATCGCGCCAAAGGCGGACACGGTGTAAAATTCAAAATTAAAAGGAGGCTACTTGAATTCGAAATTGCCTACAATAACTTTCCTTCCGAAGTCAGCCCTAATCAAACATCAATCCTATGATAATCTGACTCTTGTCAATTGAAATCTCCAATTTACCAGAGAACCTAATCAAGCATCAAAAATCAAGCATTCAACATCAAGCGGAGCGCTAGCCCGGATTAAACGATGGCCCTTTAACTACCTGCTGTCCGAATTCAAAATCTTTCTCCACGGCTACTTTTCCTTTTTTGTCATAGATTTTCATTTTACCGTGTTTCAAACCGTCTTTGTAATCGACTTCCGAAATCAGGTTGCCACGTCGGTCATACTCGCGCATGGTGCCTTCCAGTTTTCCGTTTTTGTATTCTGTGGTTACCGCAGGAACGCGCCCGCCGGGATAATAATCTGTCCAGGTTCCGTGTTTTTCGCCTTCTTTGTAATCGCCTTCTTCAATTTTCTTGAAGTCTTTGTCGGAATAAGAAACCCAGTGACCGTCTTTCACGCTTTCGTAAATCACGTGATCTTCAGTAGGGCCGTAATTGATCTTCGGTTTTTTCTTGATCACCTTGTAGCTACCCACATCTTTCGGACGACCATTTTCAAAATAATCGACCCATTCACCTGTTTTGAAACCGTCTTTGTATTCGCCTGTGAGCTTCGGTTTCCCGTTCGGGTAATACGATTTCCAGTCGCCTTCCAAAATTCCTTCGGTAAACGTTGCTTCGTTTTTCAACTTGCCGGTCTCCCAGTAGTTTTTCCACAAACCGTCTTCTTTTCCGTTTTTGTAATCACCGGTCATGAGCAGTGTTCCGTCTTCGTACCACGTTTCCCACTTACCGTTTTTCTGGTCGTTTTGGAAAGTTCCTTTCTTGAATTGCGTTCCGTCTTTGTAGAGGTAGGTCCACAATCCTGATTTTTGATCGTCTTTGTATTCGGCATAATAAGAAACTTCGCCCGTAGGATACCAATAGGTCCATTTTCCGTTCTGCTGATCGTTTTTAAACGACCCTTGCATGTCTTTGGTTCCTTTGTTGGTATACCACGTCCAGATCCCGGTTTTTTTGCCGTCTTCGTATTGACCTTCTACATTCAGCGTGTCGTTGTCGAAATAATACTTGTAAGGTCCGTTGAGCACTCCTTTTTCGTAGGTCGATGTTTTTTCCAGATCGCCCGTATAGTACCAAAACGACCACAAACTGTCTTTCTGGCCTTCTTCAAACGAGCCCGAAATCATGGTATAACCATAAATACTATATTCCTCGAAAGGTCCGTTTTTGAGTCCGTTTTTGTAATTGTACCATTCTTTTACAGCTCCGGTAGTGTAGTAAGTAGCCAATTCGCCGTTTCCATCGGTTACCGTTTGGGTGTGTAAACTATCAGGCAACCAGAATGCACGGACATAATTGACGGTATCAATCACTTCTTCCAGCAATTTTTGCTTGCCGTTTGGGTAATAATACGTCCACGTACCGCTGGGATTATTGCGGAAATAAGAACCTTCAATGCTCAGGTTTCCGTTTTCGTACCACTCGCGGTAAATACTATCCTGTTCATCCAGTTTGAAATATCCTTCCTGACGCGGTTTTCCGTTGGAGTAGAATGCTTTTACCGCTCCGTGAAGTTGTCCTTTGTAATAAAAGCGTTCTTCAATCGTAAGCCCGGCTTTGTCGAAATACACCCATTTTCCGTGCTTTAGGGTGGTTTCGCCCAAAAAATCCTTGTAAAATGATCCTCTTGACTCGGGATGGGTTCGCTCAAAATCGTAGTACATGGTTGTTTTCTTCGTGAGGTTTTCCTCTACAACTAGTTGAGAAAACGCCTTTACAGGAATCAACATCAATACGAAAACAATCAGTTTCATGGAAAAAAGGAGTTTACAATTATAAGCCGCTTTTGTGCTCAAGGTTACAGGAATTTTACGAGTCCTCTGGCAAACAAAACGATGCCGGAAATCAAGATAATAAGACCCGTGAGGCGGTTTAACCCCGTAAGCACGCGGTCGGTGATGAAGGGACGGAGTTTTTTTGCCCCGAGAATTTTAAGAATGTCGATCGAGAAAAAGGTAATGATCAGTACCGTGATGTATAACCACATGTAATCTCCTGAACCATCATGTCCGTTTTCTAGCTTCTTGGCACCGAAAGCAATCACACTGAACCAGTAAAAGATCACGGCAGGATTGGCAAAATTGAGTAAAAACCCTTTCAAGCCAAGCATCAGATAGTCTTTGGTCTGGTTAATGCCTTCGGAATCTTCACTAGTCATGGCCTTGGGTTTTTTCAGTAAGGTCACCAACCCGAAAATGACGAAAATAATGCCGCCCACTAGCTGAATGAGGTACGAATTGTCGCCTATAGTTAGGCTTGCAACCTCAGCATAAAAAACGTAAGCGAGCGAGATGTAAATGATATCGCTCAGAAAAACCCCACAATCAAAAGCCATTGCAGCTCTTACTCCTTTTCGAATACTTGTTTCGAGGAGTAGGAAAAATACAGGACCTATCATTACACTTAAAATGAATCCTGCAATGATGGCTTTTACGACTGAATCAAACAATAGCTATGATTTTTGTACTATCCACAAAAATAATGATTTGATTGACTTTTAACCCTTTTTTTGCCGAAGGCCGCAAGTTATTCTACCTGAATGCTGTTTTTTTCGGCAGTAAATCTGTTCATATCAACGGAAGTGATTACATTTGCATGTCGCAACGCAAAATGTGAAATGCATTGATTGACACTTATTCGGAAAAACGGGAGAGCATGAAAACGGGCATTGCCAACAAGAAGTTAGAAACGATTATCGAAAAAGTCGAGAAAGAAGGCGTTTTGTACAAAGGAATCATTGAGGATTTAAAAGAATTACGCGAACAAGCGCTGAAGGAACAAGATCCTTTGGTGGTAAAAGTGTTGCGTTTGTCTTATGAATTCCTTCAGGAACGTGAGTCGTTTGACGTGCAAGCACAATACGAAGAAGACGAAGAAGGAAACGAGTACCCGTTGGAAATCGAAGATCAGGAAAACCTGTTGTACTTGTTGAACTTGCTGAAAAGTGCAGATCACAAGATCAACCGCGAGGAAATCAAAGATTACCGTACCTCATTGAAACAAGAATTGTATTAAGGGAATTCCTTATCAGTTATACAAACCGATTCTGCAAAGAGTCGGTTTTTTTGTTGATTTTATTTTAGTGAAATTTGTTGTTGTAGTTCGCGATTAATTGCGACCCCACAAAGACATCAAAAATTCTCAATGAATCCGAATCCGAATTGTTCCAGGTTTTGGATATCGGTGATGATAATAATACAATCGGCCGCTTGGATGTCAGTTACAACATCCTGCTTGGTGAATTTTTTACCGTTTGGATCGGCTGCCGAAAACCGTGTGTGGTAATAATAATAAAAGGGCGTTTCCGGATCCAGAACTTGCGTGTGTAAAGGCGTCCATGCAATTACATGAAAAAAACTGTCGCTGATTACCACAGGTCTCAACCGTTTTTTCGGTTGGATCGGAGCTGGAAAATGAATCAGTTTTAATCCTCTTTCCTGTGGTGGATAAAGAAGATTACACAGATTAATTCCGTCGACATCTTCAGGGTAGATTTTATCGCTTCGTTCAAAGGCCATTTTTACCCGCTGCAGGTTGGTTTTTCGGTCGTTGTTATACCGTTTAATCAGCGAATCCATCACCAAAGAACCGCCATACAAGGTCCAATGTACACCGCCTTTTGCCATAGTAGGAATGCCGCCTTTTTGTTTGCGTTCCAAAAACCATGGATCGGTATCCAATACATTTATACCGGCATTCAGCAAGGCTTTTTTGTATTGGAGGTAATTGGTGCTGTGTGAACCGGTTTTATTCCACTCCGGAAGCTGATCGCGGTAGTAGTGTAATTTCGAAGGTGCAATAAGTACGTAAAGTTCCTTGCCCTGCTGCTTCCATTGCTTGTTGAGTTCGGCTAATCGCTTGGTTTGGCGTCGTATTTTCTCCATTCCTACGAATGCATTCTTTTCATTGTAAGCCGGATAGGGATAGCGGTAAAAAATACCGTTGAACTCATAGATATCCTGCGCATTGAGTTTGTCGAACAACGAAAACTCGATCTGATTTCGCAATCGTACACAAGCTGGGTGCAATACCGAAGAATCGCTTGCATAGTTTTCCAATTGCTGTTGCAGATCGCCGTTCCACCAGGAATTACTGATATTGGTTGAGTCAGCTGGTAGATTTCCGCTCAATGGTCGCACGTAAACCAACCCGGTGACTTGCTGGATCAGTGGAAACAATAATCCCAGAACCAGTATCACAGCAAGGTATGTAGAGCGTTTCTTTTTCATCAGAAATTAAAATAGATGAACGGACTGTAACTACCGGCAATGATGTAGGCGAAACAACAGAGATACAATAGACTCATCCACCCGAAACGAATGTACTGCATGCTGGCGTTTTCAGCCATTTTCCATGATTGTGCAAGACGGTTAGCAATGGGTAAATTTTCCAACACAATCAAAGCAACGCATCCACCAAGTAGGATCGCAAAATAGGTCAAATCACGCACCACAGGAAGGGCTTCGAACTGAAAGCTCCACATGGTTTGAAACGCGTGCATGGCATCCGAAAAGGTAGCTTCGTGAAATAATACCCAGCCGTTGGTAACCACAAAAAATGTCCAGAAAACAGCAAAAATAGATGCTTTTTTGAGCATTTTACCCAGAAATAAACGTTCTATTACTAACCAGCAACCATGAAACAATCCCCAAAGGATAAAATTCCAGGCCGCACCATGCCACAAACCGCTCAATAAAAACACGATGACCAGATTGATGTAAGTGCGTTGAAGGCTTCCTTTATTGCCGCCAAGCGGAATGTAGAGGTAGTGTTTCATAAAATACCCCAGACTTTTGTGCCAGCGTTGCCAGAATTCGGTAATACTGCGGGCAGAGTAGGGTTTGTCGAAATTTTCAGGAAAGTGGAAGCCGAATACCAGTCCCAAACCAATTGCCATATCCGAGTAACCCGAAAAATCGAAGTAAATATGGAACGCATAAACGATGGCTTCCAGCCACGCCAGTGTTGCCGAATCGTGCAGTGTTTGTTGTGTATTGATGGCCTCTAGCACTAGAATGAGTCCGTTTGAAAGCAATACTTTTTTGGCTAGTCCGATGGTAAAGCGGTACATTCCTGCCAGTACCTGATCGGCGTTGAACAATCGCGTTTTTAATTCGGTGGCAATGCTTTGGTAGTTGACAATTGGTCCTGCAATCTGGTGCGGAAACAAAAACAGGTACAAGGAAAATGTTTCGATGTTGTGAAGTGCAGTGAATTTTCTTCTGTATACATCTACTCCGTAGGTGATTGCATGAAATGCATAGAACGAAATTCCTAGCGGAAGTGTGATTTTTTCGGGGATGTCTAACAAATGTATGCCTATGGCCTGTTGCAGGCTGTCAATAAAGAAATACCCGTATTTGAAGACACCTAAAAAACCTAAGTTGATTATGAGATAAGCTACCAACCATGCTTTTCGATGGATTGCTTCATCCATGCGTCTTACAACGGAAAAATTGATGAGCGTGAGACCAAGCAGCAGAAATACGAAAACGGGTTCGCCCCAGGCATAAAAAGCAATGCTGGCTAGGAGTAATAAGGCATTGCGCAAGGATTGCGGAACAAGCCAATAAGCAACGATCAGCAGCGGTAAAAAATAAACTAGAAAAAAACCGCTCGCGAAAAGCACGGCTTAGTTGAAAAAACGGTATTTGAAAATGCAGAAGATAGCTCTGAAACCGTCTTTCCAACCAATTTTCTTGCCTTCTTCGTAGGTACGGCCGTAATAAGAAATCCCAACTTCGTAAATGCGAATGGGTTTCATGCGTGCAAGCTTGGCTGTGATTTCGGGTTCAATTCCGAAACGACGTTCTTTGATCTTGATTTTCTTGGCAATATCCGAACGAATGAGCTTGTAACACGTTTCCATGTCTGAGAGGTTCAGGTTGGTCATCATGTTCGACAAACGCGTCAGAAACTTGTTTCCGATTGAGTGCCAGTAAAACAAAATGCGGTGCGGGTGATGTCCCATAAAACGTGAACCATAAACCACATCGGCGTTATCGACAAATACCGGCTTTAGCAACAGGTTGTATTCTTCCGGATCGTATTCCAAATCGGCATCCTGTACAATCAGGTAATCACCGGTGCATTCCTGAATAGCGCGATTGATAGCAGCGCCCTTGCCCATATTTACTTGCTGCGAAAAGAAACGGATATTCATTTCCGGATGAGCCGCCATGAATTCTTCCACTTTTTCAACCGTATTGTCTTTCGAACAATCGTTGACAATCACAATTTCCTTTTCAATGCCGTGCGGCAACACTACCGCATCAACTTTATTGAGAATAAGGTGAATGGTTGGCCCCTCATTGTAAGCGGGAATCAATATGGAGAGTTTACTAATCATTTTTCCGTTGTATTTGCCGCAATTATTCAGCTATTCGGGCACCAAAGATGCAGATTTTAATTTGTTTAGCGTGTATTTTGGTGCGTAAATCAAGGCGTTACCCGATAGATCACTACTTCAACCACTTCGCCCGTGTAAACTTCGTATGGCTTTGTAGCTTTGAATGTTTTTATCCGAATTAGTTTTTTGCTCAAAGTATCCATCGTAAGCAGCTTCAAACCATGTTCTACGGGTCCGAATTGCGGATCACGTATGATGATCGTTCCCGGTTTTAATTGGTCTACCACGCTCGCATTCCTAAAGGACATTTGTTTGAAACGCGACGGATTGTCTTTGATTCCCACGTTTAATCGCCAAGCAATCAGCGGGTGGTAATAATAAATATCGCCCTTCGAGTGTTCTTCGTCAATATAATCAGCCGATTGCAACAGAATTTCCTCAAACGCATTGGCGTGCAACGGGTAGGGCAATTCACGGATTTCTTTTACGCACAGGAGCGTGATGAGCAAACCACCGATCAGATGTGGAATGGTATTTAGTTCTTTGGTCACGAAATGACAGCCGATAAGAATGAATACCAAGGCAACCGGTAAACCCAGGGTTGCAACGCGAGTCAATCCAAGAGAACTGCGCAGGCCGTAAGCCCAGAAATAACTGTGAATCACAATGATTCCCAGCCAGATTCCCAAACCGAAGAGGACGATCCAAATGAAATTCGGCACCAGTTTCTTTGCCCGAAGTACCAGCAATCCAAACATACCTATGGGGAACAGGCACATGCTGATTAGCCCGAAATGGTTTTTCCAGGTTTCTAAGAAATGAAACCACGGCCCGGAACCATAAACGCTTTTTTCACCATATGGATTGTTTTCAAAGTACCACCAAAATGAATCGATGAGCCATAACCCCGCAAGGCCGTAGACTAGAAATCCGGCCAATAAGAATGGAATACTGGACCATTGTCGGGCAATTAATAAAAGTGGCAATGCAGCAACTACTACTAGCATGCCTTCACTGCGTGCAAACGGCGCCAATGAAACCACCAGTGCGAAAAGGATCCAGCGTTGCTGAAAAGCCAGCATAATGGCAACCATCAACAGTAAACCGAAGAGCGTTTCGGTCATTCCGGCAAGTAAACAATTCGCGTAATCCGGAACGCAAATCAATAAGATTGGAAAGAAAAAATAGTAAGCTTTTGCTATGGACAGCTGCTTGAACAGACGAAATGCGGCCAAACAGGTCAAGGCATAGACTAAAATGTTAAAGCCAATGTGCCATTTAAAACTGATTTGAGCAAAACCCGAAGAAAGTAAGGTGAACAGCGGTTTTCCCCAATGGTCAAGGAAAAAAGTCGGCTCACTCCACGAAGCTTTGGCAATGGAATAATGCACAATACCGTCACCGGCATCAAGAGGCAGTTGGTTCAAAAGGTTCATAGCGATCAGATACACCAAAGCACCAATAAAACCGGCATATTTAAAAGCTACGGAAGCTGTTGTTTTTATCATAAGTTGTAGTCGAATGTACCCAATAACGCTAAAATGCGCTTACAATTGCATTTCAGGTACAACATCCGGTACCACCAAATCACCTTCGGTTTTAGAAATGATTTCTTCCACGCTCACGCCCGGCGCACGTTCAATGAGGTGAAACTTGTTGTCTTTGATTTCCAATACGGCCAATTCGGTTACTACTTTTTTCACGCAACCAACTCCGGTAAGTGGCAGTGTACATGCTTTCAATATTTTCGATTCACCGGCTTTGTTGGAATGCATCATGGCTACGATAATGTTTTCGGCAGAAGCCACCAAATCCATTGCGCCACCCATTCCTTTTACCATTTTACCCGGAATTTTCCAGTTGGCAATGTCACCGTTTTGGGAAACTTCCATTGCACCGAGTACGGTCAATTGCACGTGTTGTCCGCGAATCATGGCAAAAGACATAGCCGAATCGAAGAAAGCAGCTCCTTTGCGGGCGGTGATCGTTTGTTTTCCCGCGTTGATGAGGTCGGCGTCTTCTTCACCTTCAAACGGGAAAGGTCCCATACCCAAAATACCATTTTCCGATTGGAATTCCACTTCAATTCCCTCCGGAATGTAATTGGCCACCAACGTAGGAATACCGATTCCGAGGTTGACGTACCATCCGTCTCTCAATTCTTGTGCAATGCGTTTCGCGATTCCGGTTTTATCGAGTGCCATAGTTATTGTTTATTACATACAAGTTGTAGCGAAGGTTGGTGATGACCAATTGTTCTCCGCGTGGACTCCAAAAATACACCAGAAACTCTTTTGCGGTGGTTTTTAGTCCATCTAATTTCAGATTTATGCGGAAATCTTCGTTGATTGTTCGATTTTGAAAGAACATCCGTAAGGGAATGTTAGTAAAATAAGGGTTTTCATTATTCGTGCCTGTTCCTGCAATGCGTAATTCGAGGTTGCTGGTAACGTTGGGGGAGCTGAAATGTCCGAGGATTTCAAGTCCGATTGTTTCACCGGGTTTCAAATCAAGGGATCGCCGTTTCATTAAATCGTATACATTTTGGTGCTGCCGTTCGGTTCCGATTTTTTTAGATTCAACGAGTCGTTGGCTGGCCGGTTTCATTTTCCGGAAAGCGACTGCTCCAGAAGTTGGGTCACTTGCAATGATTTGATAATGGCGTGAAACTTCGGGTTTTACTTTTGAGATGTATGTAATCCAGATATCGGAATGCGTAGGCAGACGTAAATCGGCAGAAACAATGAAAACTCTTTTCTTTCCGCGGAGTTGTTTGTCGAGTAACGGAATTGCCAATTGCGAATCGCAGAGAATCGCATCATGCTCGCGGAGTTGTGAACGAAGCGAACTATAAAAAGCAGCCGTAAGCCGATCTTCGGAGCTGTATACCGAACTGTAAACGCTCATTTTCAGCACAAAAACAAGGGGGAAGAACAGAAACAGCCATGCCATTTGGGAAAGATTTTTCCACGAATCGATGAGAAAAACAAGCGCCAACAGAAACAATACAACGAGATGAATGCCTCCGCGATCAAGGGGATATATCAAATCCATGAATCGAACAGTGACTTCAATGAAGATCAGCGAACCTAACAAAAGCAGTGCAAATACGGCAAACGATTCGTTCCAGACCTTCCATCTGCGCTGAACGATCAACCAGACTAGTCGTGTTAAGAAACCACCAAGCAGGAACAAACACAAGTACTTTACCACTTCGTTGGAAGAAAACAACACAAATTTGGTGAGGGAAGCTCCGGTTGTTTCCCACAAGCCTTTTGTACCGCCCCAATAAAGCGCTCCACCGTTTTTTAGCTGAAAAGAAAAAGCGATCAGAAAGACCAGGATTCCCAGATAACAAATTACCGGAAGGACGCGTTGTGTCAGTATCTTACCAATACTCAACTGTTTTTTTCCAAAGCTGATGATGAAGAAATATCCGAACAGAAAAAGGCTTAATGACAGCACATTGAGATTGGCCATTGCAGCTAGTGCAGCCGCCATTACTCCTACTATAAATGCATTCGGATTTTGCCCGTGAATAAAACGCAGCAACTGATGACATGTTACCATGAGTAACATCAATGATAGTCCGTAACCGCGGCAATAAGCGAAATATTCAGTGATAAACGGAATGCAGGTAAATGCCAGTAAACTCAAATAACGAACAACGTTGTGATTCAGGTATTTCAGAATGCCTACAACACTGAAAAAGTAGAAAATGAAGCTCAGAACATTTGGCAGGCGTAGCCAAAAGATGTTGTCACCAAATAGATAATGCGCGCAACTTGCCAGATAGGTGTTCAGCAAATGGTTGTTGGCATCTATCGGCACATCGGGATTATGCGGCTTGTGGCTTTGAATGTAGTTGCTATATGTAGTCAGTTCGTCGAGCAACGGTTCATTGTAAATAGCCCGGATGACCAAATAAGTAAACAGCGGAATGAACACCGCCCAGCAATAGCGATAGAAGAATTTGTCTTTGGCTATTGGGTTAAACAGGGTCATTACTTTTTCAGGGTAATACGTGTTTTGTTAGCGCCAACAAAATGACGCTCCGGATTCCAAATATACACTTTCAATTCCGTTTCTGATGCTGTTAAAGGTATTCGTGTATAAGGAAAATGGTAGGAAAACCGGTGTTTTTTTTCTCCGAAATACCAGCGTAGATTAAAACTGTGGAGTGTTACCGTTTTTCCGGTGCTGTCGGCTGTTGCGACCACCAATTGCAAATCACGGTAACTTGTATCGATGGTGATCTTTCCTGAAATATCGAGTGAAAAAACCTTTTCCTCCCAGTCATAAGCAGTTTTTATTCGAAGTAAGTCAATGAATTCATCAGTGCCTTCATAGGGTGAAACTGAGAGGTTGCTTTTGAAGATAACGGGATCACTTTTTACTTTTCTGCGGTAGGCAATCACTCCGTTGTCGGGATCAAAAGCCAGTATTTTGTACTTCCGCTTGAAAGCTTTTGTAATTGGAAAGATTTTGTTGGAAATGATGACATCGTAATTGCCTTCGAATGTGCGATCAGCAACACCAAAATGCGGTTGAGATTGGTAATTGCGCTCGAAATGAGCCCAGTTGAGTTGTTGAATAGGATCAATGCACAAGCGATCTTCGGGTTGCAAGTTATCCCTTACTTCTTGGTAGAACGCCAAACTCATGCGTTGGTCGGGAGTAAAAACGGAAGTGCGTACGTTGAGTTGCCAAAGAAAACTGATCGGGAAAAACAGCAATGCTAGCAGCAACCATTTGAGCTTAATAAATTGCCCTAAAACCGACCCGAAAACCAGTAATACCAAGGGAATGAAATACATCGCTGCGCGGTCTTCGGGGTAATTGATATGCATGACTTTCGCCAGAAACAAAATGCTTACCACGTTCCCAACCAGTAGGTAACTTCCCCATGATTCCGGACGTTGTAAGAACGATTTGAACCGATGACGGCGCAATAAAATCAGTACCAAAACACCAATTGCCACAGCGCCAATTCCAATCGCCCATTTCAACCAGTTGGCGTCATAAAAGAGCACGTACTTACACAGAGTTTTTCCGGTAACGGGCCAAAAGCCATCTAAACTTCCGTAGTACAATGCCCCCACATCGCGCAATTCAAAACTAAAGCCTAGCAAGGGTTTGAGCGCCAATACGAACAACAATATCGCCGCCGACAACCAGAAAATCTTCCAGCGATTGAGTAATTTGAAGTGAATGACAACGAAACCAATGACGTAAACCATTACCAATACTGCGCTGACCAAAAATGTGAGATTCGCGCTGATGGAAAGGACTAAACACAAGACCAATGCAATTAACAAATGGTACTTAGAAGTCAGTAACCAGCGTTGCAAGAAATAGAGCGAACAACAAAAGAAACACAGTGCCAAACCGTAACCGCGGGTATAGGAAAAATAATCGAATACAAACGGAATACAGACAATAGCGAGGGTGACCAGCCATCGCTGCCAATTAGAGGCAAACGTTGAAGTGAGTTTCCAAATGACCCAAAAATAAAGTCCCGCGCTCAATACTGTGGGCAAACGAAACAGAAAGTAGTGTTCTCCCAACAGGTTGTAGAAAAACCTGCCGATGTAACTGTTGAGTAAATGATTATTGGCATCCAAGAGCGAACCTTGTCCCCAAATGGCGCCTGTTTCAATGAAATGGAAAAACGTAGCGTTTTCGTCGTGAAGCGGAGCTACAAACCATGCTCGTAACAAAGCGTAAGCGGTAAGCACACAACCCACCAACCACAAGTAGAAGGTCTGTGAATGAAGTTGCTTCCGCAAAAATGACATCTTACGTTCGCTGTTGAACGGTGCGTTGTTCAATGCGTTTTTCGAACCTTTCACCTTTGAAAATGCGCTGAACGAAAATGCCCGGTGTGTGGATGAAATTAGGATCCAATTCACCTGCAGGAACCAATTCTTCTACTTCCGCGATGGTGATTTTTCCAGCCATGGCCATCATTGGGTTGAAATTGCGTGCCGTGGCTTTGAATACCAGATTTCCTTCCGTATCACCTTTCCAGGCTTTTACAATGGCGAAATCAGCAGTCAATGCGCTTTCCAGAATATGCGGTTTGCCATTGAAGATACGCACTTCTTTTCCTTCGGCTACTTCCGTACCGAAACCGGCCGGTGTAAAAAACGCTGGAATTCCTGCACCTCCTGCACGGCAACGCTCGGCAAGAGATCCTTGCGGAATCAAATCCACTTCCAATTCACCCGAAAGCATCTGGCGTTCGAATTCGTCGTTTTCACCAACGTAAGAAGAGATCATTTTGCGAACCTGCTTGTTTTGCAACAAAAGTCCAAGCCCAAAATCGTCGACTCCGGCATTGTTGGAAATACAAGTAAGATCTTTGATCCCCAATTTCACCAGTTGACCGATTGAATTTTCAGGAATTCCGCACAAACCGAATCCACCCAACATTAGGGTCATTCCATCTTCAATTCCAACGAGCGCTTCTTCTACGCCACTAACTACTTTGTTCATGTATTCTAAATGACTATTTCAGGTATCTCGGGTTCTACTTCATCTGCGGCGGGTTGCCATTCTTCTCCTGTGAGATCGAAAATACTGTCATCGAAGCCCGATGGTTTATCAAAATCAGTGGTCGAGAGCGCAATTTTAGGGTCTTTGTACACTTTATTCATGTAATACCCGTAAATCGGCATAGCGACTCGTGCTCCTTGTCCCTGATCGGTTGATTTGAAACGCACACCACGATCTTCAGCGCCCACCCAAACACCTGTAGCTAAATCGGGTGTAAGCCCGATAAACCAACCGTCGGAGTTGTTTTGTGTGGTTCCCGTTTTTCCGGCCGTAGGATAGGTGATTCCGCCCCAATCAGTTGCATAGCGCAAACGGCTTCCAGTTCCGCCTTCAACCACACCCTTCATCATTTTCAATACCGCGTAAGCTACGTTTTCATTCATTGCTTCGCGTGAAACGGACTTGGCGCTGTAAATCACATTGCCCGAACGGTCTTCAATGCGTAAAATAGAGGTTGGTTTATTAAAGATTCCTTTGTTGACAAAAGAGGCCTGAGCACCTACCAATTCGTAGAGCGATAAATCCATTGAACCAAGACACATGGCAGGTACAACATCTGCATCGCTGAGGTTAATATCCATGCTACGCATCAGTTTGGCCACGGTTTGCGGTCCGGCTTGTGCGCCCATTTTCGACATGATGTAGACGGCTACGTTGTTTTTCGACAACGCCAATCCTTTTTTGATGGAAACCGTTCCTCCGGCGCCACTTCCGTCTGAATTTCTCGGGCACCACTGACCATCGGGATTTCCGCTTGGGTCAAACAAATCCACACAATAGTTGATATCCGGAATCACCATCCCCGGTTTTACCACATTCATGGTAATTCCTGCTCCGTAAACAAACGGTTTGATGGTTGAACCAACCTGACGACGACCCAAACGAACGTGATCGTAAGCAAAATAATCGATGTTGGTACCGCCTACCCACGCTTTTATGAATCCGGTACTCGGTTCGATGGAGATCAAACCGGCTTGCAAAAACGATTTGTAGTAACGGATAGAATCCATGGGTGACATGATCGTATCGCGTTCACCTTTCCAGGAAAAAATGCGCATTTGTGTCGGCGCATTGAAGGTATTGGTAATTTCTTGCTCCGAGAAACCTGCCGCTTTCATATTGATATAGCGGTC
Organism: Fluviicola sp.; assembly: GCA_029866325.1. Taxonomy (GTDB): domain Bacteria; phylum Bacteroidota; class Bacteroidia; order Flavobacteriales_D; family Crocinitomicaceae; genus Fluviicola. The sequence continues at coordinate 16,021 of JARWZO010000010.1, read as the reverse complement.
TGAACGTTTCATGGAACTTCTCATGATGTTCTTCACTTCCGTATCGTTCAATCTGTTGGAGAACGGCCAGTTTTTTCCGCCCTTGTTGTTGCGGTCGAATTGTGGCTGCAAGGTTTCTTTCAAGTGCTCATCAACTGCTGCCTCTGCATATTGTTGCATATCGGCATTGATGGTGGTGTAGATTCGCAAACCGTCGCGGTAAATATCATATGGCAAACCATCGGCGCGTTTGAAACGCAGGGAACCGTCTTTTTTCTTTTCGTTCAACAAGGCGGTTACTTCACTGCGCAATGACTCACGGAAATATGGTGCAATGCCGCGTTTGTGATCCACGATCTGGTAATCGGTTTTCAGGGGTAATTTGCACAGTTTTTCGTATTCTGCACGGGTTATTTTGGTGCGAAGCGCATCGTTGTCAGAATTACTAAGCCATTGAAACAATACCTGATTTCTTCGACCTACAGCACGAATACTATCTGCAGCTCGGGCATCGGTAATTTCTTGTTTGGTGACCGCGTTGGGACCAACACCTTTTTTGTTGGCGATGATCTGGCGGTAATTTCTGATTTTGAAAGTGTAGGGATTAAACTGTGTAGGATTTTTACACATTCCCACCAACATAGCCGCCTCTTCTTTGTTAAGGTCTTTCGGCTTTTTATTAAAATACACCTTCGATGCATTGGCAATTCCAACGGCATTGTACAGGAAATCGAACTGATTCAGGTACATGGTGATGATTTCTTCTTTGGTAAAGCGTTTTTCCAAACGGGTAGCGATGATGTTCTCTCTCGCTTTTTCGTTCAAACGGTCCCACATACGACCGATGCGACCACTTGGAGCTTCATTCATTTCAATCCCTTGGGCACGCGCCATTTCTTCGCGTTCACGTATCTGGATGGTAAACAACTGCTTCGCCAACTGTTGAGTAATGGTAGATGCTCCCCCGGAACCACCGGCGTTACTAATTGCACGCATCAAAGCACGCACATCCACACCAGAATGATCGTGAAAACGCTCATCTTCGGTAGCGATCAATGCGTCGGTAACGTGCGATGAAATCTGGTTGTAGTCGACGCTCGTCCGGTTGATTTTCCAGTAACGACCCAATTCGGTTTCACCGTCATCGGCATAGATTACGGAAGCCAATAATTCGGGCGGATTGTCGAGCATTGCCACGGGCGGAAGGTCGTCTTCCGATTGAAAAAGCAATAAACAGGCAATAAAGTAGAGCGGAAAGGTAGCTCCGAGCCAGTAGATGATGGTTGCGCGTTTGTGCTGCTTCTCAGTAAATGCAGGACCAACAGGCTTATTTTGTTTTGCCATAAGACACTTTATGTGTGGTAAAAATAACGAGAAACTATCGAAGTTTGGTTGCTAACAAAATATAAAAATTGCCACGATTGTTTCCGCTGTACAAATTTGCATAAAACAACAAAAGCGCCTCGTAGTTACAAGACGCTTTTCTCAACACCACAGTGCTTATTTCTTTTTGTTGTATTCTTTGATGAATTGCTCGATGGCTGCTGTCATACTCGGGGCATGAGGCATTGGTGCGTGAACATCCAACCGCAGGTTGTTTTTAATCACTGCGTTGGCTGTTGTAGGTCCGAAAGCGGCAATAACCGTGGTGTTTTGCTTGAAATCGGGGAAGTTTTTCATCAGCGATTCAATTCCACCCGGGCTAAAGAACACCAGCATGTCATAGTACACATCTTCCAAATCGCTCAAATCGGAGGCTACCGTACGGTAAAGCATGGCTTTGGTAAACGGAATTTTAGCTGCTTCCAATGTTTCCGGAATTTTATCGCGTAAGATATCGGTACACGGCAACAGGAATTTCTCGGTTTTGTGCTTTTTTACCGGATCAATCAAATCTTCGATGGTTTGTTTACCAAAGAAAATTTTGCGTTTACGATACGTAACGTATTTCTGTAAATAAAGTGCTACAGCCTCAGAAATACAGAAGTATTTCATGGAGTCTGGTACTTCGAAGCGAATTTCTTCGGCAATACGGAAAAAGTGATCGACCGCCGTTTTAGAGGTAAGTATAATAGCTGTATATTCCGGTATATTGACTTTTTGCTGGCGAAATTCTTGCGCAGCGACTCCTTCTACGTGAATAAAAGGTCTGAAATCGATTTTCAGTTTGTACTTGTCCGCCAAATCGTAATATGGCGATTTCTCCCCCTCAGGTTTTGGTTGAGAAACCAAAATCGTCTTGATGCTCAAGGTTTTATGTAGTTTTTAATGTTAAACAATCAACCAATCCAAGTCTGAAACTCATCGTAATAAAATAGTTTTACAACTATTAGTAGCGGTAGAATTTCAAGGCTCCAAAAGTACAAAATAATGTAATACCACGGCACCCCTTGTTTGCCCACGATCCAAAAACCGCGTAAGAATCGTATGAGCAAGTAAGTCAAATAGGTAATAGCGATTATCCACGCGCTTTTAAACACAAAAGCCGGTTGAAAGTAGCTAACAAATAATTCAAGTAATAATAACAAACCGAAGAGTTGTGTTAACACTAAGGAAAAGTAATTGAACTCCTGCAGAATGCCCGAGTTTCCGCTGAATCGAGCTGCGAGATTACTCACAATCAGTTGGTATAGAAAATAAATGCCCGGCACAAAGAGCGGTATGAGTAGTTGATTCCAGTTGCTTAACGGTTCAAACCGAAAAAACAACCAGTAAACCGATCCGGCGGTAATGACCAAAAATTGCAGAATGAACAGTACAGAAGTCGCCGATTGTGCTTTGTACTCGTCTTTGGCCATATCGTCGAGCGGACGCAAAAAGAATACGGCTTGAAAGAGGTAGATGAACACTTGTTTTTCGCGAAAACGGGCTACTGCTACCAATAAAACACAGACCACGAAAAGTGCCAATACCACACCTGATTCCGAAGTTGTTCGCGGAGTAAGGTGCGGAGGCAATTCGTTTTGGAGTGTTAACAGCGCAGACATGATTTCAGTTTAGTATAAAATCAAGTGCAAAGTTACTATTTCTTTATTGCTCCTTGGCAAAAAACGGTTTTACGGTTCATTTCGCACAAAAGCGGTGGAAACTTGTTAAACAACTGAGAGGAATCAAGAGTAGGTTTCACCGAATTCTCTTGGATTCGGGGTTTATGATTACTTTTGCAGTGTTAAAATGTAAACAAATAGCTGATGGCAACTGATTTATACACACATCCGGATTACCTGAACATGGATGAATTGCTTACGGATGAGCAAAAATTGGTGCGCGACGCAGCACGCGCATGGGTGAAAAAAGAAGTTTCACCGATTATCGACGAACATTACGAGAAGGCAACTTTTCCGATGCATTTGTTGAAAGGTCTTGGAGAAATCGGTGCTTTCGGACCTTATATTCCTGAGGAATACGGTGGACCGGGCTTGGATCAGATTTCTTACGGATTGATCATGCAAGAGTTGGAGCGTTGTGATTCCGGTCTTCGATCTACGGCTTCCGTACAAAGTTCGTTGGTGATGTACCCTATCTGGAAATACGGTAACGAAGCGCAAAAACAAAAATACTTGCCAAAATTGGCTACAGGTGAAATGATGGGTTGTTTCGGTTTGACGGAACCCGATCATGGATCTGATCCCGGAAGCATGATTACCAACTTCAAAGATATGGGCGACCATTATTTGTTGAATGGTGCTAAAATGTGGATTTCGAATGCTCCATTTGCCGATATCGCGGTTGTTTGGGCGAAAGATGAAACCGGCCGCATACATGGTTTGGTTGTTGAACGTGGAATGGAAGGTTTTTCAACACCAGAAATGCACGGGAAATTATCGTTGCGTGCTTCTGCAACAGGTGAATTGATTTTTGTGAATGTAAAAGTTCCGAAAGAAAACTTGTTACCGGGTCGCAGTGGTTTGGGCGCTCCGTTGAGCTGCTTGGATTCTGCTCGTTTCGGTATTGCCTGGGGTGCTTTAGGTGCGGCAATGGATTGTTACGATCAGGCTTTACGCTATGCACAGCAACGTACACAATTTGGTGTTCCAATCGGTGCTTTCCAATTGACACAAAAGAAATTGGCTGAAATGATCACCGAGATTACCAAAGCGCAGTTTATTACATTGCGTGTAGGTCAATTGCGCAACGAAGGAAAAGCGACATCTGCACAAATTTCGATGATCAAACGCAACAATGTAGAGATTGCATTGGACATTGCTCGTGAGGCTCGTCAGATTCACGGTGGAATGGGAATTACCAGTGAATATTCCATGATGCGTCACATGGCGAACTTAGAATCGGTGTTGACATACGAGGGAACGCATGATATTCACTTGTTGATAACAGGAATGGATGTTACCGGTATCCCTGCGTTTACGCGCGAAATGCCGGAGAAAAAATAAGATCAATTGATTATTACTCAGCCCCGTTAGGTTAAACTAGCGGGGTTTTTTGTTTTGGAAAGTTTCGAAAACGTTGATGTATCTTGAGTCAACAGATCTAGATACTCGCGTCCCAATTTTACCCCGTATTCGTAATCCGGATAGAGCGCTTTTTTCATTTTGGTAAACGAACCGGTTTGCAGATCGTGTTCCGGTGCAATTTGCCGGATCGTCACATTGTACGGGTTTGCCTCAATAAAATCGAGTGTTTGGTTGTATCGCACGTGATTTTCGGCAAAAATGGTTTTTAATACTTCGTCTTTTCGGTGATACAACGATCCGAGGTAATCATGAAGGGCTTGTTTTTGTCGTTGTTGGGCCGGCGAGGTTCGGATAACCGTGATATCAGTTGCGCCTTGCAGGATTGCCCATTCTACCGGAATCGGGTCGCTCCAGCCGCCATCCATGTATTCAACACCGTTGATGATGTGTTTTCCTTTGGATACAAAAGGCAGCGCACAAGACGCGATAAGCGCTTCAACCCAATTTTCGGGCGACGGCTCAAAATAATGCGGATTTCCGGTTTCGCGGTTGGTCATAACAATGCCAATTTTCTTGTGCAGCTGATGATTGATGATGTGTCGCATATCAAGCGGAACCAGTGAATCGGCAATTTCATGAAAAAAATCGACGTTTAAAAGCGTTCCTGTCTTTACGATTCTACTCAACTTGGGTTGTGTATCTTTCATCAATTCGTCGATTGATGCAATGCAACTTCCATGCTGATTTGCCAAGTAATAAGAAAGCGCATTTGCTCCGCCCGAGACTCCGGCATAAATCATAAACGGGTTGTAACCGGCTTCTAAAAAAGCATCCAATACGCCGGTGGTAAAGGCGGTTTTGAATCCACCGCCCTGAATGATTAATGCTTTTTGAGGGGTTTTCAAAGAATGGGATTAATGAATTGAGAAACAGTTGAATAACTGTTCGTAATATTGCAAATTGGCATATCAATAATCTCCACGTAAATTTGCAATATTACGAACGATGTTTTCTGTATTTGGAAGGCTGTAATTAATTCCAATGAATCATGGTGCCTGCCTGCAACGATTCATTGAATGAATCGCGGAGTTTGTTCATTTTACGCAGGGCGTTTTCATCACCTTTTTGAGCTTGATGCTTCAGTTTATAGTAATAATCAATCGAATGACCGAAGACATCTTCTTCCAATAATTGCTTGATTTCTGAAATGCGTCCGTTCACACCAATAAGGAAATGTTCCATTTCGCCCAATTCGTGCAATTCTTCTTCATTCAAATCGTCACGTTTCAACATGCGCGAATAACGAGGCAACATAATGCCTAACAAGTCGATAAATCGATCGAGTTCGCGTTGAATGGCTGCTTGTTGTTCTTTGAATCCCATAACGAAAGAAAAGTAAGCTATTCTGTTGAATCAACAAAGCCGAAAGCTTTTTTTAACATTTGGATTTCGCAAGTTCGAATGATTGAATCACAACATTTGCACTAATTTCGCGCTCATGGCAGGTATTTACATTCATATTCCCTTTTGTGCGAAACAATGTACGTACTGTGACTTTCACTTTTCTACCACCTTTGAATCTTATCGAGGTAATTTATTAAAGGCACTTTCAAGCGAATTACAATTGCGTGCACCTTCTTGGCAAAAGGAAGTAATTGAAACTGTTTATTTTGGTGGTGGAACTCCAAGTTTGCTTAGCGGAGCAGAAATCGAAGCATTACTCTCAACCATTTACGCCAATTACAACGCATCTGCTGTAAAAGAAATCACGCTGGAATGCAACCCCGATGATTGCTCAACTGATCAGTTGATTGCTTGGAAAATGGCCGGTGTGAATAGGTTGAGCATAGGTATTCAATCCTTCACCAACGAACAATTGTCATGGATGAATCGCACACATACAGCGCATGAAGGATTTACCGCAGTTGAACGAGCCATTGCTGTAGGATTTGATCAATTGACAGTTGACTTGATGTATGGCTTGCCGGACCTTTCGCAACAAGCGTGGTTAGAACAACTGAATCGGGTGATTGGTTTGGGCGTGAACCATATTTCGGCCTATTGCCTTACGATTGAAGAAAAAACGGTTCTGGCATCTTGGGTAAAAAGTGGTAAGATTCACCCGTCGAATGCCGATCAGCAATCTGAACAATTCGAATTATTGGTTTCAACACTCGCGAAAGCCGGTTTTGAGCAGTACGAGATTTCCAATTTTGCCAAAGAAGGCAAGTATTCACAACACAATACGGCTTATTGGCAGGGAAAAAAATATGTTGCTATTGGTCCGTCGGCACATGGTTATGATGGCACAAACCGTTACTGGAACGTGGCCAATAATCAGTTGTATATTCGGCAAATAGAGGAAGGAGTTCTTCCGGAAACGGTAGAAGAATTAACGAATCAGGATCGTTTCAATGAATTGCTAATGGTGGGTTTGCGCACCAAATGGGGTGTCAGTAAAGCCGAACTTAAGGCGTTGCTAGTTCATGATGAAGATTGGTATACGAAACTAGAAAGCTGGAAACAATCGGGAACGGTTGTTGAAACGGAAACGCATATTTTGCTTACTTCTTCAGGACGTTTGCTGGCAGATGCGATTGCGAGTGATTTGTTTGTGATAGGGTAACTCAACTCGGGTAACTCAACGTAGATAACTATTGATTCGATATCCCACAGATGCACGGATTTAAGCTCGGCTAACGCCCTCGCTGAATGTTGGAAAAGCTATATGTAGAAAGATGCGATGAAACGTATCGGCTAGCCGATACGAAATGATTATCTAAATTCTAATATAAAATCACTCGTTTTTTTTCGTCGCGATTTGTAAGTAAGTGATCTTTTTCACTATCTTAAATAGAATGAAAACATTCCTTTTTGAAGAAAAAACCTATGAAATTATAGGAATTTGCATGGAGGTACATTCCCAATTGGGAAGCGGCTTCTCCGAAATAGTTTACAAAGATGCATTAGAGTATGAGCTCAGAAATAGGGAAATTGCCTTTGAACGAGAGAAAGAATTTGCAGTTCATTACAAAAACACCATTTTACCGCATAAATTTTATGCAGACTTTGTTGTTATGGATGATATTGTTCTAGAAATTAAAACAGCGACCAACCTTAGCAAAGAGCATATGGAACAAACAATCAATTATCTATGTGTATCTGGCTTACAGATTGGCTTACTGGTAAATTTTCGATCACGCAAGCTTGAATATAAAAGACTAGTATACAGAACAAAATTAGCGCTGTCAGCCTGAGGCTGAAGCGCAAACATCTGCGCATCTGTGGGAAGATATTTGTTTATTCTCCGTGAACAATCAACTTAAACCCTTTACCGTGCACATTCAAAATCTCAATGCGCTCATCTTCTTTCAATAACTTACGCAACTTAGCGATGTACACATCCATTGAGCGACCGTTGAAGTAATTGTCATCTCCCCAAATAGCACGCAACGCAGCCTGACGATCCAAAACGTCGTGGCGGGTTTTACACAACAGGTTAAGCAGTTGACCTTCTTTAGTGGTGAGTTTTTTGTCTTCTTCTCGTAAGTGAAGAATGCGCGAAACCGGTTCATACTTAATATGCCCGATTAGTTGCATCTCTTCGTCTTCATTTTCTTCGCCACCGTTTACACGACGCAAAATAGCCTGAACACGTGCTACCAATTCTTCCATCATAAATGGTTTGGTCATGTAATCATCGGCTCCGCGGTTAAATCCTTCCAGTTTATCTTCCTTCATGGATTTGGCTGTAAGGAACAAAATCGGTGTTTTCGGGTCAATTTGACGGACTTCTTTCGCCAATGTAAAACCGTCCATTTCTGGCATCATGACATCAAAAATGCAAAAATCGAAATGTCCGTCGGCAAAACGCTCGTAAGCTTGTTTACCGTTACGCGCTAGTTCAACATTATATCCTTTGGACTTTAAAAATGTTTGCAGCAATTGACCGAGGTTCTCATCGTCTTCGGCTAATAAAATTGATTTTTGTTTGCTCATAACTACTTTTTAATGTTAACAGTAAAAACCGAACCTTCGCCGTATTGGCTGCTTACCTGAATATTCCAGCCGAACAAGGTAACCAATGCACTGACGTAGCTCAATCCCAATCCGAAACCTTTTACATTGTGCACATTTCCTGTGGGAACGCGGTACAATTTATCAAATATTTTTTGAATGTGTTCGCGTTTGATACCAATTCCTTTGTCGCTGACCGAAAAAACAATTTTGTCTGCCTTCACTTCCAGTTTAACAGTAACGTGTATCTTGTTGGGACTGTATTTGATGGCGTTATCGATAAGGTTAGAAATCATGTTGGTGACATGCATGCGATCCGCCACCACAAATACTTCTTCTTTCGGTACATCCAATACCAATTCTCCGTCATTTCCGGCAATTCTAAACGATGCGGCTTTTGCTACTTCGCGAATTACTTCCACCAACGGAACTTCTTCATTGCGAATGCGCAATTCTCCGCGGTCGATCACAGCGCTTTGAAGAATGGCTTCAACTAAGTTTTCCAATCGCTTGTTTTCTTCGCTAATCATCTTCACAAAAGGTGCCGAATGTTGCACGTTTCCACCCATCATTCCCGGATCAGACATGGCTTCGCAAGCTAGCGAAATGGTTGAAATGGGCGTTTTGAACTCGTGTGTCATGTTGGATATGAAATCGTTTTTGATTTCACCCAATTTTTTCTGAGTCAAAATGGTGCGGAACATGTAGGTAATGGTCACAATAATCAATACCACCAATGCTAAACTAATGATTAGCGGACTTCCCATGGCTTTCAAGACGAATGATCGTGTATTGGGGAAAGAGACATGGAGAACCAGTTTGTCTTCGAGAATGCTGTTCGGAAAAAGCGTTACCCCAAAGGCTTTATTGGTGTCTAGTTCGGTATTGTAGCGAGCAACTTTTTGCACAAAAGTCACCGGATTATTGTTTTCTTCCGTGATCACAAACTCGTAATCGGTGGCTAATTTGTCTTTTTTCAGCTCATTGCGAATGATGGAATCCAGGAAAACGGGATTGATGCGCTTAGAAGGCTCCATGTAAACGTTGTCTCGAAAGGTTTCCACCATCAATTCGTTGATGTACTTGGCTTTTTTAACGATTTTGTGCATCACGCGCTGATCGAGGTGATAAGCCGCTTTGATGGAATCTTGGTCGAAGAGACTTTTGGAATCGTGGTCAAATAATTGGCGTACCTGACGCACATCGCGGGCCAATACTTCCTGACGGGCCGTTAATCCGGTAATGGAATCATGCGTAGTTCCTACCACAACAAGGTAATTTTGTAATTCGCCGTTGATAAGTAAAACCGTATCTCGGATGGAAATGGATTCTTTGACTTCAAAGAGATTTTGGAATTCTTCGCGCAACACATCTTGGTATTGTCCGGTGAAATCTTTGTTCATGAGCGCCATGTAGCGTCTGAGATCTTCCGTTTTTTCGTGACGAAGAGAGATGCGCTCGATAGCTGTGTTTACTTTGCTCTTGAAATCATCTGATTTACGGTCGTATAACTGTATGGTTTGGTACACCTGAATGAGGAGCAAGGCCAGCATGGCAATCCAAACGGCTGTTATTACGAGGTTAATCCGAATTTTTATCATAATCTGATCGTGAACGAATGTAGGCGAAAAGTAGTAAAACCTAGGGTAGCTTAACTTTTTTTAACGGCTGGTATTTAGCCCTCACTTGGTTTCGCACAATACGTAATCTGGTCAATAAGCAACTAAGGAACGAGGACTTGTAGCATTACTGTTTTTATTACACCAACTGAACCAATCCATTCTTAATGGCATAAATCACCAAACCGGTAACGTTTCTTGAACCTGTTTTCTGAAGCAGGTTGTTGCGATGACCGTTTACCGTTTTTACGCTGATAAAGAGCTTTTGACCGATTTCTTCGGCGGTAAATTGCTGACAAGTAAGTTGTAAGATTTCTACTTCGCGTTTGGTAATATCGGCAAACTGTTGCAGGGGCTTTGTTTTTTTGCCCATGTTTCGCTGAATGGCTTTCAAGGTAAGCTCATTGATGTATGATCCTTTTTTGTAAACCGATGTAATGGCTTCGTAGACTTCCTCCGGATCGCTGTCTTTTACCAGATAACCGTGCGCTCCGGTTTCGATCAAGCGTGCAATGTAGTTTTCGTCGCGGTGAACGGAAAGGACGATGATTTTGATCTCGGGGAAGTATTCACACAAATCAAGTGTAAGGTGTTCACCCGAATATTCTTTGTTGCCATTGGGTGGCAGCGACAAATCAACGAGCATCACGTCAGGCATCACTGCTTCTGTCTTCAGTTTTTCAATCACGGAGTAACCGTCACCCGATTCAAAGACAACCTCCAAATCATTCCATGAACTTAAGATGGCTTTGATACCCGTTCTAAAGAGCAATTGGTCTTCAACCAGTCCTATTTTTAGTGTTTGTTCCATGAATGTGGGGGTTTCTTTACAAATATAGAAGACTATTTTATTGGGCTTGTGGGTATGGAAAGTACCGCCTGAAAATTGCCATGATCGTTATTTCCAATTTCAATGGTTCCGCCTACCGAACTGATTCTTCCCTCCATGTTTTTGTGGCCAAGGCCTAACCCAATGTTTTCAGGATCTATTCCTTTACCATTATCGGTGTAAGAACCTTTAAGTGCCTGCTCTTCAAGACTCAGTTCAATGGTAATTTCGTCGGCTTCGGCGTGTTTCAGGGTATTATTGATGAGTTCCATGAAAATACGATAGAGGTCGAGTTGTACAGCCAAATCAACGCTATTAAGATCCTGCGGTGTATGCAAATTTATCTCGATGTTACCGGTGCTGTTGAGTTGTTCGGTAACGGTTTCAAGGGTTTTGACAAGTCCGAATTTTTCCAATTGGGCAGGCATGAGTTCGTGGCTGATTCGTCGCATACTTTCAAGTGAACTTTCGGTAAGCGAGCGTATGGTCTGCAGGTCTGTTAGCAGTTGGTTTGAATCGGTGCCATGCAATCGTTCGGCTTGCAGTAAATGCATACGGGTAATGGACAAGGTGGCTCCCAATTCATCGTGCATGTCTTGCGCAATGCGTTTACGTTCTTCCTCCTGTGCCTGAATACTTGAGCGCAATAATTCTAACTGGTGCTTGTTTTTGAGTTCTTCTTGCTGCAATTGCTGTCGATACAGGTTTTTGCGAAATTGCTGACTCAACAATACCACACCTATGGCTATGAGAAAAACAATCCCGGCAAAGGGAAGTAGCGTTTCGATGAATGTTATGTGGTTGCCCGATTCCATAGACCTTTCCAAAAGCAGAAGTACATAATTACGGAAAAAGCGGAATGTACCACCCATGTATAGCGACTTAATTCCAACCCGATATTGCTAGTAATGTATTCCCCGAAGTAGAAAATGAGTAGTGTGGATGCGTGATAAATAAACAATCCGGAATTGATCCAGTTGATTCCCGCAAAAGCTTTTCGGTCTTGATTGATAAGGGTTTTATTGAGAAATAGGGTGTAGGTGGAGAGTGAAAGAATCACTAACAAAACACAATCAACTGTGAGTGCATTGGAATTAAATAAATCCGGTGTTTGAAAGAAGACGGAGTTGATCACCGAAAAAGCCACAAATCCGGCGGCAGTTACGAGTAACACCATCGGGTGCAAAAAATCGGCTAAGATTTTTCGGTAAAAGGCTGCCAGAAATACAAATTCCAATGGGACTAGGATGTGTAGTATGAACAGGTTGTTTTTTTCAAGAAACCAAAAGATCAATGAGACAAGCTGCAGGATTCCCGAACAAAAAAGAAACCAAGCGAAGGTTTTCAATTCAACCTTCAGCTTGGCATAAATAAACAAGGCATAAAGCGCCACCTCAAACACCGGAATGTGCGACACAATAATGATGATTCTGGAAACGCTCATGGTTCTTTTTTATAGAGTCTTACTACTTGGGCATTCTGGCCGTTGGAAGCAATCTTGAATCCATACCACCACAGGTACTCGGACAAGGTGCATTCAGGTCCAACAGGTATTCCATACCGCTATCATCTTTTAAGATTTCGTCTTTTCCATCTTTAATAGGAGTCAAATACAACTTGAATTTATTCTGGTAATCTAATCCAATATAAACCCGGCATTGATTGTAATGGCCTCTGATGGTGTCATCTGAAAGAGGGAGCCCTAAGACACTCAATAAGTCTGTATCACTGACAGTGTATGCTCGTATAATACCATTATCATCATCTCCAAAAACTGCATAACAAGAATCAACATAATGCTGAATGTTTTTCGTGACAGTATCAATCGGTGTCATGTGTGTTGCGATTGCCCTAGTTGATGTTTGATCTCCTTCTGGAACGTTATTATCGCATGACAAGACAATAAAAAATGCTGTTAAAAACAGCGAGCAAGTAATAATTGTTTTTTTCATAATGTTTTAGTTTTAGTTAATGAATAGTTCTGATTGTCAATCGACAACGATGTTTTCAGGTCAAATCTAAATCAAGAAATCGCTTGATCCACAACTTCCTTCTAAAAACAGTTATTAATAAGGACAAATAATAAAAAAACAGATAGAAATACCTGTTTTTTAAAACGGATACATTTCCTCTTGCAGGAGGTTTTGTTTAGCCCAACCTTTGTCTCAGCTATAGCAATCAACACAAAACGCGGAGCAGAACCCGCTTAACAAACGAACCGTTTCGTGCGGTCAATCACGAAGGTGAAACCTGAAAAACCTTATGAGTAAGGAACATTAATATACCGCTATTATGGCTTGGAAAAAAACAGCGAATGTCGCGCAATTTAAAGGTGCAGACTGGAGCAATTTTATTCAAAAGGTACCCAATTGTACCGCAGAGGAAGCGAAACGAATCGCTCTAAAAAATCCTCAAATTTCTTTTTTCTTTTTTTGTAGAACATCAATGGTACTTGAAGGTCCGGTTTATGAAAAATATGGACCGTTTAATCCAAACGACGCAGTATTCTTTTCCGGAAAACCGTGGTACGGTTCTGCAGATCAATGCGATTCGTATGAAAAGGAGGGTGTTTTTACAGCCTATATAAGTCCCAATGACAACTTCAGTTTACGCGATGTTGCCAATTTTACCTTAGCTGATGGAAGCCCGGCAATTGACATAGTTTGTTTGGGAGCAGGTAATTTTGCGACTCTCGATGAGAAACCATACTTACGCGCTGAAAACAATCAACCGGTTACAGATAAACCGTTTAATCCGAATATTCAAAAAGTTTTGGATGACGGTTCTGTTCAATTTTTACAAAGCAAAGGGATCACCGTATTATTAACAGTTATGAATGCTCATACGCCGGTTGGTTGGTCAGAATTTACTTCAGCTGCTGATGCAACGAAATTTGCAGATTACTTAAAAACGGATGTTGTGGATAAATATGGTTTCGATGGAATTGATATCGATGATGAGTATTCTGCGGGAACACCTAACAACTCATCCTTGATAATGGTTACAGCAATCATGAAGACCAGTATGCCAGATAAAATCATTTCAAAGGCGCTTTTCTCAGATATCGACTATTTTCCTCCTAATAGTTACCATGATGAAACACTTGTGCAAACGCTGGATTTTGGATGGGAGATGACCTATTTCGAGGAATCAGCAGAAAATAGATTGAGTCCTTATTCGAACGCTGGAATGGATAAATCTCGCTTAAGCTATGGATATTATTCCAATTTCGAGACCATTTATAACATTCCGAAGGAGGTCTCATGGTTAAAATCAAATGGTTATGGAGGAGCTATGATTTTTGCATTTGAAGAACAAAGTAATCGAGATTTGATGACAAAAGTGATCAATTCATGGTGTGAGTAAAACTCGTTTTTCAACAAAATTCACCTCGAAAAATCCTACAAGATTGACAAATAAGTAACATGATTTATTTGGTCGATGTACTTGTTAAGAACTTCAATATGGCGGAACCCGAAAAGCCTTATGAGTAGGGATCTATTAAAACTATAGTATCATGTCAGAAAAAGGAATGGTAGGAGCTTGGAACCATTGGGATTTCACTCCTTCGAAAGAAGCTAAAGCAGCTTTTGAGCAATCATTAGGAAAATTGTTGGGTGTAAAATACACACTTGTTGCTTCTAAAAGTCAATTGGTTAACGGTACAAACTATGCGTTTTTGTGCGAAGCCGAAGTAGTAGCGCCAGCAGGAGCAGATTACATTGTGGAAGCACAGGTGTATGTTCCGTTGAAAGGAAATGCAGTGATTCACCAGATTAAAACCGTGGGTGCGAAACCCGGACCCGGATTCGGAAGTTGGGGCAATTGGGACTTTACCGTTTCGCGCAGAGCAATGAACGTGTTTAAGTTGGCTACGAAAGATTTTTTCGGAGCTTCGTATAAACCGTTGGCGAATGCAACACAATTGGTTGCCGGGATGAATTACTGTTTCTTGTGCGAAATGTCTCCTGCAATCTGGCATCCGACACCATCGCCGGTTGTGGTTTGGATTTCTGCGCCTTTACAAGGAAATCCGCATATCACAGGAATTACTTCGATTTGAGTTCACCGATTTGGTAACGTTTCAACATTCTCCGGCTAATTTTCGTCGGGGAATGTTTTTTTCAACAAACAAGTTTACCCGGATACGAAGAACAGAACTCATGTCAATTATCAATTATTCCAAACGGGCTCATTACCTTGCATGCACCAATAGAAGTTAGATGTCGCTTCAACGCTTAACAACGGGTTATTCAGTATGAATTATACACTTGGTTCGAAATTACTTGCCATCAGGTTGGATAACACACCGGATGTGCTTACGTTCGAGGCATTACTGCTCCATCTTTCACCGGAAAGAAGAGTCGAAATCCGTGGGTTTTACAGAGAAAAAGACCAGTGGCAAAGTCTGATTGCCGAGCTGTTGATTCGAAAGGTGTTGATTCAACGCTGCGGTATGACCAACGAAAAAATCAGCTTTATTCGTTCGGAATACGGCAAACCAATATTAGCCGGAACCGATGCGTTTCATTTTAATGTCTCGCACGCGGGCGATTGGGTAGTTTGCGCGATAGATAACAAACCAATAGGGGTTGATGTAGAAAAAGTAAAAACCGCTAACCTGGCTGTTTCGCGTTCGTTTTTCTCGTTGAAAGAACATTTTGACATTTGCAATGTTCCCGATCCGAACGACCGGTTTTTTGATTACTGGACACTGAAGGAAAGTTTTATCAAACACAGCGGAAAAGGATTATCACAAGCACTGAATGCATTTACGATCTTGTTTTCAGAAAATGGGGGTATTGGTATTGAGTCGGATGGAAAGCGGTTGGATTATCTGTTTTTGAAGCAGTATTCGTTGGCTGAAGGCTATAAGCTGGCTGTTTGCGGTGCGAATGAATTGCTTCCTGAATCTATCGAGTATTGTTCAATGGATGCGATTACGAGTTTTTTCTTACAGGCCTAAACGCAAACAGGCGCCGAGTTTCCCCGACGCCCACCTACATTTCAACCAAATTGATTATTCCAAAATGATTTTTTTGCTGATAAGTTCACCGTTTGAATGAATGTTCACAAAGTAGACACCCTTCGGGAATGCGGTTAAATCAACTGTTGTTTTTGTTGCTGTTTGTTGCATTGATTTTACTTTTTTACCCAGCACATTG
>JARWZO010000006.1 GCA_029866325.1 Fluviicola sp. | reverse complement strand
GGAGCATTCGGATCTTCTACAACTTCAATCCCGTTACCTGATTTTACTGTAGTAATGATCATTGCGAATTGTCGGTAAGCACATTGGTCGTTCCAAACACCACGAGTGATGCGGTACGTGTGGTTGTATAGGAATTGACCGGCAGGAGCAGGACAAAGTCCCCAACCGCTTTGCGTAAACGTACCTGTACCCGTACTTACATATCCCTGAAAGGTTTCAGCATTAGGATAATTCCACCAACAGTTGGTTCCGCCGTCTTGGTAATACGGATTTCCGGAGCCATCTAATTCTTCAATGATCAACGAATAGTAGAATCCCGGATTGTTGTATCCGTTCGGATCGTTTGCCGATAACGCCATGGTGAAATAATTGGCAGGAACCGTATTGATATTTAAACTGAAGGTAGGATCGTTGTTGACCACATTCACTGTCCATTGCATGGTACTTGAACAGCCGGTAGCGTTGTCGGTCACCGTAGCCTGATACGTTGTTGTAACGGTAGGACTTACTGTAACACCAGCCATTGGTCCGTTGTAAATGGAAGGACCGGCAGGGGAAATCGGCGTCCAGTTGAGTGTATATGTACTGTTGCTTCCTGCATTCATACTGGCGCTAAGACCCGCAAGTTCACCGGTACAAATTTTAGCTGTACTTCCTCTAAGCTTGAAGCTTGGTGGGCAGTTGATGTAGACAATTTTTGACGTTTCTGCCCATGACGTATATTGATTTTGAACGGCCAATTTTATTTTGTAATACTTTCCGCAAGCAATTGTAGGTCCGCCATTGGCAGCCGAAGGCAAGTTCAGTGTTCCAGGAGCACCTGTTGCCCAAGGACTCCACCATTCTACTGCGCCAGCTAACGGAGTACCTGCAGAGTTGCACTCTACAACTGTCCATACATTATTGGTTACCGCACAATTGGTTGCCGATCCTGTAAAACTCATAGGTGATCCAAGGCAAAAAGAATTGGCGCTTGTAATGGAAGGAGCAGGAATACAGACTACTTCAATTTTAATGTCATCAACTAGGATTGTTGATGAAGCAAGAGAATTCATTACAGTTGAAGTAACGATGTTTCTAAGCCACAGTTGATTAAAATTGGAAGTCGCTGTAAATGTATGCTGATTCAATGTCCATGAAGTCCAGTTATACGAAGGGGCTGGTAATGTCTGACTTCCGGCAGGAATGTTTGGCGGGTTGTCTCCTGCAGAACAAATAGCTCCGGTTTGATTTACCAACCCGTTGGTCAAAATCCAGTTGATTGCCAGTGTTTGACTCGCTGAATTCAAACCCGGATTCACCTTCATCTTATAGGTGATTTTGTAAGTGGTTGCGGCCTGAAACGCATAATTGAGCGCGATTCCTTCCGACTGTGACGGATGGATACAACCACCATCCCATTTTGCATAACAATGGGCATATCTGCTTCCCTCAGGAGCAGCGCCAAAAGAACTTTGGGTATCAGGTGTTCCCGAAGTGGAAATCCAATTGGGAATGCAACCGAGGGCGAAGCTGTTGGCGTAGTTACTGCACGAAGCTTCAAATCCTTGGGTGTATTGACCCCATGCGGAATTTCCGAGGAAGATCATGAGTGCGAACGTGTAAAGTGCTCTTTTCATTTGTGAGAGTGTTTTCATTGTTGTTGAGATTTAATCATCATTAATTTTCGACAAATCTCGGGGCTTTCTCCCGCCTTCAAAAACCGCAGGATAGCTTTTTTGCACAAAAAAGTGATTATTTGAACTTGACTTGTGAATAATCGATTAATTTTGCCTGAAATGTTCAAAAAACTACTATTTCACGTCTCGTTATTCCTATTCGCCCTTCCGGCGATTCATGCACAGCAGCTTGTTTTTAAGAATATTGGCATCGAAAACGGCGTGCCGGCAACTGAAGTGTACCACCTCTTTCAGGATAGCAAGGGATATGTCTGGGTGTTTACCGAATACGGCATCGCAAAACACAATGGAACCGTTTTTAAACCGGCTTGCACCAATATTCCATTCGGTGAAAGTGTTGCTTATTCGGTGACGGAGTTTGAAGGAAATCTGTACTTTCTCAATTCAAAATCGGCGATTTACCAAATCAGTAACGACAGTGCTTTTCGCGTTGCGGGAATTGAAGCCATTACAGAGGAAATTCTCGCGGATAATCAGGTGTCTTATGAGTTGTTTTTTGACAATGCCGCCAATTTGTATCTCTCCACGTTCTACAAAACCTATAAAATCCCGAAAAAAGATTATTCCATTGCGGGTGGTGTGCCGATTGTAAAACATTCCGAAACTGGCAAATCCAATGCCTCGAAGAACCGGTTACATCTTTTAAAAGCCGATGATCCGGTAAGCGTAAAAGGATATCTGAAACTGCTTGATCACCAGGGGGAATTTGTCCGGAATTTGCCATTGAATGAGGTTGACATGGAGCGCAGTGCTGTCATTCAAACAAGCAAGGGTATTTATGTTGCGCGAGGAAATAAGGTAAGTCTTACCAAAAAGAACGGTGATTCGAAACAGTATGAACTGGGGGCGGGGATGATTTGTTTTAAGCAATCACCGGATGGTCATTTCTGGGTGGGGCTTTCGTATGGTGGGTTGGTGGAATTGGATGGTGAATTGAACTTTGTGGAGCATTATTTCGGAACGGTAACTGTTTCGGATGTATTATTCGATGATCAATCGGGGATGTGGGTTTCTACGATTGAACAGGGTGTTTTTTATTCAGCAAACACCAATCACGTTTCCTATTCCAACATTCCCGAATTGGATGAGTGTATCACAATGTTGGAAGTGATGGACCACAAATTGTTTATTGGAACGGCAGCCGGGAAGTTGTTTGTGAAAGAAAACGAGCGCATTACGCCGGTAAATTTGATCGGTAATACGACCTATATCACAGATATTATTGCATTCGACGGAATGTATTACCTGGCTACCAAACATTCCATTCTTACCATTAGCCGCGATTTGAAACAGGTAAAGCTCTTCCAGAATCTCAACTGTTATGCATTGGCGAAAGACGGTGAAGAAGAGTTGGTAATGCTTTCCGGATCGGCTATTTTGCGCAAAAAGAAAGTGAAATCCGATTGTACGAAATACCCGACAGATCAAAAACCGCGAAGTGTTGTCAAGCGTTTTGACGGTGCGTTTTTTGTTTCCACTCAGAAAGGGTGTTTTCTGCTAAAATCGACCTTGTATTGTCCGAATTATCTAAAATCACTGGCAGATAAAAACATTTCCAAACTCAGAATCGATCAGCGCAACAATTGCTGGATTTGCACCAAGGGCGACGGACTGTATTGCCTTTCACCGAATAACAAGCTCACCCGGTACAGCAACCTTCCGTCGCAAGTGATCAATGACATTGTATTTGCAGAAAACGGAATGGTGTTTTTGTCGACCAATAAAGGCGCGTTTGTGACCTACTACAGCAAGCTCACTATTTCTTCTGAATGGCGCTTGATACTAGACGAAGAAATCATGCGTATTGCTTCGTATAACAACAACATCTACATCGCTACCAAAACCGGTCTCACTCAACTGAATGCCCGAAAATTGTATCAGGAAACACATTACAGGTTTCACCTGGAATCGGTTGTGATTGACGGCAAAAAAATGCCAAAGGGTTTCTTTCGTTCCAATTACAACCACAACACTATTTCCTTCAATTTTGATATCCTGGCGTATCCCTTTCCGACCAAAAAACTGGAGTATCGACTAAGGGGAACCGAATCATTCGCGGGAGAAGTGAGTGGAACGCAGTTGCAGTTGCAAAATTTGGATCCGGGTTATTATACCTTGTATGTATCCCCGAAAATGAACATGAAAAATGCGCAGAGTCAAACCATTCGACTATCGTTTTATATCACCCCCGCATTTTGGCAAACAACTGCTTTTGTAATCGTATTGAGTTTGGTAGGTTTTTGCTTAATAGCAGGGATTGGCGGTCTGATTTTTTACCGCATGCGCAAAAAGCAGGAACGGAAAGCAGCGATTGAAAAAGTGCTTACCGAATATCGTTTAACGGCCTTAAAAGCGCAGATCAATCCGCACTTTATGTCTAATTCGTTGGTGGCGATTCAGCAATTGATTCTTACCGAACAAAGCGACAAAGCCAATTTATATATTGCGAAATTCAGCCAGTTGATTCGTTATTTGCTGAATTATTCGGATCAATCGGTGAGTAGTTTGACCAATGAAATCAGCATGATTGATCTGTATGTGGAATTGGAACAGCTGCGTTTCAGTGATAAATTTTTGTTTGTCAAGCACATTGATCCGGCTGTTAACCTGAATGAGTTCTATATACCGGCGCTCATCACGCAACCGCTGATCGAAAATGCGATCTGGCATGGATTGTTGCCATTACCCGCAGATAAACAACCGCAACTCACACTGAGCATAGAGTTGAAAGCCGATCAACTGTTGATTCGCATCGAGGACAACGGCGTGGGCAGACTAACAGAACCGAAAGTAGAACCCTTAACCGGACGGAAATCGAAAGGCACATCGTTGATCAGAAATCGATTGGACAGTTTGAACCAATTGTATGAAACCAACGGAGCGCACATTGAATTCACTGAATTGATGGATGAAACAAACACCAAAACCGGTACGCGTGTAGTGGTATTGTTTTCAACCGGAATTCTCAAAAAATTGGCTCATGAATAGCATTAAAAGTATTATTATCGACGATGAATCGGCTAATCGCTTGGTTTTGGAGAGTTTCCTAAAAAAACACTGTCCTTCTATAGACGTTATCGGAAGTGCCGAATCGGCTGCGGAAGGCTATGGAATGATTCGTGATTTAACGCCGAATCTGGTGTTTCTGGACGTCAGAATGCCAACACAAACGGGTTTTGACTTGTTGCGCATGTTTGATGAAATTCCATTTCATGTTATTTTTATTACCGCTTACGACGAATATGCGATTCAGGCATTTGAATTCAACGCAATCGATTATCTGCTAAAGCCGATTGATTATCAGAAACTGATTAAATCCGTTGCCAAAGTAGAAGAAGCCATTCGACTGAAGAATAATGCAAATGTGATTCATTTTGTGAATTCCGTCGACGAAAAACAGAAGCTTTTAAAGAGCATTACGCTTCACAAAAAGGACAAAGTGCAGCTTGTTGATATCACCCAAATCGCCTACATACAGGCCAAACGTAATTATTGTGAAGTGATCACTAGTGACAACGAACGCCTTGTTTCGTCGAAGACCTTACTCAATTACGAACAACTTCTTCAACACTATTCGAACTTCCTTCGGATCAACAAAAGTGTGATGATTAACATTCATTTTATCAGTGAATATACCAAGGGTTCTTCCTGCTTCATATACATGAAAAACGGTACCGAAGAACTGGAAGTTTCACGCCGCAAAAAAGGCGAAATTTTGCAGTTTTTGAAGGCGGGGAGTGTTGATTGAAGAACAATCTTATCAGGCTTAAACAAACTGAAAAGAGCAATTCATTTTCAGAAGTTGCTCTTTTCCTTTTGCTCTTTTCAGCAGTATTACTGAATCAATTAAACATTTGTTCCTGTTGCAAAAACGAACGTACCTTGTGTGTACTCAACAAGATTTCCATCATCTTGTGCAATAAAAAACACTCCGCCATTTGAACTAGCCAACATTGCTACGACAACTCCACTTGTATTGTAAACAGCAATTGTTCCGTCCTCTGCAAATGCTAGGTAATTACCTGCTCCGGAAGAATTTGTAGCCCATGTAACTTGGCCATTGTAGGTTAATACCAGGTTTCCATCGGTTTGCATGGAAAGTTTGTTTAGACCATTATTTGAAATTAAGGCTTCACCAGAAGCTAATTTCCCACCACGTGAAATGCAATTTGTATTCATAAGATTCGTTTTTTCTCTTACTCGTAAGGCTTTTAGCGAACGCTGTCGAATTCACCTTTGCGAGTATCTGTTCAAGTTAATTTCCTGCTGCTCTCACGAGCGAGCCTGACCGTTTTTTTAGTGGGTTCTGCTCCACTTTTTTTCAGTTTTGTTTTTTCTTCCTCTCTCAACCAGCAACGTTGGTATTTCATGTCAACACATGTGAGTTTTGCTTTTGAGTTCAGGAATAAGAACCGTTGTGAAAAACGTGAGTCGCTAGCATTACCCTTGCTTTTCTTAGGTCTAAACTAGTGATGATGTATTTACGGTTTTTTTAGATTGACATGAGATAGGCAATTCATGTCGTAAGATGGGGGAAACGGTGTATGAGTAATTGGCGAAAGAAAAAATGAGTCATAATTAGCTTTTCCACAGAGATGAAAAATTACCTTGTTGGAATCGAACGAATAGTTATAGTTCAACCACATCTTCCAAAAACCACTCATTCGTTTTCACCAATTGGTCGTTGAAAATGACTAACTAATCAATGGTTGTAAGAGGTGTTAAAAACAACAATTGCACTAAAAGAATTCCTTCTACTTTTAGACCCAAAACCAACCGGAAATACCAGATAGTTCCTATTCACTGATGAATGAAAGTTCGAATGATTACTTTCTACATTGGAGTAGTAGCTGATTTTGTCTGTTTTTCCGCTATTTACTGAACACTGAAATGAAAGATTCGAACGCTAGTTCCTCGAAAAAGGATGGTGCAAAAACCAAATCAAATGCTATTGAGATTCCTTCTATTTCGTTGCCGAAAGGTGGAGGAGCAATCAAATCAATTGACGAAAAATTTTCGGTGAATGCAGTAAATGGCACGGCTTCCTGTACAATTCCGCTTCCTTTTTCGGCAGCTAGGGGAGCATCGCCTTCCCTCGGTCTTTCCTATAGTTCAGGTGCCGGTAACGGAACATTCGGTTTGGGCTGGAAACTGAGTTTAAGCTCCATTAAACGCAAAACAGATAAAGGATTACCTCAATACCATGATTCCATTGATTCGGATACCTTTTTATTTTCCGAGGCCGAAGATTTAGTGCCTGAGTTTAGAAAGAATCCGGATGGAAGTTTTGCCGTTGATGCGGCGAATGAACACATTATTCTTGAGCGTGATTCGGTAGATGGATTGTTTACGATCAGAAATTACAAACCTCGTACCGAGGGTTTATTTGCCCGAATTGAACGATGGACGGCTAAAGCAACAGGAATTATCAAGTGGCGCGTGATTACCAAAAATAATGCAACCACACTTTATGGGTGGAGTTCTCAAGCCGTCATTTCAAATCCTGATGACCCTACTCAGATTTATGAATGGCTCCCGGAATTTGTGTTTGATGACAAGGGAAACTGTTCGCATTATATCTATAAAAAGGAAGATGCGGTAGGTTTTGATGAGGCATTCTTGCATCATAGAAATCGGCAAAGGAGCGGATTGATTACCTATACCAATTGCTACATCGACAAAGTGCTTTATGGAAATAAAACGCCCTACAATGAATTTGGAGATGCCTTTCCGGTTGAAGCAGACTATCTATTTCAAACCGTCTTTGATTATGGTACAACCGATACTGAAAATGAACCGCTTGACAACATAAACCCATGGGATTTCAGACCGGATGCGTTTTCTGACTATAAGGCAGGTTTTGAAATCAGAACCACTCGTTTATGCAAGCGGGTTTTATTATTCCATGTGTTTGAAGAGCTTGCTTTACAACAGGATAAATCCGATCAGAAAACGCTTATAAAATCAGTCAACTTTGGATACGATACAGCTATTGAGCAAGATTTTACCTTTCTAACGAAGGTTGTTTCCGTTGGCTATAACAAAAAACCCGATGGAAGTTATGCTAGCAAGAACACTCCACCCATGGAGTTTGACTACCAAAAGCATGATTGGAATGATGAGGTAAAGCATATTTCTCCCGACGCGTTGATTCATTCACCTGCAGGATTAGACGAACAACATTATCAATTTACTGATTTATACAATGAAGGTTTATCCGGCATCTTAACAGAACAAGCAAACGGTTGGTATTATAAACATAACTTGGGCGACGGGAAATTTGAACAGGCAAAATTAATTTCTCCCAAACCTTCATTTGTCGGTCTGGGTGGACAGCTACAGCTTGCAGATTTGGATGCTGATGGTGGTAAACAATTGGTTAGCTTCGGTGCCGAACCACGCGGTTTTTTTGAATTGAATGACGACAATGAGTGGCTTGGATTGCGGTCATTCAAAGCCCTGCCCAACATTGATTTCGGTGATCCCAATACGCGAATGTTGGATTTAAACGGCGATGGAAAAGCTGAACTGCTCATTTCGGAAGATGCTGTTTTTACATGGTATGCTTCGAGCGGAAGAGAAGGGTATGAAGTAGCTTGCAAAACACCAAAATCGTTTGATGAAGAAGCCGGACCGCACATTGTTTTTGCAGATAGTAAACAAACCATCTTTTTGGCCGATATGTCGGGGGATGGAATGACCGATATTTTACGCATTCGAAATGGTGAAGTGTGCTATTGGCCCAACCTTGGATACGGGAAATTTGGTGCTAAAGTAGCCCTTGACAATGCACCGGTTTTCGATCATCCCGATGCGTTTAATCCTTCTTATTTGCGCTTAGCGGATATTGATGGTTCGGGCACCTCTGATATTATCTACTTAGGCAACAACAAATTTACCTGTTGGAAAAACCTCAGCGGCAATCGCTTTAGCACCACACCATTCGAAATTGACGCTTTTCCGGAAATCCATTCACAAGCAAAAATTACGGTTACCGATTTATTAGGCAACGGCGTAGCTTGTATTGTTTGGTCAAGTCCGTTATCAAAAGACAGCAGTGCGCCGTTAAAGTATATTGATTTGATGAACAGTAAGAAGCCGCATATCATGGTTTCTTATAAAAATAACCTCGGGAAGGAAGTTTCCATGGAGTACGAACCTTCAACCAAGTTTTATTTGGCAGATAAACTGGCAGGAAAACCGTGGGTGACGAAGCTGCATTTCCCCGTTCATCTGTTAACCAAAACAACGGTATTTGACAAATGGACAAAAACGCGCTTTAGCTCTCAATACAGTTACCATCATGGCTATTATGACCATTCAGAAAGAGAATTTAGAGGTTTCGGAAGAGTAGAACAAACAGATGTCGAAAATTTTGGAACTTTTGTTGAAGCAAATTCCAACAGTCCTTACGTCACGGAAGACCTCACGCTTTACCAACCTCCAATCAAAACAATTACTTGGTACCATACAGGCGCTTTTCTGGGGCGTGATAAACTACTGAATCAATTCGAAGCTGAATATTTTGCGCCACAATCAGCAGATTTTACTGAAAATCGATTACCTGATTTCGATCTAGATCCCGACTTGCTTACAAGTGACGAATGGCATCAAGCCTTACGGGCCTGTAAAGGAATGACACTGCGACAAGAAGTGTATGAACTCGAAGTGGATGCATTTGCCAGAGGCGAAGAAAAACGAATCAAACTCTTTTCAACCGCATTCCACAATTGCTCCATCAACCGGTTGCAACCCAAGGGTAAAAATCGGTTTGCTGTTTTTTTTCCTGCCGAAAGTGAAGCCATCAACTATCATTATGAATTGGATTTGACAACCGAAGCACTTGTTCCTGATCCACGAATTGCCCATTCATTTAACCTGCAATTTGATGAGTTTGGCAATACACTCCAATCGTTAGCGGTTACGTATCCACGAATCGGAACACATGCAGAAGCCGGCTTGTCGGCCGAAGTAGTGGCGCTTATTCAAGAAGTACAAAGAGAACGGTTGATGGTGTTTTCTAAAAACAGTTTTAGCAACGACATACTGACCGAAAATACACACAGATTGCGTGTACCAACAGAAGCTAAAACGTTTGAAGTGACAGGGATTGTTCCCAATGATGGAATCTATTTTTCTATAGATGAGTTAAAAGACTACCACATTTCCGATGTTGTTAATGAAATTCCCTACCACGAACTTCCAAATAGGGTGAGTCCGCAAAAAAGATGTGTGGAACATACCCGGATAGTCTATTTTGATGAAGACTTGATTCATTCCTTGCCTTGGGGACAACAAAGCACCTTGGGTTTACCTTATGAAGCCTATAAAATGGCGCTCACGGATGATTTGCTGGAAGCAGTGTTTAAACCGGGTCAACTAACTGCTGAAGTGAGAGATGATTTGCACAATGCCGATAGAAGCGGATATTTGAGTGGAATTGTTCTGCAAAATCGTTTTCCTGATTTGGATACAACCGGTCAATATTGGATACGATCGGGTATTGCAGGTTTTAATCCGGATGCATCATCGCATTTTTATTTACCCGAAAGATATACTGATCCATTTGGAAATGTGACCGTGGTTCAGTTTGACAGTAAAGATTTATTCATCGAATCTTCGGTAGATGCCATAGGTAATACAACCCGTATCGAACACTTTAATTACCGCGTTCTTGCTCCCCAACGAATGATTGATAGCAATGATAACATCACCGAGGTGGTTTTTGATATCTTAGGCATGCCCACCGCGACTGCTGTTCTGGGTAAAGGAGTTGAAGCAGATAATTTAACGGGTTTTAATGATGCGTTGATCCATCCCACGCTAGCAACCATCATCCACTATTTTACTGAAAACTATGATGAAACCGCTTCGAGAAACTTATTGGGTAATGCCACTGCCCGAAGCCTTTATTATTTCGGAGAAAAAATAGAACCGGACGGCAGCGTTAGTTATGGACATCATCCGGCATGTGCTGCCGGCATTGTTAGAGAAAAACACCTGACACAAGAATTGGGAACACCGTCTCCGTTACAAGCGGGTTTTGAATATTCGAACGGTTCAGGACATCTGATTGTCACAAAAAAACAAGCTGAGCCGGAAAGAGATGGATTTCCCCTACGGTGGTTGGCGAATGGGAAAACAATTCTCAATAACAAAGGAAAGGCCGTAAAGCAATACGAACCTTATTTTAGTTCGATAGGTCATCAATATGAAGAACTAATAGAAGAGGGCGTAACACCTATTATCTATTACGATGCCGTAGGTCGACAAATACGTACTGAACTGCCCGATGGAACTTATGTAAAAGCAGTATTTACTCCTTGGTTCAGTTTGGCGTACGATGCCAACGACACTGTGTTGGAGCCAGGTAATAATTGGTATGCTACTAATATGGCAGGAAGCGCGGCACAGCAAAGAGCGGCAACACTTTCTGCTGCGCACGCAAATACCCCTGCTGCAGTGTATTTTGACGGTTTAGGAAGGGAGGTGATAGCGATTGGACATAATAAGTATGAACAAGCTGGTAGTACGATTGAAGAAAAATTAGTCACGTATTCTAAATTGGATACCGAAGGCAAACCGCTTTGGATTGAAGATGCTCGTGGAAATCGGGTAATGGAACACATCAGTATTCCGGGAGCAGTTGCCGGTTATGTTCCTTGTTATGACATAGGTGGTAATCTGTTGTTTCAACACAGCATGGATGGTGGCGATCGATGGATGATCTTGGATAGCAACGGTCAGCCTTTTTATGCATGGGATGAAAACGAAACTCAGTCTGACATAGGTACGGTTCACGAATACCGCATTGTACGATCCAACTATGATGCACTGCGCAGGCCACTGCAAATACAACTAAAGATCAACGATGGTGAATGGAACCTCATTGAACGAATTATTTACGGAGAAACCTTGCCGGATGCAAAACTAAAGAACCTCAGGGGGCAGGCCTATCAACACTATGATTCCGGTGGTTTAACCACGAAAATACAACTTGATTTTAAAGGAAACTTGTTAGAAGTGACTCGACAATTGAGTTCATCGCACAACCAATCCGTTATTGATTGGAACAGCGAACTACCTTCTTCGGAGGTGTTTACCCAAAGAACCCACTTCGACGCACTCAACCGCATGGTTTACATGGAAAACTGGCACTTAGCAGGAAGACTTCCCGCCACCTATACGCCAACTTACAACCAACGAGGCAGCTTAAAGAGTGAATTGCACACCGTGAATGGAGTTACAACAGAGGTTGTACTTCATATAGAATACAATGCAAAAGGCCAGCGAACACGCATGCAGTATGGCAATGGCACTACCACGCGTTATCACTATGATTCAATTATGTTTCGCTTGGTACAACTGCGCACAACTCGCACAAGTCCGGGAGACGTTTTGCCAAATGGCCCAAGCGGTTTAAGTAACGCCAACGTATTGCAGAATCTCTATTATACCTACGATCCTTCCGGAAATAGTGTAGAGATACTTGACGACGCTTACGAACCGATCTTTTTTAACAATCAGCTGGTAGAACCGCGCAGCCGCTATACGTATGATGCGCTTTATCGACTCATTCAGGCTGAAGGCAGAGAAAACGGAAGTTTGGATCAGGCACCCGCACATGGAAAACCTGCCGCTATGAATGACGTTTCCTTCCCGATCAACGATCCGATGGCGAGTCGCAACTACATACAGAATTACGATTACGATGAAGTGGGTAATATTGTCCAACTGAAACATCGTGCAGGCATAGGCAGTTTTACCCAACGATGGACCAGAAATTATACCTACGCAACCGATAGCAACCGCCTACTGAGCACTCAAATAGGTAGCGATGCAAGTACGGTAATCAATTATACCTATGATATTCACGGAAGCATGCTCAACCTGGGCAATGCCATAGATGAATATAACATGCATTGGGATTACAGAGACATGATCCATAGGGCCAACTTAGGCGGTGGCGGACAGGTATTTTATAACTACGACGCCAGTAAACAACGCAGCCGAAAACGCATAGAACGTCTGGATGGTATCATTGAAGAACGGATTTATCTGGGTGGAATGGAACTCTATCGCAGATGGAACGGAATGAATTTACAGGAAGAAATAGAAACCCATCATTTGTTTTTAGATGACCAACGCATTTTAATAACCGAACACATATTGCAGACTAATAGTAACCTGCTTACAACAGGAATTGTGCAACGCTATCAATACAGCAATCACTTGGGTTCTGCAGGTTTGGAATGCAATGGCAGCGGCCATATTATCTCGTATGAAGAATACCATCCGTATGGCACAACAGCTTATCAGGCTAAAAATGCAGCGGTAAATACAACCGCCAAACGTTACAAATACACCGGCATGGAACGGGATGAAGAAACGGGTATGGCTTATCATACTGCAAGGTATTACCTGCCGTGGTTGGGAAGATGGTGTAGTAGTGATCCGATAGGGATTAAAGGTGGAATTAACACTTATTCTTATTGTCACCCGTTAAATCAAACAGATAAAACCGGACATCAGGGGCAACCTGTTCCAGGTCTAATAACGAATAATCCGTCAGTTGGTGCCGCCTGGGAACAAGCAGTCGTAAATACCTTGGGTGGTCGATTTCATACGAGTACATACGCTGATACCATCAGGGCTTTTCAAGCAGAGGTTACTACAAGGGTTACTACTCATGGAATGGGATCGAACAGAGCGGCTGGGACAGCTATTAATTACGCCCGAACATCTTATTCGGCTGTAAGAACAGAATTTGGACGATTGCTAGCCCAAAGAGGTATTTCACTTTCAGGTATTCAAATTCATCATACTTTTGGTCATTTAGCAACCAATCCTACCCAAGCACTTACTACTTCTAATTTGTCTTTCGCCAGAGGAAATGCCGGTACAGTGGGCTCTGGTCATAATTTCGCTCATCGTGTTGCCGATGCTCATGCGGCAGGTGTCCAAAATCCAGGTCAACATGTAGCAAATCAAATGGCAGCAGAAGGTGTTGTTCCTAATGAACCTGCTTTATCAAGAACCCCGCATCCCCCTTCTCCGGTCGCACCGCCACATGCACCGGCAGCACCACATGCACCGGCAGCACCACATGCTCCTGCTGGACCACATGTGCCAGCTGCTCCGCATGTTACTGCACCTCATGTTTCAGCTCCACACGTGAGCACACCACATGTTAGCACTCCTCATTCACCTCGCGGAGGTTTGTTAATTGGAGTTATAGTTGCATCAGCAGTATATTTATATACTGGAGACAGTTATGCCGCTGCTCAGAGTGTTAATCCATTAGCTGATACAACTGATGCCGCAAGGCGTGGAGGTGGTGCTGGTGATGTTGCTACAGGTCTAGCATTAGATGTGGCTTCATTAGCTCCTCAGGTTGCAATTCTTCGTGTGGGTGTAGGTTTAAACAGAATGGCCATGGATGCCTCTCATTTTGGAGTGCCTGACGGTTGGATTCAACAGAGAGTGGCAGAAGGTAGGAATCCTTTTTGTGCGATGTGTCACGGTGAAGGGAATTTAAGAGATAGACCATCCGCTACTCCTTCATTCACCTTTCCACCACCAAGACAATTAACACCACAAGAGATGCAAAGAATGATGGAATTCGTTCGTCCTCAATAAATCTAAACTATAGAAACATAGTTTTTCAAATAACTATTCAAATAAAACAAAAATAGCATGGCAACAAAAAAAATTACAGTATCGGGCAAAGTAACAAACAGAGATCAGCAACTTTTATCCAACCTCCGCATCGAAGCATGGGACAAAGACCTCCTCATCGACGATTTTCTTGCGGAAACCCTTTCGGATGCCAATGGACAATTTACCTTGGTAATTGAAACCGGAAGGTTTGAAGAATTGTTCCTTGACAAGCGCCCGGATGTGTATTTTAAAATTTTCCACGGCGAACAACTCATCAAGACAACCTATGATACGGCATTTTACAACTTGGAAAATGATTTGACCGGAATTGAGATCATAGTTGAGTTTTCGGTGACACCTGAAATTCCGGTTGACCTGCCCGATGTTGTGACAACATTTAACGTAAGTGGAACCGTTCATCGAAATGGAAAAGTTGCTTCCGGGATACTAGTACAAGCCTTTGATCAAGACCTTCCAAGCAAAAAAATACCGCGGACACCTCTAGGAAAACCGGTGTTTACCGATCCTGAAGGCCGATTTTCCATTCCCTATACTGCGGACCAATTCAAACGGGCTGAAAATGAAACAGCAGATGTGGTACTTACGCTTTCAGATCGTAAAGGAGTGCTGCTTCACACAACAGCCATTCACTTCAACGCACCGCAAGATTTGAGACTGGAAATTGAATTCAGCGTCAACGATGAAAGCACCGAACAGACGGAGCTAGAACGCTACTTGAGTCGCATGAAGCCCTTACTGGAAGAGGAGTTGACGGTTGATCAACTTACACAAGCCGATGTTGATTTTATCGCTAAAGAAGCTGAAATTCCTGTTGAACAGTTGCAACTACTGCAATCGGGGTATCTACTTCGTAAAGAAACAGGGATATCGGAAGTGTTTTTTTACGGTTTATTTCGTCAAGCCATTACAACCAATTTAAGTGGTTGGGCACTTTACAAACCGGATGAATTAAAAGAGGCGTACCTTAAATCGGTTGAGAAAAAGATCGTTCCCGCGCTACAAGACCTTGATAAATGGATTGAACAAGTGCTGAAAATTGCCTTGGAAATGGCACTTAATCGTGAATTGAAGCAAGGAAATGAACAATCGATCAGTGTGGGTGCCTTATTAGGAACAGTCATTCAGGATACGGATAAACAACTCAAATTTTTGGAATTGTACCATGGTTTTGAAGGAGATCGTACGGCATTCTGGAGTGATCTCCAACAACATCCCGACTTCCAACAGCAGGCAGATGAATTGGCGTTTACACTTCAATTGTCAAAATTATCGTACCAAAATCTTTCTTTTGTTGAAGCTGTTCGAGCCGATCAACGCTTCAAAAAAGCCCAAGATTTGGTTGTACTGGATACAAATGGCTGGGAAACGATCATTCGCGAAAACCAAATTCCGATACCAACACATATTACCGGTCAAAGTACCGAACAGAAAACCGCCAATTACGCACAAAGTATCACGGCTGTTTTGGAAACAAGTTTTCCGAATGCGTATGTAGCGAAAATGGCAAAAGAAGGGGGTGCTGTTCACACAGAAGTGATAGAATTTCTAGAAAATAGTGAACATGGCTTTGCCATCAACCAAACGCCAATTGATCGTTATTTGTCAACCGAAGAAGGCAATGAGGTGCTGGAACGTTTCAACGACAAAGATGTGGCAGTTGCGCAATTGAAACAATTGCAACGATTATACAGCATCACCGGCGATAGTCAGTTAACCATGACTTTTTTGCAATCGAATATCCAAAGCGCTCACCAGATTGCATCAATGCCATTGGAAGAATACCTCTACACAATGGAAGATAGCGGTGTGGAAACACAAATATTGTTGTCCACTCATGCCCGTGCTACGCACATTACTGAAACAAATGTGATTGTTGTAAGAGAACTCGAAGACTATTACCGCACTGCGCTTCCACAGATTATGCGACCGAATTTAGAAGGTGTCGAAGAAGTCATTCGGGATATTCCAAGCTACGAAAAGCTATTTGGTTCGCTTGA
Source organism: Fluviicola sp. (assembly GCA_029866325.1). Classification (GTDB taxonomy): domain Bacteria; phylum Bacteroidota; class Bacteroidia; order Flavobacteriales_D; family Crocinitomicaceae; genus Fluviicola. The sequence goes on along the minus strand of JARWZO010000006.1, from coordinate 80,888 downwards.
TTCTTGCGATTGTGGTCACTGTCGTTCGGTCTATAGCGCGACTGCTTATTTTGTGGAACTCATGCACGAATTTCTGGGCGGAAAAACCAATGCCAATCCATTCCGTGAGTTGATGGAACGTCGCCCTGATTTAAAATTCATCCGACTCACTTGCGAAAATACGGAGACTGAGATACCGTACATCGATTTGGTAAACGAGATTCTTGAAACCTACATTGGCTTTAATCAGTTGGATGAAGCTCATGTGCGAGACACAAGCAACTTTACCGCTCAAGAGTTGGGGGCCAATCCTCAATTCATTGTCAATGAAGCGCATACTCAATTACGTTCAGCTGTTTACCCCTTAAACATGCCGTTTGACCTTCATTTGGAAACCGCACGAGAATACTTGCAATACCTGGGCAGTTCTCGTTATGAAGTGATGAAACATGTTGCTGAAAAAGTAGCCGATCCGGCAAAAGAAACAGCACGTTTGGCAGAATCGCTGCGGTTGTCCGTAAAAGAATACGAGTTACTCACAACCCAAACCTTCGCAGGAACACCGGTGCCGCCTGCAGAGTTAGTTTCACCTCATGCGCTATATGGTTATGCAAACAATGTTGGACCACTTGGTCATGTTGACAGAATTAAACGCGTTTCAACGTTCTTGGAACGAACGGCCATTACGTATGATGAGCTGATTGCTCTTTTACAAACCACTTTTCTGAATCCCAAATGGCACATTGTGGATTATTTACAAGATCCAACCATTGCCGATGATCCGATACAGAATGCTGAACGAGAAGCCTTTAAAACAGCTAATCAAGCATTGATTACCGGCTTGGATACTACAACCATTGTGTTGAGGGCAACTCTTGAGGCATCGTGCGATTTGAATCAAACATTCATCGTTTACAAGAATAATTCGGATCTGTCTAACGATGCTTTCGCAAAAATCAACCGTTTTATACGATTGTGGAAGAAACTCGGTTTGACAATTGAAGAAACGGATCTAATGCTTTGCGCTTTTAATGCGACCAATGACATCACTCCGCTCGCGATCAAGCAGATAGCACATGCACTTTTAGCAAACCACGAACTCAAACTTCCGATTGAAAAACTGGCAAGTTTGTGGTCTTTGATGCCGATGATAGGTAAAAAATCAGTGTATCAACGCTTGTTTCTAAACAAAGCGGCATTGAAAATCGATGACATGTACCTGCTGAATCTGTTGCAAGCAGAACTCAAAACAACAACCGCTAAAATCAAGGACCATATTCCGGCTTTGCTTGCGGCATTTAAAGTGAAAGAAGAAGACATTGAAGCCATTCGCAGATATGAATCATTAAACACAGATAACGCACCGTTGAATGTGGCGACTATTTCAACACTTCATCGGTATACTGTGCTGGCAAAAGCGGTGAAGTTATCCGTTCAAGAGTTGATCACGGTTTTACAGTTGTCGCCATCAAAAAGACCATTCGATGCAACACGAACCGCAGATATTCCGGAGTTGTTACAGCTGATTCGTCTGATTGAAACTTCAGGCTTCAGCTTAGAGAAATTACGATTCCTCTACCAACCACATAGTGGCGACGACAGCGTTTTTGTGACTGATTCGGAAACAATACTCCAATTAGCCAAAACGATTGGCGAAGGATTGGAAAAACAAGAAGGCGATGCTAAAAAGGATTTCGTTCGTTTGAACTGGAGTACCGCTCTCAGGTTGGATGAAAAAGTAGTGCGTTTGCTAATGGCGCGTTTCCCGGATTTTGAAAATCACGCACTGGCTTTGCGTTCTACAAACACAAATCCCATACTTACAACGTTCACCGAAACCTACCATCGACTGAGTAAAATAGCCCTGTTCATCAATGGCTTTAAACTCAAAATTGAAGAATTGACGTATCTTCTAGACCATCCGCTAGAATTCGACAATTTCAACTTAATGGATATTCCGGTGTCATTACCGGTGGCATATAGTGAAACAGGCTTTATTCACTGGCAACGTTTGGCTGCTTATGCCGGACTTAAGAAGCAATTGCGCATCAAAGATGAGAGCCTGATTAAGGTATTCAACGCTTCATCAGTTGATTTTGCTGCTGTTTCAACAACCTTGCGCACTGCAACCGGTTGGAGCGAAGCCATTGTGAAAGATCTCATAGGAACAGCATTCGGCGAAGGGCTGTTCGAGTCTGTAGCAGCCGATTTCAGAAATGAAAAAATACTGCTTCGCCTTGCGACGGTATACCGTCTTGGAGAAAAGGTTGGGCTGTCTACCACCAAACTTAAAAATTGGGCACAGCAACCTGCTGACAGCAATCAAAGCATGGACATTAAAAACACCGTTCGTGCAAAATACGAAGATGCAGAATGGTATGCTATTGCGCAAGAAATCAGTAATACCTTGCGAGAGAAAAACCGGGATGCACTTGTAAGTTATTTATTGGCACAACCTGCTGTTCGCGCGTTGGGGATTCACGATAGCAACGATTTGTATGGTTATTTCCTCATCGATGTAGAAATGCAATCGTGTATGATGACCTCGCGCATCGTGCAAGCAAATGCCTCCATTCAACTGTTCATTCAGCGTTGCTTGATGAACCTCGAAAAAGATGTAAACCCAACACAAATTGACAAAAAACGTTGGAAATGGATGAAGAAATACCGGGTTTGGGAAGCCAATAGAAAGGTATTCCTCTATCCGGAAAACTGGATCGAACCCGAATTAAGAGACGATAAATCACCTTTCTTCAAAGAATTGGAAAATACACTCTTGCAGGGTGAGGTCAACAACGAAAACGTTGAAAAGGCATTGGGTAAATACCTTCATCAATTAGACACGGTGGCCAATCTCAATGTACGGGCTATGTACGAGGATCAATCACGCAATGAAATTCATGTAGTGGCGCGAACGAAAAACATCCCATACCAGTATTTTTACAGGAAATTTAATACCAAAACAGCTGTTTGGTCTGCTTGGAAAAAAGTGGAAGCCGACATTGAAGGTGACTACCTGAATATGATTGTTTGGAACGGTCGCTTGATGCTCTTTTGGCTCAACATTACGGAAAAAGCAGGTACGCAAAGCAACACTGACCGAATTTCAGGTCGAATTCCGGCTAATTATTATGAAAACCGCCTTTGCTGGAGTGAATTTAAGCAAGGAGCTTGGCAACCGAAAAGTACCAGTAAAGAGCATTTAATAGGAGATGTCCGTTTGATTTATCCTGAAATTAAAAATGGTGGTCTCACGATCAATTGTGGGTCCGGATATTATTCGGAAAATCAATTTTTCGGTTACGTTGGTTACCGTGTTGGTGATTCGCATGATCATGGAATAGCTTTGACTGTTGAAAAAGCCTTCCGCTTCGATACATACAATAGTGGCTGTACCGTTGATATCATACCTTCTTCGGAGCAATGGAGAGTTACAAACACCCATGACAGTTATGAAGAACTAACCAATTATGACGGATTAGCACTCATCCGAAAAAACGACGTGAAACCTGTTCTCAACAGTGATTCATATATGGATGGGATCACCACACCAACTCATATTCCGAAGTTTAAGCCCGGAAATTACTTCTTTGTGAGTGGTGAGAATCAAAGTTACTTCGTTCAAACAAATATGGTTGAACTTCCGATCATATTCATTCCAATGCAACCGGTTTCTCCGTTATTGCCCGAAATACCGGAATTTGAAGAATATACACCGTATCAACCTTGGAAAGACGATCCGTATCCGGGATGGGAAATTTTCCCTGAAATGGGATGGGATACGCCAGTGCTGAACGGAACACCAATGGCAGAAATGCTGCAGTTGAATGTGCAATATGGCACTCAAAACTTCAACGGCATGGCAGCGCCAATGATGCTCAAAGCAGCAAACATCGAGAAAGGAAACAGTGAGAAAGTTATCCCAATGGCATCAAGTTATACCTATGGCAACGCAGCAGCTAAGGAGCGATTTGGTTTCCAACTTGGGGTCTATCCGATGTTAAAAGGATTGAATTTCCAGTTCCATGGCTTCTACCACAAATACGTTGACGAATTCATCAAAAATTTCAATACAAAAGGCGTAGACGGTTTGCTTACAATAGCCAACCAAAAATTGGGAGAGCGTTCGTTCAACTACACGCCAACTGCCGACAATTCTACTCGATTCAAACAAAACTGGGGACCACAATCAAACGTGAGCACACCTTATCCGCATGAGCTAATAGATTTCAGCGAAAATGGTGCTTATAGTCAGTATAACTGGGAATTGTTTTTCCATGTTCCAATGCTCATTGCCAACCGTTTGAGTAAGAATCAACGTTTTGAAGAGGCCATGAATTGGTATCACTATGTATTTAACCCCACAAGTGATGTTGCCGAATCTTCGCCGATGCGTTTCTGGAATCTTCTTCCGTTTAAGCTTACTCCCGGACAAAGTATTGAACAATTGCTTGCAAAACTGCAGCTTCCTGACGGAAATCCTGAAAAAACAGCCTTAAAGAACCAAATTGAGCAATGGCGCGATAATCCGTTTAATCCACACCTCATTGCCCGTATGCGCTTGATGGCTTATATGAAAAATGTGGTGATGAAATACCTTGATAATCTGATGGCTTGGGGCGATTACCTGTTCCGAATGGAAACCAGAGAATCGGTCAATGAAGCCATTCAGATTTACATCTTAGCTGCCGAAATTTTGGGTAAAAAGCCACAGAAAATTAGCCGTAGAGGAAAAGTTAAGTCAGAGAATTACGAAACATTACGGCCACGATTGGATGCGTTCCAAAATGCGGTTGTTGATATGGAAACGTTCTTCCCGAATTATTCCGAAACGCCGGTATCAAATAGTGCTGATAGCGACGTTCCACAATTGACGAGTATTCTGAAAGTTTTCTATTTCTGCATTCCGGATAATGATAAACTGCTAGGATACTGGGAAAAAGTGGCAGACCGACTCTTTAAAATCCGTCATTGTCAGAATATCGACGGATTAGCACTTAAACTGTCGCTCTTTGAACCACCGATTGATCCTGCATTGCTTGTTCAAGCTACGGCACAAGGATTAGATATTGGCAGTGTGATAGCAGATATTAATGGTGCAACTGTTTCGCTGTACCGTTTCAATTACTTGCACCAGAAAGCCTTAGAATTCACCAATGAACTCAAAGGCATTAGCGGTTCGTTGTTAACTGCCATTGAGAAAAAAGATGCGGAAGAATTTTCAGCACTTCGGTCTTCACATGAAACAAGCCTGCTGCATTTGATGCGTGAAACGAAGAAGCTCCAGTACCAAGAGTCGGTTGTTAACCGGGAAAACATTCTTAAAACAAGAGAAAATACGGTTTCGCGTTGGCAACATTATAAAAAGCTGTTAGGTGATGCCAATCCGATTGCACCGGCAATAGGCGAAATGGTAAGAGGAATTAATTCCCCTGAAGATGGAGAAAGAGGTGTTATCGGTGGACGTCAATTGAGTTCTTACGAAGGGCAAGATCTTGGGAAATCGGCTGAAGCTGCCATCTATCAAGAAGGAGCGGGGATGTATGACACGTTATCGAGCATCATGCACATTATTCCGAATTGGAATGTTGAACCATGGGGTGTTGGCGCTACTTTCGGCGGATCGAATCTAGGATCATTCTATAGTGCTTTTGCCAATGGTTTTAGAACAGCGGCCAGTTCCAGTCTTTCAGATGCTACCAGAGCATCCAAATTAGGAGGTTTTTTCAGAAGAGAACAAGACTGGGCATTGCAATGCAATACAGCCGCAAAGGAAATTATGGCCATTGATAAGCAGCTACTTGCGGCGGAAATACGCATTGATCTAGCAGCTAAAGAACGCGATAATTTGGAAATACAAATTGAAAATGCGCAAGAGATCGAATCGTTCTTGAAAACGAAATACAGCAACGAAGATCTTTACGGATGGATGCAAGGTGAAATTTCAACGATCTACTTTCAGGCATATCAATTGGCGTACGATTTGGCAAAAAAAGCTGAACTGGCATACCGTTATGAACTGGGAATCGGCACATCCAATTTCATTCAGTATGGATACTGGGATAGTTTTAAAAAGGGATTATTGGCCGGCGACAAACTGTCTCTTGCCTTGCGTCAACTGGAAAAAGCATGGATTGATGGAAACAAACGAGAGTTTGAATTGACCAAACACATTTCACTCGCGTCGCTTGATCCGCTTGCACTCATTAAATTGCGGGCAACGGGAAGTTGTGACTTCACCATTCCTGAAGTGCTGTTCGACATTGATCATCCGGGTCATTTTTTCCGCAGAATCAAATCGGTAAGTATCAGTTTACCATGTGTTGCAGGGCCTTATACCTCTGTAAGCGCTATGCTATCTCTCGGGAAAAACAAATACCGGAAAGAGGTATTACCGGCATCACCTTATGCGGAATCGGCAACCCCAGATTCAGATGTGCGATTCGCGTACAACCTTACTACAACGCAATCCATCGCAACAAGCAGCGGTCAAAACGATACCGGTTTGTTTGAACTGAACTTCAGGGATGAACGTTACCTTCCGTTTGAGGGCACCGGTGCCATTAGTAATTGGACACTTGAACTTCCTACCGAAGTTCGCCAGTTCGACTACAATACCATTGCCGATGTTGTAGTACACATGAAATACACTTCGCGCGCCAATGGCACTTTGAAAACAGAGGCAAACGGGGTCGTTCGAGCACAACTAAACGAACTGAAACAGGCCATTGATACCGACAACGGATCACACCTGGCATTCAATATGCGTCAAGAATTTCCGAACGAATGGCATTTGTTGAAAAATGGTAGCTCTGCATCTCTGACCATTGCTGCCAATCGTTTTCCGTTCCTCGTTCAGTCTGCCGGATTTACGATTGACAATGTGTGGTTGATTGCCAAAGTAGCGAATGAGCCGGATCATTTCACGGTGCATGTTGGAGTTACCCCTGTGGTGCTTGACAAAAAATGGGAACTCTATGCAAAGAGTCATTCCGGAATTTCTGTTGGAACACCATTTACATTGACCATTCCTGACACAGAAAATGTGGCGGATTTGGAAGAGTTACTATTAGTAGTCAATTACAAATTGGCATAACAATCATCAAAACCAAGGTCGGATTCGTGAATGAAATGATCCGATCTTGGTTTGTTTAGTTTGAACTCACGTTAAATCAATACTTCACCCACCTCACCAATTGCGTTTTACGATCATTTAATTGTAGTAAATACAGGCCTTTTGAAAGGTGCGAAACATCAATCAGGGTATTTTCGCCATGAAGCTCGCTGCTGAAAATCGTTTTTCCAAAGGCATCGGTAATTGTAAAAGGAAGTTGAGTTGTATTCCCAACAACTTGTAGTGTCAATTGGTCGTTTGCCGGATTAGGGAAGAGGGAAATCGGCGTATTGAAATGCGTGTCATTCAATCCATTGGTAATGCAATTGGTAGCGGGATCATTTCCTGAAAGGTCAATAGTTGATGCAAACAGGTTGGTCATATTTTGCAGGCGCAGTGTCAAATTATCTATTGAATGTCCGTTGGAAAGACAATTGTTTAGGTAACTGTAATTCTCGATAATATCGGCTTGGTAGGTTGGCGCCGATCCTCCTAATGACTGAAAATACTGATCGATACTTTTACTGCCATGCGCCAGAGGGTAGAAATAGTACGATTGACAGAGATTTGTTTGTGCGTAACATTCCCAGCTTGTTCGACCTAATAAGTTTCCATAGCCATAATTGACCACAATATCCGAACCTTGATGAAACAGGTACACAACCGGTGTGTCATTTGTTTGTTGAAACAATTGCAGGTTGAGGGCGCCGCCATAAAAATTGCCTATTCCTTTTACAGTCGCATCATGAAGTCCCGTGTTGAGTGTGCCGTCTATACTGCCTAAATCGGGTCTGGTAAGCGAATTACTCGCCGGAATGCAACCATGTATAGCCAAATTTGATGATGGAGTAGGCGCATCCGAAATGGCGAAACAATCGGCACTTTTCTCACTCGCTTGATCGGTATACGCAGCAGCAAAAGCTACAAACCCGCCTGCGCTTTCACCTGCAAGGAAGACATTGTTGATGTCTGAAGAATCGATGGCAAAACGATCTTTCATAAACCGAATTGCACCTTTTGCGTCTTGCATGCCTCTGAAATTGGCACGGTAAATCTCTGAACTGTCGCATATATATGCGCATGGTGCCGAAATACTTGTGGTACAAAACGCATACATGTTGTAATTAGAAGCTTTGTGCGTACCTAAGCGGTAATTGATATTCGCTACAACCCATCCTTTTTTTGCCAATTCGCGTGACATAATAACCATATTAGGATCTTCTTTACTTCCACTAACCCATGCACCTCCATGAATAAGAACAATGACAGGACGCAAACAATTGTCATCACCAATGGGTTTGTAAATATCCATTAGCAAATCCTGTGAATTTCCCGCATAATCAATCGCCGATCCATAACTGACATTCAACAAACTGTCGTATTGAAATTGGGTAGTTGTATAAGGCAATTGGGCAGTTGCAGCGAGGCTAATTGCTCCCGAAACGAATAGTAGTAGCATCTTTTTCATGGTACAAGTGTGAATGTGATTGTCTCTTCTTACAAACAGAAAATCAAGTGAATACGACAAATGTAGGGAAAAAGGAGAGGGGTGGTTAAAAAGAAATGGTTGAATTATGGAATCCGATCTAGTTCGGGAAGTCGAAAAGGCGGATGAACTTCTCACCCAATCGTCAACGAAAAAAGGTCAATCTAAGAATTAACTCACTGTTGCAATAAAAATCTCAGGATTATTAGTTCAATCGATAACTTCACCCTCTCAGTCTCAATTCTCGCACTGAAAAGAAAGAGAGTGAGAATGAAAATGAGGTAAAAAAGAAAGAGAGCGTTTACACACTCTCTTTCTTTTTTGCTCACCCTTCTGACAGATTATCAACCAAAAGTGCTTTTTAGTGGGTTTGAGAGCGGATAAATGACCTTATTGGGATCGAACCGGAATTAGATTTTCATAATTGGAATTACTTGTTCTTCTGATTCAGTAACAATTCCCCAATTTAAAGTCGGTTGCTTTTGCAGCAAGCTATAACAACGAATCGCTGGACTTCTACATCTCTGTAACTCAAAGCAGATCTCAATTTAAAATGAACTGCGAGGCATGATAGATTTTGGGAACCAGTGATGTTTGAACATGCTTCTGAGGTTTGATTTCAAAAACATACAACTTTAGATTTGAGCAAATTGCGGTAACAAAACCAATTTGTTTAGAAATTAAATCGATTTAGTTTTTTTACTTGTAAACGAATCAATTATTACTATTTTCGAGGAACTTAAACGTAAATCGACTCTTGATTTTAAGAGTCAAAATACTATTCATATGAAAAAGACTATGCTCTCGATGGCGTTGTTGCTTTGCACGCAAATCTGTTTTGGTTGGGGTCAAAATGGACACCGAATTACGGCTCAAATTTGTTATGACAATCTCAGTAAAAAGGCAAAACGTCAAATTGATTCTATTCTCGGCGACGAATTTCTAACTCAGGTGGCTACATGGCCCGATTTTATTCGATCTGAAAAGAACTGGGACTTTGCGAAAGATTGGCACCATGTTACGATCAATCCAGGTCAAACAGCCGAAGAAGTGTTAAAAGCTTCGAAATCCACTGACACAATTGATAACGTTCTTGAGGCAATTGAATTCATGCAAAGTATTCTTAGAGGTGATAAAACTGCCATCGCTAAGATGGAAGCTTTAATGAAGAAAAACGGTGTAACACCTCTTGGAGGATCGACACAAGCCACGGCAATTGCATTTTTGGTGCATTTTATTGGGGATGTCCATCAGCCAATGCATGTCGGAAAAGATGGCGATTTCGGGGGGAATAGCATTTCTGTGTTGTTTTTTAATGAACGTACAAACCTGCACTCTGTTTGGGATGAAGCTATTATTCAGCAAGAACAATTGAGTTTTACAGAATTCGCGGAGTTTGTGAATAAACATCAATTCTCTCACAAACAAGAATGGGAAGAAGACAAATTAACAGAATGGGCAATGGAATCGGTGGAGTACCGTGATTCCATTTATGCGACTTTATATACGTCGACTGACAAATCAACAGGACTTCCTTCATTATCTTACCAGTACCAGCACGATTATGTTACTGTTGTGGAAGCGCGTTTGGGAGCAGGAGGATACAGAGCGGCACAAATTTTCAATTCTATTTATAAATAAACCGATGAAGTACACTATTCCCTCCCTTATTGCCATACCTGTTGTTGCAGGTGTGACCTACTTTTCCATTAACGCTTCATCAGGTGAAGAATCTACGCAGAAAAGTGAGAATACCAAAACTGAAACGGTTGACCGTGTGCCCGGAGCTCCACCAAGTAATAAATACCGAAAGATTGTTCTTAATAATGATTACAATCATACGAAATGGGGAATCGGAAAAACAGATGATCTGATTTTCAATTTCGCAGCCTACACGACTTGCTTCGATACAGAAGACGATGACAACGGAGACGGAAAACCTGATTTCTTAGGTGTGCCTGAATGGGTGGCATTTGAAATTAAACATTTTGAAGGTACAATGCCGAATTACAAACGACCTTCCCCTTGGATGACCGACGATATTTTGTACGGTAAAAAGATGGCACCAAATGATGATACTTACGCGGTTTCGGGTACAAGTGAAATGAAAATAGTTAATAGTAATTCACGTTTTGTAAGAGGACATATGTGCCCGAAAAATGCTGCGGACAGAATGGGTGAAGATGCAGGTTACAATACCCATACGGTATTGAATGCAGTTCCTCAATTACAGTTGCAAAACAATGGGATATGGAAAACGTTGGAGCAAAATTGTACAGACTGGGCAGATAAATACGGAAGTGTATGGGTTATTTCAGGCCCCGCATTCTTTAAAAAGAATCCTTCAATGTGGTTAGGGCAATCCGGTGAAGTAATGTCCGCTATTCCTGACGCAGTATATAAAATTGTCATTCGCGAAAACCCGAATTCTGAAACGGGTATTGAATGTATAGCGTTCCTTTTTCCGAATATCATTGACTCGAAAGAGAAGGTCGTATCCGATTTCCTTACTTCTGTGGATCAAATTGAAAAAGTAACCCATCTTACTTTTCTAACAAAATTGCCTGATGCGAAAAAAGCACTTGAAATTGTTAAAAATGAAGGGTTGACAGCAGAACAGAAAAAGGCTGTATTTAATCAATGGTAAACAATTAAAACAAAAAAATGAAAAGAATATTAAACTATTTCGGAGTAACATTCTCTATTATTATACTCAATTCCAGTTGTGCGCAAAACGTAAATATTACGTTTCTCCAAGTTAATGACGTGTATGAAATGGCGCCGGTTAGTGGAGGTAAATTAGGAGGCTTGGCTCGCGTTCAAACAGTTATTGATAGTTTGAAAACCGCAAATCCAAATACTTTTTCGGTTCTGGCAGGTGACATGTTAAGCCCATCTGCAATTGGAACAGCGAACTATCAAGGCGAAACTTTGGCTGGAAAACAAATGGTTGATGTCCTAAATGAGATGAAATGGGATTATTTCGTATTGGGAAATCATGAGTTTGATTTGAAGGAAGAGCAATTGAGAAAGCGTTTGCAGGAAATGAAGTTTACCGTTATTTCAGACAACGTGTTAGATAGAAATGGAAATCCATTTCCAAATACGAGACCGTGTTTCAAATTTGAAGTTCAAGGAGTTTCTATCGGCGTTCTCGGAGTTACATTAGACGGCTTTAAAACATCATATGCAACGATTAGCAATCCTTTACAGGCAGCAAAAGACGCCGTTAAGAAATTGAAGGCAGAAAACGTTGACATTATTATTGCAATTACGCATCAAAGCATTGAAGATGATGTATCCATGGCAGCAGAAATTCCGGAAATTGATATGATCATGGGAGGGCACGAGCACGAAAATTATGATTTACTTAGAGGTGATCATTTTACGCCAATTACAAAAGCGGATGCGAACGCTAAAACTGCTTTTATTCACCAATTGACATTCAACAAGAATACAAAGAAACTTACAATCAATTCTGAACTTGTATTCATTGACGAAACTATCAAAATGGATGAACGAATTGAGAAAGTAGTTCAAAAATGGACAGCTATTGCATTTGCATCGTTCAAAGAGCAAGGATATTATCCGGATAGTATCATCTGTCTCTCTGATCGAATTTTAGATGGAACTGAAGCTTCTGTTAGAAGCCGTTCAACTGAGTTGACAGACTTGATTGCAAGAGGATTCCTGTCTGCATTTCCGGAAGCTGATGCTGCTTTAATGAATGGAGGCTCTATTCGAATTGATGACAAACTGCAAGTCGGAGTTATTACGGAATATGACATTTTAAAAATTTCTCCTTTCGGTGGAAATGTTTCTCTTGTAACCATGAAAGGTTCTACCTTGATTAGTGCGTTGAACAATGGTGCTGACAATGTCGGAAAAGGATCTTTCCTTCAGTATGCTAACATCAAGGGGAAAAAAAATGCATGGACTATTAAAGGAGAGGCAATTGACCCAAATAAAGAGTACACCATTGCTATTTCCAGTTACTTGGTAAAAAATGGCGATACCAACCTGGAGATGCTGACCTATGCTAACGGACAGGTAAAAGATGCGGGAGTAGCATCAAAACCATTTTTTCGAATTGTAATCAATCAATTTAAGAAAGAATTCCCTGAGAAATAAACCAATCACTATAAAAATGAAAAAGCAAACAGACAAAGCGGCAACTCCGCACTTGGCAATTGACACGAATACGTTGAGTAAAGACCGAAATTCAAGAGATGTTGAGGTTTGGGAACACATGCAGCGTGGACTCATCTATCCAGCTGCGAATGCTATCTTTTTAAGCATTTGGCTCGATGATAAAGGACTATCAAGAAAAGAATTGTCCAATTTAAAACGTGAAATCAGAACACATATTCACACGACAAAATCACTTAAAGATTGTTCAACTACAGCCATTTTAGGTGTCGGTGTAGCGTATTGGAAAGGTATTTGCGCGGATGAGAATCTGAGTATTCCAAAAGGAATGACTTTTAAATTTCCAACAAAGGATGGCAATTCGTCAACAGTAATTGAACGCTCAAGTAAATCGTTTAAAGGAAATAGAGCCGATTTGTGGTTCCATATCAAAAGTGATAAAATGGAAGCATGTCAGGCAGTTGAAAAATACATTGTAGAGGCACTTGGCGCACGAGTCGAAAAGAAGAAAAGTCAAGAAGCTGCGTCGAAATCATTAAATCCATCAGGGAAAGGGGGGAAAGTTTTGGGTTCGCGCTTCAGCGAAAACTTAAACAACCCAACAGATCCTGTTTCTATTGCAAAACATTGTCTCATCGGAAGCGAAGATATTGAACATTTTGGTGGATCTTATGTGTTGGCACAGCGATTTAATATCAATTGGGGTCAAATCCATTCAATGAGCGAAGATCAAATAGAAGATATCATTGGACGTAAAACAAATGATACGATTATACCGGATCGCGATACGAGAACGCACATTAAATCTGCTAGAAAACAAGACGAAGCGGGAAATACAACCCCTATAATGCGATTGGGACTTCCTTTTGGGACTTCCGTATTTGCAGGATGTCCACATATGGCCGCGACTGGGAGCAATATTGGAGATGAAGCCGGAATCTATTTTGCCGGATACACTAAAAATTTCCAAATCCTTGAAACGATAATGGATAGTCAAATTGGAAATTCCAAAGGATTCATGAACGATCGTTTGTTCGATAATGTTAAATCTGATTTGGGTGGTTTCTACTATATTCCTAGTATAAAAGATCTTCAATTGCACACAGGTGAGTACCTCGAATCAAAATGGGAGGGTAAGAAGGATTTAAACTGGAAGCGTTTCCCAGGTATGAATTGGGGACGTCTAGATCGTCATTTCGATACAAAGTCCGAAAATGAAATCATGCATTACAATCACAAGGAGTATTTGTTTAATCAGACTACTTTGTCAAACGAAGAGCGAAAAGAGAGAAATGCACCGTCGTTCAGAATATTGAGTTTGTTGGAAAATTCATTTAGTCGCTGGCAGGACAACTGGTATATTGATAGAAAACAGCAGGAGCTTGGACATATTACTTCTTACGTTGATAAATTTAAAAAAGAATATCCCAAAGAAACGATACCTAACGACATCATGGAAGCATCTATCATGATAAGAAAAGGTTGGGCAACAAGATTGACATTGCATGAGTTGGCTTCTGATGAATATGGTTTCAGGGGACAGCGATTTTTAACTCTTGACGGAAAACAATTACCGGTTGATTCGTCCAATGATCATACAAAAGGTCGAGTGATAAATGGAGCTGATAGTTTCCGTATACAGCCCGAAGAAATTTTAGTTGGAGCTATGCCGAACCTTTCGTTGGGTGAAGGGCGCTATGTTATGCTTTATTTGAGTGAAAAGGAGCGAATGGATGGTTTTCTTGCTGATTTAAGTGAAGCATCCGGTGTAGGACATAATATTCCGGCTTATGACCAGTTGGTAGAACTTGGCTTGGACGGACTTGTTCAAAAAGTTGAAACACACAGGAAAAAACTTCAAGCAAACAAAAAGGAATACTTCAAGTCTGTTCGTGATGAGGCAAAGGAAAAAAGCTATACGGACAAGATGGAGTTCTATGAGTCCTGTTTGTTGACCTTGAAAGGAGTGAGCGAATACGCTTTGAGATATGCTGCTCTTGCTTTTGATATGTCCAAAAACATGTCGAAAGGTCAGCAATGGGAAGTGAACAACCTGAAAGAAATTGGGCAACGTATGACCAATATTGCGCACAGTAAGCCGGCCACTTTTACGGAAGCTATCCAGTTGATTTTTACGTATCATTCATGTTTGCACTTGAATGGTGAGCCAACGGCTTTAGGGCGATTGGATCAAGTGTTGTTCCCATTCTATAAAGCTGATATTGCATCAGGTGTATTGACTAAAGAAGGAGCTCAGGAGGTTCTAGACGCTTTCTGTATTAAGTTGGATGAGAAAGTTCAGTCGAACCGTATTTTTGTGGAAGACCATCAACCATTTGGAAATTTAGCGATGGGTGGATCTTCAGGACCATACCCGCAAGGAGCTTCGATCAATCAGTGGGTTCAGCAATTAACGGTTGGAGGATGTGATCCGAAAACCGGAAAATCAAGTTACAACGATTTGAGCACTATGTTTATTCGCTGTTCTTCGCGATTGCCATTAAATACGCCATGTTTGTCATTGAGAATGCGTAAAGATGTTCCTGAAGAAGTTCTTGAAGAAGCTGCAAGAGCGGTTTTATCAGGAGGGGCACATCCGATTTTTTTGAATGATGAGTTGTTCATAGACGGCTTAAAACAGAGTGGTGATAACGTAGGAGGTGAGGATTTATCGAAGAATCCGAAATGGAGTTCAAAAGTAACAATTGAATCAGCGAGAAATTACGCGTGTGATGGTTGCTATGAACCTCAATTTCCGGGAGAAAACTGGTTTTCATTAGGCGGATTTAGCACACTTGAACCATTGGAATGTGCATTGAATAGGGGAAAGACGTACTCGTCTGCCGGATCGACTTATTTTAGAGGAAAAGTAGTTTCTTTCACATCTGAACATGCGTCTGAGATCCATACCTACGAAGATTTACAAAAATTATACTTCAAACATTTCGAATGGTTGAACCGAAAACGAATAAACGGGCAATTGATGGGGTATGGTGCCAATACAAAATTCTGTCCGACACCTTTGCTATCAATATTAATTGACGATTGTATCGCCAAAGGACAAGATATGTACAGCGGTGGAGCGAAATACAACATTTACGGACCATGCTACATCGCATTGAGTTCAACGATTAATTCGTTATACGCAATTCGTTATATGGTGTATGATAAGAAAACAGCGGTTACTTCTTTACCTGAATTACTTGATTGTCTTTCTTGTGATTGGGGTTATAGCATGGACGAACCTTTTGTGAGTTCATTGTCAGGAGAGGTAAGAATAAAGGCTGTAGAAGATAGATACAAACGTCTCCGTGAAGTTGCGTTGTCGTTGCCACGTTATGGTCGGGGAAATGCTGATATTGATTCGTTTGGGGACAAGATAATTGAAGGTATCGCTGATATTTCAGTTCAAACCTTTACAGAACCGTTATCACAAACCGTTAAAAGATTCAATGATTTGGCAGATAGTTTTGGCTCAGAAGAATATCCGTTTGGGATTCAAATTCAGCCTGGAGTAGGAACTTTTGAGAACCATGTAGAAATGGGGTCTTGGAATGGAGCTAGTGCAGACGGAAGAAGAAAAGGGACAACAATAGCGTCGGATTTAAGTTCCATGCCAAGTCCTTCGGATTTGCCGGTAGATCATCAAGAAGCAAAATTCGTAGACGCACTTGCCGGATTTGCAGGTAATGGAACAAAGAAACTGACAGATGGAGGGCCTACTGACTTTAATATTCGAGAGGATTTCCCTCAGAAAGATTTAGTGAAAGTTTTGAAGCAATTTGCAGAGGGTAACAGCTCGAACATACTAACGATAACTGTTGCAAATCCTGAAACAATGGAAGATGCAATGAGCAATCCTGAAACGTATGACTTACTGCGCGTTCGCACCGGTGGATGGACAGGATATTTTACAGCGATGTTCCCCGTGATTCAGGAACAGCATAAAAGACGTCCGATTTCAATTCCGGATTAATTTCGACAATAGTGCATAGGAAAGGGGCTGTCTTAAAAATAGACGCCCCTTTCGTTTTGTAGCATAAATCTTGTAGACATCTGAAATTCCTATATATCTCAGTAGCTTAAAGTAAATCTCAATTGCTAAACCTTGTGATTATCGAACCAAAAATGTCTTTTTATTGGGTTTGAGAGGGAAGGAATGAGCTTTTTGGGGTCGAACCGGATTTAGATTTTCATGATTGGAATTACTTGTTCTTCTGATTCAATAATAATTTTCATTAGATACATTCCTTGTGGTAATCCAGATAGATCAACTTTAATCAGGTTATTTTCAAACGTTGATTGTAATTTGATTGCTTGACCACTTAGAGTTGTAAAACTGATCTGTTGAGAGATTGGTTTTTGTGAAAATTCTATTACTAAATAGTCATTTGCCGGATTTGGATAACAGTTGTATGCTGTTTTTTCCTGTGAGGTGGTAGATGTATAATTCAAATTTAGATTAAGATTGATTGTACTATCGCAACCTACCTCATTGAATAGTATTTGTTGATATTGTCCCGAAGTAGTATACAATTGGTTGTTTAATGTAAAACTATCGATCGCCTCAACGGTTAACTCCGATGAAGAACTCATCTGAACTTCCAATTGAATTGTAGAAGTGCTGTCGCAACCATAATTATTTGCGAAATTTTGAGTGTAGATACCTGATTCAGTGTAATTCTGGCCACCCCAAAAGTATTGATCGCATGAGCTCAATGTTACTGTATCAAAAGTATTTGCCACATAACTATCCGAAACAGTATTAAAAACGCCGTTGGTCGTGATTGGTGGATTAAAATCAAAATAAATATGGGCTTTATTGTTGATACGCGTGTTTTCAAAAAGAGAGTTATATGGACTAATTTGGTAAATTACGTATCCTTGACTTCCTTCTTCATCGGAAAGACTATCTGGGAGGTTTATCTGATCAAAGTGAAACTTTAACACATTTCCTTGTAAAACTTCTGTATACATTGAATGAGAAGTTGCTACAACCCGAAGCGTGTTTATATCCAAATAATCACTTAATGAGTCTACAATGGCAATATTAATCGCTTCGGCATTACCGGTATTTTGAAACCGCACGGTATAGGTCAACTCCTGTTCATTTTTGATATAGTGCGGTATACACTCTCCGATTGGATAAACTTGTTTATCATTTGGATCATAGCCATTTATAACAGTATAATGATAGTCATTGACATTATTCGTTGTATCTGCATCGCCAGAAAGTGGATCAATTTTTAATCTTAAATGAATAGGATCACCAAATTCCGCCGACGTTGGGGTTGCCAGTTGAAGTAAAGCCGAGAAGTGAGTTGAATCAAATGTGAGATCCGTAAAATTCCATCTCAAGGTATCGCCTGAGATAAAATCAGGTGCAGGCGTTGACGAATTAAACGTGAGTAGTGTATCAAGTATCAAGGTAACTTGACCAGAAGTTGGAACGCAGCCGTCATTGTAGGCATTTAACGTTACAGTGGAATTAAATCCGGGTCTAAAATTGCCTCCTACCAATTGTGATGTAACATCAAATTCGGTTTGGGTTGTAGGCCCGTTTATTAGAAATCCGGTTGAAAAAAAACATCCGTTGGAATCTATAATACTAACATAATGAACGCCACCATTTTCTGTAAGATGTAATGTGTCATCCAAAGAATAAGCTCCATTGTCCCAAGAATAGAGATAGGGTTCTGTACCATTAACCCCAACGAAATTAACCCCGGCTGAATCTCCACAAATAAGATTTTCAATACTTACAAAATGACCATTGAAAAATTGACAGCTAGTTGACATCGTATCTCCTACCAATGCAAACAATCTGTTCTTAGTGTATTGCTGATTAAGATAGTAGAAAGACCCACCAAGAATAATTCTTCCATTCGGTTGTACGTCTGCGGAAAGAATCATTTGACCGTTGTAGTAGTCTTCGAAAGGTGTCGAAACGAACGCGGTATCTACACTTCCATTCTCGTTGATTTTCAGAACATAGGAGCTGTCTTGAAGTCCCAATCTATAACCAACGGTTATTATTTTCCCCGAATTCATTATCAACGTTTTATAACATTGAGTCAAAGGGAATGGCTCTTCAAATTGAAAAGTGGTGTCCAAGTCGCCATTAGGAAAAATACGAAATAGTTTCCCAATAGTATCGCCATTATAGGTCGTGGATGTTGTTGTAATAATTAATTTTCCATCAGTCTGTTCATCTATATCATGAACAACACCACTGTTAAACCCTGCCCCGGTAGAAAATGTGTTATCAACAGACCCGTCTAAATTCAATTGTCCTAAATTTGATGCGGATAGCCCCTCAAACAAATTGAATGAACCCCCAACAATTGTTTTTCCACTTGATAGAACAACTACTTCTCCGATTGATTGACCTACGCCAACCTGCCCATTAAAGGAATTATCATCTGTGCCATCATTGTTCACGCGAGCCATAGCGCCGCCAGCTAAGAATAATATTTGTCCATTAGGTTGAAGTTTAACTTCAATAATCGCCGATTGAGCCCAAATAGATGAAGACGCGAAGGTGGTATCTAATTCTCCATTAGGGTGCAATCGTAAAATTCGATTTCGAGGTTGATCATTGAATTGCGTAAAAGATCCACACAGAATTATTTTTCCATCAGGTTGGACTTCTAGATCATGAACTGTACTATTGGTTGCTTGAGTAAACTCATGGTAATTAAATCCTTTTCCAGGATTAAAAGAAGGGTCCAATGTCCCGTCTGGTAACAACCGTGCTATCCCATTTATAGATTGGTGATTGTAACTAGAGAAACTACCGGCAATTAAAATTTTGCCGTCTGGCAGTGTTTGAACAGCGTTAATCAGATTGTTTGCTCCAGTTGTAGTATTGTATCCGCCGAATAATGTTCCATCTTCGTTTAGAACGAACGGAGCTCCCCTAGCAAATAGTATTTTTCCGTCTGGTCTCAAATCGACGTCAATTTGACTATTTATAGATGATCCATTGAATTTGTCAAAAGTAGGATCGATACTCCCATCATGATTTAATTGGACCACAAAGTTACTTCCTGACGCCAAGTACTTTCCTGACTCGATAGCAACCAATTTATACAATAAATATCCAATACTGAAAGGTTGTGTAAAGCTAGTATCGACATCCCCATTATTAAATAATCTGCTTATTTTCGACAGGCCAGTAGGCACAGAAACCATTATGTTCTCATCACTATCTATAGTGTGTGATGTCACAAAATACCCTAAACCACTGTTTATGTAAGTCGAAGCTGAGTCAGCCAAGAATGTCATATCCAATTCTCCATTTGGTAATAATCGTGCAATACCATGACTAGGAATTCCACCTAATTGATTGAATTGTCCGCTAAGATAAATCTTACCAGATGGCAATGCAGAAACATGTCTAAGATTTCCTTGTGGTATTTCCATTCCGAGAAATGAATTGTCAATAGAACCGTTTTGAAGGATTCGAAAAAAACTGTTTCCAGCTGGACCAGGTGTTGCATCTTGATAGCCAACTAATACTAATTTTCCATTTTGTTCGCAGGCATCAATTATTAGATCTGATGACCAAACGCTGGGTAAATAAAGAGGATCAACAGCTCCATTTGCCAGCAATAAAATACTGCCGTTCGTATTGACACCATTGAAAGTTGAGAACTGACCTGCTAAAAACACTTTACCATTTTCTAAAACCACCATGCACGTAATTGTACTATCGGCACCAGTTCCAACATTAAAGGATAGATCAACATTGCCATTAACATCTGTTTTGACTATTCTATTATGAATTTGATCTACATAAGACGTGAAACCTCCCGCAATTAGTGAACTGCCATCTGGGTAAACATGAGCATGAAATTTGGTATTTCCATTACTTGGAAGACCTGAAAAGTATCGAGTAAATGAAGAGGTATCCTGAACATTAAAGGTTGAATCAACTCTACCCAGCTGAGCAAAAAAATTGAATGAGCAAAAAATAAAAAGTAGAGAAGTTAACGACTTGGAAGTTTTCATATTTGGTTATTGACATTCCAAATATACTGACATAAATAGATTTTTCATTAATGGACTATGTGTATCTTGGTCTCGAACCATCTCAAAACAACTGATTCTTCATATCAACCGTGGTTTAAAGAATCACTTTTGGTGACAATTATCTCAAATTCTTCAAAAATCGTTTCAACTAATTATTTTTATCGAACCGCTATTTTCAACTTTTAATCACCTTAAAACCAATATTTTATTGCATAAAAAAGCGTGATAAAATTTCTCTTATCACGCTAGAGCTCACCCTTCTGACACATTATCGAACCAAAAGTGCGGTTTTAGAGGAGAGAAATGACCTTATTGGGATCGAACCGGGTATCTATTTCAAGAATATTTCATTACTTACAATAGTAGTTGATTGCCGCTTCAGATTTTGGATACCCCATTGACATTGCTTTCCTAAGTTCTTTGCAACCTGATTCTTTTTGATTCAGCATGATCAGTATTAATCCATGGTTGTGCCAAGCTTCATTGAATTCCGGATTTAATGCGATTGCTTTTGAAAGAGATTTTTCTGCGTCCTCATAAGCATACATCTTAAATTGTAGCAATGCCAGGTCATTGTAGATAATATAGTCATTCGGAGATAGTGCAATTGCGCTGAGATAATCTTCTGAGGCACCTTGGTAGTCCTCAAGAAGTGATTTGGCGTACCCTCTTTTCTGAAAAAGCTCGGTTTGTTTCGGATCATAACTTATTCCTGCATCAAATGCCTTAATAGCCCCTTTAAAATCACCGAGTTTGGAACCTTTTAGAATACCCAAATAATAATAAGCCATCGCATTGCTTGAATCTATTTCGATTATCTTCATGATTGTTGAATAGACTTCGCGATCTTCATTCGTGTCGAATAGAATAATTACTTTATTCATCAAAGCAGCACCATAAGTAGGGTCAAGCGCTATTGTTTTTTCAATATCTTCTTTTGCCCCGTCAATATCTTTTAGATAGAAACGTAACATGGCTCTATTATTTAAATAAATAGGATTTTCCGGCTGGAGTTTGATTGCGTAATTCCAGTCGGTAATAGCACCGATAGAATCGTTTAACTGTCGTTTGCATTGTGCTCTAAAATGGTAGGAATCCGCATACGTACTATCAAGCAATATCGTTTTATTAAAATCGCTCAAAGCATCAGGAATATTGTTTGATTCATACAATGCAATTCCTCTGAAAAAGTAGCCCTCCGGATCTGTAGGCTTCATTTGAATAGCCTCATTGTAAATGGAAATGGCTTTTGTAGATTGATTTTTTAATTGAAATTCTTGTGCTTGAACAAGTAATTCGCTGTAATTCTGTGAATTTGCTGTTGAGGAGACAATTATTAGGACGAATAAAATCAGATAACATTTCATTCTACAAAGAAAGGGATTACTGGAATTTGAATTACTCCAAAGTCTTAAAAATTTTGGTATAATTAGAATCAAGTCTTTCAAAGACTCATTCTGCACACTCACACTGAAAGAAAAGAGCAAATTACAAAGGTGTGAGTTTGAGTGCGAGTCCCGAGGGAAAAAGAAAAAAGCGCTATCATGATATGATACGCTCTTTTCTTTTCGCTCTTCTTTCTGACAGATTATCGAACCAAAATTGCCTTTTTATTGGGTTTCAGAGGGTTGGAATGACCTTTCTGACATCGAATAGGAATTATTTTTCTTTCAGCTCGAGATTTAGTCTACATATCCTCTAAATTAAGTTCAAAAACAGCTCTGGTTAGTCATTAATGCTTGTGCCTACGTTTTTTATTTTTGAAATAATGTAACTTTTTTACTAATGTTAGTGACTCATAAACATCCGTTTACTTATATTTCACTTAGATCTATCATTTCTCCAATAAAAACTATCTTTAGCCTTTTTTATAAAGGGTTTATCAAATTATAATTCTGAATATGAAATTTTTTTTAACACTATTCACTTGCACTGCAAGCCTTCTCCATTTATACGGACAAGTAAAGATAACAGGAGAAGTATTGACAGATAAAAATGAAAAATCACCCTTCACAACCGTTTTATTTTTAAGCGCAAAAGATTCCACCACAATCAATGGTTGTATTACCGACGACAATGGATTGTTTTCAATAGAGCTAGCAGCTAACCAACGAATTTTCGTTTATATAAAGAGTGATCGTTACTTACCTTATTTTGAAGAGTTTAGTGTAGAAGAAAAAAATCTTCACATTGACAGCATCCTATTGAAGACCAATCCATCGCAATTGGATGAAGTAGTCATTAAAAATACCGTAAAGCTGATTGAATTTAAGGGTGACAAAATGGTAATGAACTTGTCGGCAAGTCCGGTTACCGGAGGGTTAAATGCCTTTGAAATGCTCTCAAAAGTTCCTGGGGTCAGCACCAACTCTCAAACGCAAACAATACAACTTGCAGGTAAACCCGGTGTTATTATTATGATTGATGGAAGACCTACAAATCTTTCGGGTGCAGAATTGGCTGGAATGTTGAAATCAATGAGAAGCGAGGATTTCGAAAAAGTAGAAGTGATTTCCAACCCTTCATCCCGTTACGATGCCGAAGGAACGAGTGGTATTATTAATTTGGTGACGAAAACCAGTAAAATGTACGGGACTAAATACGTTCTGAATCTTGGTGGAGGATACAGTTATTATAAGCAATTCGGAAGTTATCCAAAGCACAATCAAGGTCTTTCGGTTAATATGAAACGTGAAAAACTAACCCTTTATTGGAATGTAAACCACAGTTACGGCACCGATTTAAATTGGTCTGATGAAACAAGGAATTTTTTGACTGACAGCGGAAGTGTTTTTCAAAAACAGGTAAATACCGAATTAGACAAAGGGGCAAATAATTACTATAGTAGTAAGTTTAACCTAGATTATAAATTCAATCCACGTTCATCCTTAGGATTGTCAGTAATGGGCTCGTATTTTGGCGGACATAAAAAAGCTAATTTAACGCAACTTGGCTTCAATTCTATTGATTCTGTACTGTATGATATGAAAACGGATAAGCGAACATCCGATGAAATGATTTACATGTTTGCGAATGCCCACTTCAAGCATATATTTGACACATTGGGCACTGAATTATCTATCGATCTTGATTATATCATACACGATATGAATTCGAATAATCAATTTGATCGCCGTACAGCATCTGGAAGCTCAGAAGTGTTAAACTACAATAGTGTAAGCAATATTGGCAATAGAGACACCTATATTGCTAGAGCTAATTTTGAGCGAAGATTCGGTAAAAGGGGAATGATAACCATAGGTTATAAAAGTAAATTTTCCTTCATCAACAACACCTTTTCCAGTGATTTCACCCCGTCAAATGCGCTTTCGAGATCTGTTTTCAACTTTTATGAAAACATTAATGCAGGTTATATTGTTTACGGATGTCAAATTGATAGTCTTACGCAGCTGGAGGCCGGAGTGCGTGTAGAACAAACCAATACATTGGGTAAAGATGAGGCGGGTAATCAGCTATCAAAACAGAATTATACCAATCTATTCCCTTCCTTTTCAATCAATAGAAGATTTACTGCGAACCATGTTATTTCATTAGGTTATAGCCGGAGAATCGGGCGACCGGAGTCTGCAAAATTCAATACATTCAAGCAATTTACTTCTGCACTAAACTATTCAGAAGGAAACCCAACACTTGTTGCAGCACTCAACAACACCATTTCTGCATCAATGACCTATAAAGACATGTATTATTTTGAAGTGTCTTATGTAAACAGAGGCCATTATTTTGCTGAATATTTTGACTATGACTCAACTAGTTTACCCGGTTATTCTTTAGTGAGAAGTTCGTTTGGCAATGTCACCGGAAATATTAATTGGGTTGTTTTGAATGGCTATATTCCAATCAAATTTCATGAACGTTGGAGCGCAAATGCTCAATTTTGGACCGGCCTGAATTTATATAATTACAGCATCCGTAATGCTTACGTGAACACTCAACAATTCTACTGGGGACTTTCAATTCAAAACACAATTTCACTTGGTGAAGGGTTTTCACTGGAGGTTTCGGGCTGGATTTCATCTTCGGAAACAAGTGGTTTTCAAACAAATCAAGCTATGGGAGCGATTGATGTGGCAATGAGTAAATCAATTCTCAAAAAGAGAGGTACGCTTAAACTGAACTTTCAAGATCCGGCCAATCTTTATCGACTGAATTCTAAATTCAGCAACTCAAATCTTACCGGTAACGGTCAATACAGATGGGACAACCGCAACTTCGTCCTCAATTTCACCTATCGTTTCGGAAATCGCAATGTCTCCATCGAGCACTGGCAATCAAAATATCGCGATGCAGAAGTAGAGGGTAAATAATCAATGTTTGGAATATTAAAACGATCTAATGAATAACTTCAATTTACAATACGTAGACTACTATTTGCCCGAAACGATTCTTTCGGTAAAAGAATTAGTTGATCAAGTCGATGAACATGTTATACCACCCGTTTTTGAAACCAAAGCGGATTATTTGATGTTCACAAAAGATATTTTAGAACAGGAAAAGGTGTTGGTGGAAACAGGTGTTTCGGAGGTAGAAATGCTTAATGGATTGCTGACTAAAATGTTCAATGAAACCGAAATAAAACCGGCTGATATTGATTTAATTGTTACTTGTCAGGAAGGAAATCAGAATACGAGTGAGAGCTTTGTAAAGTGTTTGCAACAGGAACATAAAATGACAAACGCCAATGTGATGAACATATCCGGAAATCATTGTGCGAATGTTCCTGTTATCTGGGATTTTATTAATTCAATGCAAAGCTCAATGCGCAACATCCTCATTGTAGCAGTTAACAAAACAGAAAATCCAAACGACAGGGTCCTTGGAGCTTATGGAATTCTAAGCGACGGAGCCGGAATTGTCCTATTGTCTGGAAATCCGGGAATCTGTTCGATTCAAAGTCAGGTAAAATTATCCAATGGCTCGCTTTACAAAGTGGATATGAATAAGGATAATTCGTTGCTGCACTATAAGTATATGACTGCCGGAGTGAAAAGACTTTTAGAGAACAATAGTGTGCCTGTTGATTCTTTGGTATGTGTCATTCCACAAAATGCCAATATCATGCTATTGTCTAAAGTGGCGATGGGAATGGGGATCGATACCCGTAAAATATTTACACAAAACATTTCAAGATCAGGACATGTAGATAGTGTTGATTTTATTATTAATCTGAAAGACATTTTAGATGAAGGGAAATTAAAATCCGGAGAAACGATGCTCGCGCTGAATATGGGGTGGGCCGGTTCTTATGTTTCCTCGTTAATAACAGTCAATTAACAATTATGGACTTAGTAAATCTAGCGGAAAAACTCAGCAATTCCCATTCTAATTTATTGGAATATTACAAAGAAGGAAAAAAGCACATTGTTCCATTTAAAGAGGTTTACCATGACGTGATAAAAGTCGCTAACTTTCTTAAATCCAAAAATGTCGCCCCGCGATCAAGGGTGATTGTCTTAGGGAAAAACAGTTACGACTGGGTAGTAATTGATTTGGCGTGCATAATTAGCGGGATCATAACAATTCCACTGGAAGTTGGAAAAACGTACGACCTCGAGGAACTTTTTGATTATTTTGAATCGGATTTGTTGCTCACAAACTTGCCTGAAATAGCAGAATTGGGTCATGAGAAAGTACTACCGTTTCATGAGGTAATTCACTTATCAAATCAACAAAATCTCGCGAATGATGAATTTGTTCCTTATCAGTATCAGCCCGAAGATGTGTTTACATTTATTTTCACATCCGGAACACTGGGAAAATCCAAGTTCATTGAGGTCAAAAAGAAAAGTTTTGATCATCTCATAAACGAATCGCAAGGATTGTTCAACTTCAGAAATGAAGATCGTTTCTTGGTGTTTTTACCACTTCCTATTTATTTAGAAAGGGTATATGTTTATTCTGCAATCTTATTGGATTTCAGCGTCATTATTACCCCATTAGAGCTGGTGTTTCATTCTATCCAAAACGACAAGCCATCCATCATCATTGGAGTGCCTTATTTCTTTGAAACGTTCAGAAATAAATTTTTGGAAAAGATCAAATCAAAAGTACTTTATTCAGTTGTTTTTAAGAGCTATCTATTACTAAAGTCACTGGGTCTCGGATTTTTGTTCGGCCATAAATTTGCGCCATTTGTAAAAGCTTGGGGGGGGAATATTCGGTATTTGCTGACTGGCTCTGCGCCGATTACAAAAGGAACACTATTGTTCTATGAGAAAATGGGAATCACACTCTATGAGGGTTACGGAATGAGCGAAATAGGTGGTATGATTACATTGAACAGTCCCGACATAGTTAAATTAGGTAGTGTGGGGAAGCCTTTTCCGGGAAAGGAGGTAATTATTTCAGATATTGGAGAGATTTTGGTAAAAAGTGATAAGATCGCAAACCAGCATTATTACAAAATGCCGAAAGAAGAAAGTGATAAAACATATATTGAACCAAATTGTGTTGCCACCGGAGATATAGGTTATTTCGATCAAGACGGTTTTCTCTTTATTAACGGACGAATAAAGGACCTAATTGTTCTTTCCTCGGGCAAGAAAATTCATCCAGGCGGATTGGAAGAATTATTAATTGAGACCGGACTGGTTGCCAACGCACTTGTATATGGTGATAACAAACCCAATTTGGTTGCGGTTGTTGTTCCAAAAACACCCGATATAACACAAGAAGAGATTCGGGTTACACTTAAAAAAATCAATGAAAAGTTAAGTGTCGACGAACGTATTCTCAACATATATTTTTACGATCAACCCTTCACTATTCAAAACAAAATGCTTACAAATTCATTAAAATTGAATAGAAAAAGCGTCGTTGAACAACTTCAAAACGAAATTGAGGCGTTGTACTAAAAATCAAAAATTCGATTGGATCAAAACATAAAATCATGAAAACTGTAGACAAAATTCTCCAAAAACATTTGATTACTGCTATCGGTAAAAAAAACGCGCATAAGATTGCTGATAACGCATTATTTCTTGAAGATTTGGGGATGAATTCGATGTTGCTAATTTCTTTTTTCACCAATGTCATAGATGAGCTAAAAGTTAGCATAATTGAGTTTAGCGATACGGAATTGACAGAAATTCGATCAGTACTTGATTTGAAAACAGCTCTTTACTCAAAATATTCAAAATAAGTTGTTTATAAACAAATTGAACCAATTTAAATAGGATCAATGATCAGCATTATTTCAACTTTTTTGATGCTCTCTATAATTTCTCTTCTTTTAATTGGAATATGAAAGAAAATGATATATTTGCCAGTAAATAAACGAACAAATTTAATCTAAAAACTATTTACCATGTTAGAAAGACAGGCTTTTTACGACCTATTAGAAAGTAATTTACACCAAAGAATTAAAGAAGATCATCCAATTGTAAATGCTCTTTTTGAAGAAAAAGATCCTGATCTTTTGCGCATCATGGTAAAACAAGGATATCAGCTTACAAAAGTTTTCGCAATTTATGTAGGTGGTTTATATTACAGATGTCCTCTGGCTGACTCAAGAAAGAAATTTGCTTACAACGTATTCGAAGAAGAAACCGGTGCTATGAGTAAAACAGATGGCCATCTGGAGCTATTGCATCGTTTTACAGGAGCGTTAGGAATTTCATTGGAGGAACTTAATTCGGTTGAAGTTAATCCTGAGACTAAAGAGTTAATTGATTTCCGTTTCCGACTTATTGAAGATCCGACTCAATTCCACCGGGCTTGTGCCGCTGTGATGATTGCCAGTGAAGGTCAAAATCTTGAAGATAGAGCCGGGGCTATGCGTCGTGAGGCAATCGCAAACGGTTTTGGAATTAGTGTAGATGATATGATTTTCTTCAAAGTTCATGCCGAGGAAGATGTTCACCACGTAAAAGACGGATTAAATTGCGTTGCTGATGTTTGCACCACGAAACAAATGCAAGATGAAGCTATTCAGGCGATTCATGACACATGTGATCGTTTTAATGACCACTACGATGGTGTCTTGAGAAGTTACCGTGAATTGAAAAAGCAAAAAGAAGCCGTACTTTAATAATACAGCCATTTTCTTACTACCAATCAATGTTAACCATTGATTGATTGCCTTTTTAACCCCTTGTTTCTGCGTGAAATGAGGGGGTTGGTTGTTTAAAAAATGCCTAGAAATTTATGAGAGATTTAACTAACTCATCTAACAGCACTGAAAATTCAATGGACTTAGCTACTATCGATTCTCTTGTTAAAAGCACTGTCGCTGAAGATTTGCCTTTCGAATTGCTTGATCACAATATTCAACAACTTGAACAGTTGATTTTTGAGTTTGATGATCATAACCAACAAGAATGTATTAACTACTTCGAAAGTCTTGATAGCGACGTTGTAAAGCAGATCAATGATAATTATTGCAGGTGGGAAACCATTCATGAATCGCGCTTTGCAGAAGCATTGCTAAGAGACGAAGCAAAAGTGGAAGATTATTTATTGTACGATCGTTTTAAAGACTTAGTAAAGAATGAATTGGAATTGATGGAAGAACATTCATTCGAATCCGTATTGTTCATTGGAAGTGGCCCTTTTCCGATTACGGCCATTTTCTTGCACCTTTATACCGGAAAGGTAATTGATTGTCTTGAAATTGATAAGGATGCAGCCGATATTTCAAATACTATTTTAGAAAAAATCGGATTGCAGGATAAGATTCGTATTCACGTAGGCAATGGTTGTACCTTTGATTTAAGCCATTACGATGTAATTTTGAATGCACTTTTGGCAAAACCTAAAGTGGGCATTTTGCAGAATATTCGCAAAACAAATAAGAATGCACGCCTGCTCTGCAGAACATCTTATGGATTAAGAAAGCTGGTATACGAGCCAACGCCCAATAATGTAACAACGGGATTTATTCAACTTGGAACTCAAATCGCTGATAAAGGTTTTACAATCTCGACCTTATTTCTAATCAATAAAACGATCGTAACTGACAAATTGAATTTCAAATGGTTATCAACTATTGATGATACTGAAATTGATAAATTGACTCATATGATGAATGTGATTATCAAAAGCGATAATAACAATGGTTTCTTAAGTCTTATGAGAACAGACCATCCTTATATGAAGGTACTTAAGAACGATATTGATTTTGGAACAAAGCATTTATTGGTCATTGAAAGTAACGGTGAATATTTAGGTCAGTTTATTTTGTATCACTCGTATGTTGAGACCTATAAACTTAGAGCCGAAGTTTCTACATTAATGATTAATCCGTCAATTAGGGGAAAAGAAGTTTCGATAAAAGTAATAGAGCATTTGTTTGAAAAATGTGATGAATTAGGAATAAAGCATCTTACGCTTACGGTAAGGTCAGGGAGTAAAGTAGAGTTGCTTTGGAAGCATTTAGGGTTTGAAACTTTTGGTGAACTACCGTGCTATTCGAGTGTGGGAGATAAGCATTATAAAGGTGTTTATATGTATAAAGATATTGAGTCGTTGAAAAAAAATCTGCACCGAAAAATGGAAAACATGTACGCTTTCAATTGAAACATGTATCAACAACGCAAAATATCCCCCTATGCTCCGATACAGAAAGGAGATTTTTTTTGGAAGCGATACACCATTTCTGCGAATGAAAATGTACAATTAAATGAGTTAATAAAAAGTGCTGAAAGCTTAACGAATGACCTTCTCTTTTCTGGCGAAGCTAAACCAATGTACAATACTGGCTTTATCATAATACATGCGGGATTAGATGTGAACTTTGTTGTTTTTGGTTACTGGGTGAATAAAAATGAATTAATGACGAAGGTCTATAAATCTCTTCCTTCTGAAAGTCATTTACTACTCCCCGTTGATCTCAATACGGCCTCCGGTTTATGTATTTGGGACTTGAGTGTTGTGTTTTATGAAAAAGAAGCATTGATTCAATACCTGTTAGACGGAGCGCTGTTGGATATTGAAGCATACAGGTTAGATCAACTAGATAATTGGGTATAAATTCAGAAAGAATGGTCATAGATTTTCATAGTCATTTAGCAAGCAAAAAGATCTTTCCCCCTAGCTTTACCAATGAGGTAATTGATTCTTTTGAGACTAAAAGTGAAAGCGAAAAGAAAGTTGTTCAGCACCTTCTGAATGCCGGATTATCCGATCATTTAGGATCGGGATTTTTGGAAAAAATGGATCAGGCTTCGATTGATTTATCTGTTTTACTCATTGCTGACTTTGGAGTAGCGCTCGGAGAACCTGAATTGGCACTTGAATCGATCTTCGAATTGCATAAAGAAGTGCTAGATGCTAACCCGGATAGATTTATTGTCTTTGGCGGTATGGATCCGCGAAGAGGGCTTAAAGGTGTCGAACTATTTGAAAAATCGATCAAAGAGTATGGTTTTAAGGGATTAAAATTGTATCCCCCGTGCGGTTTCGAATTAGATGATCCCGGACTTTATCCACTTTACGAAATTTGCAATGAATTTGAATTGCCCGTTTTAACACATACAGGGCCTTCACTAAGGCTTTTAGGGGTTGAAAAAAACTACCCGTCAAGCATTTTAAAAGTGGCGAATGAGTTTAAAAAAATAAAATTTGTTCTTGGCCATGGTGGAGCAAGAGATTGTAAAACGACCATAGATACCGTAAAGCAACGGACAAATATTTTCTTCGATATTTCAACTTTCCAGCGTTTCATTACGACGGAAGAGGAATTGAATACTCAATTTAGGGAGTTTTGTGATAGTTGCCCAGATAGAATTCTATTCGGCACAGATTTCCCCATGTTTTTATTGAGCGCAACACAGAAGCAATTGGTTCAAAAAATTGCCGGTTTAACCTCAATCACCAGTGCGGAGAAAGAAGCTGTTTTTTATAAAAATGCAACCCATGTATTAAAGTTGGATGTAAGAAAATAAAGGGTAAATCATACATAGACACTGATTACAGTATATCAGAAACACGAAAAAAAATGTTAAGAGTAATACTTTCGTTAATAGGCAGGTGGGGACTAATCAAATATGTTGCACTCGGAATATTTTCCGGACTATGCAGCTTTTTGTTCATCACTCTTTTAACCGGGGTGATGGATCTACTAATGAAAGGTGCTTATACTGATATCAGTCAGGAATACATCGTCATTTTTGCCTTTGTCATTTTACTGTTTGTTTGGAGTCGAAAGATCTTATCAACGATCATCATTAAGTATACTCAGGTTTTGCTTTGGAAACTAAGAAAAGATGTTATTTCAACGGTGTTAAAATCCGATTATCAGCAGTTCTATGGACAAAAGTCCAAGATATTAACAGCTATTACAAACAACGTTTATGCGATCACCGAAGCTTCAATGCAAGTGATTAATTTTACAACAGAAACCGTTCTGGCGGTGGCCTGTCTGATATTCATGGCTGTAATCTCACCTTCTCTTTGCTTTATAACGATTGGTTTTGCAATTGTCGGCATAACCATTTATCAACTTGGTTCCAGGAAAATTGAGCGAAATTTTGAAACATCACTCAATTTAGAAGTCAAGTTTCAAGGAAAGATAAATGATATTTTGAATGGTTTTAAAGAGATTCATATGGAGCCCTCGAAAGGACAACATATCTATGAAAACCAAATCAATGAAATTGCTAATCAAGCAATTAAAAGCAACCTGACTGCCTATACCCGGTTTATTAACAGTCAGGTTATAGGACATATTCTTTTTTATGTCCTGATGAGTGTTACTGTATTGATATTCAGTGTTTTACTTGAAATTCAGAATACCCGAATCATTAATTTTGTTTTTACACTCCTTTACTTTTTAGCATCCATTCAGTCTATAATGGCCATTTTGCCAACTATCTCAAAAGCAATGGTTGCATCTTCCAAACTCATTGTTCTTCAAAACGATCTCAAAAATGCCCGATACTCCAATGACCCAGCTGAAAAAGCAATAAGCATGTCTGAGTTTGAAAGAGTTTCTGCTGAAAAAATTGATTTTTTCTATACTAAGGAGTCTGAGACTTTTGGGATAAAGGAGATTGATTTTGAATTGAAAAAAGGGGAAATTGTTTTCATTTATGGAGGGAATGGTAGCGGTAAAACAACATTCATTAATACATTATTGGGGTTGTATAAACACTCCTCGGGGGTTTTGAAGCTCAACAACGAAGTTATTGATGAAACGAATTATAATTTTTATAGAACCGCCTTTTCAGTCGTGTTCAATGATTTTTATTTATTCGATGAACTCTACAAAACGCCGGATAAGGAAAGTTGGAACAGCTATCTTACTTTATTTGAACTGGATGGTAAGGTAGAACTAAATGGAAATAAACTCAGTACGACGGATCTTTCAACCGGACAGCGAAAGCGTTTGGCTCTTATTTTAGCAATAGTAGAAGAAAAACCCATTATCGTTTTAGACGAGTGGGCTGCCGATCAGGATCCAAACTTCAGGAATAAATTTTACAGAGTGATTTTACCATTGCTCAAGGAACGGGGGTTTACGGTGTTAGCCGTTACACACGATGATCACTATTATGAATGTGCCGATAGGTTGTTTAAGATGTGTGAAGGAAAATTATCGGAAGAAACATCAGAAATTTCGTTCTTCAGAAAAAATTCTTAACAAGAGATAAAACGAGAAAATGGAAAAGACACAGTTGTTTTTTATACACTTTGCAGGAGGAAATACTTATTCCTTTCGTTTTATGTACTCTTTTCTAAAAGAGTTTGACATTATTTCGCTTGAACTCCCTGGAAGAGGAAAGCGTATTAACGAGAAGCTCATCAGTGATTTTGATGCCGCTGCGCTTGATGTGTATGACCAGCTGCGTTTCAAAAGAAATAAATCCAACTACATCATTTTTGGACATAGTATGGGGGCAAGTCTGGCCCTTCGGGTTGCAGGACTTATGGAACAAAAACAAGATGCACCTCAGAGTATTTTTGTTAGTGGAAATCCCGGTCCAGGTGTTCAGGATTCAAGAAACCGATACTTGATGAATCACGAAGATTTTGTGAATGAGCTTAAAAAATTGGGAGGTGTGTCGGATGAACTTCTTAATAACCAGGAGCTTTTTGATTTCTTCGAACCTATATTACGAGCTGATTTTGAAATCGCCGAACGCAATGAGTTAGCTGAAGATCAGCCAATAGCGACACCTATTTATGCAATGATGGGAAGTGATGAAGGTCGTATTGATGAAATCACGGATTGGTCGCGATACACCCGTTCAGATTTTGATTACGAGATTATAGAAGGAGATCACTTTTTCATCAACAACCACGCGGCCAAAATTGCGAACATTATAAAAACACGCTATGATCACGTTACTTTATAGCGATACTAAAATCATTGCGGATCAGGAATTTAGTTTTTACCTGATGCAACTGCCTGTATCCATGCAAGTCGAGGTAATGAGATACAAAAACGATTCCGATAGAAAAGGAAGGCTTTTGGCCAGACTGATGCTTTTAGATACGTTGAAGCAGTTTGGAAAAGAGGAACTCATCACTAAATGGGATATTCACAAGTATAAAAAACCGTTTATCAAAGAATGGATGGAGTTCAATATTTCCCATTCCGGCAATCTGGTGTTGTTTGCTTATGGAGAACAGGAATTGGGAGTTGATATAGAACAAAAGAACGAGCTTAACTACCAGGATATCATGGGTTGCCTTCATTCAAAAGAGCAACAGGCTATTGTTTCGTCGGACAACCCTCATCAAACGTTCTATGACATTTGGGTGCGAAAAGAAGCGTTGATGAAAGCAATGGGAATTGGGATAACAAGTGGAGATCGTTATTGCGCAATAGACACTGTCTACCATGATCAATTGGGAAAATGGATTCTTCATCCGATTGAAATTCATCATGATTATGCCAGTTGTATCTGTGTTAAAAATACCATCGAAAAACTCGTTATTACGGAATATAAACCGTTAAAAATGGAAGTACAATGAAAAGAATAAATCCATCATTTTTGTTTCCGTTTTCGATCCTGGTTCTTCTTATATGGGGGTTTTCTACAGCAATGTTCGACCTTCCACCACTGGGTAAATTTATGAATCCATTTCTTGGGTTTATTCAAAACGGTTCAGATGTTGATATAGACAATTTGGAAAGAAAAATTTCTGACACCGGAATAAATAACTCAGCAACGATCTACTTCGACGAACGAAAAGTTCCCCACATTTTTGCGGATAGTGAAGACGATCTTTATTTCGCTCAGGGTTATGTAACGGCCTCTCTTAGACTTTGGCAAATGGATTTTATCAGTTATGTTGCAGCAGGCAGGCTATCCGAAATTTTTACCGATGATGCTTACCTGAATTACGATAGAAGTCAAAGAAGGCTCGGGTTATTGTTGGCGGCTAAAAAATCTTTAACGCTTATTGAAAGGGATCCTATAACGTTAAAGGCGCTATCGAACTATACAAAAGGTGTAAACGCCTACATTAAAGGATTAAATTATGCTGAACTACCTTT
Source organism: Fluviicola sp. (assembly GCA_029866325.1). GTDB lineage: Bacteria > Bacteroidota > Bacteroidia > Flavobacteriales_D > Crocinitomicaceae > Fluviicola. The sequence goes on along the minus strand of JARWZO010000006.1, from coordinate 45,662 downwards.
GGAATACAAGTTATTGAATTACGAACCGGAAGAATGGTCGAACCTGAAATCAATACTTTTACTCAAACACATGGGGAATAACCTATCGGGTTATGAGGAAGATCTCAATATGACCAACCTTATGCTTGCTTTAGGAACGGTTAACTTCAATAAGTTATTTCCTCAATCCAATGGGCATACAACACCTGTAATGCAAGAATTAGTGGGCGAGCTTAATCCCTCGCTTAAAGAAATCATTCAACCTGATTATTTGAATTACTCCTTTATTTCTTCAAAAACCACCTATAAGAGCAACTATAATCCACAGCTAGGAAGTAATAGCTGGGTGGTTGACGGTCAAAAAACAACTTCAGGATTTCCCATCCTGTGCAATGACCCTCACTTAACATTATCGTTGCCTTCCATTTGGTTAGAAGTGCAACTTAACTGTCCCGAAATGAATGTTTACGGTGTTGCCATTCCAGGTACACCCTCGGTCATTATTGGGTATAACGAAAATATTGCCTGGGGAATAACCAACGGAGCTGATGACGTGAAAGATTGGTACAAAATGAAAATATCCGAGGATTATTCTACCTATCAAATGGATGGTAAACAGGTGAAGTTGAAACGTCATTTCGAAACGATCAATCGAAAAGGAAAAAAACCGTTTGTCGATACGATTTATTCTTCTGTTCATGGTCCGATTGTGTTTGATAAATCATTTCCAAATATCAATGAGGGATTGGGGAATCATGCACTCAGGTGGGAATTATTAGAACCCTCAAATGAGTTTTTGACGTTTATAAAGCTCAACAAAGCGAAGAATTACAACGACTATGTTGATGCAATAAAGCACTATAAATGTCCGATTCAAAATTTCACATTTGCATGTAAAGACAATACGATCTCCATTAACCACCAAGGGAATATTCCTGTAAGATGGGAAGGTCAGGGAATGTTTATACTAGACGGGTCAAAAAGCACTCATTTGTATAAGAAATATATCCCGATTGATAGCCTTCCGGCAAGTAAGAACCCGTCATCACATTATTTACTCTCGGCAAATCAGCACCCTACAACAGATAACTACCCGTATTATTATTATGGTTATTTCTTCGAAACGCGGGCAAACAGGATCAATAAATTGTTGAAAAATGAGCAGCATTTTGATCAACGAAAAATGCAGCGATTGCAAACAGACAATACAAATGATTTTGCTTCGCAGGCACTTCCTGAATTGTTAAATCATCTTTCTGTTAAAGGATTGAATGAGAAACAAATAAGCTTGATAAAGAGATTGAAAAGTTGGTCCTTCGACTATAACAGATCGGGTCAAATGGCCTTGTTTTTTGAACTGTGGTGGAAGAATACTGAAACGCTTACCTGGGATGAAATCTCGAATTATTCATTTTATTCCGTCCTTCCTGAAAATTATGTACTTCTGGATCTTCTGAAAAATGAACCGGAGAATGCTTATTTCGACAGACTAGGGACTTCAAAAACAGAGCACTCGAATCTTATTGTTCGTAAGGCATTTTTTAAAGCGTACGTTGAGTACCTTCAAAAGGGTGACAATGCTGGTGTAGAATGGGGGAACAATAACAAACTCATGATTTTGCATCCTACCAGCAAAAAAGCATTCAGCATAACCGACATGAAATCATCCGGGCATCCATCCGCAATTAATGCCACCTCAACTTCGTGGGGGCCCTCCTGGAGAATGATCGTGGAATTGGGTGACAGACCCCGGGGTTATGGCATATATGCGGGCGGACAATCAGGTAACGCAGGAAGTAAATATTATGATAACTTTATCGCTCCCTGGAACAAAGGAAAATATTATTCGCTGAATTTCTATATGACAAAAGGTGAAGCAAAAAAGCTGTCAAAGAGTCAATGGATACTTAAGTAATCTCGAAATGAAAATAAGTCGATTCATCAAATTTTTGGTATTTCTTGTTGCAATTGCATTGATTGTAACGTCTGGTTTGATTGCCACTCTTCCCTGGTGGAGTTTTACCGTTCCATTGTTTCTGCTAGGGGTGTTCATTGATCATCGTCAATGGGATATCAAAACGTTTTGGACAGGGGGATTGGCTGGGTTTTTTACCTGGGGGGGTGCAATGATCTTTTTTGAACAAAAATATGATAGCACGATCTTAAAGAAAATCGGTGAGGTCATGTCTGTTGATAAAATGGTATTGGTACTAATCTCAGGTTGTATTGGAGGGATTTTGGCAGGACTCGCATTATATACAGGAACAAAAGTATTTGGGAAACGGGCAGATAAAGACCTGGAAGAATTGATTCAAAACTGAAAGTTAACCTTTAACGAATTGTAATGAGCGATAAAGAATTTTACTTAAAACCGAACCTGGTTATTGAACCGTTGATTGAAAAATGGTATGCATGGTCGCATCTTGTATCGCCTGCAACTGCAGCCATGAACATCATAAATCGGCATTTGAAAATCATGGAATCATATCTTTTGGCTCCTGATATTCATGAATCGGCCGTAAAAAACCCGAAAATGCTTGGAGGGCCATTTATGGATTTTAAAGTTCAACGCCTGGATGAAATAAAGAAACTGCGGGAAGAAACGCTTCAAAATCAATCGAAGCTCATTGAATTGTCAGTAGCAATTGTTGACTTGGATAAGATGCTGAAGGCAAATGCTACAGGTTATTCAATGGAAGAACTATACGGTAAAGTTCCCGATTTACTGAAAGGGTATGTTGAGTTGGTTTACGATTTAAATAACCATCCGTCGTTTCGTTTTTTTGAACCGCTATTGTATAAAAGTGAATTCTACAATACCTCTTCCCAAAGTATTGCGCTTTGGATTACTGAGAATGACCAACGCCCATTTTGTTTGAGTACACCTAAGTTAGATGAGCCGCATGTACTCCATTTGTCTATTCCATTTTCTTTTGATGGAATAGATGCATTGAGCAAAATGAAAAGAACCCCTGGATCAATTGAAGAAATTGCGAAGAAGCTAAATATTCCCAGTGAGAAACGCACACTGTTTGATACGTTTTTTACGGAGGAAAAACCAACTGTTTATAACAAATATGATGGTGATAAAGTAAGAATGCGCTATTTCGGCCACGCTTGTATTCTCATTGAAACAAAGGATGTTTCCATATTGGTTGATCCGCTCATTAGCTATTATGGATATGATTCGGATATCGCTCATTTTTCGGATATTGATCTTCCGGATACAATTGATTATGTACTCATAACGCACAATCATCAAGACCATATTTTACTCGAAACCTTATTACCTCTTCGCCATAAAATCAAAAACATTATTGTTCCATCAACCACAAATGGATCTCTGCAAGACCCTAATTTGAAATTAATGTTCAAGCACATTGGTTTTGATAATGTGATTGAAATCAATGAAATGGAAGAGATCTGTTTCAAAAATTGTACGATAACGGGTATTCCATTTACCGGGGAGCACAGTGATTTGAATGTAAAATCCAAATCGTGTTTTCATATTGCTATTGAGCAATTTACATTGTTATTTGTAGCCGATTCAAAAATTATTGAACCGAAACTCTACCAACATGTTCACCGTTTTGTGGGCGATATTGATGTCATTTTCCTTGGAATGGAATGCGATGGAGCGCCATTGTCCTGGTTATACGGACCGCTGTTAAGCGAAAATTTGGCGCGCGACAAGGACAATTCCAGAAGGCTTTCTGGATCTAATTTTGAGAAAGGAATGCATCTCATCAATATTTTTCACCCGCGCGAAGTATATGTCTATGCTATGGGGCAAGAACCGTGGTTGGAATTTATTAGTAGCATTAAATACACTGATGAATCGAATCCTATTGTGCAATCGAACATGCTTGTTGACTCCTGCAACCAAAGAGGAATAATTGGAGAGCGATTATTCGGTGAAAAGGAATTGTTTTATGCATACGAAAAAGATGAAGTGTTTATTATCTGACCACTGTTCTCTAAACAACTAGAATACATTATGCAACTGCTATCTGAAGAAGAAAAAAATGACCGCAACTTGTTTCCTCTCACCAAGGTGCAACATGCCATTTGGATTTCCCAACGGTTGCATCCTATGTCGGCATTGTTCAACATTGGAGGATACGCTGTCATTCAGGGAGAGGTAGATCGTGATGTTTTTCAACAGGCAATCGATGCGTTGTTAAGACAAAACAATGCGTTGCGTATAAGAATGACTTCTTTAGACGGAAAAGATGCACTTTATTTCGATGAAAATTATTCGCTGGAAGTACCGTTTTACGATTTTTCAGCATCAGAAAATGCCGTTTTGGATTGTGAGAATTGGATCAACGAAAATTTTAAAATCAGTGCCAATATCGAGACGGAATTTTTTACAACGGTACTACTCAAGTCAGCGGAGAATACATTTTACTGGTACGTCAAAGTACATCATTTAATCGCGGATGGCTTCTCTTTGTCATTGATTTTTAATCAAGTAACCGAAATTTATTCGCAACTAAAGAACACCTATTTCGATACTTCCGAACCTTTTCACGACTTTACAAAACACCTCCTCGAAGATCAATCCTATACGGATTCGGTGAAGTATGAAAATGATAAAGCATTTTGGATAGAAAAATTTAAGAATGCTCCAGATGTCATTCAATATGAAAAAATACCAGGAATTGATACCTCCTTCTTTTCTGCAAGGAAAGAAATTATTCTGAAGCGCCCTGTCTACAATGAAATTTGTGCTTTGGCCGAGTCACATGGTATTGCTGATTTTCACTATTTCCTTTCATTGTTTTATACATTGATTAATAAGGTTTTTGACCAGGAAAATTTTGTGGTCGGAATCCCCCTTTTAAATCGAAATGGCCGGATATCAAAAAACACGGTGGGTGCGTTTCTCAACATCTTACCGATTACATTATCGGGAACTTCCGAAGATGATATTCTTCGTATTTCTCGTAAAACTAAGGAAGAAATAAGTGGTTGTTACCGGCACTCCAAGTTTCCTATGATTGACCTGATGGAGGAACTTGATAATGGAAAAACAGTCTATAATACGTTGTTTTCTTTTGAAAGAAACAGCTATTTATCTGACTTCGATGGGAATCCGGTTTCTATCCATCACATGCCCAGAAATGAACAGTTAGAAGACCTCTCTGTACACATCTTGGATTATAATGATAGCTGGGATGTTCGAATTATCTTTGATTATAAAATTCATCTTTTTTCAGAAGAGCAGATAGGCAACCTAACAGAGCAGTTCCAACACTTGCTTGAAAATGCTGTTGGAAATACCTTGCTTCCGCTGAAAAAGGTACACCTCAAGAAAAATGATACGCATGTTGGGGTTTCCCGTACATTCAGTTCCACTGAAAATTTACTTGGATACTTTGAAGCACAGGTAACTGAAAATCCTGATAATACAGCTTTCGAGTTTGAAGAGAACATTATTTCTTATTCTGAGCTTGACAGACAAAGTAATCGGATAGCTCACTATTTGAGAAATGACTGTAAATTAAAGCAAGGTGATTTGGTTGGTGTATTCCTGAAACGATCCGAACAACTATTACCTGCTTTGATCGGTATTTTGAAATCAGGAGGAGCCTATTTACCAATTGACCCGGATTTACCGGAAAGCAGAATTGCCCATTATGTCAATGATAGTTCGTTAAAATTGATTCTTTCACAAGAGTTATTTCAAGAAAGACTACAACCATTTGACGAAAATGTTGTTTTTCTTGAAGAAATTGAACCGATAAAAACAGCTGTATATTTTGAACCGATCGATTCTTCTTTATCAGCGAATGATTTATGTTATGTAATCTACACTTCCGGTTCAACTGGCGCTCCAAAAGGAGTTGAAATTACGCATGGAAATGTGTTGAATCTATTGATAGATTTGCAAGAACGGATAGCTATTTCCGCTTCTGACAGGTTTCTTGCCACAACAACTTACTCTTTTGATATCTCGGTATTGGAGCTGTTCTTACCTCTAATAACAGGCGCAACTGTTGTGCTTGCATCTTCAGAGATGGTCAAAGACGCAGAATCATTGAAGAACGTATTATCGGATAGCGATATATCGTTCATGCAAGCAACCCCATCTGCCTGGCAAATGTTGTTTGATAGCGGCTGGAGTGGAAATCAGGGATTAAAAATACTTTGCGGAGGTGAACTGCTGAATCGTTCACTTGCTGAACGCTTATTGAGTGCGTCTTCGGAATTTTGGAATATGTATGGTCCAACCGAAACAACCATTTGGTCTACATGCAATCGTATATCTTCCAAAGAAGATATAGGAACTATCGGTATACCAATCGCCAATACAAAAATCTATTTGCTGAATGGACAAGGTCAAGAGGTGCCGGATGGGTTTATAGGCGAAATTTGTATAGGTGGTGCAGGGGTTGCAAAAGGGTATAGAAATAATTCAGAACTAACAGATGAAAAATTTATCCATGTACCTGTTTTAGATGGAGTTCGACTTTATCGAACGGGAGATTTTGGAAAATGGGAGAATCAACAGCTTCATTTTGCCGGTAGAAAAGACGAACAAATTAAGATAAGGGGTCATCGCATAGAATTAGGTGAAATTGAAAACGCGTTAACAAGTTACAAACCTATTCGGAATGCGATAGCTCTGTCGTTTAAAAATGAAAAGGGCGAAAATTATCTTGTTGCCTATATTAAATCAGAAGAACAGAAAGTCAATATAACTGAAGTCAGAAATCACCTAAAAACCTTTTTGCCAGAGTATATGCTGCCGGAATATTTTATTTCGATAGCAGATTTTCCGTTGACCAATAATGGAAAAATTGATAAAAAGAAATTACCTGTTCCAACAAGTAAAAACATTCTGAGATCGGTTGAATATAGTGAGCCTAAAACTAAGGAGGAGGAGAAATTGGTATTGATTTGGCAGGAATTGTTAGGTCAGGATCGTATTGGTATCAAGGATGATTTCTTTGAATTGGGAGGTCATAGTTTGAAGGCACTTCGCCTAAAGAATAGTATTTATCAATCATTTGGTGTTGTAGTGGACCTCAAGTTGTTGTTTACACATACCACGATTGAGTCTTTGGGGCGTTTGCTTGTTGAATCTGAGAGGAGCGATTATGCGTTTTTTGAAACGGCACCAAAGCTGGAATTCTATCCGCTGTCATCGTCACAGCGTCGATTGTGGGTTTTAAGTCAGTTTTCGCAAGGGAACATTGCTTATAATATGTCTGGTGCATACCGGTTCGAGGGTGTTTTGGACCGTGATAAATTGAATGCGTCGTTTGAGCTGCTTCAAGAGCGTCATGAGATCTTGAGAACAGTTATTTATGAGAATCCGGAAGGAGCGCTTTTTCAGATTATTCAACCGGAGCCCAACTTCGTAATGGATTACGAAGATCTGAGGGATTCTGCCAACAACTTAGAGCTTGTTCGTGAGGGCATCGCTTCTGAGTTTGTTACACCATTTGATTTATCAAAGGGACCTTTGTTACGGGCCCGGATTTATCAAGTCTCCGATCAAAGTTATGTTTTCAGTTTTTCAATGCACCATATCATTAGTGACGGCTGGTCGATGAATGTACTGATAGATGAATTAGTTGAGAATTACTCCGGTTTGATAGCAGGTATTGCACCGGAAAAGGCTTCACTTCGTGTGCACTACAAAGACTACTCTTACTGGCAACAATCGAAGCTTAAGACTGAGGCTTTCTCATCAAGTAAATCGTATTGGATGAATCAATTGGGAGGCGATCTACCGATCCTGGATCTACCTTTTGATCATCTTCGTCCTGCGTTGAAGACCTATAACGGTTCGAAGTTATCGCTTCTTTTGGAGCCTTCGTTGGTAGCAGATTTTCATGAACTTGGTGCATCACACGGTGCGACGTTATACATGAGTTTGTTGGCTGCATTAAACACTCTTTTTTACCGATATACAGGTCAGCATGATATCCTGATCGGTAGTCCGGTTGCAGGCCGTGATCACATTGATTTGGAAAATCAGATAGGTTATTATGTAAACACACTGGTCTTCCGAAGTCGTTTTTCGCAACAAGCTACCTTTTTGGATGTGCTTCAAGAGTCGGTTTCGGTTGCCCTTGAAGCGTATGCCCATCAATCGTATCCGTTTGATGAATTGGTTGAAGCCCTTTCGGTGCAACGGGACCTGAGTCGTAATGCACTTTTTGATGTGATGATGGTACTTCAAAACCTGAACGATCAGGAGGTTGTTTCCAGATCATTGGGTGATGTTACGATTTTACCTTATGAGGAATCGGATCAGGTTGTAACGAAGTTTGACCTAACCTTTCATTTTAGTGAATTACCTGAAGGATTATTACTGAGTATAGAATACAACTCGGATTTGTTTGAACCGGAGACAATCGGTCGGATGCTAACGCACTTCGAGGGTGTTATCGGTGGAGTTTGTGCTGACCCGACATTGTCTCTAAACAAGATCGACTACATAAGTACGGGTGAGAAATCGGTTTTATTGAATGATTTTAATGCCACAGAGGTATCTTATCCTGCAGGGACTATTACGGAACTTTTTGCTCATGCGGTGCTCAACCACCCTACCAACATTGCCCTAGTTCACAAAGGCGAGCAGTTGAGTTATGCAGAGTTGGATCTCCTCTCTACGCGTTTTGGTTTGTACCTGCGAACGATGTATGGGATTCAGCGTGAAGATTTGGTTGGTATTGTTTTGGATAGAAGTGAATGGCAGGTAATAGCGTTGTTGGGAATATTGAAATCGGGAGCGGCTTATGTACCAATCGACCCTGAATCGCCGGCAGAACGGATTGCTTATATCAAATCTGACAGCGGTTGCAAATTATTGATTGATACAGATGAACTGGAACGTTTTGAATCTCTGGAGCACAATTATTCGAATGCTGCGATAGATCTGATCAACGATCCAAACGATGCTGCTTATGTGATCTATACTTCAGGCACAACGGGCAAACCGAAGGGGGTTATTGTGGAACATGCGAATGTTGTAAACCTGGTGTTTTGGCATCAATCTCATTTTTCAATTAGTGAAAATGACCGCGCTACTCTATACGCAGGAGTTGCATTTGATGCCAGTGTTTGGGAACTATTCCCTTATTTATTGAGCGGAGCATCGGTATACATTGTACCGGAAGACATTCGTTTGGACACGGTTTCACTCAATGCTTTTTACGAGAACAATAAAATTAGTATTAGCTTTTTACCAACACAATTTGCCGAACAGTTTCAAGAAATCGATAATCAATCATTGCGTTACTTATTGTTGGGTGGTGATCAGCTTCATCGCGTTACCAAAACCAACTATCAGGTAGTGAATAATTATGGACCAACTGAAAATACGGTTGTAACCACCAGCTTTACTGTTACCGATTCAGAATCTTCAATTCCTATTGGAAAACCAATAGCAAATAATTCAGTTTATATCCTTGATGATAAGTTGAATTTGGTTCCTATTGGTATTCAGGGAGAAATTTGTGTTTCAGGAAAAAGCTTGGCAAGAGGATATTTCAATCAACCGGAATTAACGAATGCGAAATTTATCAAACACCCTTATTTCAACGATCAATTGTTATACAAAACGGGTGATCTGGGTAAATGGCTTTCTAATGGAAATATAGAGTTTCTTGGTAGAATTGATGATCAGGTAAAGATTAGAGGATATCGAATCGAATTGGGCGAAATTGAATCTGTACTGCAAAACCATTCGGCAATTACTGCGGCACTTGTACTTGCAAAAGCTGATGAAGAGAATAGGAAGGAATTGGTAGCATTTGTTGTAAGCGATGTTCAACTTTCTTCGAATGAAATACGATCGTATTTATCCCATCAGCTTCCTGCATATATGATTCCTGGCCATTTTGTAGTAGTGGATAGCATCCCGCTTACATCAAATGGTAAAGCTGATCGAAATAAATTGGTCAATTTATTGGATAATTCGATTGATTTAAGAGCGGCGAATGATGTTGCCCCTTGTACCGAAACAGAAATTAAATTAGCCAATATCTGGGAAGAATTATTGCACAAGAAAGTTTCTGGGATTCATCAGGGGTTTTTTGAAATCGGTGGACATAGCTTAAGTGTAACCCGTTTAAGTACTAAAATTCACAAGGTTTTTGATGTAAAAATACCATTGGCGGATCTTTTTACCCATACCACAATAGAACAGCAGGCAACATTAATTCAGCAGACGGGTAAAACGGCTTTTCTTATTATCCCAGGGTTGGAATTGGCACCCAACTATGAACTAACAGCTTCGCAAAAAAGGTTATGGATACTTAGTCAAATCACTGAAGCTAATGTGGCCTACAACATGCCAGGAGTTTTCCGGTTTTCCGGTTCAATTAATGAAGACTCGTTAGATTTTGCATTTCACGCACTTTTTTCACGTCACGAAAGCTTAAGAACTGTCTTTAAAGAAGACAATCAAGGAGAAGTAAAGCAATTTATTTTAGCTGAGGAGGCAATAGGTTTTAAAATTGTGAAGCAAGATTTAAGAGGGATGGTATCTCAACAAATGCTCCTTCATGACCTGATTCAATCAGAATTTAATGCATCATTCGATTTGGAGAAAGGACCTCTCATCAGAGCAACTTTGCTTCAGATTGAAGAGAACGAATGGATCTTTAGTTATGTGATGCACCATATTATCAGCGATGGCTGGTCTATGCAGATTGTGATAAAAGAATTACTTCTTTTTTACAATCTGCATCAGAATAATGAAGTCAATACATTGACGCCATTGCGGATTCATTACAAAGACTTTGCCAATTGGCAACACGAACAATTAAAAAAACCAGAGCTCCAATTACAAAAAGCTTATTGGCTCAAACAGTTTGAAGGTGAAATTCCGGTGTTAGAGTTACAAGGAGATTGGGTGAGACCAGCCATAAAAACGTATCGCGGAAAATCGTTTAAAACGGTGTTCAATAAAAAATTAAGTCAAGATCTGAAAAATGCTTCTCAGGAAACAGGAACCACCTTGTTCATGAGTTTGCTAACAATTTTAAATGCGCTTCTTTACAAATACACCAAGCAGACAGACATCATTATTGGAAGTCCGATAGCTAGTAGAGGTCATGTAGAACTAGAGAATCAAATAGGCCTCTACCTAAATACCTTAGCTTTCAGAACTACATTTAATGAGCAAGATAGTTTTCATCAACTATTGGCGCAGTGCAAAGAACTTACATTAAAGGCATACGAAAATCAAGCATTTCAATTCGATGAATTGGTCGATTCGCTAAATCTAAAAAGAGATTTAAGCAGAAACGCATTATTTGAAGTAATGCTCGTACTTCAAAACACCAAATTGAATGCCGAAACTACTGCAAATACTGATTTTGTATTATCAGAATACCAAGGTGTTGATAATGCAATGAGCCGATTCGATTTGGTTTTCAATTTTGAGGAAGTTGATGATGCATTGGAGCTTACAATGGTTTTCAATAGTGATATATACAAGCAGGAAACCGTTTTTCAACTGGCAACTCATTTTGTCCAATTATCAGAAAAAGTTATTTCGTCTCCTCAAGAATCGCTTAATCAATTGGTCTTTTTGACGGAATCGGAACAACAACGCTTGATTCATGGATTCAATAATTCAAAAATGGCATACCGTACCGAAGCAACTCTGGTACAATTGTTTGAAGAACAAGTGGACAAAACGCCTGAAAGTGTTGCATTGGTGATTGAAAATCGATCATACACCTATCGTGAGTTAAATGAAAAGGCAAATCAACTGGGTGATTACCTGAGAAAGGAATACGCTATTTTGCCAGACGAGTTAATCGGAGTAATGCTTGACAGAAGTGAGTGGATGATTATTTCCATTCTTGGGATTTTGAAATCCGGAGCCGCTTATATGCCCATTGACCCGGAATATCCTACCCTCAGATTGAATTATATCTTAGAAGATAGTAAGGCAAAAGTTGTGATTGACGAACTGGAATTAGGTCGCTTCAAGAAAAAAAGCGATCAGTTTTCAAGTGAAAACCCTGCTCTTGATACAACGTCCTCCAATTTGGCCTATGTACTTTACACTTCAGGATCAACCGGAAATCCGAAAGGATGTATGCTGGAGCATCGTGGAGTAGTAAATCGTATCCAATGGATGTGGGAACAATATGGCTTCACTTCTAAAGACGTTATTCTTCAAAAAACCACGTTTACTTTTGATGTGTCGGTATGGGAAATTTTCATGCCACTTTGTTGGGGAACAAAAATGGTTTTATGTCATAAAAATGACATTGCATCACCGGATAGAATATTGGAATTAATTCAAAAACACCAGGTTACCTGCTTGCATTTTGTTCCGAGCATGTTGGATGTTTTTATCTCTTCAATTTTTACCTATAGAGATTTGACCGAAAGAATGTCTGGCCTTACCAAATTGATTACTAGCGGAGAAGCATTAGCTCCTGATTTGGTAAGAAGGTGGTATGAAAAAGTAGATATCCCGATTCACAATTTGTACGGTCCTACAGAAGCCTCTATAGATGTAACCCATTTCACGACTTCCAAAGATGATCGAAAAATTCCTATCGGGAAACCGATTTCAAACACTGAAATCTATATTTTGGATTCGCAGAATCTACTTCTCCCCATTGGAGTTGCCGGAGAAATTATGATTGCCGGAGATGGTCTCGCAAGAGGTTATCTCAATAAACCTGAGCAAACGGCAGAAAAATTTGTGCGGAATCCATTCGATAGCGGTAAGCAGATGTACAAAACCGGTGATGTAGGTCGCTGGTTACCTGATGGAAATGTTGAGTATTTGGGAAGAATGGATGATCAGGTAAAGATCAGAGGATACCGCATAGAATTGGGGGAAATTGAAGCCGCGTTACACGAACATCCTGCGATAAATTCTAGCGTGGTTCTGGTTAAAGAAACCAGAGAAAACAATAAAGAACTGGTTGTTTATTATGTTCCCGATGAACACATCGCCTTTACCGCAAACACCATTGTCAAAGCCCCCAAAGATGATTTTAATGATGAAATCGAACTTTATGAGTTGGCAAATGGATTAAGCATTTACGCCAATAATAAATCTGAATTGCAATTTCTATATGAAGAAATTGTAGAGGACAGAGTTTATCTTAAACATGGAATCACTATTCCTGACAATGCTTGTATAGTAGATGTGGGAGCCAACCTTGGAATGTTTTCTATTCACTCAACTACAATAGCCGAAAATGTAACTGTGTTCGCATTTGAACCTGTTCCTCCTATTTTTGATTTATTGGAACGCAATACCTCACTTTATAAAGAGAATTTTCATGTTTTCAATATTGGATTATCCGATAAGGAAGAAGAAGCCACTTTTACCTATTATCGCAACGCAACAATCCTTTCGGGAAGATATGCCGAAGAACATGAAGTGAGGGATACCGTTGAGAAATTTATTCAAAATACCGAGCGAAACGAGACCAATCAAATTTCCGAAGAAGAAATAGGCCAATTGTTGAATGACAGATTAATTTCCGAATCGTATAAATGCCAACTCAAGACGCTTTCTCAAGTTATTCACGAAAACGAAATTCAACAAATTGACCTGCTTAAGATCGATGTTGAAAAGGCGGAGATGGATGTATTGAATGGAATAGATGAAAAGGATTGGAAAAAAATCAGACAAATTGTTCTTGAAATTCATGATGAGGAGAGTCGTTTAGAGATTATAGAGCAAATGCTAATCTCCAGAGGATTCCATGTAATAGTGGAACAAAGTGCTGATTTGGAAGGGACATCGCTGTATGATGTGTATGCAATCTCAGATCAAAATCAAGCGCGAAACCCAAACAACACGAAGGTGGAAAGTAGTGTTTCACGTGAATATGAACCATGGTTTGGGGTCAATAAGTTAAAGGAACAACTCAAAATCTACTTGAAAAACAAGTTGCCGGATTATATGATTCCGGCACAATTTGTACCAGTGAAAAGTATACCTTTAAACGCCAATGGAAAAATTGACCGCAAGGCTTTGCTTTCCATCCAGGAGTATAGTCTGACGAATAACATGGACTACATAGCTCCTAGAAATGAAATTGAAGAAAAAATAGTACAAATATGGAAAGATGTACTAGAAGTTGAGAAAATTGGAATGAGTGACAACTTTTTTGATCTTGGTGGTAACTCCATTAAGATAGTAAAAATGGTAGGCTTATTAAATAAAATCTCGAATAAGAAAATAACTGTATTAACCGCATTCAAATTTCCTAATATTCAAGGATTATCAGAATACATAGAATCGGATGAAAATTTAGACATCATAGATGTTGAAATTGTGGATGAGGAAATGAAGGAGACGGTTACAATTATGGAAGAAACAATGAATCTGTTAAATCAAATCGAAGATGAAGAATAATCAAAAATATACAGGCTTAGAAATTGCTGTAATCGGTATGGCATGCCGTTATCCCGGGGCAAATAACTGGAGAGAATATTGGAATAATCTTGTAAATGGTGTCGAATCTGTTCAGTTTTTGTCAGATGAAGAATTACTCGCGCAAGGTGTAGATGAGCGGACATTAAAGAACCCCAATTTCGTAAAGTCAAATATCTTCATCAACAATAAAGATTGTTTTGATTCAAAGTTTTTTGATTACCGTCCGATGGATGCAACGTTCATGAATCCGATGCACAGGATTTACCACGAATGTATGTGGGAAGCATTGGAAGATTCGGGGTATAATCCTGATGAAATGAAAGGTTCTATCGGATTGTTTGCCGGAGGCGGTGAAGATTTGAATTGGAAGGTTTTTTCCAGTCTCAAGAACAATCCTCCAATGGTTGACGAATTAACCCTGAGTCACTTGAATAACAAGGATTATTTAGGTTCGCTTTTGGCATACAAACTCAACCTGAAGGGCCCTACATTTACGATGAATACCGCGTGTTCTACTTCGTTGGTAGCCATCAATCTTGCCTGTAAAAGTTTATTGTTAGGAGAATCGAAAATGGCCGTGGCAGGAGGAGTGTCTATCGATACCCGTAAACGCAAAGGTTATATGTATGAAGAAGGATCGATTGTTTCTATGGACGGACATTGTCGGGCTTTTGATAAAAATGCAAGTGGTACTGTTTGGAGCGAAGGAGCAGGAGCAGTGGTGCTAAAAAGATTAACTGATGCGATCAAGGATGGTGACCAGATTTATTCGGTGATTAAGGGAAGCGCCATTAATAATGATGGTAATAGAAAGGTTGGATTCACCGCTCCAAGTGTTGAGGGGCAAGTAGAGTGTATCCGAAAAGCCCAAAAATTTGCTAAGGTTGAACCCGAATCCATTTCATATATCGAAACACACGGAACAGCAACTAAGTTGGGTGATCCAATTGAAGTAGAAGCCCTTAATATTGCTTTTAACTGGAACAAAGATCATTCGTGTGCGATCGGGTCTGTGAAAACAAATATCGGTCACTCTGATGCGGCAGCTGGAGTAGCCGGGTTGATTAAAGCAAGTTTATGCCTGAAATACAAACAAATTCCGGCCAGTTTAAATTATACTGAAGCCAACGAAGAAATTGATTTTGAAGCAGGTCCTTTTTATGTCAATACAGAATTGCGTGATTGGGAAAATAAAGGCGATTTGCCACTTCGTGCTGGTGTGAGCTCTTTTGGAGTTGGAGGCACAAATGCACATGTTATTTTAGAAGAAGCTCCTGCTTTGGAAAAAGTGGAAGAAGTGCCAAGTCATAAAATAATGACGCTGTCGGCTAAGACAGAAAAATCATTTAATAATTATTTGGAAAGTCTTAAGACCTTTGTAGAAGAAAATCCAGATTTGGACCTCGACGATATGGCTTATACATATCACGTGGGTAGAAAACATTTCCGATACCGTAAGTCATTTGTGTTTGAAGATCGTTCTGAATTGCTTTCTCTTTTGGAGACTTCTCAAGCTACGGATCAATCCAAAATAAAAGAAGGATCTAAATCTGTTGTGTTCTTGTTTTCGGGTCAAGGTTCGCAGTATTTGAACATGGGTAAAGGTCTTTATGATACGGATCCTTTTTTCCGTTCGGAGATGGACAAAGGCTTTGAGCTGATTCAATCTATTAGCGGACAGGACTTCAAAGCGATACTTTTTTCAGATTCGCAGGATGATTTGACAATCAACCAAACCCGTTACGCGCAAGGCTTAATCTTTTTGTTAGAGCATTCGTTAGCACAATTGTTGCTATCTTATGGAGTAACACCTAACTACATGATTGGCCATAGTATCGGCGAGTATGTTGCTGCATGTTTGGATGGTGTTTTCAGTTTTGAAGACGCAATCCGCTTGGTTCTCAAACGCGGAGAATTAATGTATTCACTGGCACCAGGTGTGATGTTCAGCGTTTCAGCAACTAAAACTCAAATCAACCAGTATTTAAACGATCGGGTTTCTCTTGCAGGAATCAACGGTCCTGAACAGTTGGTGTTATCCGGCGATTCGGAAGCAATGGAAATGTTATCAGCCCAATTGAACGAAAAGGGTGTTCCATTTGTTCGATTGCATACCTCGCATGCGTTTCACTCTTCAATGCAAGATTCAATACTTGACGCATACAGAACAACGGTTGAAAGCGTGACGCGCAATCCACTCAAAAAGCCATTTATTTCTAATTTGACAGGTGAATTCATCAAAGAATCCGAGGCTACGTCTGCCGAATATTGGGTGAGACATTTGCGAGAAACGGTTCAGTTTTCAAAAGGGATAGAGACATTACTGTCATTGGAAGAAGAGTTGGTTTTTGTTGAAGTTGGAGCAGGTCACTCGCTAAGTAGTTTGGTAAAACAACATTTAGGGAAAACGTCCTATCCGGTGGTCAATCTCTTAAGAACGGTCAAAGAAAAAGAAGACGATAGTAAATACGTTACAAACCGAATTGGAAGACTTTGGAGCGCTGGAGTTGCCATCGATTGGAACAATTATCACCAAAACGAAACACGAAGAAGAATCTCATTGCCAACTTACGCGTTTGAGCGAATCAAGTATTTGTCTGAGGTAGATCCATACGATTTTGGAGCTGGGATGAATGTAAACATGAACAACCAACCGGATAAAGAACTATCAGATTGGTTTTATCTTCCCTCGTGGAAAAGCAGTTCATTGTCGCATAAATCGCGCACAGTATTCGAAACTCCGCCTACTTTGGTCATGTTCACAGAAAATTCAGGCATTGGCGAAGCATTAGAGCAAAAATATATTGAACATGGATGGCCCGTGATTAAAGTTATTCCGGGAACATCGTTTAAGAAAGAATCTGAAAATTCATTTGAGGTTAATCCGTTGAATAATGAAGATTTCAACCAACTCTTCGAAGCGATTTACAAAGGGGAAGATTCTGTATTATCGATTGTTTATTTATGGGGAATCTCTGCCTACAGTTCGGAACCATTAACAGTCAAAAGTTTTGACGAGGCACACGATTTGTGTTTTTATGGTCTAATCAATATTGCTAAATCGATAGGTGATACTAGCATCATTGGCAAAGTAATTTTAAAATCAATTACCAGTAGCTTATTCAATGTACTTGCTGGTGAAAAGGTTAATACCAAAAGTGCTATTGGAACTGGTCCTATATATGTTATTCCTCATGAATATCCGAATGTATATACCCAGAATATTGATATTGAATACTATTCTACCAAAGCGGAAGCAACTCTTATTGCAACTGATATTTTTAATGAATTGCTTAGTGAATCAACCGAAAGAATCATCTCTTTTCGCAAAAGTCAGCGCTGGATTCGGACATTCGAACCAGTTCATATTGAAGAAAGCACCAATAGCATTCAACGATTTAAAGATGATGGAATATATGTAATCACCGGAGGAACAGGAGGTATTGGACTAGCGTTGGCTGAAACCATTTCAAAAGGTGCAAAAGCGAAATTGATTTTGGTTGGCCGTTCTCATTTCCCTTCCAAAGATACGTGGGCGAATGAAATTGAAGGTTTGCCTGAGTATGATATTTTCCGTAAAACACTTACACGATTAACCGCGCTTGAAGATGCGGGCACCGAAATAATCTATATGCGTGCAGATGTTTCAGATGATCAGGCCATGAAAGAATTGTCTGATAAAATACATGCTACATACGGTAAGGTTGATGGTATAATCCATTCTGCTGGTGTTCCTGATGGAAAAGTAATTCAGTTTACCAACAAAGAGCTTACAGATAAAATTTTCGCTTCCAAAATTAAAGGTGCTATTTTGCTAAAGAAACACTTTGGAGACGCCTCTTTTATGATTGTTTGTTCATCGATCAACTCGGTGCTAAGCAGTCCAGGCCAAGTGGGATACATTGCCGGAAACAATTTTTTAGATGCATTTACGCACGATAATACCGCCAACGGCTTCAATACAATTGCCATCAACTGGAATGTTTGGCAAGATTCAGGTTTGGCTGTAAACGCTACGTTGAACCAATACGACTACAACCGATTCGAAGTAAAAGAAAGTCGAATTTATGAACATCCGATCTATAAGAAAAGAGTAGACATTACCAATGACGAAATAGCATTTCTCTCTTATTTTAATCCTGAAAAGAGCTGGTTCCTAAATGAGCATAGAATTTATGAAGGAAATGCTGTAATGCCTGGTACAGGGTATATTGAATTGATTCGTTCTGCGGTTGAACTTCTTGAAAAGAGCAATCAGATGGCCTTCCATAACCTGGTATTCAAAATGCCAATGATTGCTGAGGATGGCAAAGACAGAGAGGTTCAAACACTCATTAAACGCGAAAAGGGGCGCTTGAAAACGCTGATTAGAAGTCGTGATCGTTCTCAAAGTTATGAATGGATTACACATATTGAAGTAGAAGTAGAGCTGATTGCAAAGGATACCCAAAAGCGCCAAATGAATTTGGATGAAATTAGACAAATGGGTAACGACGAGTTGACAAAGGTTGCACAAAATAATATCATTCTTTACGACAATTCGCTCTATGGTCCAAGATGGGAAAATAGAAAATCGGTTCTTTGCGGGAAAGATTTTCAGTTAACTGAAATTGCGTTGAAGGATGAATTTTTGTCTGATTTGCTAAACTACAAATTACACCCTGCCATTTTTGACATGTGTACGCAATACGATGATCCCCGAAAGAAAGATGATGAACCATTTTTGCCATTTGCGTACAAAAAACTGACGATATTGGGCGAGTTCCCGGGCAAGGTATACAGTTACATCCGATCGTATCCAAACAATAATTTTGAAGAAAGTGAAGTATGGTACGACATCTCCGTTTTGGGAGAAGATGGTACCGTATTGGTGGATATCGAAAAATTTACATTGATGCGGATTCCTGAAAGAGCGGTAAGAACAAAAAAAGGAGGAGTACGTGCGTATAGCATGGACAATGAAGCTCAAATTCTTGCTCAAGGTAAAATTGAAGGTATTTCCGACGAAGAAGGTAAGGAGATTTTTGCCCGATTGATGGATGAGCGTTATTCACAGGTGTTTATTTGGGTAAGAGACTTAAATAATGAGCTCAAGCAACAAATAGAACTTGCAAAGAAAGAGTCCAATGTAATGAATCATGAACAATCAAGTTCAGATGGGTTCTCGTTTGAACGACCTGAATTGAGTGTGAACTATGAGGCTCCCGTTACCAAAACCGAGCAAGTGCTTGCTGAAGTATGGAAATCGTTCTTTAGTTATGATAAGATCGGGGTTCATGATGATTTCTTTGAACTGGGAGGAGATTCTTTAAAAGTAATGTCGGTAACTTCGCTGATTCAAAAAAAGCTAAATGTTTCGTTGCAGGTAAATCAGTTTTTCTCCTACCCAACTATTAAAGAATTAGCTGAATACCTGGATAATAGTGATGAAAATCAAACAACTTCAGAGATAGTTCCAGTTGAAAAACGGGAATATTATCCTGTTTCTGCAGCACAAAAGCGCATGTTTGTAATGAATCAAATGGCACTTCAGTCAACCAACTATAATTTCCCGTTCTTTATTGAACTTTCGGATCAAATGGATGTGCTACGATTAGAGGAAGCTTTTTCAAAATTGATCATGCGACATGAATCATTGCGTACATCTTTCAAATTGACAGAAGAAGGAGTGGTACAAGTGATTCATAATTATGAAGATCTTGTAGTGAAGCTAATTGTTACCGACACTACAAAAGATCGGGTTGAAAAGGAATTTAACCGATTCCTTCGACCATTCGATTTAAGCACAGCACCACTTTTCAGAATGGAGTTGTTGCAGGTTGCAGGTGGTGCATCGATCTTACTGGTTGACTTACACCATATCATTGCTGATGCAATGTCTTTAGAGATTATTCGAAAAGAATTATTCGATTTATATTCAGGCGCCGATCTTCCTGAATTGACAATACAATACAAGGATTTTGCAGCATGGCAAAATGAAGCATTTAAATCTGGAATCATCGAAAATCAGAAAAAATACTGGTTGAGTAAATTTGAGAATGAAATTCCGGTATTGGAATTACCACTTGATTATACCAGACCAGATGTTCTTAGTTTCGAAGGAGCCACTTACAACATGAACCTTAACGATGATCTATATCAACAAATTAAGGGATTTACACAGGAAAACAATATAACAATGTATATGTTTTTCTTGTCGGTATACTATATCATGCTTCATAAGTACTCAGGACAAGATGATATCGTTATAGGATCATTTGTTCTCGGACGAAACCATGCAGACCTTCAAAATATGATAGGTATGTTCATCAATACGCTTCCGATCAGAAACTATCCGTCGGATGAGAAAACCGGGTTGGATTTCTTAAACGAAGTAAAACAAAGTGCGATAGAGTCTTTTGAAAACATGGACTACCAATACGATGATTTGGTGGATAATTTGAAATTGGAAAGAACGGTGAGTAGAAATGCCATTTTTGATGTAACGTTCTCCTACATGAGCTTCTTTAACGATGGTAGTTCACCCGAACGGCCAACGAATACATCGACAACTGCTATCGAAAAATTTCTAAATACGACAGCTAAAAACGATTTTAACCTCATGTGCACCGAAGGTGACAAAATGGCTTTCGAATTTGAATATTGTACGAAGCTATTTAAGGCTGAAACAATTGAAAGAATGGCTACTGCCTTTGAAACCATTGCATTTGAATTGGTTGCAGAACCACGGAAGAAAATAGCATCCATTAACCTCATCAGCGAATCTGAAAAGACTCAGTTATTGACTTCGTTTAATGCAACCGAAAAATCTTTTAGGTCAGACAAAACCATAGTTGAGTTGTTTGAGGAACAAGTTGATCATTGTAATGACAAAGTGGCGTTGATTGCCAGTGGAAAATTCTATTCCTACAACTTACTCAATGAAAAGGCCAATCAACTTGCGAGTTACTTGCGAGAACAATACAATGTTGGGCCTAATGACGTTGTTGGTATTAAGTTGGAACGAAGTGAATGGATGGTAATAACCATTTTAGCCATTCTTAAATCGGGGGGGGCTTATACACCAATAGATCCCGAATTTCCACAAAACCGAATCGATTTTATCGTTAATGATAGCCAATGCAAAGTTGTAATTGATGAAGCGGAACTTGAAAAATTCAATGCATCGAATAACTATTCCAATAGCAATTTGATCCATTCAACGAGTCCAAATGATTCTGCTTATGTAATTTATACTTCAGGTTCTACAGGCAATCCGAAGGGATGTTTAATTGAGCATAAAAGTCTTGTCAATCGTTTGGATTGGATGTGGAATGAGTTGAATTTCAATACGAATGATGTCATCTTGCAGAAAACCAATTATACCTTCGACGTATCTGTTTGGGAATTGTTGATGCCGCTATGCTACGGTGCACAGATGGTAATTTGTCCAAAAGAGGATGCCGGGATACCTGAAAAAATTGTTTCGCTGATAGCCGAGCATCAAGTAAGTTGCCTGCATTTTGTTCCGAGTATGCTCAATGCCTTTGTTGCAGTTGTTGTTGCAGATGATCACTATTTGAAAACAGTTCGAGGATTAAACAAAGTGATTACAAGTGGAGAGGCATTGTCTGCTGAAATTGTAAATAAATGGTACGCTAATACGGATGTTGTTTTGCATAATCTTTACGGTCCTACTGAAGCCACAATTGATGTTACCTGGTATAAAACGGCAAAAGATGACGAGCGAATTCCAATTGGTAAACCAATTTGGAATACCCACATGTATATTTTGAGTGAATCACTGGAGTTAACCCCAATTGGAATAATCGGGGATATTTGCATCTCAGGCGTTGGACTTTCTAGAGGGTATTTAAACAATCCTGAATTGACTGATAAACAATTTGTGGGGCATCCTTTTGAAGCAGGTTCAACGTTGTATAAAACCGGTGATTTAGGCCGATGGTTACCTGATGGCAACATCGAATATGTGGGTAGAAAAGACGACCAGGTAAAAATAAGAGGTTACCGAATTGAAATTGGAGAAATCGAGAATGCATTATTGCACTATTCGGGCATTGAATCGGTTGCAGTAATTGTAAAAGAAGATCTGCACAACGAGAAACAGCTAATGGCGTATTATACCGGAAAAACAGTGTTGAATACATCGGAAATTCGCTTGTTTTTAGGAGAGATCTTACCGGTTTACATGTTGCCAGTTAGGTATATTCAATTGGATGCAATACCGCTTACAACAAGTGGTAAAATCAATAGAAAGATGCTTCCTGATGTGAATATGCTTGGTGCCTACACCAGCAATGAATACGTTGCTCCAAGAAATGAGTTAGAGGAGAAAATTGTAGACATCTGGGAAGAAGTTTTGGGGAGAGAAAAAATCGGGGTTACCGATAATTTCTTTGAACTGGGCGGTGATAGCTTGAAAGTGATTCAGGTAATTACCAGATTGCAGGGAATGGTCGATCTCCAATTAAATATTCAAAACGTTTTCAAGTATCCTACGATTGGAGTATTGGCTGAGCATGTAAGCTTCATGAGCGATCAGAATAAGTTGAAGATCGATAAGACAGGCTTTATAGAAATAGATTTGTAATATTCACTACATTGAAATAGCGCTGGTTAATTTTGAAAAGCTAGCGCTATTCGCTCTTAGAAATGATAAAAGTTTCAATTACACGATTTTCCGTAAAAAAATGAAAGAACGTATTAGTGGCTTCGATTTGGCAAGAGCGTATGCCATTTTCGGAATGTTGATTGTAAATTTTTCGTTTTGTTTTGGAACATTCGAAACGGTTTCCTGGACAGGAAAGTTTCAGCATTTGTTTATCGGAAATGCCACATCTGTATTTATTATTCTTGCAGGAATGGGATTGTCTTTTTTGGCTTCATCCGCTCAAAACTCACTGGAAGAAAAAAAAGCACTCAGAAAAAAGGTGTTGAAGAGATCTTGGTTTCTTTTTGCTTTAGGTCTGATTTTTTATAACTGGTGGCCTGGAGATATCTTGCATTTTTATGGTGGTTATATGCATGTTGCTGCTTTTCTGTTGTTTGTCAGAAAATCGGTTTACCTCTGGTTTGCTCTGGGTGCTATTGTGATTTACCAACTCTGTCTATTTGTGATTCCGGTTGGAACAGGATGGGATTTTGCAACGTCAAAATACCTTGATTTTTGGACTGTTGAAGGCTTTTTTAGAAGCACTTTTTATAACGGATGGAATTCTCTTTTTCCTTGGATTTCATTCTTTTTTCTGGGGATGTGGTTAGGCCGTATGGATTGGAAGAATAAAAAGAAAAAGCGATGGCTGTTCATTAGTGCAATCATTGTTTTACTGATCACAAAAGCGGTGAAAATGGGAGCTTCTTACGGTCTTTATTCACCCGAGATTAACGAATACATGCTAACGGAATATAATCCCATCGTTTTACCGTTTTTGCTGATAACGGCTAGTTGCGGGGTGATTGCAATTTGTATTTGTCACAGTGTTGGCAATTGGTTACCAACAAACAAAATTATTTTATCATTGGCCTCACTTGGCAAAATGACACTCTCGATGTATATCTTTCATATAACGGTCGGGATGCTTTTGTTATCCTTCTTAACAGGTATTCAGTACACCGGTTATTATCCTGTTGGAAAAACAATCTCTTCAGAAAAAATTATGCTTTACGTTGGAGTGTTTTATGCAATTTGTCTTGCTTTCAGCACAATATATAGCCGGTTCTTCAAAAGAGGACCACTCGAATCGTTAATGCGCTTTATTTCCAAATAAAGACTTATGGAAGAATAAAATCTTTTTCAGTGCATTCAATCGCACTAAAATCTCTACTTGAAATAAATTCGGGTCTTGGATTAGGTGTGTCGGGGAGCGAATTATTGGTACTGTTGTACGTGATTAAAAAAGTATGCCTGTTCCAGGGAGAAAGGTTGTTGGTTGAAGCATGAAATAAATTTCCATGAAAAAACAAGACAGATCCCGCTTTACCTTTCATAGAAATCAATCCCTTTTTCGTAATCCAATCTGCAAGAAGGTTTTCCGGAATGGTGTATTTTAAATCGGCAGTAAGTGCTGACATATAGGTAGTACTGGTTTGATATTCTTCAAACCATTCATCGTTATCTTCAGGTTTATCGCGAAATGTTGCATCAACCGTACCGATGGTGTGAGAACCAGGAATTACAAAAAGCGGCCCGTTGAACTCATTTACATCGTTTAAATAAATCATTGCAGTTAATACATCCGAAGACGGCATTCCATCTTCCTTTTTCCAATAAGTATAATCCTGATGCCAATCCCACCAATCGCCAACAATGGCGTGTTTTGTATTGAGTTTGGTTTGGTGTTTATAGATAGAACTTCCTATTAATTGCCGGGATGGGCTCACCAACCTGTCGAGACGCACCACATTTTCAAATAGTGGGCTCGACAACTCCGGAGCAAAAAATGAACGAACTTGTCCGTTTTTTTCTAAAATCTTACGTGGAGAATCTTCTTCTATAACGCGTTCCATTTCAGTTAAAAGAGTCGATATTTCTTTTTCACTGAAGACATTCTCTATGAAAAGAAAACCGTTTTTTTTATAGTCATTTAGTTGATCTTCACTAAGTTTCATACTGAATAATTGTTGTGATTAATGTTGGATTTCAAGTATAAGGCCAATTGTTTTATACCTTCATCAATCTTATCGATCGAAAGGTTTGAAAAGGTGATTCTGATTTCTTTTTCACCACCATCGTTTAAATAAAAATAACGCATGGGACAAATAATAATATTGAACCCCGAAGCACATTCTGCCACCGAGGTGTCATCCACCTCAAAGGGCAAATTCATTTTAATGAAAAACCCTCCATCCGGTTTGTTCCAGCTAATATCTTTAGCCCACTCATGTTTAAATTTTCCAATATGTTTGTCTAGGTTATTTAAAATGCAATCTCGTTTATTTTTATAGCTATCAAATTTGGGTTGATTCCATTCGTTGAGACTGCCTTGATGGCTGAGTAAAACGCCGCCTAAAATAGCCTGACTAATAGTAGAAGTATTGTTGGTTAGTTGTACTTTGACTTTAGCCATTTGGTCAATGAGATCGATTGTATTTCCATCTGCACCTTTTAACTGTTGGTTGGCAACAATCATTCCTATTCGCAAGCCCGGGAACAATGATTTTGAGAAAGAACCGACATAGATTACACGATTAAACCGGTCTAAGGATTTCAGCGTTGGATTCTTTTTTTGCAAGTAAGTAAAGCTATTATAAACGCTGTCTTCAACGATGAAAAAGTTGTATTGCTTAGCCAAATCCAGTAATTTCTGACGACGAAGTATGGACATTGAAAAACCCGAAGGATTTTGATAATCGGGAATAACATAAACCAGCTTTACTTTTTTTCCTAAAGCTTCTCTCTCGAGAATGGTGTCTTCCAATTTCTCTGTTTCAATTCCCTCATCATCTGTTTGTACACCATTGATAGAATACCCAAAAACGTGAGCATACGAACTTAAACCAATGTAGCTTGGGTCTTCAATTAGAATCTCATCGTTTTCTCGATTACAAAGTGTGGTCACAATAACAGCAAATGCTTCCTGAGCGCCAACTGTAATCAAAATTTGTTCACCATTGATTTTAATGTTTTCTTCCTTACTCAGATGATTTGCAAGAATATCGTTGACAATACCTTTGGTTTTACTGTATTGGCCAATTTTATTCAAAACCGCTTCTCTCGATTTACCGGTTGAACGCATAAGATAATCCACATAATATTCAATACTTGATAACTGTGTATCTATTTGAAAAAATGTTTCATCCGGCTGGCCTGAAACAAAAGAAATGGCTTCAGGATACTTGTATTGCATATCATTGAGGAAACCGATGACATCTCTAAACTGTGGTCCGATTGTTTCGTTTAATGAATAATCGTCAATCAAAAGTTCATCATTGACAATTCTCAGGTAGTTAATCAACGTAGGTTCTATTTCGTCAATACAGTTAAAAAGATCATCAAACGATTCAATGACAAAGTACTCTTTTTGTAAACTGTAAGGGCTAAATTCCGAACGAAAAATGTGCTGAAGATCGAACGTATGTTTCGGTATTTCAGAACGGTTGAAATTTTCTATTTCTTCTGAAGAAGTAATAATGGCACCTCCATACGGGAAATAAGCCCCATCTTTTTTAATCAACCCTGTCTCATAGGTATACCAGTATAATTTCCCCAATAAATCAAGCGCCTTTTCATTGTGAATATACTTGAGCGCAACAATACAATAGGCTGTGAGAAAACGGGTGAATTTTTCATTTGTCAATAACGGTAAATGCCCGCAAACATCATGAAAAATATCAGGTTGTTCACTGAAATTGATTTCATAAGGTTTTCGAATATGTATTGTGACAGGATATTTTTTGTTGATCAATAAATAGAAAAAATCCCTATTGGGTAATAATCCTGTTACAGGTACCAAAGTCCAGCCGGAAACAGATTCCAAATTACGGCTTAACTCTTCAATCTTTGCGATATTCGTTCGATCAAGATCAAGTTTTGAAAAGCCATCCAGAAATTCCTGAGACGCACTTTTTTGAATGTAATCAATTTGGTTTTGACAAAGAACTTCCCATGTTTGATGATCTTCTAAATTATAACTATCATATTCCTGCTCTACTTGTTCTAAAAGTGGTTCTGTATTATTTTGATAGTCCATATTCAGGAATAGTTTTAGTCCGAGGCAAAATTAAAAGAATTAATTAGTCCTCTCTTACAATTGACGGTTTAATTTTTGCCATAGTAAGTGCATGTTTATGAGTGCTTACGGGGGTTGATTCTTAGCCATTGCTAATTATTTAATAACGGCCTGAAGTGAAATCTGAATTTGACTTAACTATTGATTGAATCTAAGAATTTTTTACCTTTGAGTGATTGAAAATATAACCGATTCATTGAAGTAAAAAAGACAAACTCTTGAAACAACCGAAAATTGCTTACTCTCAAAATAAATCCGTTAAAACCTGCGAACGTTTTTTGATCAATTTTATCCTTTTTAAAACTGATAAGAAAACATGCTGAACTTATTAAAAAGGGTGAGCGCTGCCCATATCTTGTTAGAGATTGTAGACGGTCGCCTGAAGGTAATGGCAGCGACAACTGAAATTGATTCTGAATTACTGAATGAAATCAGAGAGAAAAAGGCAGAGCTCGAGGAGTTTTTGAAACAAAACAGCTTTGAGCAAACCACCGGTCAGGAAGAAAGAACGATAAAACCTGTTCCCGTTTCAGATGGTTATGAGCTTTCATCTTCCCAACGAAGACTTTGGATTATTAGCAGAATAGAAGAAGGGAATTTGGCATACAACATTCCGGTTTTCTATCGGTTTGAAGGTACGTTGGATCTGAAAGCCCTTGAAAAATCATTTAAAGTTTTAGTGAGCAGGCATGAAATATTAAGAACCGTTTTCAGGCAAGATGCTTCTGACGATATTTTTCAATATGTATTGGAGGATGAGGTTTTTTCAATTGACATAGATTATCTGAATCTTCAAGATGAAAATAGTGAAGAAGTTTTACACCAACATATTTACCAGCAGATCACACAAGCATTTGATTTGTCTGAAGGTCCTTTATTAAGAATAAAGTTAATTCAAACGGCCCCGGATCAGCATTTTTTCTGCTTTGTCATTCACCATATCATTAGTGATGGTTGGTCGATGGAACGATTGTTCCAGGAATTATTCACACTTTATACCTCCTTTTGTAAGAAGGGTGAAAATCCGCTGAAACCACTCAATATACAGTACAAAGATTATGCCTATTGGCAACAATCTCAATTGAAAAGCGGAAAACTAGCTCAATCAAAAGAATATTGGTTAAACCGCTTTAGGGGGGAACTGCCGGTTTTGGAACTGCCTACTGATTTTATGCGTCCGGCAATCAAAAATTATGCGGGCAAAATACTGACAATCGTCATTGATTCCTCCGTTTCGGAAGGGCTTAAAAAAATTGCTTTTGCACGCAACGGAACGATGTTTATGTCGCTTTTGGCAGGTGTTAATGCGCTGTTATTCCGATATAGTAATCAGACAGATATTATTCTCGGAACTCCTGTTGCAGGCAGATCTCTTGTAGACTTAGAACCGCAAATCGGATTTTATGTCAATCTCTTGCCAATAAGGGCGCAGTTTGAGGCAGATGCAAGTTTTATCGAGTTGTTTGATCTGGTCAAAAAAGAACTGCTTTTTGCATACGAACATCAGTCGTATCCGTTTGATGAACTAATTGGAAATCTACCTCTAAAACGGGATATAAGTAGAAATCCGTTGTTTGATGTTAGTGTCATTTTACAAAATACCGGTCATACTTCAAACACCGGTTCGATTCAATTACCGAATGATTTGGTGATTCATCCCTACCAGGATGGAGAAGGCGTATTTAGCAAATATGATCTGACATTTACGTTTACCGAAAGCGACCGGGATTTACAGGTAAGTTTGGAATACGATACCAATCAATATACTACAGATCGGGCCCGACGAATGTTAGGTCATTTGGAACAGTTGTTTCGGGAAATTATAGCAAATCCTGAAATTCGTTTATGCGACGCCGATTTTCTTACTAAAGACGAGCGAAAGACCTTAATGATTGACTTTAATCCTTCCGCTGTTGCATTACCGGAGAAAACGATTATTGACCTATTAAGAGATCAAACGCTGCAAACACCGGAAGCTGTTGCAGTAAGGTGTAGAGGCGAAAAGCTGACTTTCGAAGATCTGGATTACCGAAGCACCAGGCTTGCCTGCTATTTAAAAAAGCAAGGAGTTCAGCCGGAAACGCTGATCCCGATTTGCACTAGGCGAAGTATTGATATGGTAGTAGGTTTGATGGGCATCTTAAAAGCCGGAGCAGCTTATGTGCCAATTGATCCTGATTATCCGGAAGAAAGAATCGCCTTCATCTTAGAAAACACGAAAGCTTCTTTTGTTGTCTGTGATGAAATTGGTTTCACCAAAATGAACGTCAATGAGCCTGTTCGGTATATCCGTTTAGAAAAAGATCGGGCGGAGATTTTTAACGAAGGAGTGAATGCTGTTTTAACGCCGATTTTGCCCGGTCAACTGGCATACATGATTTATACTTCAGGGTCAACCGGAACTCCTAAAGGTGTGATGATTGAACATCGTAGTTTGTTCAATTTTGTTCATGCATTAGATGAAATTGTTCCGTTAACCCCAAAAGATCATTTTTTAGCCGTTACCTCCATCTCTTTTGATATTTCTATACTTGAATTATTTTGGACCTTATCTAAAGGTGTGGCTGTTACCATCCGTAATGAACAACAACTAACAAGCTTTGATAGAAATTTGAATGGTGAACCTGTTGTCATGGATTTCAGCTTGTTTTATTTTTCGAGTCAGACAACTAATAGTGAGAACAAATACGGGTTATTGTTAAAGTCGGTTGAGTTTGCTGATAACAATGATTTTACTGCGGTGTGGACTCCTGAACGTCATTTTCACGAATTTGGAGGGATATTTCCGAATCCTGCCGTAATCGGAGCCGCGTTGGCAGCCACCACAAAACGACTTGAAATTCGATCGGGAAGTGTGGTTTTACCATTGCATGATGTAGTACGTGTGGCTGAAGAATGGTCAGTTGTTGATAATCTTTCAAATGGCAGAGTCGCTTTATCAATAGCATCGGGATGGCATGTAGATGATTTTGTTTTGATGCCCGAAAATTATGTAGAACGACAACGCATCATGTTTCAACAGATCGAAGAGCTCAAAGCCCTTTGGAAAGGTGAAGGACTTGTTCGGTTAAATGGGGCAAAACAAGAAAAGGAAACTCGAATCTACCCCAAACCGATTCAGGATGAACTTTCAATAAGTGTTACAGCAGGTGGACATCCGGAAACATTTATAAATGCAGGAAGAATCGGTGCAAATATTCTAACGCATCTACTTGGTCAGGAAATAGAGGTGCTCGAGAAAAATATTAAGCTTTATAAAACAGCATTAATAGAAAACGGACACGATGTAAGTAAAGCAAAAGTCGCATTGATGCTACACACATACATCGGATCGGATTTGGAAGTGGTAAAAAAAACTGTTAGGGAACCTTTCAAAGAGTATTTAAGTTCCAGTGCAAGTTTGTTAAGTAATCTGACGAACGATCCGAAACTAGATTTGAAAGATTTGAGTGCCGGACAACTTGATTCTTTGCTCGAACTTGCTTTTGACAGATATTGGGAAACCTCTGCGTTGATGGGGACCCATGAAAGTTGCCGGGAAACGGTTGAAAAATTACATATCATTGGGGTCACAGAGATTGCTTGTTTGATTGACTTTGGAATTCCGGATGATACAGTCTTTGAAGGACTCAATGAATTGAATAATTTCAGAAAGCAATTTACAGTTAAAGCGACTGAAAACGATTCGAACCCACCTGATATTACAGCGCTGCAGATTACACCTTCTTATTTGAGTGCGTTGATCGAAGATCCGAATTCTCAATTACTGCTGAAATCATTAAAACACCTTCTGATCGGGGGCGAAAAATTACCTGCAAGTTTGATCGGTAAATTGGCTTCTAAAACAGATGCTACACTCTACAATATGTACGGACCTACGGAAACAACCATCTGGTCGTGTAGTAAAACAATAGATCTAAACGCTGATTTAACCATTGGAAAACCAATCCTTAACACTCAGGTATATATTCTTGATTCTAACAAGAACCTTTGCCCGATTGGCATTCCGGGAGAGCTTTATATTGGCGGTAATGGTCTGGCCCGTGGTTATTTTAATGATCCGGAATTGACAAATGAACGTTTTGTTACCCATACGTTTGAAACAGGATTTGAAAGTAGGATATATAAAACCGGTGATATTGCAAAATGGCTTCCAAACGGAGAGCTGGATCTGATTGGACGAATTGATGATCAGGTCAAGGTGAATGGCTACCGCATCGAATTGGGTGAGATTGAACATATTTTGAAACAACATCCGGCAATTAATGATGCTGTTGTTGCCGTAAGAATCACTGCATCTGATGACCAACAATTGATTGCATATCTTGTTGTTTCTGATGATGCTTTCGATGCTTCAACCGTGCGGACATATTTGGCTGCCAAACTTCCGAATTATATGATTCCGAATCATGTTATTCTTGTGAATGAAATCCCGCTTACAGCCAATGGTAAAATCAATAAAAAGGCACTTCTCCTGCAAGGTGAAACGGAAACGGCGACTGTCGAAAAATATGTCGCTCCTAATAATGCTGTTGAAGCTGAATTAACTAAAATTTGGAGTCAAATACTCGGTTTTCCAAAGGAAAAAATTGGCGTAAAAGACAACTTTTTTGATTTGGGTGGCAACTCCATTACCCTTATCAAAATGCTGAACGCGGTCAATAAGGGGTTTGAAAAAGAGATTACACTATTGGTGGCTTTCGGACTCCCCAATATCAGTGCTTTATCCGAATACATTGGAAGTGATAGCATAACTGAAGAAGAAAAACCGAACGAAACGATTAATGATCTTTTTAGCACGATGGAAAGTGCTTTTACACTTTTAAACACAGATGAAGATGAGTAATCAACCATATACTGGTTTTGAAGTTGCAATTATTGGTGTGGCTTGTCGGGTTGGTGGTGCTGATGATTGGAGAAGTCATTGGAATAACCTCATCAATGGAGTTGAATCATCTCGCACGCTTTCAGTAGAAGAATTACAGAAAGCCGGAATGCCTCAAGCTATTCTATCCGATCCTGATTACGTTAATATAGCTTACGATTTACAACATAAAAACCGGTTTGATTCTCATTTCTTCGATTATACGCCAAGTGAAGCGCACTTACTAAACCCTGTACATCGTATTTTCCATGAATGCGCCTGGGAAGCATTGGAAGATGCGGGATATGATCCGGATCAAACAAAATTACCAATTGGAGTTTATGCCGGAGCCAATGATGATTTGAATTGGAAGGTTTATTCCAAACTAACCAATGTGCAGCAAAGTGTCAATGATTTTTATCTTGCCAAGATCAACGATAAGGATTATCTGACGAGTCTGATCTCGTATAAACTGGATTTAAAAGGCCCTTCAATTTCTATCAATACCGCTTGCTCAACTTCACTTGTTGCCATTCATACAGCCTGTAAAGCGCTTGTGTTTGGAGAAACAAAAATGGCCTTGGCAGGTGGAATTGCTCTTTCAACTTATCAAAGCAAGGGTTATGTTTATCAGCCTGGGAGTATCTTTTCCCAAGATGGTCATTGTAGACCCTTTGATCAGGCCTCTTCCGGAACGGTTGATGGAGAAGGTGTTGGTATCGTAGTGCTAAAACGATTGGCTGATGCAATCAAAGATGGTGACAATATTTATGCAGTCATAAAAGGAAGTGCCGTAAACAACGATGGTAAGAGAAAGGTAGGCTATACGGCTCCAAGTATTGAAGGCCAAGTTGATTGTATTCGAATGGCACAGAAATTCGCCAAAGTTGAACCTGAATCTATTTCGTATATCGAAACCCACGGTACAGCTACAAAACTAGGTGATTCAATAGAGGTTGAAGCCTTGAATATAGCTTTTAAAAGAAATGTCGACCATTCTTGTGCGATCGGTTCTGTAAAATCAAACATCGGCCATTTGGATATTGCGGCGGGTGTAGCAGGATTGATCAAGACAACATTGAGTTTGAAACATCGCAAGATTCCTGCAAGCCTGCATTATCACACTGCATCTGATGAAATTAATTTTTCGGGCGGACCGTTTCATGTGAATGCTTCGCTTTGTGACTGGAAATCTGAAAACGAACAACCTTTGCGTGCAGGCGTTAGTTCGTTTGGTGTTGGTGGAACCAATGCACACATCATTCTTGAAGAAGCACCCAAACAAGTTGCCACCAAGTCAGAAAGACAGTATAAATTGGTGACTTTATCGGCAAAAACGAACGCTTCGTTAGAACGCTATTTGGAAAAACTTTCAGGATTTTTGAAGTCGAATGAAGAAATTCAACTCGACGACATGGCCTATACGTATCATGTTGGCCGCAAACATTTCCGTTACCGCAAATCATTTGTATTTGAGAATCGTGCTGAACTTCTTTCACTTTTGGACACATCTCAAGCGACTGATTCATCTCCGTTCAAGGAGGGAACGAAGTCTGTCGTATTTTTGTTTTCAGGCCAGGGTTCGCAGTATTTGAACATGGGCAAAGGCCTTTATGACTCGGATTTTTTTTTCCGGTCAGAGATGGACAAAGGCTTTGAGCTGATCCATTCTATAACGGGAGAGGATTTCAAATCGATTCTTTTTTCTGAAACATCAGCAGATTCGACCATCAACCAAACACGATACGCTCAAGCATTGATCTTTTTGACGGAGTATTCGCTTTCTCAATTACTGATTTCTTACGGAGTGACCCCTCAATACATGATTGGTCATAGTATCGGTGAATATGTAGCAGCTTGTTTGGATGGTGTTTTCAGTTTTGAAGACGGGATTCGATTGGTTTTGAAACGGGGAGAATTAATGTATTCATTGGCACCTGGAGTAATGTTGAGCGTTTCGGCCACAGTTTCTCAAATCAAAGAGTACTTGAATGATCGTGTTTCACTGGCAGGAATCAATGGCCCTGAGCAATTGGTTCTTTCGGGAGATCGGGAAGCGATAGAATTGTTATCGACACAATTGAAGGACAACTCGATTCCGTATGTTCAATTGCATACCTCGCACGCTTTTCACTCTTCGATGCAAGATTCAATACTTGAATCATATAGAACAGTGGTTGAAAGTGTGAGGCTGAATGCACTAAAGAAACCGTTTATTTCCAATCTTACGGGCAACTTTATCAAAGCTTCAGAGGCTACATCTGCCGATTATTGGGTAAGACACCTCCGGGAAACGGTTCAGTTTTCAAAAGGAATTGAAACATTATTGTCCCTGGAGGAAGACTTGGTTTTTGTTGAAGTTGGTGCTGGACACTCCTTGAGTAGTTTGGTAAAACAGCACTTTGGTAAATCATCTTACCCTGTGATCAATCTTATAAGAACGATCAAAGAAAAGGAAGATGATACTAAATACTTTACCAATCGCATTGGGAGACTTTGGAGTGCCGGCGTCGTGATTGATTGGAACATGTATCACCAAAACGAAACACGAAGAAGAATCTCATTACCAACTTATTCTTTTGAATTAATTGAATACCCGTCTGAGGTAAACTCTTATAAGTTACTTCATGGAAATGAAGCTGGGGTCAACAATGAAAAGCAAGCGAATATTGACGATTGGTTTTATCGAATTTCATGGAAAACTGGGCTTTGGCACAGAGGTAAGAAGGAGGAGATCAACGATAAAACAGTGCTTGTTTTTTCAGAAGGCACCCCTTTGTCTGCTTACCTGGTTCAACGATTAACAGATGCCGAGAACAAAGTAATCACAGTGGATCGGGGAAATTCCTTTGACAAAAAAGATGCTCTTTCTTATGTATTAGATCCGAAACAGGATGGAGATATTGAACGATTAATAAAAGAAATCAAACACACAGGAGTAATTCCCCAAATTGCAATCCATCTTTGGGATTTTACGAATCAGGTGTTTGCTAAAGAAGCGCTTGAAGTATCGGTTTATCATTCACTAGTGAATTTTGCCCGCCATTATTCAATGAATTTTCCATCGGAAACATTGCAGTTAGAGGTGGTTGCCAATGGCTGGTATAAAGTACATGATTTGGATTTTATTCATCCTTCAAAAGCAATTGATTTGGGGGCAATAAAAACTATTCCGCTTGAGTTTTCAACCATAAAATGTCGGGCAATAGATATTTCAGACGATTCTGAAAACACAATGAGTTCATTGTGGAAAGAGTTGAACTACGATTCTGATTGCGCTGAAATTGCGCTGAGAGGAAAAAACAAGTACCTTAAGTCATTTGAAAAACTAGAGACAACAACGCCAGATATCACTACCGATCTTCGAAAAGGAGGCTGTTATATCATCACAGGTGCATCTGGTGGAATGGGGCACATTTTTGCTACTTATCTGGCTTCGGAATACAATGCAAAACTCATTCTGATAGGAAGAAGTGCTGCCTCAGCAACCGTTAAAGAAACACTTGAAAAGCTAGGCGCTGAAGTCGCTTTTTTCCAGATGGATATTGGAGATGAAGTGGCTGTATCCGAAGCAATTCTATTGGGTGAAAAACGTTTCGGATCGATACATGGTGTCATTCATACCGCTGGGGTTGCCGACTATGGCGGTATAATTCTTCGGCGTAAACAGGAAGATGATTTGGCAGTGTTCAATCCTAAAGTGAAAGGAACGGAAGTTTTAATTCGATTGCTTGGAAACCGACAACTCGATTTTTTTGTGAATTGTTCTTCTCAAAATGCGTCTTTACCTTTCTTAGGGCAGGTAGCCTATATCGGAGCAAATCTTTTTCAGGATGCGGTTGCCGAAGCAGGGACTGTTTTTTATCCCATTATAAGTATAGAATGGGATACGTTAAAAGAATCGGGAATGGCAAGTAATTCAGCACACGATCATGCCATTCATAGAAATCAACTTGTTCATGGGATAACAAATGTTGAGGCAATACGTGTTTTACTTGGTGCCTTGTACATGAAAATTCCTACGACCATTATTTCCACAAGAGATTTCCTGAAATCGAAACGCGAGTATGATGCTTTTTTCGAAAATATGGAGGCTGCATTCGACCTGGGTTTAGAACAAGACTATATTCCGAATCTTAAAATGGAGCGCCCCACATTGAATACACCATTCGTTGAAGCCACTTCGGAGAGTGAAAAAACGCTTCAGGAGTTATTCGTTAATTTTTTTGGGATTGACCAAATTGGAATTCAGGATGATTTTTTCGAATTGGGCGGTGATTCATTAAAAGCAATGGTCATTCTTAAACGAATTCAAAAACAGTATGGTATCGAATTAAGCCTGAATGATTTTTTTGAGCACCCAAGCATCGAATCGGTGGCGAAATTGATTGATGAAACAATTTGGTTGAATAAAAAAAGTGAAAAAAAATACCAATCGATTATATAATCCTTGAAGTTGAAAAAAGCATCTATGAGTATAAGTGATCTTTTAAGTACGCTAAGAATTAGCCAAATTGATATTTCTTTGGACGGAGAAAACTTGCGGGTTAGCTCAGACGAACCTGAAATACCAGCCAATTTGCTCGAGTTACTCAAAGAGAACAAAGCGGCGATTATTGCTTATTTGAAAAAACAGGTTGGTTCGCAAGAGTTTTTCTCATCCATCGGAAAAATTCCCGAACAAGAAAGCTATCAATTATCCCGCTCTCAGGAACGATTATGGATATTATGCCAATTCCCGGCCATTAATTTAGCCTACACCATGAACGGAGCATTCGGGTTAAGTGGTCAATTGGATGTTGGTGCACTTACACGGTCTTTCTCTAAGATTATTGATCGCCATGAAATATTGCGAACGGTTTTCCGTCTGAATGATTCAGGTGAAATTAGACAAAAAGT
Organism: Fluviicola sp.; assembly: GCA_029866325.1. GTDB lineage: Bacteria > Bacteroidota > Bacteroidia > Flavobacteriales_D > Crocinitomicaceae > Fluviicola. The sequence goes on along the minus strand of JARWZO010000006.1, from coordinate 8,806 downwards.
GCTGGAAGTAACCACTTACGAGTTTAGTTTTCCGTTACATGATATCAGATCAACACTTCAACAAAATGAATCGATTCAGGCACTTTTTAAACAACAAGTAGAGACTCCATTCGATTTGGCAAACGGCCCGTTATTAAGAGCTGATTTGGTTCAAACAGCAGATCAGCAATATGTACTGCTGTTTACCATGCACCATATTATTAGCGACGGTTGGTCAATGGAATTGTTGATGAAAGAACTATTTGTATTGTACCATGCTTATGTTTCGGGCAAAGACAACCCACTGCCAAACCTTACGATCCAATACAAAGATTACGCAGCCTGGCAACAAGAACAGTTGTCGGGAATTCAATTGGCGGAACACAAAAATTACTGGTTAAATTGTTTTTCAGGTGAATTACCCTTGTTGGATATGCCCCTGTTGAATCCGCGGCCAGCTGTTCAAACATTCAACGGAAAAAAACACCGAAAAGTAATCGGAAACCAATTGTTTCAACAGCTTAAAAAGTTATCTGGCGATCAGAATGCCACGTTGTTTATGAACCTGATTGCTGGCGTGAATGCGCTCTTATTCAAGTATTGCAACCAAACGGATATTATTCTTGGAAGCCCCATTGCTGGGCGTCAGCATCCTGATCTGGAAAACCAGATTGGCTTATACTTAAATACACTTTGCCTTCGAACCCGCTTTTCTGAAGAAGATAGCTTTATTGATTTGTTAGCTAAAGTTCGGGAAGTCACTTTGGGTGCTTACCAACATCAGATTTATCCGTTTGATGAACTGGTAAATGAGCTTTCGTTGAAACGCGACATAAGTAGAAATGCGCTATTTGATGTATTGGTGGTATTGCAAAACACAGCCATAGCAAGTGGCGGCATAGAAAAGGGTAATCTGGTAAATATTGAGATTGGTAAGTATCCGATTACGGATGATGAAATCAGCAAATTTGATATTTCGTTCATATTTGAAGAACTTGAGGATCAACTGCAATTAACCCTTGAGTACAATGAGATGCTTTATGAACAGCCGTTTATAGCTCAATTAGGTGAACATTTCGAACAGCTTTTCAAGGAAGTAGTAAAGAATCCACAACAACCTATTGGCACGCTTAATCTGTTATGCAGTGAAGAGAAAAAGCTCATTTTGGAGGATTTCAATGATACCCTGGTGGTTTTTCCGAATAAAAATAAAACACTGGTTGATTTGTTTGAAGAGCAAGTTCAACGATCTCCGGATGCGATTGCCTTGAAATTTGGACAACTCGAATTAAGTTTCGAGCAAGTAAATCAACTGGCGAATAAGTTTTCGGCTTATTTGAAAGAATACCATCAGGTGAATCCAAAAGGTTTCATTGGAGTTAAGTTAGAGCGTAGTCAATGGCTAATTATAGTGCTTTTAGCTGTTTTAAAGACGGGAAATGCGTATGTCCCGATTGACCCGTCGTATCCGCAAGATCGAATCAATTACATTCAGGAAGATGCGCAGCTTGGTTTAACGATTGACCAGGAACATGTAGATAAGTTCCTGAAAATCCAGGATCAATTTGACGCAAAAAATCCGGCATCCTTAATAGGAGCTGATGATTTGGCGTATGTTATTTATACTTCCGGGTCAACTGGTAATCCGAAGGGTTGTATGCTTCGGCATGATGGTGTTGTAAATCGTATTCAATGGATGTGGGAACAGTATGACTTTACGTCTAAAGATGTGATTTTTCAAAAAACCACTTTTACATTCGACGTTTCGGTATGGGAAATTTTCATGCCGCTTTGCTGGGGAACAAAAATGGTGCTCTGCGAAAAAGAAGATGTAGCTTCGCCTGATAGGATTCTTCAATTAATCGAAAAAAATGGGGCTACCTGTTTACATTTCGTTCCTAGTATGCTCACTACCTTCATGTCTCATCTCTTTGAAAAAGAAATGAGTGCTGAACAAATGAAGGAATTAAGACTTGTTATAACTAGCGGAGAAGCATTGTCGGCTGAAACGGTTTCTAATTGGTATGAGCATTTAACGATTCCTATTCATAATTTATACGGACCAACTGAAGCTTCTATTGATGTAACCCATTTCACTGCCTCCAAAAATGACAGGAAAATTCCTATCGGAAAGCCAATTGCCAATACCCAAATTTATATTTTGAATGAGCAATTGCAAATTGTACCGATCGGTTGTGTTGGTGAGATATATATTGGCGGACTAGGGCTGGCTAAAGGATACTTAAATAAACCCGAATTAACCAAAAGTCAGTTTATTGACAATCCGTTTTTGGAAAATGAACGCATTTATAAAACCGGAGATTTTGGAAAATGGCTTTCTGATGGAACGGTAGAATACCTCGGAAGAAAAGATCATCAGGTTAAAATTAGAGGATTCCGAATTGAATTGGGAGAAATTGAAGCAGCCATTTTGCGCTACAAAAAAATCAAAGCATCTGTAGTGTTGGCCAAGCAACAAACTAACGGTGAAAGTAATTTAGTTGCCTATTTTCTCAGCAATGAAAAATGTAGTATCGCAGAATTAAGGCAGTATTTAAAAACGTGTTTGCCAGAGTATATGATTCCTGATTTCTTGATAGAACGAGAATCATTTCCTCTTAACCCCAATGGGAAATTGGACCGAAAAGCATTACCCGATCCGGAAGGATCAGATATTTTGACGGGTGTTGAATACATGGCTCCAAGAAGTGAAACCGAAAGCACTTTAATAGCTATTTGGGAAGAAGTACTGGGTGTAGAAAATATAGGCGTACTGCATGATTTCTTTGAGTTGGGCGGGCATAGTTTAAAAGCAATGCGCTTATTGAGTAATACGTTTAAAAAATTCAACGTCCGACTGGAATTGACAGATTTATTTGAAAATTCTACAGTCGAAAAAATGTCTTTGCTTGTTGAACGTATTATTTGGCTCGAAACAGAAGTGGATGCTGACAATGAAATGAGAATTTGATGAATTAGTGTTCTGAAAAGATATTAATATGGTTAAAGAGTTACTGAATAAACTTAAGGAGAACAACATTCATATCTCATTGTCAGGTACTGAACTGCTATTGCGATTTGATGGAGCCGGGCCTGATAAGAATTTAATTCAGGAATTAAAAGAGAATAAAGAGCAAGTGATTCTATATCTAAAGACACTTCATCTGAATTCCCGTTACGCTGCCATTCAGCCTGTTCCGTTGGCTGAAAACTATCCATTGTCATCATCGCAAAGGAGGTTATGGACCTTGTGTCAGTTTGATGCAGCAAACATAGCTTACAATATGCCCGGAACGTATGTCTTTTCTGGTAAACTGGATGTTTCTTTGCTTGAAAAAGCTGTGAAAGAAATGTTCAGGCGACATGAGATTTTCCGTACCTGTTTTAAAGAAAATGAAAGCGGTGAAGTCCGACAGTTTATTCGATCGGTAGATGAAATTGATTTTAAACTCACCCATGAGGATCTTCGTACTACCTCTGATCAAAAAAAACGACTGCATTCCATCCTTTTTAAAGAAGCCAACGCCACCTTCGATTTGTCTGTTGGAAATTTGTTACAAGTGAAATTGATACGGTTGCAAGACGAGGAATTTGTTCTCAATTATGTCATGCATCACATAATCAGTGATGGTTGGTCGATGGAGATATTGATGAAAGAATTAATGCAGCTCTATATTGCTTTTTCCAATAAAATGCCATCACCATTGCTCCCGCTCACTATTCAATACAAGGATTATGCATCCTGGCAGCAGCAGCAATTGATGAATCCCGAATTGAGATCACACAAACAATATTGGCTCAATAAATTTGAGCGTGATTCATCAATTCTTGAACTTCCGTATGATTTTGAACGGCCGGTGTTTAAGAAATATGACGGAGAGGTAATAACAGGTGTGTTTGATAAAGACATCACTGAAGGTCTCAGAAAACTTGCTCACATGGGGGGAGGAACCTTGTTTATGGGGCTCCTTTCAAGTATTAATGCGCTCCTCTATAAATATACGAACCAAACGGATATAACGATCGGAAGTCCGATTGCCGGAAGAGACAAAGTTGAACTTGAAAACCAAATCGGATTTTACGTTAACACGCTTGCTTTAAGAACTGAATTTGATGCTGACGATTCTTTCATTCAATTAATGGATCGTGTCAAAACATTGACGTTAGAGGCGTATGAACATCAATTTTATCCGTTTGATGAGTTGGTTAGTGAAGTATATCATATAGGTGATGCGAGCAGGAATCCTTTGTTTGACGTTGTTGTTGTGCTTCAAAATACGGAGCTGTCTCCAAAAGATGTTGCAACGTTGCCGGATGGACTTCAAATTAGTCATTTTGAAGAACAGGAGCGAAAGGTTAGTTTGTTTGATTTGCGATTTGATTTCAAAGAGGTTGGTGAAGAACTTTACGCTCACATAGAGTTCAATACAACCCTTTTTAAAAGGTCAACCATCGAACGACTGTTTATTCATTTAGAAAATTTGTTGCGGGGAGTAGTAAAGAATCCCGAGGTCAAACTGGCTGAAATTGACTACATAGCTGCGGCTGAAAAGGCACAGATACTTCAGTCGTTAGGATCGGGTAACACCACTTTGCCAATTGATAAGACACTGGTTGATTTGTTTGAAGGACAAGCACTCAATACGCCAAATGCCATGGCCCTGGTCGTTGAAAACAGTTCTATCACTTACGCTGAATTAAATACCCTTGCGAATAGAATCAGTCATTTTTTGCTAACGGAAATCCAGTTATTAAAGGGAGAACCTGTGGGGATTCTGATAGATCGAAAAATAGAAACGATTGCTGCAATACTTGGAACCTTAAAGGCGGGAGGGATGTATGTTCCTTTAGAAACAAATCTTCCTGAAGATCGCTTAAAATTTGCTGTGAATGATACCTCTGCCAGGGTACTGCTCATTGAAAAAAAAGGTCTTGAAACGGTAAACAGATTGCAATGGGCTTGTCCTTCTCTTGAGAGTTATTTGTGTGTTGACAGTTCTGATGTTTATCTGGAGGAAGAACAGGAACATAATATAATGATGAGCCAGGAATTGTGGGATCATGTTGGTGAAAGAGCCATTGATTCCATCACCGGTGGAGGGTGGTTAAGCAGTTATACCGGTGTAGCGATTCCCGCCGCAGAAATGGAAGAATACGCTCTCAATGCTTACCGCAAACTTTCTGATTCTCTCACAAAAGAAATGCGGGTATTGGAAATTGGGTGCTCTTCCGGGCTAACCTTAAGTAAAATTGCTCCGCATGTAAGCCTTTTTTACGGAACAGATTTATCTCCGGTCATTCTTGAAAATACCGGTCGCCTGGTACAGGAACTCGGGTTGACAAATGTAAAACTGGCAAATGTTGTTGCGGATCAGATTAGGATGATTGATGAAAACGAATTTGACCTCGTTATCATCAACAGTGTTATTCAGCATTTTCATGGACACAACTATCTACGGAAAGTGATCCATGATGCCATTTCTTTGATGAAAGATACAGGGAGAATTTTTATCGGAGATGTTATGGATAGCGATAAAAAAGAATTGCTGATTGCAGATTTGGAATTATTTAAGGCTGAAAATCGAGGAAAAGGATTTGTCACCAAAACCGATTTCTCTGCAGATTTATTCGTTTCTCAATCTTTTTTCGAGGACCTGCTGATTGATCAACCTGGCCTTATTGAGGTAAACGCATCACCGAAAATTCATTCGATTGAAAATGAACTTACCAAATTCCGTTATGATGTTATCCTCAACGTGAATAAGAATAACAGCGTTGTTGAAAGAAAAAAACATAAAAGACAGTATGATAACAGAATACTGATTGCACAATCTGTTAGCAATCCGAATGTACAATTCCCTTCCTCAAATCCTGCTTATGTGATCTATACTTCAGGCACAACGGGCAAACCGAAAGGGGTTGTTGTGGAACATGCGAATGTTGTTAGTTTGTTTGACAGTACTTCATCTTTATTCGATTTCGGACCTTCTGATACGTGGACACTTTTTCATTCTTACTCATTTGATTTTTCGGTTTGGGAAATTTTCGGAGCCTTGTTGTTTGGCGGCAAGTTGGTGATTGTACCAAAAGTAGTCTCCCAAGATCCTGATTCGTACTTTGATTTGTTGATTCAGGAGGGCGTTACGGTTTTGAACCAGACACCTTCCTCGTTTTACAATCTTCAGAGTGTTGCACTGGAAAAGAATGCTGCACACGCTCTTCGATATGTTATTTTCGGGGGTGAAGCACTTTCACCGAGTAAACTGGCTTTGTGGCATCAAGGATATCCGTCAGTTGAACTCATTAACATGTACGGTATTACCGAAACAACGGTTCACGTCACTTACAAACAGATTACTACCAAGGAAATAGAAAGTAACAAAAGCAATATCGGAGTGCCTGTTTCGAGCCTTTGCTGCTATGTATTGGATCAACAGGGTGAATTGGTTCCCTTGGGTGTATCGGGAGAACTGTATGTTGGTGGCTTAGGTGTTTCCCGGGGTTATTTGGGCAATGAATTGTTGACATCTGCTCGTTTTTTACCGAATCCATACAAATCTGGGGATCGTCTCTACCGAACGGGCGATAAAGTTCGGGTATCAGATACAGGTGAATTGGAGTACTTAGGACGTTTGGATGATCAGGTCAAAATCAGAGGATATCGGATCGAATTGGGCGAGATAGAAAACCGATTATCGGCCCATGAGAGCATAAAGCAGTCTGTGGTAGTGTCTCGATTAAACGCAAGTGGTGATCAGAGCTTGGTGGCGTATTTTCAATGTGAGGAAACGCTGCAATTATCGGATTTACGAGATTACTTAAAGGCATTTTTACCCGATTACATGATTCCGGATCACTTTGTGGAGTTGAGTGAATTTGTGCTTACGAGCAATGGAAAGATTAACAAATCGGCGCTTCCTTCTCCTGAGGGCCTGGGATTGTCCGGTGGTCGATTGTATGAGGCGGCGAGCAATTCGACGGAGGAGAAATTGGTATTGATTTGGCAGGAATTGTTGGGTCAGGATCGCATAGGCATCAAGGATGATTTCTTTGAATTGGGAGGTCATAGTTTGAAGGCGATGCGATTGATTGCGAAAATCAAAGAAACATTTGATGTGAAAATGACCATTAAAACCGTTTTCATAAAGACAACGATTGCTGAATTGGCTAAAGAGATTGACATGATTCATTGGGTGAATCCGAATTCAAATGAAGAGACAAGTTTAATGGATGACATAGAAAATTTTTCGATTTGATGGAACTACTATTAAACAAATTAAAGAATCTTGGGGTAAAAATTGCTGTTGTCGATGGTGAGCTTAAAATTCAAGCTCCCAAGGGAGTTATAAATCAAGAACTTCTTCAGGAGATTAAAGTACATAAAGAAGCTATTATTGATTTTTTGGGTAAATACACTTCTCAGCAAGATGATGATTCAATAGTGACAAAAGCACCATTATTAGCTAGTTATCCCTTATCATCCTCTCAAAAAAGATTATGGATTCTTTCCCAATTTCAGGAAGCGGATATAGCCTATAATATGCCCGGGTTTTATAATTTTTCGGGTCAATTAGACATTGAATCGCTCGCTCGTGCATACAAAGAGCTAATTGCTCGTCATGAAATATTAAGAACCGTTTTTAGGGAAGATGACAGCGATGAAGTAAGACAATTTATTCTTCCCGTTCAATCACTGGATATCACTCTCCCGTATGATGATCTTTCCGGTATTTTGAATGAATCCAACCGGATGGACCAATTAAGCGCTATTGTTCAGGATGCTATTGAAACATCGTTTGATTTATCGGTTGGACCACTCATAACAATCAAGCTAATTAAAACCGAACCTGATAATTATCTTTTTAGTTATGTGATGCATCATATTATCAGCGATGGTTGGTCAATGAAAGTGATGATTAAGGAAATGCTCTTGTTGTACAATTCTTTTGTGAAGAATCAAGCGGCTCCATTAGAACCACTGGAAATACAGTACAAGGATTTTTCGGTTTGGCAACAAAATCAGTTAGAAAAGGGGGCTTTATCGGCTCAAAAGGCCTATTGGTTGGAACGCTTTTCTACTCCTTATCAGGTGTTGGAATTGCCTACAGATTATCGAAGGTCTGCAGTGAAAACCTATCGTGGTGAAGTGGTACACAAACTGATAGATTCTACCATCACCGGAAAACTTAAAAAAATAAGTCACGATCAGGAAGCTACGTTATTCATGACCTTGCTGGCAAGTGTGAATGTGCTTCTTTACAAGTATACTCAACAATCCGATATTACTGTAGGTAGTCCTATTGCTGGCAGGAATCATGCAGTATTAGACAATCAGATTGGGTTTTATGTTAACACTTTAGCGCTTCGGACCCAGTTTGAAGGAAGCGATAAATTTATCGATTTATTGCAACGGGTTAAGGAATTAACGCTTGGTGCTTATGAGCATCAAATGTATCCCTTTGATGAGTTGGTTGACAGTTTAAAACTCACTCGTGATCTAAGTAGAAATGCGTTATTTGATGTGTTGATTGTTCTGCAAAACACAGATATAACTACACGGGAAGAACAACAATTAACACTTGGTGATATTACGATTAATGAGTTTTCCGGGGGAAACAAAGTCATTAGTAAGTTTGATTTAACCTTTGATTTTGTCGAAATAGAAGATCAATTGAGTGTAAAATTAGAATACTCAACGGATTTATTCAGTTCTGCGACAATTTCGCGATTATTGGATCATTACGAGCGATTATTGGTTTCCTTGTTGGGTTCTTCGGAGTTGAGTCTTGATGAGTTGAGTTTAGTGAGCGCTGAAGAGGAGCACTTG
>JARWZO010000030.1 GCA_029866325.1 Fluviicola sp. | reverse complement strand
GAACTTAATGTTGCCATTCTATAAGGTGTCATCCTCTTTAGAACATCTCGACTTTTTTTTGAAATCCGCTGATCTCTTTAAGTCTATTTTTTATCCCTCACTCGCTTGTTTCGGGGTTGCAAAAGTAATCAAGTTTTCGTTTCTAACAAGTGTTTGTGAGAAAACTTTTAAACTTTCTTTTTCCTCGCTTTTCAACTTCCTTAACCACTCGTCTGTGATTCCTGTTTCGCTGTTAAGCGGGGTGCAAAAGTAATCAAGTTTTCGTTTCTAACAAGTCTTTGAGTGAAAAACTTTAAACTTTTTTTTGATAATCCCTTAATTCAACCTTCACTCGTTTGTGAGCCACTCTTGATGCTAAGCGGGGTGCAAAGGTAGTCATCTTTTCTATTTAAGCAAGCTTTCCTTAAACTTTTTTTCTGACTTCTTAACTCAACACCCTAACCTCAATCCCTCTCTAACAAAAGCGCCTAGCGTTCTAAGCGGCTGCAAAGATACCCACTCTTTTTACTATTCCAAACCTTTTCTAAACTATTTTTTGCCTTTACACCTTAACCATTCCTTAACTCACTGATAAACCGTAAAATGCAAACAGAAAGTTTTTTGAGAAAATTATCCTTTTGTTAGAAGATCCTTCAAAAGGTCCAGTTTTTCGAGATCAAGAGTTGCTGAATGATTAATCCCCTCGAGGATTGTTTGTGAGATTAAGCGGTCACCATTCGAGCCAATCATGAGATTGGTTTCTCCTTTCATTAACAAATCAACCGCCATTCCGCCCATTCTTGTAGCTAAAATTCGATCAAAGGCAGAAGGATTTCCACCGCGCTGTACATGACCGAGTATTGAATAACGCAAGTCGTATCCATCCATAAACGGCCGAACTTGTTCCATTATTTCTTTTGCGCCACCGCCGTCGTCGCCTTCAGCAACAATAATGATGGAACTTCTCTTTCCTTTATTCTGTTCTTTGATTTGCTTAACCAATAAAGGAATGTCAGTTACTTCCTCAGGAATCAACACTCCTTCAGCACCGGAAGCTAAAGCAGCATTCAACGCAATGAAGCCGGCATTCCGCCCCATTACTTCAATAAAAAAGACCCGATGATGACTACTGGCGGTATCTCTTATCTTATCGACAGCTTCAACAACAGTGTTTAAAGCGGTATCATAACCAATAGTGTGGTCGGTTCCTGCAATGTCGTTATCTATAGTGCCCGGTATTCCAATAATAGCAATTTCCATTTCTTCTGCTAAAATGGTTGCTCCTTTAAAACTACCGTCACCACCAACAATGATTAATCCATCGATAGCTTGTTCTTTTAAATGAACTATTGCTTTTTGACGTCCTTCAGCCGTTAGAAATTCCTGACTTCTTGCAGTACCTAAAACAGTACCACCTCGCTGGATGATATTATCAACATCACCATAACCCAGCTTTTCTATCCGACCTTCAATCATTCCTTGATAACCATCCATGACACCAAAGGGAGTTAATCCTTTCGACAAACAGGTTTTTACTACTGCACGCACGCATGCATTCATTCCAGGAGCATCTCCACCGGAAGTTAATACTGCTATGTTTTTCATTTTTGGCATTCTTCTATATATAAGGAGTGGCAATTTATGGAATTCGGGAAGAAGTTGCATCTTTACTGTGAAATGTTTTTTGGAAACCGAAGAAAATACCAACAACTGTCTGACAAGGAGCTGATTGATCTTTACATTACAGATCGATGCAGTTACACGCTTCCTTTATTATATGAGCGCTACGGCCATTTGGTAATGGGTAGTTGTATGAAGTATCTCAAGCAAGTTGAAAACGCCGAAGATATTACGATGCGCATTTTCGGAGAATTGAGTGCGAAATTATTGAAACACGATGTTCAACATTTCAAATCGTGGTTGTATCAAGTAACTCGCAATGAATGCCTTCAGTTTTTACGCAAGCACAAACCGGGAAACACAACGATGATTGACGAATTATCTCAACCGTTGGACGAATCGCTTGAAGAAACGACAGCGCTTGAGACGCAATTGCAATTGTTGGAAATGGCTATTCCATCTTTAAAGGATGATCAGCGCCAATGCATTGAATTGTTTTACCTGGAACAAAAATCATATACGGAAATCAGTGAACACTTATCCATACCTTTAAATACAGTGAAAAGCGCTATCCAAAACGGGAAGCGCAATTTAAAGATCTGGATGGAACGACAAGCAAGTCATGAAGTATAAATCTACATATCAATCGAAACTCACACGTGAGCAGTTGATCGACTACCGAAACGGTGGAAGCGAAGCGCAACGTGCAACCGAAGGTTCGGTGAATGACGCCTTCGATCAGAATGCATTGGACGGATGGTCAGAAAGTGGTCTTACCGCTACTTCCATGAGTCGGTTGGACCGTCGTTTTCGACTCAAAAAAACCACTCCTTATATAATAGGTGTCGCCGCGCTTTCTATGATGGTGGTTTTAAGTATTCTGTTTTGGCCGAAATCGCCACAAGAACTTCCCGCAAAACAAGAGGTGAAATTGAGCATGGAACAAAGCGATGCTATTATGCCAATTGCTATTGACACCATGGAAGAACTTCCGGCGTCGAAACAAATTACGATTCTAACGCTGAAAAATACGCAACAAGAAATCAAACAACAACCGGAATCGACTCCTGTAACCGATATTGATGAATTGCCAACTCAGATTTTGGAACCACTGAAGTTGGATCCAATTGTGGAAACACCGGCTGTATCCGCCCAGAAAAATGCGAAGGAAATCTATCTACATGATCTAAAACTGATCGATTACAGTCAATACCGCTCCAAACCTACCATTCAAACGGAGCGCATTGTGATGACCGGAACTCCGGCCGATCAAGAGAAACAAGGCACTCTGGAAGCCGAAAGCACTACTGTTACCACTGTATCGATTCCGTATATGGATTACATTGATAAAACAATGGATTATGTTGGTCGCGGAAAATGGAAACAGTCGTTGCAACGTTTGCAATTGATTGTGGAAACTTATCCGGATGATGTAAACGGCCATTTTTATGCCGGATTATGCTGCTATAACCTGCAACAATACGAAGATGCCAAGCATCATTTTGCTACCTGCCTGCAATTGTCATTTTCGAACTTTAATGAAGAAGCAAGCTGGTATTTGGCACAATCGTTATTGGCCAACGGTGAGAAAGCCAGTGCCAAAGAATTATTTGGTGTGATTCGCGATCAGAAAGGATATTACGCCAAGCAAGCGGAGAAGATGTTGAAAGGGATTAAATAAATCTAAGGGAACTAGGTTTCAGGGAACTGGGGAACTAAGCTGTCTCAGTCAAAAAGTCCTACTTCCCCTGTTCCCCAATTCCGTATCCTCATTTTTCTAGTTCCCTGAAAAAACACTTATATTGCGGCCAATTATTACCAAATGACACTTCAGGAAAACGATAAACGCTCCCAATTGCTTTTTGTTACGGCAGTCTGTGCGATCATCGTTGTTTCCTATTCCTTTTACGCGTCTTCCAATTACCCGCTGCTCAATTCCGATGACGGTATGGCTATTTTAATGGCACACTATTTCGAATTGCCACGCGACGTGTATTGCTGGGGACAAGACCGTCTCGGATCGCTCATTCCTTTGATGAGTCAGGGTTTTATGAAAGGATTCGGGGCTTCGGCGATGACAGCTGTTTCGCTTTCCAACTACTTCATTCTGATTTTAGGTTACATCGGTTTTTCAGGATTGATCAAAACACGATACGGAAAATTGGTTTTTGCGCTCATTTGGTTTTTTCCGTTTCAACGGTTCATCGACCTAACGCGCTATACCATTGGTGTGGAATACAGCTTGATCGCCTTTGCAATTTTCCTGATTCTGAAATTAAACTTCGAAAACAAATCGTTTTTCTACTGGAAAAATCACCTGTTGTTGCTTGCTATCAATACAGTCTTTGGCGCCGCTCTTTGGGCTTCCGACCTGAGTATCGTGACCATTTCGATTCTGCTCACCGTTTTGTACATCCATCATTTCATCCGAAAACGAACATTTGTCATTCGGAAAGAGGTGATCCTTTATACAGTTGGTGGTATTGTCGGCTGGACCTACTTTATCTTATTGGCCAAAAGTTACGCGGTAGCAAAAACAGAAGATTTCGCCTCGCTGAATGGGATTTATGAAATGCTTGAGGGGCTTTCCATCATGTTCCGGTCGACTTTTGATGTGATGCTTTATAGCGAACAAGATTTTTTCACCACACTTTATACATGGCTTGCTCCGGTTTTCATCATTGTGATCGCGACATTGATTATTCGGAAAAAGATCAACGTTTCGAATGATCAGCGGAAATGGGTAACATTTCTCCTCCTTGATTTTTGCCTTGTGATGGGTGTGATTCTCCTCTCGCGATGGGTACTAATCAATGAAATGGGACGTCGCTATTTTGTAGCTTCCTACATCACTATGAGTTTGCTGATCGTGATTTTGGTTGAAAATGCAGTTCTGACCCAACGCAACAAACAATTGCTGAAAGCAGGATTATTGGTGGTTGTGTTAGTTGGAGCTATAAGTCCAATTTTCAATATGCGCTTTGTTGAAGGAAAAACGTTGCGCTCGATGAAAAGTGTTTCGAAGGAATTTACGCAGCTCGGAGATATCGGTTTGATCACAGCTTATTGGAATGCTTATCGCATTTCATGTGCCTACCCGGAAACGATTGTTGCAACTCCGGATGATTTAAGCGATGTGAAAAACCGGGAATTGGTTCCGCTCGTTTTCGCTCAACCAAAATTGTATGTAGTGCGCGACGGTTGGATGACTTCGTTCCCAGATACGATGATTCAATTCAAGATTCCACTGAAGCGCGTTGGGAAGGAACAAATCGTTGGCGGACATCACATTCAACAGTACAAACGACTTTCATTATCCAAGGTTTATCGCCTTCCGGAAATGCATGCCTCAAATGAAGCATTTGTTGAAACAACCGAAACCGGACAAGTAACGCATGTGAAACCAACCGAAGCAGTCGACCAGTTTGTTTTGTCCGGACCAAATTGCACGCTCGTACCTGGAAATTATAAAGTGCGCTACAAAATCAAAGGAAAAGCGTCCGTTTCCGACACACTAGTTGGGCAACTCATCGTTTCGGCAGAATATGGTCAAATCGCTATCGGTCAGCGCAATGTGAAAGCCAATGAACTTTCACCAAATGAATTCCGATTCTTCGAAGTACGGTTTCATCTCAAAGAATTCACTTTTAATGTAGAATTCCTGTTCAAGAATACCGGAAATGCCGAATTGGTTATCGAGGCGGCTGAGTTGGTTGAGGAGTAAATTATCGATTGTCTTTTTTGAATTGAAATTGATACTTCACTCCCACAAAACACGTTGCGGAGCTATGTTCAAGTAACAAAAAAATCCGTCGTACGAATTGAGTCCAGCTCCGGAATAAACACTCAGCCCTTTCGTAAGTTGATAATTGGCAGCAAAAGCCAGACTGTTTTCGATTATTAATCGATTGGAATGCGTCATCGTAAACCAAGTGTAGGTTATGGTTTGATAATTATACATAGAAAAATGCAAGTCAAACAAAACCGAAAGCCTATTTCTAATGAAAAACGTGTAATCGTAACCAAACTGCAAGCCTGTTGCTTTTTCTTCATAAGCATTGATCGGATCGCCTAAGGGTTGTAACACCGAAACAAAGTCAGGACCTGCGTAAAGCGCGTGATTGCCGAATTGAACAATCGCGCCCGGGGAATAGTGAACAGTTTTGAAGTTGTAGTACGTGGAGAAAGATGCACCAAGGGAGCTATTTTGCGAGAACACTTGACGTGAAAAGAAAACAAATCCAATATAAAAAAGTATGATTTTCAGATGATTCATTGTTCGGCGCGCAATTGCATACATTCTATAACCGCAAAAATAGGATTAAATTGCCTCTTGGAGACTGAAAGAATTCCGTTATCCGTGCAGAATTACTTAATATTACCTGATGAATTCGCGGAACTATTAACAGCATGCATACACCAACACATCCTATACTGACAAAAAAACAAAGTTGGTTGCTCATCGCGATTCTGGTCATTTACTGTTTCACAATGCATTTCAGTCATTTGGGAGAAATGCCTTCGGGTATTCATACCTGGACACAATCGGATCATTATGCCTTGGCTCGCGGTTTTGTAGAGAACGACTTGAATTTTTTCCGACCGCAAACACTAGCATATCCTTATCATTATCCCGCAACCTTTAACCCTAACAATCCTTCACTTGTTACCGCTGTAGATTTTCCGATACACAATTACATTCCGGCGGTGATTATGAAAATCACAGGTTCGGAATCGACCATGATTTATCAATTATACATGTTGTTGATCAGTGTCATCGGGTTGATTTACACGTTCAGGTTTTCCCTGCTAATCAATAAATCGGTTTCACTTTCACTTCTGATTGTGGCTTTTGTGGCTTGTAGTCCGGTTTTTACGTTTTATCAAATTCGGTTTATTCCAAGTGTTCCGAGTTTGTGTACAGCAATTATCGGGTTGTATTACGGAATGCTTTACCGTCAAACCAAGCAAATCAACCATTTCTCATTGGGATTAATTTTCTTGGGTTTGTCGGCAATGACACGATTGACGTTGGTAATACCATTTGCGGCTTGGCTTGGTCAGGCATTTTTAGATTTGTTTAAAGAAACGACAGATCGCAAAAAACGAATTTTTTGGATGGCCCTGACAGGTTTCTTATTCCTTGGTTCTTACGGCTATAACTATTACTTACGTACCGAATTCGGGAGTCTTTTCTTAAGTAATTTAATGCCGGCCGCTTCCCTATCACAACTACTTGAACTAACGATCTATGTCATTCAAACATGGAAAACCGATTACCTGACAAAAGTGCATTACTTGTTGATTGCACTCGGAATTGTTTACTGGATTTACAAACGTATTCGCAACGGAAAACAACGTTTCTTCGGAACACCCAACTGGTTTGTGTTTTTTCTTTTCTCCGGCAGCATCGCATTTTACCTGCTCATGTGTCGCCAGTTTCCTGCGCACGATTATTACTTCATCGATGCCTTTTTTGTTCCTGTGATCGTCTTCATTCTTTTTCTTTCACGCGCAATCGCTCCGCAAACTCAATTCGGTAAGAGAATCGCGTTCGGTTTTACCGTTTGTGCGATTGCCGGAATGTTGTTGCTCAATAGTAATAAACAAGAATTCCGACACGAAAGCGAACGTTGGGGAGAAAACAATCTGATCAACAAAAACTTCGAACACAGCGAAGAATTGCTTGACAAATTACACATTGGAAAAAATGAAAAGTTGGTGATTTTAGACCGAATGGCATGGAATGTACCTTTCTATTTCATGCACAGGACCGGTTACGTGATCATGACAGTGAATAAAGCGAAACTGGATGAATGTCTTGATCTGCCGGTAAAGTATTACGTTTTTCAAAATGAGACTTTTTTGCTTAATGCCTATAAAATGAATCCCAACATCATTGAGCGCTTAAAAATCTTGGGAACCGACGGCAAAATCACCATTTGCGAAAAAACACTTCCTCAAAAGAAAAGCTTATTCGAGTTTCTGCAGTTGGAAAACAAAGAACCGGTTTTTGAACGTCAATTAAGCGATTCTAAGGCTATTGAATGGGAAATCAAAGGTCATTCTGTCGATTCAAACACCTTTAATGTATTGGATACCGAAGCGTTCGGGCCTGTATTGAAATTGCGCAACTCGTCTTGGTTTAAAACCTACCGTGTGGTTTACTTTTCCGGGCAAATCAAATGGAATCAGCGACAAGACATCGAATGCGTGACTTCGTTTACTGAGAAAGACACTCTTACAACCTACAAAGTAATTTCACTAAAAGGAGCGTTAAAACCAACTCAATACTGGCAAGACTTCCAATTTATGATCACGGTTCCCGCAACAGAATCAACCGTAAACGAACTCTCGGTTTATTTCTGGAATACGAAAAAAGCTAGCTATTCGGTACGGAATGTTTCTTGTAAGATTTATTAATATGGAATGTAAAATATAGTAGGGGCAACTCGCGAGTCGCCCCTACATTTTACATTTCAATTAGCAACCACCATTCTCCGCAACAATACATTCGGACGATACCGATCTTCGCCGTATTCGGCAAACAAGGCTTCCAGTTTTTCCAATACGAATGGCAAGCCCAAATCATCGGCCCAAGCTAGTAAACCTTTTGGGTAATTCACTCCGTTGGTCATGGCTAGATCAATGTCTTTGCGCGAAGCAACATTCAGAAACAATGCATCAAACGCTTCGTTGATCAACATTACAATAATGCGCTCGAAAATTTGTCGACCAAGTACCTCATCTTTCACAGGTTCCGGAAGTGTGCTTCCTTCGGCGTAATTGTAATACCCACGACCTGTTTTACGGCCTAAAAATCCGGCTTCGGAATGGCGTTTTTGGGTAAACGACGGCTTGAAACGCGGATCGTAATAAAACGCAGCGAATACCGTTTCGGTCACCGTATAGTTGATGTCGTTTCCGATGTAATCCATCAACGTAAAAGGTCCCATGCGGAAACCGCCGATGTGAGTCATTGCCCAATCGATGGTAGCAAAATCGGCAACTCCTTCTTCGTAAATACGCAATGCTTCTCCGTAAAACGGTCGCGCCACACGATTCACAATGAAACCGGGAGTGTCTTTACATACCACCGTGATTTTTTTCCAGCTGTCGATGATTGTTTTCGCACTTGATAAAACTTCCTCTGACGTTTGAACCGCTGGAATAATTTCTACCAATGGCATCAACGGCGCAGGATTAAAGAAATGAATCCCGATAATCCGCGATGGATTTTTTAATACTGATCCAATCGACGCAATCGACAACGATGACGTATTACTCGCTAGAATACAATCTTCAGAAACAACCGCTTCCATTTCTTTGAAAACACTATGTTTTACTTCGATTTTTTCTACAATGGCTTCAATCACCATTCCACAATCGACAAAATCGGCAATACTTGATGCATAAGTCAATCGTCCGAGAATCTCTGTTTTCTCGGCTTCGGTTTTCGTGCCTTTTTCCACCAAACGTGCCAATACTTTTTCAATTCCGGCTTTTGCTTTTTGGAGTTGTTCGGCATTCACATCCACCAATACGGTTGCGTGTCCGGATTGAGCGGCAACTTGTGCGATACCCGCTCCCATTGTTCCGGCGCCGAGGACGCCTATGTTTGTTTTTTCCACTTCTTCTAAATTGAAAATGTAAAATTGAAAATGTAAAAGTCCTTTTTACTTTTACATTTTCAATTTTCAATTCTATTATCTTCCTTTAAACTCCGGTTTACGTTTCTCCAAAAAGGCATTCACTCCTTCTGAAAAATCTTCCGTTTGCCCCGCTTCTGTTTGCAATTCTTCTTCTACTGCCAATTGTGCGCTCAGGTCATTGCTAAAACTTTGGTTCACCGCTTTTTTGGTCAATCCCAATCCGCGGGTTGGCATTTTAGCCAATGTCTCTGCCAGTTTTGTGACTTCTTCTTCAAACGATTCATCTGAAACCGCTTTGTAAATCAGGTTCATCGCATCAGCTTGTTCTGCGGTTACTTTGTCGCCTGTCATCATCAATCCCAATGCTTTTTGCATCCCGATAATACGCGGTAAAAAGAAGGTTCCTCCAGAATCAGGAATCAAACCGATCTTTGAAAATGCTTGAATAAAAGACGCCGAATGTTTGGCAATCGTTAAATCACAGGCAAGAGCAATATTCGCTCCGGCTCCGGCAGCCACACCATTCACGGCGGCAATTACCGGTTTTTCAATGGCACGAATGCGCTCGATAATCGGGTTGTAATGATCTCGAACAATGGATTGTAATTCTGGTCCGTTCGGATCGGTTGCCTCGGCCAAATCTTGTCCGGCACAAAATGCTTTCCCTTCTCCGGTAATCACAATGGCACGCACTTCATCGTTCGAAGCACAGTCATCCAACGCGTCTTGCAGCGCAATCGCCATTACTTTATTAAACGAATTGAATACTTCCGGTCGGTTGAGTGTCAAAATGCAAACTCCGTTAGTATGTGCTATCTTCAGTTCCATGAATTTCTTTTGGGGCAAAGATAAAAAAAGCACCGAGTAGACTTCTTTATTAACTAGTCAGATTAGAAAACAGCGTGTTTTTTTCGATTGAAAAACCAAAATAATGATTGGGAATTTTAAAATATGAAAATTCGCCAATCATAGATTCAAGTAATAAATGCAACTTGGAAATATTACGAACGCTAAAAAAAACAAAAATCTAATTCTGAAAATAAAAGACACATTCACCCGAAACTGCTGCTTCAAACTACCGCGTCACAGATGTAGCCGCATACTCTCAATAATTGAATCCCAGGATAGCGCGTGCGCGTTTGGCCAATTGTTCGCGTAATGCGTCCGGTCTTACTACTTCTACTTCACCGCCGTAGCTCAATAAACTTCTGATCAATTCTTCCGACACAAAAACGGTCATTTGGAACGTCGTTTTGTTCTTGCCTTCTTTCACAACAGTCTGGGTTGCGTGAAACGGTTGAGAAGCAATGTACTTGGCAGCAACGTTGTCGGCTTTAAACTCCACTACATCGGGCTGACCGTTACTGGCGGTAATTCCGATTGCGTGACGGAAAAATTGTTCCGGTTTAAAATCGATTGGGCAGCGCAACACCTCTTCCGATTCCTGCAATTCAAACATACGATCTAGCGCATAGGTTATGATCGCTTCTTTAGAAACGTCATAACTCAATAAATACCAGCGATTGCTATACTCTTTCAACAATAATGGCAATACTTTTCGTGCTTTGCGGGTTTGTGTTTGAAAACTTTCGTAATCAAAAAATACTGCTGTTGATTTGCGAATGGAACTCAATAAAGGGCTCAAAAATTCGCTTCCGCCCAAACGAATCGGTGTATCGAATTGCACGAACTCGGCAATTGATTGGTCACTTGGGTCAGCAGCAATCGTTACACGGTCCACAATTTTATCAATCGCAAAACCGAATTGTTGGAACATGGCCATGTCTTTGAATTGGCTCAATGTTTTGGTAGCAAACTTAATGGCTTCAATATCGTCTTCCGTGAGCGGAATGTCATTCATTGAAAAGACCGGGTCGGTATAATAATAACCTAGGTGACGTTTGCTGTATTTGATTGGAGCGTCGTGTTCCATGCGCATGGCAAACAGATCCTTTTCAATGGTCGAATCACAAATGTTTTCGCCGTCTGCCGATCCGAAAAGCGCATCTTCACAAGCTTCACGCATTTCAAGTTTTGAAGGATACGGCTTGTACTGGTTGCGAATGCAACGGTCTATAATTCTGAAACGTATGAGGGCATTTTTTATCTGAGGCATGGCGATAGGTATCTTGAATTATGAATGTAGAATTTTTAATGTTGGATGTTGAATTTTTGATGAAATCATTCTCCTAAAGTAAAAAATCCTTTCTAAACTGCAGTAAAGACAATGGTTCGAACTCAAACTTACCACGCATCCAACATCAAAAATCAAGCATCCTGTTAAACAGTAACCACTTCTTTGCGCTTTACATACCCGAACAACTCAAAGTATTTAATCGCTTTCACCACATCTTCAGGAACATCGTCTTCCCAACTATGAGCGTGTGCTTTGATTTTCGATAGCACTTCATCGGAAAGAATGTGCAACAATTTCGGATCGAAATCTTCGATGGCTTCCATCTTGTTGTTATCGACCATGTACTGCAATAAACCACGCAAATGAACCGGAATTTGAATATTCTCCAAGGTGTACAATTCACCCGTATCCACATTCGTGGCAGGATAAACAAAGAGTTTCACATTGTGACCGAATCCGCGACCGAAAGCTTCCAACAAGCCACCCGGGAGATTATCGTAATAACGTTCATCGAAAATGGTGTGCAGGTTGTAAACACCCACAATCAATCCCATTTTCTGACCACGCGAAATTCCAGCCAGGTAGTCGACCATTTTGTAATGCTTCAAGTAATTCGAAATCATTACCGTATAACCGAGCGAGCCCAATAGCTCAGCTCTGTCGATGAAGTCCTTGTCTGAAATTTTACCGTCGGCAGTAAGGTCTTTAAGGGTTAATTCGAAAATCACCGAAAGATTGTCTTCTGATACACCTTCTTCTTGCAAAAACTGGCGCGAACCGGTTTCAATCATATCAATATGCACTTTTGTTACCGGACGGAAACGACCGCGCATCAATAAAATATTTTTCTTGTACAAAGCTGTTGCCGGTTGCAAAACACTTCCGCACAAATCAAACATGGTAGCATCGGTCATACCACGTTTCACCAAGTTGAGCGCAATAATCCGATTATCAACGTTCTCAAAGTCAGGACCTGAAACGCGCAGCATATCCACTTCTACTCTGTCACGCGGAATACGGTGCACGAGGTTGGTCAAAAACTCATCCAAGTCATCATTATGGAAATAACAGGCATGAATGAGGTTTACACCCAAAATACCCAATGCTTCTTGCTGTGCTTTGTGCGAATTATCATGCAATTTAATGTGCAAAATTACATCATTGGGTTCGCCGCCCAATTGCATTTGGAAACGAATTCCCACCCAACCGTGACCTTGATTGGTTTTGTGGTAGTTCAATGCTTCTACTGTATTGCTGAACGCAAAAAAGCGCGATTCTTCTTTCTTTTTCGGTAAACGGGAACTCAAGGTATCGTATTCGGTTTCCAACATCGTTATCAACCGCTCTTCGCACACATACCGCGAAGCAGGACCATACATCGCATCCGACACCTTCATATCGTAAGCAGACTGCGTATACGCAATAGTACCCGAACTTCCACCGGCCTTAAAGAAATTGGCCGCCACTTCCTGACCGGCACCAATCTCGGCAAAACAGCCGTAAATATCTCCTGTTAGATTAATCTTTAACGCCTTTTCTTCGGTCGTCAATCTTCTTTCATCCACCATGCTACCCATAATCGCTGCAAAAGTATCTATTAAATTTCACTGTCGTAACCCACCTTAGGGGTTTAACGGTTGAAAATTAGGATTGGTTACAAATTCTTGGTCTGTTAGCGTTTTTAAGAACGCTTTTAATAATAATCGTTGATCCGGATCGAGCTGCACACCTCCTTGACTGGCAAATTCAATCAATGGGTCAATGGTAGCAGATTGATGAATTCCGGTTGAATAATGTTCAATCACATCATCCAGAGTGGCAAATCGCCCGTCGTGCATGTAAGGCGCCGACAATTCAATGTTGCGAAGGGTCGGTACTTTAAACTTGCCGTTGTCCGCCGGATTTCCTGTAATTATTCCTCTTCCCAAATCGGTAAACACCGCATCCAAACCGTTGTTGCTGAATTTTTGAACCTGCATCAGCGGTCCGTTATGACAGTGAAAACAATCTGCTCCGTTCAAACTTTGAAACAAATCATATCCGGCCAATTCATCGGTAGTAATGGTATTCCAAACCTGCTGATCCTGCGCCGAAAACGGAATACTGTTGACATATTTGTAAATGACATCGTATTTCGAATTTCCCGAAATCATGGTGCGCAAAAACTGCGCAAGGGCTTTGGAAACATGGGTCGAATCAAAATCAACCGTACCAAAAGCACGATAAAATGCATTGCGGTATTCAACATCTTGTTTCAATTTTCCCACTGCTTTGGTCCAAGTCTGATGCATTTCAATCGGATTGGGAACAGGCTCAAGGATTTGTTCTTCTAAGGTATGCGAGCGTCCATCCCAGAAAAACGACGTCTGCCAACCGAGATTAACCAAGGCCATTGAATTTCGATTGCCCTGAATACCATCTATTCCTGTTGAAAATTGATTCGCATCGCTGAATGCCGTTTCCGGAGAATGGCATGTTCCGCACGAAATGGAATTATCGCCCGACAATTGTTTTTCGTAGAACAGCATTCTTCCAAGCAACACACCCTCTTCGGTCATTGGGTTGTCTTCCGGAATGGGCATATCCGGGAAATGTGACGGAATAGCCAATTCATAAGGCGTAGTTTGGTAACCTACCTGATCTTTCTTACACGCTTGAAAGACAACAATTCCTGCTAATATGACGAATAACAATCGATTCATGGGGCAGTTAACGCTTCCAGAAAATTAGTCAATACTTTTTGTGTCAATGCAGCTTCCGATCCACCACTGTGCGTCATGTATTCCGAACGAACATCAATGGGGTTAGTCGCATTATCAAAAATGTGTTTGAGGTCGAGTTTAAATTCTGCCGTATTAAGGGCGTTTCCGGCATCGGTCCAATTCACCGTCGGGAAATTTTCTGAGCCTAAGTAGGTATCGGAACCGATGTGATACGTAAATGTGTGATCAAACAAAGGAATTCCGTTAGGAATGGTATCCGAGCGACCTTCCAAAATCACGAAAATATAACCCGATGCCCATGACCAATGCATGTTATTGGCATTCATAATATTTAATGGACTATCAGCCGAAAAATCGGATGACGGATCATCGTGATTGTAATCTGTCGATACGCCAATGTTACCGGTAAGGGCACCGAAATTAGCAACATCACCTTCTACCTGAAAGCATTTTGTTCCGTTTTCAGTGTAATCGAAACGAGCTACATCAATCAATTCATTCGCTCCGTTTGCCCAATGTGTCAGGTAAAATTTCACCTCTGTGAATTTTACATCCCAACCATCAGAAGTTGTATATACAGAATCAATATAGAGGTTTTCAGCACCAAAAACAGGCTGTACGGTTACCTTAAGTTGAGGAGTTACCGGAGTCACCACCGGCTCTTCAACCTTTTCTTTCTTGCAACTCACTGCAAGTAACCCAACACAAATACTAAGAATAAAATACTTCATCGTTTCCCACTTCAACCAAAGTTATGTATAAACGATGAATAATCATAAATTGTTCGACAGGAATACTCTCCTTTTCGGTAAATTCGGCTTTTCAATGTATTAAGTGCATGTCTGCTGAGTCCAATCGTCCGTTACTTGTATTGAACGCTTCTGCCGGAAGTGGAAAAACATACAACCTGGTGCGCAACTATTTGGTTCTCTTGCTGAAAGAATCTGCTCAAAAAGCGGACTTGGGGCAAATCGTTGCCATGACCTTTACCAATAAGGCAGCTTACGAAATGAAAACGCGGATTATTCGCGATTTGAACAAGTTGAGTAATCCGTCGGCGGATGATCGCGCATACGTTAATGAAATTGCACTACTGACCGAACAGGAATTACCAATGCTCCAACGAAATGCGCGGATCGTTCTACGAAAAATGCTGCATCGTTATGAAGAGTTCAATGTGCTGACGATTGATAAATTTAACCTAAAGCTCATTCGTTCGTTTAGTCGCGATCTAAACTTGCCCGAACAATTCGATATTGTACTCGACGAACAACTAATTTTGGAAAAAGCGGTGGATGAACTGCTTAGTACGATTGATAAAAACACCGAAAACCGCATTTACCGTTTGGCGATCAATTTTGCGCGCACCAACCTCGATGAGGAAACAAAATGGGATGTGAAACGCGCCTTGATGGACAGCGCACAAATTCTTACCGACGAACGCAGTTATCAGGTCATTGCAAAACTGGTTGAAAAGGAATTTTCGCAAGCCGAATACGATCTGTGGCGCATTCAGTATAAAGAATACAACCTCGAGATTCAGCGCTGGCAGCAACGTATTCAACTGGCATTGGAACAAAGCGGATTATCACCGGATGAGTTTGTTTACAAAAATGCCACCTGGAATAAGATTCAAAAAATCATTCTCGAAAAAGGAAATGCCAAAACAAAGATGGAAGCCTTTGAGATTAAGGATTCTTTTTTGACGAACTTGGAAAAAACTGCTGCTAAATCCGGACAAAACGAACCGTTTTTCACCATTCGTCAGTTTGGCGATTATTGGGAGAAATTGCTACCCGTTTATTTTGAACTGGAACTAAAGGTCAAGCAATTTTACCTGCTTTCTATCTTGCGCGAACTGGCAGTTTTCATGGAAAATATTCGTGAAAAAGATGCCGTAATTCGCGTTTCGGAATTCAACAAACTGGTTTCGGAATTGGTGAAAGACGAAGAAGCGCCGTTTATCTACGAACGTCTTGGTAATCGGTTTCGTCATTTTTTTCTGGACGAATTTCAGGATACGTCGCGCTTGCAATGGATGAACTTGGTGCCGCTGGTACACGAATCGCTCGGTCACGGACAGTTTAACTTAATTGTTGGCGATCCGAAACAATCCATTTACCGTTTCAAAAACGGAGTAGCCGAACAGTTTGTGGCTTTACCCCGCATTTACAATCCGGAGAAAAACCCGTCGGTGGAACAAAAATCGGACTTCTTTGAACACATGGGTCGTTTGGAAGAATTGACCGAAAACTGGCGTTCCGGAAAAGAGATTGTGGAGTTTAACAACCGCTTCTTCGAGTTATTCAAACAACACATGCCCGAATCGGGGAAACCGTTTTACCAACAGATTACGCAAATTCCGCGTGGAAAAGAAGGCGGCTTGATCACGTTCGAACTCGTTCAAAAAGACGACGAAGCCGAAGAATTGGTATTGGAACGTTTATTATCATGGGTAAAAACGTGTATCGCCGACTGTTATCAACCGCATGAAATTTGTATTCTAGCCAAACGAAAAGCCGATTGTAACACGTATGCAAATCACCTGAAAAACAATGGTTATCAAGTGGTTTCAGCCGATTCGTTGTTGGTGAATTCGGATCAACACGTGCAATTGGTTATCGCGTTTTGTCGTTTGCGGAATAATTCCACACATAGACAGTTATTCTTGCGCTTTGCGGAGTTATTCTTGCGGGTGTTTACTCCTCAACAAGCCTTTGAAACATATCAATTGTGTTTTGAAGTGATCGAAGAAGGTCAAAAAGCCGTGTTTTCCAGAGAACGTTTTTTACAACTCACCGCGTTTGATCGCCAACATTTATCGCAAGGATTTCAAGACATTTTTTCGTTGATGCAAAACTTCTTACGTGATTACAAGATCGATGAATTGCAGAATGCTTACGTGCATCAATTATTGGACATTGCTGCGCAATTCGATCTGCACAACGGTCCAGATTTGATGAGTTTCTTGAGTTTTTATGATGGTGTAGGCTACAAAACCAATGTGCAACTTCCAGAAAACAAACACTCGATCAAAGTGATGACTGCCCACAAATCTAAAGGTCTGGAATTTCCGGTGGTGATTATTCCTTCGTTAAAATTCGACGTAAAAGCACCAAAGGGAAAGGCGCACATTTTTGAATCGAACGATCACTTTTTGCAGTCGACACTCACCAAAACCGATGCTATTTTGCCGGCAATCGAACCGTTTATGACTGCAGAAAAAGATGCCGAAATCATGGATCACATCAACCTCTTGTACGTAGCATTTACCCGACCGATTGATCGTTTGTACTTTATGGGGATGATGGCAAAACGCGATCAGCCCTTACAGAAGAATATCTTTTCGACCCTGAGTGAATTGTACCCCGAATTTGTGAATGGCGAATCGTTGGTTGGCACGGTCGGAAGCGCACCGGCTATTACACGCGAATCGGAAACAGACGATTTGGCATTTACGCCGGTTTCGCTCAACGACTATTTGTGGTTTCCACACATCAGTATCATGTCGCCCGAAGAGCAATTGGAAAACGAGCTCAACACACAGCGGAGATTCGGGAAACAATTTCATGCTATCATGGAACAAAGCATTACATTGGAACAAGCCCTAGAAAGCATAGAGCGTGGTATTCTGAAAGGCACTATCGACGCCGCTTTTCAAGCAGAATTAAACGCGCATGCCACTCGCCTCTTTGCCAACGAAACCTATTTACAACTCATTTCGGGCGGCACACAACTCGACGAACAAACTTTGCTTTTGGATCAGAAAACGCGTTTACGCCCCGATAAAATCATCCTTCACGCCGACAAAACCGTGGTCATCGATTTCAAAACCGGTGAACGCAAACCCGAACACCGCACACAAGTTTCACAGTATTTATTTGCTTTGGAGTTGATGAAATTTCCTGAAGTTGAAGGTTGGTTGTACTATGTGAATGAGGATGAGTTGGTGAGGATAGAAATGTGAGTTCAATCGCTTAACCCCGTTTTCAATTCGAGCTTTTTATTGATTTTCAACAGAAGCGTTGGAGGAAGCTTTGGTGTTACCGCAGGATCAAAAGCAAATTGAACTCCCTTCACTACGTGCGCTCTATACTGCTTTGGAAATTGGTGAATCAATCGTTTTAATTCATCAAGTGATTTTTCCTCATCGTTTTCATGCGAAAAGAGCGCGGCAGTTATTCCCCAACCAAAACCTTCAAACAATTCCTTTTTATCGGATGCAGGAACATTTCGTTGAATTCTTACTAACAATGAAGGATCATGACCGAACTTCGATGCCAAAATCCAACCAGTTGGTTTATAAGCTGCTGTTTGAAAAGGTTTGGCATTCCACATGAAAAGACTAGAACCAATAATACACACAACAATCCACAACTTCGCCAATAAATGACCTCGTTTAGTTGATTCAACTGCTACTTTCAATATCAATAAGACTATCAAAGGCAACACATAACACAAATGACGGTAGGAAACATAATGAACCGAACTCCCTGATACTTCGTAAAAAGGACTAAACGCATATAACACGAGAAAGGAAATGATCAAAATAAAGATAGGCTTAACCCATGAAATTTGATTCCAATGTTTCAACGCTTTAATAAAGGTAAACAGCAGGATAAACAGCATCAAAAACCGAAAAATCAGATAGTAATTTCTAGCAGTACCCAATAAAAAAAAGGCGCCAGGCAAGGGTTTGTACCAAAGTTCAAGCAGATGTTGAAATCCATCTTTTGAAATCAAATTGGTCACGCCAATTCCTCGAATAAATGAATGAGCACCTTCTAAATCAAAGGAGTTGTCGAGAACAGTTCGCGCCAGAATATGAGGCAAAAACAAGAATCCAAGCGCTAAAAAAAATTTCAACAGAAAAGCGAATTTCTTGGTTACAGGTATAATTCCGGAAACAATAGCGGCAACCATCGTAATAATTATGATCAGATTATCATACGAAAATGCCATTGCCAAACCACAGAATGCTCCAAACAACCAAGGGCTGAAATTGGTTATTGGTCGCGAAAACAATAGCAAACAGACAAAAGGCAAGAATGATGCAATATGGTGTAATCCAAAGTTTACCGAAGACCACGAAAACAATAGAGGAACGCTTAAGATTGTCCAAATGGAAAAGTAATACGCTACTTTACTATCAGCCACTTTCCTCACGATTAGTAGTTGAATCAATCGGCTTAAGGTATCTACTAAAAGCGCCACAATAGACAAACTTGGAATTACCGAGTTTACTGTTTTAAATAATAGTGAGATGAGCGATAAAAGCACACTTCCACCCTCGCTCGGATAATGAATTAATTGATTATAACTGAATGATCCGCTCTCTGCTGCGTCATTGATGGTTAATTGCCAAGCCAATTGATCTGGGGCTTCATTCCAAGGATTCAGATACAATGCGAACAAAATCCTAGCTATTGTTCCAATTAGCACACAACAAAGAATAAACTTCATTGATAGATAAGATGGAATTGTCGTAAAAAGTCTTATCACAATGTAGCTATTTTAAGATGCATTTCAGCTTCTTGGCTTGGTAATTAGGAAGCAACTATTAATCCAACGTTACTTGTTATCACAAAAAATTGCTCTACAAAGTAAGTCGTAAGTTTAGATAAAAAATTGTCCGTTATTAGAAAACAGACTGATAATCTCAAAAAAGTAAGAAAATCATTCTAAGAAACACTTTCTATTGATGGTTAGATAGTGAAAGTAAGTGGTATTATTCCTTATAAAAATAAAACACCCCATCCACGCGTCTTACAATCAGCATTGTTTTATCGAAATCATCAATGGTTGCCTCTTCTTCGGTGACAGGTGAAGCTTCATCATCACGGAAACTAATTCGATTCCCCTTTTTATTGATTTTATAACTACCGACGATCGTATCCGAGAAATCGGAACTGTATTTGGTCCAAGTAGCGAAGGTTTTGCCGCCTGCTTCTCCTTGTTCAAAAACATGAATCTCATTCGGATAACTGTATTGACCGTCGTTCAACAAAATTTGCTCCAACCTCCAGCGACCCTCAATGTGTTTGATGATACGCTTGTTTTTACTGCATGCGGTGAGTAGTAACAGAAATGATAGATAGAAGAAAAAGCGCATCAGGAAAGGAATCAGATGGTCATAAT
The DNA here is from genome assembly GCA_029866325.1 of Fluviicola sp. Taxonomy (GTDB): domain Bacteria; phylum Bacteroidota; class Bacteroidia; order Flavobacteriales_D; family Crocinitomicaceae; genus Fluviicola. Next base: position 142,943 of record JARWZO010000030.1, on the reverse strand, counting down.
ATCTTTTTCCTTGGCATCAACCAAATCATCTACTTTTTTAATAAAGCTATTGGTGATGTTCTGGATCTCGTTTTCCGCATCCTTGGTCATGTCTTCCGAAAGTCCTTCAGCTTTGAGGTCTTTCACCATGTCGATTCCATCTTTGCGGTTGTTACGAATGCCCACTTTGGCGTGCTCGCTTTCTGCTCTGGCTTTTTTCACCAAATCTCTACGACGCTCTTCTGTCAAAGGTGGAATTTGAATAATCAACTGTTCGCCGTTGTTTTGCGGATTTAACCCTAAGTTGGAGTTGATAATTCCTTTGGCGATTTCCTGCAACATGTTTTTCTCCCAAGCCTGTACAGTAAGCGTTCGCGCGTCCATCGAGTTGATGTTGGCCACTTGCTGAATCGGAGTTGGAGAGCCGTAATAATCGACCATCACACTGTGAAGCATAGATGGTGTGGCTTTTCCGGCGCGGATTTTCAATAATTCATTCTCCAAGTGCACAATCGATTTGGCATTGGAGCTTTTTAATTCATCATAAATCAGTTGCAAATCTTCAGTCATAACGTACAGTTGAATCGGATATAAATTAATTACGAACGATTGTTCCTACTTGTTCTCCTTCCAACAGGCGTTTCAGGTTACCCGGGGTATCCATATCAAACACGATAATCGGAAGGTCATTTTCTTTACAAAGGGTAAATGCGGTCATGTCCATTACTTTCAGTCCACGGCTGTAAACATCATCGAAGGTAATCACATCGTATTTAGTAGCAGTTGGGTCTTTTTCCGGATCGGCAGTATAAATACCATCAACGCGTGTTCCTTTCAAAATCACATCGGCGTTGATTTCGATGGCACGTAATGAAGCTGCAGAGTCTGTTGTGAAAAACGGATTTCCTGTTCCGGCACCAAAAATTACCACACGACCTTTTTCCAAGTGACGAACGGCTCTTCTACGCACATACGGTTCGGAAATTTCTTTCATTTCAATAGCCGATTGTAAGCGTGTTTGCAAACCAACCGATTCCAAAGCAGCTTGTAGCGCCATCGAATTGATCATTGTAGCAAGCATACCCATGTAATCACCATGCGTGCGGTCCATTCCACCTTCTTCGGCCTGAACACCTCTAAAGATGTTTCCACCGCCGATAACAATGGCCACTTCTACTCCCAACCCGTGAATTTCTTTGATTTGGTTGGCATACACACTCAAACGGTTGTTGTCAATTCCAAATTGTTTATCTCCCATGAGAGATTCTCCACTTAATTTGAGCAGAATACGTGTGTATTTCATAGATAACGAAAGAAGTTCCGCAAATATAGAAGGAATCTTTGAAGTAAGAAAACAAAACAGTCCCGTAGGGACGGAATATGGCAAAAATGCTATCACTAGACATCCCTACCTCGTAGGGCAATATCATTAAGTTAAGCTCTAGAATTAATGCACAATTAATAAATGAGTGGTACAATCTCTATTTCCGTCCTGTAGGGACGAAATATGGTAACACTAAGCTACCAAATAATCCATCACCTCGTAGGGGTGAAACTAAACAACAACCATATAGTATATCTTACCCCTAGCGGGGTAAAACGTGGTTTACGTCCCTTTTTTATCATATATCGTCCCGATGGGACTTCATTTATAAAGATTAACTTAATGACATTGCCCGGCGGGACAAAAAAAAATCCCGCTGCTCTCGGAGAACAACGGGATTTCTATTTCGTGCGCTTGGATGATTAGCTCAATGCCAAACGTTTGAATTCAGTAACTGTTAATCCTTTTTCAGTTGAATTAAGGAACTCTTCAACGGTAACTTTGTTATCGCGAACAAACTCTTGGCTCAACAAGGTGTTTTCTTTGAAGAATTTCGCCAAACGACCTTGAGCAATTTTCTCAGCCATTTCAGCAGGTTTTCCTTCTTGGATAGCTAAGTCTTTACCAACTTCGATTTCACGCTCAATTGTGCGAGCGTCAACTCCGTCTTTGTTCAACGCAATCGGGTTCATAGCTGCAACTTGCATCGCAACCTGACGACCGGCTTCAACAGCTGCTTCGTTTCCGTTGTTCAACGCAACCAAAGTAGCCAATTGGTTACCAGGGTGGTTGTAAGCTACAACTGCTTCGCCTTTCAATACGGCATAACCTGAAAGATCCAATTTCTCGCCAATAACACCAACTTGCTCCGTGATTTTCTCGTCAACTGTCAAACGGTCATCGTATTTCAATCCTTTCAACTCATCTGCAGAAGCAGGTAAGTTAGAGATTGCGATATCCATCAAACTTTGAACGAAATTGCGGTAAGAATCGTTTTTAGCAACGAAATCTGTTTCACAGTTCAATGCCAATACAACACCTACTTTGTGATCAGGAGTTGTTTGAGCAAAGATTAACCCTTCGCTTGCGTCGTTATCTCCACGTTTAGCTGCGATTTTTTGTCCTTTTTTACGAAGGATATCAACAGCAGTTTCGAAATCGCCATCCGCTTCAACAAGTGCATTTTTGCAGTCCATCATACCTGCACCTGTTTGTTGGCGTAATTTATTTACATCTGCAGCAGTAATTGCCATGATCTTAAACTTTTAAGTACGTTGTTATTATTCGTTTGTAGCTGCTTCTTCAGCTTTAGGAGCTGCGGCTTCAACTACTTCATCTTTGTCTTTTCCTGTTCCGGCACTTTTGCGTTCTTCCAATCCTTCTTTGATCGCACCGCAAATTGCGTCTAAGATCACAGTGATTGATTTTGTAGCATCGTCATTTGCAGGGATAGGGAAATCAACCAAACGTGGATCAGAGTTCGTATCTACCATTGCGAATGTTGGAACATTCAAACGTTTTGCTTCGTTCAAAGCGATATGCTCTTTCAAGATATCTACTAAGAAGATAGCTGCCGGTTGGCGGGTCATTTCAGCGATAGAACCGAAGTTTTTCTCCAATTTCTCACGTTGACGAGTCTTAAACAAACGCTCACGCTTGTTCAATGTTTCCCATGTACCGTCTGTTTTCATTTTATCAATCGCCGCCATTTTACGGATCGATTTACGTGTAGTTTGGAAGTTTGTTAACATACCACCAGACCAACGCTCTGTAACGAAAGGCATGTTAATAGCCGCAACGCGTTCAGCGATGATTTCTTTTGCTTGTTTCTTAGTTGCTACGAAAAGAACTTTTTTACCCGACTTAGCAATTTGTTTCATTGCCGCACACGCTTGATCAAGATGTGCAATTGTCTTATTAAGGTCAATAATGTGGATACCTTTTTTCTCGTCAAAGATATACGGCGCCATTGCCGGGTTCCATTTTCTTTTTAAGTGTCCGAAGTGAACACCTGCTTCTAATAACGTTTCAAAATTTACTCTTGACATAATTCTTTTTTTAAATTGTTTACATTCCTTTAGTAATCAGCTGTGCGAGGGATAAACGATCTGAGACCGTAAACAATACTCGCAGCTTGGATACTAAACAACTGCCCAATCTCGGAATACGATTAACGTTTCGAGAATTGGAATTTTTTACGTGCTTTCGGCTGACCCGGTTTTTTACGTTCCACCATACGCGGGTCACGTGTCATTAAACCTTCAGCTTTCAACAACGGCTTCATATCTTCAGAAACCTTTACCAACGCACGAGCGATACCCAAACGGATAGCTTCGGCCTGGCCGTTTACTCCTCCACCTGCAACGTTTACTTTTACATCGTATTGACCAGTTGTTTCCGTTAAGTTGAACGGCTGCTCAATTTTTGTTTGCAATACTGCTACAGGAAAGAATTCTTTATAGTCACGCTTGTTGACTGTCACCTTGCCGGTACCTTTCATAAGGTATACACGCGCAACGCTCGTTTTTCTTCTTCCTAATGTGTTTACTACTTCCATATCCATTATTTGAATGTGTCAAGATTAATTACCTCCGGATTTTGTGCCTCTTGCTTGTGCTCAGCACCTGCATACACTTTTAGGTTTGTAAACAAGTTACGACCCAAGGTGTTTTTTGGCAACATTCCTTTGATTGCTTTCTCAACTACACGTTGAGGATTGCGTGCCAACAACTCTTGAGCTGTTAGTGAACGCTGTCCACCCGGATAGCCAGTGTAACGAACGTACTCTTTGTTGACCAATTTGGTACCAGAGAACGAAATTTTTGCTGCATTGATAACAATCACGTTATCTCCGCAGTCAGCATGCGGCGTATAGTTGGTCTTGTGTTTTCCACGGATCAACTTCGCCACCTTGCTCGCTAAGCGACCAACAGTCTGGCCCTCAGCGTCCACCAACAACCACTTTTTATTTGCGGTTTCCTTGTTGCCGGACACGGTTTTGTAACTTAAAGTATCCACTACTTTTCTATTTTTAAATAAGACAATATCCCCAATTTGGGGGTGCAAAGATAGAAACTCTATTTTTTATTAACAAGGTATTTTTAAATAAAGTGCGCATTAGAGGCTTTTTAAAGAGGGAACTAGATTTTGAGGGAACTGGGGAGCTAGGAGATTCTGAATTTAGAGTCACCCCAGTTCCCTAATTCCTAGTTCCCTATTTCCCCTTTTAAAAATCCAGAGTCAACTGTGCCGAAACACTTTTCGTGACTTCTTCAGAGTCTAATTTGGTCACCGAAATACCCAATAAGCGAACGGCTCCTTTCAACGGTTCCTGTTCCATCAATTCTTCCACGACAGGAAAAAAATCCGCCTTGCGGTTCACAAACAAAGGTAGGGTTTTACTGCGGGTTTGCTGTGTAAAATCGCTGAACTTCAGTTTCACTGTAATGGTTTTGCCTTTTACATTATTACGAACCAGCCGTTTTTCCAATTCATCGGCAATTTTATCGAGTTGTTCTAGCATAAAATAAGACGAACTGAGATCACTACTAAAGGTGCGCTCGGCCGCGATGGATTTTCGTAAACGATCCGGAACTACCTCGCTGTGTTGGATGCCTCGTACGATATCATAATAGTGCTTGCCCGATTTCCCGAAGTAAAGACTCAGGTATTCGATTGATTGTTTTTTGAGATCGGCTCCGTTGAAAATACCGTGCTTGTTCATGCGGTCGGCAGTAACTTTTCCAACTCCGAAAAACTTTTCTATCGGCAGGGTTTCAAGAAACGACAAGACTTCTTCTGGCGGAATGGTCTTTTGCCCGTTGGGTTTATTGATATCCGAGGCTACTTTAGCCACAAATTTATTGATGGAAATTCCAGCAGAAGCATTTAACCCCGTAGCAATTTTGATGCGTCGCCTGATTTCTTGCGCCAATAAGGTAGCGGACGGATGATTCAGTTTGTTTTCGGTGACATCCAAAAAAGCTTCATCGAGCGAAAGCGGTTCCACCAAATCAGTAAACTCGTAAAACACAGCTCTGATCTGCTGAGAGATTTCCTTGTAACGATCAAAACGTGGAGGTACAAAAATCAGTTGAGGGCATTTTCGTGCAGCAATGATTCCCGACATAGCAGATCGCACACCGAATTCCCGAGCTTCGTAACTAGCAGCAGAAACCACACCACGCACTTCATTTCCACCAACAGCCAATGGCTTTCCGCGAAGTTCCGGATTGTCCATTTGCTCTACGGAAGCATAAAATGCATCCATATCAACATGAATAATTTTTCTTACCGGAAATGGAAATTCTTCGTACATCGCACTGCTATTCAGCCAAAGACTGACGTGTCAAATTTACGGATTCCTTCGGCTATTCGGTAACTCAAAATGCTGTATTTTAGCTCCAAAAAACGGATGATGAAAGCGCTTTTGATTGGTTGTTCGATGTTGTGGATACAATCCGCCAATGCCCAACATCAGCTTACTACAGAACAGGCCGCCCGCCTGGTTGCTTTACCATTGAAATGCGCTCAGCAGGAATACCCCAACAAACTAGGACAAGTATTAAACGATTCAACGGCCTTGCTTTCTCCTGCCACATTGCATCCGGCATTTTACGGTTGTTTTGACTGGCACTCTTCCGTTCACGGACACTGGCTCATGGTCACCATTTTAAAGCAATTTCCAGCAATTGAAAACGCTGCAGCTATACGAAAAGTCTTATCAGAGCAACTCACGGCCGCGAATATTCAAACTGAAATCGCTTTTTTCACCACTAAATACAACGATTCGTTTGAACGTACCTACGGCTGGGCCTGGATCTTGAAATTGCAGCAGGAACTAGACACTTGGAGCGATCCGTTGGGAAAAACGTGCGCTGAGAATCTACGTCCTTTATCCAATCTCATTTGCGGGAAATATTATACATTCCTACCAAAACTAGCTTATCCTATTCGCTCGGGTGAACACATCAATACCGCTTTCGGACTCACTTTTGCGTATGATTATGCGGCACACAGCAACAATGATTCACTCAAACAACTCATCACCAAACGCAGTATTGATTTTTACCAAAAAGACAAAAATTACCCCTTGAGCTTTGAACCAAGCGGATACGATTTTTTATCAGGAGCATTGGAAGAAGCCGATTTAATGCGTCGCGTATTACCGAAAGCGGAGTTTCAACAGTGGTTAAAGGCCTTTCTCCCGGAATTGTTCAGTAAGAAATTTCAATTGGAACCCGGAAAAGTAATGGACAGAACCGATGGGAAACTGGTACATCTTGACGGATTGAATTTCAGCCGATCCTGGTGTTTGTATAGTTTAGGTCGATCGGATAAAAAACTTGGCCACCTCATTGCCATTGCCGACCAACATCTCAACACTTCACTTCCCAACATTACCGATGGCGATTATATGGGCGAACATTGGCTGGCTAGTTTTGCTGTTCTGGCACTTTTATCGAAGTAAAATAACCTTAGAGCCTCTATACGAACAAATTGTCTTTTTAAACCATTGGTTGATTGACTATAAATCGACTTCTAATTTCACAAAAATTAATTATTGTCCTATGAAAAATGACAACAAATAAATATCAAAGTATTCATTTACAATTAATTAACCAACCATAAATAGACGTATTGTTTTATTTAAAATTCACTACAAATTGTCTTTTCCGGCTTCACGCAACTCTTTTGGCTGTACATTTGTCACAGATAATTTCACAACGTACACAATGATTAGCAGTAGAAATAATAACTCATTTTTTAATTACAACTCTATGTAAATCGGGGATGGTCTGTTATTTCGTGAACCTCCCAATCCGGGAGGTTTTTTTTTGACTTAAATTTTTAAAACACATGAGCACAACACTTACAGCAACAACAAGTTATGAAACCGAAGTACAAATCGGTTCGGTAAAAGATTGGTTTTTACGCGCCTTGAAAAACAACCTGAATGTCATCAAAGTGGAAGGTCCGCTGGTGGTTGAACAAGGAACAGGAATCAACGACGATTTGAACGGAGTTGAATCTCCGGTTGCATTTACAACACCTGCACTTTCAGGAAAAACACTTGAAATTGTGCAATCGCTGGCAAAATGGAAACGCCTTCGTTTGTCGGAAATTGAAGCACCCGAACAAAGCGGATTGGTGGTAGACATGCGCGCGCTCCGTCCTGATGAAGAACTTTCTTCTATCCACAGTTTGTACGTCGATCAATGGGATTGGGAAAAAGTGATTCGCGTAGAAAACCGAACCATTGATTACCTGAAACAGCAAGTTAGGGCAATTTACACTTCTATCAAATCAACTGAAATTGACATCGTTGAAGCCTTCGATATCGAGCCGATTCTTCCAACCAACATTCATTTCATCCATGCGGAAGAATTACTCCTTCGTTACCCCGATTTATCGCCGAAGGAACGCGAAAACGCGATTACAGAAAACTATGGCGCTGTATTTATTATTGGCATAGGACACGAGCTTAGCAATGGTGAACCACACGATTTACGTTCCCCCGATTACGATGATTGGTCGACTGTTCAGGATAACGGACTACGCGGTTTAAACGGCGATTTGTTGGTTTGGAATCCAATTCTGAAAAGCGCTTTTGAGATTTCCTCCATGGGTATTCGGGTCGATGAACAAGCCTTGCGCTATCAACTCAGTGTGCACGATCAAGAAAAACGACTTGATTATCAATGGCATAAGCAATTATTACAAGGTGAATTGCCTTTAACGATAGGTGGAGGAATCGGACAATCGCGTTTAACTATGTTCCTTTTGCGTAAATCACACATCTCCCAAGTTCAACAATCTGTTTGGAATTAATACAATAATTATGAGAAATCACAAAGTAGCCATCCAGGGTGGCATCGCTTCTTTCCACGACATTGCAGCGCGCAATTATTTCGGCGAAGACATTACCATCGACGAATGCGGCACCTTCAAGGAAGTGTGTCAGAAAATTGAGCAAAACACCGTCGACTTCGGCATTATAGCCATTGAAAACAAAATCGCCGGAAGTATTTTACTGAATTATCACTGGATCGATTTGTTTGACTTGCGGATTATCGGTGAAGTGTATTTGCCATTGGAAATGGACTTACTCGCCCAACCCGGAAAACAGCTTTCGGATATTACGGAAGTGATTTCTCACCCAATGGCCATTGGGCAATGTCAAGAGTTTCTTGCTTCACAATCGCAGATTCGCGTGACTGAATACAAAGACACTTCCACTTCGGCAAAATTTGTTTCAGAACGCCCTGACGGTAATTTGGCAGTGATTGGCAGCTCGACCTTGGCAAAGACGTTTCAATTGGAGATCATTCAATCAAATATCGGCGACGAAACGAACAATTACACGCGATTTTACATTCTCGCCAAACACCCGGATGCGGATGAAAATGCCAATAAAGCATCGGTTTCTTTCAGTGTGAATGATGAGTTGGGGACATTGGCCGACATTCTCACTGTTTTCAAAGAGAACAGATTGAATCTTTCGAAAATACAGAGCGTTCCTGTGCCAAATAAACCAACGGAATACGCATTTCACGTGGATCTTTCTTTCGAGGAAAAAGCGCCTCTTGAACTGGCATTACACACTATCAAACAACACACAAAACGCATTAAAATACTCGGAATCTATGAAGGCGGACAACTCACACTCTGAACCCATTATTTTAGCCGGTCCTTGCAGCGCTGAAACGGAAGAGCAAGTGCTGAAAACGGCACATGCCATTAAGGATCAAACTCCGGCAACCATTTTTCGAGCAGGCGTTTGGAAACCACGTACCAATCCAGGAGGATTTGAAGGAATTGGATTGATCGGACTTTCTTGGTTATTGCAAGCAAAAAAAGAAACGGGATTGAAAACTGCTGTAGAAGTCGCCACCGCCGAACACGTAAACAACGCATTACAGTTTGATACAGACGTGCTGTGGATTGGTGCCAGAACCACCGTAAATCCGTTTAGCGTACAGGAAATTGCTGCTGCATTGAAAGGAACAAATAAGTTGGTTTTGGTGAAAAACCCTGTAAATCCGGACGTAAAATTGTGGATTGGCGCTATGGAACGACTGCGCAAAGTCGGCTTAGAAAACATCGGACTCATTCATCGTGGATTTTCTTCGTACGTCAAAGGCGATTACCGCAATGCTCCTATGTGGCAAATTCCAATCGAAATGAAACGTTTGTTTCCGGAAATCCCGATGATAGTTGATCCGTCGCACATTTGTGGGAATCGCGTTGACTTACAGGATATTGCTCAGAAAGGTCTCAACTTGGGCTACCAAGGACTTATGATCGAATCGCACATTGATCCTGACGCAGCCTGGACTGACAAAGATCAGCAAATCACGCCGCGTGAACTGAAATTATTGCTTCAGGGATTGATTTGGAAAAAACACCAAGCTGACAAACAATTTTCGCAACAGATTGACACTCTGCGTGAGCAAATTAACTTGTTTGACGATGAATTGATTCAACTCCTCACGAATCGTTTGGCAACGGCTCAACAAATCGGGAACCTGAAAAAAGAAAACAATGTGGCTGTATTACAAAGCAATCGCTGGAATGAAATTCTGAATAAAATGGTAGAAAAAGGCAATTCCGCCGGATTAAACAATCAGTTTGTTCAGGCGTTTATGGAGATTATTCACTTGGAAAGTATCCGGTTGCAAAGCACCTTGAATCGAACGAAAACCGGATAATATCTGAAATCGAAAATCGAATTCGCAAATTTGAGTGTTCGCAATATTGCGAACACTCAAATTTGCGAATTTTCAAAATTCAATCTCAAAATCGCGCTAAAAAACAAATCATGGTACAAACCGTTTCCCCCGCAACATCAATCTCCGGAACCATCGCCATACCTCCATCAAAAAGCCATTCGCAACGCATCCTGGCCTGCGCATTGCTTTCCAACAAGGAAACAATCATTCACGGGATCGGTCAATCAAACGATGAATTGGCAGCGCTTCATATTCTGAAGCAATCGAACGCTGAAATAGAAACTCGCGGAAATTCAATAGTAGTGAAAACTGGTCGGAAAATGCAATTCTCAACAACTACCATCAACTTTCATGAATCGGGTTTGGCAACACGGATGTTTACTCCCATTTTAGGGAATGCATCACAAACACTCACGTTAACCGGATCAGGTTCGTTGCTCAAACGCCCGATGCACTTGTTTGATCAGTCGCTTCCGGCTGTCACACAATCATTCCAATCAACGGAAGGTTTCCTTCCCTTTCGCATTCAAGGACCGTTAATTCCCGCTGACATGACTTTAGACGGAAGTTTAAGTTCGCAATTCATCACCGGATTCATCTATGCTTTTGCAGGAAGTCCCCTGTTGCGAAAAGCCGTGATCACCATTGAAGAACCAAACAGTATTCCTTACATCGAATTGAGTTTAGACGTTCTCAAATCATTCGGAGTCGAATTAAAAATGGCTGATCATCGCATTGAAATGAATGGTCCATACACTTGGAAAAATGTCGAGATAACCGTTGAAGGCGATTGGAGCAGCGCGTCATTTTTACTGGTAGCTGCGGCTTTGAAAGGCTCGATCACGATTACCAATCTCAACAAAAATTCCCATCAGGCCGACAAAAAGCTATTGGAAGCTTTGGTCGATTTCGGAGCAACTATTGAATGGAAAAATGATCAATTGACCGTTTCAACCAACTTACGAAACGGATTTCAATTTGATGCCACCCACTGCCCCGATTTGTTTCCGCCATTGGCTGTTCTGGCTTCGTATGGAAACTCAGAATCGCGGATAAAAGGCATCCATCGATTGTGGGCAAAAGAAAGCAACCGGGCGCTAACTTTACAACAAGAATTGGGAAAACTTGGCGCCCAAATTGACTTCGAGGACGATGAAATGGTCATTCAGCCGCTGAAATCTGCCGTTGCAAATCAGGTAAGCGCCTGTCATGATCATCGAATAGCCATGGCTTGCGCCGTTTTTGCACTCAACGGAACAACTCCTGTTGAAATCCACAATGCCGAAGCGGTCAACAAGTCCTTTCCTGATTTTTTCACTTACCTACATCAGCTCACGAAGAATGCAACCTCACTAGCGGAATGTGTTTAAAACTAACCGTTTTTCGTATCGTTGTACTACTTTCGAAGTGCGTTAAACCAAGTTCAAATCCGAATAGCTAAAAAAATGATTGGCAACAAATTACATACTTTACTCAATGAGTTGAGCACCCATCAGCAAAAAGTATTGCTAGCGCGCTGTAAACAAAGCAATCATAAGGTAATGCAGCTTTTTCATACGTTCCTACTCCAAAAAGATTTTTCCATTCTCAGTTTGAATGCTTTTTTGAAAGCGGAAGTAGAACGCAATTGGCCCTTGTCGAATGCGCAGGAAAAGGAATTGAAAATTCGCCGGTTCGCCAGCTTGTTTGCCGATGAAATTGAAGCTGTAATTTTGGAAACGTACCTCGAACAAAAAAAGAGCGTTCGCAATATATTACTCGCTCAGGCATTAGAAACCAAAGGGAATACTCAATTACTGAATCAATACTACGAAAAAGGCTATAAACATGCGTTGGAAGACGAAGACGATCTCAATCAAATGATCGGATTGAAAGGGAAATTCCGGATGAACTACGCCTCGCCTAATGAGAAAGATTTACACAAAGCGCTCGATGCCAATGAGGAATTTCTGCGGGTATTAAAATTTTCTTATGATGACCGGTTGATCGAGTATTACCATAACAAAACCAATATTTACCTCGAAAAAAACTCGCTCATCGATCACGAAAAAGAACAGTTGATCTGCGAAATTGAAGGCTGCCTTGAGCATCAGCAACTTCCACTCAACAAAGCCTCGCTTTACTTTTCATTGGCCAAATTGCATTTCAATTCACCGAAACTCTACGCCTTTTTGGCAGAAGGAAAAAAGTACCTGCAGGAGGAGAAAGTACATTCGAAAGAATACGAAGCCTTTTACCGAAAAGCCTTGTTTCTGGAATTGCGACTTAACTTTTTCAGCGGAAAACCCATTCATGAGCTCACCGCACTTACAGACCGGATCTTGCAGGAAAATCAGAGTTTCACCATCATGAACAACAACACCTTGTTCTACAAAATTCTCTTCACAATTCTCAACAATGAAATTGAAGTAGCGGAACGGTTGTTAAACGAAAATCACATCTACTTCAGAGGACAGGGAAATGTGCTGGAAGATTTCTTGCGAGCTGTGCTTTTTGAAAAACGGAAAGAGTACCGAAAAGCATTGAATTTGCTAAACGAATTGATGTACACGTCTAATTATTTCTTCGCTGTTTTTGCGCGTTTGCTGTTTATCAGTATTCAGATCAAACGCAACAATTATCAATTGATTAAATCGATTGTAGATTCTACGAATCGCATGCTGGTGAACAACCCAGACAGTCCGCTTGGGCAAGATGCGCACATGTATACCTTGCTGCAATTGAAAAACAAATCGGCTAAACGGAAGCAAAAAACCGGTATCAGCGATCCGCATTTGACGGTTTTTCACACCTATCTGCTGGAAGAAGCATAACAAAAAAAGGGGAGACTTTTACATCTCCCCAATAACTATAAATCATCAACGATTAGTTTTTCTTGAATGCGTTAATTGCGTTCACGGTAAAGTCAGATAATACCAATGTTCCGCTGATTCCCGCCCGTTCTACCAATAAAGTATCCCAGTTTTCGGTGCCATGCCAAAAGATTTTCTTCAACTCTGCCATGGCTTCCGGACTTGATTTAGACAATTGTGTTACCAATCGGTCAATTTCTTCGTCCATCATTTCTTCCGAATCGGACAGGCTGGCGTACAAACCATTATTGTAAGCCCATTGTGCCGTTTGCCACTCAGTTGCATTGATGGCCAATTGACTCATTGCCGACAAACCGATTTTGCGTTCAACCGCCGGACCAACCACAAAAGGACCGATTCCAACTGCCAATTCAGACAATTTTACATCCGCTTTTTTCGTAGCGAAACAATAATCAACCGCCGAGGCGATTCCTACTCCACCACCAACTGCTTTCCCTTGCACTCTACCGATAATCAATTTCGGGCATTTACGGCAAGCGTTGATCACCATGGCAAAGCCGGAGAAAAACACCTTTCCTGTATCGAGGTCTTTGATCGAAATCAATTCGTCGAAACTGGCTCCTGCACAAAATGCTTTCGTGCCTTCCGAGCGCAGAACGATCAATTTCACATCAGATCTGTTTCCTACTTCGGTAATGGTTTCTGCCAATTTACGTAGAATGGCACCCGGTAATGAATTACTCAACGGATGACCGAATTCAATGGTAGCAACCATGCGGTCGTCAACCGTTGTTATTACGTGTCCTTGGTCAATTGCTTCTGACATCGGAATTCGTGTTTAATTAATCATCAAATCGTTTACGGGGTCTTGGCGGACGATCATTTGCAGGACGGTCACTCGCAGGTCTTTCACCTCCGGGACGTTCCGTATTGCTTGGATTTCCGGTAGTTCTATAACCACCTCCGGTAGAACCAGTTCCCGGTGTATTGGAACGATATCCTCCACCACCTGAAGAACCTTCTGATGAACGGAAACCGCCACCGGATCCGGAATTGTTATTGGAACGGAAACCTCCGCCACCACTGCCACCCGGACGTGGACCATTGTTGTTGAATCGTTTCTGACCACCGAAACCACCCGGTTTTTGACCAAACGGTTTCTTCGCAGGTGGCTCCTGTTTCGGAGGACGATTTGCTTTCGGAGAAGCAATCTTCACATCTAACCTACGACCGTTTACCTCAAAACCGTTCAATGCCTGAATCGCATTAATTGCTTCTTCTGCGCTAACCATTTCAACGTAACCGAATCCTTTGGATTTCTTGGTTTTACCGTCGAATACGACATGCGCCAAATGCACCTCACCAAACGCTGAAAACGTCGCCTGCAAATCATCTGAGCTAACTTCCCAGTCAAGATTCGCAATAAAAATATTTGTCATTTACCTAAAATATGTGGACACTTTGTCCTGTTAACTATCTAAAAACCCGACGATCGCGTTTATTATCTAAACGAATATACAATTTATTTCAACGAGAAACCATCCGATCCGATCAATTGACCATCACAGAAAATTTTCACTTTATACGCTCCTTTTACCGGCTCTACACCATTAAAATCGTAGAAGATGGAAAGGTCGACACTTTTATTGTTGTAAGTAATTTCTTTCTTATCAGAGTAAGCAACTGTACCGCTTTCTGTTTGAACCGTATTACCTGAACGACCTTGCAATACTTTTCCGTCCGGATCGGTGATTTGCATGTAAACCGTTTTCGGTCCTGCCTCAGCAATTTCGTTTTCACCAATGGTGAAGCTTGAACGCACTTGCACACAGTTTCTTGCTTTTGTAGTCGGCTCAGGGGTATTGTTGATTTTCATACGCAAACCTTCTGATGTGAAACCGTAAGCTTTCAACTTAGAACCGGCTTTCACTTTCGCTTCACTTACTTCAGATTGCGTTTTATACGTATCACGCTCAGACTGAGTGGTTGTCAATTCGTTGGTTGTTTCATCCAAATCAGATTCCAACTGTAAATTGATGGTATTCAATTCATCAATTTGTTTCACGTATCCTCTCATGATTTCGCGCAATGTTTCATTTTCACGACGCAATTTATTAATCAAGGAAGCATTTACTTTTCCGCTTTTCTTAGCTGCTTCCAACTCAGATTTTAATCCTAGAATTTTATCTTGCTGCTCCTTCATAGCCGCCTGATCTTCCGGACGCCCAGCTTCCATGATTTTATCATAGTCGGCTACCATGTTTTCAAATTCCTTCAACAAATCATCAGATGCATTATCGCCCAAATAAGGCTTCAACATATCATTCATTGCAATACTATCTTTTTGCAGTTCCTCTACATGGGCATTACATTCATTCAAAGCTGAATTTTTAGATGACCATAAAAAGATAAAAATACCCAACCCTACAACCAACAATACCAAAACGGCAATCATTGCACTGCTGGTAGTTCTTTTTGGAGCTTCTTGTACTTCTGACATAATTTCTGATTTTTAAGTTGCAAATATAATTGTTTAAACTGCACGATGCGATTCAACTCAAGGGCAAATAACGTATAATAATTGTGTTTCAACAAGGAGCATCGGTGAATAAACCGTTAACAAAACGTAAAACGCGGTCGGGATTGGCAAATTTTAACGGATTGGGCAATAAGTCGTCTGTAACATTTTGGAAACAAATCGGTCGCATAAACCGCTGAATTGCATCTGCACCAACCGCTGTAGAAGACGGTAAAGATGAGCTAGGGAAAGGTCCGCCATGTTGCATTGCTGCCGAAACAGCTACTCCCGTCGGCACGCCATTGAGGATGATTCGTCCGGCAAATCGTTGCACTGTCGATAGCAATAACGCTCCATTTTCATTGGATTCAATGTACAAACCGGCTGTCAATTGACCTGAAAGCGCATTTAAACACGAAATCAACTCTGTTTCGTTTTCGCAAACAATCGCTGTTGCAAATGATCCGAATACCTCATCAGCTCTACCCGGTTCTCTTAATAATTGTCTTCCACTGATTCGCACCAACGAAGGCTGAATGGTATTTCGTGAACGTAAACCGTTTACCAGTATTTCAGATTCTTCCAACTGCCCGGAAGCCTGATGTTCATACTGTTTAAAAATTCCAGGATGCAGCATTACTTGCGGTTCGGTTTGTTGCAATAACGCGCTCAGCGTGAACAAGAATTCTTTTGCCGGAGCAGAATCCACCATGAATAACAATCCAGGTGAAGTGCAAAACTGTCCGGCGCTTAAACCAATCGAAGCAGCAACTTCTTTCGCGATTGATTCTCCGCGATTAGCCAATGCATCGGTCGTAAACATCATCGGATTGGAACTGCCCATTTCGGCATAAACCGGTATTGGAACAACGCGACTATTTGCCAAACGCACCAATGTAGTTCCTCCTTGTATGCTTCCCGTAAAGCCAACCGCTTTTACCTGCGGATGCAACACCAATTGTTCTCCGACCTTATAATCAATGGCTTGCAAGTGCGAGAAAATACCATCAGGCAATCCCATTTCCCGAGCCACGGATAAAATAATACGGGCAGACAATTCGCTTGTATGCGGATGCATCGGATGTGCTTTTACAATAACCGGACAACCGGCAGCAAGAGCAGAAGCCACATCTCCACCAAGTGTTGAATAAGCAAACGGAAAATTACTGGCGCCAAATACCACAACCGGTCCTAGCGGCACATTCATTTTGCGCAAATCGGGTTTTCCCGGTCCGGAAGAAGGATCTATTCGTATCGACAATGCAAACCCATTAGCTATGGCTTCTGCATAGGATTCAAACTGGAAACACGAACGCTCCAATTCTGCTTTAGCACGCGAAAGCGGTAAACCTGTTTCTTCGCAATACCAATGCGTTAATTGAGCAGCATGTTTACGAACGGAAACTGCAATCCCTTTTAGGAAATCAACACGATATTGTAAAGACGATAAAGACCAGACGCGAAAAGCTTCATCAGCTTTTGAAACGACCAAATCGACTTCATCGGCGGTTGCTTGAACAAATGAGATTCCGAAGGATTCGTCTAATGCTGGATTAACGGCCTGAAATGTTTGCGCACCCATGGCACTATCTGCATAACCTATGCAGTTTTTACCGCTAATCGTTAACACAAAAAGAGATTTTTACGCTTCCTCGATTTGGTAGGCGTAGCTTTCCATGATTTGGTTAGATAACAATTTCTTGCAGGCAGATTCCACTTTTTCAGTAGCTTCAGCTTGTGAACCGGCTTCTACAAACAAGCGAACGTGACGACCGATACGCACACCTGAAATCTCAGGCAAACCAATGGTGCTCATACTATTACTAACTGCTTTTCCTTGTGGATCCAACAATGCATCTAAAGGCATTACATCGATTTCAGCTTTGAATTTCATGTGTTTGTTTTTTGCGAATGGTATTCTGAATGAATGACAATAACAGGTACAAAAGTACAATAATTGGAACGCTCCAAATCAACAGAAGCGGAATAAGTAATCCACAACTTATCAAGAAAATGTAACGGATTTCATTCCCCTTCCAAGTAAACGACTTGAATTTCAGCGCAAAAAGCGGTAATTCTGCCACCAAAAGCAAGGACATCACCACAATAATGGGTATCAAAACCACTGGCTGAATGCACTGCATGATCAAATCGTGTTGCCAACCGGGAATATTTCCGAATTGCATGATGAGCAATGGAAAAGCGGTAAAGAAGATTGTATTAGCCGGAGTTGGTAACCCGATAAACGATTCAGACTGCCGTGTATCAATGTTGAATTTCGCCAGTCGGAACATGGAGAAAAACGGAATTAACAAGGCAGCAAACGGAATCCAGTTGACTTCTTCAAAATCAAGTAATTCGCTTTTCCAATTGTAAAAAGCAGCCGTTACATCTTCGTGAACCGGGTGAATCAGCGTGTCTGCCATCAACATAATTCCTTTATCTGGAAGAATGCCGTGCCATAAACTTGGTGAAGTAGTCGCATAGGCCAATACCACCATCATCATGATTCCGGGAGCAAGACCGAAGGTAATCATATCGGCAAGCGAGTCGAGTTGTTTTCCCATTTCGCCTTGCTGCTTTAAAATGCGTGCCAGAAAACCGTCGAAAAAATCAAGAACAGCACCCCCGAAAATGAAGAAAGCGGCCCATTCTATCCTCCCTGAAAACGAGAAAAAAATGGCCATGATGCCACATAACATGTTACCTGCGGTAAACAGATTGGGTATATTGAACATTTTCACGCGGGAAATATAAATTAACGGTTAAACAATCAAACTGAATGCTGTAAATTTACATTTGTAATTCGGGTTAAAATCGATCAAAACACAATTTTTTGCAAAAGATGCAGTTAACGATAAGCATAAACAAACATTTTTCCATGAGAATTAGCTTCTTAACAGCTCTTACGCTCCTTATCGGTAATACTACTTTTGCTCAATCAGGTGAATCAGAAAGTTCTGTTGCTCCCAAGTATTCCAATGAATTTTTGGCCATCGGCGTTGGTGCCGACGCGCTTGGATTATCCAATGCCGTAGTTGCTCAAACAAGTGGCGTTACTAGTGGTTACTGGAATCCGGCGGGACTTACCGGAACCACCAAATGGCTGGATGTAAGTTTGATGCACTCAGAATATTTTGCCGGAATTGCCAAATACGATTATTTAGGATTGGCGCATGCCATCGACGATAAAAGCGCAGCAGGATTCTCCATCATTCGCTTTGCAGTTGATGACATCCCAAACACAACACAACTAATTGACAACGAAGGGCGTATTGATTACGACAGAATTACCACTTTTACAGCAGCCGATTACGCATTTTTGTTTTCGTATGCTCGCAAACTCAAGATAGAAGGTTTGAGCGTAGGTGGGAATTTCAAACTCATCCACCGAAAAGTGGGCGACTTTGCCAAATCGTGGGGATTTGGGTTGGATGCTGGCGCAACTTACCAACGCAATGAACACTGGAAATTTGGCGCTGTGGTACGCGATGTGACTTCTACCTTCAACGCATGGGTGTTTACATTGGATGAAACAACGAAGGAAGTGTTTACGCTTACCGGAAATGAAATTCCACAAAACGGATTGGAACTAACCTTGCCGCGTATTATTCTCGCTACACACTACAAAACCGATCTAGGAAAAAAAGGATTGAACTTTTCGGGTGAAATCGATTTGGATCTCACCACAGATGGTCGCAGAAATACCTTATTAAAAACGGGTTTGATAAGTGGAGATCCACACATGGGAATTTCATTCGGGTTTAAAGATATTGTAGCTGTTCGTGGTGGAATTTCAAACATGCAATACATCAAAAATTTCGACGATTCGCAAAAGCTAACCATCCAACCCAACATCGGGATTGGCTTACATATTAAAAACGTGTTTCTTGATTATGCCTTTACAGACATTGGCGATCAATCAACGGCACTCTACTCGCACGTAATTTCACTGCGGTTATTACTGAATAAACCGTCAAACGCATTAGCCAAAGAATGATAAAACGCTACTTACAACTACTACTGATTCTAAGCATAAGTTGCTCGTCTTTCGCACAGAATTACGGGAATGAATGGATTAATTTTTCGCAGAAATATTTTTCATTCGACATTCACTCAACGGGCATACAACGAATCGATTATGCAGCGCTTGCAGCTAGTAATGTTCCGGTTGGAACCTTTTCATCAGAGAACATTCAGGTTTTCGGACGCGAAAAAGAAGTGTCACTTTATATCGTTGATGGTAGTGACAATTCCTTCGATCCGGGAGACTACATTCTCTTTTATGCCGAAAAAAACGATGGGTGGCTCGATTCATTGATTTATGAAAATCCTACAGACATTGCCAACCCGGGGTTTAGCTTATACAACGACACCATCCAATATTTTTTTACTTGGAATAACAGTACGAATAACGCTCGCTTCATTGTAGAAACCGATATTGATTTCGCAAATTATGGTGCTCCGGCAGATTACGTTTTAAAAGACATTCGTTCCGAATGTGCTACTTCCACAATCGGTTACAGCGAAGGTTATCGTTACGCCGATGCCTCCGGCTCTATTTATGCGCCCGGAGAAGGATGGGGCTGTGGCAGCGTAAGTTTGGGAGGCACATACAGCACTTCTACCGGAACTTTTGATTTATACAGTGGTGTTGGTGCTCCGCTTCCAACCATTCACTTAAGCATTGCTTCCAATTCAGACGCTAGTGCAATTCCTGATCACCATTTAAGAGTGCAAATAGGATCAAGTAATTACACACTTGTTGATTCGAATTTCGAAGCCTTCCAAAATCACAAATACGATTTGGTTATTCCAGCAGGAATACTTGGTACTCCATTTACCAATCTCCAAATGCAAAGCATAAATGATCTTGGAGCTGCTGCAGATTTATTAAACCTCAACCACTGGCGCATTCGCTACCCACGAGTTAGCAATGTACAGTTCTCGAATTTTGACAATTTTCATGTAGTAAATAATTTGAACGCTACTAAAACACTGCTCAATTTAACCAGTTTCAGTACAATCAATACCGTTGCATTCAGTTTCGGATCTACGAATAGAATGATTCCCGTAGTGCAGAATTTCATCACATTGCAACTCCTTGTTCCAAACGATCCTTCCGGGAATCCAAACTATGTAGTTCTAGGTAATTTAGCTGCAACAATTCCGGCTACTCAATTTACTGCGGTAAACGGTTCAGGACAATTTACTGACTTCAGCGCGCTTTCAACCGAAGAAGCAGTATTGATGGTTTATCATCCATCATTGCAGGGAGCAAGTGCAGATTATGCCAATTACCGTGCTTCCTTATCTGGTGGAGGTAACAATGTAATCATGGGTAACATTAAAGAACTCTATCAGCAATATGGCGGTGGAATTGACCGGCATGTATTGGCTATCAGACGTTTTGCGTTACATGCCTATGATCTTGCTGTTACGAATAAACCGGTGGCATTATTTCTTGTAGGAAAAGGTATTTCCGAACATGACGGCGCACGAAAAGATCCGGCTATCTCAGCACAATCATTGATTCCAAGTTTCGGTTATCCATCAAGTGATATAGCCATTACAGCAGGCTTAAATGGAACATTTTGGGACCCGTTAATTCCTACAGGACGAATTGCAGCAAGAACCAATTCGGAATTGCAGGATTATCTAGACAAAGTCATTTTATACGAAAGTCAGCAGGTTCAAAACGACCCAACCAACTACAGCACTCCTACCAAAGATTGGCAAAAACAAATCCTGCATTTTGTAGGTGGTTCCAATCAAGGGCAGCAAAATGAATTCAGAGGTTACATGGATGGGATGAAAGACATCATTGAAGACTCTGTTTATGCCGGAAATGTGACCTCTTATTACAAGACAAGCAGTGACCCACTTGATCCTGCGGTGCTCGCCTATTACAACACCCTTATATCAAACGGTGTTTCGTTAATGAATTTCTTTGGTCATGCAGCAGCCTCTAACAATGGTTTTGAAGTAAACATAGACGAACCAAGCAACTGGGATAATTACGGAAAGTACCCTGTAGTAATTGGTAACTCTTGTTATAACGGTAATATTTTCTCTGAAGGAAACTCTACTTCCGAACGGTTCGTAAACATTGCAGATGCGGGAGCAATTGCCTTTATTTCAAGTGTGTCTGTTGGATATGCCCAACCACTCAATCTGTATTCAAATCATCTATATCGACAGTTCTCTTATTTAAACTATGGAGGCACAATTGGTGAACAGATGCGTCAAACCATCCAATATTACCAAAACCTTGACACAAATTACAACATACTTGAAGAAACCACATGCCAGCAGATGACTCTAAACGGTGATCCGATGCTGCGCTTAAACTGGCACGAGCGACCTGAAATAGAAATTACTGCACAAAATTTATACTTCGAACCGAGCGTATTGAACCTTACGGTTGACAGCATCGAATTGAACCTTATCATCACCAACTTAGGACAATCTGTAATGGACACATTCAATGTGGAAATTACACGTGATTTTCCGGGGACAACCGTTGATTCGGTTTATAACATTACACGTCCACTACTTCATTACAAAGACACACTCCGTTTCAAGATGCCAATGCAACCCAATATTGGTGTTGGTATCAACAAGTTTAAAATCAAAGTAGATTTACCGTCGGTGATTGGCGAACAAGCCGAAGAAGTCACCAACAATCAATTGAACTACGATTTTTTCATCAATGTAGATGGCATCTTGCCGGTTTATCCGTATGATTTTGCCGTTGTTCCGTATGATAGCGTAACGGTTCGAGCCTCCACAATCAATCCTATTGCTCCGCTAAAAACGTATCATTTTCAGTTGGACACAGTTGACACCTATGACAGCCCGCAGCTTAGACGCTATTCGGTAACAGAATTAGGCGGCGTGAAAGAAGTGAATCCAACGGATTGGACCGACATTAACGGAAACGGATTTCCGCTTGTTTGCAGCGATAGTACAGTTTACTTCTGGCGTGTAGCGGTAGATAGCTCTGTGCTGAACTGGACGGAATATTCGTTTCAATACATCAAGGATAAAATCGGATGGGGGCAAGATCATTTCTTCCAATTCAAGAAAAACGATTTTTACAATCTCACTTACAACCGGCAAGATCGTTTGCGCGAATTTAATCCACCAGATACGCATTATGTAACAGTCAAAGCGTTTGACAATCCAAGCCTGTATAACTCTTGGTCGCTTGATAATGAATTTCTGGATTACGGCACCATCTACAATTCGGTGCCCGCCATTTTTGTATGTGTTCTTGATCCGGTAACTTTATTACCTTGGGGAACACGTTACGGAAATACCAATCCGAATAACGGTTTTGGAAACGGGAATGACAACCCCGACGGAGACGACCCAACAATTTGTCCTGACTGCCGAACACGTTATGAAAATTTCTTTTCGTTTGTTCAAAGTGATCCGTCACAGTTGAATGCTTTTGAAAACATGATTGAAAACGTCATACCTAATGGTTATTACGTTGGAATCTATACCGTAAACTTAACTGACTATTCAAATTGGGATACCTATCAGCCAAGTTTGTATCCCATGTTTACTAGTTTGGGTGCATCACTTATCAATAACTCACAACCGGAAGAACCATTTGCAGTATTCTTTCAAAAGGGAGATCCTTCTACCATGATTGAGCAACATTATTCAAGTGATACGGTTACTGATTTTACAGGTCCACACCTAGAACTTGTTGCACCCGTTTATTCGATTGAAGACATTGGTGTTGAACGTACACCGCTCATTGGTCCCGCAGTGAGTTGGGGAACCATGTATTGGAAACGTGATTCATTGGAATTGTTTGCTACAGACAGTGTTCGTTTACTGATTGAAGCCCACGACATTTCAGGAACACTTCAAATGACAATCGACACCTTATTCACGCCGAATGATTCTATTCTGCAATTGAACAACCTTGTTGATGCGGATCTTTACCCTTACCTGCGTTTGGGTATGTATTATGAAGATCAACTTTTCTTGACACCTGCTCAGGTAGATCGTTTACATGTGTTGTACCAACCTGTTCCTGAAGCGGCAATCGATGGAACAACAGCCTATTACTTTAATCCGTTGCAAGACACATTGCAGGAAGGGGAGCAAATTTCGTTTGCAATAGACGTAAGAAACATTAGTGATTTTGACATGGATTCACTCTTGGTGAATTACTGGGTAGAAGATGCCAATCGTGTAAAACACCCTATTGCTTATCCACGGCAAGAACCGCTTCTTGTTAATGGACTTATTCGTGACACAATACAGTTCTCAACAGTAAATCTCCCAGGTCAAAACTCACTTTGGATGGAGGTAAATCCTTATGTGAACGGCTCTCTTGTTGTAACAGATCAGCCGGAACAGTACCATTTCAATAACATTTTACAAATTCCGTTTCAAGTTGCCACAGATGATGTTCACCCAATTCTGGATGTCACATTCAATGGTAAACACATTCTGAATGGTGATATTATTGATCCGGAAAGCGAAATTTTGATTACGCTGAAAGACGATAATCCTTACCTAATCATGAATGACATCAGTGACACCACATTGTTTGGTATATACGTTACCGATCCGAACGGCGTGCAGAAACGCATTCCTTTCATGGACGGAAGCGGTAATACAGTGATGCAATGGATTGCAGCTGATGCACAAAACAAGAAGTTTAAGATTCTGTACCCGACTATGTTCGAAATAGATGGAAAATACTCACTGATTGTGCAAGGAACCGACCGCAGCGGTAATATCTCAGGTGATATCGAATACAGGGTTTCGTTTGAAATCGTGCGTGAATCTTCGATTACTTACCTGATGAATTACCCGAATCCGTTCTCGACCAGTACACGCTTTGTATTTACTCTTACCGGAACGGAAGCACCTGAAGAAATGATTATTCAAATCATGACAGTGACTGGGCGAGTGGTACGAGAAATTACCGAAGATGAAATCGGACCGATTTCGATTGGACGAAATATTTCCGAATACGCTTGGGACGGAACAGATGAATTCGGTGATCCGTTGGCAAACGGTGTGTATTTATACCGTGTGAAAGCGAAGATCAACGGAGAAGATATTAAGCACCGCGAAACCGATGCTGATAGTCACTTTAAGAAGGAATTCGGAAAAATGTACTTGATGAGGTAATCAACCTCAAAAAAAGCGGCAGGAAAAAACAGCCGTATCATCGACTAATTTTCGTGTACCACGCCATTCATCGAGTTTGGAAAAAACGAGGTTGTTCATGTCTTCCATGCTGAGACGGTAAAAGTTGTGTACCAATTTGATGAGACTTTCTAATTCGAATTGTTGGTTGCGTTCGTTTTCTAATTCTACGACTCCATCGGTGTATAATACCAATGTGGTATTGGGCGCCAAGATTTCTTTCCCAACCTGAATGAAAGGCATTTCATCAAACATTCCCAAGCCTACACAACCGATGTCCAGCAATTTCACTTCTTTTCCGTTGGTGATAAACGGTTGATTATGTCCGGCGTTTACGTAAGTGAGTTCACGTGTAGTTGCGTTGTATTGTGCCACAAAAAAGGTGATAAACTTTTCTCCTTTGGCACTGGTCATTACTTTTTTGTTGAGTTCACTGATCAGAAATTCCAATTCAAAACGCTGATAATTAAACAAGGTGCGGATGGTTGCCTGAAAATTAGCCATCAGCATGGCTGCACTGATTCCTTTACCTGAAACATCGGCAATACAAATGATGTACTGATCATCACCCAAGGGAATAAAATCGTAATAATCACCGCCTACCTCGTGCCGCGGAATGTACCTGGCAGAGATATCCATTCGTTTATTGGTTGGTAAATCGGCCGGAAACAACAGCTTTTGCATTTCGGAAGCCACCTCGAGTTCTTTTTTCAAACGCGCCTGTTTTACCTGTTCTTTGGCCATTCGTTTGTTTTCAATCGCCATGACCACAATATTGGCGAGTGTTTGAATAAAGCTCACTTGATTCAGTGTTTCCGTGAGTTTCACACCCCGATTTCCCAAACCGGCAATGAGTAAATAAGCGAGCGGTTCATTCTTGTGTAAAACGGGTACAATCACATCAAACTCGTTGAGTACCTGCGAATAACTTGATTCAATCACCGTAATCTCACGAAAACGGGAAAGTTCCTGTTTCACATCAATTTCCTTGATTTTACTTCGTAAACCGACCTTGAGCAAACAACTCCATTCTACCTCTTTGTTGAATAACACAAAACGATCAAAACCCAATTGTTCCTGCATGATGAATGAAAACAAACGGGTCAATTGTTCTACGGATTGATTGGTTGTAATAGCACGCGTGATTTCGAGCAGCGAGTGTAGTCGAAACTCTCCTACTTCCAGTTTACTTTCCAATGATGCTATTACGCGATCTGTCATGATCTTGCCATTCGCAGAAGTAATCGAACTTCCACTCCTTAAAATTACAGCTAAATGAAGGGTGAGAGGAAACAGTTTCGGATAGTTATCCGCTTCGCTGTGTTAATAGTGTTTCCTAAAGAATTTCTGCCAAAACCGATCATTCAAACCACATTGTTTATCTTTGGAAAAACAACAGTTATTGCCGCAGTTTTTAGAGCCTGTTTAAAATTCTTCTTTGAGAATGATTATTGTGTATTTTCGAGCGAAAAGAGGCGCATTTTACAGACATAATGGAGTGATTACGGCGAAAAAATGCAACGAATTTGTAGCCGAAAAGACGCAGAATCGGATTAAAATGGGAAATTTAAACAGGCTCTTATTTATACTGATCATTTTGTTTTGTGCGAATACCGGATTTTCTCAGGATCCGTATTCCATTTCGATCACCACTGAAAATGGACTTCCCTCCAATACCGTTTATGACATTTTCCAAGACAAACAGGGTTTTATTTGGATTGCATCTGATGCAGGGCTGAGTCGCTACGATGGTTTTGAATTTATTACCTATACGAATGACGAACAATCATCGCGTTCGGGCAGTAATATCCGCGAAGACAAATACGGTAGAATCTGGTATCAAAACTTCGATGGTTTTTTGTTTTATGTAGAAAACGGAACGTTGAAAAGCATGCCCAACCATCATCCTGCAGGATATTATCCGATAGGAATAATCAAAGACAAACTCTTTGCGATTGAACAACAAGGTATTGTACTTTACGATCTTAAAACATTCCGTCGATTAACCAGTATTCCGACTAAGTACATTATCAACACCGAGCAAACCGAAACACATTATTATGCACTAGGCATACCTTATTATAAAGTTGACTATAACGGCAAGCTGAGTAAACTGAAAGTGCCAGCCAACATGCCGGTTCATGAAATTCCAGGGCTTCTACTCAAAGGTAAACACCACAAATGGTTAATCTCAAGAACCAACAATAGAAAAACGTGTTATCAACTCACCGAAAAGGGAATTGCGCCAGCTTTTCCGCTCAAGTTAGACGCATTTATTCAGAGCCTTTCCTATACCGCATCATCACTTTGGCTTTGCACACCGAAAGGCGTTTATCGCTATTCCGAAGACCATCCTGAAAAGCACAACCATTATTTTGCAGACAAAAACATTTCGCGCGTGATGCAGGATCGCGAAGGAAATTATTGGTTCTGTACGCAAAACGCCGGAATTATCTTTACCCCGGATATTGATCACAAATTGCTTTTCCACGATTTAAAACCTTCAAAAATAAGCATCGTGGGCAACGAGGTTTTTTTGGGAAGTAGTGATGATCGTGTTTATAAACTGAATTTCAGCCGACAAACTTCGACATTAATTCATTCGGGAGAATCAAATCATGCAATTGACCAGATTCAATATGATGCTGCTAGACAACGTCTGTTTTTTACCAGTGATCAATTTTACGGCATTCAGACGAGTGGGAAAGAGCTATTTAGGCTCATAATGGCCGCGAAAGATTATGCTGTTTTAGATCAAGGTTACTTGGCCATTGCAGCTTCCGGATCGTGTAGCGTTTATCAATTGTTGAATGATCCGAATAGCTATTGGAATAAACCATACCTTGCTAATGAACGCCCAATAAACGGCAACTATTATTGGAATTTAATCGAGGGTGTCAGAGCAAAGTCGGTTGTTTACCTTCCTGCCGAACACTTGTTGTATTATGCCACCAATATTGGTTTGTTTGAAACCTCTGGAAAAACGGAAAACCCGGTGTTATTGAATGGTAAACCCCTTTATTGTGCTAAATTATCGCTCTACAAGAATCGTGTTTATGCGCTTACTTCGAGTGGGAAAATCGTCTGTTTTGATCGGCGAAATGAGGTGAAATTGCTTTCAGATAAGCTACACCTTACTACCGAACTGATTCAGCGCATGGAAATCATAAACAGTAAATTATTGCTGTGCAGTCAATCCTGGATTTACGTTTATGATTTAAATAATCGATACACTTTGCTGGGAAAATTCTCTACCCACTCACAAGAAATCACAGCGCTTTCCTGGTGGAAAAACCAGTTGGTAGTTGTCACACAAAAAGGGATTATGCTGCAACCGATTTCTCAGGTATCGAATCAGAAATCGCGTCCGAAATTTGTCATCAACGCATTCAAGTCCAATCAACAAACACTTTCAGGAAACAGTAATCATGTGTTATCTAATGATCAAAACAATATCGAAATAAGCTACTCCATTCTTTCGTTTTCGACGGGTGGGAATGTGCCTCTTTATTACAACATCAACCACAAAGGCTGGGAACAAACTTCCGACAAAACACGAATCTTAAAATTAGCTTCATTGAGTCCCGGTGACTACACCATTTCATTCAGGTTAGGTGAGAGTGACCAACTCTATAACGTTCGATTTGTCATTCAACCGGCTTGGTATGCTACAACCTGGTTTATAACATTGACAATCGCCCTTGGATTTTGTGTTTTCTTCTTTTATTTCAGAAGTAGAATTCGTTCATTGCAAAAAAGAAACGTACTACTTTCTGAGAAAATTGAGTTGGAAGAAAACTTGACTCGCTCTATGCTCACCTCCATTAAATCGCAAATGAATCCGCATTTTTTCTACAACGCACTCAACACTATACTGTCTTTTATTTTCAATGACGACAAAAAAAACGCCAGCACTTACCTCACGAAATTCTCAAAACTAACCCGCATGATTTTAGAAATGTCGGACAAAGAAACAGTTCGTTTGACAGAAGAAATTGAGGCACTTACCTTATACCTTGACATTGAAAAAGTACGTTTTGATACTGACTTTGACTTCACCATTGAAGTAGACAGGGAGATTGAGCTTGAATTAATCAACATACCGTCAATGATCATTCAGCCGTATGTTGAAAATGCCGTCAAACATGGACTTTTACACAAAAAAGGAGCCAAGCAATTGACCATACACCTTTCCAGAACCGCAACTCATTTGGTTATCAGTATCGACGATAATGGCATCGGTCGAGAACGGGCAAATGAATTAAACCAGCGCAAAACCGATGGGCATCAATCTTTTGCCACCGCTGCCAATCAAAAGCGCCTGGAGTTGCTAAACAGCGGACGCAATGCTTCTGTTGGCATTCAATTCATTGATAAACCTGCAGGAGGTGGAACTACCGTCATTATCAACATTCCCATTACCAACGAATCTCTTAAAAAGACACATCATCCATGAGCGAAACACCCATCAGTTACAAAGCCATTATTATCGACGATGAATCGAGGGCTCGCGTTCTTCTACAAGGAATGCTTGAGTCGTCTGTACCGGAAATAGAAATTGTGGCACTCTGTGAAGATCTAGCTGCCGGCATTAAGGCTATTCAAAAATTTCAACCCGACTTGGTATACCTTGACATAGAAATGCCCGGAAATAGCGGTTTGGAATTACTCGATTTTTTGAACGAAGAAGAGATTCGATTTTCAATTATTTTCACCACGGCCTATAGTCATTATGCTATCAAAGCGTTCAAATTATCAGCCATTGATTACCTGTTGAAGCCTATTGAGCAAGATGAATTGGTGGCTTCATTTGAGCGTTTCAAACGGACCAAAGAACGAGATAAAAACAACTATTCGTTGCTGAAAGAAAACCTAAAAATGCGCGATTCGCAAAAGCTGGCCGTTCCATCGGGCAATACCTATCGGTTTATTGAGTTGGATGATATCCATTATTTAAAAGCTGAAGGATCCTATACACAACTTGTTTTCACGGATGAAACACGGTTAATCGCAAGCAGAACCTTGAAGAACTTCGAAGAAATACTCGATGACTCCACCTCTTTTTTCAGGTGCCACAAATCGTTTTTAGTCAATTCGAAATACATCACCGGCTACAACAAATCCGACGGACACATGTTGCTAAAAAACAATGTTTCCATCCCTATTTCACCCGACAAAGTTGCCGAGCTGATGACGCAAATGAAAATGGTGAAGCGATAATACCGAATCGGTTCTTTAGTAATTCAACAACAATTCAATTGCATGTTGCACCTTATCAGCATTCGGTAACAACTCTGCTTCCAAAATGGAATTGAGCGGAATAGCAGGTGTATCTTGCGAACCGACAATTGATAACGGTGCGTCTAAAGCTTCGAAATGATCTCGTTGAATGCGACCGGCAAGCCCCAAAGTAAACGAAGCCTCAACCGACTCTTCGGTTACGAGCATCACTTTTCCATGTTTGCGAACCGAGATAGCAATGGCATCCATATCCAATGGATTCAGTGTACGTAAATCAAGAATTTCTACCTGTCCTTCAAATGCTTTTGAGGCTTCTAAAGCCCAGTAAACACCTCTTCCGTAGGTAATCACTACACACGATTCACCTTTGGAAATTGTGTTAGCGTCAGCTTCTTGCACCAATCTGGCTTTTCCCAATGGAATAATGTATTCTTCATCCGGCTCGATGGACATAGCACCCTCTGTACCCGGAATCTTGGACCAATACAAACCTTTATGTTCTAAAATCACCACCGGATTTGGGTCATAAAAAGAGGCCTTCATGAGTCCTTTCAAATCTGCCCCTGTAGAAGGATAAACCACTTTGATTCCGCGAATATTGGTCAAAACCGATTCTACACTTGATGAATGATAAGGTCCACCCGATCCATAAGCTCCGATAGGAACACGAATCACGCAGCTTACCGGCCATTTTCCGTTGGAAAGGTAATAGGAACGACTCACTTCTGTGAACAATTGATTAAGTCCCGGCCATATATAATCGGCAAATTGCACTTCAACAAAAGGTTTCAAACCCACAGCCGACATCCCCACCGTGGAACCGATAATGAATGCTTCTTGGATCGGAGTATTGAATACACGATCGTCACCGAATGTCTGAGCCAAAGTTGCGGCTTCACGGAAAACACCACCGAGTCGACCACCAACATCTTGTCCGTACAAAAGCGCTTCCGGATGTGCTTGCATCAATTCTCTGACAGCAAATAGTGCGCTGTCAACCATCACCGTTTTTTTCTTTCCTTTCGGTTCTCGCTCACCTTTTTCTTCGGTAATCGGGGTTGGAGCAAAGATAAAATCGCGCACCATTTCAGGAGAAGGATCTTCGGCATTCAGGGCGCGGTCATAATCGGTATCAACCAGTTTGCGAACGTCAGCTTCGATATTGATAATATCTGCCTCATCGGCCATTTCACGTACCAATTCCTTTAGTTTCGGATACGGATCGCGTGAGGCCGCTTCTTCCAAATCGTCTCTGTACCATTCTTTTCGAACGCCGGAAGTATGGTGTCCCAATAACGGAACTTTGGCGTGAACAATGAACGGTCGGCGTTCTTTACGCACAATTTCAAATACTTCCTTTATTGTTTGGAACGAAAGATCAAAATCGCTTCCATCAATTGTGCGGACTTCGATACCGTTAAATCCACGGGCATAATGTGTTATATCTTGCGCTCTTGTTTCAGCTGCGTTTGCCGAGATATCCCAACCGTTATCCTGTACCAGATACACAATCGGAAATTGTTTCAGGGCGGCCATTTGAAACGCTTCCGAAACCTCACCTTCTGTGCATGAAGCATCACCTAACGAACAAACAACTACCGGATTTTCTCCGTTATAATCAGGAGCAATACCTGTTTTTTCTTTGTATTGAATTCCCATCGCAACACCGGTTGTAGGTATTGCCTGCATACCTGTTGCCGAAGATTGGTGTGGTATTTTGGGCATATCCTCACGATTGAGCGAAGGATGAGAATAATAGGTTCTTCCACCGGAAAACGGATCGTCTTTTTTGGCAAACACCTGAAGCATCAACTCATAAGGCGTCATCCCTATTCCTAAAAGAATACTATCGTCTCTGTAATAGGGAGCAACCCAATCCTGCGGTTTTAATTGAAGCCCAACAGCAAGTTGTATTGCTTCATGTCCGCGTGAAGTAGCATGGACATATTTAGCTGTCACTTCTTTGTTCGCCTCGTATTTTTCAGCCAATGTTTTAGCCGTCGACATCAATCTAAATGCTTTTAAGATTGTTGCTTTATCGGTTTTAATCTGAAGATTTGATCCGTTCAAAACTGGTTCCCCCATGAAGATGCCTATTTAAGTAAACAAAGATACAAGGATGCCTCAGATTAAAAAGCCAAACATCCCAAATAATCAATGTGAATTTTGGATAAACACGAATGGTTTAGGGATGTTTGGTATCAATTACACTTAAATAACGCTCCAAACTTTTCTTTTCAACTTGCGCAGCGAACAACACAAATGATTCTTTAGAAGTATGTGTTTGAACCGCTTCAAGTGAATTATAGTAACTCATTCGCGTATCAAAATCTCCTTTGATATTTGCAATTACGTAGCCATGTCTAAGTAGAATAAGATTCATTACCAAACGAGCCGTTCTGCCATTTCCATCTATGAATGGGTGAATGGTAACCAGTTTTTCATGCATTTCTGCAGCGAGCACTACCGGATGCAACCGTTGATGATTTTGCTGGTACCAACTAAAGTAATCATCCATTTGTGTTCTAAGTAAAAATGGCTCAGGAGGCGTATGCGCACTTCCTTTGATCATTACTGGAACTCTTCTGAATCTACCTGCTTCTTCTGGGTAAATACCTCGCAAGATAAGATTATGTATTGACAACAATTCCCGTTCGTTGAAGGGCGAACTAAGTGAAACCAGATCTTTCATAAGCACAATTGCATCTTGGTGATTGATTGCTTCCAAGTGCTCTTTTAAGGATTTTCCGGATACGGTGAGCCCTTCGTTGATAACCAAATCCGTTTCTCGCAGAGTAAGTGTGTTTCCTTCTATTCGATTACTTTCAAACGTGTATTCCAATTCGAGCGCCTGCGCAATGCGGTAATTGTCTAAGTGTCGGATTTGATCAAGACGCATTTTTAATTGATCAATTTCGGCAAGTAAAGACACCAATGATTGAGAATAGTCTGTGGTGTTTTTGGAATTGTAGATCATCAAATCTTCCATCACCATATTAACTGCTTGAAGCGCATAGACAGATTGGTTATAACCAATTTCTTTCATAATCTTTTGACGCAACCAATGCACCGCCAATTGATCAAATGGAATGGATAGTACGGTTGCCAATTTCTGCAACTGTTCTTCTGTGGGAAGACGATCACCGCTTTCAAATTTACTCACCAATGCTTGATCAACACCTAACAGTTGAGCAACTTCACGAAGCTTAAAACCTTGTTTTATTCTGGCTTCTTTTAACAATTCTTTTACCATGACCATTAATATCATGACAAATTTAGTCATTTTTTATTGACCAAAAAAGGGGAATCTAAATTCCCCTCAAAAAAAATCACTGATTATGATCAATTACATAAGTAAGTACTTTTTCAATAAGGTGTACCCTGTCTTTTCCACTCACATTGTGTTTGTGCATCGGGTAAGGGAAAAAATCCATTTGAATGCCCAAATCAACAAATTTCTTTACCAAAGCCAGGTTATGTTGCATCACAACTACATCATCAACCGTTCCGTGAATCAATAGTAAATCACCTTTCAGGTTACCTGCATGAGTCATCAAGGACGATTCTTCGTAACCTTTTGCATTCTGGTCGGGTCTGTCCATATAACGTTCACCATACATCACTTCGTAATATTTCCAATCGGTAACAGGTCCGCCAGCAACTCCCACGTTAAATGTTCCAGCTTGGCGAAGCATCAATGTGTTTGTCATGAAACCACCAAAACTCCAGCCGTGAACAGCCAAACGATTAGCATCAACATACGGAAGTGATTTCAAAAATTCTACGCCCTTCATCTGATCAGCCATTTCAACTGTTCCCAATTGTCTATGAATCGGGCTTTCAAAGGCAAAACCACGTTCTCCGGAACCTCTGTTATCTAACGTAAATACCAAATAACCTTGTTCCGCCATCCAGTACATCCACAAATTGGCGCCATCTAACCATGAATTGGTAATCATTTGCGCATGAGGGCCACCATAAACATATACCAATACAGGATATTTTTTTTCAGGATCAAAATTGCTTGGCTTGATCAAACGCGTATATAACACTGTTCCATCCGCATCTTTTATCTGACCGATATCAGCAGTACCAATAGTATAACCGGCAAGTTTGTCTGGCGAGGCCAATAATTGCTTCACCGTTTTACCGCTGATGGTTTTCAGAATGCTTTTTGACGTAACGGTATGACTGGAATACTCATCCATAAAATAAGTTCCGGCATCATTCAAATAGATTGCATGCGTACCTTCTTCAAGTGTCAGACAACGTTGTTTTCCGGTTAAATCAACTGCATAGTACAAAGTGTTCAACGGACTTGTTCCTGTGGCAGAAAACACAATTTCTTGACCATTTTTGGTGCTTTTCAAAATATCTTTCACAACAAACTTATTCGCAGTTAGTTGCTTGATTAACTTACCGTTGATATCGTAGTAATACAAGTTGTTGAATCCGTCTTTTTCAGAGATCCACACAAAATTGTTGCTTGTACTAGTTGGGAAAAACGCCGGATGCTCAGGCTCAACCCATTTATCATTTGCTTCTTCTAAAAGTGTTCGAACAAAAGCACCTGATTTAGCATCATACAAATTCAACCACATGTGATTTTGATCACGGTTTACCTCGGCTATAATGACAAACTGCTCATCAGGAGTCCAGCAAAGATTGGTCAAATAATCATCTGCAGCGCCTCTCGGCTGAATGAATACGGTCTTTTTTGTAGCCAAATGAAAAATCCCTACTTTCGGTTTTTCAGAAGTTTGTCCGGCCATTGGGTAACGGGTTGGCATCAATAAAGCCGGTGTTTCATTGATATTCAACAAAGGATATTCATAAACTCCAGATTCATCTTTTTGGTAAAAAGCCAAATGATTTCCTTTCGGCGACCAGAAAATTCCCTGGGTAATTCCAAATTCGCTACGCGCAATGGTTTGACCCGAAACAATTCCTTTATCTTCATTGGAAGCGACGATGATTTTCTCACCATTGGCACCCTGAATATACAGATTGTTTGATCGTGTAAAAGCCACATGTCCGGTTGTTGGTTCCAGCGTAGCATTTTCCGCATCCTCAGCCAAATCGGCTATTTTTTTACCTTTTTTAGTTGTTGGATTATAGACACAAAATTGTCGACCGTTATTGAAATACAATTCTTCACCATTTTTCCAAGAATAACCAAACAGATTATAGAATTCAACTCCTGCAGCCGAATTTACATCCTGAACGGTGAACCAGTTTTCCAATACATTCTTCTTGACATTGGCCTTTTTCATTGTAGTATACGCTTCTGCATACACGTAAGTATCCGTTTTCGGCACCCAAGAAAAACCTGTCATTTGATCAGGCCTAAAAGCGCGATACTGCTGCAACACAGATTCCGACAAGGTCAATTCCTTTTTCTGTGCATAGGTCATTGTTGCACAAACGAACAATAACGCAATTGTGAATCTATTTTTCATCCTTAATTATGAGCGTTGAATAAACTGATTAAAAAATTCCTCTAGTGGTTTTCCTGCTAAATAGCAACGTTCCAACAACCGATCCAAATCATCTGACAGGAGTTGTTCTGCTGGAAATTCAGCCATGTAATACCATTGTTTATTGAAAATCAAGTCTTGCTTTTCGGCTGCTTGTTTAAATTCTGCAGGAATAATTTTATTTTTTTCACCTTTGATTTCGCCAAAAACAGCTTTGAATTCAGGATCGTTGATCAATGATTGAAAATCGTTCAAATGAGCTGAAATTCCTTCGCGAAGCAAGTATAAATTGTCTTTATCGATTTCGTAAACACCTCCGTAAACGCGCAATGCTTCCGGACTCAATTCAAAATAAATTCCGTTTACAGCTTCGCTTTTTTTACCGTTTGGAGCTACAACTGCCGAGCAGAATAACTTATACGGTGCTTTGTCTTTTGAAAACCGAATGTCTCTGTTGATTCTGAAAATGCAGGCGTTTGGTTCCAAATCTTTTAACCTGGAATCGTGTTTTTCAAACGAATGAATCAAATGTTGTACAAAATCGGAAAATGGTTTTTTGACCGAATTTTCAAAGCGTTTTCTATTATTATCGAACCATTCCTTGGCATTGTTCGGAGCCAATTCAATGAAAAAATCAAGATAATCTTTTGTAAAAAATGCCATGGTCAAATATAACATTTATCTGAAACGCAAACTTGTTGTTTTTTATCCGGGTGATTCGTTAGCGAATCGGGTAAAACCAATCGCCGGAAGCTTCACAAATGCCATATCTTGATCCCTGACGCACCAGAAAGAAACGGGCATCATAACCGACAATCTGATCAAACTGTACAGGAATTAGTGGTTGGAGCGATCTGTTGTAAACTCCTTTTTTGGAAGGAATTTCCACCAAAAAGTCCTCACCCTGTTTCCCAACAATTGCCAGATGAACCGGAGTTACAGGTATACGACCGTTATCATCCTCCACTCCATAACCATCGGTCGATTGGATGACTTTATAGTCTGAAGAAGTCGTTAAAACAGGCTGAGTTTCTCCCTCCATTCGTTTCATTCCTTCACGCGTGACGGTATAAAAGTTTCCAAACTGATCCAATCCATAGGTCGTATCCTGTTGTTCAATCACAAATCGTTGGTCAAAGTAATTGAGCGATTTACCTTTTTTACAGGTATGAATCACGCCTCCTTGAAGATTCGTGAAACACCACTCTTTATCTGCCTTTAGCGCAATCATTCCTTCACCTTTTTCAACAGCTTTCCATTTTTTGTTTTTCGGAAAAACCAAGGTTCCGTCTGTTTTCATGACGGTATACAATCCGTTTTTGTCGATGATAATCAAATCACCAATCACTTCCGGAACAGCAGTTGATTTAACGAAAATACGCTCTTTGCTTCCGAGCTTTCTTAAATAACGTTGTTCTTTTATTTTTCCGTAAACCCAGCCGTTTTGAAGGTTTTTCTCAGCAGAAAGAATGGTATCGCGCAATTGGTTATCAGGTCTAAAAACAATGGTTTTCCCTTTACTTTCAACGGTATAAAATCCGGAACCGGCTACTTTTATTGTTCCTTCATTCGATTGAAAAACCACCTTTGCATCGCGGTCGATCAATAAAGAAGAACCTTTCATTTGCGCCAACGCATAGCCATTTTCAAAAACCTGAACATTGGTAAAAATCAAATCGCTTGATAAAACACCATCTCGCGATACAATTTTCCATTCCGTTTCATTTCTCAATGCAAATAAATCGTTGTTCAGGTACCGAATTTCATCCTGAATAGGCTGCACCAATTCTTCACCCGCAATTGAATTCAACCCCCAACCGGTAACGGAATGTCTTAAAAGACGACCGTTTTGATAATACAAACTGGAATCGCTTTCGATGAAAACATACTCCGGATTGTAAGGATGTACTTTTGCTTGCTCAGCATCAGCGCTTGTTACGATGTAATATTCGTTTTCCGAAACCGGAGCTTCTATTGATTTGAAACGATCCAACACAATCGAATCATTTCCTTGAAAAGACCAAATGTATTTTGAAGGATTAGCCGTTTTAGCCAGATAAGTCGACAAATTGGGCTCCCATGAATTGTAATACGAGATCGATTCGTAGAGCTTTCCTTTCAAATTTTCCGAAATTTTTTCATCACGGATGGTATAATCAATATCTACAAACCAACTTCCACCTTCTACTTTCAATCGATTCATCGGATTCATGACATAATCGATCATCTCATCGGTCATTATCAAATTACCGCGAAGGTTAAACCGCTGCATGTAATCGAATACCGAAAACGAATTTATCAAATTGGTTGAAGGAACAATCTTACCATTAATGTTATACGTATACAGATCGTCAGCATCGTAATGGATATAAACAACTTCACTGGCATCATGGCTGTGCTGTCCGAATGGCGAGACCCATTCCTGATCATTGTTTCCAAAATAATTCAATCGATTATTCGATATAGAACCACCGGCAGATTCCATCGGCAACGTGGAACTGATCATAGGATCCCATTGATAAATCCCACCGGATTCATTGACAATTTGATAACGGTTTTGGCTCGTCAACGCGAGGTTATCATTGATTGAAAAAGGAACATTTTCGTAGGTTTCAACACAAAAATCCAATCCGAAAGTCACGTTTTGCTCTACCTCTTTGAAATGCGGCGGGTTAATGTGATTGGTATTCCAGTTGAAGCGATAACCAAAATAACCACTCAGTTGGTGTTCTTCCAAATGTGAGCGATCATACCCTTTTGTATCATATACATAATTAATCTCGTCTGGCATTTCACCCACCTCCATTGAGGACATTCCCGGATAAAAAATGCGTTCGGAAACACTCAAATCAGGCTCAAGTGCAATTAGTTCCAATCCTTCTTTTTCATAACATTTCACCACTTCATCTGCATAGAAAAACAAGCTGAACATGCGGGAATTGAGTTTGGTTTTCGGAGAATAAATATCAAATTGTCCCCATGAATTGTACATCAGAACCAGATTCGGATTTTGAAGAGAATAGTAATGATCCCGGTACAAATGCGAACTCAAAAAGTCACCATTGGCCGTGCCAACAGCAAACCCGTTGTCATTTTCCAACAAATAAATGGTTCCGTTTGTAAAAACAGCCGAATACTTTGTCGGATAAATCAACTTTCCATTTAAATCCATCACACCGATCAGATTGTCCTCGTGTACACGAAGCCGATCCGAACTACCTTTCAGCCAGTTGATGTGATCAAAACCTTGTTTCGAAAGTTGTTCGCCAAGACCATCTAACAACACCCATTTTCCTTTTTTTAAGCAGGAAAACCGATCATCTCTCAAATAATCGATCTGTTCGCAGCCGCAATCAAATACCCGCTGACCTGAAGCATTCAACAAAACTACTGTGGAAGAATCTTTACGGGCAGCAATATGTGTGTTGTTTAGTATAAAGTAATCTTCGTAGTTACCCGAAAGCACAGTTGAACCATTATTCAGATAGAGCGTTGAGCGCGTTCTGTCCTGATTAAAAATTTTCCAGGATGAAGCATTGTAAATCAACACATCAGCTCCGTTCGGATCGATTAACTTACGATCAGAAATGCGCAAATAGTTCCAGCCATTTTGCCAATAACGGATAAATCCATGGTCCCAAAACTGAATATTTGATGCTACAATGGGAATGACCAGTTCACGATCTATCAATAAACCGAACAGCTTGCCATCCGAAACCAGATAACAACTTAAGTAGGGATCTTCACCCTTAATTGTCGGCTCATAAAACACCCCAAAATAACGGCAATAGTTATAGTTTGCCGGAATCGGATCACCCCAAAACTCATCAAAAACGCCCGTTTTTCCATTCTTCCAAAAATACAAGCCCTTTTCGTCGCGAAACCATCGCTCTACTTCGCCAAAGGGTTTTTCGGTTAGTTTATAGGTCGGAAAACTCCATTGCAACTGCAAATTGATCCATTTCCCGTTTTTACGACCGAAATAATTGGCACCGTAATAAAACAACGAATCGTATTCAAATGCCTTTAACGTATCTACTTGTTCTGTAACTGATAAAAGTCCATATAACCCTTCTTTATTGATTGCGATGTAAGGCCGGTCAACAAAAACTTCCCATTCGTAAAACACAATGGAGTCGTAGACAGGATAAATCAAGGTATTGGAAGAATCTCCTACAAATGTCCAACCTTCGGAGACAGGAAAAGGCAATACAACCTTAGGTGGCTCGACTTCATAACCTTCACTATTTGCCTGCGCAGCAATCATCCGCACGCAACTAATTACTGCAAATAATAAACAATACTTTTTGATCATTTACTTGCCAGAATTGCGTCCAAATCGACACCGGTTTTCACTTCCTTGTTGAAACGATGTAGATCTATTATTGCCGATTTGTTCTTAAAGCGATCCAAATGAAGTGCTTGAAATTCTTTATTGGAAAGCGAATACACTTCGTTTTCACCCACCACAGCGATCAGTCGATTACGCTCAAACGAATCAAAAGCAAATGCTATAGCCGATGCAGCATCGTATTGAATTATGGCCAATTTTCCTTCCGGAATGAGGTACACAGAAGCTAATGGAAAATCAGTATGCGGTTTTCCGTCAAAGGTAAACTGCGCCAAAACAGGAACAACGTTACCTTCTTTGTATTGGCGATCCCAGTTGTAAACACCCAGTTTGTCAACATTAAACAAGCGCAATAATGCAGACTCATTGCGTTGTTGTTGCCGCACTTTTTCCTGTTCTTTCATGGCAGCGTTGAAACGGGCAATTTTTTCTTTGAGCCGTTTCTCGTTCTTCGCTTTTAATTTGCCCGGGAAAACAGGTGCCAGATCTAGGACTACCGTATCGTCTTTTGAAGAAAATGCCACTTCATAAATCATGTCTTCACCTTCTTTCGGATTCAGACGCATGAATTCATATTTTTCATGAAACAATTTTGGGTTGACAGACGGATCTGCTTCTTTCTTTTTACCCACATATTTCCACATTACGCCGCCCATTTCCTGAAATTCGGTGTATTTTTTCGGATCGACTTTAATATCGAACAACCGATCAGAAGGACTGTATTCAACCGGTTTTTTCGGTTTAGAAGCTGTAATTGCTTCCAATTCTTTCAGTTGCGCTTTTTGCTCTTCCAGATAGCGATTTGGAACCGGTGACAGGTTGTTTGCTTTTTCAGTCCAAGCACGGGTGTTATCATCCAACTGATAAAAATTGTACATTCCGCTTTTTGGGGTTGCCAATTCCACTTCAATCGTTTTACCTTTTTTCAATTCCAATTCTTCATCACCTTCAAAAGCGCGAATTTCAAACATGCCCGCACTTTCAAATTGAATCGTATCACCTTTCGGTGTTTTGTACCTCATCGGGAAACCGCTTGCTATAATTTCGCCTGCCGTTTGAAATTCGTTAAAAACCAAGCGGGCTTTTCCGCTAGGTTGAGAACCGTCTTTTCGCACAAATGCATTTGCCGGAATGTGGATATGAGATCCTTTGGCTGTAATTAACTCCTGTGCATTCGTTAAGGTAAGCACAAATTCATCTGCCGGATTGGTGAGCAAGTTGGCCGCCAATTGCTGTGCTTTTTCAGAAGTCGTTTGCGGATCAGAGGATACAGAATCGGTCGATTTATTTTTTGAAGGATCATTGCTACATGCAACAAGTACCAATAGAATTAGGAAGGGAAGGAATCGCATAGTTGTTCGTTTATACAATCAAATGTACGATTTCTGAAAAGGTAACGCTGCTCCGGAAGCATCAATACTGTTAAAATGTGTTAGATGTGTTCATTTCCCAGCAAATAACCGAATTCAAATCAATTCATTCTTCAGTGAAATTCTCAGATTGAAATAAAGATACCTGCATTAGAATAGAGTCGGGTCAAAATATTCAACCTACCTTTATCCGAAATTTTTAACACATGTCACAAGTTACATTGGGTCACATAGAAGCGGCCATCAAAAAGGTAGATACGTTAGATGATGCAGCAATCGATCGTTTAACTGAAACACACACCACTGCTCAGCCCGTTTTGCTTGGGTATGTGATGTCGGCATCCGAAGAATACGAAAATGAAGATCTTGAAAGTCTGTTGGTGTATTACTTCACTGTCATTCTTGAAGCTTTTTCGCAAGCAGAATTGCACCCGGCAACCGTTACCGAAAGTCAGATTGACGATTTCGAAGAGCCGTATTTTGCATTGCTTGACAATTATTTCGAAACCGAAGATGATCAATTGTTGGAAGATTTCAGCGATCAACCTGATTTGGTGCGTTTCATGGCATTGGAAGTAAGTATGGAAGATGAAGATGGTGCTACGTTAGACGACGAAACCGCTACGCAGCTTTTCATCGTTTCTTTAGCAATGATTTCTTTGTTGAGTCGCTCAATTAATCAATAAAATTCGTGGATCCGAAATCCATCGTCGATAAAATGATGCAACTTGATGCCTATTCTCAATGGATGGGCATCAATGTTCTTCATATTGAAGCCGGAGCCTGCACACTTTCATGCCTGGTTTCTAAAGAAATGCTCAACGGATTTGGTATTGCTCACGGGGGGATTTCTTACGCATTGGCAGATTCAGCTCTTGCATTTGCTTCCAACAGCCACGGACAACAATGCGTAAGCATCGAAACAAGTATTGCCCATATCAAACCAACCCAACTCAACGACACCATCACCGCCAATTGCACCGAAATCCAAAAAGGAAAGACCATTGGGCGCTACGTTGTCAATGTCACGAATCAACACAATGAACTGATCGCCCGTTTCAACGGAACGGTATTTCGCAGTGAAAAAACCTGGTAATCAAATTTTTGCTAGTTTTAGCACGCAATCTTTCCACATTAATTTTTCTTGAAACATTCTTTAAAATACTATGTGCGCATATAAATTTTAATTATATTCGTTGCTCTAATAAAATGTATGCAAGAAAGACCCAATTACCAAATAGATTTAGATGTTCGCCAGACATGGCATCGTTTGTCGCGCATGTACAATCAAAAAGCAACCACATACGGACTTAGTATGTCGGTAGGATTTATCCTGCTGCACATTGACAAGGAAGGCACGCCAAGTACGCAGCTTGGCCCGCGTATGGGAATGGAGCCAACCAGTCTTTCCAGAACATTAAAAACAATGGAAGAAAAGGGGTTTATTCGTCGTGAAGAAGATAAAACTGACAAACGCGTTGTGCGTATTTTCCTAACCGATGAAGGACTTAATGCCCGCTATGTTGCGCGTGATGTGATTTTTGATTTCAATAAAAAGGTCGAAAGCCGCATTCCAAAAGATCACTTCGCTATTTTTCAATCCGTGATTGAGGAAGTACAGAAAATAGTTGATGAAGAATTATCAGAACCCAACACAGAGAATTAAAAACACAACAATATGACCAGGTATATTCGAAAAGTTGCCATTCTGGGCTCAGGAGTAATGGGCTCACGCATCGCTTGCCACTTCGCCAATATTGGTGTTGAAGTTTTGTTGCTTGATATTGTTCCCAAGGAATTGACAACAGCCGAAGAAAAGAGCAATCTCACGATTGAATCTCCTCAGGTACGCAATCGAATTGTGAACGAAGCATTACAAGCGGCACTCAACAGTAATCCGTCACCGATTTATTCAAAATCGTTTGTGCAGCGCATTAAAACGGGAAATTTCTCTGACGATATGTCTAAAATCGCCGATGTAGATTGGGTAATCGAAGTTGTCATCGAACGATTGGATATCAAACAACAGGTTTTTGCACAGGTAGAACAATTCCGTAAACCGGGAACATTGATTTCCAGCAACACTTCGGGCATTCCTATTCATTTAATGCTGGAAGGAAGAAGCGATGATTTTAAAACTCATTTTGCCGGAACGCATTTCTTTAATCCGCCGCGTTATCTTCCGCTTTTGGAAATCATTCCAACAACTCAAACATCGCCGGAGGTGGTTGATTTCTACATGCAATTCGGTAGCAAATTTCTGGGAAAGAAAACCGTACTTTGTAAAGATACTCCAGCATTTATTGCCAATCGCGTTGGAGTTTACAGCATCTTATCGCTCTTCCATGCCGTTGAAGAAATGGGGCTGACAATCGATGACGTAGACAAACTCACCGGACCGGTATTGGGAAGACCGAAATCGGCTACATTCCGCACTTGTGATGTTGTTGGATTGGACACCCTTGCTATGGTTGCGGCAGGTTTAAAAGCCAATTGTCCCGACGATGAAGAACACACTGTTTTTGAACTTCCCGGTTTTATACAAACCATGCTCAACAACAAATGGTTGGGATCGAAAACCAAACAAGGATTTTACAAAAAAACCGTTTCGGCAGAAGGCAAAAAGGAAATCCTTTCACTTGACCTGAAAACAATGGAATATGGTCCAGCCAAAAAAGCGTCTTTCCCAACACTTGAAATGACCAAGTCGGTGGACGATCTCAAGCAACGCACCAAAATGCTGTTTGCCGGAATGGACAAAGCGGGTGAATTTTACCGCTCCGTTTTCGGCGGATTGTTTGCCTACGTCTGCAATCGCATTCCTGAAATAGCCGATGATTTATACAAAATAGACGACGCCATCAAAGCCGGTTTCGGTTGGGAATTAGGTCCGTTTGAAACATGGGATATCCTTGGTTTTGACGCAGGGAAACAATTGACCGTTAAAAAAGGGAAAACACTTCCTGCATGGGTTTCGGAAATGGAAGCAGCAGGATGCACCTCGTTTTACAAAGTCGAGAACGGTAAAAAATACTATTACAGCCAAACCGAGAAAGGCTACCGTATCATTCCCGGAACCGAAGATCTAATCCAATTGGAAGCAGTGCGTGCATCCGGAAAAGTTTGGGGCAACGCTGATACAACATTGGTTGATTTGGGTGACGGTATCCTGAATCTTGAATTCCATACCAAAATGAATACGATTGGTGGTGGTGTGATTGAAGGAATCAATAAATCCATCGAATTGGCTGAAAAAGACTACAAAGGGTTGGTGATTTCC
Organism: Fluviicola sp.; assembly: GCA_029866325.1. Classification (GTDB taxonomy): domain Bacteria; phylum Bacteroidota; class Bacteroidia; order Flavobacteriales_D; family Crocinitomicaceae; genus Fluviicola. Next base: position 98,675 of record JARWZO010000030.1, on the reverse strand, counting down.
AACACCGGAGGTAATTTCTCGGCAGGCGCCAATGTGGGAATGATTTTTATGATGGCCGTTGAACAGGAATTCGATGAACTGAATTTCGCTGTAAAAGCTTTTCAGGATACCATGATGCGCGTACGTTATTGCAATGTTCCGGTGGTCGTGGCTCCGCACAACATGGCGCTTGGCGGCGGATGCGAATTATCGATGCATGCCGATAAAGTAGTGGCTCATGCAGAATTGTACATGGGCTTGGTTGAATTTGGCGTTGGACTTATTCCGGGCGGTGGAGGTTCGAAAGAATTTGCCAAACGGTTGTCTGATGAATTGAAAGACGGTGACATTAAGATTAATCGATTGCGGGAACGATTCCTCACCATTGGTCAAGCTAAAGTATCTACTTCTGCTCAGGAAGCATTCGAATTGGGGTATTTACGAAAAGGCATCGACGAAATCGTAATAAGCAGAGAACACCAGCTTACCAGAGCCAAGGAAGCATGTTTGCAATTGGCAGACGCAGGTTACATAGCACCGAAACGCATTAAAAATGTAACGGTTTTAGGTCAGGAAGGACTTGGAATTATTTATGTTGGAGCAAACTCTATGCTTTCGGGACATTACATGTCAGAACACGATGGTGTGATTTCGGAAAAACTCGGCTGGGTAATGTGTGGTGGCGATTTAAGTCAGAATACAACTGTCTCCGAACAATATTTACTCGATTTGGAACGAAAAGCATTTGTGGAATTGTGTATGCAGCGCAAGACCTTGGAACGATTGGAAAGTTTGGTGAAATCCGGGAAGATTCTGCGCAATTAGACTTAAGACTAGAAGATATTAGACTCAAGACAAGTCGTAATGTCTTTCGTCTAAAGTCTGACCGTCTTTCGTCTTTTTAGTCTTCAGTCTAAAATTCAAAATAATGGCAACACACAACTTTAGAAAACTCGATATCTGGATCAAAGCAATGGAAATCGTCAAGGAGGTTTATATAATCCTTGGAGACCTGCCTGTTGATGAAAGATATGGCCTAAAGTCTCAATTAGCGAGGTGCGCAGTTTCTGTTCCATCAAATATTGCCGAAGGCACCGGAAGAACTTCCACCAAAGATTTCGGTCACTTTTTAGATATCGCTTTAGGCTCTGCTTACGAGTTGGAAACACAATTATTATTAGTAAAAGAATTGTTTAACAAGGATACTGAACCCATAGTAGAAAAATGTCAGCACATGCAAAGAATGATCATTGGCTTCAAGAAGAAACTATACTCTATGTAAGTCTTATGTCTAAAGTCTTCAGTCTCCAAGTCTAAAAAAAGAAAGAAAATGAACAAAGCATATATCGTAGCCGGATTCAGATCGGCAGTAGGAAAAGCAGGAAAAGGCGGATTTCGGTTCTACAGACCGGACGATTTGGCCGCACGTGTGATCGAACATTTAATGCAAGCCGTTCCGCAGGTCGATAAAGATCGTGTGGATGATGTGATTGTTGGAAACGCCACCCCTGAAGCGGAACAAGGTTTGAATGTAGGTCGAATGATCTCGTTGATGGGTTTAAAAACCGACAAAGTTCCCGGAATGACGGTGAATCGGTATTGTTCTTCCGGACTGGAAACCATCGCTATTGCGCAAGCGAAAATCGAAGCCGGAATGGCTGATTGCATCATTGCAGGTGGCGTGGAATCGATGTCGGTAATGGCAATGGGAGGATGGCGCATTGTGCCGAATCCGAAAACGGGAAAAGAAAACCCAACTTGGTATTGGGGTATGGGATTGACAGCCGAAGCCGTTGCAAAACAATATGGCGTCAGCCGCGAAGAACAAGATACGTTTGCCATTCATTCCAACGAGAAAGCTTTGGCAGCTATTGCAGCTGGTCGTTTCAAAGAAGATATCGTTCCCATCGAAGTGGAAAATATTTTTCTCGATGAACAGGAAAAACGACAAACAAAAAAAGTAATCGTCGACACTGATGAAGGTCCGCGTGCCTCAACGCTTGAAGGACTCGGAAAACTGAGACCTGTTTTCGCAGCTGATGGTTCTGTGACAGCCGGAAATTCTTCCCAAACCTCAGATGGCGCCGCTTTCGTGATGGTGATGTCGGAAAAGATGATCAAAGAACTCAACATTGAACCGATTGCGCGATTGATGAGCTATTCTGTAGTTGGAGTAGAACCTCGCATCATGGGAATTGGTCCGGTAGTAGCCATTCCAAAAGCCATCAAAGCGGCCGGTTTGACCTTGAACAACATTCATGTCTTTGAATTGAACGAAGCATTTGCCTCACAATCCTTGGCCGTGATTCGCGAAACAGGATTGAATCCCGATATAGTAAATGTTAATGGTGGAGCAATTGCACTTGGTCACCCACTTGGATGCACTGGCGCGAAACTGACCGTTCAGATTATGAATGAATTGCGCAGAAGAAATCAAAAATACGGCGTAGTTACCATGTGCGTTGGAACAGGTCAAGGTGCTGCAGGGGTGATAGAATTGTTGAAATAAGCGCTACCGCAGTCGAAAATCCAATATGATCGTTGATCCAGCTTCGGTTGAAGTAGTTAGTTGGGCATCAATATGCTGTGCCAATCCTTCGATAATTTCAAATCCCTGACCATGTGCTTCTGAGACGGAAAATCCTTTTCCAGTGTCTGAAATTGTGAGTCGAGCCATAGGGCCATTGAGTTCCATATCTACGCGAATCAGACCTGCTCGTTGCTCGTTGAACGCGTGCTTGAATGAATTGGTAACTGTTTCGTTGATGACCAGTCCTAGCGTAATTGCAAGAGAACTGGCTATTTCACAATCTTCTATTGTAGCAACCAATTGAATCGGTTTATCAGGATCAGACAACGATTCACGTAAGCCTTGCATCAACTGTTCGGCGTAGGCTGCAAATCGAATTCGATGTTTATTTTCCGACTCGGAAAGTAATTGATGTAATGCCGCAATAGAATTCACTCGATTCACCGCATCCTGAATCAATCCTCGGTGAAAATCGTCTTTGCATTTATCCAACTGCATGCGCATCAAACTAGTAGTAATCGCCAGGTTATTTTTAATGCGGTGGTTGGTTTCTACCATTAAACGTTGTTGTTGACGAAGCGCGTTTTCCAACCCTTGCTGGGCAATTTTCCGTTTATGCGTTTCTACCGACAACGACACCATTTGCGCAGCAATAAGCCCAAATTTTTGATCCTGCAAGGTCCAATCACGCTGTTTCCTAACTTGCTCAAAACAAATCACCCCGATTATTTCCCCTTCGATGCGCAAAGGCACATCCATCATGGAGTAGATTTCATTCGGAATCAAGTACGAGTCCATCAACTCCTTGGTAATCTCCGACTCTTGCGACCGCGAAGACAAAATAATTTTTTCCGTTTCAAATAACTTGAAATAATTCGGCATCTCAATTCTTGGTAAACTTTCCTGAGCCACCAATCCTGGAACTAAAGCATCGTAATTACCGATACAATCAATCATTGTAGCAGTGTCGTTGAACAACCAGGCATTTACGCGCTCTACCCGCATCGCTTTTGATGACATTTCCAAAATCTCATAAATCGCTTCATTCAGCTTCCCTGTTCTGATCTTTCGCGATTTGGAAAGATGCTCAATCGTAATAGTTTTTCGAAGTAAATCGCGCTTTTTCCGTTCGATGAAAGTTCCATCAACAATGGAAGACATCACCACAAAACCACCTCCATTCACCGACCAAGCCGCCATGCGCAGTCGAGCCGGAAACGTACTTCCGTTTCGAATCATTTTGATTCTCAAATCCTTGAAATGAGCATGCGTTAAATTCCCCAACCACATTTTTACCGAATCGGATTTTCCTTCTATAAAGTCAAATATCGACTGGCCTTCCAAGTCTTTTTGCACCAGTAACTCGCACAAACGATCAGAGGCATGAAGAATAATTCCTTGCTCATTGAAAATAACGATGCTTTCTTCAATTCCTGAGACCAGTCGCTGCAGTGTAGATAGGATATTCGCAGTTGCCATGTTGTTAGTGTTTTACCGAAATTAGAGATTTTATTCATTCATTTCGATAAAATATCAACATTTATCGTTAAATAACCTCATTTTAACTTCGAATGAACATCGAATCAAAAGGCATGGCTATTTCAACCTAAAAAATAAACAGTAAAATAATATTACTATGCTTGCATAATAATATCTTTTTAATTAATTTTAGCTGTAAGTTTGAAACACATTAATACGATTCGATTATGTCAACGCCAATTAAAGGAGGAGAATTCATTATCAGAGATGTTCAGCATCAAGACATTTTTACACCCGAAGAATGGTCGGAAGAACAGCAAATGATTGCGCAAATGTGCGACGATTTCATTACTCAGGAAATCACGCCTAATTTGGAACGTATTGATAAAATGGAAGAAGGGCTTATGCCTGCGTTATTAGAAAAAGCGGGGGAATTGGGTGTTTTAGGCATGTCAGTTCCGGTAGAATTGGGTGGAATGGGCGTTGACTTTAAAACCTCGCTGCTTGCTACAGAGCACCTTGGAAAAGGACATTCGTTTTCTGTGGCGTATGGTGCGCATACCGGTATTGGTACATTACCATTATTGTATTATGGAAATGCGGCTCAAAAAGAAAAATATGTAGCAAAGTTAGCTTCCGGCGAATGGAAAGCCGCGTACTGTCTTACAGAACCGAGTTCGGGTTCGGATGCCAATTCAGGTAAAACGAAGGCAACACTTTCTGCCGACGGAACTTATTACACCCTGGAAGGACAAAAAATGTGGATCACCAATGGTGGTTTTGCAGATTTGCTTACCGTTTTTGCTAAAATCGACGACGACAAAAACCTGACTGCTTTCTTAGTGGAAGCCAAAAGCGAGGGAATTAGCCTTAATCCGGAAGAGAAAAAAATGGGAATCAAGGGTTCTTCTACCCGTCAGATTTTCTTCAACGGAGTAAAAGTTCCGGTTGAGAACATGCTTTCGGAGCGTGAGAATGGGTTTAAGATTGCTTTGAACATCCTTAATATTGGCCGAATAAAGCTTGGCGCAGGTGTTTTGGGCGGTTCCAAACAAACCATCATCGACAGTATCAATTACGCTAACGAACGCGAGCAATTCGGAAGATCGATTTCAAAATACGGTGCCATTCGTTATAAATTGGCCGAGCAGGCTATTCGTATTTATGTTATTGAATCGGCTTTATACCGGGCTGGACAAAACATTGATGATGCCATAGCAGCGCTTATTGTCGGTGGAATGGAAAAAGGTGCCGCTACCTTAAAAGGCATTGAAGAGTTCGCAGCCGAATGCGCTATTATCAAAGTTGCCGGTTCAGAATGCCTTGATTACGTTTCGGATGAAGCCGTTCAAATTTATGGAGGAATGGGTTATTCGGCAGAATCGCCGGTGGAACGCTCTTATCGCGACTCACGTATCAACCGTATTTTTGAAGGTACCAATGAAATCAATCGTATGCTGATAGTAGATATGCTGCTACGCAGAGCGATGAAAGGTGAATTGGATTTGATGGGACCGGCTATGAAAATTGCGGGAGAACTCATGAGTATCCCTGAAATGACCGAACTTCCTGAAGGCGCTTTGGCGCAAGAAAGACAAGCCCTTACCGGATTCAAAAAAACCATTTTAATGGTGGCAGGATCGGCTGTCCAAAAATTGATGCAAACACTTTCAAAAGAACAGGAAGTATTGATGAATGTGGCCGACTTGATATGCTGGACTTACCAAGCAGAATCAGTATTATTGCGGGTTGAAAAACTCATTGCTGAAAAAGGAGAAGCTACCGCCAGCATTCAAATAGCGATTGCACAAACTTATTTTTACGATACAGCCGACCGCATTGCCAAAGCAGCAAAAGATGCTATTTTGTCTTTTGCCGAAGGTGACGAAGCACGAATGATGCTTACCGGATTAAAACGATTCACCAAAACTAATCCGATTAATCCAAAAAATTTGCGTCAAGAGATTGCTCAACAATTAATTACAGCAAATACGTATTCGCTTTAAAACAACTCATTTCATACTTAATGGCATCCGAAGCGGGTGCCTTTTTTTGTTCCTAAATATTCCTTAGATGAAGGTAGATTTGTTAAAAGTTCGATGAAGGAATTTTGATTAGAATCTTATTAGTCTTACTTTTATTCAAATTTACACTACTTTATGAAAAAACTAATACTCTTTTCTATTGCTTTGACTGCCGTTTTGTCGGTAAAAGCACAAACTATCTTCAGCGAAGACTTCGACGGAATAAACGGGCCTACTGCAGGTGGAGCTGGAACCTACGTCTTTCCCTCAGGATGGTTATTGCGAAATGTGGACAACGGAACGCCTAACGCAGCAGTTAATTACGTGAACGAAGCGTGGGAACGTCGCGAGGACTTCGCCAACAACGTTGCCGATTCAGCTGCGTTCAGTACGTCATGGACAACTCCTGCATCAACGGCAAACGACTGGATGTGGTCACCTTCTTTTACTGTACAGCCTAATACCGTTTTGAAATGGAATGCTGTAACCTATGATGCAACTTATCCTGATGGCTATGAAGTACGCATTATGGTTGCTCCTTCTACGCCAACAGGTGGACCTGGGGTGATTGGAAATCAAATTACCAGCTCAACCCAGCTTTTTAGCATTGTAGCTGAAAACACTACGTGGACAGCTCGTCAGGTTTCATTGAACACTTATGCCGGTCAAACTGTTTACATCGGTTTCCGCAACAACAGCAACGATAAATTCGTTTTATTAATTGATGATGTCATTGCTGAAGTGCAAGTGGCAAATGACCTTCGTGTAGTTAACGGAACAGTTGGACATGGCGAATATACTGTTGCTCCATCCACTCAATTGACTACTGCTCAAAACATTTTATTGAAAGGAAGTATCAACAACCAAGGTATGTCTGCTGCAACCAATGTTGCATTAGGTTGTAAAGTTTCATTGAACGGAACAGTAGTAGCAACTATTCAAAGTACAACAACTCCTTCATTAGCTTCAGGTGCTACGGATGCCAAAACAATCAATTATACACCTACACAAGACGGAGTTTACTCGTTTAAATTCTACCCAATCATGACTGCTGTAGATCAAACAATCAGTAATGATACAGTTGTTGATCCGATAGACTTGGTAGTAGATCCGTATTTAATGCGTCGTGATGATGGAACTGTGGTTGGTAGCTTAGGCATTGGCGCTGGTAATGGTGGATTGGTTGGACAAACCTTCAACTTTGAGACTGCTGTTGATGTAGAATCTGTTTCCGCTTATTATACAATAGGTTATCCAGGCACCAATCTAGCTGTTGCTATCTACAATACCAATGGTGCAGGAGTTCCTACTACTGTTTTCGCAATGACAGATACGCTGGTTTATCCAGATGATTCTGCCCGCTTGTACACACTTCCTATCAGCGGTGGTATTCTCAATTTCCCAGCTGGAAAGTATGCTTTCATGGCAATTGAATTTGACTCTACATTGGCATTGGGAAATACAAACGATCTCTTTACAACAAACACAGTGTTTGTAAGCTGGCCAACAAACCCGAATGGAGCCGGAGTATTTTCTCCTGCTGAATCATTTGGCGCTGCTTTTGCAAAATCATTTGTCATTTGGCCAAACTTTAACTTATGTGTAGGTGAAACAGGTGGTTCGCTTGCAAGTTCAACACCAGCGGGTTGCGGACAAAGTGATGGTTCAGCCACATTAAGCTTAGATCCGGGGTATTCTGTACTTTGGGAAGATAATACTACCAATGATTCAATCTCAGGTTTATTTGCCGGAGTTTATACCTACACAATGGACAATGGCTTCTGTAGCTTCACCGACTCCGTTATCATTTCTAACCCTGGCGCACCAACTGCAACCATGGATACTATTATTGATGTTTTGTGTAACGGCGGAACGGGAAGTATCACTATCGATATTCAGGGAGGAACTCCAAGCTATAGCATCTTGTGGTCTGACGGCTCTACAAACCAAACACTAACAGGCGCTGCAGGCACTTACTCTGTAACAGTTACAGATTCTGCATCTTGCCAGGCTACTGTAGTTAATTTAACAATCACAGAACCTGCAGCACTTTCAACTTCTGCTGTTGCAACTGATGAGACTTGCCCTAACTGTAATGATGGTACGGCAACAGCTACACCTGCCGGTGGAACAGCTCCATATACTTATTTGTGGAGTAATGGTAGCACAACAAATCCTGCTACAGGATTAACTCCAGGCGATTACACGGTTACCATTACCGATGTAAACGGTTGCGTTATTTCTTCAAGTAGTGTAACGGTAGGTGAAGATGTTACCGGAATCAGTGAATTGGCTGACTACGGAGTGGTTATTTACCCGAATCCGGTAGTTGATTTCTTGGCTATCGAAGCAACCAAAGGTACCATTACGAAAATTTCGTTATTGGATGCTTCTGGTCGATTCATTACCGAATTGACCAAATCTGACAATGTCTTTACAACCGACATGCGTCATTTGGCAAAAGGTATCTATAAAGTAGTGATTCAAACAACTGAAAGAACAATCGTTTCTTCGGTTGCGAAACAATAATAGCGTTTCCCTATTTATCAAAGACCCGTCCGCTTCAAGCAGACGGGTCTTTTTTTGTTCTTGAAATTCCATCAACAGAAATACAAGCAATTTTCTAATGGTACTGTAATAGGAAAAACAAGTTCATAGAAACATCGCAATATCCGATTCATAAAACGTGTGGACTCAATGTATCTGCAAAGAATATAGGTTTATGCTTAGAACAAGTAAAACAGTTACTTCCTTCTAAAACAACGTAAATTCGGGTGAAATCTATTAAACTCTATTACTCAACTTCTATTGATTCAGTAAAGAGTTATCAAACAATTCGAACAAGATGATCTCTGGGGGTTATCACTCCGAATAATCACTTGATCGACTAGTGATAGGATCTCAAATAAAGTCAAAAAAAAAAACTCCGACATTTCTGTCGGAGCCTTCAATAAAAGTTCTATCTATTCGATTATTTCAAATCGTTATCGAAAAAATCTTCCAAGGTTTTATCTGTACCATCAACATTAACTGTGCGAGTACCTAGAGAAGATAAGAAACGTAAAATAACACGCTTATTCATTTCTTTATTCTCAATCAACACCAAAGTAGCTTCGTGTTTTACTTGATTGTAGTTAACAGTGAAATATTGTTTGTAGTAACCTTTTACTTCATCAACCTGAGCGGTAGTGATATCTGACGGCATTAAAAATACAAACGTGCCGGTTGATTTCCCGGACTCAAGAGCTTTAGCGGAAAGTGATGCCGTTTTCTGTGCAGATGCTGCAAACGTTGCCAACATCACCACCAATGCAAGTAATATCTTTTTCATAATCTTGGTTTCTTTTAATCTTAAACGTAAAAGTATTTAAGAAAGTTGTTTCTCGGTTGAAAGATACAAGAATTTTGCCAATATTTGTTCATGGCAGAATTATTACCTTTTAGAACGCAAGGAATCGTTGAAGCAGGCTGCGACGAGGCAGGAAGAGGTTGTTTGGCCGGTCCGGTAGTAGCAGCTGCAGTGATTTTACCTGCCGATTTTTCACACCCTCTTTTAAACGACTCTAAAAAACTAACAAGCAAACAACGTGATTTATTGCGTCCGATTATTGAAGGTGCTGCTATCAGTTATCATGTTTGTTTTGTTTCGGAACGGGAAATCGAATCCATCAATATCCTTCAAGCCAGTCTTAAGGGAATGTATCGCGCAGCAGCCGAATTGCAGCCCTTGCCGCATGAATTACTCATTGACGGTAATAAAATATTGAAAAACGGTCAATTTATTGCGCATGCAATCATCAAGGGCGATGGAATTTATCAGTCTATTGCCGCAGCTTCAGTACTAGCAAAAACCTACCGTGATGAATACATGGAACAACTTCATGAGCAGTTTCCTATGTATCAATGGATCGAAAACAAGGGCTACCCTACCATTTCACACCGAAAAGCCATTCAACAATTCGGTGCATGCGAACACCACAGGCAAACATTCAATTTACTTGGAAGCGAGCAATTGACGCTTCAGTTTGATTAAACACCACACTGTTAACTACTTCTCAATAATTCCTGCAAATTGCAACGGATGCACCTTACTTTTGGAAGTAAATTAACGGTTGTGGGAAAAACGATTTTAAGTGTACTCGGTGTGATCTCTCTACTTTGGATTGGTTACGTCTGTATCAACCTTTCATCGCTTGGTGACCGCCTTACTCCGGACACCGTTTTCGGGAAGGCCGACGAATCGGTTGTTGTAGTTCACAAACCGTTGGAACCCGATTATACCGAACCTGCTTTTTCTTTTCTGGCAAAAAACGAATTCTACGCAGCACTTCTTACCCACACAGAACGCGTTCAGCATTTCTATTTCTCTTCTTCCCGATCAGTTGTATTGTTGGAACGTAGTAAACCATGGACCATTGAATTGATAGACCGTTACTTTACTTCCATGGGCATTTCAACCACAGTGGAATCAGCCAAATCGATTAGTCTTTCTAACGGTTGGCATGCGCTTTACAACAAAGAATACTTACTGCTTTCTAAATCCGGTGATTTTTCTCCGGGTGAATCAACGGTTCAATGGCAATACGTTGACCGAAAAAGCTCCGCTACCTTGATTCAATGGCGAAACGGGGTTGCTGTGATCGAAAATGCTTATCGAAACAGCGTGGCTGAAATCAGTTATATTTCTGAAAACGCTTCTTCCATTCACGCAATCACAGACGATCAGGAAACATTTCAGGATATTATTCCTGCCAAATTTTCGGAGTTCGAGTTTTTCGAAAAGGAATACCTTCAATCAATCAGTAGCAAAAAAAGTCCTTTGTTTGAGTGGGTTCAAACCGGCGCAATGATCATCCGTTACGACGAACGCACGTGCATTGTTACCGATTGTATTTCCGGGCAAGATCCCATTGCAATTCTGGGAAATTCCCTAGACGAAAGCAGTGTCTCTTCTGATAAGAACAAAGCCTTTATTCGCAATGTGGCTCTTCCGAATCAATTGCTTTCAGCAAAAAGCTGGTACATCGAAGTTTTCAATAACCGCGTTTTTATTGCAACAACCGAACAAGCCATTGATGACATTATTGGTGCTTATGAAACCGGTGCAACACTTTCACAGGATCAATCATTGAGAACCCGCTTATTCGAAAAAGCCCCTAAACGGGTTAGTTATCGTAAAATTAATGCTGCCGAGCACCGTAGTTTCAGTTTGCTTGAACACTCAAAACACACCGTTGTTCAGCAATTGGGTGGAAAAGTAGCCGAACCCGAAGAAGCCGAGGAAGAGGAAGAAACAACCGCCAGCGTTCGCATAGATGGAGGCATCGCACAACTGATCCCCATTCAGGGTACGGATTTTATGTTTGTTCTCTCGAAACAGAATATACTTTATGGAATAAATGGCGACGAAGAAAAATGGAAAAGAACCATTAATGGAACCATCGTTGGTAAAGTCGGTCTTTCTACTTCGGGAAATGAGTTGCTGATTACCACTACATCGGAAATCCATCAAGTAACCAGAGGAGGAAATGATGTAAACGGCAATGCCATCAAACTAACCGTAACACCACTAACAGAAGCAGTTTCGTATTCTTGGAAAGGAACAGATTATCTGGCGATTGCCAGTGAACAACTATTGACTGTTTTAACAAAAGTAGGAGCTCAAAAATCAACGATCAAACTTCCATTTTCGCCAAGAGAAAGCTCCATTGTAGTTTGGTCGAATGCCGGCGACCTTACCGCTACCATTGCAGGAAAGAATAAAGGCGTGAATCTATCCATCGACCGCAAGCGAAAGCTCAATGAATTTGAACTTCCCGAAAGTGATTTATGGAGTGTTAAAACGGCAAACGGAGCAATCTTCATCGGAATAAAACAAGGTCAACTGGTTTCCATCAATCATAAAGGAATTGTGTCGAATCTGTCCGGTGGCAAAGCAATTTCCATTAAGGATCTGATAACAAATGGAAAACAACAGATTATCGTTGTGAAAACAGCCTCCAAAATAACCTTTGTAACAACCGACAATAAAGTGCTGGGAAGCGTCACTCCGAGCTTTAATGATATTTCAAGCGCTTCTATTCAAAGTGCTGCCGGAGGGAAATCAATTATTACGTTATTAGACGGAATCGCAAATAAAAATTATATTTACGCATTAAACGGTCAGTTGATTTCAGAGGAATCGTTTGACGGAAGCAACATAAGTACACTACACCGGCAATCTGACGGGTCACTTATGCTAATTTCCCAATCAAACAATTACCTGGTTCGCTACCCAATTGATAATTAAAACTACACTATGAAGAAACGAGTACGCTTGCTGCTTTCGGCGGCATTACTAACCTTGTGTCATTTGTCCGTCAATGCCCAGAACTACCTGGGCGTGCATAGTAGCAACTATGCCGGAGTAATGGCATTGGATAACCAACCGGCCAGCTTTGTAGATGGTCGATTCAAATTCGATCTTAACCTCGCGAGTGCGAATATCGGTGCGTGGCAAAATGCCAAATACTTCGATACGCAAGACATGCCGAAATGGTGGAAAAAATCGTTCACAACAGATACGTCTTGGATCAGTCCCGATTCTACATTCGTTGATCGTTATATCTTCGATTTCGACGATTACAACGATCCAAACGCAAAAGTTCGTGGAATCTACATCAACACTCAAGTAGACGTGTTGAATTTTGCATTCCATATCAAACCGACTATTGCAGTAGGATTCTCTGCAAAATCAAGATCAATCATCAACATTGACGATATTGATCCGAAATTGAGCAAATTGGCTGAAAATGGATTGGATTTTGCAGCGTTATGGAACTTGAAATTAAATGACAAGTTGCTCAATGCCAACATGATGGCTTGGAACGAATACGGCGTTAATTACAGCCAAGTTATTTCCGATCAAGGAGAGCACTTTTTCAAAGTAGGTGGTCGTTTGAAAATTTTGCAAGGTTTGGCGTCTATTTATGCTTATACAGACAATCTTGATTACGAGTTATTAAACAAAGATACAGCCACTACGCTAGTTGGAAATGTTGAATACGGTTACTCAAGCAGTTTAGATGATTTGGTAAACGACGGACAAAATTTCAATCCGTTTAAATCGGCTTCAAAACTCGGTATAGGTATTGATTTGGGGGTTGTTTACGAATGGCGTCCGAAATACAAAGATTTCAAATACGACATGGATGGCGAAACCGATCTTTGGCGTCAGGATAAAGAGAAGTACACATTGCGTGCAGGTGCTTCATTGGTGGATTTAGGATCCATGAAATTTACAAAAGGTGGTTTGAGCCGTAACTTTAGTGTGAATACCACTACATTGGACTTACGTATTTTCGATAAAGCTTCTGATTTTGCGAGTTTCGACTCGATTATCGATAGTTTGATCACCAATGACGCAGGTTGGTCTGCCAACGAAGATTCCGGTGAAACTTACCGTATGAAAACGCCTGCTGCAATCAGTTTGCAATTGGATTACCATATCTGGAAATGGTTCTATGTAAACGCTACCGGTATGATCAGCGTTATGAGTAAAAACGGAACATCACGTGTTCACGTACCAAATCAATTTGTTTTTACTCCTAGCTTCGACCACGCATGGTTCGGGTTACATGTTCCGATTTCGGTGAACAAATATTCCGGATGGAAAGCGGGTGTTGCCACGAGGCTTGGGCCGCTCACCATCGGAGTAGTGGATTTCCGATCCTTATTCGCAAATGGGAAAGTACGCGGTACGGAATTCTACGCAGGTTTACGTGTTCCAATTTTGTATACTGCTCCTGATGACCGCGATTTGGATAAAGTTTCCGACAAAGTGGATAATTGTGTTGACATCCCTGGTGTTTGGGCGTTCAAAGGTTGCCCTGATACGGATAAAGATGGAATTCCTGACTCGGAAGATATTTGTCCTGAAACTCCGGGATTGGCTGAGTTTAAAGGTTGTCCGGACAGAGACGGTGACAAAATCATCGATAAAGATGATGAGTGTCCTGATCTTCCAGGTTTAGCATATTTCAAAGGTTGTCCGGATATGGATAACGATAGCATCATCGATCCTAAAGATGACTGTCCGGATGTTGCAGGTATTGCCGCATTCAACGGATGTCCTGATACGGATGGTGATGGATTGAAAGATTCTGAAGATAATTGTCCTACTGTTCCAGGTCCGATTGTATTCAAAGGTTGTCCTGATACGGATGGTGACGGAATTTTCGACTTTGAAGATAACTGTCCGACTGAATTTGGTCCGAAAGAAAACCAAGGTTGTCCGTTTGCGGATAAAGACAAAGATGGCTTGAAAGACATCGAAGATGCTTGTCCTGATGTACCTGGTCCGATTGCCAATAAAGGCTGTCCTTACCAAGATACTGATGGTGACGGTATTACTGACAACGAAGACCAGTGTCCTACAGTTAAAGGAGTAATCGAAAATAAAGGTTGTCCTAAAATCGAGGAAGCTGAGCAAGAAATCATCAATACTGCGTTTGAGAACTTAGAGTTTGGTAGTGGTAACGCGATCATTCAGACTACCTCTTACGCTTCATTGGATGCCTTGGCGAAATTGCTTATTAAGAAGAAAGACTGGAGGCTACAAATTGCAGGTCACACGGATAACGTAGGTGATGACGCGAAAAACATGACCCTTTCTAAAAAACGTGCAGAAGCTGTAAAAGCTTACCTCGTGAAAAAAGGAGTTGATGCGAAACGCCTCAATGCTATTTTCTTCGGAGAAACACAACCGATTGCTACCAACGATACTGCAGAAGGTCGTCAGCGTAACCGTCGTGTAGAAATGACTGTGATCTTTAAATAAGAGATTACAACGGAAATAGTAAAGCGCCTCGTTATTGACGAGGCGCTTTTTTTTGTGGTCAATAGCCGGTAATTGTCAATTGAAATTTCAGGAATGTCATCCCTTTTCAGGATAAAAAACCGTTCGTAATATTGCAAATTGGCATATCAAATAATCGTTCGTGAATTCGCAATATTACGAACAGTTAAAAATGGTGAAATACCCCTTTGGAATCTCACAATCGGCTTTGCACTCAAACGCATCGCAACATTTCCAAATTGTTTATCGTATTTTTGATTCCATGTTAGTCCACTTATTGCAACAACGCTATTTTCGCTGGTGCTTAGCGATACTTTCGGGAGTCCTGATGGTGATTTCCTTTCCGTATACCGGAAGTGCTTTTCCAATGGCTTTCGTGGCATGGATTCCACTCTTGTTACTCGAATCGACTTACGCCAACCGCAGATCTTTTGCATTGATGCCTCAGGCTTACTTGACCTTTTTGATTTACAATCTTGGAACTACGTGGTGGATTTACAATGCTGATCCGAGTGGTGCTTACATGGCTTTCATCTGTAACAGTTTACTGATGGCAGTGGTGTTTTACATCTTTCATCGCATCAAAAAACGCTTGGGCAATCACTGGACCGCTCCCATTTTGATCAGCGTTTGGATTTCATTTGAATTTCTGCATTTTAACTGGGAATTATCCTGGCCATGGCTCACATTGGGAAATGTTTTTGCAGATGTTCCCGTACTTGTACAGTGGTATGCCTGGACTGGCGTTTTCGGTGGAACACTTTGGGTACTAATCATCAATCTGATGCTTTTCCGTTTGATTCGGAAAGTCTACATCGACCGGGAAAAATCGAAGAGTTTACGTCCGGCATTGTTTCAAATCGCGGCATTTTTGTTTGTTCCAATGTTGGTTTCACTGGTACTTTACAGCACCTATTCCGAAGCAAAAAAGCCTTATGAAGTGGTGGTGATTCAACCGAACATCGATCCGTACAATGAAAAATTCGATGGTGGATCGGATGAGCAACAACTATTGGCTATTCTGGCAGCAGCTGATAAAACAGTAAGTAATCATACCCAATTGGTGATTGCTCCCGAAACGGCTTTGTCACCCAACTATGCGTTTGATGAAAGCGAATTGCATCAGTTGACATTTTACCATTCATTGATGGAGCGCCGAGCAAAATGGCACAATGCATCGTTCCTGATTGGGGCTTCAACCCGCAAGCATTTTGAGTACCCCAATTCACGAGCTTCACGCATAGAAGAAGGCGGTGACGAATACGTGGAATATTATAACTCATCGGTGTTGTTCAAAGAATTTAGAACACCCGAAATCATCCATAAATCAAAATTGGTATTGGGTGTGGAAAAAATCCCATTCTCCAATATCTTCCCGCAATTGGAACAAATGAGCATAGAATTAGGTGGTTCCAGCGGTTCATTAGGAATTCAGGATAACGGTCCATCCGTAATGAGTTCCAACGGAACCAAGTTTGCTCCGGTGGTTTGCTACGAATCGATTTACGGTGATTTTTTGCGACGCCAATGCAAGCAAGACGCCGGCTTTATTGCCATTATTACCAACGACGGCTGGTGGAAAGACACACCGGGTTACAAACAACATTTCGCCTTCGCCCGATTGCGTGCGATTGAGAACCGCAAATACGTGGTGCGTTCTGCCAACACCGGCAAATCAGGAGTAATCAACCAACGTGGTGATGTCTTGCGCGAAACAGGCTGGTGGAAAGAAACTGCTTTCAGAGAAACCGTTCAACTCAGTGATCGCAAAACAATTTACCAATACCTCGGTGATTACATTGCTTATTTTGCTGTAATCGGGTTCATGGTGTTTTTGGGCTTGTCGTGGATTCAAATTTTGCGAAAGAAACGCGTTTAATAAAACCTGAATTTACCAATCCAATAGAATACTTGCCATTATTGCCCCGAATGAAAATAATTTTCAGTGTTAATTTCTATCGGATTAGCATTGAACCATTCTGCAAACGAGTCAAACTTTTCTTGATTAGAAGTATACCATTCATCAAAAGCACCTTCATCACCCTTCATTAAAATCCAATGATTGTAAGCTTCCATATACCCAAGTTCAACCAATCGTTTTTGATAATCAAACAACACATTCGGATACTTCTCGTTTTGTTTGTTCTCAAAATAATGGTTAACGAAATTTGTTCGGATGCGATCAAGTGATGCCAAGTTTATTTCTTTTTCCATTACGAGTGAAAACAGCATGGTTGGTTCATACACACCAATTCCAAACGGAAGTTTAAAACCCTCAGGATTGTTCAAATCATCCAACGATATAGTTGCCGATTTACTAAAACTAATCGAATAAGAAGAATCGGAAACTTTGGTAATTTGACTAGTATAGGTATCATACAACAACTTACTAATTTCAACCGTTCTGCCAGTATTTCGTTCAAGATTCATGAAAATCTCACCGTAAATCATTCCCCACACTTCTTCCGTAGAACTGCAATAAAGAATGGTCGCTCGATAATAATTGGATGGAAAAGTCGGTTCGACTGCTATTCCTTTTTCATAAAACGGAAGTGCTTTACTGTATTCTTTTTTACCCCAAAAAACATTTCCTTTTTCAAGAAATAATTTTCCCGATTTAGGGAATCTTTCTAAGCCTTCATCGTAGACTTCAATTGCTTTTTCAGAATTCCCCATCATGTCGTAACAATTCCCCAAAAGTTGATAAACCTGGTCATATACTTTTTGATGATCTTTCAATTTTTCGAGTGTCTTTATAGCTTTCGCGTAGTCTTTCATAGCAGCGTACGAATAGGCCAACTCATACGGATAATCGACGTAGTCCGGATCAAGTTTTTGAGCTTCCTTCAATAACTTAATCGCTTCTTCATAGTTACCTTGGTCTTCCAACTTTATGGCTTCCAATCCTTTTTGATAAGCTTGTTCCTTTTTGTCTTGCGCAGTAGCTATTCCTGTGAAAGCAACAAAAACTAAAAACACTACAACTTTTTTCATCTAGCAATTAATTAAAAAACTTTTATATTCAATACTGCAAAATTCCAAATCGATCTAAGCGACCTTGCGCATAAAATAGCACTTGTCTGTTGGGATAGTCAATCGTAGATAAGCGTGGGATGACATATCCTTGGGTTTCGTTGTAATCGTTGAAGGAAGTACGATTCACTTCGCCGGTGGCAATATCTACTTCGCATTTAGACAAGGTGTATGATTTTTTGCGTACCGGAAAACTGATACTGCGGTTGAAGCCTTCGTACACTCCATACTCGTCATAATTATTGATGTTATCGTTGAAAAAGCAGACCAGTTTACCTTTGTCTACAAAGCTTTTGATAGAACTGTAATAGCCATAATCATTTACAGAATGCTGTTCTTTCGAAATCCGGATCATCCAATTGAATTTACCGTCAACATCAATTTTATAGGATATAATATCATTGAAATAATAGTGACTCACGCTTTGACTGATTCCTCGGGCATCAGTGGTTGTTTGCTGGTAAATGTAAAATTGCTCGGCCACTACAATTGTGGAACCGTCCTCGAGCGGGTAAATACTTCTGATGGCATAATTGTAGAGTTGCGGCCCCAATCTCCCGCGGTCTTCGCGGCGTTCCAGTCGATCTATTTCGCTTGGAGTCATATCCTGTGTCATGAATTCGCGCGGAAACAACTCAAAATACTGTTGCCTGATCTTCTTTTCTTCGAGGTTGATCCGTAGCATAAAAACACCCTGAGAACCGGAAGACATTTCTTCTCCATACGTTCCAGTAACCACCAAAATAGAATCAAGGGCATTTACTCCGATATCAAACACACGCTTGTCTTCGATACTTAATTCATACTCCGAAAAAACATCACCTTTTACATGCACCACCACCGTCTTTTCCAACGCATTGTAATCTTTCCAAGCAACTACCGTGGCATTGGAATAAACGGAAATCCCGAGGATGTAATCGCCATTATCCGTGAGATAACGCAAATCTACACTGGCATTCCGAGAATTGTAAGGGATTTCATATTCACCTTCCGTTACAACCTGAAACGCACTGTCCATTACTTTGTAACCATAACGGTCAAAATGATCGCGCTTTCCGGGAATCACATATTCCACGCACAAATACCGTTTATTTCTGGAAGTGAGCACATTGAATACACCTTGTCCTGATAAGCCTTTGTTTCGGGGATAAGACGTGATTACCTCAGGGTCGCCAAACGGGTCGATTTCGGTATCGTATTTTACCATGTACAGGCTGTTGACTCCGTCCTTTTTATCGGAAAGAAACCCAAGAAGTGTACCGTTGAACACCACCAATTCTTCCAGCATCACCATGTTGTTTTCAATGTGCTGTTCAATGCGTTTGGTGATGATGGGTTCACCGTTTTCATAGCGCGTCACCTTAGGTGATTGCAGCAACTGGGAATTGGAAAGCTGATAGGTAAAAAAATTGGTGCCGTTTTGCGGAAATATATCTACAATTTGACTGATGCTTCGTTTCGTGTCTTGCACCCAGTCAATAACATAGTCCTGCGCTTGCAGTTGCAAACAAAACAAGATCATGGATATACTAACTAATCGTGGCAAGTGCATTGTAATTTTGAGTCAATATAACCAGAATATCGGCTCAAAGACAAAAATTACAATAAATTAATTCCTGTATAGTTTTGCGGTGTTATTTGCTTTAATCGCTCACGGATTTCCTCGCTGACATCTAATGTTTCCAGAAAAGCGTGAACGGTTTCACGGGTTACCTTCTCATTTTTACGTGTCAAGCCTTTCAACGCTTCATAAGGTTTCGGGAAACCGATACTGCGCAAAATGGTTTGAATAGCCTCAGCAACTACCGCCCAGTTGTTTTCCAAATCGGCATCGATGGCATCGCGGTTAAGCAACAATTTACCCAAACCGTTTGAGGTAGCCTTCAAGGCAATCAACGAGTGCGAAAGCGGCATTCCGATAGTTCGCAAAACAGTAGAATCCGTTAAATCTCGCTGTAAACGCGAAACCGGCAATTTGGCCGATAAATGTTCATACAAAGCGTTGGCGATTCCGATGTTTCCTTCCGAATTTTCGAAATCAATAGGGTTTACTTTATGTGGCATAGCCGAAGAACCAACCTCGCCTTCTTTTAGTTTTTGTTTGAAATAATCCATCGAAATGTAGGTCCACATATCGCGGTCCAAATCCAAAACGATGGTATTGATGCGCTTTAACGCGTCGAACAAGCGTGCTAACTCGTCGTAATTTTCTATTTGTGTGGTCAATTGACTGCGTTTCAACTGCAAACGTTCGTTCACAAAATTGTTAGCAAATTTCACCCAATCAACCGCTGGAAAAGCAACGTGATGGGCATTAAAATTCCCCGTTGCACCACCGAATTTAGCCGCATAAGGAATGGTCAATAAATCGTCTAACTGCAACTGCAAACGCTCGGCGAAAACCGCAATTTCTTTTCCTAAAACGGTTGGAGAAGCGGGTTGACCATGTGTACGCGCCAACATCGGGATAGCTGACCAATCATTTGCGAAAGCACGCAATTGCGCGATCAACGATTGAATTTCCGGAACAATTACTTCGGCAATTGCTTCTTTCAGACTAATCGGAATGGCGGTATTGTTGATGTCCTGAGACGTGAGCCCGAAATGGATAAACTCCAGTTGATCTCCAAGACCTAAGCCTTGCATTTTTTCTTTCAGGAAATATTCCACCGCTTTCACGTCGTGATTGGTTGTTCGTTCGATGGTTTTGATTGCCAAGGCATCTTCTTCCGAAAAATCGGTTAAGATTGCTCTGATTTTCGGAAACACAGCAGCATCTACCGATTTCAACGGTTCCAATCCCAATTCGCACAATGCAATAAAGTATTCCACTTCCACTAAAACGCGGTACTTAATCAGTCCGAATTCTGAGAAAAAAGGAGCCAATTCGGCCACTTTGGAACGGTAACGTCCATCAATGGGACTAATTGCAGAAAGTGCTGTTAATTGCATAATTGGTGTTTTTTCCGCAGTGCGGTAATTTTGAAAAGGGCAAAGATAAACTATTATGAATTATCAATTATGAATTGGAAAATTATAAAGGGATTGCAATCGATGTTTGATGTTGGATGCTTGATTTTTGATTAATTATCTACTAAAGTCATCAATTTGCCTAACGACTATCAATTCTGTTAGGGGAAATACAAAATGACATTATCCACGCAATAACTTGATTTTAGACAGTATACTCCTATTTCTAAATAAAATTCTAATCCAACATCAATCATCAAAAATCAAGCATCAAAAATTCCTATTTTTGAGCATGCGATTTTTTCGGAATCTATTTATCGGTTATCGTGCTTTTTACAAAGCGTTTCGATTTATCATCGAACATAAACTTTACTGGTATGTGGGCATTCCGGCAATTTTAATGCTGGGAATCTACCAAATGGGACATTTGATTCAGTTGCACATTCCTACCACAAGAGCAAACAACATGAATGATATTGTATGGTATATGATTCAGTTACTGATCGAGATTTCAATTGCCATTCTTCTCATGCGTTTTGCCAAATACCTCGTTGTGATTATATTATCGCCCTTGCTTTCCCATCTTTCACAAAAGGTAGAATTCACACTCACCGGCAACGAATACAAATTTGATCTTGGATTATTGATCCATGATGTGAAGCGCGGATTTCGCATCGCTATTCGCAATATCATGTGGGAATATTTTTTCTTTATCATTGTTTACCTCATTGCCAAACTTGGCTGGAGTGATGCGGAAGAAAGCCCGTTATTTTACCTCATTTTTGTGATTGGTTTCTTTTATTACGGCTTTTCTTTCATGGATTACGTGAACGAACGTTTGCGGCTGAACGTGGATCAAAGTGTGCAATTTGCACGCAAAAATCGTGGGTTGGCAATTGCCATTGGCTCTATTTACAGCATTATGATCTGGGTTCCGGTTGATTTACGCGCACTATTTGACTGGAGTTCGTTTGGTCAAACTACTGCCAATGGTGGGCCGTTTGTTTTCATTTATCACTTTATCATCAACCTGTTTTTGTGGATGTGCGCTGCGTTTGCCCCTATTTGGTCAATTGTAGCTGCTACCATAGCGATGGATGATGTAGTAAATTTGAAAGAAGCGAAGTTGATCGTGGCCGAAAAGAATGAATTATCAACAACTACCTGATTTTCTTCGCGGGGAAAACACATTTGATTTTTACCTGAATTAAATTAACGGCACTTCTTAAATAACTAGAAGCGAATTCAAAATGCGGTGGCCATTAATCATTCGCCTTGATTATACCAAAAACTAAGTTTAGCAGAAACCAAAAGTTCGTAAATAAGAACTTTCTTTTTACCTAAAGCATTGGTTGCGGACTGCGCCAATTCAAGGAAGCGAAGTAAGAAAAATGGCTATTTCGTTGTGTTTTGTCAAAAGCGCTAAAACGCACAGCGATTGCCAAATCTGCTGTGTGTTGCGTTTCAGATCCCGATCTGACACTTTTGACCTTAAAACACAGAAAGAGCCATTTTTTACAAGCGGCTTAGAATGGCGCGAAAAGGATGTTTTGCTTACTTTTTCAGCCTTGGCAAAAAGTAAGATGACAGTTTTTACCATTTAAGTGGTAGATTATTCCATGATTCTGATTGCATTTGCCCTGATTTTCTTCATTTACACGTAATTGATAGAATATTTTGTGTTATTTTGTTGATTCCAATTGAGGAACGATAACTTATTAACGTATGAAAATTATCCTAAGTTTATGCTTTGTTTTGGCGGGATTCGGTTCAAAACTATTGGCATTATCCAATTCTACAACGCCACCTGACACTGTTACAGGTATCGTTGACAAATCGGCGGCACTTATATTAATCGATCAAGGAAAACAACTGATTAGTCAGGCAAAAGTGCGTGATGCCCTTATCGTATTTAAGGAAGCTGCTGTAAAAGATCCCAATTCGTGGAAACCAGCTTATTGGACGGCTTACTGTCACTACAGACTCAACAACTTCGGTTATGCACGCCAATATGGTGAAGAAGCCATTTTAAAAGGTAATTCAGAGGTTGATAAAGACGTTTATGATATTTTAGGAAGCAGCTATCACCGCATCGGAAGCATTGACACTGCGTTGATGTACTACGAAACAGCGTTGAAAGAATTATCAAAACCACGTGCGAAAGAATTGCGTATCGAAAAGAAAATTGCTGATTGCGAATACGCAAAAGAACAACAAAAAGTAGGCTCCAATCAGCGTGTTGCCATGCGTGGCGAAGTGAATTCAGGATTCAACGAATACGGACCGATTTTAAGTGAAGACGGTCAGCGTTTGTACTTTACTTCGCGGAGAGGAAACACTACCGGCGGGCGTGTAAACCCAGATGATCAGGAATATTTCGAGGACATCTATACAGCTGTTTGGAACGCAGGAACACAACAATGGGACAGTGTTACCAACAACATCGAACGTTTGAATACCGACGGTTTTGACGCTATGTCTCACCTTTCTATTGACGGATTATCGGCTATCGTTATTTTCAACAACACGGCCACCGATGCCAAACGACTTACCGGAAGTTCCGATATCTGTGAGGCGGTTTTCACGAACAAAGGAAAATGGGCTCCACCGAAAATTATTGCCAATAAAACCATTAATACAACCTTTATGGAAGGTTCGGCAACACTCACTGCCGATGGAAACACGATGTATTTTGTATCCGACCGAAAAGGCGACAAACGCTCAACGGATATTTACATGGTAAAACGTCAGGGTAAAAAATGGGGAACAGCAGTTCAGCTTTCAGATAGCGTGAATACAACTGGACGCGAAACAACACCTTACATTACACCAGACGGACGCTACTTGTTCTTTAGCTCTGACGGCCGCACCGGAATGGGTGGCTTGGATGTTTATGTGTGTGAAAACACCGGCAGTGGTTGGACTTCGCCGAAAAACCTCGGCATTTCTATCAATTCTGTAAACGACGATACACACTTTAAAATCTACCGTGATTTGAATAAAGTAATTATGGCAGGATTTACCATTCAAGGTCAAAAAAGTAGTATGGACATGTACGAAATAAGCCTTGATCAATTGACTCTTCCAATAAAATTGTAATGAAATTTATGGAACGAATGAACGTTCTTCATCTTAAAGCGTACCCTATTGGGTACGTTTTTTTATTTAAGCACAATTTATGAAACGATTGAAGTATTTGCTGCTACTGGTCATCCCGTTTGGCGGATGGAGCCAAAAAGAAGAAAAAATCAATGCTCCCATTCAAAAAGTAACGGTTTTCACATCGGGCGCACAGGTAGAACACACCAAACAAGTCACACTTTCTAGCGGAAAACAAGTGGTGGTGTTTGAAAAATTGACCGATTTTGTCGACCCCAACTCCATTCAACTCAAATCGTCTGAAAGCGCCACTATTTTGAGTGTTCGTACACGTAAGAATTTCGACGAAGTTGCTATTGCCAAAAAAGACGTAGACGAATTGAATGGTAAACGCAAAAAACTGGATAGTGAAGAACGCAAGCTGCGCGACGAATACACCGTTTTATTATACGACGAACAATTACTCCTCAAAAACAATGATTTGGGAAGTCAGCAGCAACCGGTAAAAATGGCTGAGTTAAAAGAAGCATCGACGTTTTATCATTCAAAAATGACGGAGATTCAATTCCGTAAATCGCAATTGGAAGATGAGATTGAAGTGGTGATTCGCAAGATCAATCAGATTGAACAAGAAATCAATACCAGACGCGGACTTCCGGTGAAAAACTACACCGAAATCGAAGTGGAATTGGATGTTGAGAAAGCCGGTTCTATACAATTTGTGTTTTCATACATCACGCCGAATGCCTCTTGGAAACCGTATTACGACATGCGAAGTAATGGCGTTGGAGCTCCGGTTTTATTGGAAGCCAAAGGATTGGTCACCCAAAATACTGGCGAAGACTGGAAAAACGTCAACTTGGTACTTTCCACCAACGATCCTTACGACAACACGATTGAAACCACCATCGATCCGTGGTACCTCAACTACTACACTCCCGCACCTCGCAAACCAATCGCCGCGCGCAGCGCACCAGTCTATAATTTTTCAGGAGAAACGGTTTTCGGAGAAGTGATGGATGCGACAACCGGTGAACCGCTTTCCTTCGCCAAACTACAAATGGCCAACAATGCCAATACCGTAGTTTCAACCGATATCAACGGACGATTCTCGTTTGTCGTTCCGCGCGATGAGACAGCCTTTACGGTTTCATACTTAGGCTACGATAATCAATACATACCGATCAAATCGCCGTTTACCAAAATCATGCTTTACCCGCAAGCCATTGCAATGGAAGATATTTATATCAGTAATAGCGTATCAGAAAGCGGTAGTTACATGAGCAATTATTCCGTTGAAGAGATCCGAAATTCACCAATGAAGATGATGGACATGGATAATAGCAGATCACAAGGAATCTTCGGTGGTCGTAAAAAACGGAGTAATAGAGGCTATAGTCCGGGATATGAAGTTTCCGGAGAAGAAATCAGTCAAACATTCTATTCAACACCTGTAGCAACCACTGTAGAAAAAGATTTGCGCATGGAATTCCAAATCAACACACCATTTAGTATTCCATCGGATAATGCAGACCACCGTGTGGCTATTTCAACTTACGAAATGAAAGCCAATTACGAGTATCATACGGTTCCGAAACTCGATCCTTCGGTGTATTTGGTGGCTCAGATTTCGGGTTGGGAAAAATTGAACCTACTCAACGGTGAATCGAATTTGTATTTCGATGGAACCTTTATCGGTAAAAGTTATGTGAATGTCAATTCGGCGAAAGACACCTTGAGTTTCTCGTTAGGAAAAGACAAAAAACTGGTGGTAGAACGCAAACGCAGCGAAGAAAAAAGCAAAACGCGCGCCATCGGAAGCAGAAACAAATACGAAGTGCAATGGGATTTCACGGTACGGAACAATGGCGGAGCAAGCATTCCGTTTATCTTAAAAGATCACTTCCCGATTTCGGTGAATGACGATATCAAAGTGAAACAAGGCGAGTTTTCAAATGCGCTGTTGGATGAGAAAACAGGAATTCTAACCTGGAAAATGAACATCAACAAAGGCGAGGTTAAACTCTTCTTCTTCAATTATTCGGTGGATTATTCCAACGGACAACCCATTTATTTAGAATAATCGTTCGCTAAAAACACAAAATTATGTTCAAGTTCCTTCTTATAACAATTGCGTTTTTGCCATTACTAGCTATGGCTCAGGACGATAAAAAAATCAGTGCTCCTATCAGTCAGGTCACGGTATTTACTTCCGGTGCACAAATCAAACACACCAAGTCGGTTGATTTAACGGGCGGTAAACAAGTAGTGGTGTTTGAAAAACTCACCGATTTTGTCGATCCGAATTCAATTCAACTCAAATCGTCTTCTAACGCGACTATCTTGAGTGTGCGCACCCGAAAAGATTTTGATGAAGTGGCTATCGCCAAGCAAGATGTTGACGCGATGAATGCCAAACGAAAAACCTATGAAACCGAAGAAAGAAAACTACGTGATGAGTATTCGGTTTTACTCTACGACGAACAATTGTTGTTGAAAAACAATGATTTGGGCAGTCAGCAAGTTGCGGTAAAAATTGCCGAACTGAAAGAAGCATCGACGTTTTTTCATACCAAACTCACCGAGATTCAACTGCGTAAATCGCAACTGGAAGATGAGATTGAGGTAGTCATTCGCGCGATCAATCAATTGGAACAAGAGATCAATACCCGCAGAAGTTTACCGGTAAAAAACTACACCGAGATTCAAGTAGAACTAGATGTATCTTCCGCAGGAAAAATCGATTTCGAATTTTCGTACATCACCCCGAATGCTTCCTGGAAACCGTATTACGATATGCGCAGCAATGGTGTTGGTGCTCCGGTTTTGTTAGAAGCCAAAGGATTGGTCACGCAAAATACCGGCGAAAACTGGGATCAGGTGCAATTGATTCTTTCCACCAACGATCCGTATGACAATACACAAGAAGCAACCATCGATCCGTGGTACCTGAATTATTACACTGCGGCTCCTCGCCGACCGATTATTCCACGTCCTACCATGACCTACAATTATTCGGGCGAAACAGTTTATGGCGAAGTGATTGATGCCGTTTCGGGCGAACCGTTGGCGTTTGCTAAAATTCAGATGAACAGCGACCCAAACACCAGTGTTTCGACCGATGCCAGCGGACGATTCTCGTTTGTTGTACCACGCGGAGAAACCGCATACAATGTGAATTATCTGGGTTACAACGGCGAAACGGTTTACATCGATCGTCCGTTCCGGAAAATTATGCTGTATCCGCAGACCATTGCGATGGAAGGAATCAGCTCACCATTTAGCGGTTCAGGTGGAGAAAGAGGCGGAAGAGGAAACGGAAGTGGCTTGGAATATGATTATGTCGGTAATACGCAGCAAGAAATCGTTTTGAGCGCAAACCGTGAAGTAGAAAGTATTGATGAGGTCACTATACAAACCAGAGGCTCACGACGAGATCAAGAAAAAGCAAAATACTACTATGCCAATGGCGATACAAAAGCCGATTTAGACTACGAACAATCCATCGCAACAGCTGTTGAAAAAGACCTGCGCATGGAATTTCAGATCAACACGCCATTTAGTATTCCTTCAGACAATGCGGATCACCGTGTAGCGATTTCAACCTACGAAATGCCTGCTGTGTATGAATATCACGCTGTTCCGAAATTGGATCCGTCGGTGTATTTGGTAGCTCAAATTTCGGGTTGGGAAAAATTAAACCTGCTCAACGGTGAATCGAATTTGTACTTCGACGGTACTTTCATCGGCAAAAGTTATGTGGATGTCAATTCAACCAAAGACACCTTGAGTTTCTCCTTAGGCAAGGACCGTAAACTGGTAGTTGAGCGCAAACAAAGTGAAGAAAACACCAAAACACGCGCAGTTGGAAACCGTACCAAGTACGAAGTACAATGGGATTTTACCATTCGAAACAATGGAGCAGCAAGCATTCCGTTCATCATGAAAGATCATTTCCCGATTTCAATCAATGATGACATTAAAGTGAAACAAGGAAATTATGTGGGCGCCGTATTGAATGAAAAAACGGGGATTTTGACCTGGAGAAACACCATCAATAAGGGCGAAACCAAACAGTTTTCGTTTAATTATTCGGTGGATTATTCCAAAGGAGGAGTGTTGTATTTGGAGTAGGCACGGGACGCATCATAGTTGTTTATGTAGGCGCGGGATGCGTCCCGCGTTTGCATAACAACACAGTTAATTCCCCATATACAATCGCGCGTTTTCTTCAATCCGCGAACCGTATATAACCGCATTTTCGATGTAGAGATACGGCAATTGCCAAGCGCGTTCCCATACTTCTAGGTTGAACATATTATCCGGATGTTGAAACCTGGTTTTATCGCCGCGGGAAAGTTCTACACAAACACCGATCAGGCCTAATTTAGAGCGGACATAATTTTCCAAACCACAGCCATAATCGGCAGGATTTTTCGAAATCGATGATACCCGAAATCCGGAAACGGCAGCTGCTTTTTGCACAATTTCGGTGTCTACATTCTTGAAAATAGGGTGTGTTTTGGCATCGGCCCAAAAGAAAATATTTCCTTTGGTGTGAAAGGAAGCGGTGATCAATGGACGTTTTGCCAATACGAAATTTTGCAGCGCTTGGGTTTCGTTTGCTTCGGCAGGAATCAATCCTTTGTAGCCTTCCGACGCAGGCTTGGTATGCACTACTCCACCTTTTTTCAATTCAAAATTGCCATCATCAAACGTATCATTCAGATCAATTCCGAGACCATTGGCTTTCCACTCGGTATAGCTGTCTTCCACAAAAATCGAATCTTTCACCAACGCAAAAGCTTGTTCAATTCCGGCTAAATCATCGTGCGCAATTTTTAATCCGTCGGGGTTGGCAACCGGAGTGATATAAATATCAATGGAATCAAGTAATAATTTAGCATTGGGATACAGCGTACTTTTACCGTCAATTGCCAGCAGGTACACATTCAGAAATTTCATGAGCAATTTGGAACTGAAGTCTTCTCGTGCGTGAATGTTCCCGACTAAAAACACAGAGCGTTTATTCAGTGCCGGTCTTCCTATTCGAATGGTCCTCAATTCGAGCCCGAATTCAGACTGACCCATCGGTTGGTCGTGTACCAAATCGGGATAGGTTGTGAGGAAATAATCCAAATCGGCGCAGATCATTCCATACGTATACTCTGCAGTATCTTCCACTACATAATAGGAAATCAACGAATCGTTTGAAAGAAAAGGGTAAAGCGGCGGTGGAATGGAATCGGTTTTAAGCGAATCGGGTAATTGCAGGATTGGTTCCTGAGCGCGCACAACCAAGGCTGTCAACTGACAACACACCACAAACACGATCATTAACCACTTTCTCATTTCACCAACTATCCAACTATTCTGCCAAACAAGGCTCCATTAACAGAACTCATGCTAAAAATGAAAAAAAATGCGTTAGTTACATGTATTTTAACTAAAAAATCACGCAAATGAGGTATTTCAGTAATCCCGCAATATTACGGAAGTTGCCGCTAACAAAGGGGGCAACACCTATCGTAAAATTCAATTCTAGTTTTGCAGATTCTCCGAAACAAATTCCAACGCTTCCAAATCGCGCCAAAAATCAGGATAACTTTTAGCAACCGATTCGGCTCCCTGAATTTCAACTACTTCATTAGCAAGTGTTGCAGCGATAGCCAAACACATCGCAATGCGGTGATCGTTGTGCGAATCGACCAAAGCTCCGTTGATGATTCCCGTTCCGTGAATGTGCATGTCGTCTTCGATCAAATCGATCTTTACGCCCAATTTACCAAACTCAGATTGTAATGTGAGTCCGCGATGGCTTTCTTTGTAAGTTAAACGTGATGCTCCGGAAATAACCGATGTCCCCTCGCAAGAGGCCGCCAATGTCACCAAAGCAGGAAAGAGATCCGGACAATCGGTAGCATCTACTTGGAATGCTTTGCGAGAAGATCCGTCGACGCTAATAGTGTCTTCCTTAAAGATAACCTGGCAGTTGGCAGCTTGCAAGAAACTCATCAATGCCTTATCTGCTTGAAAACTATCCAGACGCAAGCCGCGCAACGCGACAGGATGACCAATTGCAGCGGCAACCAACCAATAACTAGCCGAACTCCAATCAGCATCAATTTGATAATGCGTTGCATGATACATTTGTTCACCCGGAATGATGTACGTTGACGGTGGTTTCGTGCGTACCACAATACCAAAAGCTTCCAAGGTTTGCAAAGTCATGTCGATGTAAGGTTTGCTGATCAGTTGTTTCACTTGCAACTCACTGTTTCCATCTACCAAAGGCAAGGCCATCAGTAATCCGGAAATAAATTGCGAGCTCAACGAACCATCCACTCTGGCAGTTGCTCCATACATTGGACCGTGAATTTCAAGTGGCACTTTTCCATTTGTCGTTTGGCATTTGGCTCCAAAAAGCGGTAAATGTGTTTCCACAAAAGCCATCGGTCGGTCGGCAAGTGAACCTTTACCTGTTACGGAAAAGACACCTTTATGGGCCGCACAAACCATTGAAAGCAAACGAATTCCCAAACCGGATTCTCCTGCAGAAATCACCGCCATCTCCGGAAAATGAGGAATTCCTTCAATGATCAATTCATCCTCTTCGATTGAAACAGTAGCTCCCAGCTGAATAATTGCCGTTAGCATTGCGTGTTCATCATTACTGCTTCCCCAACCTGTAATGGTAGATTTCCCTGGAGCCAATGCTGCCGCCAAATAGGCGCGCTGTGCGTCACTTTTCGAGGCCGGAATAGCCACTACTCCACCCCGAAGTCCTGGTTTTACTTGTTTAATCATGCTCATTGCGGTGTACGTTCGGATTCATAATACGCGTTTGGTGACGAATCGACTCCTGATGAAGTGCATTCATCACCAAACTCACAAAACGCTCAGCCAATCCGTATTCTGCCGCCTTTTCTAATCGTCCGGCAATCATTTTTCGCCAGTGTTCTTCCTGAAGAATGGTAATATTGTGTTCTTGTTTAAAGGCGCCGACATCTTCACTCAAACGCATACGTGCGGTCAGAATCTCGAACAAACGATCATCCAGCACACCGATTTTTTCGCGGAGCTCTTCTAAGCCTTCCAATGCATTATCACTCACTTCCCGCGAACGGAGAACAAGTTCATTGATCAGAATACTCAGGTTGGCCGGAGTCAATTGTTGTGCTGCATCTGACCAAGCTTCATCGGGGTTTCGGTGCGATTCGATCATCAAACCATCGAAATTCAAATCCATCGCTTTTTGTGAAACTTCAAGCAACAACGAACGTTTACCTGAAATATGACTCGGATCGCAAATCAGTGGAATATGCGGCAATCGATCGCGCAATGCCAAGGGCAATTCCCAGCTAGGCACATTGCGGTATTTAGGGTGTTTGTATACCGAAAAACCACGATGAATGGCCGTGAGATCAGTAATTCCTGCTTTCTCAAGGCGTTCAAAAGCACCAATCCACAATTCCAGATCAGGATTTACAGGATTCTTCACCAGCACAGGAATGTTTGTACCTTCCAGCACATCAGCGATTTCTTGCACAGCAAACGGATTCACGGTAGTACGAGCACCAATCCACAGCGTGTCGACACCAGCTTTCAGGGCCAATTCGGCATGACGCGCATTGGCAACTTCTGTTGTGGTAGGCACACCGATTTGTTTTCCGGCATTTACCAGCCATTCCAAGCCTATTTCTCCTACGCCTTCAAACGAATCAGGGCGTGTTCGCGGTTTCCAAATACCGGCGCGCAACAGATCGATGGAACAAAATTGCTGCAATTGCATCACTGTTTCCATCACTTGCTCTTCGGTTTCGGCGCTACATGGCCCGGCTATTAAATACGGTCGTTTTCCACTTCTCTGAATCAAGCTGCTCATAAATACAAGATTACTCTTTTTTCACCCAAAACAGGGTGCTCAAACTGTTAACAAATAAAAACAAAAAAATCCCGCTCGGTCAACGAAACGGGAATACTACAAAATGCCTGCTGTTTCGCTATCGTAAGAAAGCGATCCACCACGAAAAACCAACGTGTTGTATGGATAAAAACAGGTTCATGACGACAAATATAATGTGATAAAATCAACAAAATACAGATTAAAGCAAATTTATTTCACTTTTTGTTTGTGAATTCAAAAGTTGCATTCTACATTTGCACCATGATTCGCATGAACAATACACAATGCTGGTGGCAGTCTTCTATTTCAGATGACTGGCGTTGACGCATTGGTATTTCTCCATAATTAAGCGCGGCTTGTCATCACTGACAGGCCGTTTTTTTGTTCTCAACTTTTTTACAACATGCAAGTTTTCACACACATTCATCCCTTCAATGCCGATCTGCACACACCGGTTGGTATGTACTTAAACCTTCGAAATCACTACCGGAAACCGGTATTACTGGAAAGTAATGACTACCATTCGAGGGTTGATAGTCATTCGTTTATCGGTTTAAATCCGCTGATAGAAATTATTGTCGGAAACGCTGAAATCACGTTTCAAACCGCAAAAGAAACACGGTCAATTCCGTTTTCAACCACACAAACCGTTACCGAACAATTGGTAGAATTGATTGCGTCTATCAGCTTTGTATCACCGGAGATTCCTCATAACGGGTTCTTTTCGTATTTCGGGTTTGAATTTGCTCATTTTGAGGAACGTGGAATTGAGCGTTTAGCCAGAGAAAATGATTTACCGCTGGCGCATCTGACACTTTACGAAACCCTCATTGTATTGGATCATTTTCACGATGCGGGTCATATCATCACCAATTCGTTTTCCGATGAACAACCTTCGTTGATTCAATTGGAGTTACAATTGCGAAAAAATGCTCCCGAAGTTTTACCATTTTCGGTAACCGACGAAGCAACTTCCACGACTTCAGACCAAGTATTTCTAGCGATGGTTGATCGTGCCAAATACCATGTTTTACGCGGAGATGTTTTTCAATTGGTTGTCTCACGTCCGTTTTCTCAACCGTTTTTCGGAGATGATTTTGAAGTCTACCGTCAGCTGCGTCGCTTGAATCCGTCACCGTATTTGTTTTATGCAGATATGGAGTCGTATCGTTTGATGGGTTCATCGCCCGAAACACAGATTCAATTGAAACATGGTATTGCTTCCATTCACCCGATTGCCGGAACGGTACGAAAAACAGGAAACGAAGCGCATGATCTGGCAGCAATTCACCAATTGGTTCACGACGAAAAAGAAAATGCCGAACACACCATGCTCGTTGATTTAGCGCGGAATGATCTGAGTAAATACTGTAGCAAGGTTGAAGTTGAAGCTTACAAAGAAGTACAACAATTCAGCCATGTGATTCACCTGGTTTCAAAAGTGATCGGCACATTGGATGATCACCATCCGTTACAGCTTTTTTCGGGAACTTTTCCTGCGGGAACTTTATCCGGAACACCTAAACCAAAAGCATTGGAATTGTTGCAGGAATTGGAAGGTGACAACCGCGACTATTACGGTGGAGCAATCGGCTTTTTGGAAATTGACGGATCGGTGAATCTGGCCATTGTGATCAGAAGTATGCTGAGCCGGAACAACGTATTGCATTTCAGAGCCGGAGCAGGAATTGTGTTGGATTCGGTGCCTGAAAACGAACTACAGGAAGTCAACAACAAACTGGCTGCCGTGCGAAGAGCCATTACAGCCGCACATTCACCCATATTGGAGAACGCATGAAAATAGCTGTGATTGATAATTTCGACTCGTTTGTATACAACTTGGTGCGTTACGTACGCGAATGCGAAAATATGACTGTATTTGTGCAACGCAACAATGCCATTGATTATGATCTATTGGATCAATGCGACGCCATTCTCCTTTCTCCCGGACCGGGAATACCCGACGAAGCAGGAGAATTAAAACCAATCATTCAACGGTATTCCGGAAAGAAAGGAATCTTGGGTGTTTGCTTGGGACATCAAGCCATTGCGGAAGTCTTT
The DNA here is from genome assembly GCA_029866325.1 of Fluviicola sp. Taxonomy (GTDB): domain Bacteria; phylum Bacteroidota; class Bacteroidia; order Flavobacteriales_D; family Crocinitomicaceae; genus Fluviicola. Next base: position 64,758 of record JARWZO010000030.1, on the reverse strand, counting down.
GGTGCGAAACTGGAACAATGTCCGGTTCCCATTCACGGAAAAGCAAGCGCTATTTTCATTGATCGGGAAGAACCGCTTTTTGCCGGTTTACCCGAAACGATAGATGTGGGTCGTTACCACAGTTGGCAAGTCGATCTGGAGGGGAATGCCGAATTAACTGTCACAGCCAGAGCGGCCGATCAAACAATCATGGCACTTCGGCATGTTTCACACCCCACGGTCGGAATTCAATTTCACCCTGAATCCATCCTCACGCCCACAGGAAGAACAATGATTACAAACTGGATTAACACATTACGATGAAAAAAAGAATCACAACACTGCTTTCTGGCGCATTTCTATCGGAAGAAGAAGCTTATGAAACGATGCTTCAACTCAACCATCGCGAAACAACGGATGAACAAATTGTGGCACTGATGATTGCCCTTCAATACCGCGGTTTACAGCTCAGCGAACTCATCGGATTTCGCAAAGCGCTGCTCGAACTAGCACTTCCTGTAAAACTCGAAGCCGACAATACCATTGATGTGTGCGGAACTGGTGGTGATGGAAAAAACACCTTTAATGTTTCCACTACCAGCGCCTTTGTACTGGCAAGTCTCGGCTACAAAGTGGTAAAACACGGCAATTACGGCGTGAGTTCGCTCTGCGGTTCTTCTACTGTTCTCGAAGCTTTGGGATATCAATTCACAAACAATGAACAACAATTGCAACGGCAATTAGACAAACACAACATTTGTTTCCTGCACGCGCCCTTGTTTCACCCCACGTTAAAACGCGTTGCTCCTTTGCGCAAAGCCTTGGGTGTTCCAACTTTTTTTAATGGAATCGGTCCGTTGGTAAATCCGGCAAATCCAACACATCAGTTGACCGGAACATATTCACTAGAACTTGCAAAACATTACCAACACGTACTTCACAGAAACAGAAAAGGATATACAGTTATTCACGGAATGGATGGATTTGATGAATTGACGTTTATCGGTTCTACCCGCATTTTGAGTGGCGAACGAGATGAGTTGATGCACAAAAGTCCAATCGGAACAGCCATTTCGCTTGCATCGCTTCAGGGAGGAAACACCGCCAAAGACTCCGCAGCTACGCTCGTTCAAATTCTTCAAGGAAAAGGAACCGAAGGACAAAACACGGTCGTTGCCGGAAACGTCGCCTTGGCTATCCAAACATTCGATCCTGCAATTTCTTATTCAGATGCTTTTTTCACCTCTTTGGAACAACTGAAATCAGGAACGGCATTCAAACATCTTCAACCAAACAACTGATTTTATGAAAACAATACTCGATCACATCATCGCCAATAAGCAAGAAGAAGTCAAGCTATTGCGGCAAAACAATTCCATTGCTTCCTTTATTCAACAACCGTTGTTTTCGCAACCTACCCGTTCGTTAAAGCAGCGTTTGTCGGAACACGAATTTGGTATTATCGCAGAAATCAAGCGAAAATCGCCGAGTGGAGGTGTTATTTCCCCCAACCTCAATCCGTCTGAATTGGCCATCGAATACGAAGAACAAGGAGCCATTACCATCAGCGTATTGACCGATCACGCTTATTTTGGCGGAAGCATAGCCGATTTATTACAAGTCAGGTCTGTCAGCAATTTACCGCTACTGCGCAAAGAATTCATCATCGATGAGCTACAATTGTTCGAATCGAAAGCTGCCGGTGCAGATGCCATTTTACTCATTGCCGCGGTATTGGAAAAACAGCAAGCGCATCATTTGACCATTGTTGCCAAAAGTCTCGGATTGGAAGTTGTATTTGAGATTCACACTTTGCATGAATTAGAAAAACTCAACGATGAAGTAGATATCATCGCTGTGAACAACCGTGATTTGGCAGCACAGCAAACTTCGCTGGAACATAGTTTCGTGCTCGCTCCTTACCTCCCGAATTTCGCTCCTGCTATTACAGCTTCCGGAATCAAAACGATTGCAGAATTGGATGCCTTAAAAGTTGCCGGATACAAAGGCGCATTGATTGGAGAAAGCATTTTACGCGAACAGCATTTGGCACAATTAACGCTCGCAGTATGAAACAGATCAAGGTTTGCGGGTTGACAAACAATCTCGAAAGTAAACGCGTAACACTTATTCCGGAGGTCGATTTTATCGGATTCATTTTTGCGGAACAATCACCGAGGTTTACGCAAAAAGCAACCCCTTCATTCGGTAAACAACGCGTAGGTGTATTTGTGAATGCCTCACTAGAAACAATCCAACTTGCCATAGAAGAACATCTTTTAACAGCCGTTCAACTTCACGGAGACGAAACTCCCGAATTTTGCGCGCAATTGCCCAACAATATTTTAGTCATCAAGGCATTCGGCATTCAAACAAAAACTGATTTGGAGCTTACTCCTTCGTATTCGCATGTGGTTGATTATTTTCTGTTTGATACCAAAAGCACGAAGCGCGGTGGTTCGGGAATATCATTCGATTGGGAAATTCTGGCTGACTATAAAGGTCCACGTTCCTTTTTCCTGAGTGGTGGAATCGGATTAGACACATTGGTCTCACTTCGTCATTTTGATCACCCGTTTTGTATCGGGTATGACTTAAATAGCCGATTTGAAACCGCTCCGGGAATCAAAAATGTACAACTCATTGAAACGTTCATTCAACAACTGCAACATGAAGACAGTATCTTATCTTGAAACCGACACATTGGGATTCTACGGCGATTTCGGCGGAGCTTACGTTCCTGAACTTTTGCGCGAAAATGTAGAAAATCTTGATCGTGCGTTTCGTTCCTATTGTTTTACTGAAAGCTTTGAACGTGATTTTACTTCGTTGCTCAACGATTATGTAGGTCGACCTACTCCACTCTATTTGGCAAAACGTTTTTCCGAAAAATTCGGTTGTCCCGTTTATTTCAAACGCGAAGATTTGTGTCATACCGGTGCGCATAAAATCAACAATACCATTGGTCAGATATTACTCGCCAAACACATGGGTAAAACCGACATCGTGGCCGAAACCGGAGCCGGTCAGCACGGTGTGGCAACTGCAACCGTTTGCGCGCTAATGGGGTTGAACTGCATTGTGTATATGGGCGAAAAAGACATTGAACGTCAGGCACCGAATGTGCAACGCATGAAAATGTTGGGGGCGAAAGTTGTTCCTGCCACTTCAGGAAGTAAAACCCTAAAAGATGCTACCAATGAAGCCATTCGTCACTGGATCAATCATACGGATGCTTATTACCTCATCGGCAGTGTGGTTGGGCCACATCCTTATCCGGAAATGGTAGCTTATTTTCAATCGGTGATTTCCAAAGAAATCGGTGATCAATTGATTGCTAAAACCGGAAATCGAAATCCGACCAAAGTCATTGCGTGTGTGGGTGGCGGAAGCAATGCAGCCGGAGCATTTTATCACTATTACGATCAACCCGAAGTGGAATTAATCGCCGTTGAGGCCGCCGGATTAGGGATTCATTCCGGAAAATCTGCCGCTACATCCGTTTTGGGAAGTCCGGGTGTGTTGCACGGAAGTTTCACTTTATTGATGCAAGATTTGGGCGGACAAGTAATCGAACCGCATTCCATTTCAGCAGGTTTGGATTACCCGGGAATAGGTCCGTTACACGCTCACACCATCTCCACCGGACGCACAAAATCATTCGCAGTAACTGACGAAGAAGCATTGGAAGCAGCATTGGAATGTTCCCGTTTGGAAGGAATCATTCCCGCATTGGAAAGCGCTCATGCTCTTGCCGTGCTTCATCAAATAGCTTTAACACCCAATGATTGTGTGATCATCAATCTTTCTGGTCGGGGCGACAAAGACATGAACACCTATCAATCTGAAATTCAACTACAAACAGACGAATCATGAACCCATTTTACAAAACACTCAAGCAAGTGAGTATTTTTACTCAGGCAGGTTTCCCAAAACTGGAAAGCCTTTCAGATCAACTGATTAACCTTCAAGAAAGTGGTGTTGACTTCATTGAAATCGGTATTCCGTTTTCTGACCCGATGGCCGATGGTCCGGTGATTCAACATACCAGTTCTATCGCACTTGAAAATGGAATGACACTCGATTTGCTTTTCAGGCAACTAACAAAGGTTCGTGATCAGATTACCGTTCCGCTAGTATTAATGGGTTATCTGAATCCTGTGCTGCAATTCGGTTTGGGCAATTTTTTAGGGAAATGTCAGGAACTGAACATTGCATCGCTGATCTTACCAGATTTGTCTTATGAACTGTATTCTGCGCGTTACGCTAAAGTCTTTCAAGCCTATGATGTTCCGTTAACTTTCCTCATTACCCCGGCAACGGATGACGAACGAGTGAAGAAAATTGCCACCGCTTGCAGGGAAAGTTTTGTGTATTTGGTCGGTCAAACAAGTATTACAGGCAACGGTTATTTGATCGACGAAGCCAAACAGGCACGCTATCGGGAATTGAAAGCCTTGTGCGGCAAAACACCACTATTTCTTGGGTTCGGTATTGATTCGCCACAAAAGCGCGATCAGGGTTTTCAGGAATGTGACGGCGTAATTATCGGTACAGCTTATTTAAAAAGCCTAGCTGAAGGTACTTCAGAAACGTTTTTGGAGAATACTATTGGTTTACCCACACTTATTCCCCCACAGAAGCACAGATAAAGCTTCCGCCTCAGGCGGAGACTCGTCTGGATCTGAAACACAAATATGCGTTGCCGTTAGGAACGCAAAAATCTGTGCATCTGTGGGAAGTATTTAACAGAATAAACGCTTGTAAACCGGTAAATACCCGTAAATTTGCGCCATGAATTCCGCTGAGACGCTTCAGAAAAAGGACGCTTACACCACTGTGTTTCCGATTCTGTTTGCGGTTTGCTTCGGTCACTTTCTCAATGATTTGATTCAATCGGTATTGCCTTCGGTGTATCCGATGCTCAAAGCCGATTATCAGCTTTCATTTACGCAAATCGGGTTTATTACCTTTGCTTTTCAGGTTACTGCGTCTATTTTACAACCTTTTGTGGGCAATTTCACCGACAAATACCCCAAACCTTATGCCTTTGTGGGCGGAATGCTGTTTTCCTTAACGGGAATTATTTTACTGGCATTTGCAGGCGGTTTTACCACTATTTTATTGGCGGCTTGTTTCATCGGAATCGGTTCTTCGATATTTCACCCGGAAGCATCGCGTGTGGCTTATTACGCTTCGGGCGGTAAGCGCGGATTGGCGCAGGCGATTTTTCAATTGGGCGGAAATGCCGGCGCAACATTAGGTCCGTTGTTAGTAGCCTTTATTGTGGTTCCGAACGGGCAACAACACATCGTCTGGTTTGTGGCATCAGCACTGATTGCCCTGATGGTGTTGACCTACGTAGGTCGTTGGTATAAAAGTTACCTTTCCAACAGATCATTTAAGCGCAATGCTTACAACGATTTACCCATTGATGTTTCCCAACGGCGAATTGTGATTTCAATCTGTATATTATTACTTCTTATTTTCTCGAAGTTTTTCTACACAGCAAGTATCAGCAATTACTTTACGTTTTACCTCATCGACCGTTTCCAGTTGTCGGTGCAGCAATCGCAATTGTACCTCTTTGCTTTTATGGGATCGGTAACAATGGGTACATTGATCGGTGGACCCTTGGGTGATAAATACGGACGAAAAATCATCATTTGGTTTTCCATCGTTGGCGCAGCTCCGTTTACATTGATGATGCCTTATTGCGATCTGACATTGACTTGCGTATTCAGCTGTTTGGCAGGTGCGATTCTGGCATCAGCGTTTTCTTCTATTTTGGTTTATGCGCAGGAATTACTCCCCGGGAAAATCGGGATGGTATCGGGCTTGTTTTACGGCTTTGCTTTCGGAATGGGTGGTTTGGGTTCGGCGTTGTTGGGCTATTTTGTGGATAAAACGAGTATTACGTTTGTGTATCAGATCTGTTCGTTTTTACCGTTGATTGGGATGGTGACGTTGTTTTTGCCGAATTTACATAAGCGGAAAAAGGTTAAAGTCACACCGGAATAACGTTCGTAATATTGCAAATTGGCATATCAAATAAAGGGTGGTGAATTTGCAATATTACGAACGGTGAAAATTCTCTGAAACCAACGAAAATAACACCTTCCAGAACAATTCCCTCCCCACAATTGTTCCTTCCTCACAACAACGTTACACATGTCGGAAGAGGAAATCAATCGAATTATTGAAATGGCCTGGGAAGACCGAACTCCTTTCGAGGCAATCACTCATCAGTTTTCATTAAGCGAACAAGAAGTGATTACTTTAATGAGGGTTCAACTGAAACGGTCAAGTTTTTTATTGTGGCGAAAACGGGTTAACTCAGGCGTAAGTCAAAAGCATCTCAAAAAGCGCGACCCGGAAATCACACGTTTTAAATGCTCTCGTCAACGGTCAATTAGTTTAAACAAAATCAGTAAACGCTGATTACCCGACCTGTTTCTTCACCGTTCCCACAAACTCTTTCAGATACAACGGTTCAAAATAAGCTACATCTTCAACTTCCTGTTTGGTGAATTTCTCAAATGCCAATGTTACCTGTCCAGAAGCTGAGCAGCGTAATTCACCATTAAAAGTCGTGTTTCGATCTTTCCACAAATCGGCCATTTTGGGAGCACCATCACCAAAAAATACGAACGGTTCAAAATCGGCGTAACTAGTTTCATCCAACACATCGGCGCTCATTGGTTTCAGAACAGAACCGTCAGCCAAAAAAATGGTAGAATAGACTTCCATTCTGCGGGCATCAATCATGGGACAAAGCATTTGCTTCGGGTATTTTTCATGAGCCAATGCTGCCAATGCGCTCAATGAATCGATAGCAATCAACGGAATACTTAGCGCATAACACAACCCTTTGGCGGTAGAAACACCAATGCGCAAGCCGGTATACGATCCAGGACCGGAAGAAACACTCACTGCAGACAAATCTTGTGGAGCAATTGAGGCATTCTTCATTACTTTTTCGATGAGTAATGTGAGTTGTTCACCGTGTGCATACTGATCGTCGGCAATTTCTTCCAATTCACGCAATTCGCCATTTGATGAAAGCGCTACCGAACAAACTTTGGTTGCAGTTTCAAGGTGTAAGATCCAACTCATTGGACAAAGATATTGTTTTTGGGGAACTAGAATTTGAGGGAACTAGGAAGTCCTAGCTCCCTAATTCCCTAGTTCCCAAGCTCCCTTTATTAATTGACTTCCAACTTAAACCCAATTCCATGAATGTTGGCAATGGAGATTGAATTATCGTGACTGAGGTATTTTCGTAATTTGGTGATGAACACATCCATACTTCTTCCTGCGAAATAATCATCTTGTCCCCAAACGGCGGTAAGAATGGTCTCGCGTGGCAATACCTGATTTTTAAACTGACATAATAGCTTTAGAACCATTGCCTCTTTTTTGGTCAATGTTTTCTCAAATTCCGGATGCTTCAAGGTGAAGTTTTCAGTATCGAACACGTATTCACCCAATTGAATTACCTTGTCTTCGGTGACTTCATGAATATTGACACGCTTTAGTAATGCTTTTACCCGTACCGAAAGTTCATCGAATGAAAACGGCTTGGTAAGATAATCATCACCTCCGGCATTAAATCCAGCCACTTTATCTTCGGTCATTGATTTGGCAGTAAGAAACAGTATAGGTGTTTCAGTATTGATTTTGCGAATTTCACGTGCAAGTGTGAATCCGTCTTTCTTTGGCATCATGACATCAAAAATGCATAAATGGTAATTGTCTTCTGTAAACCGAATATGTCCTTCCTGGCCATTGGAACATAGAACCACCTGATATCCTTCAGATTTCAATTGATCTGCTATGACGAATCCTAAATTGGTATCGTCTTCAACGAGAAGAATTTTTGCTTTTGATGCCATAACATTATCCTAATAGATGTGGCAAGTTACAAAGAAAATTGATGTGAAAAAGCGAAGCGGGCAGCGATCAGAAACTCCCTAAAAATAGATAAGAGTTTAAGACGGGCGTCCTAAACTCTTATCACACTAATCAACCTAACCTACTACTACTAGAGACAAAGGTAAGCGAAAGATTCATTTGTACAATAGTTTTTTATTGACTTAACATTCGTTCACAATATCAGGATTGGAAGAATTCAGTGTTTAAAAACGTTTGTTAATTACCGATTAATAACAATTTAACATAGAATATTAACGATTCGCGACATTTAAAACCAATTTCGACCGTTCTTACAATTCAAGAGTGTGTAAAAAAGAGTCTTTTAAGATTCCAATATAATCGGTATTTTCGTATCAATAATTCCCTATAAAAAAGAGAATATAGCGCCTATGGACAAAATAGTAATCATAGATGATGAGGAAGATATCCGTGATATTCTCAGTTACAACCTTGTAAAAGAAGGATTCACAGTCTTTTCCGCCCCCAATGGTAAGGAAGGAATACAGATCTGTAAAGATGAACTCCCCTCATTGGTTATTTTGGATGTTATGATGCCGGGAATGGATGGCGTGGAAGTATGCGAAGCTTTGCGTAAAACACCCGGATTGGAGCAAGTATTGATTTGTTTTCTCACAGCTCGCGGTGAAGATTACAGTCAGATTGCAGGTTTGGATGCCGGTGCAGACGATTATATTTCGAAACCAATTAAACCGCGTGTACTCATTAGTCGTATCAATGCCTTGATGCGCAGAAAAGATGCTGCAACAATAAAGCCTGCCGCGATTGGAAATGAATTGATCATCGACCGTGAGAAGTACCTTATATATAAGGATGGCAATGCAATTCACCTGCCTAAAAAGGAATTCGAGTTATTGGCATTGCTGGCCTCGAGGCCCGATGTAGTATTTGAACGCGATTACATTTTGGAGAAGGTTTGGGGAACGGATATTGTAGTGGGCGACCGTACCATTGATGTTCACGTGCGCAAGTTACGCGAGAAAATCGGTGACAATCACATTCAAACCGTAAAAGGAATCGGTTATAAGTTTAAGCAACAAGATTAACCCCATAAGTCCGATAAACTTGCTCTAAATTACACGTTAATTACTTCATTCAGTCTCCACTTCTTAACATTAAGTTAATATTAGGGGCTTCAAGCAGAATATTCGCCTGGGTATTTCATAGTAAATATAGGGTTTTCATGCTTTACTTTGAGTGAACTTTACCTTTTCGTTAACAATGGAGTGATGTGTAACGCGGTGCTGACTAAGCGATACCTTTGCTGACAAATATTAAACGATTATGGCATCAGGATTATTGAAGTTCTTTTTACCAAAAGACAGGATTTTTTACTCATTGTTTGAACAAGCCAGCCAAAACCTAGAGGCTATTGCCGGAAAATTGGTTTTGTGTGTAAATGAGTCCGATTATAACAAACGCGCAGTGATCATCAAAGAAATGGAAGATCTTGAGCACCAAAATGATGATTTGACACATGAAATCTTCATGGAATTAGGTAAAAACTTCATCACTCCTTTTGACCGTGAAGACATTCACGCTTTGGCAACTTCATTGGATGATATTGCCGACCATATTTACGCAACAGGCAAAAAAATCAACTTCTATCGAGTAGATCCGAATGATTCGGGAATCCTGAAAATGGCAGATGCAATTTACGAAGCTGTATTGGCTGTAAATGCTGCTGTAAAGGAGTTACGCAACTTGAAAAACACGCAAAAAATCATTGAGTGTGTGATCAAAATCAACTCTATTGAAAATCAGGCTGATGATATTTTCGACTTAAGTATCGAGAAATTGTTCGATTCGGATATCGATGCAAAAGACCTGATCAAAAAACGTGAGATTTATCAGATTATGGAAATTGCTACTGATAAATGCGAAGATGTGGGTAACGTCATCGAATCAATCGTAGTTAAATACGCTTAATTTACGCTAATAACCGAGATATGTTTACGTTATTAATCGTCATCATTGTCATTGCCTTGTTGTTTGACTTGGTAAATGGTTTCCATGATGCGGCAAACTCTATTGCAACCGTTGTTTCCACAAAGGTACTTACTCCCTTTCAGGCCGTGATATGGGCAGCAGTCTTCAATGTAGCTGCGTTTTGGGTGTTTGACATGAGTGTTGGTAACACTGTTGCGAAAACGGTAGACAACTCCGTGATTGACCTTTGGGTTATTTTGGCCGGATTGATCGCTGCCACCGCATGGAACCTGTTCACATGGTATTTAGGAATACCTTCTTCTTCTTCTCACACCCTAATCGGTGGATTTGCCGGAGCGGCTGTTGCTCACGCAGGTTTTGATGTGTTGAAAATGGAGGAAATCATCAAACCTTTGTTGTTCATCTTCTTAGCACCACTCATTGGTGGTTTCATTGCCTTTGTTATTGCGATGGTGACAGTCCAGCGGGTGTTCATCAAGAAAATGATATGGGCAACCGGACTTTCTGCTTTGACCGTTTGGGCTTCCTGGTATTACAAAGATTTCATCGACCTAAAACCCATCATGATTTGGATCATTGCGGGAACTTTAGGACTCTTTTTATTAACCTACACCGGTTATCAGTTGATTTACGGAAAACGTCAGTCGGCTATGAAAGAATCGACCATGTATAAACGTTTGCAATTGTTATCATCTGCGGCCTTTTCATTGGGTCACGGTGGAGCCGATTCGCAAAAAGTAATGGGGATTATCTGCGCCGCATTGATTGTGTATGCAAATGCCATCAGAAACGGAGACATTGATGAACAATTACCATCTTACCTTACAGTGGCAGAGGTGGTGCAAATCAAGTATAAAGACGATACGGGTAAAATCAAAAAGTTCTCTCCGGAGACAACCAAGGTCGGTGGCCACATCATCTACCAGGACGGGAAGGATATCATTGACTTAACAGCTGACGAAATTTTGTTCGCAGATGAAAAACTCAACCCGAAAGCTGATCCGAAAAACCCGTTTTTGCTGTTGCTGAAAGACGACAAAGAAAGCTTTAAAGCTGCCAGACACGAGTTGGAACCACTTTTAGTCTACACCAAAGGAAAAGAAGTACACGATTACAAAACAGAAGAACTGATTTTCTCTAATAAAGAAATCAACCGCTCCTACAAAAATGCCGGTTTCTTTAATGATTATGTAGACGAAGAATCGGGCGAATTGCTTGACGGCTACAAAATAGAGACCAAGGTAAACAGTGATACAATGCCGGGTTGGATTGCATTTATGTGTTATTTAATGATCGGTTTGGGAACGTTGATGGGTGGTTGGAAAATTGTAAAAACAATGGGAACCAAAATCACCAAGGTAACACCACTAGAAGGCGTTTGTGCTGAAACAGCAGGTGCATTGACCTTGTTTACCGTATCACAATTCGGTATTCCGGTTTCTACCACACATACCATTACCGGTTCCATTATCGGTGTTGGGGCAACCAAACGTTTGAGTGCGGTGCGCTGGGGTGTAACGATTAACTTGCTTTGGGCATGGATTCTGACCATTCCGGTATCTGCAGTATTGGCAGCCGGTGTTTATTACGTTTGTCTGTTCTTCAAGTCATAGAAAATAATTATTGAGTTATAGAATCCCTTGCTTGTGTGAAAACGGGTGAGGGATTTTTTTTGTCATCCTATTTGATGAAAGTTGTGAGCAAGCTCGGGACGCATCCCGAGCTTACATCACAACAACAAAAATCTTACCTTTGCCACAAAACAACAACACATGACACTTCAGGAAACCATTCAAGCAGTAGAAGCATTTCACAATGCCTTTAATATTTCGAACAACCACCAACCTACCGCGGAATTGAGTGAGGCAGACATTACCTTGCGTTTCAACCTGATGAAGGAAGAAAACGAAGAGTACCTTGAGGCTGCTCAGCGTGGTGATTTGGCTGAAATTGCCGATGCTTTGGGTGATCAGTTGTATATCTTGTGCGGTACCATCTTGAAACATGGTTTGCAACATAAAATCGTTGAGGTATTTCAGGAAATTCAACGGTCGAATATGAGCAAGTTGGATGCTAACGGTCAGCCGATTTACCGTGAAGATGGAAAAGTATTGAAGTCGGAATTATACTTTAAGCCAAATATCACGGCTATTCTGGAACAATAAGACTGAATGTCGACCAAACGATTCAACCTGCGGGTTTATGGCTTGCTCATCAACGAACGGAATGAGGTCTTACTTGCCGACGAACGTAGAAACGGCTATGCTTTCACCAAATTTCCGGGTGGTGGCTTGGAATGGGGCGAAGGAATCACGGATTGTCTCAAGCGTGAGTTTCAGGAGGAATTGGGAATCGAAGTTGTGGTAGGTGATTTGTTTTACCTCACCGATTTTTTTCAACAGTCGGCATTTTCTGAAAATGACCAGTTGATTTCGACTTACTACTTGGTTCATGTGCCTGATTGGTCGGTTATCAACTGTGGTCCAAAATCCGTTGCGGGTGATTACGAAGTTTTCAGATGGGTGAAATGCGAAGATCTTTCGGCAGACGAATTGACCTTTCCGGTGGATAAAATTGTGGCTGGAAAATTGGAGAATGGTAGTTGCGGATGAGTAGTCCGGATTTCTTAAAAAACAACCTTTTAACTTACTAAAAAACAACGTGTTAAACTCAGTAATCCCGCAATATTACGGAAAAACCCATGTTCAAGTAAAATTCTAAAAATCAACAGATTAGTTCCTCCAGTTTTATTTCAATTTCTCATTATTCAAATGCCGATCCTTATCCCGATTCGTTTTCTTTTCAAGGTTGCGTTTCAGCGCTTCTTCCAAATCAACCCCGGTTTGATTGGCCAAACAAATCAGCACAAATAATACATCTGCCATTTCATCGCCCAGATCTTTGTTTTTGTCACTTTCTTTTTCACTCTGTTCACCATAACGGCGGGCAATAATCCGTGCCACCTCGCCTACTTCTTCGGTGAGCATTGCCATGTTGGTGAGTTCGTTAAAATAACGCACGCCAATGGTTTTGATCCATTGATCGACGGTTGATTGCGCTTCTGAAATGTGCATTTATTCTGATTTGAATCAAAATTAGCTAAATTTGAGCCAATGAAACAACTTGGCCTCCTTTCCAAAAAACTCCCGTTTCCGGTAATTTGTATTTTGTTACTTATCTGGCCTGCTTTATACAATGGTTATCCGCTATTTTATGCAGATAGCGGCACCTATATCATGTCGTCCATTCACGTAGAAATCCCCATCGACAGACCGCTTTTTTACGGCTTTTTCCTACGAGTAACCACTATGCAGGCAATTATGTGGATGGCAATTGTACTGCAGGGATTGATCAGCTTTTGGATCATCAACAAAACCATTCTACTGCTTTACCCAACAAAAACACACCTTTTTAGAGCTGTTATTTTCTTGCTTTTGGCTATTCTCTCCGGGCTTCCCTGGTATACGGCTCAAGTGATGCCAGACCTATTTATTGCACTTTCCATACTTTCAATTTACTTGATTTATGCAGATCGTTCTGCTCGACCGCGAACACAAATTGCCTATCACCTGATCTTGTTTTTTATGATTGGCACACATTACTCCAATCTACCGATCGCAGGACTCCTTATCAGTCTATTTGCCCTCGTCTATGCTAAAAAAGTATGGTATAATCGGCAGGGCTATCGTTGGAAAACCATTTCACTCTTATCAACCCTTTTCTTGGTTGGATTCACCCACTCGCTCATCACCTATACCCAATTCGGAATGTTCAGAATGAGCAGAGGCTCCAACTTGTTTTTGATTGCAAAGTGCCTGGAAACACCGCTGCTTAAAACCTATATGCGAGAAAACAAAAATAACGTCGATATTCCGTTTTCAGGTTGTATTGATTCAATTCCCAATAGTGCCTGCGGTTTTCTTTGGGGAGCAGAATCACCTCTAAATCAGCTTGGAATTAAACGAGTTGAGGTAAATGAAGCCTATGGACCGGTTATTTCTGATATTTTTTCACAATCGAAGTACCGAAACTGGTTTATTCGAGAATCGTTTAGTTCTACGCGAAAGCAGTTATTATTCCATAAAGTTGGTTCCGGTTTAGTCTCGTACGACGACGGTGGCGGCTGTTATTTTGCACTTAAAAAATACTACGAAAATGAGCTTTCGCAGTTTCTGAATGCCAAACAACAGCGTTTCGGTTTAGAGAACAATTACCACAATCACATCAGTGACTGGGTATTTTATTTGTCTTTCATTACAATTGGTTTAAGTGTTTTCGTGAAATCCATTCGCAGAAATTACGGCACACTAATTCTACTCATTCTTTTGGGAGTCATCGCCAACGCCTTCGTTACCGCTTCGTTGGCAAATGTCTACGATCGCTTGCAAGTGCGGGTTGTTTGGTTGCTCACTTTCGGGGCAATTCTGATTATAGCGCACGCTTTCCAACTTGTAAAATTGAAAAAAGAAAAGCCTTAAATCAAAAGTGATTATTCGCGCTGTTTCGAATCAATAATAATCGTTACCGGTCCATCATTGACCAACGCTACTTTCATGTCAGCGCCGAAAATTCCGGTTTCTACCTTGCTTATTCCGGCAAGCTTACAGCCTGCAACAAATGATTCATACAACGGAATAGCCGTTTCGGGCCGGGCGGCTTGAATAAAACTAGGGCGATTTCCTTTTTTGGTCGACGCGTGCAAAGTAAATTGACTAATCACCAACAATTCGCCGGCAATATCGATCAATGATAAATTCATCTTTCCTTCATCGTCGGAGAAAATACGCATGTTGACGGTTTTCTGAACCAACCAACCTACATCATCTTTTGTATCGGCACTTTCGACACCAACCAACACAAGAAATCCTTTTCCGATGGCTCCGTGAATCGTTCCGTCAATAGTAACTGACGCTTCGGATACGCGTTGAATCACCAATTTCATGTGTGTTTGTTTCTTCGGTGAACATCCTGATCATCCCCGGTCATGAGCTGCATATAGGTCCAGTAGCGCGATTCATAAATCGCACCGCTTTCCACACCTGCTTTCACGGCGCATCCAGGTTCGTTGATATGCTGACAATTATGAAACTTACATTGACCGATCATGGCGCGCATTTCCGGGAAATAATGCGAAATGACTTCCTTATCCAAATCCACAATCCCAAACGCACGAATACCCGGAGTATCTATGATAAATCCACCAGATTGTAAGGGATGCATTTCAGCAAACGTAGTGGTATGTTGTCCCTGATGATGCGCGTTGGAAATCTCCCCGATACGCAGATCGAGGTTCGGATCAAGCGCGTTGACCAAGGTACTTTTCCCTGTTCCGGAATGTCCGGCAATCATCACTTGATTTCCTGCAATTTCTTCGCGCAAAAAGTCAATATTATCTTGATTAGTCGCCGAAATAGCCTCACATCGGTAACCGATCACGCGGTACATATCCATGATGGCTTCGAGGTCATAGCGTTCTTCTTCGTCAAGCAAATCAATCTTGTTGAACAAAAGCGTGGTCTCTATTCGAAATGATTCTGCTGCCACTAAAAATCGATCAATGAACACTGTATGCGTTTCGGGATGTTTCAGCGTTACCAACAAATAAGCACAATCAACGTTAGCCGCCAAAATGTGCGATTGTTTACTCAGATTTGTGCTTTTCCGTACGATGTAATTGCGACGGTGTTCGTAGTCTTCAATGACACCTTTGCCTTCTTCATCGAACTTATCGCTCATCAACACCACATCACCTACCGAAATCGGATTGGTTGTACGCAATCCTTCCAAGCGCAAACGTCCGCGAATCCGGCAATCGATCTGACTTCCGTCTTCCAGCATTACCTGGTACCACTTTCCGGTAGATTTTAAAACTTTCCCTTTTAATTGAGACATGAAACAAAGATAGCTAAAAGAGGGAACTAGGATTAAAGGGATCTGGTGAACTAGGAAGTTCCAGTTCCCTAGCTCCCCAATTCCCTAGCTCTCTAATAAAGGGTAAATCGGTCCACACCCAACCACATTCAAATTCGAATCGTTATCTTCGTGGCTCAAAGCACAACTCATGTCCATTGAAGTAAAAAATCTTACCAAGTATTACGGTGCGCAAGCGGCGGTCAACGACATTTCTTTCAACGTCGGAAAAGGTGAAATTGTAGGTTTCCTAGGCCCGAACGGAGCTGGAAAATCTACTACCATGAAGATCATTACGGGCTTTATTCCCGCAACTGAAGGACTTGTAAATGTCTGCGGAATGAGCGTAGAAGAACAATCGTTGGAAACGCGTAAACGCATTGGTTATCTTCCTGAGAACAACCCGCTTTACTTGGACATGTATGTGAAAGAATACCTTGAGTTTGTAGCGAAAATCTACAAAATGGACAAGGTGAGAGATCGTGTGAAAGACATGATCAATCTGGTAGGATTGGACGTTGAGCAAAACAAAAAAATCGGAATGCTTTCCAAAGGATACCGTCAGCGTGTCGGTTTGGCACAAGCCATTATCCACAATCCGGATGTGTTGATTTTGGACGAACCGACTTCTGGATTGGATCCGAATCAATTGGTGGATATCCGTCAGCTGATCAAAACCATCGGAAAAGAAAAAACCGTAATGCTTTCCACGCATATCATGCAAGAAGTTGAAGCCATTTGCGACCGTGTGATCATCATCAAAAAAGGAAAAATAGTAGCCGACAACAGCGCCAGCGAATTGCAGCACGAAGTTGGTCAGCAAGTAGTATACGCCGAATTCGACGGAGCGATTTCCCGAAATGTTCTTCAAAAAATACCGGGCATTTCGAAAGTGCAAAAAGTAACGGATACCACCTTCCTGATTGAAAGTCAGGGCACGGAAGATTTACGTAAACTAGTTGCGGTGTATGCGCAACAAAATAACCTGTTGTTGATTACGCTTCGTATTGAAGAGAAATCATTGGAAGAGGTGTTTAAGGAACTTACTCGCTGACGCGAATTTTTGATGCTTGATTTTTGATGTTGGATGAAGTTCATGGTAAAAAACCAGTTTTCAGATCCTCGGCACAAATAACTTACTTTAGAAGCAAAACTTGGTTTGAGAAGGAAATACCCCATCAAAAATTCAACATCCAACATCAAGCATCAGCCTTCGGCTGTCGGCTTTTCCCCCAACAACGCTTTCGCCGCATAATGCATTACATATACCAATGGTGTCAATCCAACGGCGATAACCAACTTCGTTAAATACCCAGTAATTCCGAAAATCAACACCTGATCAAACGTAAACACGCCCGGAATCCAGAATCCGATAATGAGCACGGTATACGAATCGACCAACTGTGAAACAACCGTAGAGCCTGTACTGCGCAGCCAAATCATTTTTCCCTTGGTGAGTTTGCTGAAGAAACTAAACAGGTACACATCGATCAATTGCGAAAGCATAAACGCCGAAATACTTCCAATCATAATCGGCAACGAGCCGCCAAATACTTTTCTGAATTCAGCGTCGGACATATACGATCCTGCTGCCGTGGGTAATTCAACCGCCAGATACACTATCAAAAAACAAAACGCAATCAATCCGCAGGTAATCCAACTCAATCTTCGAACGGCCTGTTTCCCGAAGTATTCGTTCATCACATCGGTGAGTAAAAACACCACCGGCCATGGTGCAATTCCGGCAATCACCGGATAAAGACCGAAGTCAACGGTTTTGCAGGATATCAATTCGGCCACAATGGCACTGGTAATAAAAATACCGGCCATGGTCACAAAAACAATTTCTTTTCGGGTTTGAAGCATGTGCTTTTTGTTCTGATACGATCTAAATATACAGCGAATGGTGCGAGAGATTGTTAATCGGGCATTAGAAATCGGTTTTATCCATGAATTTTAATGGTATTTCTGTATCGGCTGGCCGATACGTTTTTTATTTCCCACAGATTCACAGATTTTTGCGCTCCTAACGGCAGCGCATTATGTTTACTTCTATCACTAACTATGAATAATTGTGGCGAGGGCGTTGCGCCTCTGCTGAAGCTTCAGCGTAAGCATTAGCCGAGCAGAATCTGTGCATCTGTGGGAGACGAGCATGGCATTTATATTTTGGCACAAGACATAGAAATAACTTGAAAGCGCTATTTTTGCACACAAATTCAATAACATGCAACACAACGTCATAGAGGAACTGCGCTGGAGAGGAATGATTCAGGATATCATGCCCGGCCTGGAAGAACAACTGCTCAAAGAAATGACGGCCGGTTATGTGGGCTTCGATCCTACTTCCGATTCGTTGCACGTGGGTAATTTATTGCCGATTATGTTATTGAAACACTTCCAGTTGGGCGGACACAAACCGTTTGCTTTGGTGGGAGGCGCTACCGGAATGGTAGGCGATCCGTCAGGGAAATCGGCTGAAAGAAACCTGCTCGACGAAGCAACACTGCAACACAACGTGGCTTCGGTTGAAAAACAATTGAAACGTTTCTTAGACTTCGAAACCGGTGACAACAAAGCCGAATTGGTGAATAATTACGACTGGATGAAAGATTTTTCATTCCTGGAATTCATTCGCGACGTTGGGAAATACATCACCGTGAATTACATGATGGCCAAAGATTCGGTAAAAAAACGCATCGAAACCGGAATTTCCTTTACAGAGTTTTCATACCAGTTATTGCAAGGGTACGATTTCCTTCACTTATACCAAACCAACAACGTAAAAGTACAATTCGGCGGTTCCGACCAGTGGGGAAACATCACTACCGGAACGGAGTTGGTGCGCAAAAAAGCAGGTGGTGAAGCTTATGCGTTTACCTGTCCGTTATTGACGAAAGCCGACGGTGGAAAATTCGGAAAAACCGAGTCGGGAACCGTATGGCTGGATGCTGAAAAAACATCTCCCTACGAATTTTACCAGTTTTGGTTAAAATCAACGGATGCAGATATCCCGAAACTGATGCGTTTCTACTCCTTGAAATCAAAAACGGAAATAGAAGCCATTGAAGCTACGCATAACGAAGCACCGCATTTACGAACCATGCAGCGCGCATTGGCAGAAGAAGTAACCGAACGCGTGCACGGAAAAGAAGCATTAGAAGCTGCCATTGCAGCAAGTAATATCCTGTTCGGAAAATCGACAACCGATGATTTGAAAAAGTTGAGTGAACGCGATTTTTTGGCTGTATTTGAAGGTGTGAAACAAGCTTCGGTAACGAAAGCAGATTTGTCGGCAGGTATTTCGATTGTGGAATTATTAGGATCGCGCACCGGCTTTTTAAGCTCAAACGGCGAAGCCAAACGCGAATTGAAAGGAAACGCTATTTCTGTGAACAAAGAAAAAGTTCAGGAAGGATTGATGGTAGACACGTCTTACCTCATCAACGATAAATACATTTTGATCGGAAAAGGAAAATCAACGAATTTTATTGTTGTTGCTATGTAGGCTTGGGACGCATCCCGAGCCTATGTTACAACAACAATAAACCAGTAGGGACGCATCCCGCGCCTACAGCCTAACAACACAATTAATAGGTAACATCCCACAAAAACAACCCGTGCGCATCTACCGAATGCCTAGCTTCTCGGCGGTCTTTTGCCTCCAGAATGGTCAAAATGGTTTCCGGCTCCAGTTTTCCGATTCCAACATCCAATAATGTTCCAACGGTAGCACGCACCATGTTGCGCAAAAACCGATCGGCCGTAATTTCAAAATACCATTGGGTTCCGTCTTGTTTCCAAACAGCTTCGGTGACGTTACAAATATTCGTTTTTACATCTGTATGCAATTTCGATAAAGACGTAAAATCCTGTTTTCCCAGAAAATACGTTGCCGCTTCGTTCATACGATCAAAATTGAGCACCCTTGGAAAGAAAAGACTGTTTTTCAGGAACACGTTTTTCTCCTGATACAGGTAATAACGATAGGTCCGCGAACTAGCCTGAAAACGCGCATGCATGTCCATCGAAACGGGATAAATCCGAAAAACGGCAATGTCATTCGGCAACATTTTATTGAGTTTGTGCTTCAATTCCATCAAATCGATAGCCTCCGGTAAATGCACATGTGCAACAAAAAAATGCGCATGAACACCGGCATCCGTTCTGCCACAACCTGTCACCGGAATTGCAGCACCGCTATACAATTTCGACAACTGTTGTTCAACTGTTTCCTGCACGGATCGGGCATTGGGCTGACGTTGCCAACCTGCATAAGCAGTGCCATCGTAAGCCAACTCCACAAAAAAACGGTTTTCAGACATAGTGTGCAAAAATACAAAATGCGAAACGATCACATTCTATTAACGATATCGCGGTTATAACAGAGTGAATAATCTAATTTTGAAGCGCATTTGTCAGGTCGGTTCGAAATTTGAATTCATTCGATAACATTGGTCAATTGAGCAACCAAGTATCGACTTAAGACCTTAATGATTTAATAACATGCTCTTGATTTAATTAATTATTTAATAACCTAACTGTAAAGTTACTGCGACGTTTCAAAAATACCTTTGTGTAGTAGAATTCCTCTAAGAACATGCAACAAAATAAAGCAAATACCATCCTTTTAGTAGACGACGAACAAGACATCTTGGAATTTCTTCAATACAATCTTGAACGCGAAGGTTACAAAGTCTTAACAGCGTCTAACGGACTCGAAGGAGTTGAAATGGCACAAAAACATTCACCGGATTTGATTCTAATGGATGTGATGATGCCCCGCATGGACGGTATCGAAGCGTGCCACATGATTCGTAAAGAATTGCAACTGGCACAGCCGCTGATCGCATTCCTTACATCCCGTTCCGAGGATTATTCTCAAGTCGCAGGATTTGAAGCCGGAGCGGATGATTACATTACCAAGCCCATTCGTCCGCGTTTGCTCATTAGTAAGGTGGAAGCATTGCTTCGCCGTGCCAACCGCAAACATTCCGAAACCATCGAAACATCCAAAATAACCGTGAATCGCGAGCGTTTCTTGGTTCTCTTGGAAGGTCAAGAGGTACAACTGCCGAAAAAAGAATTTGAATTGATCGAATTGCTCGCTTCACGTCCGGGCAAAGTATTTACCCGCGAACAAATTTTAGGAACTGTGTGGGGCGATGAAACCATTGTTGGAGAACGCACCATTGATGTTCACATCAGAAAATTGCGAGAAAAATTAGGAGAATCGTATATTCGTACTATCAAAGGTGTCGGTTATACATTCTCGGAATAGTGAAAAGCAGTAATCCTATTTTTATTGTACTTGGTGGCAGCTTCTTATTGGGGCTGCTATCTCTATTGGTGGTTGCTCTGGTTCACCTCCTGCACCCGCTTCCGGGGTGGATGTTCATTGCCTTTCCATTCGGAATAGGTACCGGCGCTTTCCTTGTTTTTTACTTGTTGGTGAAGCGCTTTATTCACGAGCGTTTAAAAATCCTGTATCGATCTATTCGCAAAGGAAAAATGACAGGAGGTGACAGTTTCACCATGACCATGTCAGACGACATCATCGGACAAGCTGAATTGGACACCAAAGAATGGGCAGAAGAAAAACAGACCGAAATTGTTCAGCTGAAAGAGCAGGATAAATTTCGACGTGAGTTTCTCGGAAATTTGGCGCATGAATTAAAAACCCCTGTTTTCTCCATTCAGGGTTATGTATTGACACTACTCGAGGGCGGTTTGGAAGATGACAAAGTCAATCGAATCTTTTTGGAACGCGCAGCCAAAGCCATTGATCGAATGACGCATATTCTGGAAGATTTGGATGAATTGACCAAATTGGAAGTTAACGAACTGAAGCTAGAACTTCGTCCGTTTGATATCAGGGATTTGGCGCGTGAGGTCATTGAAAGTTTCGAAATGAAAGCGCAGGAAAAAGGAATTTCGGTGCGTTTTTCCAAAGAATACAACAATGCGATCATGGTAAAAGCCGACCGAGGGAAAATTGCGCAAGTGTTCACCAACCTTATTGGCAACTCCATCACTTACGGTAACGACGGTGGAGAGACTTTGGTACGTTTTTTTGAGGTAGATGACATTGTTACAATTGAAATTTCAGATAACGGCCCCGGAATTGACCTTAAACACATTCCCCGACTCTTCGAACGATTTTACCGTGTGGAAAAAAGCAGAAACCGCAACGAAGGTGGTTCAGGATTAGGATTGGCCATCGTAAAACACATTCTTGATTCGCACAATCAAACCATTTCCGTTCGCAGCACTGTTGGGATTGGCAGTACGTTTACGTTTTCATTGGATCGTTTTAAAGGCAGTGCCAATACCTTGGTTTCTTCGCGGGGAATTCAGATTAAATAATCATTATTACAGATATTTCCACTTAGGATTATCATTGATTTTTTCCAAATACAACTGCTCCAATTGACCGGGAGTAGGAATCAATTCGGCCCGTTTGTTCAAGGCTTTCAAATCCATCAATGTAGAATAACCATTGCGTGAAATAATCAACGATGCATTGTGAATGGCTTCGTCGGCGGCTTTCCAATCATTGTGAATCAAGCGCACATTTGGCGGAACAATGGTTGTTTTGTACTCCGGTGAAACAATCGTCCACGAGCGTTGGTCGGATAAAGATCGTGCTAAAAGCAATTCAAACAGCTGCTTTGCATACGGTTCAGGACCACTAATCACTGCAACAACCGAATTTTCCATGACAGTATTTTCAGTATCAGAAAACCGCGAATAGTGTCCGATGTAATACGCTTGTTTAAGTCCATTCTTTGGAAGTGAACTTAATTTTCCGGCAAGCGGATGTTGTTCGTCGTCCATAATCCAACAAACTGGAAAACGATTGAACCATTTACGGTGAATCCGTTGCGCTACAAATCCCGAACCGGACGGAAGTTGTACCTGATGCGTCACAAAAACAGAAGGAATTGTTGCCGAAACCATGCCGTAGCGATGATCTGAAACAATGACATCAATCCCGTGAGTGGAAACCAAAGCCTTTGTTTCTGAGCGTTCAATCTTGACTGCCTTGCGAAACTGACGGGCGTTGCGCAACATTTCCCTAGTGAAATTGCCGTCGCCTTTAAACCGAAAAGAAAACGCCGTTGCAGGAATAAATGCTGCCTGAATGGCATACGTTTCAAAGACGCGCTGTTGTTCAATTGTACAACGCACCACCAATTTATTCTCTTGAAGCAACAATTGCCGCATCAAAGGGATGGAACGCGCCACATGACCGCTTCCCCAGTCGAGGCAACCGTACAACACCGTTTTTCCTGTGATGTGTTCGGGCCTCATGTGTTCATTAGTTGGTACGCTTCAATTCAAGCGGTGCAGCTTTTGACAAAACATACGGGAATTTCTCCTCTACGAAAGAACTTGGGTCGAGACCAAACTCATTTTTCTCTGTCAAACTCAATCCTTTGATGAAGAAATACAGGTTCATAATGATCTTTTGGAACCAAGGCAATTCATTGTCATTCGACAAGAACTTACGGATCACCACAAAACGGAAGTCACCGATGTGATCACCGTGATGGTACACGCAAGCAAAACGGCTCTTGATTTCAATCTCTTTGGCTTGCACCATTTCGTCGACCACTTGTTTGAACATCGTATCCAACTTAGGCTGAATCCGGAACCCTAGCTTAAAGTCGATACGAATCAAATCGTTTTCATCGTGCTTGGTCACCTTGTATTCCATTGTATACGGCTCATCGGTTGTTTGCACGTGTACAAACCAGTAGCGTTCTGCGCGCTTGGGTTGCTGTTCCAAAATGGAATAAAACACTTTTGATTCTACCTCGTCCACTTTATCGGCACTCGTCAAATACACTAAGTGAGTAGCGTAAGTCGGAATTTGGTCGTCTACCGATAGCTTTTGCAACAATGGCAGGTAATGCTTGATTTTTACAAACTCCAGATAACTGGTGCGAATGATTTTACTTTTGAAAATAATGAACATCAATCCGATCAGGAGTGTTGCTATGCTTATGGTAACGTAACCACCCTCGGGGAACTTCTCGATTTGGGCAACAGCGAAACCACCTTCAATGATAAAAAACACGGCTATCATACTGTAACGCAAAATAGGATTCCAGTGTTTTCTGGCCATATAGAAAATCAATAGAATAGACGTGCTGATCATTGCCAAGACAATCGACAAACCGTAAGCTGCCTCCATATTGGCCGATTCACCGAAGAACCAAACAACGCCCAGACAACCAATCAACAAAAACCAATTAACCGAAGGAATGTACAATTGACCTTTGATATCGGAAGGAAAATTGACTCTCACCCGTGGCCATAAATTCAGACGAATGGCTTCATTGATTAACGTAAACGACCCCGAAATCAAAGCTTGAGAAGCAACAATTGCTGCTAACGTTGCAATGATAATGGCAGGAACTTTAAACCAGTCGGGCACCATCATGTAAAACGGATTTTCCTCGTTAATGTAGCCGTTGTTGTGGTTTGCCAATAAGAAAGCTCCTTGTCCGAAGTAATTGATGACCAACATCACTTTCACAAAAATCCAGCTTACACGTATGTTTTCACGTCCGCAATGTCCCAAATCGGAATACAAGGCCTCCGCTCCTGTTGTACACAAGAAAACAGCTCCCAGCAACCAAAATCCTTGTGGATAATGCGTCAAAATATCGTATGCATAATACGGATTCAGTGCTTTGAAAACGCCTAGATTGGATGACAATCCGTACACACCCAAAACACCCAACATCAAAAACCAAACTACCATTACCGGTCCGAAAGCCTTTCCGATGAACTTGGTTCCGAATTGCTGAATCACGAAAATGAAAATCAATACGCCAACAACCAAAGGCAAAATAGGAATACTATTGTTGACTCCCGCCAATCCTTCTATTGCGGATGAAACGGAGATAGGCGGCGTAATAATTCCGTCTGCCAAAAGAGCCGCTCCACCGATCATTGCCGGTATTACGAGCCATTTTTTGCGACGACGAACCAATGTGTACAACGAGAAAATCCCACCTTCACCTTTGTTATCAGCACGAAGCGTTACAATAACATATTTGATGGTAGTTTGCAGTGTCAATGTCCAAAAGATACATGAAAGCGCTCCTAAAATCAACTGTTCAGTAATTTTTTTTCCTTGCTCTACCCAATGACCGTTAATCAACACCGGCTCTGAATTTGTGATGGCTTTTAATACGTAAAGCGGTGAGGTACCAATATCTCCGAAAATGATACCGACTGTGATAATCAACCCCGCGAATGATAACGCGTGATGATGCTGTTTGGACATAACGTTTTTTATTTAGAGGGTAAAATTAATCAATGAGTTGTTCATCAACTAATATTTCTACAGAAATCGGCGGAAATGTTTATGAACACGAAACAGCGGCTTTTTTCTATTTTTGTCGATAAGATTATGGCAAAGAACAAACTGAGGAAATTCGCGGAAATGAAGGCATGGAATAATGTCTTTGAACCCACGCTTGATCCGGATACACGGCACGATTTTCCGTTAAAAGGCAAATGGCGAAGTAATTACTTTAAAAACGATCATCCCATTGTTTTGGAATTGGGCTGTGGAAAAGGCGAATACACAACAGGGTTGGCACGTCATTATCCCAAACGTAATTTCATCGGTGTAGACATAAAAGGCGCCCGCATCTTTGTTGGTGCGAAAGAAGCCCTAGATGATGAATTGACAAACGTGGCCTTTCTTCGGGCGAAAATTGATTTTATTGAAACCTACTTCGATGCCGGAGAAGTGGATGAAATCTGGCTAACATTCTCAGATCCGCAACCTGCCAAACCGCGAAAACGCCTTACTTCGGAACAATTCATCAATCGTTACCGAACTATTTTGAAAAAAGAAGGTTTGGTGCATTTGAAAACCGACAGCGATGTCTTGTTCGAATCTACCGAAGCTGAAATCAAGGAACACAGTTACCAGTTGCTTGAACTGACCTGGGATTTGTACAAATCGCTTCCCGAAGATCTTGATCCGACTATTCGCGAAATTCTGCACATCAAAACACATTACGAACAACTGTTTACCGCCAAAGGTTCCGTGATTAAATATTGTTCATTCCGCATTCATTGATATGAAAAATGCCCTGACGAAACTCAAGAGTATTTATGGTCTCGTACTCGGCTTTTTTCTAATCCGCTTGGTTGGAATTACGCTTCCACCACTTGAAACCTGGCACAGCTGGCGACAAACACTCACCAACATGATTGCCCGCAATATGTCGGAAGGTTCATTTTCCTACCTCTACCCTGTTGTAGATATGGGCGGTGAACGCACCGGAATCATCGGATCTGAGTTTCCGTTTTTTCAGTCGCTGATTGCAAGCTGCACACTGATTTTCGGCGAAGCTCATTGGTATGGAAGACTCATTAATCTGGTGGTAAGTTCACTAGCGGTGATTGCCTTTTTTCACTTGTGTAAACGCTGGTGGAACGAGCGAACAGCCTGGTACGGAACCGTTATTTTTCTCACCTCACTCTGGCTGGCCTTTTCGCGTAAATGCATGCCAGATACCTTTGCCGTTTCGCTGGTAATCATGGGGATTTATTGGTTTCAGCGCTACATCGACCAACGCAATTGGTGGAAAATGCTGCTTGCAACTGCATTGATTACCTTGGGTGGCTTGTGCAAGATTCCGGCTGTTTTTCTTTTTGGATTGATCGTTCCGCTTTGGATGAGCAAGTCAGTAATTCTTCAGGTGAAAGTAATGATCACTTTAGCTGTGGGAATTGCAAGCGGCATCATCGGTTGGTGGTATTTTATCTGGGTTCCTCATTTGGTTGATACTTACCATTTTGCGCTCTTTTTCCCGAAAGGAATTGCAGAAGGATTGACTGAAATAGCCCCGCTTTGGGGCGATTTTGCCGCACAGGTTTACTTCGGAGCAATGCGCTCGTATGTGGTTTTATTGCCCATTTTCATCGGAATCATCTGGCTGGGCTACCGCAGCAATCGCCTAGCAATGGCTGGAATCGTGACAGTTTCAGCGATCTTTTTTGTGTTCGCTATTAAAACAGGAACCGTTTTTCCCACACACAATTATTATGTATTGCCCTTTGTACCGGTGATGGGCGTTATTGCAGCTTTGGGATTACAACGCATGGACAAACGTTTGGCAATCGCCCTGCTCCTGTTCATTGCTGCCGAAGGAATCGGAAATCAGGTTTCGGACTTTCGGGTAAAGGATGAAGTGCGTTATAAACTCACGCTTGAACAACAAGTAAATCAATTGGTACCGAAAGGCGAAAAAATCATCATTCACTCGGGTCCCAATCCGGAATGGATGTATTGGTATCACCGCAAAGGTTGGTCACTGGAGCCAACCGAAATAACAGATCCCGCAAAAATGCAGGAAGTTCGTTCCTTTGGTGGACAATACATTGTAGTTGACAAACGCGTTTGGATCATTGAATTGCCCTTTGAAAAAATCGGTGAAACGCGTGATCTCGCTGTTTGGAAAATGCCTTGAGTTTTCCTAAAACCTAAGTTCAATTTTTGGATAAGACTCGGACAGTATTTCGTTTAAACCATCTTGCCCAGATTCGTTCAAGATTGGTAAAGAGAAAAGGTGTAACTTAAATTCCGTTACTTAGCAAACACAATTGTACACCATGAAAATACTACCTATTCTAATGTTCTCCTTATTGACCTTTTCCGGCTTTAGTCAAACGGGGAAATTGGAGCTCTCTTTTAGTGATGAAAATCACTTTGAAAGATCAATAGATAGCGTGTATTATTCTCTTCACATTTCGAATGAAGACACGATCATCAACAAATCTTTACTAGTTGAATGGGAAAGTGGTGAAATCATCATCGATTCATTGAATCTCGGAGAATACATGTTAAAGATCAACTTGCCCCAAATTGATTCTGTATTGATCTACCAAAGAAGTTTTACGATTCTTCCAAATGAAATTACCTTCTTAAATATCTCTTTAGACACGTATGAAGATCAAAGACCGATGGAAGACCTGACTCGCAGCGAAATCGTGTGGGATCGTGTCGAAGCTCAATTTGAATTAGGTTATTTCGATAACAAATGGGTAGAAAGCAACCCTAAGTTGACGCAGTCTTATTCGATAGCCGCTTCGCTTTGTTATTGGTCAAGTTTTAGCAAACATGTCGGTTTTCTGGTTGGTTCGGGTGTTGGCATCAATCACAGCAGTATTTCAAAAGACACCCTATATTTCAATACCCCACAGTTCAATAAGCGCTACGAATACTACAATTATCTGTATTTCAGTCCCGAGTTTAAGGTTCGTTTCACACTCAAAAATCAACAACATGATTACGATTTTTTTGTAAAAGGTATGATACTTGATATCGGAGCTCGCTACAATATTCCATTGATG
Organism: Fluviicola sp.; assembly: GCA_029866325.1. GTDB lineage: Bacteria > Bacteroidota > Bacteroidia > Flavobacteriales_D > Crocinitomicaceae > Fluviicola. Next base: position 36,579 of record JARWZO010000030.1, on the reverse strand, counting down.
TTCAAACATGTTGGACGATTTACCGGAAACACCAAAATCACCGAAAGTTGGTTGCATCAATACACCGATTTAAGGGTTTTCGCCAATATCGGTCGCGCTCCTGCCCTTGTTTTTGTTGAATACCGTCCGTTTGATTTTATTCTTGGTAATTACCCGGAATTACCAAAGTACACAGTGGGTTTCAAATTCGTTATCCATGGCTAACATGAAGTTGAAACAACGCGAAATGAAAAAAGCCGATATCACTACCGGCTCTTGTAATTTAATTGCGTTGGTTTAATCTAACAAACACTCAACGGTCAAAACGCTGTTTCCACAAAGCGTAACACGCGCAATTGGAGCCAATTTTACGTATGGAGCAATGTGAGCATTTACTTTTGGTAAAATCAACACTTCGCTCCAAACACTTGTTTCAGCCGGACCGGAAGCGCAACCACCCAATGTACTCACTTGGTATTCATAAGCTCCGTTTTCCATACAACCAGCATCAATAGCAGCTTGTTTGGCAACGGTTTCAAGATTTTGTCCGAAAGAATAGCTCATTCCGAACGCGCAAATAGTAGATAAGATTACTTTTTTCATAAATAGAATTTTGGCAAAAATAGCTATTAATGACTTCGTTTCAAAATTAATAGCGAAGTTAAACAGTTGGTTATTAATTAACTGCAATTGTTTCAAAAAAAAAGACAAGTTGAAATTTCAACAACTAAACACTTTTTCGGGCAATCCAGACTAATCAACCTTGTAAACACTCGCAAAGCACGATTGATTTCCGGTATTCACAACCAATCGATACATTTCGTTCGCCAATCTATCAGGTGTCAATACAACTTCATGTTTACCCAAAGTAGTGGCTGTAAACTGTTGTAAATACACCACTTTACCCATCAAATCAACAAGTTGAATGGTAATTTCTCCTGCATCTGCCAGCTGGAATGAAACTTTCAACGTTTCCGTAAACGGGTTGGGATAACTCTTCAGTTCCGTTTCATTTGCTTGTTCATTCAAACCGACTACCGATAATAATTCCAAATACTCCCCTATTGTGGGAACATCAAGATAACTTGCGTCGAAAACAGATTGGTTAATGTGTCGCCCGATTTGGTCGGAAATCGAATCATGCAAGGTGTTTGGAATAACAGACGCAGGTAATTGATAGGCTTTCATCAACCAACGATATCCGGTTACAGTTCCACAAATCATGGAATAATCCAACAGGTTTTTCACTGCTTTCAGAGTCATCAAATCTAGCGCGGTTTTATAACTATCCGTGATTGGAATAAGAGGGATAATCGGAGCACTGTTGCGAACAATGATGCTGTGGTAGCGCGAATTGGCATTGTGCCCATCCACCCAGCGGCCGTTTTCCAATTGTCCCGGATAAACCGAGTAACGCAGGTTTTTAACCACTCTATTCAAATAGGTATCATCGGCAGTAAGCTGATAGGCTCTTGTGAGTCCCAACACTACAAATGTGTTGTAATTGTAGTTAAAATTGAATGAAAGCGACTGTAAATAATCGGCAATTGAAATTGCCAGATCTCGGTAATTGAGGTTTCCTGTATAAAGATACGCCTGATAATAAGAATCGGCAATCACTCCGGCATCGAATTTAAATTCTCCGGTTCCTCTGTCGTCCACAATCCAACCGTTTTGCAGTACCAATACCGAATCATCTCCACAAGCATTCAGGAAGTTCTGGATAATCGGCATGAAGGTCGGATCGCCATATTCTCGCAAATCGGGAAACGGAAAAGCCCCGCTTGGCAATTGCATTGTGGCCAGACTATCCAAGGCGCGCGTTGCCCACAGTTCATACTGCGCTTTGCGCGACAAGTCGGTTTCATTATCGGCAATCTGCAACAAACCCGCTGCAATCTCAGCCGAGGCTCTCAAAAATAACGAATGAGGTAAATATGCCGGTGGAGCCATTCCTTTCGCTGCTTTCCATAAATCGGCATAAACAGCCGCATCGGCGTCTATCAATTCACGCGATAGCAAAAGCGCATTCGGTAAATCAACCCAGGTTGTGTTAGCAATTAGAGGGGAACCGTTTTCAGTATCTTCCGGTTGTCCACCTTCAGTAGAAAAAACAAGTTTGATCTCATTCGTTAATGAATCGATATGAAACAAATCCTCGTATTTCAAAGCCGTATCCAACGGATTCAATAATAAACCAATTTGCGATTCCTGCTGAACCGTCAAAGATTGTGGATCATTACATGTTTGAGCTTCCAATGTTGGAACTAAACCAATCAATAGTAAACAACTACAAAGTATTTTCATGCTTTCGATTCGATTTCTACTCACTAAAATAGTGAATTCCTAGATAAGGAGTTTTCAGCGCAATTTACTGGCAATCAAGATCAAATCAACAACCGGTTTGTCACCCGCACCGGTATAACGAACGCGATCCTCAAAAAAGACCGTAAATCCACTTGATTCAAGCGCTGTAATTAAATAATCGGCCTCGTGAAAATTCATAAAAATCTGATCACCCGTGCTTCCCGTTTGCCAGTCTGATTTAGCATTATCATCTTCCATCGTGCTGATATAGAGAACACCATCTGGCAGTAGCTGAGATGACGCATCGGCAATGAATTGAATCGCTTCCGTTTTGGAAAGATAAGGAAAAGCAAATCCGCACAAAATCGCATCGAACCGGTGATCGAATGCTGTGATGTTTCGGCAATCCAATAAACTAAACACGGCAGTTGGATTGTTTTGACGAGCCAGTTCAAGCATAGACGGCGATAAATCGGTGCCGTGAATCTTAAAATCGGGGCGGATATCCAATAAGAAGCGCGTTACATTTCCCGGACCGCAGGCAACTTCCAGAATTGTTGCATCCGGCTTTGAAAGGGCATCACAAAACGCAAGGAACGAATCTGTATACAAGCTCACATCCATAAAACGTTCTTGGTAAAGGTTCGCCAATTTGTCGAAAATACCTACAGCAATGGTGGTTTTATCAGTTTCCATATCACAGCTTTGATTTCATGACTAATTGTGGTGCTTTGATGCCCATCTTGATGCACTTTGCAACGCGTAATGCCCGTTCTATGCGTTTATCCGTCGATTTCACCTGTGTGACCAAATAAATCAATCCGCGCTGATTACCGGGTGTCAAACTACCGAAAATCCCTTCTGCTTCCGGGTCGGTGCGCAATACTTCTAGCAGTTCTTCAGGCATTTCAAATTGGTTCGGAGAATCGTCGATGTTAACCAACGCTCTGATTTCTTTACCTTCCTGCAATTTCAGATCTTTGCCCAACGCGCCACGAATGTAAACACAGTAACCAACACCTTTTTTATTCGTCAACGCAGCATGAAACGCGTCGGTATTGTTGATGGTGCAAACTATGCGTTTATTGCCGTTTACGGTTAAAGATTCAGCCAATTTGTTATCCAATATGATAAAGAAACGACTTCCTTCTTCTTTTTCAATTGTATATTGCTTGTTTTCCATTTGTTTCTTTGAGGGGACTGGTAATCAGTGAGCTTGAGAGTTCAGAAACCTCGTAGTTCCCTACTAATTGTCTTACATGATGTTCCCAACGATGCAATAGTATTCGTAGTTCTTTCATCCTTTTCTAATTGCGTATACCAATTCGTCTTCAAATTCACCATTCTTGAAAATCGTTCTTCCAAATCTTCCTTCCAAGGTAAATCCTGCTTTTTCAAGCACACGCTGTGACGCAGTATTAGAACCGAAAGGTATGGCAAAAACACGCTCTATTTCGAATGTTTCGAACGCATAAGCTACTATTTCAGCAATGGCTTTCGTGATGATCTTATTTCCCCAAAAAGGTTCTGCCAGCCAATAACCTAACTCGGCATTTTTCCGGTAAATATCGCTTTGCGGATGAATTCCTATTCCACCGACCGCTTCACCATTTACCACAATAGCGAAGATGTTGGTTGGCTTGTGCGAGGTTGCCATTGCAATGAATTTTTTTCCTGTTTCTTCGGTATATGGAAACAGAAAACCGTCCCTCATATAGCGTGCTATTTTTGGGTTATTGGCATACTTTACAAGGCTTTCAAGGTCGTTGATCGACCATGGTCTTAGCTGAAAATCCATCTTTTTTCGATTGTCGGACGAAATTTAGCGATTTTCAGATTTAGGAAGCCATTCAGGATTGTTTTTTAGAACAAACTACCCAAAAAAACGATCAATTAAATTCCCTGGATTCGTAATGAAAAGCAAAATATTTACCACCATCAAACCAAGAATGAGCAAATGCCACTGGTTCATCGTTTTCTTAAGTAACGCATAAACGAGTAGGATAGCAGATAGTGCCATTAACAAAAGGTTGGAGTATAGAAAAGCAACTCTCAAACCTATTGGGATGTTAAAATCACGCTCATTAAAAAACAAAAGCATAACTGGCCAAGCGAAAGAGTAACAGGTGTAAAAGATGAAAAAGGACTTCATAATCAACCTACATCAATTAAATAGCATAACTCTAAAAAAACGGCGAAAGGTTAAGTTTGTTTTTTAAAGACAAAAAAATCGCCTTTTTCCAGTTTCAAGTCGCCTTTTGAAGTCAGTCGATACCGCAAAAAAGTGGGCGCTAAGTCAACAAACAACGTTTCTCCGTAAAACACAGCTTTGTACGATTGTGTTTCTTCAGGTTCGTATCTGGTTTTCATTGTTTCTTGAATGGTATAGTCATTCGCGCTCTTGCTGATTTTTAACTCGATACGGTCTCCTTTATAAGACAATACCCACGTTCCTTCAAACGCAGCTTTTTCTTCTTCGGATAAGGGATGATCTTGTTGTCCCTTTTCCATTAATCGCAGCAAGTTCTGCCGGTTTTTTGCAGCAACTTCTTCTATGCTTTTCACTTGTAATGCATCTTTCGGTAGGTCAAATGCAGTCGGTTCATTTACATCCAAATCGATAGAAGTCACGCGAGTACGTTTGAGTAGCACCGCTTTTTTTCCACCCAAGGCTTCATCCATTTCCAGAATCACTCCGGGAATGGAATCGAGCTGCAATACTGCTCCTGTGGGATCATTGATCGTTAATTCGGTGGTGTACCAAACCGTAAAGGTTGAATGCTCTTCTTCTATCGTGGCTTTTTTGCATCGGTAGCCAAGAATTGTTTTTTCCTTCTTAGAGAAAGTAACGATTGAAATCTCCTTTGTTTTATTTACAGACCTGGACTCTTGCAATTCCACCCAAACCGAAAAATGTGGTGATACTTCCGCATACCGAAACGTGTCTTTGTTATCCTTATTACGGATTTGAATAGTCTGAATACTAATTCCAAATTCATTCGTTGTTTCACGCAAACAAGATTGGTTTCCATCAAAACAAACCGTTCGGTCAACGGGTAAATTCAGTTGCGACAACTTCAAATACAAGGGACTAATTTTAGCCCCTTTTCGTTGTTGCACATATTCAAAGGAATACGTAATCTTTCCGATTTTCATAGGTTCGTCATTTTCTCTAAACGTTGTTGATTGACATCCGAAGATGAGCAAAAAACGGATCATTACAATGCTTAAAAATACTAGTTGTCGTTTCATACTTTTTGCTAAGGCTTCACCGATTCTTTGGAGATATATCCCCGTAATAAGGCAGCGGCATCAATTGATTTTGTCCCGAGTGGAGTAATGACCACTCCGTTCTGCGTAGGATCTAAATGAACCTTTAACCAACCATTTTTTTCGTTGATCACCGTTAATTTCGTGGCGTTCGGAAGATCAGCCAATGCAGCACTCATTTTTGATTTTCCTTTACGAAGAGTTTCAAATTTCGTAGTATCAACCGTTCCACTCCATGAAATAGGGAGGTCAATCGTTTTTGGTCCGTTGCCAATATCGACCAGATCACTTGATTTCACCAACCCTGTTTCTATCGGGGCTTTTACAGTCCTAATCTCGTTATAACTAGTACCACTTTTTGTCTCTGAGTTAGATAACTTCACCTTTGTCCCCTCAGGTAAGGTGAGTTTATTCGAATACGTAGTCGGCGAATAAACTTGGGTGGGATTTCCCTTAGTTTTTATCGTTCCTATTGATGTGGCATCATTCCATTTTTTCGCGGCCTCATTAAAACCAGCAGTTGGTATATCTCCAGAAGTAGCAAGAGTAACAGGAAGTCGATTAAACACGCCGCTGTTATCTACTTCCCAACCCCAGCTTACCGAGCCGTAGTACATATCTTTTTGAGTACCACTTAGCGCCAAAGCTGCCGTTTCAAATTTCTGGTGAGAGTTATTCCCTCTACCAGACATTGTGGGTGTATCTTTAAGTATAGCTGGGTTCCAGGTTCCATTCTTTTGTTTTGTTGCATGCTGTCCCCAACTGGAATGAGTAGGAGTAGAAGCTAATTTACCTTTGATTCCTGTTTTACCTGTTGCATATAAGGGGTTTCGAAAGGAATCCAATTGATCAATATATGTACCATCGCCCGTTTGACGGTTAGCTCGTGTCGGAGAAAAAATGTCATTATTACCTTCTGCCTGCCCCTTTACAGTTTGCGTCAAACCAATCTTCTTTGCGTCCACTTTTGCATTCGGATGAAATTCCAACTCGATATCTACACCATAATTTGAAACATCTTTGTAAACGGGTGTTTTAAACTCCCCATAATCAGTATTAGGCATCATCTGCACAATTCCGCTGCTTGCACGCTTTGAAGTTACTGCTTTCTCCAACCCCGATCTTGGAATATACAGTTCAGAAGATGAAGTCGCGGCCTTTTTTCCAAAATGATCTGCCTCAGCTTCAAGCGCACGATCATTGTTCAGCGAAAGTCCTTTTGCCTGAATTCCCGGTTGAACCCGACCTTGACGCTGCTGTTTTACGTGCGTCAACTCGTGACCGATGAGTTCTTGGCCAGAAGCGGTGTGCGGATTGTACATTCCAGGAGCAAAGTGTACATTTTCGCCGTTCGTGTAAGCCAGAGCACCCATTTGAGCCGCCTCAGATGACTGCTGATTAATCTTTACAGATGAAAAATCTTCACCCAAGGTTTGTTCCATTCTGGCTTGCACGGTTTCAGGAAGTGGATTTTCCCCAGCCAGTATTCTCGCCTGCGGACGCAAAAAACTGCTTTCGTTGCCTTCCTTAGGACGCAAGAATGGTTCATGCTTTTTTTGCGCTGTTGAACTTCCACCTTTTGTTTTGCGGGATTTTCTGAATTTCATACCAGTGAATATTAAGTATCGGTGTCAGAAAAGTACAACTTTTTGATCACTAAACCAACCTTCTTCGAAACGATTTTTCACCGTAATTCACTTTCGTTTAATGAATTAACAAAAAGTTAGTTGATTTGCTTTGAAAGCTGTTCTCTGTAAAGCCCGAAGCCTTTTGAACGAAAGTAAGTCGCAGCAACAGTATTCGTTGTCCAATGATCCAGTTCTATTCCGGTTATTCCGAGTTCTTTCGCAAATTGCTCTGCTTTTTCTAATAATAAGCTTCCAACCCCCGTTTTTCGGTGGTCGTTTAAAACACCAATTTGGTCAATGTACAACGATTCGCGCGCAAACGTAAAGGCACTTTCAGGAATGCGTTTTACCATCATTACCAAATAACCAACAGGAATCTCGCCCAATTTGGCCACAAAAGCATAACAATCCGGGTTGGTCATCATCTTTTCCAACGCCGGTTCTATACTTGACTTATCATACGGTTTAAACACTTCCGGATGTAAGCGCATGTGTAATTGCTGCACTTCCTCGTTCATTTGAGCAATGAGCCGATGGTCTGTTGTAGTCTGCAGTGTTATCATTTCATTCAACATAAAGATCAAAAAAAATCCCTTTCCGACAGAGCCGAGAAGGGATTCATAATCTGTTTTTTTATTTCTGCTAGGCTACCTTCAATCGCGCTAACTTAGATTTTGAGAATTGTGCTTTGGCATACGCCAATTCCACACGGAATTCTTTTTCTTTTTTTGATGGTAATTCATACATCGCTTCCGTAAGGATTGCCTCACAGATAGAACGCAATCCGCGAGCTCCTAGTTTGAAATCAATGGCTTTTTCTACAATGAAATCAAGCACATCTCCGTCGAACGTCAAACGAATATTGTCAATATCGAACAAACGCGTGTATTGTTTGATCAATGCGTTTTTCGGCTCCGTAAGGATGCGTTTCAAACTCTTCGCTTCAAGCGGTTCCAAATACGTTAATACCGGGAAACGACCGATCAATTCCGGAATCAATCCAAATGCTTTTACGTCGGTAGGATTGATGTATTTCAGGAAATTATCACCGTCAATTTCTTCCGTCGGCGACTGACCGAAACCAATAGTATTGGTATTGATTCGTCGGGCAATGATTTTCTCAATTCCGTCAAACGCTCCACCACACACAAAGAGAATATTCTTTGTATCGATTTGAATCATTTTCTGCTCCGGGTGTTTACGTCCGCCCTGAGGTGGTACATTTACTACCGAACCTTCCAGCAATTTCAACAACGCCTGCTGAACACCTTCTCCGGAAACATCACGGGTAATCGATGGATTGTCACTTTTACGCGCAATTTTATCGATTTCATCCACAAATACAATCCCGTGTTGTGCGGCTTGTACATTGTAATCGGCGGCTTGTAACAAACGCGACAAGATGCTTTCAACGTCTTCACCTACATAGCCGGCTTCTGTTAAAACAGTTGCATCAGCAATACAAAACGGCACGTTGAGCATTTTTGCGATGGTTTTCGCCAGCAAGGTTTTCCCCGTTCCGGTTCGTCCTACCAAAATCACATTCGACTTTTCAATCTCGACATCATCTGCCTTTACATGATTCAAGCGTTTGTAGTGATTGTAAACTGCCACGGAAAGCACCTTTTTAGCATCTTCCTGACCAATTACATATTCATCTAATTTCCCCTTGATATCTGCCGGTTTCAGCAAATTTACAGGTGCGGCATCTTTGGGTGCAGAAACCAGCTCTTCGTCAACGATAGAACGGGCTTGCACGATACAATGATCGCAAATATGACCTGATAATCCAGCAATCAACAACCCAACTTGGTTGCGCGGTCGACCACAAAAAGAACAGGATGCTTCTTTTTTTGACATAGTTTTTAAGGACAAAAAAGTCACCCACTATTGATGGATGACTTTGTTAATCAATACAAATGTAGGTTATTTCGGATTGCGAAGCAAAATTTCGTCAACCATTCCGTAAGCCTTCGCTTCTTCAGCTGTCATCCAGTAATCACGATCCGAATCTTCCCATACTTTCTCATACGTTTGTTTCGAGTGAGTCGCGATAATGGTGTACAATTCTTTCTTCAATTTTTGGATCTCACGAGCGGTGATTTCGATATCAGAAGCTTGTCCTTGAGCGCCACCCAACGGTTGGTGAATCATAACGCGTGAGTGTTTCAATGCCGAACGTTTTCCTTCTGCACCGGCACACATCAATACCGCTCCCATAGAAGCAGCCATCCCTGTACAAATTGTAGCAACATCCGGTTTGATGTACTGCATCGTATCATAAATTCCCAATCCGGCATATACCGAACCACCAGGCGAATTCAAGTAAATTTGAATGTCTTTTTTGGCGTCTACTGACTCTAGAAACAATAATTGTGCGTTGATAATATTCGCAACCTGATCGTTGATTCCGGTTCCTAAGAACAAAATGCGGTCCATCATTAAACGAGAGAACACGTCCATTTGAGTCATATTCAGATGACGTTCTTCAATGATGTAAGGTGTTAATGAAGACTCGATGTAACTGTCTAGGTGCATACTGGAAATGCCGGCATGCTTTGTCGCGTATTTGTGAAATTCGTTTTTGTCAAACATGTTTATGTCGTTTTTCTAATTATGGCTAAAATTAGCAGGATTTGCTTCACAATAATCGTGCGAAATGGAAAATTTAGTCATTTGCCCTTTTTTCACGTGACGAAGTGTCAGCTACCTGCCATTTTTTGATTTTCTTATTCAACGGTCGAAAAACTAATTTCGTATCCGGTGTGTTTGCGCAAGTTGATCACTGACTGATCTTCAAATAATAAATATTGTCCTTTGATCCCGACCAATTTCCCCGAAACAACAGGTGTTTTATCAAAACCGACGCTTTTTACTTTCGTTGGAAATTGCAGTACAGGATAATCAAACGTAATGATGTCATCTTCGCCCGAAACAAAATCGCGTAAGTCAAACGGCAACGCATCTTCTGCCATGCCTTTTTCTTCGATCAAGTCGATGTCATGGTTGATTTCGTTTTTCAACATGCGTTGCCAGTTGGTTTTATCTGTCATCACCGATTTCAAGGCAACTTCTATGGTTCCGGCTGTAAAACGATTGGGTGTTTCTGCCAACACAATGGCTGCATGCGCTCCTTGATCCATCCAGCGTGTCATGCGTTGATCCGCACGTGTCACACCAACTTTCACTGTATCTGACATCGCCAAATAAACCACGTGTGGCTGATCGTGATGCTTTTGTTCCCATTCCACATCGCGGCCTTCGCCCAAATGCGCACGACACAATTCCGGAGAAATAATGCAGGGAGCAGCTTGCGGAGCGGACATAAAACACGGATAACAAAATCCTTGTCCGAAGGAATTTTTGGTGGTTTTGCCACAGTTCGTACACACGATTTTTCCCGCCCATTCCAGGCGAATCTGTTGTCCGATATAATTGTTCATGTGAACCGGCGATTCCAATTCCAAGGTATATTGAATCGGAGAACCGTGCTCCACCTTCATTTTATGGATAATTCCGCTTGTCATACTACGGGTATTGTTTCAAGATTTTCACTCGCTTCCATCCAAGCTTCTGTTGATTGATCCAGATTTGATTTCGCTAATTCGAATGCTTTTAGAACAGGAGCCGTAGCTTCTACATCGGCAAAATCCATGGTGCTCATTTGGTCGTTCAATTGTTCTACTTCCTTCTCAAAACGACTGATCTGTTCCTCCAGTTGCTTGATTTTGTTGGTCAATTGGGTTCGCTGGCGTTTCAATTCCTTGCGGTCATCATTCGATAATGTCAGTTCGGGTTGTGAAGCTGTAACCACAACTTTTTCCACTGGTTTAGGAGCTGTATTTGCAGGAGTTTTCCCCGATGGTTGTTCCATCTTGCGAACCAGGTATTCCTGCACGCTGAAATGGTGAATCTTCAAGGTTTGGTTTTCAATATCCCAAATACGATTGGTCAAACCATCCAAAAATTCGCGATCATGCGAAACGATCAAAAACGTTCCTTCGTATTTCTGCAAAGCCGTTTTTAATACTTGTTTACTTTGAATATCCAGGTGATTGGTTGGCTCATCCAGAATCAATACATTCGACGGACTCAACAACAACTGACATAACGCCAAACGGGTGCGTTCACCTCCGGAAAGAACCGCTACTTTTTTGTCAACGTCTTCACCAGAAAACAAGAAAGCTCCAAGGATGGAACGCAAGTCTTTTCGAACATCGCCAACAGCAACATCGTCAACGGTTTCATACACCGTTTTGTTTTTATCCAAACGCTCGGCCTGATCTTGCGCGAAATAAGTGATTTTGACATTGTGTCCCAATTCTACTTTTCCGTCATGGTCAATTTCTTTCATCAAACACTTGAACAAGGTTGATTTACCCACACCATTCGGACCTAACAAGGCAATTTTTTCACCGCGACCAACGGTGAGTGAAATATCACGGAACAAACGTTTGTGCTCGTACGCTTTACCCAAACTATCCATCTCAATCACCCATTTTCCGGGTTGAACATTGAGCGGGAAGAAAATATTCATTCGGGCCACCATATCGTTATCAATCTCGATGCGCTCGGTGCGCTCCAGTTTTTTGATCAACGATTGGGCAAAAGCCGCTTTATTCTTTTTCGCACGGAATTTATCAATGAGTTCCTGCGTGTGTTTAATGTCTTTGTCTTGCTGCTTTTTAGCGTCGGTTAAACGTTCCATATCTTCTGCGCGCTGTTCCTTGTAACGCGAATAGGCAAATGGAAAATCAAGGATTTTTCCTTGCGAAATCTCCCATGTTCTATTGGTCACATTATCCAAAAACAACCGGTCGTGCGAAATGACAATCACCGCTCCTTCAAAACGCGAGAGGTAATTTTCTAACCACTGAATCGACAGAATATCGAGGTGATTGGTCGGCTCATCCAGCAACAATAAATTCGGTTGGTTGACCAATATTTTGGCTAATTCGGCGCGCATTTTCCATCCTCCGGAAAATGATTCCAGAGGTTTTTCAAAATCATCCAAACCAAATCCTAGTCCGCTTAACGTAGCAGCAATTTTTTCTTCCCATTGGTAACCTTCCAACAATCCGAAACGATCATTGGCAGCATTTAGTTCATCCAATAAATTCAGGTAACTTTCTTCCTCATAATCGGTTCTGCTCACCAAATCGTGGTTAATAGAATCAATGCTTGTACGCAAACCGTTCAATTCTTCATTGGAATAAAAGAGGTAATTGAAAACGGTGGAAGATGTGTCAATTTCGATGTCTTGTGTCAGGAAACCTACTTCAAGCCCACGCTGGCGATGAATTTGTCCGTTTGTAGGAACTTCCCATTGGGCAATCAGACGCATGAGCGTTGACTTTCCGGCCCCGTTTTTCCCAACCAAACCAACACGATCACCTGTGTTGACCTGTGCCGAACAATCGTTAAACAAATACCCTTGTGGGAAGTGAATTCCCAGTTTTTCCATTACAAGCATGCGCAAAGGTAAGGAGTTAATTGAAATTGTAATCCACAGTAGACTTCCTTTCGTCGGTCAATGTGGATTTTTCTGAAATTAACCCTCATTCAAATCAGCGTACTTTGATGGTACTTCCAATAAATCCGTTGTTTGGACCTTTAAACTTCGCTGTTATGGAAATGTTGTCATTCGGTCGCGCTTGTTTCAAGAGATCAGTAGCCTCCTTAGATAATACTTTACCGGTTCCCTTGGCTGGTCTTGGTGCATTCCCTACTTGGATTTCCCAAGAAACAATTTCGTACTTTGCCTCCAAAGCGATTCCTTCAGGATAACGTACATTTAACATTTTCGCCGCATTAATAGTCGGTTTGTCTGATGTAGCGCCATTTTCAATCGAACCGAGATACAATGAAGGTTTTGGTAAATTCATTACGCGATAGCTAAACGTTCCCAAGGATTCTGTTTTTCCGGTTGCATTGTTTTTACCTGATATTTTAATCGTAGCGGTTCTACCGGTCGTATTTACCCGAGCAACATACTGATTTCCTGACTTGATTAAATTCACCCCTTCTCCACTCAAAATGGTTTGATCGTAACCAGATGCAACACCCTGTACCTTATTATCATAGGTTCTATAAAGTACGTTCATCTCAGGTAACGAAACAGCTCCCTGTGGTTTCATGATTTTGATGTTTTTCTCCCATGGCAACGTTCGCGGAATACCGGATTTATTGGTAATGGTGATGGTTCCCGACAATTTCATTTCACTTCCAGATCCGCGAGCCGTGATGTATCCTTTTCCCTCTCTGGTTTCGCGTAATGAACCGCCGCTCACAGTAATGGTCGGTTTTCGATCCGAATCATACGCTGCCATGAGTACCTGAATTTCTACTTCATCGCCCGAATTGGCAACCTCCGGACCGTAAGCCAGCGGAATGATTTTGTTAAACGAAAATTCTCCACCACCAACGCGCTGACGAATCAAAGAAACAGCATCGGCTCTGGCTGTAAGTATTTCCTTCTGCAACGAAGACAGCGATGCCAAAACAGCTACAGAAGGTGCATGATCAAAGGTTTTCCCGATCCAGTGAACATTTTTCACCCCTTGTGCTTCAACACGTTCAGGTTTGGTGAGTCCAGCATAGATTTTTTTGATCGCTTCCTGATCATCAGGGTGTACATTCGACGCTTTAATGGATTTCATTATTTGAGCCGACAAATCCTTTTGATCTTTAAAAGTGTTGATTTTTGGAGCTTTGAAAAAGTATTTGCCTCCATCGGAAGGATTGGAACTTGCCACCAAAGTGGTCAATTGATTCCGGTATTGGTTGTAATTATTCCACAAGGTCATTCCTTTTCCGGTGGGGCGGGTAATGTCTTCTCCGATCATTATGCGCATTGGTTCGTCGTAAGCTTCCTTGTTTTGCACCTGTTCCAATCTCATACGGATGGGTTTCAGAGGTTGATCCGGATACTTCATAGCCAGAATACTTTCCTTTGAACCAATGGATTTGGTGTCTTCACCACAAGCCTCCAGAATTTCCATTTTCAGTGCATCGATTTCACGAATACGTGCTGCAGTCAACCCATCAATCTGTTCGATTGTTTTGAGTAATTTCTTCGCTTTCGCCTGCGTTTCGGGTACAGTTGCGTCTTGTGCACTTGCCTTTAACTCCGATAGTTTTTCATCACCGCGCTGCCATTCATTCTCGTTAGCTATTTGAATATTTTCTTCGATGGCAACAAAAGCATCCAAGATTGTTTTGGACACATTTAATGCCAATAGCGCGGTTAATACAAGATACATCATTCCGATCATCTTTTGTCTGGGTGTTTCTTTTCCTCCTGCCATGATTGTTGATTTATTGGGTTTATAGCAGCAGAATGCCAACAAGTTGAAAAAGTAACTCACATGATCCACTTCAACGAAAAATCCCTCTCCGCCAAAGACGAAAAGGGATCTGCGAAAAGTCGGAATAAAGTATCAAAAATTCCAGACATCACTTTCAAACGTGCGCATTTCTTCGGTGATTTTTTCCGATTCCATCAAGGCATCAACGCCCGTGCGGTACGATTCTATATTGCGGTCGAAGACATTACTTTCTTTGTAAACGATACTATTGAATTTACGTTTCCAAAACAAATCGTCGAAACTCATCCATTGTGCATCATTGCGTTCGTTGTAAACAAAATAGTTGTTCAACACATACCTGCAATGTGGAAAATAGAGCCAGAAAACCTCACGCAAACCTAAAATCTGATTGTTTGCATCAGTCTGGTAAATCACAGGTGCTATTCCCAAAATCCGCACATCCATTACCGAGCGCTCCTTATCAAAAAACCAATCTTCCTTGATGCGGTATTGCACAATGTCTTTGGACATAATCCAGGTGGTGTCTCTATCCGGATAAACATATTCAACAATGCCTTCCGAATTAATGATAGTTGAATCAATTCCATCATAAGTCGATAATGGAATAGTCGGTTGCGGACCTAATTTCCCCAAATACTGAAACGCTTTTTGCCGAAAGGCTGAGTCAGTGTAATAATTTTTTCCTTCTTCGGGAACAATCGGGTATTTAAACTGATCGCCATCCAACATTGAATAATCATACGGATTATCAGGCGAGAACATATCAAGACTTCCATGTAAGACGTTGTATTTTAATATTGTCCAGAGCGACCAGCGTGTACAATTACTGATCCAGTTATTCTGTGGATCGTAATAATCGAACGGTAAATACAACGGATGGTTGATCTTTTCACGCATGTCGATCACGCGCCAGACCCGTTTACTCCAAACTACATCAGCCTCACGAACATACTCGTAAGGAATCAAACGTTTGGTTGGGAT
This sequence comes from Fluviicola sp., assembly GCA_029866325.1. Lineage (GTDB taxonomy): Bacteria > Bacteroidota > Bacteroidia > Flavobacteriales_D > Crocinitomicaceae > Fluviicola. Next base: position 21,086 of record JARWZO010000030.1, on the reverse strand, counting down.
GTTTTCTGGAAGATAGATTCCGTCGATCACTCCTGCTCTTGGAACATTTACAGGGCCAACATTGATGGTACATTGTGCAACAACTATCCCCGATAAGGATATTGCAACGATGGTTAGTGCTTTTTTCATTTCTCTGAGGGTTTTAAATTGTTGTTTAGGTATCAATTAAACGCCCCGAAATGAAATCGTTACAGTATATATTACTAAAGTTGCGACCAAAAAAAGCCCTTTCCACCTAAGGTAGAAAGGGCTTCCAGTATTTTTTCGTCAGACTAGAAGTTCCAAACGTCGTGTTCAAACAACCTGATCTCTTCGGTAATTTTCTCCGATTCCATCAAGGCATCAACACCTGTTCGATACGACTCGATCTCACGATCAAAAACGTTACTTTCCTTGTAGATCGTACTACTGAATTGCCGTTTCCAGAACATGTCATCAAAACTCATCCATTGAGCATCGTTTTGCTCATTGTAAACGAAGTAGTTATTGAAGATATAACGACAGTGCGGGAAGTATAACCAAAACGTTTCACGTAGTCCCAAAATCTGGTTGTTATCGTCTTTCAGGTAAGTTACCGGAGCAATTCCTAAAATACGTGTATCCAACACAGAACGTTCCTTATCGAAAAACCAATCTTCCTTGATACGGTACTGAACGATGTCTTTTGACAAAATCCAAGTAGTATCACGTGGAGGATAAACGTATTCCGTTGTTCCGTCCGGTAAGTAGATCACTGAATCTTCACCATATTCGTTTGCGATAGGTGTAGTAGATTGCGGACCTAATTTACCAAGGTATTGGAAAGCCGTTCCACGGAAAATTGAATCCGTATAATAGCTTTTACCTTCTTCGGGAACGATTGGATACTTGAACTGATCGCCATCACGCATGGTATAATCGTAGGGATTATCCGGTGAGAACATGTCCAAATCTCCATTAAGGATATGGTGCTTCATGATCGTCCAAAGCGACCAACGTGAAGAATTACGCACCCAATTGTTTTGCGGATCGTAGTAATCGAACGGCAAATAGATCGGATGATTGATTTTCTCACGCATGTCGATTACACGCCACACACGCTTACTCCAAGTTACATCCGCTTCGCGAACAAACTCATAAGGAATCATGCGCTTCGTAGGAATATGCTCAGTAATGTAGACCCCATCAACGACCCCATCGTAGGGAACATTCACAGGACCACCATTGATCTCCGGTTGTGCCAAGGCTACTCCAGATAGTGCAACCATTGCGCAGATTAGTAAACGTTTCATCTTTCTTAGTTTTAAATTCTCTTATTGTACCTTGATCACACAGGCTGCAAATCCGGAGTTAGGCCCCTTAAATTTACCTGAGATACTAACCGTATTTCCTGGTTTCGCTTGTTTGATCAAATTAAGTGCTTCAGGCGACAATGATTTACCTGAACCTTGAACTGTTCTTGGAGCTCCTGATACCGAAACTTCCCAAGTACCAACTTCAAATGAAGCTTTCAATGGAATTTCCGGTGGATACTTCATAAACAATGCACTCATTGCTTTCACAGCCGACGCACCTGCAGTAGAACCACTTGACAATGTACCTAAGTACAATGAAGGTGGAGGCAAGTTAGACACACGGAATTTGAATACTCCGAGTTGCTGTGTTTTCTTAGTAACATTGTTTCTTCCTGAGATTGAAATGGAAGCTTCACGTCCAGTTCCTGTAACTCTACCAATGTACTGTGTACCTGTTTTAGACAAGGTAACACCGCTACCGCTAAGAACCGTTTCATCGTAACCGGAGGCTACACCTTCTATGACATTGTTATAACCACGGTATAACATGTTCATTTCAGGAAGTGAAACCGTTCCTTGTGGTTTCATTACTTTGATCGTGTGCGTCCAGTTTTCAGTTTTAGCAACACCCGCTTTGTTTTTAATCGAAACCGTACCAGTTAGGTTCATATCACCTGAACCAGCTTTGGTTTTGATGATATACTGACCATCTGTTCCCTGGAACGTACCACCACCATAAGTTACAGTTGGTTGGTTATCCGAGTCAAAAGCAGCCATCATTACTTTCACTTCAACTTCTTCATTGGCAGTTGCGATAGCAGGACCGTAAGCCAAACCAACAATTTTGTTGAATGAGTATTCACCAGTTGAAACTTTAGATTTCAAGTGAGCAAGTGCCATTGCACGAGCAGACAAGATATCCTGTTGCATAGATGACAAAGAAGCTACTGCAGCAACAAGCGGCGAGTGGTCAAACGTTGCACCAATCCAGTGAACACCTTCCAAATCGTGTTGTTTTACACGCTCCGGTTTTGTCAAGTTGATATAGATATCTTTCAATACCTGTCCATCTTCACCTAAATCTAACACTTTCCCTTTTTCATCGCGTTTAATATTCGCTTTTGAAGAAAGGATCATCTTATCAACCTTAAGAGCCAAGTCATTGTTATCCTTGAAATCATTGATTGCAGCAGGTTTAATTGAGTAAGCATCATACGAACCTACAACTTGTACCAACTTAGCACGGTAATCATTGAAATCCGCCCATAGCTTTTTACCTTCACCGGTTGGCGTTTTGATGTCTTCACCTACAATGTAGTGCATTGGAATATCATACTGATCCTTTGCTTGTACTGCCATCAGGTGCATTCTAGCCGGTTTGCAACCGTCGCCTTTAGCCCACATGATCGTTTCCTCATCATTGGGTTTCATTTTAGCCATATCCTCACCTGATTCCTTTAAGATTTCAATTTTAATCTTATCGATATCCTGAATCATTGTAGCCGTAATCTTATCGACCTCCTCCATTTGAGCCAAAATCTTTTTCAGCTTTTTCAATTTGAGGGCATTGTCAGGTCCTTTCGTTGTACTGATCTCAGATGTTACATCACCTTTGAAACCATTACCACGATCTAACTGAGCAATATTCGACTTTTGTGTATTCTCTTCAATTGCAACAAAAGCATCGAGGATAGACTTGGATACGTTCAACGCCAAAAGCGCCGTTAATACCAAGTACATCATACCGATCATCTTCTGTCTTGGGGTTTCTTTTCCTCCTGCCATGATCTATTAAATTTTATTGGTTTACATTCCTAATGTTCAACAACTAATCAAAAAACGAGTCTTATCTCGTGATTGTCATAGCTTTAAGCATGTTACCATAAACGGAATTAAGATCAGTCAAGTTTTTAGACAACATAGCCATGTTCTCTTTGTATAGACGTGTATCTTCAGCAGAATCAGATAAGTTTTTCATCATTTCAGTTACTTGACCTTGGAATTTCTCTGTAGCCTCTAAGTGAGCTGATGAACCTTTCAATTGCAATTCGTAAACGTTGTTCAAAGCAGCCAAGTTTTTAGAAACTTTTTGCATTTGCTCACCAAACGATTCGCCCTCTTGTGTATTTGAAGTCATACCAGAGATTGACACAGATGCTCTCTCATAAGCTTCAGACAATGATGATACTTTATCAGATGCGGCTTGCAAAGAAGATACATAAGAATCTGTTGCAGCAGCAGCAGAAGTAACACCTTTCAATTGTGCAGCATTTTCACCCAAGGCACGCATACCGTCACCAAGGCGCTCTAACAACTGACCATCGATTTTTGCTTCTTCAAGCATTTTATCCAAGTGGTCGGTAATTCCGTTACCTCCACCACGACCTCCGCGAGTTGCAGGAAGTGCGTCGTGATCTAAATCATCACTGTGTCCTAAAGCAAGTTCAGGATATACAAGTTCCCAATTCGGATCTTCGTGAATCGGCTCAAATGCTGAGAAGATAAAGATCAAGGCTTCTGTACCAAGACCAACAATCAACATCTCTCCCGCAAACGGCCAGTGTTGAATTTTAAACAAAGCTCCAACGATAACGACTGCCGCACCGAAACCATAGAGTTTCGCCATAAACTTTTTCCATCCTTTACTTCCTGGTTTCATAGTTTTCTTGTTTTTTTTAGGTTTAAACTAAAGATTTTTGTTTGTAATTGTTTGTTGTTTATTCTTAGCGAAGTTGGATATCGCTACGAATTTCTTCGCCACCCTCTTTAGAGAATTCACGCCCGCCACGTCCTAAGTGAGTCATCACATTTCGGAATCCGACGTACGATTTGGCTGTATCTTGATACTCGTAAGTACGAGTTGATGTTTGTAAGTAATAACCGATGTCTTTCCAAGAACCACCGCGCAAAACTTTACGTTTCATTGATGGCGGATCCCAGTCCATTGCATCATAACGGTATTCGGTATTCAAGTCATGAGAGAACTCATACATGGATTCATCGTAAGCAGTTTCACACCACTCGGAAACGTTTCCTGACATGCAATATAATCCCCAACCATTCGGGTTATAAGAGTATGCTTTTACCGTATGGAAACCACCATCCTCAAAGTAACGACCTCTCATCGGTTTAAAGTTCCCTAAGAAACAACCTGATTCATTACGGATGTAAGGACCTCCCCAAGGGTAAGGTGAGTTATTCAAGTCTCCACGAGCCGCTCTTTCCCATTCTGCTTCAGTAGGCAAACGGAAATCATTCACGAATAAGTCTCCCATTGCAACCAACCAGGTGTTGAGCAATTGCGTTCTCCAAACACTGAATGCTTTTGCCTGAACCCAAGTAATACCTACAACAGGATAGTTATCATAAGCAGGATGCCAGAAATACATATTGGTCATCGGGTCATGGAATGAGTAGGTAAAATCACGTACCCAGCATAATGTATCCGGGAATACCTGAATAGCCTCATCAATTATGAAACGCTGACGATCAGCATGACCACGAATGGCATTGTTTTGACCTTTTTTGTTGAAGTAACCCAAGTCAGCATCCTGACCTTGTGGCTCTTCAGTAAACGGATGCGGAGGAGTATTCAATTCACGGTGCTCCTGAGCAACTTTGTTACCTTGATTATCGTAACCGTTAGGCACGATATCGATACGACCACGACGAGCAGCTTCTCTGAAATCGATCCAATAATACTTAAAGATCAACTTACGTGTATCGACATCACGACGCTTGTAAAAACGCTCTGCTTGCGGATAGTACATATCTGCCAACAATGGAAGATACTCTTCATCTTCGTAAGAGAATTTTCGATCCCAATTTAGAGAGAACTGGGCACGGTTTTCATCTCTGTTGGCAGGATCAAACTCTACCATCTCTACTCCGTCGAAATAATCGTCGGCATAATTGATGAAATCCGCGGCATCTTCATCCTCTTCTACACCTGAATAAATCAATTCACGTGCAATAGAATCTTTGACCCACTCAACGAATTGACGATACTCGTTGTTGGTGATTTCCGTCTGGTCCATATAGAAAGCCTGAACGGACACCGTCTTCGCACGTGTTTGGTGCAGAAAAGGAACATCCTGATCGTTCTCTCCCATATTGTAAGAACCCGATGGAATATATACCATACCGAGAGGTATCTCAGGTTGATATACGCGTCGACCTAATACTCCTGTCAAGTGTCCGCTACGCGAACTACAAGCAGCCAAGAAGGCCCCAATTAAACCGATTAACAACAGTTTTTTCATTCTAGTTCAAATTTACAACTCCGGATCTATCACTAACAATCTACAGGATCAATATTTTCGATATAACGGAATCGTTCAAAAAATGGTTACAAAGATTTTTAATTTTTTTTTATTTTACAACCATCTCGGGTGATTTGATACCGTTCGCGGTGGAGGAGGAAGGTAGTAACAATACTTGACAACCAACTCATGCGTACCTCTCGATACATTTGATAATTTATTCAAAGTAAGATCATAAGAGTAGCTAATTGCAGCCCCAGGCCATGGGATAAACCCTGCCATAACCGACACAGCATCCGATGAACGGTAACTTAAACCTCCGTAAAATTGATTATTGACAATATATCGTGCATTCACATTAAATGAGACTTTTATTAAATCTGATTGCACCAATGCCTGAACATCCAAATTACCCGGACCTAATTCTTCAAACACATACCCTCCCATGAAGTAGTAGTGACGCGCAGTGTTGTAATTGATAGCAGGACTAGCCAAAAGAGCAGAAGTCTGAGCCAATACAGGAGCAGGTAAGTGAGTTGACGAAATACCAATGTAATACGGCTGAGTCGTTCCTTTCCAGAAAAGACCCGCGTTTAAATCGAAGGCAGTTGCCGAACTACTAGCAGGCAATGTAGGGTCAAAACTTGTAGTTGGCGGAACCCAAGTAGGATTCAAACCGAAGTTCATGAAACCGATACCTACACCGATACCCAATGTTCCAACACTAGTAGTAACATGTTGCGAATAATTCAGCGCGAAATTGTTTTGACGGTTAAAACCGATTGCATCGTGAGCAAACGTAATACCGACACCTGCAGGAAACCAACGTTCGATATTGGCCTCAGCATTAAACGTAGCTGAGTTAGGCGCACCATTTACCTTATCCCATTGGTTACGGTAAAGCAGCGATCCACAAATTCCTTCGTCAATTCCAGTAGCACCAGGATTAAACAACATTTTGTTGTAAAAAAAGTGCGTTAAGGCCATGTCTTGCTGACCAAATACTCCTACTGATGCAAACATCAACGTTGATAGAGCGAGTAATCTTTTCTTCATAAACAGTGTACTTAGTACGGTATTTACTATTCTGACTTTAACAAATTTTAGCCAATTGGCGACTAAAATAAGTATTTTTCGGAACAATAAAAACTTTTTATTAATTACTTGATCAGTTTTCCACAATCCAATGTTGAAGATAACTGAATATTAACATGCTGTGCTTATATGTCGAAATTAAAAAAAGGTTACCCTAATTTTTGATAAGTTCTCCACCAAAGATTCGGAATGTCATTTTCCAAGGCCAAATCGTAGTCGTTTTTGTTGCAGGGAACTAGGTGGTGACGCTCATATTTATGCCCTTCCTTGGGCGGATACGGCACTTCCATCCACCAGCGATCCGATTTATTACTTTTAAAAAAAACAAGATCGTGTTTTATTTCTTCCATGAAGACTGTAAACCGGATATACTCTTTTTTGGAACCGATCGGAAAATCACCCATACGTTGGGAAATGCCATCCATAAAATACCAAATAAGCTGTGCGACTTCCTGATGCGATTGCTCACTCAGGTTTCCGGGAAGCAAATTAAAAATTCCAAGTGAAGTTAATTTATCGCTGATTCCGGCATAACGAGCCAGCTGACATAATTCATGGTTGTAAAACCCGTTAGGATTTTGATAATGATCCCCTCTAAAATCGGAGGCTCTTAAAGCTTGCAAGTCAATTGACAATAAATCGGAATTCCTCAGGAGTGGTTCAGCAATGCGTGGGTCTGAAACAAATTCACCCAGACGAACTGCATCGAAATACAGTTTCTCGAACAAATCGACTTCTGATTGGCGAACAAAAGGTCCTTGATACCCCAATATGGAGTAATTGAAGAGAAAACATGGACGATGCATCAGTAATTTGTTCACAAAAGCATCTTTATCCACAGGTTGATCAGGATCACCTAGATCGAGTTTATAATCGATACTCATGACGTTGATCAACTGCTCTAATTCCTCGTAGCCCTGATACATCGCGTACGTAAGATCTTGCGTTCCACCTATTATAATAGGTATTATTTTTTTCTTCACCAATTCGGCAACAACCTGTCGCAAAGCAAAATAGGTATCCTCTACCCGCTCGCCCGGAAGTAAGGTTCCAAGATCGTAAATGGTATGCTTCCAATGCATTCCCGGGAAATAATTGTAAAACGCTTCGCGGAAACGATCATCGGTTTGCTGATGCAATTCGGGTTGTCCGTTTCTAAATTCGGGTACGTAAATGATTGCCAATCCGATTTGATCAATTTCCGGAAAACCGTGCTGATTATTTGCCAATATGATTGATCCGATGGTGTCGGCAGGATATTCATGCTCTTGCACCAAGGGTTGAAAATATATCGAAAGGTCTTTCATTACGCTTATTTGAAGCAAAGATAACGGTGATGTTATCCTAAAAAACATGCGATTGAATTAAGAATGAAGATGGAATGGTGAATAACTCTCCGAAGTTTGTTGAGTTTTTTAAGTTTGGTGAGTTTTTAAGTTGTGTAGTCTCTAAGTTCTTTGAGTTTGCCAGTTTTGCCAACAACTCAAAGAACTTAGAAACTTAAAAACTATCCAACTACTAAACTTCGTTATTTCTTCTTAGCGGCCGGTTTTTTGGCAACCGGTTTTTTAGCCGCAGGCTTTTTAGCAGGTGCTTTACGCGCTCCGGGTTTCTTTTTCGGTGCGTTGGCAGGATCTGCAGCAATCGCCAAACACTCTTCCAGTGTTAACAAAGCAGCTTCTTTGCCCTTTGGTAATTTAAAGTTGTCTTTTCCGATTTTCAAGTAAGCTCCGTAACGACCGTTGAGCAATTGCACTTCCATGTTTTCCGGGAAATCTTTGATCAATCGGTTGGCCTCAACTTCGCGTTTTTCAACGATGAGTTCCAATGCGCGATCCAATTGAATCTGCATCGGATCGTCTTCTTTTTTCAAGGAAACAAACAATTTCCCCAATTGGATATACGGTCCAAAACGGCCAACATTTACTTTAACGACTTCACCCTCCAATTCGCCCAATACGCGTGGCAACTTGAATAACTCAAGTGCATCTTCCAATGTGATGGTGTGAATGGACTGCGAAGCATGTAAAGAGGCGAATTGCGGCTTCTCACCATCTTCCTTTTCATCTCCGACCTGAATCATCGGCCCGAAACGTCCGATGCGTGCCAATACCTTTTTATTGGAAACAGGATGCACACCCAGGATACGTTCTCCGGTCGCACGTTCAGAATGCTCGAGCGTATCTTCTACACTTTCATGGAACGGATTGTAGAATGTACGAATCATATCGGTCCAAACTATTTTACCGTGCGCAATTTCGTCGAACTGACCTTCCACTTCTGCTGTGAAATGGTAATCCATAATGTGTTCAAAATGCTCTTTCAGGAAATCGGTCACCACCATACCGATATCGGTTGGGAAGAGTTTGTTTTTATCCCTACCGGTAATCTCAGTTTTGGTTTCACGCACAATCTCGGTTCCTTTCAAATCGAGCACCAAATAAGCACGCTCTTCACCTTCACGTTCTTTTTTCTCTACGTAGCCGCGTTTCTGAATGGTTGAAATAGTTGGCGCATACGTTGAAGGTCGACCAATTCCCAATTCTTCCAATTTCTTCACCAAGGCAGCTTCCACATAACGCGAAGGAGCTCTGGAGAAGCGCTGTGTGGCACGAATGAATTGTACATCCAGCTTTTCTCCAACAGTAACAGCAGGCAACAAACCTGATAACTCGGCATCATCTTCGTCATCGAGTGACGTTTCAAGATACACTTTCAGGAATCCGTCAAACTTGATAACTTCACCTTTGGCTGCAAAAATTTCAGCTAACTTTTCGTTTCCGATAGAAATGGTGGTGCGTTCCAATTGCGCATGACTCATCTGAGAGGCAATAGATCGTTTCCAGATCAGGTCATACAAACGCACTTCATCCGAATCGCCTGCAGTTAATGCATGTAAGCCAAAATCCGTTGGACGAATGGCCTCGTGAGCCTCTTGTGCATTGGCACTTTTGGTGGCGTATTTTGTAGGATTGCTGTATTGATTACCGTAAGCCGATTTGATTTCGCTTTCGGCTCCTAACATGGCCGTTTCCGATAAATTCACACTATCGGTACGCATGTAGGTAATGCGACCGGCTTCGTACAATCTCTGTGCTACTTGCATGGTTCTTGAAACCGAAAAACCCAATTTCAAACTGGCTTCCTGTTGCAAAGTAGAGGTTGTAAACGGAGCTGCAGGTGTTTTCTTAGCAGGCTTGGTTTGTACATCCAAGACCGAAAAAGTTGTATTTCCACAATCTTTCAAGAAAGCTTCCACTTCGGTATCACTTCCGAAATGTTTGCTCACTTCTGCTTTGATGCCTTCTTTTCCTTTGAGGAAAGAACCCGCAACACGGAAATAACTTTCCGACAAAAAGTGCATGATCTCCTTTTCGCGTTCAACGATCAGACGTACGGCAACTGACTGCACACGACCGGCAGACAAACTCGGACGCACTTTTTTCCAAAGTACAGGTGACAATTCAAAACCTACCAAACGATCCAGTACGCGACGCGCTTGTTGTGCATCAACGAGTGGTTTATTGATTTCACGCGGTTTTTCAATTGCCTTTAAAATCGCTGTTTTTGTAATTTCGTTGAACGTAATACGCTTTGTTTCTTTCTTGGAAAGTCCAAGCGTTTCGTATAAATGCCAAGAAATAGCTTCTCCTTCGCGGTCCTCATCCGTTGCGAGCCATACGACTTCCGCCTCCTTCGTCAATTTTTTTAATTCGGCCACAATGGCTTTTTTATCGGAACTGACCTCGTAATCGGGCAGGAAATTATTTTCGATATCGATGGCCAATCCTTTTGAAGCCAGATCTCTTACGTGACCAAAACTCGACTTCACAATGAAATCTTTTCCGAGGTATCCTTCGATTGTCTTTGCTTTCGCAGGTGACTCCACTATTACTAAGTTCTTGCTCATGTAGGTATAACATTAAACGGCTTCAAACGATAAAGCGGTGCAAAATAAGAAGTTTTCATTTCAAAAAACAAACAGCAAGTTGTGATTGATTGTTCAGAGCCCCTTTAAACGATAGTTTATTTTGTCGGATAAATTTACCTTGGGATGAAAAAAAATCGAAATCTTTTGAAAATCGAATCAAATCTGCGGTTCTATACCTTATTATATAGAGAAGAATTTGAGCTGGGCCACAAAGTTTATTAGCGGAATTCAATTGTTTGCCACAGATGTCTCAGATTTACACAGATTTCGAGCTATACGCCAGCGTATAGCAGATGATTTACCATAAGATTTTATCTGTAAAAATCTGAGACATCTGTGGCTAAAAATCACTTGTCCAATTGTTCATTTGAAACCATTCTTTCAAGTGGATTGGATCAACTTCCAAAAAACCGTTAAACTTACGACTGACATTTTGACATGAACTTGAAAAAACGCTATTTTTGCACGCAATCTAAATGCACAAAAGAATGGTTGACGATCACGGCAACAATAAAGTAATCGACGAAGGAAAACAAGGAGAAGCATTGGTATTGGACGATCATTCTGAGGGATCCAAAAAACTGTATGTTGAAAGCTACGGTTGCGCTATGAATTTTTCGGATAGCGAAGTTGTTGCTTCCATTATGGCGAAGGAAGGTTATTCAACTACTCGAAATTCGGAGGAAGCCGATGTGATTCTGATCAACACCTGTTCTATTCGCGATAATGCCGAAATGCGTGTGCGGAAGCGTTTGACCGAATTCAGAAAACAAAAAAAGGCGCAACCCAAGCTGGTTGTAGGCGTATTGGGCTGTATGGCCGAGCGTCTGAAACAATCCTTATTGGAAGAAGAAAAACTGGTTGATTTGGTGGCAGGGCCTGATGCCTACCGCGAATTGCCCGGAATGATAGACGAAGTCAACGGTGGACAGAAGGCGGTAAATGTATTGCTTTCACGTGAAGAAACATACGGTGATATTTCCCCGATCCGATTGGATGAAGGAGGAATTTCCGGGTTTGTTTCGATTACCCGCGGATGCGACAACATGTGTTCGTTTTGCGTGGTGCCGTTTACCCGAGGAAGAGAACGCTCACGCGATCCGCATACGATTGTTCAGGAATGTACCGATATTTTTAATCGCGGTTACCGTGAAGTGACGCTTTTGGGACAGAATGTAGATAGTTACCGCTGGAACATGAGCAGCAAAGGAGTCATAAAAGATGAAACCCAATCCACAACGGATTTTGCGGAATTGATGGAAATGGTCGCTCAAATTCACCCGGATTTGCGCATTCGTTTCTCGACTTCTCACCCGAAAGATTTGACCGACAAAGTATTGGAAGTCATGGCGAAATACGACAATATCTGTCCGTACATTCATCTTCCTGTTCAATCCGGACATTCGGATGTATTGCAGCGCATGAACCGTGGTTACAGCCGTGAATGGTACTTGGATCGCATTGCTGCCATCAGACGCATCTTGCCGAATTGCGGAATTTCAACGGATATCATCGTAGGTTTTTGTGGTGAAACGGAAGAAGAACACCAGGCAACACTTTCATTGCAAAACGAAGTTCAGTTTGATTTTGCTTACATGTATAAATATTCGGAACGTCCGAAAACATTGGCCGAACGAAAGTTTGAAGACGATGTAACAGAAGAGCTAAAAAGCCGTCGTTTGGATGAAATTATTGCCAACCAATTACGTCATTCACTGGCAAATAATTTACGTCAGATCGGTGAAGTTCATAAAGTATTGATTGAAGGTGTTTCCAAAAAATCGGAAGATGATTTAATGGGCCGCGACGAACGCAATACCAAAGTAGTTTTCCCGAAAGGAACTGCCAAAAAAGGCGACTACGTTTGGGTAAAAATAAAAGAGTGCACATCGGCAACGCTGATAGGCGAACAAGTGGAAGAACCTGCTAAATTGGTGGTGTCATGAGTATGAATGTTCAACAGATCAAACAACGATTCGGGATCATCGGAAATGCTCCGCTGCTCAATCGCGCGCTGGAAGTAGCCATACAAGTTGCTCCCACGGATATTTCAGTTTTGGTAACCGGCGAAAGTGGAACAGGAAAGGAAATCATTCCGCAGGTCATACACCAATTGAGTTCACGCAAACACGCCGAATACATTGCCGTTAACTGTGGCGCGATTCCGGAAGGAACTATCGACTCTGAGTTATTCGGTCACGAAAAAGGATCGTTTACCGGAGCTACCGGTAGCAGACAAGGTTATTTTGAAGTAGCCGACGGCGGAACCATTTTTCTGGATGAAGTCGCCGAATTGCCCATGCAAACACAAGTCCGCTTGTTGCGCGTATTGGAAACGGGCGAGTTCATTCGCGTGGGTTCATCAAAAGTGATCAAAACCAATGTTCGCGTAGTAGCCGCAACCAATGAAAACATGCAACGAGCCATTTCCACCGGAAAATTCCGAGAAGATTTGTTGTATCGTTTGAGCACTGTTCCCATAGCGTTGCCCCCGCTTCGTAGCAGAAATGAAGATATCTACTTGTTGTTCCGGAAATTTGCCAGCGACTTTGCCGACAAATACCGCATGCCGACGATCAAACTCACGGCTGACGCAGTAGAATTGCTGAATTCATACAACTGGCCGGGGAATATCCGTCAGCTGAAAAACTTGGTAGAACAAATTTCAGTGATCGAGCAAACACGTGATATCGATTTATTGCGTTTACAACAGTATTTGCCGGGTCCGGAGGAACAACTACCCTCATTGGTTGGTTCGCACGAAACAAAATTTGACGAGCGCGAATTGATGTACAAGTTTTTGTTCGACATGAAGAACGACTTGAACGATCTGAAAAAACTGGTTGTGGAATTGCTCAATCAGCAAGGCGATTTTAATTTATCAAACGATCAGGCTGCAATGGTAAACCGCATGTACAGTGATGTTGGCATTGCCGAACCGCGTTTATTGCCAACTGTTCCGGCAAAAGTAGAACCTGCTCCGACGTATCGTGTGGAAGATCAAACGGAAGATTTTGAGATTCACGAAGAAGTGCAAGAATCGTTGTCGTTGGAAGACCGTGAAAAGGAATTGATTCAAAAAGCATTGGATAAACACCGCGGACGCAGAAAACACGCTGCCGAGGAACTGGGAATTTCGGAACGAACATTGTACAGGAAGATTAAGGAGTATGATATTAATGGGTGATTAGGTGAATTATCAATTGAGAAATTATCAAGAATTGAAAATGTAAAATTGAAAATTATAAAGATGGCCACCCTCCCTACCCTCCCTCAAGGGAGGAGAACGTAAAGGTAGATATGATGAAATACTTAATGATAATTGTTGTTTTAGGATCGTTGTCTAGTTGCTGGCCGACTCGCGTTGGTTTTGTGGACGACAGTATGCCTGAAGAGTGGAAAGATTTTTACATCACCCCACTTGAACTGAACGCGGCTACTGCTCCTGCCAATTACAACGCTACGCTCACTGAATCGTTGCGAAACGGTATTCAGAACAATACGCGGTTGAAAATGCTTACGCGAATCGACGATGCTGATGTACAGATTTCAGGAACTGTAAATAGCTACAACACCACTCCGCAAGCCCTTACCAATGGCGATAACGCACAGAAAAACAGGCTTACCGTTTCGGTGAATTTTACAATCATTACACCCACCAAGGGATTGGAGAAGATGCAAATGACCAGCACACGATTTGCCGATTACGACGCATCGCAACAATTGGCCGATGTTGAAAGTCAATTACTTGAATTGATCAATCAGCAGATTGTGCAGGATGTCATTAATAAATTACGCTCAAACTGGTAAGTTATGAATCTGGAACAAGTTTCGCATTACATTTCAAATCCTGCTGCTTTGACATTGGGCGATGCTCCTGCATTAAAGGCATTGAGCGAAAAACATCCGTACGCCGCGGTTTTTTCTTTGCTTTACCTCACAGCGTTGGCAAACGGAAAATCGATTGATCTGGACACAGCTTTGCAGCAGCATGCATATCGGTTGAATGATCGCGCACAGTTGTATCAGCTGGTCAATTCCTCCGGACTGGCAGGATCCGATTCCGATGTGGTTGAATCAATGGAAACAATCGAAGAAACAGTAGAAATAGCTCAAGAAATTCAGGTTGAAGAGCCTGTGTCGGAAATTCTTCCAGAAGAAAAAGAAGAACCGATTGAAGAGTCCGTTTCAGCAACTGAAAAAACACCTGAAACACCTGTAGAAACTGTAGTTGAATCCGATTTCGACACCATTACCGAAGCCTTCACGCTCGAACAGCATTTTGAGATTCCGGAAGTAGAAGTACCGGTTATTGAACTACAGAAAGAAGAGGTAGTTGAGGAAGTTATTGAGAATCAGAATGAGAATGAAGCTTTTCACGAACCGGGTGAAAAACGTTCGTTTACTTCATGGCTTAAAAGCAGCGAACAAAAAACAGGAGAACAGGCACCCAAAACTCCTGAAAAGCGCAAAGTTGATGAGATCATCGAACATTTCATAAAAGAAGAACCAACGATCAGCCGCGGGAAAACTGAATTCTTCTCTCCGCCTAAAAAAGCGAAGGAAAGTTTAGACGAAGAAACCATTCCTGTTTCCGAAACATTGGCCAAAATTTACGCTGCTCAGGGCAATTATCCGAAGGCAATTCATGTTTATCATCAATTGATGTTGGCGTTTCCAGAAAAAAAGCTTTTATTTGCAGTCCGAATTGAAGAATTAAAGAAAAAAATAACATCATAACAATGACAGGTCTCATTTCAATCATCATTATTTTAGCGAGTGTTTTGCTCGTGGTTGTCGTATTTGTTCAAAACCCTAAAGGTGGAGGTTTGTCTTCCGATTTCGGTGCGGCTCAGCAATTGGGCGGTGTGCAACGTACGAATGATTTCATCGAGAAAGCAACTTGGTCATTGGCTGCTGCAATCATGGTGTTAAGTATTGCTCTTACCGTGATAATGACTCCGGAGAAAGCAGAGCGTCCGGGTGGTGGTGAAACAGGAAAAGAACAAGGTCAAGGTGGTACCGGCGGTCAACAAGGCGGAAACCAGCAAGGTCAGGGTACCCAAAATCAATAAGATACAACTCGAAGCTAATTTTAGCTCAATGATATCGAATGTCAGTATGTCACGCATACTGACATTTTTTATTGTATTCGGTTCTAAAACTGAAAAAATGTCTGCCAAAGCGTGCTTGGCACAATCTTCGACAGTTGCGGAGCAACAAACTTTAAATTTTCTAAAATAATTCGAATATGTCTACAACATTTAAACCTTTGGCAGATAGGGTTCTGATTGAACCGGCGCCGGCAGAGCAAGTTACCGCAAGTGGTATAATCATTCCGGATACAGCGAAGGAGAAACCTTTACGTGGAAAAGTGATCGCAGCGGGAAATGGTAAAAAAGACGAACCGATGACTGTGAAAGTAGGAGATACCGTAATGTACGGTCAATACGCAGGAACGGAAATCAAATTAGACGGTACGACTTACATTATTATGAAAGAGTCTGACGTTTACGGAATTATCGGATAATTAAAACAGACTAACAAAACACAAAATGGCAAAGCAAATTTATTTTGATGTAGAAGCTCGTGAGAAGCTGAAAAAAGGCGTTGATGCATTGGCTAATGCGGTAAAAGTAACCTTAGGACCAAAAGGAAGAAACGTTGTTATCGGTAAAAAATTCGGCGCTCCGCAAGTAACCAAAGATGGTGTTACGGTTGCCAAAGAAATTGAATTGAAAGATCCGATTGAAAATATGGGTGCACAAATGGTGAAAGAAGTTGCTTCTAAAACGGCTGATATAGCAGGTGACGGAACAACAACTGCAACCGTATTGGCACAAGCAATCATCACTGCCGGATTGAAAAACGTAGCTGCGGGTGCAAATCCGATGGATTTGAAACGCGGTATCGACAAAGCGGTTGCGGAAGTAGTTAGAAACTTGAAAGCGCTTTCGAAAGAAGTAGGTTCAGACAACGACAAAATCAAACAAATTGCTACGATTTCAGCCAACAACGACGAAACAATCGGTGCGTTGATTGCTCAAGCTATGAAAGTAGTAGGCAACGACGGTGTAATTACAGTTGAAGAAGCAAAAGGAACGGAAACGGAAGTGAAAACGGTTGACGGTATGCAATTTGACCGCGGTTACCTTTCTCCGTATTTCGTAACCAACACCGACAAAATGGTTGCTGAAATGGAGCATCCGTTGATCTTGATCTACGACAAGAAAATCAGCAATATGAAAGAATTGCTTCCGATTTTGGAGCCGGTGGTTCAAAACGGAAAATCATTGTTGATCATTGCTGAAGATGTAGACGGTGAAGCATTGGCGACATTGGTGGTAAACCGTTTGCGCGGATCGTTGAAAATTGCGGCAGTGAAAGCTCCGGGATTCGGTGATCGCAGAAAAGCGATGTTGGAAGATTTGGCCATCTTAACTGGCGGTCAAGTGATTTCTGAAGAGCGCGGGTACACCTTAGAAAATGCTACCTTGGATATGTTGGGAACTGCTGAGAAAGTAGAAATCGACAAAGACAATACCACCATCATCAACGGTGCCGGCGAAAAAGAAGCGATTCAAGGACGCGTGAAACAAATCAAAGCGCAAATGGAATCAACTACTTCCGATTACGACCGTGAGAAATTGCAAGAGCGTTTGGCGAAGTTGGCAGGTGGGGTTGCGGTATTGTATATCGGTGCGCCAACCGAAGTTGAAATGAAAGAGAAAAAAGACCGAGTTGACGATGCATTGGCTGCTACACGTGCTGCTGTGGAAGAAGGAATTGTTCCCGGTGGAGGTGTTGCTTTGATTCGTTCGATTGCCAACCTTGAGAAAATGAAAGGTGAGAACGAAGACGAAACTACAGGTATTGCAATTGTAACACGTTCGGTTGAAGAACCATTGCGTCAGATCGTTGCCAATGCAGGTGGCGAAGGAGCGGTAATCGTTCAGAAAGTACGCGAAGGAAAAGACGATTTCGGTTACAACGCACGTACGGATCAGTACCAAAACTTGTACGAAGCAGGTGTAATTGATCCTACGAAAGTAACCCGTATTGCTATTGAAAATGCTGCATCTATTGCATCGATGTTGTTGACTACCGAGTGCGTTATCGCTGACGAACCGGAAGAAAACGCGGCTGCAATGGGCGGAATGCCAGGCGGAATGCCGGGAATGATGTAATCCAGGATTTATACTCGACGCGCTTCGGTGAGTCGGGTTTCTCGGGCCTTCTTCCCTTGTCCACGTTAGGCGGATGAGGATAGAACGGAACGGCAATATATAAGAGAAGTCGTCAGCCTTAGGTTGGCGATTTTTCGTTTTTATTCAGGTTAAATTTCTTCAGTAATCCCGCAATATTACGGAATTTAATTGCTTTTATACCAGTGATTTAAGACTCGATAAAACCTGTAGAAATCTATTTTTTAAACAACCCAGTCTTTTCAAGCAAACCTTTCAACAATAAGAAAAATAGTATCTTCGTCACCTCAAAAACAACTATGGTTTTCAGCAGCAGCTACTTCTTGGTCTACTTCTTACCCATCTTTCTACTGGTCTATTTTTTGGTAGGAAAAAAGCTGAAAAATCCAGTCATCCTTGTTGCAAGTATTTTCTTTTTTAGTTGGGGAGCACCCAGATTTATCTTCTTGCTTTTAGCGACCACCGCCATCGATTTTTTCTTAGTGAAATGGATGAGTTTGCAGAGCGACGCCCGGAAAAAGAAACGCATCCTCATTGCCTCATTAGCGCTGAACATAGGCTTACTAGCCGTTTTTAAATACGCCAATTTCTTTGTGGGAAGTTTCAATGAACTACTGAATCAATGTGGTATTCAGGAAGTTGGTTGGACAGAAATCGGGCTTCCTATAGGGATTTCGTTCTTCGTTTTTGAATCCATCACTTATGTGTTGGATGTTTACAGAGGCGACCAGAAACCACTCGACAATTTCTTCAACTACCTGCTTTACATTTTGTTGTTTCCCAAACTCATTGTGGGGCCGATAATCCCGTTTCGCACCATCGCGCATCAAATTAAAGACAGGTCAGCTTTTGAAACTAGCGATCATAGGCTCAATGGATTTTACAGATTCTGTATCGGTCTGGCAAAAAAAGTATTGGTTGCCAATCAGATCGGACTGTATACCAAAGTCGTTTTCGCAATGGATTTTGAACTGCTTGATTCCTATACAGCTTGGTTTGGTTTAATAGCCTTTGCATTTCAATTGTACTTTGATTTTTCGGGTTACTCAGACATGGCGATTGGTTTAGCGAAGATGCTTGGGTTCACAATTCCTGAAAATTTCAACAGTCCTTATATTTCAACTTCCGTTACCGAATTCTGGACGCGCTGGCACATTTCACTTGGAAAGTGGATGAAAGATTACCTTTATATTCCGTTAGGCGGCAATCGCGTTGACTCGAAAAAACGCTTGTATTTTAACTTGGGATTGGTCTTTCTCTTGTCGGGATTGTGGCATGGTGCTTCTTGGAATTTTGTGCTTTGGGGACTCTACCACGGCCTTTTTATGATTCTGGAGCGTCTGTTTTTATTGAAGTTTTATGAAAAGGTAGGTCGCATTTTACGGATCGCTGTTACCTTCCTGATCGTGGTGATTGGTTGCGTATTTTTCAACATAAAAGGGCTCGATGCTGCTTTCAATTACTTTGGTCAACTCTTTCCAAACGATGCCGTATCACAAACGGTTTTTGACTTTAAATTCTACTTTTTCATCATTCTTGCCGCTGTGCTTTCCTTTGCCGGAATCTGGAAAACCGGACGCAATTGGGGGAATGCTCTTTACGCTGATAAGCAAACCGATTCAGGTCATTTGATCTATACATTCGCTAGCTTAGCGCTTCTTATCCTCTCAGCCGGCTTTTTAATTTCCGGAGATTTTAATCCGTTCATTTATTTTCAGTTCTGATGAAAACGCGTTCCAACATACTGCGAAAAGGCTTATTGGTTGCGATCATGATCGTGCTGTTATTCCCCTTGGTTCAAACCTTGTTTCCAGTCTTTGATTTAAAACCCTTAGATGGCGTAATAGAGGAAGCACCGCGAGTAGAACTCACCGTTTCCAATTGGCTGGATGAAAGCTATCAAAAGAGCGAAGAAAAGTATCTGACGCAACATTTCGGCTTTCGCGAATTTCTTATTCGTCTCCACCATCAAATCGATTATACCTGTTTTGATAAGATCAATGCTCCTGCGGTTTTTGAGGGTCAAAACGGTTATCTCTACGATAGAAAACACTTGGATGCTTATCTAGGAAGAGACTTCATCGGGGATGTGCTCATCAAAGATCAGGTAACCAAATTGCGCTTTATTCAAGATCAGCTGGCTCCGTACCACAAATCGGTAATCGTTGTGCTGGCTCCTGGAAAAGCGTCGTTTTATCCGGAATTCTTACCGAAAGGATCCGCAACGCAAGGTTATTATACCAATATAAGGGGATATCTGAACGAACTCAAATCGCAGGGAATCAATTACATTGATTTGTATCACTACTTAAAGAACGAAAAAAAGAAAGCGACTTATCCGTTGTTTGCGAAGTATGGCATTCATTGGAGTCATTATGGGGCGGCACTAGCTAACGATTCTATCACCAGTTACCTTGAGCATTTATACGGAGTTGAAATTGTAGACAATAGCTGGAGTGGAGTTTCGTTGCATCCTGCGTATGATACCGATATTGATTTATTGGTGTTATTGAACCTGATGAAAAATCCACCGCTTCCTGAAATGGCTTATCCGAACATTCGAGAAATTGGTGTTAAGGAGCGATCAAAACTGCCTGTATTGGCAATTGGCGATAGTTATTTTTGGGGAATTGACCGCTTCTTCTCAAGGTGTTTTTCCAATTATCATTTCTGGTCGTACAACATGGAGGTGTTTCCGGAAAGTTCTTACTCGGCTGTGGCGACGTACCAATTAGATTTAAAAGAGCAACTTGCAAAACACGATGTCATTCTCATTTTAGCTACCGACGCCAATCTTTCTGATTTGGGCTGGGGCTTCATTGACAAAGCAGAGAAGGTACTGCGCGATCCGGCTACCAAACGTTACCTCAACAACAATTATAATCGCAAACTTGAATTCCTCAAACAAGGTATGCGTGGTGATAAAAACTGGATGGGAAACATTGCCAAAAAGGCAGCCGAGAAGCATATTTCACTCGATTCTATGCTGACTTTAGATGCGCAATGGGTGTTGCATCAGTATGAGGTGAAATAGTTTTTTTTGAAAAAATAAAACATTCATGCAATTTTTTACATAGTTTTGTCCTCATGAAACAACAATTCTTTTTTAGCTGTTCAACATTCTGGTGTCTCAAGGAGGTATCGGGTCTAGGCATGCTATAAAGAATTTTTACATAATTTTTGTAGATCCTCGGTCCGAAAGGTCCGGGGATTTTTGTTTTGGAACTATAGCCAAGTTGGTCAAGGCGAAGGACTGAAAATCCTTTCATTCGAGTTCGAATCTCGGTGGTTCCACACAAAAAGAAAGAGCGCAACTGCC
>JARWZO010000020.1 GCA_029866325.1 Fluviicola sp. | reverse complement strand
CGACCAATATTCTAGGCGGCGCTCTGGGAGTTTGGGCTGGCTATTCGCCTCATTTTGATACGTTGATTTGTCAATAACATTGAAAATATACATGTAGGGGTGACTCGCGAGACACCCCTACATGTATATTTTCAATTTTCAATTAATAAGCCCATTTCTGACTCACAGACCAATTTTTCTGTTGTACCGTTAGGATATAGGTTCCTTTAGATAAACTTCCCAAGGGCAATTCAAAATAATTTTTGCCGGCAAACTCAGGTGTTTTTGATTCGCTGAATACTACATTTCCACTCAAATCATGCACTGTGATTAACACTTCTTCCTGCATAGGCAATACAACATCCACAATGCCTGTTTCGTTTGCTGCATTGTAGAAAAAATGAAGCGTGGATTCTTGCGGTTGCAAGTCTTCTAGTCCTGCAGAACTTGCCAATGGGATATAAACCACCGTATTTGAACCGGTATTTGGAATTCCAACCGTGTCAATGACATCCAGTTTGATATCAATATCGGCCGGGTAAGAAAGAATACTTACTAAAGCCGTTGGAGTTCCGCTAAAATCAGGGCTAACACGATTTAACCGATTGTTACTCCAGGCGGTAACATAATAATATCCGTATTGATCGCGACTGATACCGTCGCAGTTTCCTAATGTGGTTGACATCACATCAGTTACCGTATACGGAGGCAAAACGCTGATTGCTTTGATCTTGGCATTCGATCCCCAATTCACAAACAAGCAACGTTCATTCGGAGCATCGTAAATGATACCGTTTGGCGCAGCAGGCAAATTGTTTGCTAACAGGTAAAAGGCATTTGTTGTAGGATTGACGCGGTAAATTTTATCTCCTGAAAAATCGGTGGCATACAATACAGAATCACCATCTGTCGTCAATCCGTTTAGGAAAGTCGCACCCAAATTGAGGTTAAATACTTCTGATCCGGTTGCCAGGGCAAAACCACGAATCCGGCCACCGTCATTGGCATACAATACATCATTCAGAATTTCAATTCCATAAGGACCTTGCGAGCAACCCGAAGCAAAATCAGCAGGTGATTGACCAACGATTTGTTGTAGTATCTTACCGTCATTTGTATTGGCGATTAACCAACGTTGGTTGGCTTCGTCCCACTCAACACTTTCGGGAGATTGGAATGTTTGAGCAAATGCAGGCAGTGCCAAAACGATAAAAAGTAAGGGTAAAAGTGCTTTCATAAACGCATAGAATTTTAGTAAATATGCACACTTTGTTCTTTAGTTGCCCGAAAAAAATGAAAAGGTCATTTCAAAATTCAGTTGCGGCATTGAAAACATCAACCGTTTTTTTAACTTCGCAACCGCATGAGTAACGAAGATTTCATCAATGTCCGTAGACTGATCGCCAGTAAAAACCCGCGTTTGCTGAAGTGGTTACCGGGCTTTATTATCCGTTATCTGGAACGGATTTTACACCAGGATGACATCAATTCCTTTCTAAAAGAAAATCCAACGCTGATCAATCAGGATTTTTGTGATGGTGTATTGAATCACATCGGTGTGAAGTTTTCCATTGAAGGAATAGAGAACATTCCCAAAGAAGGAAAATGTGTGTTGGTAATGAATCATCCGCTTGGTGGAATGGATGCCATGGTTTTGGTGGATGCACTGCGCAATCACCGAACAGACATGAAATTCATCGTAAATGACCTGCTCATGAACCTTGAGCCACTCAACGGTATTTTTGTTGGAATCAACAAACACGGAAAAACCAGTTCACGAAGTTTGGCACAAGTGAATGAACTATTTGCTTCCGATCAATGCGTGTGCATTTTTCCTGCCGGTTTGGTGAGTCGCAAGAAAAAAGGACTTGTACGTGATTTGGAATGGAAAAAAACATTCGTTCGTCAATCACGCGTCAACGATCAAGTGGTCATTCCTATTCACATTGACGGACGTTTGTCAAACTTCTTTTACAGACTTTCCAATTTTCGCTCGTTTTTAGGCATCAAAGCAAACATAGAAATGTTGTATCTTGCAGATGAATTGTTTCGTCAGAAAGGGCAGCATGTAAAAGTAACGGTCGGCAAGCCGGTTGATGCTTCCACATTAGACAAACAAAAAAGTGACGCCGAATGGGCCGAATGGTTTCGGCAAGAAGTTTACAAGCTAGGAAATAAATAAGATGCACCAAGAAACGATCATACCCGCGGTTGACAAAGCACTCATCAAAACTGAGCTGCAAGCTAACGGGCGCATACGTACCACCAGAAAAGGCGATAATGAAATCTATATCGTTAACAGTCACAATGCTCCCAACGTAATCCGCGAAATCGGTCGTTTACGCGAGATAACCTTTCGTGAAGCAGGTGGTGGAACCGGGTTGGCATTGGATTTGGACGAATTTGATACCGACGAAATTTGCTACGAACAATTGATCGTTTGGTCGCCTGAAGACGAAGAAATTATTGGTGGTTATCGCTTTATTTTGTGTAAAAACGCCATCGATGAGACAGGAGAAATTCACCTTTCCACCAGTCATTACTTCGATTTCACAGAACGTTTCGTGAAAGAATACCTTCCGGTTACCTGCGAATTGGGCAGAAGCTGGGTGCAACCGAATTACCAACCAAGCAATAATCCGCGAAAGGGATTGTATGCACTCGACAATATTTGGGACGGTTTGGGCGCTTTGGCTAGAACGTATACCGACATTCAGTATTTTTTCGGGAAAGTGACCATGTATCCGTCATACAACCGCGAAAGCCGCGATTTCTTATTGCATTTCATGCACCATTATTTCCCCGACAACAAACAATTGATGAAACCGTTTCATCCGTTGATGCCTGATTACGACAGAGCAATGGTTGAGGAGCAACTGCATGGATTGGATTTCAAAGACGGTTTCAAGGTACTCAACAGTTACGTGCGTGCCCGTGGTGAAAACGTGCCACCATTGGTGAACATCTACATGAACCTCTCTCCTACCATGAAAACCTTCGGAACAGCTGTCAATCCTGATTTTGGTGGCGTAGAAGAAACCGGTATTTTGGTAACGGTGGCTGATATTTACGACGAGAAGAAAGAGCGTCATGTGAATTATTGATTGATCTATCGATACTTTCTTTAAATTCACTTTTATTTCAAGAAACCATTCATGAACAAGGCCATACTTGATAAAATTGATGAATTGCAGTCAGTTATTGACAAGCATGGAATCCTTGATGCTGCTATCCAGAACAAAATCAATTATCGTTTCAGGTTAGATTGGAACTATTATTCCAACGAAATGGAGGGAAATTCCCTTACACGAATGGAAACGCGTCAGTTGATGATTGAAAACGTAACCGTTGGAAACAAGCCGTTGAAAGATGTCTTGGAAATGAGCGGTCACGATAAAGAAGTTCTGGAAATCATGCGTGTTGGAAAAGGTGCCGTTCGTTTATCAGAAAGCAGAATCAAAGCAATGCATCGGGCGATTATGTACGAATCTGATCCGGAAAAAAAACAGCACATCGGTTATTGGAAATCAGATCGCAATTACGTGATCAATTACAAGGGCGAAAAGTTTGAGTTTGTTGCTCCGGAAGATGTTGCTGATTCCGTGCATCAATTGTTGAATACAACCAATGCTCAAATTGACGCGATAAATGCAAAACAAAAAGATGCGATACATCCCGTAGAGTTGGCGTTTCAATTTCATTTGGAATACGTTCGCATTCATCCGTTTTATGATGGAAATGGCAGAACAGCGCGTTTGTTAACCAACCTGTTGTTGATCAGTTTAGGATTTCCTCCTATCATCCTTCGAAAGAACGAACGAGAACGCTACTACAAATACTTAGCTGAAATTCAAGGCTATGGTGCCAATCCGGATTTATTTCTCGAACTAATGGGCGAATTAGTGATTCATTCACAAGAATTGGTATTGGATGCTATTGCAGGGAAAGACATTGAGGAAGAAGATGATTTGGATAAGGAAATTGCGTTGTGGAAGAACGAGTTGGATCATGAAATAATCGTTCTTCCTAAAACTAAAGAGGCTATTGTAGATGTTTTTACTCGTTCTGTGATTCCTTTGTTTGATTTATTCATTAAAAAACACAAGCAATTTGATGACCTGTTTGTCAAAAATAACATAGATTATTTAGTAAACTATTCGACAGTTGATGGACAGCACAATGATGTTTCTTTCATTCATCAAATAAACGATGAATCAAGCAATATTGGCTTAAGATACCAGTTCTTTGGATTTTCAAAGGACAGATTCAAAAACTTCAATTTTAGTAGTGAAATTAATATCTTCTTTAAAGACTTCTCCTACGAAATAGCTTTATCTCACACTGGTAATCACCCAATAATCAATAAACCTTACTCTGAAAATTTGACAAATGAAGAAATTACCGTACTAATTAATTTTAGTGTAAAAGAAACTTTTGAAAAAATAAAGGGCCTGAAAGATGCTCCACCATTTTAATTTTCTTAAATGAAACACTCCCTCATCACCCTCTTTGAACGCGACATTCAACGCCTCTATAATGAAATCGAAGCGTATCCCAACGATGCTGCTTTGTGGGTTTTGCCTTCTACCATCAAAAATACGGGAGGAAATCTGGCGCTGCACCTGTGTGGCAACCTGAATCACTTTATTGGAGCTACATTGGGGGATACGGGTTATTTGCGCCAGCGAGAATTGGAATTTAGCACCAGAGATGTTTCCATAAAACAACTTCTAAGTGCGATTGACGAAGTCAAAACGGTGGTCACAAGCACCATTGAAAGACTTAGCGACGAACAATTACAGGAAGATTATCCGTTCGAACCATTGGGTTATCGCATGACAACAATTTACTTTTTGATTCACTTGAGCGGTCATTTGAATTACCACCTCGGACAAATCAATTACCATCGTCGTTTGCTACATAGCTGATTATGAAAACCAAACCGCTTAACTTCCTTTACCAAATCGGTCAACGCAATAAATGGTTAGTTGCAGTTGTAACGGTAGTGTTGCTCCTTGTAAAATTGTTAGGCCAGCTTCCTTACTCACGCGACGGATTCGGTTTTTTGAAAATCAGCGAATTACCTGCCAACATTAATCGGATCGTTCATTTTGCAGTGTTTGGCCGCTCAGAATACCTTTTCATTAATTTTTTCGTACAACTCAGTTATTGCCTTATCATTCTTGTTTGGGTTTTGCTAATTGTTGGAATTATCCGGTATTATGGAGAGAAACGGTCGGTTACCGTGCTGAAACTGGTGGCATTATTTATTCTGTGGGAAGGATTGTATGAATCAATAAGGTTGGTTTATTACATGGCAATCAATCCGTTTGAGATGGACGATTTTCTTGAGCCCTATTTTTCGGTGCGCGTGATCCTGTCAAAAATAGTGCTGCCTATTCTCATTTCGGTACTATTATTGGCCTTGCTTTCCAACACACAAAGTCGCACTGATGTTACCTCAGAAGAATCTGTACCTTTCAACCGTTGGCAACGCGGATTTCATTACTTTTCGGATCGGCTGGTTGTATGGCTTTGTGGTTACAACACGTATCTCATGATGGACGTTTCAGCAGATAAAGCCTACTTTTCGTATATCGGTGTGGCACTTTTTTTAACGCAGCTGATTGTATTACCGCTTATTTCCGAATGGCTTTTTGGTTTTACGCTCACCAAAATCATCACGGGTTCCGAAGTTGTTAGAACAGACGGAAAACCGATTTCCTTAGCGCAAGCCCTAGCCAGATCGGTTATTCGCATCCTTCCTTTCGGTTGGCTTTCGGTGTTTCGAAAAGCACCATGGATAGATCGGTGGACCGGAACCGAGGTTCGTTACTACAGCAAAGATGAGCCCCTACTTCGACTGCACAAATGCGTCCAACTCGGCTCGGGAATCCTCTTTTTCTTCGGTAGTTGGTATCTCGTAATAATTACATGCATCGCATTGGGAATAAACAACTATAGTGAATTCAGCACCTCCTACTTTTCGTTTGCAATCTTATTTTCGTGTCTCTTTCTGATACCGTTTTTGCATTCATGCTGGCTGGCAACCGTGGTAAGTCATTATCGGAAGTTACGCAATGAAAACGAACCGGTTTCAAACACAATCTTCATCCAAGCATTTTACTGCTGGCTGCCGGTATTAAATTTCTATTATGTAGGCATTTATCTCGATGAGATTACGTCTCACATTGAATACCTTAAATCCGAAGAAGAAGAAAGTGAACTCATTTCCAAACGAATCAAACAATTCTCCGGAGTTTTCGGACTTACAACGCTCTTTACTTGGGGATTGTTAAGTCTCATTTTCGTTAATACATCCAACAAATATGCATTCGGCATCGCAGGATTGATCAGCATTTGTACAATGATCTACGCCTTTTTTGCCTGGAATTTTTCACGCGCGCTTAAAAACACGGTTGTAAAATCAAACACTGTTTCTGAGTTAATAGATGATTTAGGAAACTAGCGTGTCATTCGAAAAGCGAAAAACCACCTCTGCCAATCGCAAAGATGGTTTTACCGTTATGTGATTTTCTGATTTCGTAGCACCTTAATCTTTTACACACAACTTCATTTGTTGAGCATCGTTTACAATAACCCAATAAATACCTGCGTTCAAGCTGTCAACCGACAACTTCATCTCGTTTGTTTCGTTTGCAAAATAGGCACTTACTTCTCTACCTGAATTATCCATCACGCGCACAGATTGAATCAACCCAGAAGAACGAATGGTAACTGCTTGATCTGTAGGATTTGGGAAAAGTTCCACTTGTGCTAAGTCACCCAATTGATTTACGGAAAGTGATCCGTTATTTAAACGCATTGCTTGTGCGTCTTTGCAATCATCGATGTTTCGAACCAAATCAAAGTACTGACCATCTTGACCATTGTATTGAACATTACTGACAGGTAAACCTGTTATCAACGAAACACCTACTAAACTTGCCCCTGTACTGAAATAATACACCATTTCCGATGGATCAATCGTTACACCACCGTTCAGCGAGTAACCAAACGCAAGTGAATTTGGTGAAATAACGGTTACAACACCGGTTGTTGCATTGATTTTAGCTAATCTAACTGTAGCAGAATCAAGCACTTGAATCCATTCACCTAAAACAGGATCAAACTCTTCGTACATAAAATTCTGGCGAACCAATCCATAAATAGTTGTATCAGCACAACTGTAAGCAAAATTATCAAACGCTGTTCCGCCGGCGGGAAGTAAAATTGTAGGATTACTATAGATTTCACCTGAATACAAATCCAAGCCCATAAGCGTTGCTCCGGTTGAAAAATAATACACCATTTGATGCGGATCGATGGCACTTCCAGCCAGTGCATATCCCTCTGCTACTGAATTGGGCGAAATTTGTGTGATGACACCTGATGTAGCATCTATTTTCGCTAAGTATATTTCACCAGCATTTGTTTGCGTTACCGGATCATAGGTATTTCGTCTTGCCATACCATAGAGCGTCGTATCTGCATTGTTAAATCTGAAATTATCAAAATAACTTGCTTGTATCGGATTTGAAATGGATACACTATTTACAATATTCCCCGTTGTTAAATCCAATGAATGCAATTGAGCTCCTTGAAAGATATACGTGTTATTGTAAGGATTTAGAGCCGCACCGGCATTAAGATTTATGCCACCCATGATTGGAGTGCCAAGGTTGGTAACTTGACCAAAAACAGCATCGATGCTTCCTAAACGAATGGTGGAAGAATCTAATTGTTCGTAATAAACCGTAGTATCAAAAGGATCAGTAACAATGCTGTAATAATTCTTGCGCACCAATCCAAAAGTTTCATCCAGTTGCGCAGTTAAGCTGTGTCCAGCAACTGCAAATAGCACCAACACTAAAAACTTCTTCATAATTGTGAATTTGATTAACTATAAGACAGTTGAAAATGAAATTTGTTCACTCATATAAAAAAATCATTCTACACGATATAGCCAGTTTAAAATTCTTCTTTGAAAAGGATTATTAACCTGATTTAGAACGAAAAGATCTAAAGATTGCCATCAATGAAGCGAATTTGACACTCTCTTTTTTGCTCGCCGAATTGACAAAAAAACACCCCCACTTTTCAGCGGAGGTGTTCCCTGGTCCATCTAATGATTGCTTATGAGATTAAATGAAGACCAACCTAACTTTTTTAGCTCTCTCAGTATTCAATTGACGAGCATTTGGTCTCAAAGGTTTGCGTAATAAAGTAAGTTTTACCAAAAAAGACAAGGGTGTTCAAAACACAAGAAAAATGAGGCACATTACTGGGACAAAATCAAAAAAACACCCCCACTTTTCAGCGGAGGTGTTCCCTGGTCACATCTAATGATTGCTTATGAGATTAAATGAAGACCAACCTAAGATCGTGTGTGTTTATTAAGCTACAGCTATAACGTTAGTAATTCATAAATAGTTGTTTTATAGTATCGTATTCTAGGAAAATGGTACAAACGACTGGTTTAAGCCTACCAGTAACCGCATTTTCATTATTAAAGATAACTTCATTACCCGAGCCAAAATAAATTCCTTTTCTAAAAGTGGATTGAATACGATTACTGGAAAGATTCGTAGATCGATCATACTGCATTTCCGAAAACCTGTGCTTGCTTTGCTTTTGGTTTGAACCGGAAGTTTGTGCAACACCGGATACGCCGAACAACAGCAGTAGTAACACTAGTAGGTCGTGTTTCATATTGGGCTTTAACGTTTTTTTTGTTGATGACAAAACAATTCTTCATTTTGCGGCATCTACAATTCATTGACTGCCTATAGATTAAATAAGTTGCTTATAAAATGAAAAAATATTCCAATGTGTTAAAAATCAAATTAATAAAACACATTTTTTTTGGACGAAACGCCTACTATTTTAGCAGAGCAATCAGCAATTTTCGGGTTGTTTCAACCATGTAACTCTGTATTTTTGCATTCATGAATCTTTTTAGTGACGGCAATCTTGAAAACATACTTCCGAAAGATGGAACAGCATTGTACTTTGGTGTAATCATGACTGTTGAACAGGCTAATCATTATTTAAAACGTTTGCTGAATACGATTGAATGGAAAAATGATGAAGCAATTATTTTCGGCAAACACATTATCACCAAACGCAAAGTAGCTTGGTACGGTGATGAAAACTACAGTTATACCTATTCTAACACGACCAAAACCGCATTGCCATGGACAAAAGAACTAATCCAGTTAAAAAAACTGGTAGAAACCAATACAGGAGCCACATACAATTCGTGTTTATTGAATCTTTACCACGATGGTTCTGAAGGAATGGCATGGCACAGCGATGATGAAAAAATGTTGTCACGCAACGGGAGTATTGCTTCTTTGAGTCTTGGAGCCGAACGAAAATTTGCGTTCAAGCACAAACACGATCAGCAAATTGTATCGATGCTTTTAGAACACGGAAGTTTACTTGAAATGAAAGATGAAACGCAAACCAATTGGTTGCACCGCTTGCCTCCTACCACTTTGGTAAAGCGTCCACGGGTCAATTTAACCTTTCGACAAATGATGTAATTGAATGATACTAAATAACGTGAGTTTGTGGTTTCTAAAAGGAATACCCTATTGTTACTATTATCATGAAACAAGCGTAAGCAAATAGCAGAACAAATTCACAACGGATGATTACAAATTTACGAATTTTAAATCCCCGATTTTCTATTTTAATCTACCTATACTACTAATTTAATAGACTAATAATCAACACACTAAATATTTAGTCTGGCAAAAAAAAATAGTGGTTGGTAAGTGTGTTTTGATAATTGAAAACGCTTCAATATTAATTGTTCGCCAATACAACTACACCGATTTAGCTATTTTAACGTCTAGATAATAAAAGCTAACATGAGAACTGTTTTACTCCTTTTTCTATTCTGTTCCGTTGCATCGACACTTTTTTCTCAATGTGCCTCTAACGCAACTTCAACTGCTGACGAAGATATTTTTAATGTTACGTTTGGTACATTAAATAATAGTTCAACTTGCGGAACCACCGGTGGTGCAGGATCCTCGTTGAATTTATATTCCAATTATACTGGAGTATCCGCACCCAATGTAGCTCAATGTGCTTCAGTTGCGTTTAGCGTTCAAATAGGAACTTGTGGCGGAAATTATTCGAATGCCGTTGCTATTTTCATTGATTGGAATGCTGATTTGGATTGGGCTGACGCTGGCGAAACAGTTTATGTTTCTGCAGCTTCAACTTCCGGACCGCATACTGAAACCGGCTTCATTAATATTCCGGCGGGAGCATCATTAGGGAATAAGCGCATGCGTGTTGTGAATGTTGAAACAGGAACACCTTCTAGTATTACCGCTTGTGGAACATATACTTGGGGAGAAACAGAAGATTACCTCATCAATGTTACTTCTGGAGGAGCATTGACCTATACCAGTTGTACAACCACACAAATTATATCTGGACTTGTGCCAAAGTGCGCCTCAAATAGGCAAATTATTGGCGTTCAAGTTGTGATGGGAGCCGGTTGTTCCGCCAACTTAACCCAATTTCAATTGGGTGCCGGAGCAAGCACCAACTTGGTAACCGATGTAAGTAGAATACGCATTTATTATACAGGAACAAGTAATATGTTTGCTACCACGAATGAATTTGTCATCGGCGGAACGATTCCCGTTGGCGCTGCCAATACCATCAATGGTTCACAAGGTCTGGTTAGTGGTACCAATTATTTCTGGATCGCTTACGATATGAATCCTGCGGCTCTAACAGGTAATTTAATCGACGGTTCATGTACACAATTAACGATTGCAGCCGTCAACCGGATTCCTACTACAACCAATCCGGCTGGGAACGGCACTATATCGTTGTGCCAAGGGCCAGGTGGCGTTTCAACAGGTTTGGAAACATGGTTACGTGCTGATATTGGCGTAACAGGCGTCACTCCTATTACCGCATGGACCAATCAACAAACTTCTGGAACAGCTGTAATTGTAAATGGTTCACCGAATTTAAACAATACAGCTACTAGCTATAATTACAATCCGTACGTCGATTTTATTGCCCCAGTTGGAACTTTAGCCAATGGACTTGCAGCGAATAGGCAATTTTTAAGATTTTCAGGTTATACAGGTATCAGTGCACTCAACTTTACAACGCTGTTTTATGCCTTTCAATTAACTGATCTAACACGAGTAGATACCCACATTGGTACTGTTGATGGAATAACCTATTCGGCTGGGCCTGCGAATGGTACTTTACATGGTTTCAACTTTGGAGGAAGTGCCGCTATACATACAAGTGGATATGATCTTGATTTTGGCGCAGGATCGCCGGCAAATACTTGGCAGCGAAACGGAATTAATATTGCACATGATGCGAATCACAGTTCTACTAAACATATTTTATCTGCTAATTGCCAAACCGGAGGAAACACCGGATTAAACACATTATTAGGAGGTCAGATAGATGATGGTTCACTCACTTTTTTAGGACATTTCAGAGATTGGAGAGGTCCGGTAGCTGAGATTATTGGTTTTTCTACAGCAATCACGGCAACCGAAAGACAACGAATTGACAGTTACATTGCTACAAAATATGGAATCACTTTAACAGCTAATTATTTAAGCACTTCAGGTTCTACTATTTTCACAACGGCTGCGCCTTATAACAACAACATCATCGGTATTGGTCGAGATGATGCAGAAGCTATGACCCAAAAACAATCACACAACAATGACGATTTGGTTCGGATTTATCTAAATTCATTGGCTGCTACCAATGCTGCAAACGCCGGATCTTTTGCAAGCGATATTTCCTATGTAATGACAGGTGCAACAACCGGAAGTATGTGCGCTACGGCTGCTTCTAATGCTGAAATGCCAG
>JARWZO010000016.1 GCA_029866325.1 Fluviicola sp. | reverse complement strand
ACAACAACCATATAGACAGTATATCTTACCCCTAGTGGGGTAAAACGTGGTTTACGTCCCTTTTTTATCATATTACGTCCCGATGGGACTTCATTTATTGCGCAACTTGTTTATATACGATATAAAGCTTAACTTAATGACCTTGCCCGTAGGGACGTCATAATTTGTAGACTTTGGTAAACTTGCGTTTTCACACCGCAATCGTATCTTTACCCATATTTTGCGTAAACTATGATTCGTCCGGAAATATTGCAACCTGGGGACACCATTATCCTTGTTTCACCAGCCAAATCCATCGAAGCAACACACATTGATTTTGCCCGTGATTTCTTTGAACAAAAAGGTCTCAACGTACTTACAGGCGATCATGCTTACGGTGTTCATACCTACTTTTCGGGCACCGAAACCGAGCGTATTTCCGACTTTCAAAAAGCCATCGACAATCCGGAAATCAAAGCCGTTATCTGCACACGGGGCGGTTACGGTTGCATTCGCATCGTGGAACAACTGCAATGGGCCAATTTATTGCGTCACCCCAAATGGATTGTCGGTTTCAGCGATATTACCATATTGCATCAGAAAGCCTTGCGATTGGGGGTGGAAAGCATTCACGCTACCATGCCGCTCAATTACCGCGATAACAGCAAAGAAGCACTGGAAAGTTTGTGGGAAAGCCTCACTAAAGCGAGTGTTCACCACGAATGGAAACCAAATACAGCTAACAAAACCGGAGAAGCAGCCGGGAAATTGGTGGGTGGAAACCTGTCGATTTTATACAGTTTACTGGCTACGCCTTTGTGTCCCGACTTTGAAAACAACATTCTCTTCATTGAAGATGTAGATGAACAATATTATCACCTCGATCGTATGTTGCAAACATTCAAACTTGCAGGAGTTCTCGATCAAATCAGCGGATTGATTGTAGGTGGAATGTCGGACATGAAAGACACTGCAGCACCAACTGGCTGGACAGTCGAAGAATTGGTGCTAACACATTTCAAGTACCGGAAAATTCCGATTGCATTTGACGCACCTATCGGGCATATAGATGATAATCGTGCGGTGATTTGCGGAGCCCAGGCGCGGCTAGCAATTACCGATGACAACGTAAAACTCGTGCAATAGAATTATCAATTAGAGAATTATCAATTATGAAGAGGAAATCCTTGATAATTCATTCATTAATAATTCATAATTCTAGATGGTATGGTATTTGCTTCACCGAAGTCGTTATTTTTGTCACAAAGTAGAACTATGAAATACTTCATTGCCTGTATCGGTTTACTGTTTTTATTGAATTCGTGTGTTGATATTTTCGACGAAATCATCGTGCATTCCAATGGAAGTGGCACCTACAAATATTCCGTCAACCTCAGCGCAAGCAAAGTAAAGATCAATTCCATCTTGGCATTAGACAGCATCGACGGGCAAAAAGTGCCGAGCCTCGATGAAATCAAAAACAAAATAGCGCTTTACAAAGACAAACTAGACCAAAAAGAAGGCATAAGCAACGTGACCGTTGACGCCAATTACGACGATTTTATCTTCAAATTCAGTTGTGATTTTACCTCGGTAGCAGCTTTACAAAATGCCATCCGAGATATTGTGAAAGAAGAAAGTCGCGATAAAAACAATCCGTTGTACAACGAAAGCTGGTTGTCGTGGGACGGAAAACAACTTATTCGCTCCATTCCCGCTTTTCAATCGCCCATCAATCGTCTAAAAGCCGAAGATCAGGAAGAACTCAAAAAAGGGAAATACATTACCGTTTCGCGGTTCGACGTGCCGGTGGCCAAATGCGACAACGCTAATGCTCAGATTTCACCGACCAAAACAGCAGTTATGGTGAAAGCGTCTACTTATGCCGTAGCGCAGAATCCGACCTTACTCAAGAATACCGTTACGCTCGAGAATCCATAAACACAAATTGTTGCGCTGGCAATTTAACCACATAGGCCACATAGGAAACATAGTTTTATACGTGCTGGCTGAAATTTCAACGTCAAGATTGTTAAGGAATCAGGTGTTTATCTCAAACATCAATTTTGATGAATGATCTATGTGCTCTATGTTTCCTGAGTGGTTAACAAATAAATTCGATCAATTTCCCTTGAAAGGTCATAATCCTTCTCCGTGACCTTTTTTTGGTCATGAGTTATCAGATGTACATCCAAAATGACTGCTTTTCGGATCACACAATCCGGATGATGATCAAGTGCATCTGCAAGAGGGCCTAATTTCCCCAAAAACTGTGTAAGACCGGTAAAACTGTCAAATCGCAGCGAGCGAAAGAGCCCTTTTTCGGTTAATTCCCAGTTACCGTTAGTGTTGTCCATTGTTCCGTTAATTGTTGAATTGATTCGAATAGTTGCTCAAAGTGTGGAATACAAACATAGTGTTCCTGCACTACATCGGTGCGGAAAGGCATTTCCAACACTTCTTCCAAAATAAATGATTTGTGTTCGACCGCTTTGCTGACTGCTCTGTTGGTTTCTCCAAACGACGAAATGATTCCTGCGCCGTAAATCAACGGTTGTTCACCTGCAATCATCCCAAACTCAATGGTAAACCAGTACAAGCGTTGCAACGCAGCCAATTTTTCAGGGTCGTTCATGACATGACAACCCAATTCTCCGAAGGTTTGCATGAAATCGGAAAATACCGGATTGGCCAGTAAAGGAACGTGTCCGAACGTATCGTGAAACATATCGGGTTCTTCCAAGTAATCCAACTGTTCCATGCTGCGCAACCAAGTGGATGAACAGAATCGTTTTTCGGCCAGCAAGCGAAAAAATTCATCCACGGGAATCAATCCCGGAACTACTTCCATTTTCCAGCCGGTTCGTGTGGAAAACCAAGTATCGATTTCTCTAAAGTCAGGAATTTTGTGGGCATTCATGATGCTACTCATCGCTTGCAAAGCATCCAAATAAGCATTGCTTACCTTTCCTTGTAGGTTAGTAAATTGACGTTCAAACAAGGTTTTCCAAACCAGTTGATCTTGCGCAGTGTAAGCGCTCATGTGTTGTTTCATTTCTAAACGGTATTAACTTAATTTTCATCCTAAAAGCACGGATTATTTCTCCCACAGATGCACAGATTATCGCGCTTCAGCCTCAGGCTGACAGCGCTAATTGGATAACACTTGTTGCATATTATTTATGCATTGAAGTGTTTAGCGAGTGCGTTGCGCCTTTGCTGAAGCTTCAGCGTAAGCATTAGCCGAGCAAAATCTGTGCATCTGTGGGAAGCCAAACCCGTCATCAACCATAGCTGATGAAATCATTTCACCTAAACTGGGTACAAATAAAAAACCCGATCCATCAGCCTAAGGCTGACGAACCGGGTACCAATTACCTATATTCATACAGCACTTATCCGATCCGAAGGAACAGATAACGATAATACGTGCTGATTTGTTTGTTTTTAAACATATTATGCCAAAAATAGTGATTATTCTTTTTCACCTCGCTTTTTTTTCAATTTCGGTTAGATAATTTCGTGTAGGAGTCTCAAACAGGCAAAAATTAACACAAGTTATCAACCAAATATCTGTTGATAGACTAAAACACAGCGGTAGTTCGAAAATTGGTTTTACATTCGTAATAGTGTAATAACAACAGTTTTATGAAGTCCACATGTTTGGCAATTTTCCTTGCCTGTTTCATCCACGGTTTCGGGCAGTTATCTGAAGATATCATCCCAAAAGATGCCGTTACCGTGTTCAGTTTGAACAACATATCCATTCTGCAAAAAGTATCGATGGACGAGTTGGTTTCTTACGACTTCATGGCCGAATTGCAATCGGAATTATTCGACGGTTCCACACAAGGAAAAACCCTCAAAGATTCAGGGATCGACTTCAACCAGAAGATGAATATTTTCTACGGGAAGAACAGCAAATTCGAAATCTCGGGTTTTACCTTCGGTATCACCGATAAGAACAAGTTGTTTCGCGTTTTCGACGATTTTGACCGCATTGAAGGAGCTATTTCCGGTGTGGAATACTACAACAATTACTTCAACCATTTGATGATCAAAGGCAACGTTGGCTTGTTGATTCGGGTAGACACCGATCAGGAACGTTTATCGGATATGGCCGATTCTATCTGGTATGCCCGCGGTTATGAAATGCCTTGGAACAATTACTACAATGGTTATTACGACGATGAAGAAATCATTGAGGACGATGGTTTTTCAGACGACATCGAAGAGATGGAAATTGAAGGTCAGGACGGTGAAGAAATCGAAGAAGTAATTGTTGGTGAAAGTGATGAAACTCCCGAAGCATCTGATGTAGATGACCTTACGAAAAACTATTACGAATTGCGCGATAGTTTGGAAATGGAACTTTCGCAGCAGCAATTATTACTCATCTGCGAAGAACTATTCACGCAGAATATCAATCTCAAAAAATCCGACGCCAATTTTGCCCGTCAGCTAACCCATACTTCAGACGCCATTTTTTACCTCGATAATTCGCGCAACTTCAGAAACACCAATGGTTTGTGGTCGATACACAGTATGTTTCCGGAATTGTTGCAAGACATGGAAGAATTGTATGTGGGCAATGTGATGTTGGGCGATATCATGCTCAACGAAGCCAGTATCGATATGAAAGTAGAAGCCAACTACGGCGAAGCATTAGGGTCGATCTACCAGGAACTCAACGGAGCCAAATTCGATAAACAGGTGTTGAAATACATCCCGAAATCAAATTCAGGGTTCTTTACGTACAATATCGACCTCAACAAAGGCTACGAGCGCGCTTACGATATCATCATCCCGATTTTGCAGCAGGAAAAAAATCCACGCATTCTGCAAAACGTATTGGTGGCTGAGCTCATGAACGAATTCATCAATACAGATGCGGTTTTCAGCACCTATAAAGGAAGTATGTTCGGAACCTTCAACGGTGTGAAACGCGTGAAAACAACCCGCATTGAGTTTTTCTATGACGAGCAAACCTTCGAATACGGTGAGCGCGAAGTAGAGAGCGAAGAAGACATGCCTATTTTCACCCTCGGATTCTCAACTGAGCGTGCCGATATTCCCAATAAGATTCTTGGCCACATGGCGCGTTTGACATCGCAGTTTAAAAACATGGGTAATTATTGGGTGGTTGAAGATGCTGTCTTGAATTCATTGCCGCTTTACATCATCAATAAAAACGGTTTGTTCATCTTCACCAACGATGAAGATTTGGCAAAAAATCACTCAAACGGTTATGGCGGAAACGCGCTTTCGGCAAGTGAAGCACGTAAAGCCAAAAAAAGCGGTTCTATGTATGCCTTTCTGAACTGGGGCGAAGTATTGGATCGTTTACCGAAAGAAATGTTCTCATCCGAACAAAATGAATTGTTGGAATCAATGCGTGGGAAATCAGGTGTTTTGGAATTGACTTCCTCTAAAACAACTCGTCAGAAAACGGTTTACGAATTGACTTACAAATTTGAAGGAACCTACGAAAACTCTGGTAAATACTTGTTGGATTTGGTAAACTCTGCCTACATTCTGTCGAAATAATGCGCACATTACGGACCGAAGGAATAGGAAATAAAATCTTCTTGATTGCACTACTTTGTGCAGGCTTGGCATTGTTTCTATTTATTCGTCCGCGCTTGTTTGCTCCTGAACCCAAACCCACCTTGTTGGATCGTTTGCCCGAAAGTGAAATTCTTGGACGGTTTTTCTTGCTGGATGTTGCCAATGAAACAAGCCCAATGTTGTTTTACCACAAAATTCCGTTCCGCGATTTGGCATCAGCCGATTTTTTGCTGAGTCAGGCCAAGAGTTTTGGTTTGGATGTACAAAAACAAGGCTATTTTTTCGCTGATCGTTCGGGTGAATGGGGTGCTTTTTTGTCGGTGATAGACAGTTCGCGCATCCAAAACGGATTGATGAAACTGGAACAATTTGTTCCGAGTACAGACACCACGATTTTGCAGCGGAAAGTGCGATTTTTACCCAAACAAAACCTCTATATTTTCTACGATAAAAGTTATGTGATGGTGTATCACGGATCTAAAATAAAGACCCGTCTTTCGCGCTGTATCAATGCCAAACATGGCGAAATGGGTGATTCGTGGAAGAAATTCCAATCACTGAAAACCTTTAAAGACGATAAGTTGGTGGTATTCAGCAACGACAAAAAACTCAAGAAATACGGTGTTGACTACAGTCTTTTTGCCCACGATAGTGATTCACTTTCATTCAAGCTTAAGACTTACATCAAAACCACGCAGAACCATAAGCTGAAAATGAAACAAAACGGAAGTTCATTTGCGGCTTCGGCTTCTACCAACCAAATGCTCGATTTGCACCTTGATATTACCGAATTCCGCAAAAACAAAAAGCATCCGCTTTATCAGTGGATAGCCGAAATGGGACGTAAAGTGAGCTTCCCGACAGATGCGTTTTTTGCGGCATGGGACGGCGACTTGTGTTTCCAGCAGGGTGGAACCCAAATGGTGGAAGAGGAAGTGGTAGAAACAGGTTACAACGAAGAATTTGAAATGACCGAAATCAGAACCACACGTTTGGTTCCCGTTCCGGGCTTTGCAGTATTGATCTCAGTCAATGATCAATCAAAAAATCTGGTGAGTAGTTTGTTTGCAAGAGGAATCGTCAACAAACAAGGCAACAAATATCATTTCTTGTTCTCACCACCACTCACGCTCAACATTACTCCGCCAACCATTAGCGCTTACTCTTCCGGGCGTTCACCCAAGTTGGGCACAGCAAGTAACTGCAGTGGTTTATGGAATTACAAAGGAACAGCGGTTGCCTTTCAGGTAGATTCGCTGAAGCAGCGCGAGGTATACGGAAGCATTCAGTTTCCGGTCAATCGCTTGATTCGCAGAAGTAAGTTTTTCTAGAATGTTTCTTAAGTGCAGGCACTTCTTCCCTTAGAGCAATGTAATTAAGTTAAGCTCTGGAATTAATGCACAACCAATTAATAAATGAGTGGTACAATCTCTATTTCCGTCCTGTAGGGACGAAATATGGTAACACTAGGCTACAAAATAATCCATCACCTCGTAGGGGTGAAACTAAACAACAACCATAAAGACAGAATATCTTACCCCTAGTGGGGTAAAACGTGGTTTACGTCCCTTTTTTTTATCATATTACGTCCCGATGGGACTTCATTTATTGCGCAACTTGTTTATACGATATAAAGCTTAACGTTATGACATTGCCCTTAGAGGTGCACTTCAAGAAGTGGGCTTCCGAAGCGTTTAGGAGAGTCTCAATTATCTCTTCCCTACAAAAAACCGTTGCATCAACTCACGGCATTCTTCTTCCATATTGCCGTTTTGTACTACGGTTTTAGGGTGATAAAGTTGATTGTCGAAGCGTCCTGCTCCGCGTTTTTCGTCCCTCGCAGCAAATACAATCTTGTCAATTTGCGACCAATACAACGCTCCGGCACACATCACACAAGGTTCAAGCGTTACGTAGAGTGTGCAACCTTTGAGGTATTTTCCACCCAGAAACTCTGAAGCGGCCGTAATGGCTTGCATTTCAGCGTGAGCGGTAACATCGGTTAAGCGCTCGGTAAGGTTGTGCGCTCGTGCAATGACCTGCTGATTGACTACGACAACTGCTCCAACAGGAATTTCTCCCAAGTCGTAGGCTTTCAGTGCTTCCTGGTAGGCCTGACGCATAAAATAATCATCGTTGTACGGGCTAATCATCGCAAAATAATCTTATTCAGAAAGGGCAACTTCGATGATTTTACCCCAGTATTTACCTGTCAAATACAGCTTTTTGGTCGCCGGATTGTAAGCAATGCCGTTCAATACTTCTCCGCCCATTTTTCCAACGGCTTCTAGTCCCGAGGCATCAATTTCTTCCAATACTTTCCCCGAATTCGGATCAATCACAATAATTTTACTGGTCATGTAAAGATTTGCATAAATCTTCCCGTCGATGTATTCAAGCTCATTCAAATTCGGTCGCGCATCGACATTATCATAAACCTCAATTGTGCGCAAGGTTTTGAATGTTTTCGGGTCACGGAACGTAATGCGTTCGGTTCCGTCTGACATGATCAACGATTTACCGTCGTTGCACAAGCCCCAACCTTCGCCAACATACGCGAAATCTTTTTTCAACTGCATCGTGTTTTTGTCATACACAAAACACTTTCCATTTTGCCAGGTAAGCTGAAACAACTCATCACCGAAAATGGTGATTCCCTCACCGAAGTAAGTGGCGTCTAAGGCATTTTTCTTGCTGCCGGTTATAAATTGTCCGCTTTTCAGATCAATTTTCCCCACAACGCTTTCACCTGTATTTCCCGGATTTCCGGTCGATTCCCACAATTCGCCGTTGTGAAATTCAAATCCTTGCGTGTAATTGGCCTTATTGTGTGGATAGGTTGTAACCGCTGTTGCTGTTAAATAGTTTGGTGCAATATCCGAAAGCACGCGCACTACTTTAGTGTCTTCTTCTACATTGCCATTTTTCAGTGTGGCGCGCAAAATCAATGTTCGGGCACCAACACCGTAATAATCAGCATCAAGCACCGTGCTCATGACGCCTTTTTTGGGCGATCTCCAGGTTTGAAAAACACTGTCGTTGTAGATCAGCTCCAACGTCTTAATATCATCCGTATTTACATCAAAGGCAATCGGAATACTTGCATCACCGTAGCTTGCCCCAAGGTTTCCATCAAACCTGAAACTGGCAGGAAATCCGCTTTCAATTTCGGTAGTATTGTTTCTTAATAGCGGAACCAATACGAAGGATCCGATAATGAGCAAAATGAGTCCGATGATGAGGTAACGTTTCATAACACGTATTAAAGTAAAGTAAGTATTGTTGTTGTGCTGATACCGTTGTGCGAGTCTTCATACACAACCTCTTTATTCTTTATTAGAATCGCTTGCGGTGATTGGTGTCTCACTCCGGTTAGCGTTTCAATTTCATTGGAAAGTGCGCGGTAACTCAATAAATCGAGGTAAACACAATTGCATTCCGTTGGTGCTGCATTCCATTTTTGCTCGAACCGGTTTTTAGCCAATGCTGAAATACTGCAACTGGTGCTGTGTTTAAATAAGAGCACCGGAATTTCAGTTGATTGTTCGATCAACGCCTTTAATTGCTCAGAAGAGGTGAGTGGTACCCACGGAAACAGAACAGCCGGTTTTTTGGTGAAAAATCCCATGGCTTAAAAATTAACGCCGTCAAATTGTTTCAAAAAGCGCACGTCGTTTTCAGAGTACAAACGCAAATCGTTGACTTTAAATTTCAATTGTGCAATGCGCTCAATTCCCATACCGAAGGCAAAACCGGTGTATTCTTCAGGATCAATTCCAGAAGCAGCTAACACATTCGGATCCACCATTCCGCAACCCAAAATCTCGAGCCAACCGGTGTATTTACACACATTGCACCCTTTTGCGTTGCAAATTGTACACGAAACATCTACTTCTGCACTTGGTTCGGTAAACGGGAAATACGAAGGGCGTAAGCGAATGCGTGCTTTTTCTCCGAAGAGTGATTTCGCGAAATAATCCAATGTTTGTTTCAAATCGGCAAACGAGACGTTTTTATCAATGTACAATCCTTCGATCTGATGGAAAAAACAATGTGCTCGAGCCGAAATGGCTTCGTTGCGGTAAACACGTCCCGGTGAAATGGTACGAATAGGCGGTTTGGAAGATTCCATCACACGCACCTGCACCGAAGAAGTATGTGTACGTAATGCTATTTCGCGTTCTCCTTTTTCAATGAAGAATGTATCCTGCATATCGCGGGCAGGGTGTTCAGGCGGGAAATTG
The DNA here is from genome assembly GCA_029866325.1 of Fluviicola sp. GTDB lineage: Bacteria > Bacteroidota > Bacteroidia > Flavobacteriales_D > Crocinitomicaceae > Fluviicola. The sequence goes on along the minus strand of JARWZO010000016.1, from coordinate 111,865 downwards.
AGAGCCGAGAAATTATGCCAATCATCTTCAATTTCAGGACCTTCCGAAACCGTATAACCAATGCGTTCGAAAATAGCAATGATTTCACTGCGCACCAACGAAAGCGGATGTCGTGAACCAAACGGAATCGGTTCTCCCGGACGGGTAACATCCACATCTGAGGCATTGCTTTGCTGATTTTCGAGCGATTCTTTAGCCGTAGCCAGTTTTTCTTCAGCTAGTTGACGCAACTCATTGAGTAGCTGTCCAACCGCTCGTTTTTCTTCATTGGGAACTGTTTTTAGTTCACCGAATAAATCTTTCACAATTCCTTTTGATCCGAGAAACCGAATACGAAATTGTTCTAGTGTCTGTTCATTGGAAATGGCGAAATCAACTATTTCTTTCCGAACCTGCTCTATATTTTCTTGTACCATATACTGTTTTACCTACAACCTTTTTAAACTTCTTACGTCATAGTATCAAAATGTTGACGTTGCGTGTAACCTTTTGGTACAGATTGAAGTTAAAGGTGTGAAATTGGTTTACAGCACGAAATTACGAAAATGCGGGTTACTACATTGTAAACGTAAAAAAGTTTATCTTTACGAAAGAAAATGGTTAATATGAATAAAACACTACGAAATCTGACCTATTTGGCAGTGGTGGGCATGATGCTTGTTATAAGTGCATGTAAGAATAAAAACCCATCGGTTTTGAAAGTCTTTGTTCGTTCGTCAAATAACGAATTGATGGAAAACGCCAAAGTAATCATCATCGCTGATGTGAATTCAAATCCTCCTACACCTGCATACGTAGATACGGTAAACACGAATTCTTCCGGTTTTGCCTACTTCGATATGGCAGAGTTTTTTGATGGATTGGATAAAGGAGAAACAACCGGTTATTTTGATATCATCGCGAAGAAAAATGTCAGTCAAGGTACTGGTGACGTGCGCTGTCGTGCACACATTACATCGGTAGAAACAGTTTTTCTGACACCTTGATGATTTGCCCGAAAGGTCAAATCTTTGAATAGCAACAATTTCCCTGTAAACAGGGGTCTAGAAATAAAATAAGTCCTTTGATAAAACGATTGTTCATTCCAGTAGCGCTTTTGCTAACGAATGACTCTCAAATACATAAAGGCACAAGTTAAACAAGAAAGGATGCTGTAAGTTTACAGTATTCCTCCACGACAACGAATATGCTCACATAATTCTAGTGGTGGATTATTTTTTAAGTAGTTACTAATTAGTCATGAAGACAATTTTCAGAGTTCCGCTAATGATGATCGCTTTGGTTGCGGTCGGTGTTGTGTTTTCATCTTCCGGTTGTCGGAAAAAGAAAGATACGATTGCGAAAATTTACGTGTTAGATACCACCAATTCTTATGTGAGTGGTGCTACCGTTCGCGTCAAAGGTGAGTCAACAACTTCTCAGGGAAACCAAAATGTTATTCTCGATAAAACATCTACAACAAATGACTCCGGTGAGGCAACATTTAATTTTAATGATGTTTACCAATTGGGTCAGGCAGGTGTAGCCGTTTTGAATATTGAAGCATCTTACGGTCCTTTGGTAGGACAAGGAATCATTAAGGTAGAACAGGAAACGACTTCTGAAGAAACAGTTTTTGTACAGTAATTCTACCTTCTTTTAATTATTGGAAACCTCTTCCGCTTTAGGCGAAGGAGGTTTTTTTTATTTTGCCTATATTCGTTTCAAACAAGCACATCTATGGAATCTGCAGCTGCACTGCCTCAATTAACCGCCGAAGAGCAACGTGTATTGGGAGCTCTTCTCGAAAAAAGTAAAACAACACCCGATTATTACCCACTTACTTTGAATGCGCTGCTTACGGCGTGTAATCAAAAATCGGCGCGTAACCCGGTGGTGGAATACGATGAAGAAACGGTTGTGTTGGCGCTTGATTCCTTGAAACGCAAACACCTTTCTGCCAATGTAATCGGGGCGAGTGGAAGCCGGGCATTGAAATACCGTCATGCAATTGCGGTTCATTACCCGCTTGATCCCGCTGAAACATCGGTACTGTGTTTGTTGTTGTTGCGCGGACCACTTACAGCCGGTGAAATCAATTCCAATTCAGGGCGCTTGCACGATTTTGAAGACCTGGCAGAAGTCCAACAAACGCTTGAGAACCTGGCAGGCTACGAAATTCCCTTTGTGGAACAGCTACCACGTAAACCCGGACAAAAAGAAGCGCGTTATTGCCATTTATTTGCACTGGTTCCCGAATTTGACGAAAGTAGTTATGCCAGCGAACCTGCCCGAAAAAATGTAAGCGAGCTGGAAGCCCGTTTAACCAAAGTAGAAACCGAATTGGAAGAACTCAAAGCGCTGGTGGATAAACTGATGACGGATTTGTATTGATCGTATATCGGCTATTTGAATAAACCTTTCCCACAGATTCGCAGATTTTTTGCGCTTCAGCCTCAGGCTGACAGCGCTATAGCAAATACATCATCTACTAGTCCTCATTGATCTGAATCGAAAGCGAGGGCGTTAGCCGAGCTAAAATCTGTGAATCTGTGGGAAGTGAAACCAGTCACCGACTAGTCGGGGAAAATTGAAATCAATTGTTTTCGAGTGGGATTGATTAAATCGGCATCGAATAAGCCCTTCCCGCGTAGCGCAATTGTTTCACATTCAGGTTTTCCGATTGCAATAAATGAATATCCGGAATAAATAGAAAGTAAATTTCGATTTTCGGTTCGTTCAATGATTGGTTCGGATACTTGTTTTTCAGGATGATGTGCGTGGAAACGTAATTGTTGTAGTTGATAGGTGTGTTGAGCTGAAACACATACCATCCGCTTTGGCCGTTGATTTCAATTTTTTGCACACAAACCCCGCTTTTCGGAAGTTTATCGCCGATATACTGATTGCTTTTGGGGGCAAACAATCGCAGTTTTAAGCCTAAATAATCCTGATCGTCTTCATCATTGTCGCCCGACATACCGAAAATTGATCTAGAGAAAGCCGGCATTCGAAACCGCCATTTGTTCCAAACACCCTTTTTCAGGTCGAATCGTTGCAGCATCACCGATACATAAATCAAGAACATGAATATCATGATCACACTCGACCGAATGCGATTGTTTCCGTCATCTGCGCCGTATTTCCAACTCACCATGATGTATTCCACCATCAAAATCGCCAACAGTGAAAACGTGAGTAAATCTTGCTGAAAATTGGCGTTGTAGGCATTGCTGCCACTGAAGAATCCTGAATTGTTGAGCGCATTGTTTTTAAAGAAAAACCAGACGTGCAACGATCCGATAAAGAATATGATGGTGACGAACGAGAAATCGCTTACTGCTTCGCTGATCAGCCAGAAATCGTAGAAACCGTGGGCCAAAGCTGCGGCAATGAATCCGATAATGGGCGTAAGAATTTTCCAGATTTGTTGTTTGTAGCGGTATTTTGCCAGAATGAACGCATAAGCAACAATGGAAGCAAAAAACATGTGTCCCACCGAAGACATAATGGTGCGACCCACAATGTTTCCGGTATCTTCCAGGTACATCAGGTTCTCTGCAAAAGCAAAACCTAATGCTGAAATGGAAGCATAAAATAAGTAATCGTACGGTTCCTTCATGCGTTTGCTGAAGAGTGCAAACAAGAGCCATGGAAGCAGTTTTACCAACTCTTCACCACCACCGATCACGGTAAAGCAGTACATAAAATCATTCAATGCTTCGCCGTTGATGGTAAAATGAAAGTAGAGCTCAGCGGCATCGTAAAAAGCTAAACACAAGTGAGTAAACAGCGCCCCACCAATAAATACAATAACGATTGGTTGCCATTTCTCGCGGTTAAAAACGTCCATCGAACGCAGGAAAAGGATCCAAACCAATGAAACGAGCAAAGCGGCCAAAAACGTGAGCCACGAAACCGAAAGTATCCGCGATTCTATGATGTTTTGAAAGTAAAGTCCCCAGTGTCCGTGCGAGAAATAATAATCGTTCTTCAACTGATCACTGAAAAATGGCATGGCTTGCGCGTCACAAAGAAGCGCATCCCTTTTTTGTGCAGCTCCCGAACCGGTATAAATGCTTAAGAGCAATTGGTAAGCGCGCTCATTGGTCGGATTCAAGGTGATTTCCCTGCGAAGAAGCTGCTCGCATTCGGTCACAGACAAGCTGTTGTTTTGCAGACCTTCCAGCGTTTTCAGGTAATTCACAAACCGATAATTGTCGGGGATGGATTCCAGTAAGGTATCATTTCTTTCAAACACCTCCACCTTCAGCTGTATGTATGCTTTTGCGAGAATTTTCGTTTCGGGACCCGGGTTGATTTTGGTGATCGTGTGCATTAAATCCTCATAATCGTATTGACGATAGTCAGCCAAAATATCAATGCAATCGAACTGCAGACTAATGCTGTCAGGATATTGGGCACACAAATCTTTGTAAGCGATAGAAACCGCATACCGATCACCGTTTTCTTTTGCGGCATCAATGCGCTCTTGTGGTGTGATCAGCAATCGCTCGGGAATGAAGGTGTTCGCTAAGACAATCGGCACAATGGTAATGAGCAGTAGAGCAATCAATTTGCGGTACGGATACCAAGTGGGCTTGCCGGCAATAGGCTTTGAGATTACCTCTTTTCGGTAGGTAAAAGCAATCAGAATCAGAACGAAAATAATGGGAAAGATCAAAGCAATATGGAGTTTAAACGGATGATACAGCCAAGTTAACTATTTCGTCAAATCCCAAGATAATCGAACGGTTTATTTGCTGCATTTCTTTTGAATAGGATAGAAATTCCGCAATTGCAGTATGTTTTATCCAATTATCAATCCTTACTTTTGAAGCATGAAATACTTCCTTCTGAGTAGTTTAATTTGCTGCTTTGCGGTAACAGCCTGCATTCACAAAGGCCGTGAGAGCAAGTATGTAAAATTTAAAGGTTACCAATTGGTTACGGATGGAAACAATGGCGATTCGGTGTTTTTTGAATTGCACTACGAAAACAAAAGTGACTACCCGCTCAAAGAACCGTTTTGCCGCATGTCGATCAAAGATACAAGTGATAAAATCTTCAAACCCATTCTATTTTCCGATTCCAAAGTCTTTGCCGATGTTCCGGCACATTCACATTTCTACGTCTATTTTTATTCGAAAGGATTTGAATTCAGCGACGCGGTTGGCAAAGTGAAATGTTATTTATCGTGGACCAATTCCAAGGGTAAAAACGCATTTCGGCGTAGTGTGGAAAATTGATTTAGAACTGGGAACTGGAATTTGGGGAGCTAAGGAGTTGGGACTTCCTAGTTCCCTAGCTCCCTGCATCCCCAGTTCCCTATTTTAGCTACCTTTGCACCATGAATACTCCCATTCCTGCATTGCTGCAACGCCTTGGCATCGAACAATTGAATCCCATGCAAGAAAAGGTCTTGGAAACCGCAAAAACCAATGATCAATTGGTGGTGTTGGCTCCAACCGGATCAGGCAAAACTATCGGATTTCTATTACCATTATTGCAACATTTAGAAGCGGATGTGACTGGCGTACAAGCATTGGTCATTACGCCAACGCGTGAATTGGCTCTACAAATCGAACAGGTGTTTCGTGCACTAGGAACCGCGTTTAAAGTCAATACGACTTATGGCGGACATTCGATGAAAATTGAGAAAAACAACTTTTCCGAACCGCCTGCCTTGCTTATTGGAACACCCGGGAGAATCGTAGATCACCTCAATCGCGGAAATCTGGACCTTTCCGGAGTTCGCACATTGGTGTTGGATGAATTTGACAAGTCACTCGAAATGGGATTTCAGGAAGACATGACCATCATTCTGAAACAGCTGAAACGTGTGCGTAAACGCATGTTGGTTTCTGCCACCAATCTTGAAACCATTCCGGCATTTACAGACATTGCCAATCCGGTGACAATCGATTTCCTTACAACCGAAACTCGCGGCTTGTCGTTACACAAAATTGTAACCGACGATACTGAAAAATTGTATTCCCTCGTTCATCTATTGTGTAATCTCACAGCTGAATCAACACTCATTTTTTGTAATCACCGCGAAACGGTTGAACGCGTGAGCGAATTTATGTCTAGCGCCGATATCGCGAATGTGTTTTTTCACGGCGGATTGGAGCAAGACGAACGCGAACGATCGTTGATCAAGTTCCGCAACGGAAGCGCGCATTATTTGGTAACCACCGATTTGGCAGCACGTGGATTGGATATTCCGAACATTCAACATGTGATTCATTACCAATTGCCACATACCGAAGATGTGTTCATTCATAGAAATGGTCGAACAGCGCGACAATCGGCTACCGGGAATGCTTATTTGGTCATGGCCAAAACTGATCGCCAACCTGATTACCTCACCGAAGCTGTTCCCGAATTACAACTTTCGGAAGACTGTCCTTTACCCGATGCTCCGATTTGGAAAACCATTTACATTGGTGGCGGAAAAAAAGACAAAATCAACAAGATTGATGTGGTAGGCTTTTTGTCGAAAATAGGCCAGTTGAAACAAGATGATATTGGTTTGATTACCGTTTTGGATCACAGTTGTTTGGTAGCCGTCAAAGCAAAAAAGGCGAATCAGGTGGTGGCCGAAATCCGTGATCAGAAAATCAAAGGGAAAAAGGTGAAGATGGGGATAGCGAGGTAATGTATTGAATTTCAATTGTTTGTGTCTCATCCTGCAATTTTGCAAATTCGCTAATTTGCAAATTCGCAATATTACGAACGACAAAAGCTAAAACTGTTGATTATCAGTTGTTTAGACCGGTCTATTCAACTAATCAATCACTCTCCTTTAACGTCCGGATTAACTCCAACGCCACCGGAGTTCCCAATCGTTCCAATTCGGCAATCATCCGCATTTTTTGCTCTTCGGAAATCGGCACAGGAGGTCGCTCAAATGAGCTTTCCGGAGCTTGCGCAAAAAACAATTCATCTGTCCAGGCATTACGAACACCGTCAATCACAAAATGCACCCTGTTTTCCGATCCGCGATTAGCAACCGAATGTTCTTCGTTAGCATTGATGTACCAGCATGTTCCTTCTTCCATCACAATGCGTTCACCGGCTAAAACAAACTCCACTTCCGCATTCGTAACGATCGGAATGTGCATTCTGAAAACGCCGTCTTCGTATCCCAAACAATTGTCGCGATGCGGTTTGATCTTCGCCCCAACTTCCAAACAAAGCAGGCGAGCACTTATTTTTTCGAACGGAAATTCATCCAAAATGCGTTTGAATGTAGGGCATTCATGCAACAATTCCGTTTCCAACAGCGGAGACTGTTCGCTAGGCATTGCATTGATATTGTTAGCGTTACCACCCGGAGCAAGTAAAGCAATCGATGTCCAGTTTCCGGAATACGCGCCTTTGTTGTAATGTTCCGACCAGTTGTGTTTTAAGACTTTTTCAAGATCGGCTTTGAGTAACTCCGGATCGAATGTGAATGGAAAGCAAAGTTGGGTTACAAATGTCATAGCAGTTGGTGTTAATACGCTTTAGAATTACAAATCTAGGATTCCGGTTGAGATAAACAAACGGTCAACTGAGAAGATAGGTGAAATGTGTTGTCTGTTTTTGTAATGGAACGAAAAAAACTGTAAATTAATCGCCTAAAACTATACGAAAATGAAAAACTCTCTACACCTGCTGGGTGCGATTCTCCTTGTCGCGTCCTGCAACCTGCGGCTTTATGCCCAGGAAAAACACGAGAAGGGTCCTTGGCGAAAAATCGAGGAATCTGCCATTCCAACTGTTGGAACCCGTTACATTCTCCCAACAAAGTATTCAACGTTTAAACTGGATGTGGAAGGTATCCGCACCAAATTGAACACTGCCAAACACATTGATGATCCGTCGTATTTGCCGGTATTCATTGAATTGCCGAAAGCTGATGGAACATTCGGACGCTACCAAGTGCATGAAAATACTACGATGCACGAAGATTTGGCAGCAGCATTTCCCGAGATACGTGCTTTTGACGGTGTTCCTACCGACGGAAGCGGTGAAATAGTGAAACTTGACCTGACTCCACAGGGTTTTCACGCCATGATTCTCTACCCGGATAAACCGACAACGTTTATAGATCCGTATTCTTTCGGCGGTGGAGATATTGAACATTACATTGTCTATTCAAAAGCCGATTTCGTGTCAACGAAGACTTTCCAATGTCACTTTGAAGGATCACCTTCTGAAACGTATATTGAACATGGAAACGCAGTGGTTAAAAGCTTTGGTTCTTGCCAAAAACGAACGTATCGTTTGGCACTTTCAGCTACGGGCGAGTATACAACGTTTCATGGCGGAACGGTCGTATTAGCTCAGGCAGCTCAAGTGACTACGATGAACCGCGTAAACGGTGTTTATATGCGCGATATGGCGATTACAATGACCATCATTGCGAATAACAACTTGTTGATTTATACGAATGCAGGCACAGATCCCTATACGAATGGAAACCCTGGCAGCATGATTACACAAAATCAAACGAATGTTACCACCGTAATCGGATCGGCTAATTATGATGTTGGTCACGTTTTCGGAACCAATAGTGGCGGTTTGGCCGGATTAGGTGTTGTATGTTCCAGCAGCCAAAAAGCGCGTGGTGTTACAGGAAGTGGTGCTCCGGTAGGCGATCCGTTCGACATCGATTACGTAGCTCATGAGCTTGGCCACCAATTTAGCGGCAACCATACATTCCGTGGAAATGCGGGTTCTTGCAGCGGAAACGCCAACAACGCAACTGCAATGGAGCCGGGTAGTGGTTCAACCATTATGGCTTACGCCGGAATTTGTTCGCCTATGGATGTTCAAAGCAACTCCGATGATCATTTCCATGGTATTTCATTACAAGAAATTGGAACCTTTATTACCGGTGGATCGCATACTTGTCCTGTAGTAACTACCATTCCTTCACAAACAGCTCCTACCATTTCCGGAACAGTTGGAAATGTAACCGTTCCTGCCAATACACCTTTTGCACTAACAGCAACTGCTTCCGATCCGGATGGTGATGTATTGACTTATTGCTGGGAACAAATGAACAATCAAAGCAGCACGCAGCCTCCTGTTGCAACGGCTACCGGAGGACCAAATTTCCGTTCGTTTACTCCTTCTGCCAGCCCGACACGCTATTTCCCTTCAATTCCATCTATTTTGGCTGGTGGTCCGTTTACCTGGGAAGTTCTTCCTTCAGTCAACCGTACAATGAATTTCCGTGTGGTTGTGCGTGATAATGAGCCAAACGGCGGTTGTAACGACCACGAAGATATTACCGTTACTACCACAACTTCTGCCGGTCCGTTTATTGTAAACTATCCTTCTGTAGCCGGAATTACTTGGGCTGGAGGATCTACCGAAACCGTTACATGGACTGTTGCCAATACAACTGCCGCACCTGTTTCTTGCGCCAATGTGGATATCCTGATTTCATTAGACGGAGGTGCAACATTCTCCAACATAGCCAACGATGTTCCGAATGATGGAAGTCAAAGTGTAACGGTTCCAAACTCCGCAACTACCAATGCGATTATCATGGTGATCTGTGAAAACGGAACATTCTTCGATATTTCCAATAACGTTTTCACAATTACAGCCGCGACAAACGATTATAACGTAACACTTACGAATGCTACTGTAAGTGCTTGTCAAGGAACCAACGGTGTGTTTACGGTTCAGGTTGGTCAAATCGGTTCGTATGTTGACCTTGTAACACTTTCTGCAACGGGTCTTCCGGTTGGATTAACCGCTTCATTCTCTCCGAATCCGGTAACTCCTGGTAATTCAAGTACCATGACCATTAGCGGTACTGCGGGAGTTTCTCCGGGATCATATCCTTTTACCGTTCAAGGAAACTCTACTTCAGGGATTCGCACTGCGCCTGCAACCATTATTGTTTCTACAAGTTCTTCTGTAGTTTCTACGTTGCTGACACCTGTAAACGCAGAACCTTCTGCAGCGTTACCACTTACGCTGACGTGGTCGAACCCAAATGCGGGAATGTTGTACGACATCGAAATTGCAACAGATGCAGCCTTTACAGCTGTGGTTGAATCGGCAACAGGTCTTTCGGTTACCAATTACACGGCAACTACTTTGGTGGCGTCAACAACGTATTACTGGAGAGTAAATTCGTATAATTCGTGTTCGAATGCAGGAAATACAAGTGCGTTCTCGTTCACAACATCTTCTTGCGGAACGTTCAATAGTACAAATATTCCGGTGGCTATTTCAGCTTCAGGAACTCCTACAGTTACATCAACGCTTGTGATTCCTACCAATGCCACCATCAATGATTTGAATGTGGTGAACCTTGCGGGAACGCATACTTACATCGAAGATTTGAGCTTCACCATTACTTCTCCTCAAGGAACGGTTGTGACACTTTTTGGTGGTATTTGTACCAACAATAATGATTTTGATATCGTGCTGGACGACGAAGCAGCTTCTGCAACGCTACCATGCCCACCAACTGATGGAAATGCCTACCAACCAACAGGCACACTTTCAGCTTTTGATGGTGAAAATATGTTCGGAACTTGGACACTTACCGTATCTGATGCTGCCAACCAGGATGGAGGTAGTTTGGCGTCTTGGGGATTGGAAATTTGCTACACACCTTCTATTCCTTGTAACGATCCTGATAGCCCAACAATCAGCGGAACAACATCTTTCTGTGCGGGTGGAAACACCACATTGACCATTGCATCGGGTAACTTGAATGATGCAACCGACTGGCAATGGTACAGCGGTTCTTGCGGAGGAACATCCGTAGGATCTGGTACAACGTTAAATGTATCAACAGCAGGGACGTATTTCGTACGTGGTGAAGGTGGTTGTGTTACTGCCGGAACGTGTCAAAGTGTTTCCGTAACTCAAAATACGGTGAATACTGCCACAACGCTTACAAATGGAATTCTTTCTTCCAGCCAAAACGGTGCAACCTACCAATGGCTTGATTGTAACAACGGAAATGCTGCAATCCCGGGTGAAACTTCACAAACGTTTACGCCAACTGTCAACGGAAGCTACGCTGTTCAGGTAACCGCAGCAAACGGTTGTTCGGGAACTAGTACCTGTGTTGCTTATAACTTAGTTGGTATGGGTGAATTTGATGATTTGGCTATTCAATTGTATCCGAACCCAACAACCGGTATCATTACCGTTTCGTTTGGAGTTATGGTACCTGTTCAGGAATTGACTGTAACGGATGTAACAGGTCGTTTGGTGCGCATGCAATCGCAGTTTACAACCGATTCAATGACAATAGACTTATCACGCGAAAGCAAAGGAGTTTACTTCTTAAATGTTCAGGTTGGCGGTCGTATTCAAACCATGAAGATTACGAAAAACTAACCGACTAGGTTAAGATAAAATCAAGGCTCGTGATTCGTCGCGGGCCTTTTTTGTGACCTTAAAGTGCTCTAAGAGAGAGGCTCATGTTAGATAACCACTGCAAGCATTTCCCGGATCAATTGTTCATCCACTTTGCTGATCACCGTTGAAAAACGACTTTCAGGATCAATGGACTGTGAGCTGGTTCCCGAAAAATGGATGGCGGAAACGCCGGTTTCTTTCACGGATCGAATGTTGTTTGCACGCACACCACCTCCTGCCATGATTTCAATCCGTCCGTTGGAATAACCTACCATTTCTTCCAAAGTGGCTAATCCTTCGTTGACAGAAGTTGCTTGACCGCTGGTGAGAATGCGCTTGAAACCCATGTTGATGAGTTGATCCATGGTGGTTTTCCAATCACCGACTTCATCAAAAGCACGGTGGAACGTCAAATCCATGCTTCCGGCAGCACGTTGCAAAGCTCCTAAGGCATCTTTGTCGAGCTTTTTGTCGGCTGTTAATGCTCCAATCACTACTCCTTTGATACCCAAACGCTGAAATTCAAGAATGTCATTGCGCATGACCACAATTTCATCGTACGAATAATGAAAACCACCTGCTCGTTGACGAATCAAGACATGTTGTTCCAGTTCATGAAAGGTATTATGAATCCAAGAAACCATTCCGGTTGTGGGTGTCAACCCGCCTTGCTCTAGCGCCACGCAGGTTTCAATTCGCTGAATGGGAAGCGTACTTGCCAAACGGGCTGCTTCCAGCGAAGCGACACACAATTCTATTTCCATGATTATACTAGTAGATCATTATTTCATCAATAAACGTCCAGGGTGTATTTCCCGCGCCGGGTTTGCCCTGTGGTATTTTCGAAACATTGATCACGGTGAAACGAACAACTTTCGCTTTGCATTTCTTTTCCCAGTTCACCACCTTTTTATTGATGTCATACGCTTTGTGTTGCTTGAATTTTTTTCCGTCAGTGCTGGTTTCGATGATAAGTGTCTTCGGATAATAAATCCAAGAACCCTGATCTTCTAAAAATCCGGCTTGAAAGTGATTGAATACGGTTATCTCACCCAAATCAATGGAAAATTGAATGGTATCATAGGAGAATCCGAGCCATTGACTACCTTTCCACGGAGTTGTTCCCTGAACGCCGTCTGTCAATCCCAAACTGTCGTGGTGATTGTAGCTTTTGCTTGGTGGAGTGATGAAATGAACGGGTTTACCAATCAAGGGATGGGTGACGAACTCAAAGTTCAATTCACGGCTAATTTCATCGCGGTAATCACTTTCCACGAATGCAGTAATAAATTGTGGGGCAGGTGTTCGGTTGAGTTTGAGCGTGTTTTCCGAGTTTCCGTTGACCCAAATTGACCCTACATTGCTTTGAAAGGAATAATTCAAGCCCGATTCTGTAGGATTGAGGGTAATAGTAGGATCAAGAAAGGCAGTAGAATAGGTAATTTCCTGTTCATATAACCGCGGAAGGTAATCAATCGCCATTCGACTTATAAATGAACTGTACTGTGGTTTATCAACCGTCCAAAGTACCTGCGACATGGCTACCAATCGCGGAAAAGTATTGTACTGAACGCTTTTCATATCCGGTAGGTATTCGGTCCAGATATTGGCTTGCGCACCCAAAATATAGGTTTGTTCATCCACTTTTAATCCTTCAGGAATCGGTTCGAAAGCATATACTTTCTCAAGCGGCGTGTATCCTCCGATTGCGAGTGGTTCGCTGGGATTGGTACTTTGATAATGATCGAAATAACAGTGAGAACCGGGAGTCATCACCACCGGATGATGCATTTTTGCAGCAGCAATTCCACCCTCGGTACCACGCCATGACATTACTTGCGCGTTTTCAGCCAAACCGCCTTCCAGAATTTCGTCCCAACCCATCAGTTTTCGTCCGTTGTCATTCAGGAAAGCTTCCATTTCGCGTATGACATAACTTTGCAATTCGTGGCTATCGTGCAAGCCTTGTTCTGTGCGCACTTTTTGGCATTTCGGACACACATCCCAACGTGTTTTCGGGCATTCATCGCCACCCACATGAATGGTTTCGGAAGGAAAAATGGCAATGACTTCGGCTAAAATGTCTTTCAAAAACTGAATGGTTTCGGGTTGCGTACAAAATACATCGTCGAAAACTCCCCAAAGTCCTTCTACGGGCAATTGCTCGCCGGTACAACCCATTTCAGGATAAGCAGCCAAAGCGGCGCGTGCATGACCGGGAAGCTCAATTTCCGGCATTACTGTAATTCCTCTTTCGGCGGCATAACGCACAATCTCGCGAGCCTCGTCTTGCGTATAAAATCCACCGTAACGAATATGATCATATTCACGCGGACTTCGGCTATAATGACCGATTACCGTGCTATCGCGCCACGCACCAATTTCAGTGAGTTTGGGGTATTGTTTGATTTCCAATCGCCAGCCTTGATCATCGGTCAAATGCCAATGAAAGGTATTGAATTTGAGCGCTGACAGTTGATCCAAAAACGCTTTGATTTCAGGAATTGTAAAAAAATGGCGACTACAATCCAGGTGAACGCCGCGGTATGCAAATCGGGGGTAATCGATGATTTGTAAACCGTTCATTTCAACCACTTTTGACTGATCATCCATCAACTGATCCAACGTTTGCAATGCGTAAATCAATCCGTTACGATCACCGTATTTGATGGTAATTCCTCTAGCTGTAATTTCGAGCTGGTAGTTCTCTTTTTGGAGCCGTGGTTGATAATAGAAGCGCAAATCTTGCACAGAATCGGCAGTAACTTCCTTAAACGTCAACTCATGAAATAAGGTAAATTGCGGCTGCATTACTGCGATTGCTAGTTTCTCTTCTTCGTTAGGAACGCAACGAATTTTGCCATTTAGTTCGTAGGATTGTTCGTTTGTTATGATCTCATTTGGCTGCGGAAAAATGACCCATTGTCTTTGGGCTTTGAGATTATTCGCAACTATTAATGCAATTAAGAGAAAAAAGTACCGAGTTAATTTCATGCTATTATAAGACTAAAAAGACTTGAGACTAAAACACAGGTGACAATAGACAGGACCTTGTCTCAACTCTATTGACTTCTGTCTAAAGTCTTTTAGTCTAAGTTTCTGCTTCGAATTTAGGGATTTTACTTGTGAACCGTAGCAACACTTCAATAACACTCCAACTTAAAAAACGCATTAACTATAAAAATGGACTATACTCCACCGAATTAAGTATTTATATTTACGACCTTACAAGATTCATTTTCAATAGCGATGAAATACGGACAAGCAATTCTACTCCTGAGCTTATTTTTCACTTCTTTCTCTGCCTTCGCGCAAAAGAAAACCATCGATCCGAGTATCTACAACGATTGGAAAAAGATCGGCGATCTACTTTTATCACCCGATGGGAAATACAGTGTTTACACCATAAAACCGCATCGTGGCGATGGATTTTTGTTCATCATCAACAACGAAACAGGTAAAAAAGATTCGGTTGCTAGAGGTGTAGAACCCCAATTTTCTGGCACATCTAGTTTTTTGGCGTTTAAAATCACCCCGACTTTTGATACACTCAGAAAGTGTGAACTCAATAAAACACCGAAAGAAAAATTGCCGAAAGATTCACTTGGAATCTGGTTGTGTGCCAAAGATTCATTGGTGAAAATCGCCAAAGTGAAAGAGTTTAAAGTGAGTGCCGAAAGCGATTGGCTGGCTTATCTTTCAACATCCAACGAGTTGCCAAAGGGTTATTTGTCGAAAAAAGAACTGAAAAAAGAAGCCAAACTCACCAAGAAAAACGGACCGCTAAAAACCGACGGAAAAGTATTGGGTGTCTGGAATCCAGCTAGCAAAACAACGTATTACCGCAATGTCACACAGTTTGACATCTCTAAAAACGGAGCTTATGTTTCCTATTCGGAACAACAGAAATTCAAGAAAGATTCCGTGCGATTGAATGTGCTTTCAACTTCCGATAAAAAAACATGGAAAACACCGAACCGGTATACGGAATTGAATCAAGTGAATTTTGGAACCAGTAACAAATACCTTGTTGGTTTGTACACCACTGATACCACCGAAGAAAAACGATGGTCTGGATTTGTGTTTGATTGCACATCTGATAACTGGACGGTTTTTGCCGATACTTCACAACGTTTCGAAACCAATCGCACGCTTTCCAATCACGCCAAACCAAAGATTTCACCAGATGAATCGTACATTCAATTTGGTGTATGGAATGCCCCTAAAAAAGATTTTAAAGACACGCTTACCGAAGCAGAAAAGGTGAAAATCGACGTGTGGCATTGGCAGGATGACCGCATTCAACCGCAACAATTGTCTGAATTGAAACGCGATGAGAATGATTATAATGCTTATATCTACACACTTTCCGATAAAAAAACGGTGCAGATTGGTCGCGATTCACTCGATTTGCAATTTCCGTCCAGAGCAACCAATCGATTTGCATTGGCGATCAATGATGAGAAACACGAAGCTGAAAACTGGCGCGTGCCGCTTCCGGCCAATTATTACCGCATTGATTTGAGTAACGGAAATATATTGCCCTTGCGCGATGAAACAGTGTTTGATGCGTCACTTTCGCCATCAGGAAGGTATTTTGTGTATTACAACGAAATGAACCGCCATTGGTATTCAATGGATGTGGACGTAGAAGTTGAAAGCTGTCTCACGTGTTCTGTAAAAACCAATTGGTGGGAAGATTTAAACGGAAATCCAACCAT
This sequence comes from Fluviicola sp., assembly GCA_029866325.1. Taxonomy (GTDB): domain Bacteria; phylum Bacteroidota; class Bacteroidia; order Flavobacteriales_D; family Crocinitomicaceae; genus Fluviicola. The sequence continues at coordinate 95,777 of JARWZO010000016.1, read as the reverse complement.
TCCAACGCCAATCGGAATTGTGGGTTGGACCGGAAACGAGTCGGGTGTTTTGGTACAATCCGAACACGATATTTGGTACTACGATTACAAATCAACCCGATTGACGTCTGTAACCCAACGTTTGCGTGAGCGCGAAGGCGATACCAATTACCGTTACACGCTTTCGAATTTCGTATCCGATTCATCGTTGTATTATCCCGATAATTTATGCCTCACGCAGTTTAATCAGCAAACTAAAGCAACGAACATCTACCGTGTTTCGGGTTCGTTTCCAAACCTGAGTTATACCTTGATTGCGGGTTCCAATCACAATTATGTTGGACTGAAACGCGCCAAAAACGCACAAACAATTTTGTTTCAACGCCATTCGAATGCCGACTATCCGGATGCGTATATTTCCATGAAAGCGGGCGCGCCTGAAAAACAAATTTCGTTGACAAATCCGCAACAATCGGAATATAATTGGTCGACAGTGGAATTGATCAACTGGACAAGTTACGATGGTCTTGAACTACAAGGATTGATCTATAAACCGGAGAATTTTGATGTCAACAAAGAATACCCGTTGTTGGTGTATTTCTACGAATTGTATTCCGACGAAATTCACAATCACTACGCACCGAAACCAACAGCATCGATCATCTTCCCGACAGAATATGCCTCTGCGGGCTATGTGGTGTTTATTCCGGACATTCGTTACAAAACAGGTCATCCAGGCAACGGAGCGTATGATTGTATCATGAGTGGAACCGATGCCGTATTGCGGAAATATTCCAACATCGACCCAAAACGATTGGGCTTGCAAGGTCAAAGCTGGGGTGGTTACCAAACTGCTCAACTGATTACCATGACCGACCGTTATGCAGCAGCAATGGCCGGAGCGGCGGTGAGCAATATGTTTTCGGCTTACGGCGGAATTCGTTGGGGAAGCGGTTTGAGTCGTCAGTTTCAGTACGAACACCAACAAAGTCGCATCGGGAAAACCATTTGGGAAGCACCCGAGTTGTACATGGAAAACAGCCCGTTGTTTCACTTGCCGAAAGTAAAAACGCCTTTATTGATCATGCACAACGATATGGACGGAGCCGTTCCATGGTATCAGGGAATTGAATTATACATGGGTCTGCGCCGTTTGCAAAAACCGGTTTGGTTACTGAATTACAACGGAGAAGATCACAACGTGATGCGCAATGCCAACCGCATTGATTTGAGCATTCGTATGCGTCAGTATTTCGATTATTACCTGTTGGGAGCACCGATGCCGGTTTGGTTGAAAGAAGGTATTCCGGCGGTGGACAAAGGCGAGAAATTCGGGTTAGAAACGGTTGAATGATTGTGTAGGCGCGGGACGCATCCCGCGCTACTACACAATATATTTGACGATAATATCGTCAATGACAACATCACCAACATCACGTTTTTTTGAATTTCCCGTGCAACATGGCGCGATAATTGATTTATTCCCCGAAAAAACGGATATGAAACGTGCCTTTTTCGGTTTGGTTGGTTTGATTGTTTTCACATCATGTGGAACTCCGTCTGATCGTGAAGCGGTCAGTTTGCCGGAAACAACCCAGCAAGGACCTGATGCTCGGCGACGGCTGGAAACCGAAGAGCTACAGCCCGAAATCAGAGAACCGGAAGCAAAGTCCAACATCAGCGATTCAGCCGTAAACCCGGTAACTATTGTAGATACTCCCGTTGAGCAACCTGTTCTGACAAACAACGACAAAGGGTCAGTTCATTATTTCACCGGAACCCAAAAAGTAGCCGTGCGCATCACGCCCTGGAAAAACAACCAGCGCGAAGTGATCTGTTATGCCATCAATGGCGAAGTGACGTTTACTTTCGAAGATGTGCGCCGCGATTATACTGTTTTCACTGAAGTGGTTTCATTTCACGAAAACGGCGCTGCCAATCGGATTCATGTGAGTTCCAATCCGGGCGCGAGTTTATACTATTATGAGACCAATTATACCTTCGACGAGGAGAATTATCCGTTGCAGAAGGAAGAAATCGAATACCCACAGACCTTGGATAAAATGTTGGATAACGTGCGTACGTGGAACCGGGAAAAACGGGTTTGGTTGTAGGGACGTGTCGCGACACGCCACGACAACCATATCAACGTTTTTTCGTTGTTTTTTGTCCGCGGGTTTGGCGTTTCCCGTATTTTTTCATCATTTCTTCCTTGTGATCTTTGCGAATGTTGGTTTTTTTGTTCTTCGCTTTTTTCTCGTGGAAAGCCGGACCAACATCTTCGCGTTTCGGGAGTTTTACCAAGACATTCGGCATTACTTCGCGCGGTTTTTCATACTCGATTAGCACATCCGAAATTTCCACTTCGGCAGGTAATTCAGCCAGCGGAATGTTGAATTGCATAAACGCTTCGATGTCCGCAACGCGCGCTTCATCAACCGGTGTGATAAACGAAATGGATTGTCCTTTTTGATCGGCACGCCCCGTTCTACCGATGCGGTGAATGTAATTTTCGGTGACTTCCGGAATATCAAAATTGATCACATGCGATACTTCGGTAATGTCCAAACCACGCGCAATCAAATCGGTAGCGATGAGCAAACGGTAAATGCCATTTTGGAAGTGATTTACGGAGTTAAAACGGAAATTTTGTGACTTGTTGGAGTGAATCACCCCGACTTCGTGTTCCAAAACGGGTTCCATCTCATCAAACAACAAATCGGCGAGGGTTTTACTGGAAACGAACGCCAAAACTTTGTTCATGCCGCTGTCGGAAGCCAATAAATGTTTCAGCAAATTTACCTTGGTATGGAAATTCGGCAAATGATATGCCAACTGACTGATTTGTTCCAAGGGCGTTCCAGCAGAAGCAGCTTCTACTTTGGTCGGGTGATTAAAATGCTCATCCAAAAACGCTTCCACTTCTTCCGAAAGCGTGGCCGAGAACACTAAGTTCTGACGTTTGGCCGGTAAATATTCAAACAAACGCGTCAATTGCGGACGGAAACCAAGGCCTAAGGTTTCATCCACTTCATCAATGACCAGACGTTTGATGTGTTTTAACTGCAAGGAGCCTTTCAGCGCCAAATCGAGCAAACGACCGGGAGTTCCCACCAACACATCCAATCCTTGCAACACCATGGCTGCTTGGGTATTGATATTGGCTCCACCGTACACGCCGCCGGCAACCACGCTCATGTTGGGCGTTAGTTTCTCCACTTCGCGCACCACTTGCACCACCAACTCGCGGGTTGGCACCACAATCAAAATCTGCGGATGTGGTTCTTTGGAAAATTGCCATTGGCACAGGGCCGGCAAGAGGTAAGCCATGGTTTTACCGGTTCCGGTTTGGGCTATCCCGATCACGTCTTTTCCCGACATCATCACGGAGAATCCTTTGGCCTGAATGGACGTGGGCGTTGTATAGCCCAATTCATCGAGCGCGTTGAGGAGCGGTTTCTTTATGTTTAAATCGTGAAATGTCATGCGGGAAATTTTGGCAAAGGTAATGAAAGGAATTGGCTTGAAACTCAAAGTGTGGGGTTAGATGGGAATATGGGAAATTAACCACAGTAGGGCACATAGGAAACATAGGTTTTACGGGTTATTTTGTATGGTATCGGTTGGTATCAACGATTTGCCAAATACTTGTTATACTTAGTGCTTCTTATTATTCTAAGTAGTTTTTGTGTTTCAAATAGTCCAAAAGCAGTGTCAGTTTATTAAATGCAATTTCAGCCTTTGCGTTCATAATTGGCTGAGCAAAGTTGGCTTTTTCTATGTTGAAGTCAGTGTCCTTTGAAGGGGAGAACCAATTGTCTCCATTTCTGTATAACGGTGTCGAACTATATGAGTTAAATTCGTCAATTGCGTTCTTTAGGTCAAACAGTAAATCATTTAGCTTTTTGTCAGACGTCTTGTTACTAATAAGTCCAACTTCTTGTGCAAAGTCAATTGTTTTATAAATAGCTTCTTGTTTGTAACCATACCAACTGTCTTGGTTTTTAATGCCCTCATGAAAAGCATTAATGTCAATAATAGCCAACAAATGTTTGATTATTTTTTTGTCGCTCTTTTTTGGTTGAAATTCAATCTCTTTAATTTTTCTCAAAAGTAAAATATGCTCAGTTGAGAGGATTATTGTCAAAAACGAAAGGGTTGCAATAACTGTCGTAGTCCATTCTTTAAATAAGTCTGGCAACCAATAGAATTTGTCAAAAGGTTAATAAAAATCGGTATTGCGATTAAGCCGAAATACCATTTATTTAATAACTTGTCCATAGTGTCTGTTGTCAGCGTTTAGCAATAGGCAACGTTTTTTGGCAATACCTTTTTATTCTTCGTCTTCAGTTAATTGTTGTCTTGCCTGTTCTAACCATTCTTTGTCAATATTGATAATTGTAAAAGGAGCTTCTGGATTATTTCTTTGATTAAATACAAAAATCTTTGAAAAAAAGTTTTGTTTTATGTCAAGGGCGACTGATTTGTCAAAGTTAAAGGATTTCCAATGGCTAAATATTCTTTTGGGAACATAGAAATCAAAATCAGTTTGTTGTTCTCTATTTCTTGGGTTATAGACTCTTAAAGTCCAAACATTGGGTCTATCCGCAATCCAATGTATTTCTGCTTTTAAAGCAGAAAACGTCCCATAATTGTTTTGACTATTGAGGATATTCTCTTCTGTTCTTGTTCTTGAGAATAAAAAAACCATGTCGCCAGTTTCCAGCAAACCAACGTAGGAATAACGCAAAACAGTATTTGAAAATGTCACGATGTTACCTATGATGTTATCGCCCCTTAAGAAATCATAAGCTCTTTGATATTTGTGATCATGTAAATTTCCTTCTCGATCTTTTAGAAAGTCGTAAAGATTTTGAATTTCATCTTCTTGAAAGCTGTCAATTAGAGGTTGGTCAATTCTATTAAAGTCATTTATTGTATTTGTTCCGAGGAACCAGCTTAGTGAAAGTAAAGGAATCTTATTGTTAGATGCATACTCTAAAGCTGGTTTGCTAAACTCATTCACTGAGGCTACCCCAACTTGATATAAAAATCTCGTTCGAGCATCAATAGCATATGCGGCGCGTTTATTATTTTGTCTTTTTAATAGACTGTCTCGTGTAACAATTTCAAAATCGTTTAGGTCACTTCTTAGTCCAAGTGCATTTCTTACGAAAGTTAGACTAGTAATTGATCGATATGCCTTGCATTCAAATAATAATTGAGTAGGATAAGCAAACGGCATTTGGATAGGCGGATTCATAATTATATCGGCATCATGCGCTGCGCCTTTGCCATTAATGAAAAAAAGACCGCCTCTCTCAAAAGAAAACAAGTTGTCTGCTCGAACATTTGTAAAGCCACAATTTTTCAATAATTGTCGAACAACATACTCAAGTAATGCCCCTTTTATATTTCCTGCTTTCATATTGGTGTTGTCTTATAGTCTGGTAACTTAATAATTGACGAAACAAGATAAACACTTACAAATGACTATTACTGGATTACTAATCTCATTTTTATCTTAAAATCCCCTTCCTATCCGTGAATCAGCCACAAGCGTGTGCTCCGTAGTTATTGTTGGATCAATAATAGTAAAAATAGTTGAAGGTAAGGCAGTTGTTGATCTTAGTTTTGGGCAAATGTTAGTAGCGGGCTAATGTCCCCGTTGGGAAAGCAGTGAAGTAAACCAATTAGTTTACAATTGCACAAAAAAGTAACCAATTTGGTTTACTAGTTGTAATGAAGAACGTGAAATCTTAAATCGAAATGTATTGTTTCTCGAGAAATAAAACCAAAAGCACCGGCTGAAAAATCAACCGATGCTCTTCGACATTGTAACCAACCCACTCGAAAAGAGGATTTAATGACTGCGATTTACTGAGGCCTTCCTCGGAGAGAAAGTGAGAAATGTGTTGTTTCGTTTGTTGTTAATGACGTATGTCGATGCATTGTAAAAAGGAAGACCTCAGCATCATATAAGCGCAGATAATTACATTTTTGGCATTACCACTTTGTCGATGACGTGAATCACACCATTTGACTGGTACACATCGTAAGTAGTGATGTTTGCTGTGTTTCCGTTCTCGTCTGTGATGGTGATGTTGTGCGCTCCGTTCATTTTAGCGATCAATTTTCCACCGCTCACGGTAGTCATTGTTGCCATGCCTTTTCCTTTTTTGATAGCAGCGCTAATCGTGTTGAAATCCATTTTTCCTGCTACAACATGGTATGTCAAGACGGTTGTCAATGTACCTTTGTTTTCAGGTTTCAATAACATTTCTACTGTTCCTTCAGGAAGGTTTTCAAAGGCGTCGTTTACCGGAGCGAAAACGGTGAAAGGACCTGTTCCTTGAAGTGTTTCTACTAAACCTGCTGCTTTCACTGCCGCAACCAATGTGGTATGATCTGCAGAATTTACCGCATTTTCAATGATGTTTTTGGCAGGATACATTTGTTGACCGCCAACGTTTGTTGTTTCTTGTGCCGAAGCCGTAAATGACATTACTAAACTTGCTACTACCAATCCTGCTGTTAAAATGTGCTTTTTCATAATCGTTTGTTTGAGTTATTGATTTTGAATAAGCTACGGGGGTTCTTTAGGTTTGGATTTTTCAGACGCATCTTTTTTTGCGCTGTCTGCGTTACGTGAAATCGCAAGTGATTGATGGTCATTTTGTTGATGGAAAAAATAGACTTGATTGTTTTTTCTGTCATCCGCCGCTGCAAATGACGAGCCAACTACAATTTATTACGAATCAAACCTTGTCTGTATAACTAATTACAGATTTGAATTACCGTCTCATTCGTGGAAACAACGTTTCACATTCGCATTTTATCAAATGTAGTTCTTCATTCGTTCATTAGTGGGAAACAAAAAAATATCCGTGGCTACGGATTAACGATTAATTGATCAACAACAACCCAACGGTGAAGTAGATAAACAAGCCCAAAACGTCGTTGAGGGTGGTGATGAATGGACCACTGGCGAGCGCCGGATCGATTTTATAACGATTCAACACCAAGGGAATCATGGTGCCGAAAACGGCTGCGAATACAATAACAGTAAATAACGAGATACTTACCACGAAAGCCAGATCAACATTGTTGAACAGGTAGGCAATTCCGAAAATAAGTGTGGCGCAAAGCACGCCGTTTAATAATCCGAGAAGTGCTTCTTTTCCAACCTTTTGCAAAATACTGTCAAACGGGTCATTGCCTTTGGCCAGTGATTGCACCACAATAGCTGAAGATTGTACACCGACATTTCCGCCCATCGCTGTAATCAACGGAATGAAAAACGCCAAAGCCGGCAAATGAGTGATGTTTCCTTCAAACTTGGAAATCACCTGAGCGCTCAAAATTCCGCCTAGCATACCTATGAGCAACCAAGGCAAACGCGCACGTGATGTACGCCAAATGGTGGAATTGGATTCTACTTTTTCGGAGAGACCTGATGCCAATTGGAAATCTTTGTCGGCTTCTTCTTTGATGATATCGATCACGTCATCAATGGTAATACGACCGACCAATTTGTTTTGTAAATCGACTACCGGAACCGAAACCAGACCGTATTTGTCCATCACTCGTGCTACTTTTTCACTCGAATCATTGGTTTTGACAAAAATGAGATTCTTTTCTTCGAATAAGTCGCGAATTTGAGTTTTCGGCTTGGCAAACAATAGGCGTTTGAGCGAAAGCACACCAACCAATTTATTCAGTTCGTCAACCACATAAATGGTATAGACTTTTTCCACATCTTCAGCCTGACGGCGCAATTCGACCAACGCGCGATTCACCGGCCACTCCAATCGGGCTTGAATAAACTCTTTTTGCATGAGTCCACCGGCAGTATCTTCGTCGTAGTTGAGGAGGTCAACGATATCATCAGCCGCTTCGTCATCCTCCATTTGCGAGATAACCTCCTGAATCTTCTCATCAGGAAATTCCATCAAGATATCGGCGGCATCATCCGAATCGAGATTTTCGAGTTGCTCGGCAATTTCTTTCGATGAAAGTGAGGCTACAAAACGGTCGCGGACTTCCTCTTCCAGATACATCAACACGTCGGCCTGTAAGTCTTCCGAAAGTTGATAGTACAGAAAACGTGCTTGTTCCATCGATAATTCATCGATGATTTCGGCAATGTCGGCAAAGTGTAAGTCTGAAACGTGCTCTAAAATCCATACGGTATCTTCCGAAACAATTGCTTGTCGGATGCGCTCAAGAAATTCTTTGGTGAGTTCAAAACGCATGATACCTCGGGATTAATAACTGTCTTAACGATTAGACGGTGCAAAGATAGTCTTTTCTTAAGGGCATACGCGAAAAAGTGGTGATGGTTTCGATTAGGCATCAATTGTTTTCACCCTAATCATTTTTTCAGCAAGTTAGGTATATTACTAACCGGGAAACAAGTTAGGTATATTACTTACTCCTCTCTGAAATAAATGGATTCAGAGTGTCAAAATGAATTAATCACTGCATCTCGAACACCTTAGTATGACTATTTCAATAAATCTAAGGTCTACTAAAAACCACTTCCACCCGGCGGTTAATGGCCATATTTTCTTCGGAACTTTCTTCCACCAGCGGTTGAGAATTACTAAAACCACGACAACTCATCCGTTTTGCAGAAATTCCGTTTTCAATTAGGTATGATTTCACCCGTTCGGCCCGTTTATCCGAAAGAACCTGATCGTTATCGCAACACACATGCCCGTTGAGTTGAATGATCAAACCCGGATCCAATTCAAGCAAGGTTTTCAGTTTGACGAGGGTTGGCGTTGAGCTTGCTAATAAATTATCGGTTCCCGGCTCAAAATTGATTTTCAGGTTGATCGGTAAACCCATCTCGAAGGTCGGTTCAATTTTGTAAAGCAGAATGTCGACACGTCTGAATTGTGCATCGGGCAACGAACGATTTCCGTGCGTTTCATTGTGGTTGGTGCTGTCGATCACACACTTTTTCAGCTTGGAATTTTTCAAAACTTTGGTCACCACTGCCATTCGCTGAAATGCCAATTGTCGATTGGAAGCAATGCTGGCGATTGTATCGGTATAACCGAAAAGTTCAATTCGACCGTTATTTCCCACATCGAGTGCGTTGAGTTGTTGCAAAAGCTGTGTTTTGTTCTTTATGGCCGAACTTCCATAATCAAATAATACCGAAATGGAATCGACTTTTGTTTGTTTCAGTAATTCCTGACCAAAAAGAGCAGTCTGACAAAATAATACGACGAAAAAGAGAGAATAAACACGCATAGAGGCTTTTTGGGGTTAATGTCGAAAAACGGTAAAGGTTACGCTCGATCCGTTGGCCAAATTTTTTGATTGCCGACCAGCAACCCATAAAAAAGCGATATAAAAACCACGCCCATCAAGGTTTCCAGTGTGTCTTCAATGAGGAAAGAACTCAATGCGATTCCGGCAAAAGCCACCACGATAAACGAACGTTTTTTCCATCCGGCACGCAGAAAAAAGAACCACCAAGCCAAAAATCCGATCAACCCGAACATGCCTGAACTGATCCAGGAAGTCATGTACTGATTATGCGCTCGGAGTTGTAATTCGGGTTCTAACAAAGTTGAATGCGTAGCGTAATAGGTTTTAAAACAGTTGTCTACATCACCCGATCCGACTCCCAAAAACCAATGTTCCGAAATGATAGCACGGGCTGCTTTCCAATATTCGAGACGCTGCAGAAGCGAATGGCCGTTAGGATTTTCAGGATGTTCGAGTTGGTGTTTCAACCCGTACAAACGAGCCATAAAACCACCTTTTGCCAGACAAACCGATGCAAAACCGTTTTCAACAAACCGGATATCTGTTTTCGACATGGAGCAAAATCCGAGGGAATCTTTACGCAAACCTTTCGACGACATGTAACGCCACAAGGTGAGGGAAAGCGGTTGTTGTTTGTTGTCTTTTCCGGTTTTGTAATCGATAGTGGAAACTTCATTCCACGCTTTTTCAAGTTCCACTTCACTTAAAAAAGCAACAACCGGATAACCGTTTTCCCAAATTACGTAGTCTGTATCTGTTCTGTACCAATTGCCGTTTACCGTGTACTGATCCGGATTTTTCAACGAGATTCGGTGTGGGGTAGGTTGGAAAAAGGTAACGATCCACCAGCTAAAACCTACGATAACGAGAAATCCCGTCAGCAACAAGGCGTTTTTGAGCCACCGTTTTTTCAACGAATAAAGCAAAAAAAGTGCGCTTACCAGTAGCAAAACTCCTGCAGAAAGGTACCCGGAAATAATTTGCGAAAAATAGGTGTACCACAACCACCAAACGATCAATATCAATGGAACAATGCGATAAGGAAGTCGTTCGATGAACCAAGCGATGCACAGGGCAATTCCCATCACTACCATCAGCGCAAAGCGAATGTGTGAACCGAAAAGTGACAGTCCGCGGATATCATCGTAGGTTTTGTTGCCCCACCAATGCAGGTAACTGCCCACATTGATAAATGAAATCACAAAGACACTGGCCAGAAAAAATGTCCCAATAATGTAAAGATGCTTCCGCTCTGTGATGGGTTTTGCCACCAATACCAAAGGAATAGAATAGAGCGGTAATTTGGTGTTGAAATCGTGCAAAGCATACCCAAAATCGTTGGTCCAACACAAGGAAATCCATTCGCAGGCAATAAATAACCACAATCCCCAAGCCAGTTTATTGGTTTTCAGGTTATGCCAATAGTCCTTGAACTTTGCTTCGAGCAGCATGTTCAAAAATAACAACATCGTTGCAAGCGAAAGTGGAATTTTACTGGCGGGCAACCCTCCGGCAAGACCAATACAGCTAAATAGATGAACGTATAAATGAACGGATTTACCCGTCAGGCGATCCAACATAATGTAGTTTGCAGTTTCCTGAATTAACGTTTAAAATCCAAGAATAGTATTGTACATTTTTTTATCCAGTAAAACTTCCAATGCTTTGTTCACGTCGCGGTCTTCTTGAAATGCTTGCTCGGCTCTCCCGTTTTGGTAATAATAGCGTGAAACGATTTCATTGGAAAGAATATCGATGATTTCAGCCTTGAATTTTTCCAAATCGCGGTCTTTAGATGGAGTCACACGAGCCAGCAAAGCTTCATATTCAGCTTTCATATCACCATAAAAACCTTCTTCTTCGGCTGTTTTCTTCATTTTTTCGAGCTGCTCTTCTGATGCTGTAGAATAGGTGAATTCTTGCTTTAAAGCATAATCTTTGAACAAGGCATATTCTTCTTCGGTCAGTTTGTAATTGCGCGCCGGACCGATATTAGGATGTTTGCGCACAAAATCGGTGGCAAAATCAAAGATGATATTGCTGATCACCAAGGTTCCTGTAAGTCGACTGTAATTGAGTTGATCAACTACCAAATCAGGTTCAATTCCACGACCGTCGATTACTTTTCTTCCGTTGGCGGTGGCGAATGTTTTGAGCAATGAATCTGAAATTACTTGCGGTTTTTCGCCAGCTTCACGATCGTAGTATTCCAATCGCTGCACACAACGACCCGAGGGTGTATAGTATTTTGAAATGGTGATTTTCACCTTAGAACCATATTTCAAATCGAAGGTACGTTGCACCAATCCTTTTCCGTAAGAAGTGGTTCCGATGATCACCGCACGGTCCAAATCTTGCAAACTTCCGGCAACAATTTCACTAGCAGAAGCCGAACCGCCATCAATCAATACAACCAACGGAATGGTCAAATCCATTGGTGCTTCTGTGGTTTTGTACACGCGGTTTTCGTCTTTGATTCTTCCTTTGGTTGTTACAACGGTTTGATCTTTTTTCACGAACATGTTCACGATGCGTACCGCTTCTATGAGCAAACCGCCACCGTTTCCACGCAAGTCGAGTACCAACGATTCCATTCCTTTTTGTTTCAACGCTTCAAATGCTGTTTTCACTTCTGCAGAAGCTGTTTGGGTGAAACTGTTGAGTTTGATATAGCCTGTTTTTTCGTTGAGCATTCCAGAGTAAGGAACATCCTGTAACTTGATTTCTTCGCGGGTTATCGGGAAAATGAGAACATCGCCGGCGCGTTCTACTTCCAGTTGGATCGTTGAGCCTTTGGGACCTTTTAAAGCGTTGGAAACTTCTTCGCTGTCTTTTCCTTTCATGTCGATTTTGTCGATGGAAAGGATTTTGTCGCCTGCTTTGGCTCCGGCTTTAAACGACGGACTTCCTTCGTAAGGTTCGGTGATATAGGTATAATCGCCTACTTTGCGCACCAACGCTCCGATTCCACCGTATTGACCGGTTGTCATTAGGCGGTAATCTTCCATATTCGATTCGTGGTAATAAACCGTATACGGGTCCAATTCCTTCAACATCGCATCGATGGCTGTTTTACCCATTGCTCCAGGTTGCGGATCATCTACGTAATACATATCGATGTGCTGGTAGATGAGGTCCATCAATTCCAGGTTTTTCAATACTTCGAATCCGTTCGATTGAGCGGTTCCGGTGAAAAATACCAGGGAGAATACAACTCCGAGTATGCTCGTTTTCAAGCTATTTTTGATGTGTTTCATGTGTCAATTCTTGCGTTATCTTTTCCAATAACTGTTCCGTTTTTACCATCAATTTCTGCAATGGTAATTCTTCTTTGGCTGTATAAATCACAAATAAAGCCAATTGTTTGTGTTCTGTACTTAGCCATTCTTCCAAAATTAGTTTTTTCTTTCGGAATGTTTCACGCAGTAAACGTTTGATGCGATTTCGTTCATGTGCCGGCTTAAAAATGCGCTTCGGAGCTGAAAATACGAGCTGAAAAGGTTGATTTTCGGGCAATTCCAACTCTTTGAAGTGTACGACAAACGGGTACAGCCGAATGGATTTTCCTTCCTTGAACAAACGCTCAATGGTTTTCTGACTGCACAGTTTGTAGTTTTTCCCGAAGCGTTCGTTCATACCTCAATTATTGAGCCGACCACGTAACGCCGTCTTTGCCATCTTTTACCACAATTCCTGCGGCAGTTAATTGGTCGCGGATTTTATCGGAAGTAGTCCAGTCTTTGTTTTCGCGCGAAAGCTGTCGCAATTCCAGCACCAAATCCATTACCGGAGCCAGTTTGGAATCGTTGTTCTGAACACCTGTCGGCAAAATACCCAGCACATCGTAAGTAAACGAATGCATCTCGGTTTTCAGTAAAGCCAAATCGTCGGCAGTAATGTTGTCTTTTCCGTCGTTGATCAGGTTGAGGCGTTTCACTGCTTCAAACAAGTTGGCAACCAAAATCGGTGCGTTAAAATCGTCGTTCATCGCCGAATAGAAACTCGCAATCAGGTCATTTACATAGAAAGAAGATTGACCAGCTGTCGGCACTTTGTCGAGTAATTGCAAGGCATCTGATAAGCGGGTAAACCCTTTTTCAGCGGCATCCAATGCAGTTTGTGTAAAATCGAGCGTGCTGCGGTAATGTGCTTGCATCATGAAGAAACGCAATACATTGGGCGTATACGATTTCGTGAAAACGCTGGTGCTTCCTTCCACGATTTCTTTCGGTAAGAAGAAGTTTCCGAGCGATTTACTCATTTTCTGTCCGTTCACGTTCAGCATATTGGCATGCATCCAGACATTCGCCGGATTGCAACCCATGGCGCCACAACTTTGGGCAATTTCGTCTTCGTGGTGTGGAAATTTAAGGTCCATTCCGCCACCGTGAATGTCGAATGTTTGTCCGAGGTACTTGGTACTCATGGCAGTACATTCGATGTGCCAGCCCGGATTTCCGTCGCCCCAAGGTGAACGCCAGATCTGCATATCGTCGGCATTGGCTTTTTTCCACAAAGCAAAATCAGCGAAGAAACGTTTTTCTTCTTGTGCGTTCAATTCGCGGGTTTCTTCTTCGAGTTCATCGATTTTCCGACCGCTCAAAATGCCGTAATTGTATTGTTGGCTGTAGGCTTTCACATCAAAATACACCGAACCATTTACTACGTAAGCAAATCCGTTCTTCAGAATTTGTTCAATGATTTCGATTTGTTCCTGAATGTGTCCGGTTGCTGTAGGTTCTATGCTTGGCGGAAGCATGTTGTAAATGCGTTGCAATTCCTGGAATTTCACATTGTATTTGTACACAATTTCCAGCGATTGCACTTGTTCCAAACGCGCGGCTTTTCCAATGCTGTCAACGGCTTCACCTGCGCTGTTGGTAATGTGTCCGGCATCGGTAATATTGCGCACATACTTCACCTCATAGCCCAATTTGAGCAAATAGCGGTACACCATATCGAAGTTGATAAAGGTGCGCATATTACCCATGTGCGGTTCGCTGTAGAGCGTTGGTCCACACACATACAAGCCCACGCGGTTTGCGTGAATGGGTGTGAAACGTTCTTTTTGACCTGAAAGACTATTGTAAATCTGTAATTCGCCAGCGGTGTTCATGCACATTGAGAGTTAAGAGTACGAAGATAAGGAGGAATTTAGGAAGGGCAAAACGGCGAATTTATAAATCTTTAAGGCAACAATCTGTGACCTTAAACAATTTGTCGTGAATATCACCTCTTCACCATTTTAAAAACTATCTTAACTTTGTTACTGTAAGCATAATCACCGTGAAAATCAGTTTTCTTGTTAGTCTAGTTTTACTCTGTTCGTTATCAGTCTTATACGGACAGACAACCGTTGATGCTCTGCGTTTTGAACCGGCCTTGGATACGGCAGATAAAGAAGTTTTACTCGATTTACTTCAAAGCGAATACAACAAACAACTCGATTTGCTGGCAGATGAAGAATTGACTTTGCAACAACGTTCGGTGCTTCGGAAGGCTTATGGTGAAAGGTATGCGGCAGGAAAATCCTTGATTAAAAGCGATAAAGCCATTCTTTCAGGTCCGTTGTTCGATTCAGTCAATATTATTTTCACTCAGATTCTGGCTTCCAATCATGAATTGGATCAATCCAGTAAGCTGGTGCTGTTTCGTCATTGTGTATTCAATGCCTTTACGTTAGGAGATAATATCATTTTCGTAAACATCGGTTTGTTAACGCGTTTGAGTAACAAAGAACAATTGGCGTTCGTAATTGCTCACGAATTATCACACAACCTACGCAAGCATTCGCAGCAGAAAATACTCACCAATGTGCGTCGTCAAACAGATACACAGTTAAATGATGAAATCAATCGCATCCAGCGACAGGAATACGGACAGGTAACAGCGTTGAACGAATTGTTGTTGCCAAGCATTTACGCCGAACGCGAACAGTCGCGCTTACACGAATTCGAAGCTGATTCGTTAGGCCTGGAATGTTACAGGGCGGCTGGTTATAGTCCGGCATTGGCATTCAACCTGTTTGAAATCATGCAAGTGGCCGATCATTTATATGAAACGGAACTATTGCCGGTTTTTTCTTTGCTGAAAATTGATTCGCTGGGAACAATTGCTCAACGCTATAAACGTTATTCGCCTGTCTCATCGCTGGGTACCTTTGCCGAAGAAGAAGATGAGTACGAACCGTATTTGCGGTCGCACCCTTATGAAGCCGAACGAACCAATGCTTTGCTCAGACAATTGGGCGTTGATGAAATAGATACAATTGTTCTGGCAGACACAGCCTATATGCGTATGCGTTATTTGGCAGATGGTGAAATGATCCACAGTTCCATTGCAGACGGTAATTTTTCAGAAGGTATTTATTTTGCACTGCGCATGCAACAGCATTATCCGCAAGATTTGTATCCAAAAGCAGCACTGGCATGCATGTTTAACTTATTATCATTTTACAAAACAACCAGAGCTGCAGGCAAACACATTGATTTACAAAATCCGAAAAACGACGAAGCTGCCGACCGGTTGAATTACCTGTTGCAGGTGCTGAATCCGCAGGAATGTCTGCAAATCGGGCAAGTGCTCAGAAGCGACATTCCACCTACTTATCAAAATGTATTGGTTGAATTGAATGATTTGGCTAACGAGTTTAACCTCAAAAATATCGATACGTATTTATTGCGGCGTGAAGCGCTGTTACCGCAAGTTATGAAAACACCTTTTGGAGCTTATCTGGAAGATCTTCAAGAAAAATATTACCAACAAAAACACATAATCAAAAACAAATAAACCCATGAGAAAAATCAAATCGGTATTAACTCTTGCTACATTATTGCTGGCATTTACGTTCCATGCACAGCAACATTCCGTTTCGAATGTATTGAACTTGAAAAGTGCCAAACAATCGGGAACAATCATTGAAGACAGTAAAATTGTAGGATACTTCATCTTCTACTTCAAAGAAAAACAAGACAAAAAAACGAGCACTTACGAAATTGAGTTGTTTGACGACAACTACAATTCATTGAAAAGTTTCGAAGTAACCCGTCCAAAAAACACTTACATGCTAGAGATGGTGTTTAACGGCGAGGTATTTATGTTGCATTTTTATGATGCTAAAACTGGTTATGAGTTTGTGACGTACAATCGTGACGGCGAAGTGGTTGGATCGAAAAAAATCCCGAAAGAAGAGCTTGGCTATTGGGAATTGAACAGAGCAACCACCAACATTCAAAGTGCTACCGAAAACACAACGATTTTCCCTACAGGAAAAACAGGTTTTGTGCGTCAAACATTTACAAAAGGTGAAAATAGACGTAAATACGGATATGAAATTGTGGCTTACAACAATGAAATGGACGAATTGTGGTCGTATGGTTCCGATCCGAATTCCGAGATCATTGAAGGTGCAGATTTGAACGATGCAACCACGAAAGTGATCGCGGCTACCGTGACCAAAAAGAAAAACATTTCCACCAAAAAAATGGACACTTACTGTTTGTTGTTAAATGCTTCAACCGGTGAATTGATCAAGGAAATTTCTATGGGTGGTGAAGACGAAGGAAAAAAATCGTTGCTAAAAACCTTTGTTGACGAATCGAAAGAAACCATTTTGTTGATCGGTGAATATTACAAACCGGGCGACGATATCTTAAAAGATAAAAGTCAGGGTATGTTCCTGGATGAAGTTTCCATGTCGGGTTCGTTGGTAAGCAGCACAGAGTACAAATGGAAAGGTGATGTGGATAAATTCAAACAAGAGAATATTTCCGACGAAGACAAAAAAGAGGCCGACAAACAGTTTTATTTGTTTTTTCACGATGTGATTCGCACCAGTGACGGTCGTTTATACCTCGTTGCCGAGCAATATAGAAAACAACTGAGCGCAGGCGGAACAGCAGTAAACGTATTGGCAGCAGCTGCCGGTGGGTCTTCCAATGCTTCTAACTTTGAGATTTTAGTAGGAAACATGGTGGTTATTGAATTTGATGCAACAAACAAAATGACAGGTTACGATTTGATCAGTAAGCGTAAAACCAGTGTATTGTTGCCGGCCGGTGCCGGATTCTGGAACACAGCGTTCTTGGGTTATTATATCAATTCAATGGGAGCATTCGATTACGCTTTTACCTCTAATGATAAAAAAGGCGACCGATACAGTGTTGTATACATCGATGCTAACCGTAAAGAAGAAAAAGGTGCCGCCAAATCTGATTTGATGGTAGGTGTGATTCAAATTGATGGCGGTGAGCGAACGAATAGTCGTGTTCCGATCAATATGGAGTCGAGATTCTGGTGGATTCAGGCAGCGAAGCCGGGTTACATCAGTGTTGGAGAATACTTCCGCAAAGAAAAACGTATTGATTTACGTTTAGAGCCGATTGCGTACTAAGAATTAAAGATATTGAGGAAGGGCTGTCGGGTTTTCGGCAGCCTTTTTTGTTGACTAATTTTTGATCTTCAGATGGAAAATCCCGATTAATATGCAATATTATTATGTTTCAGTTTCTCAATAAGTTGAATCTGAAACAGTTTATGTCGAACTCACATTATGTTATGAATCAAAACGCTCAATCTACCTACTCAGACCTGCCTGCGGCTAAATTCTTAATTCGCGATTCGCGAATTAAGAATTATTTTATACCTTCGTGAAATTTAAGTGATACTCAATGAAGAAACATAGTGGAATGCGGCCTCATGACATAGCTGTGCTTTTAAAGATTGCAGCGAAAGGTGATAATCCATGGATGATGAAAGATCTTTCAGTTGAATTGGGAATAAGTGCAAGTGAAGTGAGTGAAAGTTTGAATCGTTCGGCCATAGCCGGACTTATTGCCCTTGACAAAAAACGCTTAATGAAACTGGCGATTCTTGATTTTTTAGAACACGGTTTGCGTTATGTGTACCCACAGCGACCGGGTTCTTTGGTCAGAGGTGTTCCCACTTCTCATGCTGCATTACCCCTAAATAAGGAGATTTTCAGTGATGAATCATACGTTTGGCCTTATTGGGAAGGAACTGTAAGAGGTGAGTCGGTAGAACCACTTTATCCTAATCTTCCTGAAGCTTGTTTGAAAGATCCGGTGTTTTATGAATACATGGCCTTGTGCGATGCGTTGCGCGTAGGGCGTGTAAGGGAAAGGAATTTGGCTATAATTGAATTGAGGAAACGTTTATGTTAAAGAATACGCTGATCAACAGGATAGTAACCAAAAGAATTGCACAAGCTTTGGGTGATCTCAATGACCGTGTAGTTTATGTCGGTGGCGCTGTAGTAAGCTTATACATTGACGATTCTTCGGCTGAAGATGTTCGTCCAACAAAAGATATTGATATTAGCATGAATATTGCCAGTTTGAGTGAGCTGGAAGCAATTCGGGAAATACTGGTAAAAAAGGGATTTTATCAGTCACATGAAGACAATGTCATTTGTCGATTTCGATTCGATGATATTCAACTAGATGTAATGGCAACCAAAGAAATTGGATGGGCACCTGCTAATGTATGGTTTGCCCCCGGTTTCGAAAAGTTGATCACATTTACAATTGATGAAGTGACCATTCAATGCATGACACTTCCTTATTATTTGGCATCCAAATTTGCAGCATTTTACAATCGTGGCGGTAAAGATCCAAGAACCAGTCATGACTTTGAAGACATAGTCTATTTACTCAACTATACTTCCGGTTTAAAAGAAGAAGTTTTAGCATCGGATAAGGAAGTTAAAGATTATTTAATGGAATGCTTCAACGATATCTTGCACGACAGTGTTAAGCAAGAGGCTATTATAGGTAATCTTTTTTATGAAGATCGGGAATTAAGGTATCAAAAAATCATTACTAATTTGACCGAAATTTCAATGCTAAATGGTAACCTTTAAGATCACAATCGATGACCCTAAACCTCAATCCACCACAATCACCGGTGCCGAATAATACGTCCCGTTAAATTCTCCATGAACCACATACCCTTGATAAGCAATTGGTTGTTTCGACGCGAAAAAGACGCGGTAAATGAGCGAATGACTCAACAATCGTTCACCTGCTTCGTTTTCGAAAGGAAGTTGCACAGACGATGTAAACTCCTGCACCATGTAATCGGCTTTTCGTTCGGCAAAAAGCTGCTCAATCAACGTGAGATCGGGTTGCACGTAAACACCTTTCGTATCGTAATCTTTCAGTGGTTTCAAAACCATTTCATGCGGCTGATAAGCTTCCAATAGCGCATCTACAGAGTCAAAATCGCTAAATAGATTGGCGCGAAGTACAAAATCGTTCCACAGCTTCGCGTTGGGTTGATGACGTTGTGCGTCCAAGTAATGCAACAATTCCTTCGTTCCGAACATTCCACCGGTAGGATTGGGGAAAAACAAATCGGGGTGTTGCTCCCAAAGTGTATTCAAGGGTTGAAAAACAGCCTGATTTCCTTCCCATACAAACGGAATTACAAGATTGATAAACGCACCAAATTCAAGATCCTTCCAATTGCAGCCGGTTGGAGTAACAGTTACTTCACGTGCAGGAACCACAGTTGTGTTGAGTCCCAGGCGATTCAACTCATCGGCAAAATAGCGGTAATGTGCCTGATGTTTATCACTTGCCGGTAAATGACTCACCAAAATCGCAATCGGAACTTCGGTTGGTAGTGCCTCCCGAATGGTGGTGAGTAACTCTTCCAAAGCATTGAGGTTGGTGTAATGATTGTATTCTTCGCCAAACAATTGCTTTGTTGCTTCTCCTAAGGTTTGAATCAACCCGATTTTTCCGGGAAGATTGATATTCATCTCAATGAGTTTCGCACCTTCTGAAGTCACTAGAAAATCGGCGCAACCTGTAAAATCGGTTAATTTCATCGGATGAGGTTTTAACGACCATTGTTGCTGTTGCAAACAATAATTCCAATAGTCTTCACCGTCAAGTAAATCGAGCATTGCAGGAACAGCCTTATTGAGTCGTTGAAACAAGCCGTTTGGAACGAGCAATGGATTTGTTGTAAACAGGTATTCACTGCAACCGCTCTCGCGAACAAGTTGATCGTAAAACAAATCCGTTCTTAAGTTAGTCGCTATCATGCTTCTTGTAATTGCGATTTCAGCTGTGCGGATAGTTCTTTTCGATTGACTTTCCCGAGTTCATTTGCCGGAAATTGATCAACCAACGCAACAACAACCGGAATTTTAAATGCTTCCAATCGTTTGGAACAATGTTCCCGAACCGCAGTTTGAATATCATTTGGAACACCATAGGAAGAAGGTATAATTGCTGCCCCAACTACCTGGAATTTTGTTTCATCGCTAATACCGCATACGGTAACACGTTCCACCCAAGGCAATTCACTGATCACGTTTTCTACCTCAGAAGGCTGACATTTCATTCCGTCAACACTAATTTGGTCGTTGATTCTCCCAATTACTTTCACGTAACCGTCTTTGTCCATAATTCCCCAGTCCCCCGAGTGAATCCAGCCATCCGTATCAATTACTTTGGCTGTTTCTTCCGGATTGTTCCAGTAACCGAGCATCACGTTCGGACCTTTCATACAGATTTCACCCAATCCGTTTTCGTCTGGATTGTCGATTTTCAAATCCACATTCACGGTACGTTTTCCGGTGAAATCTAAGCGATGTCTGTTTTCGTTGTAATGAATATAGGCGCATCGGCTCGCTTCGGTCATGCCGTAATACATGTAAATCTGCGTGCTCGGCAGGAGGTCCAATAACTCCTGCGTGAGCGAAGCTTCCATGGGCGTGCAATTCACAACCATGTAACGCAGATAATGGCCGCAACAGATCAGTGCTTCACGGTGAAAGTTTACCATATCGCGTAACATAGCAGGCGATGCTAGAAATCCGGTGGCTTGTTTTTGTTGAATGAGCGTTGTCAAATGTTCGAGATCGTATCGTTTATTGGTCAAAACAGCTTGTCCACCAACCATAATCAAGGCATGAATGTGCCCAAGACCGAAGGTGAATGCCAATGGTAAACTAATCAATTCACGATCGTCGGCGGTCATTTGGGTGAAATCCAAGATACTTTCTGCTGTGGCGATGGTGTTTTTGTGGCTTGTCATCACAGCTTTTGGCGCTCCGGTTGTCCCGCTGGTAAACATCATGTATGCAACTTCATTGGTTCCTCGAACCGGTGGATTGTTTCCTGATAAACTTCGGAAAGGCAGTTCCTCGAAATCACAGTCGGTTAAAGCTTCCGGGTAGTTGTCCGTAATGCAGTACGTTGATGTAGTGATGGCCGCAATTTGCTGCACACTGCCTTTTGGCCGGTTGATGCTTAAATGCACCGGAATTGCTCCAATGTAACCGGCTGCAAAATAACTGATCAAATGATCGATTCCGTGTTCCAGCAGCAGCATTACGCGATCACTTGGTTGCACACCTCGCTGCTGCATTCCGGCGGCAGTTTCCACTACACGTTGAAACAACTCACTGTAAGTAAGTGTTTGGTTGGCATCCGTCACAAAAACCTTGTTGGGGATTGCTTTACTTTGGCGTTCCAGATGATCGATAATGCGCTGCGTTGCACTCATAATTACATGATTTTTTGATCCAATGCCTCAAATACAGTGGCTAATTTTTGCAAATATGTTTCAAATGTGTTTTGTGCCAATGTGTAATCGATTGCCGTATTGGTGGCTTTGGTGTAATAGTTCAATGCGTCGATAACCACGGTAAAGTGATTCAATTCGGTTTCGTCTTCGATATGTGCAAAAATGTAAGTGGTTGCTTTTGTTTTTTGCTGTGGCGTAAATTCGTAATGCTCATCAATCAGGCGATTAAACGCATTGATCGCAATTGAATATTCTGCGTGATTGTAGATTTCCGAGAACATGTTGGTGAACAAACCTGTTTGAATATCAGGTGCTACCACCATGTTGCGGTAAACGTATGTTTTAAATGCTTTTGCTTCCGGCATGGAAAAAGCTTGAAGCATCCAACTGTCATCTGAAACGAATGATTCGGCCAAGTTGTGATACAATTCGGTATGCGTTCCACCATCGAAATCCAGACCCAAATCTTCGTAACTGGTTTCTGCATTTTTAGCGGCCGCCAAAAACAATAAGTGTTGTTCTTCTTTGGTAACATCACCTTCTAGACCCATACGCTGCATACGGCATGATAATCCATAGATAGCCAACATTTTCAGATGTGTTTCTTTCCAGGCGTTGAAAATGAGTTTGAACGAAGTTTCGGTCCAGTTTTGTGATCCGATTTTTTCAAAAACGCTTTCAATCGTGCGCAATGCAGGCTCCTGATTGGCGAGCGCTTGCTGTAATGCCGTTCTTAATTGGTTGTCTTCAACGTGTTCTAAAGCCGGTTCGATAAATGAAACCAGTGTTTGTTGTTCAATTGTTTTCATGTGTATTGTTTGGTTATTATTTGAGAAGTTATTGTGACTGGTTGCTGAACACTTCGTAAAAGCGCAGACGCCAACAACTGATTGGGGTCGTATACCTGAACGGGCATACATTTTGAAAAATCACTGAGTAGGGGCAATTCAGTGCAGCCTAAGATCAATGCCTCTACACCTTCATCGAGCAAATCGGACGCTACTTCCGTGAGTTCGTTATACAAAAAGGTTAGGTTTTTTGGCATTGCTGTTTTTAAGCCGTAATGCACGTTATAGATGAGGTTATGAACCCTTTCCTGATTTTTTTTGGAAGGATAAACCATCGTTCCGTTGAAGTCTTTGCGATACAAATCTAGTTCGTACGTACCTAATGTTGCCAGCAAACCAACGCATTGGTGGTTGTTTTGTTCAACCGCGCGCTGCGTTTCGTGAATGATGTTAACGTATTGTAGCGACGATTCAGACAATTCTTCTTCTATGACATTCAAGATAGGAGCCGCATGAGCTGTATTGCAGATAATCGCTGCGCAGCCCGCTCCCTGAGCTTCTAATAATCGAAGTTCATTTACAAATGCGTATGCAGGATTTTCGGTGGTTTTTCCTAAAATATATTCGGTACGATCGGTGTATTTTCCGGGAAAGGAAAGGTGCATCACCGACACACAATCTTGTTCTTTTGTGAACGTGGCTTGTTCTAGAATTTTACGGTGAACGTCTAAACTTGCCCATGGCCCAACGCCACCAATAAGTCCAATTAATTTACCGTTATCCGTCATTTCAGTGTTTAATGATTGCACTAAAAATAGCGGGCTCGCTTAAACTAAAGACGCGTATTTCTACGCTGAACTGAAATTCAGGTAAAAATACGCGCCATCCGAATTAGCTGTAAAAGTAGTAGCTAACGGTTTTATCTTCAGTAAGTTTTACACCAAAGCCAATGCTTGCTCGATGTCGGCAATAATATCTTCGTAATGTTCTACACCAACCGAAAGACGCACCAAACTTGGCGTTATGTTCATGGCATTTTTATCTTCTTGTGGCACATCGGCATGGGTCATCGTGCCCGGATGCTCGGCCAAACTTTCGGTGCTTCCCAAACTCACAGCCAGTTTGATCAATTTTAGGTTGTTCAACAACAAAAAGGCTTCTTTTTCACCACCTTTCACATCAAATGCAATCATGGCTCCGCTTGAGGTGTATTGCTCTCTGAAAATACGTTGCTCATTGGGTGTTCCTTGTTCGGGAATAAACCCTAGATAATACACATGCGAAACTTTTGGGTGTTGTCTCAGATAATTGGCCACTTGAACGGCATTCAAGGCTTGTTGTTCCATACGAACTTTCAAGGTTTCTAAACTGCGCATCAGTAACCAACCTGTCCAAGGACCGGCCATGTTTCCTAAGAATGTGCGCAATCCTTTAATACGACCGATCAAGGCTTTTGAACCCAAACAGGCCCCGGCGATGACATCCGAGTGTCCGCCAATGTATTTGGTAGCGGAATAAAGTACCAAATCGGCACCAAGTTGCAACGGATGTTGCCATAGCGGTCCCATGTAGGTGTTGTCGACCGATAGAATCACCGGTTTTTCTGAAGTGCTGAAGCGTTCTTTGATTGCCACACACATATCGATATCGATCAATGCGTTGGTCGGATTGGCAGGCGTTTCAATATGAATCATCGTTAGCCGATCTGCTTTTCCGGTTGCCATAATGCGCTCTACAATTGCTTCTTCGGTTTCATCTGCACGAAAACCGATGGATTCGATTCCCATTTTCTTCAGGAAATGATTGATGAAATGATCTGTTCCGCCGTAAACAGGGCGCGAATACACCAATAAATCTCCGGGCACCATGAATTCCATCAATGCGGTCGAAATAGCTGACATTCCACTTTCAAACACAGCACAATCTTCGGCTTCGTCCCACAAACACAAACGGTTTTCCAAAATTTCCAAATCCGGATTGTTGAGTCGCGAATAAATCAATCCGAGTTCTTCACCTTCTTTCTGATCACTGAGTCCGTAAGCGACCTCAAAAAAGCGCTTTCCTTCTTCGGCAGTATTGAATACAAAGGTCGATGTTTGGAAAATCGGACACTTAATCGCTCCTTCCGATAATGATGGTTTATAACCGTGACTCATCATCAAACTTTCCGGGTGCATTTTTTTTGACATAATTCTGAATTTTGTAATCAAACTAATGGAATTACATGGTGTAAATCCACGAATCAGAAAATAATTCTATATTTATTGCTGATAAAGAATATTGTTCTAATTCTGGTATAAAAATGATGTCGTTAACAGAAAAAACACCTGTCTATGCGTTAGATGCCATTGATGAACGCATTGTTTCGCTCTTGCAGGAAAATGGTAAAATGAACTACAAACAGTTGGCTGATGCCATTGGATTGTCTACCACACCTACATTTGAGCGCATTCGCCGATTGGAGCGCAATGGCGTGATTTTAGGTTATGGCGCCCGTATTGACAGGCGTTATTTGGGCAAAGCAATGCAGGTTTTTTGCCAGGTTACGTTACAGTCGCATGCTTTGGATGTATTGAATGCCTTTGAATCGGCAATTGTGCGCTTGGATGAAATTTCGGCCTGTTACCACGTTGCCGGTTCTATTGATTACCTGTTGCATATTGAAGTAGCTTCCATGGATCAATACCAGGATTTTATCAAAAACCAACTCACAGGTATTCCGCACATTGCACAGGTAAACAGTAATTTTGTGATGACAGCGATTAAGACATAAGACTAGAAGACTTGAGACTAAAGACATTAGACAAAATTATTTGTGAAACAATCTTTTGTCTAATGTCTTTAGTCTATTAGCGCAAGCGGTCTCAAGTCTTCTAGTCTCAAAAACTCAAAAAACATGAAACAACAAGTAATTTTCCTCGATACAGTCCATGAAATATTGGAACAACGCCTCACCGAACTTGGTTTCACGTGTGTCGACGGTTCCGAATGGTCGTTGGAAGAAACGAAAGCAAAACTGAAAGAGGCGTTCGGAATAGTAATTCGTTCACGCTTTCCGATGAATAAAGATCTATTGGCCAATGCCGAAGAACTGCAATTTATCGCGCGTTCGGGTGCCGGAATGGAAAACATCGATGAAGCCTATTGCAATGATCGTGGAATCGTATTGTTCAACGCTCCGGAAGGAAACAGAAATGCGGTTGGAGAACACGCGCTGGGAATGTTGTTGTCGCTGATGAACAAACTGCACACTTCACATCAGGAAATAAGACACGGGAAATGGGAGCGCGACGGTAATCGAGGCATTGAACTCGATGGTAAAACGGTTGGAATCATAGGCTATGGAAACAACGGTCGTGCTTTTGCCAAAAAACTGCGCGGGTTTGATGTGAAAGTTTTAGCGTACGATAAATACAAGTCGGGCTTTGGTGATGATTTTGTGATGGAAGCCACTCTTGAAGCAGTAGTTCGAAAATCAGATGTGATCAGTTTCCACATTCCGCAAAACAACGAAACGGTTTACTTTGCGAATCAGGAATTTTTTGATGCTTTGGGCAAACCCATTTTTCTGTTGAATCTTTCGCGCGGCAAAATTGTAGAAACCGCAGCTTTGATTCGTGCTATAGAAGGTGGAAAAGTTCTTGCTGCCGGTTTGGATGTGAACGAATTTGAAAAATCATCTTTTGAAGCCTTTTTTGAAGACGAAAGCTCCATTCCCGAAAACCTGAAATACTTGCTGCATTCAGACAAGATTCTTATGACGCCGCATATTGGCGGATGGACCAATGAGAGCTATTTTAAACTCAGCAACGTGCTTGCCGATAAAATAAACGACTGGTGGTCGGAGCGGCAACCTTAGACACAAACGTTCTATTAAAGTTGTTTTATGAATGAAATGTGGGTTTGTTTCACAAAAGTTAATTTTAAGTTCATATAACCGAAATATTAACAGAATTGACCTAATCTAGTTGCGTCTTTGTGTAGAAATATCGGCTATCGTCATTAATTTCGCAAAGGTTTAAGAGAAGAAATATTCGGATTTTCGAATAGTTGGATGGATATGAAAAAAGTGCTGATACTTGGAGCCGGATTGTCTGCTTCGTCTTTGATACGTTATTTGCTGGAAAAATCAACTGATTTTAACTGGCAAATTCGGGTTGTGGATAGTAAAATTGATGTGGTTCGCCGCAAAATGGCTGGTCATCCGAACGGAGTTGCGCTTTCATTCAACGCAACCGATTCCGAAGCTCGTCGGTCCGAAATGGAACAAGCAGATTTGATCATCAGTATGTTGCCTGCTCGTTTTCATGCCGAAGTGGCGAAAGATTGCATTGCTCTCAAAAAACACCTGATTACACCGTCTTACATTTCACCTGAAATGAATGCATTGGATGCCGAAGCGAAAGCTGCCGGTATTTTAATCATGAATGAAATCGGGGTAGATCCTGGAATCGATCACATGAGCGCCATGCAGATCATTGATTCCATTCGTGCGCGTGGTGGAGATATTACGAGCTTTAAATCATACTGCGGCGGTTTGATCGCCCCTGAAAGCGATAACAATCCGTGGAATTATAAATTTACCTGGAATCCGCGAAACGTGGTGCTTGCCGGAAGCGGAGGAGCAGCGCAATACATCGACCGTCACGAATACAAATACATTCCTTACAGCCACATTTTTAGTCGTTTGGACGCTATTGAAATTGATGGCTTCGGTTCGTTTGACGGTTACGCCAACCGCGATTCACTTTCTTACAGATCCGTTTACGGTCTTGAAAATATCCCCACGTTTTATCGTGGAACATTGCGCAGATCTGGTTATTGCCAGTATTGGAATATTTTTGTGAACCTCGGAATGACCGACGACACTTATAAAATGCAGGATTCCGAAAGCTTGACTCCGCGTAATTTTCTCAATGCGTTTTTACCGTATTATGTTTCAGTTCCGGTGGAAGATAAACTCCGAAAGTTTTGCAAAGATTACGGTATCACCGACCTTGAGCGTTTTGAATGGCTGGGTCTTTTCGACAATGAACATCCGATCGGTTTACCCAATGCTTCGCCGGCTGAATTATTGGAGCACATTTTGTTGGATAAATGGCAATTACAACCTCACGATAGAGACATGATTGTGATGGTGCATCAATTTGAATACTTGTTGCATGGTAAGGAAATGACCATTGAATCGTCTATGGTGAATATCGGTGAAGACGAAACATTTACCTCTATGTCGAATCTGGTTGGTTTGCCTATTGCTATTTGTGCCAAGATGATTTTGACCGAAAAGCTGACCGATACAGGTGTTTGTGTACCAATTGCTCCGCATGTTTACAATCCGATATTGGATGAATTGGCAGATTACGGTGTGAAGTTTATTGAACAAGAACGCACATTAAGCACGGCGAATCACTAACAAACGATAAGCGCTTGTTCCAAGTATAAAGGCGGCAATCAGCACTTCTTCCGGAAATTGAATCAGCGCGGTTGTCCCAAGTAATATTCCTGCGGTTCCCATTAATACCAATCCCTGAACAACAAATGGCTTTGTAATCGAAGGCATTTCAAGTGTTCGGTAACGTGCCGGAGTTAGAAATTGCTGACGATAAACCATTACACCGTTCAGCACAACCAATGGAACCAATACATACCCTTGTTGGATTCCCCATTCTTCGTATGTCAGGAAATGAATGATCCGTTTCCACCAATCCAGTTCAGGGTGAAGGAAGGTAATGGAAACGGCAATTCCGGCTATGGCTGCCGAAAATAGAAGAAATCCCAATAAACTGTGTTTGGCAAACAAGGTTCGTTCGGTTGAATTTCCGGAATATTTCAGACGTTTGTTTCCCTTGGCCAGAAAGATTCCGAAAGCGAGTAGAGCATCTAGCAAATAGAACAAGAGAATAAACGACAAATCCCAACCCCATTCGAAATAACCGATTACGGGAATAAGTGCTTCAAGCAGCGTTTGGATCAGAAGTAAGCGTTGCTGTGTCATTAACGCAATTTATCTGCCTCTTCTTTGGCTTGGGTAAATTCAGGATTGTATTTCAACGCTTTCGAAAAGGCCTGTAACGCTTTTGATTTCTCTCCCATAGCCACATAACACAGTCCTAAATTGTGCCACGCTTCCGAAAAAGTAGGTTCTTTTTGCAAGGTGGTTTCGTAAAAGTACATCGCACTGTCTAGCTCCGGCGGATTTTCCTGGAATTGTTTGATATAGCCTTGTTGAAAATAAGAAGTTACAAACGTCGGTTCCACAGTGATCATTTTACGGTAAATGCGCTGTGCGTCGGCATTCATTTTTAATG
Organism: Fluviicola sp.; assembly: GCA_029866325.1. Lineage (GTDB taxonomy): Bacteria > Bacteroidota > Bacteroidia > Flavobacteriales_D > Crocinitomicaceae > Fluviicola. Next base: position 66,856 of record JARWZO010000016.1, on the reverse strand, counting down.
TTTGGTAACCATAGGCCAAAGCATACAAGGCATCCATCGATTTCGGTTTCAGCTGCACTGCAGATTTAAAGTATTCGATACTCAACGGGTCATTTTCCTGCTGATACAAACTTCCAAGAAAAATATAAGCTTCGTAAAAATCAGGATCCTGTTCAATAGCGGTTCTGTAGGATGATTTTGCAAGATCGCGCTTGCCCAATTGCAGGTAATTGGTTCCTTTTAGTACATAAGCATCGCGGTAACGTTTGTCTATACGAAGTGCCTGATTAATGTGCTGAAACGAACGGTCGTAATCGCCCATATAACTGAATGTAGTCGCTAAAGCTACCAACGCCTTGGTATTCTTAGGTTGTTTTTTTAAAACGACCTTAAAATGTTCCTGAGCACTCACAACATCTGTTGCGGTTCTGCTCGCACGATTGTTGAGTGCTAGGGCATATAAGAAACGCGCTTCTACGTTATCGGGTTCCAAACGGTAAGCTTTGGCACCTTCTTTCAATGCGTTATCGTAGTCATAACGCTCCAATAATACGTTTCCGTGTTTTACCAAAATTGCTACGCTATCAGGGTAGAGTTTTACCAGACTATCAATGTTGGTGACAACAGCAGGACCATCCTGATTTTTCGATTCACCGCAACCTGCGATGAGTAAAAGCATGATTATAAAACCGGTAAGAAAACGCATATTTTTAAATTGATGGGCAAAGTTACTCAAAATCGCCTGAACGAAACGAAATGTACAATCGATGAACGGTTGAAATCAATCAATGGTTGGTGCTTTCTTGAGTAAATGGGCAAAAACCCAATGGCTCTCTTAGGCTCATATACAGGCTCTATTGTGTTTTCACAGTAAAGCAATGACTGAATATTTTCTTTTTAGCAGTAATGTTTTTATTCAATTGATTTTTGAGTTTCCATTTAATTAATGTTCGACGAATATGTCTAAATATTAGTTTAAACTACTGTTTTGTCTGTTTAAAGCAACTTTAATTGAATTAATGCCGTCTATTTGGCGTGTACTTACTTTATTACTACTAATATGAAAACTTCAATTGAAGTCTTTCAGGATGATGCACTTACCTATTGTTCTGCTCCTGAAAGCCTTTTTTTCAAAAAAATCATGAAAAGAATGGCGGTTTTGATCGTTCTTTTCACGGTAATCTTTACGAGCGAATCTGTTGCATTCGGACAAGAACTTCGTTATCAGTTTCAATTAAAAAATGTTTCGGATCTTGCTGATGCCAAGATGGTAACAGATATTCTTCGTCCTGTATTCAATACGGAAGAAGTTCCGTTTCGATTTTTCCCAACCTTCAATGATGTTGCCGATCAATTCGATTTTGTCTCTGAAATTGCAGTTACAAAAGAACAATTGGAAGCAGTGTTGGTCGCCAATGGCTTGGAATTAATCGGTTTTAATAGTATTCCTTTTGTTCAAGCTAAAACCGAGAAATGATGGAAAAATTAATTATAGCTCTTAGTATTCTCGGAGTTTCCGCAATCGGATTCGGCCAAAACAATAATTGTAGCACTGCCACTCAGGTTTGTAATGATGTGGCCTTTAGTGGAAATAGTGCCGGGGCGGGCTCAGTTCAGGAATTGAATGCGAGTAACCGAGGTTGTCTTACGGTTGAACACCAATCTTCGTGGTATTATTTCCAGCCTGTGACTTCAGGTACGGTTGCTCTGAATATTACCACGTCGGTTGATTATGACTTTGCGATTTGGGCTACCGGAAATTGTAATGCTTTAGGAGCACCTGTTCGTTGTTCGTACGCCTCTACAGCAGGAAATACAGGATTGGCCGCAATGAACCAAGGTACTGCATCTGGTTGCGGGTTTCTAGGGTTGTTCCCTTGTGGACCAAGCGCAGTTGGTGATGTGAGTGAAGGTGTAGGTGGAGACCGCTGGGTATTGCCGCTCAATGTAGTTGCGGGTCAAACGTACATCATGCTCATTGATAATTTTACGGCCAATTCAACTCCGTTTACGTTAGACTGGACCTTTTCAGCAGGAGCTACTTTGAACTGTACTCCGATCATATTACCAATAGAATTGGTTGAGTTTATGGCCAATTACCGCCGTCCTACCAATAGTAATGTGGTGAATTGGGAAACTGCCAGTGAACGAGATAACGATCATTTTACACTTGAAAGATCAACGGATGCAACTAATTGGACGATTGTTGATCAGCAAGCAGGTTCCGAAAATTCGGTTATTCCGATTGAGTATGTGTATGAAGACTTCGGTTTTGCACCGGATGTGATTAATTATTACCGTTTGAGTCAAACAGATTATAACGGAACAGTTGAGTTTTTTGATATGATTGCCGTGGATAACAGCAATTCAGGAAGAAAGATTGCAAAGGTGTACAATACACTCGGTCAAGAAGTACCTCTTGAAACTGTTGGAATGGTTATTTTACAGTACGAAGACGGAACCACCAGAAGAGTATTCAGATAGGTTATTGAATAATACCTTTTTTGATTAGATTTAGCTTTAGGTTAAGGCGCGTGAGTTATCACGCGCCTTTATAGTTTAGCCCATTCCAGCATTTAATTGATTTACAACAAATCATGTACGGTTGAACATGACAAGCGAGACAAAATCCCCACAGATGCGCAGATTGAGTTCGCCTAACGGACTCACTTTTGACTAATGATAATAAATGTGTAATATAATGATATAGCGCATCCGTTAGGTGCGTCAGCATGAGGCTGATGAATCTGTGGGAGGCAAAAACTATTTAGTCTATCGGAAACCCAAGCGAGAATGGGCAAAAAAAACCGCGAATTCAATGAACTCGCGGGAAATAGTGTGTCGGCTTCGTGGGAATTACAATCCCAACAAAACCGCTAAAGGGTCTTTACCGCCAAAAATCATACGTTCCGGATTCTCTAGCATTTCTTTTACTTTCACCAAGAAACCAACTGAGTCTTTTCCATCGATGATACGGTGATCATACGACAATGCAACATACATAATTGGTCTGATTTCTACTTTACCATCAATGGCAACAGGTCGCTCAACAATGTTGTGCATTCCCAAAATAGCCGATTGTGGCGGGTTGATGATCGGAGTAGATAACATGGAACCAAACACACCACCATTGGTAATGGTAAAGGTTCCGCCGGTCATGTCATCCGGTGCGATTTTTCCATCGCGGGCTTTAATAGCCAATCGTTTGATCTCACGTTCGATTTCAGCTAAACTCATTTGCTCAGCATTGCGTACTACTGGTACCATCAATCCTTTCGGAGATGAAACAGCAATACCGATATCGGCGTAATCGTGGAAAATCATTTCGTTTCCATCAATTTGTCCGTTTACGGCTGGGAATAGGTTCAAAGCTTCTGTTACCGCTTTCGTGAAAAACGACATAAACCCAAGGTTCACTTCGTGGAACTTTGCAAAACTGTCTTTGTATTTTGAACGCAAATCCATGATAGGTTTCATATCAACCTCGTTAAAGGTGGTCAACATGGCCGTTTCTTGTTTCACGTGCACCAAACGCTCGGCTACTTTTCTACGTAGCATCGACATTTTTTCACGATGTTGTTCGCGTGTACCACCCCAGCCTTGCGCTGCATCTGCAGGGAAACCTGCGGCCATGGCACTTACAACGTCATGTTTCGTAATGCGACCGTCTTTTCCTGAACCGTTCAATTTTGCCGCCGGAATGTTGTTTTCAGCCATGATTTTTGCCGCAGCGATAGAAGGAGTTCCTTTCGCGTAGCTATCGTTGGCAGGTGTTGCAACAGGTCCCGGATTTGGAGCAGGAGCTGCTTTTTCAGTAGCCGGAGCAACTTCTTTTACCGCTTCAACGGTTTTTTCTGCTACAGGAGCCGAACCGGCGGGACGGGCAGCAGATGTGTCAATGAGACAAACTACCTGACCTACTTTTACCACTTCACCTTCTTCCGCTTTCAAAGTGATGACACCGCTTTCTTCAGCAGGAAGTTCCAAGGTTGCTTTGTCTGAATCCACTTCAGCAATAGCCTGATCTTTTTCTACATAGTCACCGTCAGCTACCAGCCATGTTGCAATTTCCACTTCAGAAATCGATTCGCCCGGACTAGGCACTTTCATTTCAAGGATAGACATATTTCTTTCTTTAACTAGTAATCAATTATTTCGCTGTTATTGATGCAAATGCAAATACATCGGCAAACAGTTTTTTCAATCTGCGCTCATGAAGTTTTTTAGAACCTTCTGCAGCAGCAGCCGAAGCCGTTCTGCAAACCCCGTGGAATGGAATATGACGCAAATTCATTGCGATATGCGTCCAAGCGCCCATATTGGCTGGTTCCTCCTGCGCCCACACAACATTTTTAGCATTGTATTTGGCAACTATTGCTTCTATTTGCTTTTGCGGTAACGGGTAAAGCTGTTCAACACGCACAAATGCCATCGAATCAATACCTAATTCCTGCGCTTTTTCTTTCAATTCGTAGTAGAATTTACCTGAACAGAAAACCAAGGTTTCTACTTGTCCGACTTTTGCAGCAGCATCGTCGATTACTTCCTGAAAACGTCCGCTTGCCATTTCTTCTAACGTAGAAGTTGCAGCCGGATAGCGCAATAACATTTTCGGAGAGAACACCACCAACGGTTTTCTGAACGGTCGAGCTATCTGACGACGTAACAAGTGGAAATGATTTGCAGGCGTTGATGTATTCACCACCTGAATATTATCATCGGCACATTGCTGCAAGAAACGCTCCATACGTGCGCTTGAGTGCTCTGCACCTTGACCTTCATAACCGTGTGGTAACAACATCACCAAACCGCTTTGGGTAGACCATTTGTCTTCTCCGGCAGTGATGAATTGATCCACCATGATTTGCGCGCCGTTGAAGAAATCACCGAACTGAGCTTCCCAGATTGTTAATCCTTGCGGAGTAGCGAGTGAATAACCGTATTCAAATCCAAGCACTCCGTATTCGGAAAGCAAGGAGTTATAGATCGAGAATTTGGCTTGTTTATCAGAAAGCAGATTCAATGTTTCAATTTCTTCTTCCGTGTCTTCCGTTTTTACAACAGCATGACGGTGAGAGAATGTTCCGCGTTCAACATCTTGACCTGAAATACGCACTGCATGTCCTTCTTCAAGTAACGTTGCGTAAGCCAGCATTTCAGCCGTTCCCCAATCCAAGTTGTTGTTATTGATCGCGTTTAAACGATCCTCAAAGATTTTTTGAATCTTGCGGAAGTATTTCTTTCCTTCTGGAAGAGTAGCCAATTTACGACCCAATTCTTCCAATTTCGCTTTGGCAATACCCGTTTCAGGCGATTGGTCGAAATCTTCGGACTTACTGTGACGGAATCCCTCCCAAGCTTTGCTTAGGAAATCCCAGACTACCGCTTTTTCGTTTTGACGAGCAATGTCAAATTCAGTCTCCAGAAAATTAATGTATTCATCCTCTACCTGTTTGGCTTTATCGGCGGTAATAACTCCTTCGGCCAACAATTGTTTGAGGTAAATATCTTTCGGATTCGGATGTTTTGCAATGATGTTGTACAAACTCGGTTGTGTGAATTTAGGCTCATCACCTTCATTATGACCGTATTTTCGGTAGCACAATAAGTCAATGAAAATATCACGGTGGAAGTGCTGACGGTACTCCATCGCAATTTCAATGGTTTGAATCACTGCTTCTACATCGTCGCCATTTACGTGGAAAACCGGTGTAAGCGTTGTTTTTGCAACATCCGTACAGTAAGTAGAAGAACGAGCATCGAGGTAGTTGGTGGTAAAACCAACCTGATTGTTCACCACAATATGAACAGTTCCACCAGCGCGGTAACCATCCAATAACGCCATTTGCACCATTTCGTAAACGATTCCCTGGCCTGCAACAGCTGCATCTCCGTGAATCATTACCGGGCATACTTTCTTTTCGTCGTGGAAAACATGGTCTAGCTTGGCGCGTGCAATTCCCTGAACTACAGGGTCAACTGCCTCCAAATGCGATGGATTCGGTGCCAAGGTCAAACCAATGGATGTTCCTGTACTTGATTCTATGGCGCTGGTAAATCCTTGGTGGTATTTCACATCACCGTCGAATGCACCGTCATAATCAAATTCTTTTCCTTCAAATTCCGAAAAAATATCGCTCGGACGTTTTTTGAAGATATTGGTCAAGGTGTTCAAACGTCCACGGTGGGCCATTCCCATCACAAAGTATTCAACACCTAAAGATGCTCCTTTTTCAACCAAGGCATCCAATGCGGGAATCAGGGCTTCTCCACCCTCAACAGAAAAACGTTTCTGACCAACATATTTTTTGCCTAAAAACGACTCGAAATTAGCCGCTTCAACCAGTTTTTTATAAATATTGAGTTTTCGTGCGCTGTCAAATTGCGGACGATTTTTCATCTCGATTTTGTTCAGGAACCAATCCAAACGATCCGGTTCGCGCATAAACATGTATTCGATTCCGATCGATTGACAGTACGTTTCCTCCAAATGTGTGATGATATCCTTGAGCGAAGCCGCCCCAATACCAACTTGCTCACCAGCTTGAAAGATGGTTTCCAAATCTCCGCTTTCTAACCCGAAATTTTCAATGGCCAGTGTCGGTTCATACTTTCTGCGCTCGCGAACAGGGTTTGTTTTGGTAAACAAGTGTCCGCGCGAACGGTACCCATTGATCAAATTAATGACCTTAAACTCTTTTTGGAAGTTTTCAGGAATTTCCCCGCCATCTTCGTAGTTCGTACGAGCAAAATCAAATCCTTCAAAGAATTTTTGCCAGCCGATATCCACGCTTTCGGGATCTTGTCTATACGATTGATACAAGTGGTCAATCGCGTTCACGTCTGCATTTCCGACGTAAGTTATTTTATCCATGTTTGTGCACAATAATGGGTGTGTAAAATTAACACAATTCTGCCGAAGGCATGTTACGTTTTCGACGAAAAATGGAAAATGCATTTGCAGGGGTGAGTCGCGACTCGCCCCTACAAATGCATTTTCCATTTTCAATTAACCCTAGTAGTTCATTTTGTAGTAAACTTTCACCATTTCTCGGTAAAGAATGGCTGCAGCTAGCTCTTCAAAGAAATGATCCGAAATTTGGAGCATGTTTAGCCATTTTTCTGGCAAATCCACAAGGTAGAGATAGGAGTGGAGTGCTGTGGCAGAAATACTTGGTAGCCAAACGGCAAGTTCATGGCTCCATAAATCAGTAGAAACGTTATTAGCGAAAGGAATGACCAACCCTGAGCGTTCAATATCGGATTTTAATTGATGATAGACCGCTGAGACGAGTTCTTCTTCGCTAACGCGTGACCTCAGTTCTTGCCAAATTTCTGGAGTTGTTGCCGGTAATGCCATTATGAAACTAAAATACAGAAGATTTCCGCTTAAAAGCAGGAATTGGTAAATAGTTTACTTTTGCGGCATGGTAACTACAGAAACGGAAGCGATAATTTTTGATTTGGGGGGAGTTTTAATCAACCTTGATTATCAACTCACAAGCAAAGCTTTTATTGATCTTGGATTGACTGATTTTGATGCGACTTATTCGCAGTTGCAGCAAACCGACTTGTTTGATCGTTTTGAAACGGGAGCCATTTCATCGTTTCACTTTATCAATCGTTTATTGGACCAGTTGCCACAAGGTACAAGTGGGAATAAAGTAGTACATGCTTGGAATGCTATGATTCTTGACTTTCCGGAAGATAGGTTGAAATGGTTACTGGAAATAAAAAAGCACTTTCGTATTTTTTTATTGAGCAACACCAATACCTTGCACATGGAAGCTGTGCGTCGTTCACTGGAAAAAACCGTTGGTCATCAGCGTTTGGAAGATTATTTTGAACACGTTTACCTTTCGTGTGAAATGGGCTTGCGAAAACCTGATCCTGCTATTTTCAGTCGCGTTTGCCAAGAACAAGGTCTGAATCCTGCTACTACGGTTTTTATAGACGACAGTCCACAGCATGTTGCCGGAGCGGCTACAATCGGATTACAAGCCATTCACCTGAAACCTGGCGAAACGGTTCAATCTCTTTTTTCCTGACACAATTCCACCAACACACCGTTGGATGATTTTGGATGCAGGAATGCGACCAATTTATTATCGGCACCGGATTTGGGATGCTCGTTGAGTAATTGAAATCCTTGGTCTTTCAGTTCGGCCATAGACGATTCAATATCCGAAACGTCAAATGCAATGTGATGAATTCCCTGTCCTTTTTTTGCAATGAAGGAAGCAATCGGGCTGGTTTCCGTTGTTGCTTCCAGCAGTTCGATTTTCGATTCACCCACTTGGAAAAAGGCTGTTTTCACACCTTCGGAACTTACTTCTTCTTGTTTGTAACACGGTGTGCCAAGCAATTGCTCATAGGTTTTAATGGCCTCCTCAAGGTTGCTCACAGCAATTCCGATATGTTCGATTTTGTTCATCATAGCGCTGTAAAAATAGCAAGTTACAGGAAATAAAAAACCCTCTCGTGAAGCACAAGAGGGTTTTGAATATTGTTTGGGAAGATTATCCTTTAAAGAATTTTTCCGTTTTGTTATCGAAGTTGATGTAGTAAGCACCTTTCAACAAGTTACCACATGGAACTGAAGTACCAACACCTTTTTTCACGATATTACCGTAAGCATCGTAGATTTCATACTTCGTTTCGATCGGTTTTCCACCAGCAGTAAAGTTGATCACATCTTTCACTTTCACCGGATTCTTTTCGATAGCAGGAACCGTTGAGGTAAACTTCACTTCTTTCGAAGATCGTTTTGTACCTGAATGGTCAACCTGAACAACACGAATCGTGTTTTCACCTGAATGCGGAGCTACCTGAAATTCGTAAGAATTAGTACCGGAAGTACCTTTTCCTTGAACTTCACCAACCTGCACCCATTTGTTCCAACGATATTGCTCAACAAAGAATGGCAATTTTCCACGCTCATTGGTTGTTTTCCAAATCAACGCACCGGAAGGTGAGATAGAAATTGACTCCGTATTGAACGTGCTCTTCGGAAGCAATACCTCCGGGTTCAAAATGGTAGGTTTACAACCGTCGCTATGCTCAATGACAATAAAGACCGGTTCACCAATCTCAATGTTAAAGAGTGAAAAATCAATTTCAAACGCGTTTGAACTACAGCCACCAGGCATCACATCTCCGTTCACGGTGACCTTTGTTGCACAAAAACCAAATCCATCACCATCTTCAGGATTTTGAACGTAGAGGTTTTTCCCCTGATAACTTCCCTCAATTGACAACGCAGCGTGGCTTACAGAGCCTATGAACGCTGTGAAGACTGAGAGTAAGAGTATTTTTTTAAGTTTCATCATGATTAGCAGCTACTACTAAAACAGTCGCAAGTATAATAGCAATTTTTCAGAAAACCAAAACTTTACGTATCAAATATTTAAAAAACAGTAAACTTAGTTGCTTTACAAATATTCCACGTTAGTCGAAGCTCCACTATTATTGGTCGAATATAGGTATTTTTTTAATTACAACACTTAATTGGTTTCGACATGTCACTTTGTTGATTGTCTTTCCGGTTGTTATTCGTTTTTTTTTTTACTAATCTTGTGACTTAATCGCAAGAAATCATGAAGTTATCGTTTCTTATATTAGTGCCACTTTTACTGCTTTTCATTTCTTGTAGTGAAAGCTCCGACCGAAAACAATTTGAGCATGCAGGCGGTTGTCTGAAAATGTCTATAGATAATGAACCAAAGACATTTACGGCTCGTGAAGTTACTGATGTATATTCGGCTACAGTGCTTTCTCAAATTGTAGAATGTCTCGTTAGCTTCAATCCTGACGACTTGAGTATCAGAGCGCAGTTGGCAAAATCGTGGAACGTTTCCCCTGACGGATTGTCATATACGTTCACACTGCGTGACGATGTGCTTTTTCACGAACACGAAGTGTTTTCTTCAAAAGAGGAACGAAAAATGACAGCAAAAGATGTGGTTTTTACATTTGAAAAAGCATGTTTACCTAACGAGAAAGGTTCTCCTTCTGTAGCTTATTTGTCGATTTTGGGCGAACAGTTAAAGGGAGCAGAGGCTTTTTATAAACACAGAGCAACATCAATCAGCGGTATAAAAACCAATGGAAATGAGATTACCTTAACGCTGAAAAGTCCAGATGCTAATTTTATCAGCAAACTGGCAAGCATCAATGTTGGAATTGTTTCAGAAAAGGTAGTTACGGCCAATAAAGAAGCCGATTTGATCGGAACCGGACCTTTTGTTTACAATGAATATACGAAAGGCGAACCTGCGTCGATTATCTTGCTTAAGAATCAGGATTATTACCTCACTGACAAAAAGGGGAATGCGCTTCCATACCTGGATAGTGTGATCTTTATTGCCGATAATCGCAAGCTGGAGCAATTGGAATTATTCGAAAAGGGTGAAACGCACATTATCAATACCTTACCTACAAGCCGCATAACACAAATGCTGGAAGGAAGAATCAAAGATTTTAATTCAAAACCACCATTGATGTTATTGAACAACAATGCGTTAATGGCTACCAACTATTATTTCTTTAATATGACAGATCCGCGCTTTAAAGATGTGCGTGTGCGTCAGGCATTCAACTATGCGATTAATCGAAATAAAATTACCCAATACGTGCTCCGTGGTCAGGCTTATGAAGACGGTATCTTTGGAATCGTTCCACCGTTGAGTTCATCCTTTAAAGGGTATGATTTTAAGGCAATTAAAGCAGTTGGCTACAATTACGATCCTGAGAAAGCGAAACAATTACTTGCCGAGGCGGGCTATCCGGGAGGAAAAGGTTTTGGGAGTGTCAATTTGCGAGTTAATATTGGGGACATTCACTCTGCGGTGGCTGAAGAAATTTCCGAAGAAATTTTCCAAACCCTTGGAATCAACGTAAACATTGATGGTTCGACCTTTGAGCAAAAGGACGAGGATGCGCGTTATGCCCGGGGAGATTTATTCCGCACTGCTTGGTTCGCCGATTATGTGAGCCCTGAAACGTTCCTGAGTAATTTTTATGGTAAAACCGTTCCGGATTCCAAAGACGAACCTTCCGGACTGAATCAAGCACGGTATAAAAACCCCATGTTTGATGAGTTGTTTGAAAAGGCGCGTGCTGCAGGCAGTCAGAAAGAGCGTTATCGTCTGTACAACGAAGCTGAAAAAGTATTGATGCAAGATCCGCCGATCATTGTATTATGGTATTCGGGTGATATTCAGTTGGTTTATTCCAGAGTAAGAAACCTGCATAACAACCCAATGGGCTTGTTGGACTTGAAAGAAGTGTACTTGCACGATTGGACAAAAGAAGAATACCTGAAATCCATTCAGTAAGTACCATTACTTGTTCAAACGGATGAGCTGTTGTACGGATATTCGCAACACTGGTTTTCAGAACCTGATTTTCCGTTTTTCGGTGAATGAAAATTGTAACAGTTTTGCGGTACAAATGCTAATACTATGAAAACGATCAATAGATGGATAGTTGCATCTTGTGTGATGCTGTTTATTACTCCGGCTTTTAGTCAGGCGCCAACCCAAACCGTTCGCGGTGTGGTGAAAGATGCCGACACTGATTTTCCGCTTTACGGTGTTTATGTAAAAATCAATACTTCCGATACAACCTTATTGTTGCGTGCATTGACCGATCCCGACGGTTTGTTTGAGATTGCGAATGTACCTGTTGGAAAACACAATCTTACTGCCACTCTTGGTTCTTATCAAGCAAAATCGATAGATATTATCGTGAATTCCGGTAAAGAAAGTGTGATTGATGTGAAGATGCAGGAGTTTATTACTGAAGTGGAAGAGGTAGTAATTACCAGTAGAAAACAAGGCGAAATCATCAATGAAATGGCAACGGTTTCTTCGCAGCAATTCTCGGTTGAGGAAACAGAACGCTATGCCGGTTCGCGTGGGGATCCCGCCAGGATGGCCAGTAATTTTGCCGGAGTTCAGGGAGCTGACGATTCTAGAAATGACATTGTAATTCGTGGGAATTCGCCCTTGGGAGTTGTTTACAAAGTAGAAGGAATCGATATTCCGAATCCGTCGCATTTTGCCATTTCGGGAAGTACCGGCGGACCTGTTTCGATCATCAACAATAAAAGTTTGGCGAATTCCGATTTTTTTATGTCGGCATTTCCGGCAGAGTATGGAAATTCATTATCCGGTGTTTTTGATTTAAAATTGCGAAACGGAAACAGTAATCAGCATGAATTAACCGGCCAATTCGGCTTTCTCGGAACGGAAATATCTGCTGAAGGTCCGTTGAAAAAAGGAAGTCGAGCCAGTTATTTGGTCATGGGACGTTATTCCACACTGAGTTTGTTTCAGTTTATGGGAATCAAAATCGGAACGGATGCCGTGCCTGTATATGGCGACGGTGCATTTAAGTTCAATTTCCCTCTGAAAAAAGGCGCGGCATTGTCGTTATGGGCGATAGGTGGAAAAAGCGAAATCGAGATTTTGATTTCGGATAAAACAACGCTTTCGGAAGAACTATACGGAGAGGGCGACCGTGATCAGTATTTCGGTACTACGATGGGTGTTGCAGGTGTAACCTACAAAAAATCCATTTCCGAAAAGACCTTTCTCACCGCTACGCTTTCGTCTGCGTTTGATGAACAACATTCGCACCACGATTTCTTGATTCGTTCCCTAGATACGGTTAACACGAATGGAGTTCAAGAGATAAACGTTCGGGTAGATTCGATCTACGCGTTGATGGGTTACCAGTTTAAAACGACTCGCGGATCGGCTTACACAGCTGTGAGTCACAAGATCAATAAACAACACTTACTGCGATTCGGGGTAAATGTAGACGGTTTGTATTTCAGCATGGCCGACAGCGTGAAAAACACAGCGCATACCGCATTTATCAATCGCTGGGATTACACCGGATTCTCAGTAATGGTGCAGCCTTTTGTGCAATGGAAATACCGTGTTTCAGAGAACATGGACATTACTGCGGGGCTTCACAGCCAGTATTTTTCGTTAAGCAATAGTTTGAGTCCTGTTGAACCACGTTTGGGCTGGAAATACAGTCTAAAAAACGGACAACGAGTATTTGCCGGAGCGGGATTACACAGTCAGACGCAACCGTATTATACATACACCTATCACAAACTGGATGCCAACGGCAACAAGGTTTACCAGAACAAAAACATGGATTTCTCGAAATCGGTACACACCGCTGTTGGTTACGAAAAAGCCTTTAAAAACGGGATATCTGTTCGCACAGAAGTATATTATCAATATTTGTACAATGTTCCGGTTACGGTAACACCATCATCGTTTTCCATTATCAATCAAGGAAGCGGTTTCGCACGTTTCTTCCCCGATTCGCTAAAAAATACAGGAACGGGAACCAACTACGGAATCGAATTGACTGTTCAGAAATACTTCAGTAAAACATTCTTCCTGTTGTTTACGACATCTGTTTACGATTCAAAATATGTTGGTAGCGATGGCATTGAACGAAGCACATCTTACAACGGTTTATATACCTCGAATATCTTGTTTGGGAAAGAATTTAAGATCAATGCCAAGCAATCCATCTCTTTGGGTGCGAAAGTAACTGTGGCGGGAGGAAAACGCTATGGTTATGTAAATTTGGATGCTTCAAAAGAAGCCAATGAATTGATTTTCTCCGATTCGTTGTTCAACGAGCGCCAATTCCGCGATTATTTCCGGGCTGATGTGAAGATCAACTGGAAATACAACGCTGCGAAAATGACCCACGAAATCGGGTTGGATTTGGTGAATCTATTCAATACACCGAATTTGTTGAGTTTAGCTTACGCACCGAATATTGCAGATCCTTCTGCAGAGCCTATAGCTGAGCGAACACAATTGGGCTTCTTACCCATTTTCTATTACCGCATTGATTTTAGAGTTGGGAAGAAGAGGGAGTAGGGAGTCCGGCCATTTGTTGAATGTACAACCAGGTTTGGTCCCAAAGCATAATACTTCTGCTTTTGTTGGTCGCTCCTGCTTGCAATGAGATCGTATAACAGCGTTTTCGGAGTTTTTTGCGACCTTTTTGCAAGATAAATGTGTTCTCAGATGTACGTTGTATCACACATTGTTTTCCATCGGAATATTCCAATTTGATGGAATTAAACTGACCCGATTCATCGAATGCTGGTATAAAAGAATCATAGTGAATGTCGCGCGTTTCTACTTCGTCAATAAGGCGCTTATTTCCAATTTCTTCGTGACTCTGCATTTGTTGAAAAAACGCATCAAACGCGACCTCTGTTTTGAAAATATCAGGAAATGGCACTTGTGCATTGACAGCTGCCGGAATTAGTAGAGAAAAGAAAGTGTATATGATCAAAATGACTTGTTGCATCGGTTGAAAAAGAAGTTGTTTCACTCACTAAAACTAAAAAAGTCTGCCATTTAAGCAGACTTTAATCTAGAAATAAATTGTAATCATAGAAATTCTATCGATCCAACTGCACAAACTTAATGCGCTTCACCTTGTGGTAAATGTCTTCTGTTTCCAAAATATACACTCCCGCAGGAATCATAGAGCTTTTAAGAGCAGCTTTGACATCTTCGGTATCTTCTTCTGATTCCCATACTCGTTGACCGTTCATGTCGTAAATTGTCATAGATACAATTCGTGCATCGGTAACAGTAGTCTCACAAGAAGTAATGTTGAACACTGTTTCCATTCCTGAAAGATCTACCTCCGTAAGGCGGTAATAATTTACACCAAGTTCAGGATATGCATCCACGATGAAATAATCGGTTGGCATGGAAGAATTACCTTGCCCTTTGGTACGCACCATTTCTACATAATTCACACCATCGGTGCTTTTTTCCAATTTGAAGAAATCACTGTTTGTTTCACTTTGAGTAACCCAATGAACGTTAATGAATTGTTCATCTTGCGAGCATTCGAACGAAGTTAAATCTACGGCCAAAGGTGTACAGTTGAGAGAAGCGCCACCTGTTAAAGTCCAGTCCATCAAGAATCCGCTGGCTGTTGGGCTCCAGTTATTTACCATTAAATAAAAGATTTGTCCGGCAGTTACTGCCAATGTACTTGTCCAGCCATCACCTGTTACAATTTCAGATGCATCTACAGCTCCGTTACCCATACCGGTATTGCTGGTATTGGCTGCGTAACTGCATCGAATAGGTGCCCCTAGAGCACCACAGGCAGCTCCCGGTCCGTATAACGCAAAATCGTAATCATCCGCATTGTTTGTTGGGTCGATAATGAAACCTAGGGTACCACTGCTGGCTACCTGAAATTTGTACCAGCTGGAGTAAACTTCGCCACCGGAAGAAGTACACCCGGAACAACCGTCTGATGCTAATCCCGGACCGGTTGAAGCACTTGAAAATGGCGTATCTACGCATACTTGAACTGCATTTCCACAATCATTGTTGGTTAAACCTGTTGGACCACCAGCACAAGCCACACAAGAAAGCGTTGCGGCCCAGCCTCCTAATTGCACACTACCGTCAGTAGTATGTCGGAAAGTTAAACAACCACTTGAAGAAGAAGCTGTAATGGTTCCCGGAGAGCTTGTACAGTTGTTGTATAGAGCAGGAGAATTTTGAGCCGGACCATTGAGAACCGATAAATAATCACAGCAAGAGCTTGGTCCACCACACAAAAAGTACGTATCGTTCATTGAGAACGAGGTAAAAGTCGCCCGGACACACATTCCTGCCGTACTTGGACAAAAAGTTCGGTAAATAGCGTTAATATTCGCTGCGTAATTACCACCCGCACCACCATTGTCATAGTAGGTTCCTGAGCATGTGTTCACCATACAAGCACCGGCGTAAGTACTGCTAATACCAGTTGTAGGATGTGTATACGTTTGGGCTAAAACGCCAAATGACGCAAAAACGAAGAAAAGTAATAGGATTCTCATAGCGTTTATTGTTGTTTATTCAACCTGCATTTTTCCTCGGAATAGAGGACAATCACGTAATTGGTTGTAGGATCAGTAAATTCCAAATCCATTGTGGAATGGCGCTGGCGATTATACGTTTCAAAGGGAATCAATGCGATTACATCCGGATCGGGTGAAGGGTTGTCTTTGATTTCGTAATCAACACCTAATCGCGAAAAATAATTGATTCCGGCCGATTGCTCCATTCTGGAAGTTGAATTCTGTTGCGCTGTCGCGGATAATGATACGAGCGTCAAAATTAGGAGTAGTAATCTCATAACATGTTAGTTTACAGCATAAAGTTACATACTACTACGTTAAAAGTCAAATTTAGTTTCAACAAAGCTTGATAAGCTAAAAATGATCAATCTCACCGCAATGAGCTCTCAAAGCTGATTTTAGGTTCTAAAACGAAAAAGGCCACCCGAAGGCAGCCTTTGTATCTAAATGAATGGTTTTTCTTATAAATCAAACTTAATTCCTTGTGCCAATGGCAACGAATCGGAATAGTTGATGGTATTCGTTTGACGACGCATGTACACTTTCCAAGCATCTGAGCCTGATTCGCGGCCACCGCCTGTTTCTTTTTCACCACCGAATGCACCACCGATTTCAGCACCTGAAGTACCGATGTTTACGTTGGCAATTCCACAGTCGGAACCGGTTGCAGCTAAGAAAGCTTCTGCTTCACGTAAGTTGTTTGTCATGATAGCTGATGATAATCCTTGTGGAACACCATTTTGCAACGCAATTGCATTCTCAACACCACCGGAATATTTCATCAAGTACATTACCGGAGCGAATGTTTCGTGTTGAACGATTTGGAAGTGATTTTCAGCTTCTGCAATGGCCGGTTTTACATAACAACCCGATTCGTATCCTTCACCGCTCAATACACCGCCTTCTACAATTACTTTACCACCTTCGGCAACTACTTGCTTCAATGCGTTTTCGTAAGCTGTTACGGCATCTTTATCGATCAGCGGACCAACATGATTGTTTTGATCCAACGGATTCCCGATTTTCAATTGTCCATATGCTTTTACAATTGCATCGCGTACTTTATCGTAAACTTCTTCGTGAATGATCAAACGACGAGTAGATGTACAACGTTGTCCTGCTGTTCCAACTGCACCGAAAACTGCGCCCGGAACCACCATTTTCAAATCGGCAGAAGGAGCAATAATAATAGCGTTGTTTCCACCCAATTCCAATAATGATTTTCCTAAACGCGCTCCTACCGCCTGTGAAACGGCTTTCCCCATACGAGTTGAACCTGTAGCAGATACCAATGGAACACGAACGTCATTCGACATTAATTTTCCGATTTCTGCATCACCGATCAACAAACAAGAAACTCCTTCAGGAACGTCATTTGCTGCAAATACTTCTTGTGCAATTTTCTGACAAGCAATAGCAGTTAAAGGCGTTTTTTCAGACGGTTTCCAAACGCACACATCACCACACACCCAAGCAAGAGCTGTGTTCCAGTTCCAAACGGCAACCGGGAAGTTGAATGCAGAGATAATTCCTACAATTCCAATCGGGTGATATTGTTCGTACATACGGTGACTCGGACGCTCAGAGTGCATTGTTAAACCATATAACTGACGCGAAAGACCAACCGCGAAATCGCAGATGTCGATCATTTCTTGTACCTCACCTAAACCTTCTTGCAACGATTTCCCCATTTCGAAAGAAACCAATTCACCAAGCGGTTGTTTGTATTCACGTATTTTTTCAGCTAGCTGACGAACTACCTCTCCACGTTTCGGAGCAGGAATTGTGCGCCACACCTTGAATGCTTCTTGCGCTTTCATGATAATGGCTTCGTATTCGGCTTCAGTTGCTGCATGCACAGAGGCAATTAATTGACCGTCGACCGGAGAAATCGAATCGATTTGCGGACCACGGGTATTGAACCAATGACCTCCTGTTGATGCCCCGCGGTTAATAGCTTCTATTCCGAGGGTTTTAAGCGTTTCCTGAATTCCAGGAGCTGTTGCTGTAACTGACATATACTATTGCTTTTGGATCTGCAAAATTACACAAATTTTCCTGCACAGCCTACTTATCCCGAAACGAGAAAAGGACTTTTAGATGTTAAAGTTTCACAAGTTGGATAAACAGGCGGAAAATGGTTAAATCCCTCCCTTCGCTTTCAATTCCAAATACTTGTTGATCGAATTAATCGACAAATCTTCCGGACGCGAAAGAATGGTTTGTATGCCGTGCTGGCGCAATTCACGGGCAATGGACCATTTTACGGTGCTCATTTTTTCAGCTACAGTGGCCTGGATGAGGTCTTTCATGGTTGAAACCGGCTGTTGTGCCCATTCTTCCAATTCGTTGTTCTGGAAGAAAATCACCACCAAAACATGACGCTTGTTGAGTTTTTGCAACATTGGCAAGGCACGGCGCATGGCAAATTCGCTCTCGAAATTGGTGAACAACATGAGTAGAGAGCGCGTTTTTACCTGACGGCGTACCGTTTGGTACAACAACTCAAAGTTTCCTTCTTTAAATAAGGTGCGTTGGTTGTAGAGATTTTCCAAAATGCGACGCAATTGTCCGGTGGATTTATCGGCAGGAAGTAAAGTCCCGATTTTGTCAGAAAACGTAATCAATCCAGCACGATCGCCTTTGCGCAAAGCAATGTTTGAGAAAACCAGTGTGGTGTTGATGGCATAATCCAGCATCGACATATCGTCGAAAGCCAATTGCATCGGGCGACTTTTATCGATGACACAATAAACAGGCTGCGAACGCTCTTCCTGGTATTGGTTTACCATTAGTTCATTCTTGCGACTCGTGGCTTTCCAGTTAATGGTGCGCACGTCATCGCCTTGAACGTAGTTTTTGATTTGCTCAAACTCGCTGGTATTACCAATTCTACGTACTTTTTTAATTCCCTGCGATTGGGTTTGCTGATGGAATACCTTGAGTTCGTATTGTTTCATCTGCAAGATCGAAGGATAAACTTCCACTTGCTGCTCCAATGAAACGGTAATGCGACGCTGACCTAAGAAAAACGGTGAACGCACAAAAACAACGACATCATTGAACTGGTATTGACCACGCTCTTTCGGGGTGAATTCGTAGTGGAATGTTTTCCGTTTGCGTGGAAGTAATAAGGCAATCCATGCTTTGGAACGCTGTTGCATTTGCACAGGATAACCTTCGTAAATAGAAGCATTCAGTGGTTGCAGCGTTTGGTTGATTACAATCACTTCAACCGCATTGCTGTCGCCTAAGTTCATGCGTTCCTGAAAACGGCGCTGAACAGTAATCGGTTCTTTCGGTAAATAAATGAGCATTACATCCACAATTGTTGCCAAAACAGAAACAATTAAAAGGGTTTTTCCAACAATCATCAACCACGGGAATAGGAAGGCAGCACCAATGATGCAAACCACCACCGCTTGGATGAGGAAAAAGAACCGTGTGAGATGCAAGGTACCGAACATAATTAACGCGGAACTTCGATGGATTGAACGATTTCACGAATGATGTCTTCAATCGGTGAACCTTCCATTTCGGCTTCCGGTGTTAAGATCATACGATGATTCAACACATGAATGGCAACAAATTGGATATCATCCGGCGTTACGAAATCTCGTCCGCGAATGGCTGCAAATGCTTTGGCAGATTTCATGATCGACAACGAAGCACGTGGTGATCCACCGAGGTAGATTTTTCCGTGATTACGCGTTTTGTTGATGATCTGCGCAATGTAAGAGATCAAACGTTCTTCAATGATGATTTTCTCAATAATGCTTTGTACTTTCTGCAACTCGGTAGCATTGAAAATAGGCGTGATCTGATCCAACGAAGGCGTTTTGATATCGTCTTTGTAACGCAACAAGATCGATGTTTCTTCTTCCAAGGTCGGGTAATCGAGTTTGATCTTGAATAAGAAACGGTCTAATTGTGCTTCGGGAAGATTGTACGTTCCTTCTTGCTCAACAGGGTTTTGGGTAGCAATTACCAAGAACGGGAAACTCATTTTATACTGATTTCCGTCATACGTAATCTGGCGCTCTTCCATTACCTCAAACAAAGCAGCCTGCGTTTTGGCAGGAGCACGGTTGATCTCATCAATCAAAACGATATTAGAGAAAATTGGTCCTTTTTTAAAGTTGAAGGTCGTGTCTTTCATGTTGAACACCGAAGTACCGATCACATCGGATGGCATCAAATCGGGAGTAAACTGAATTCGTGAAAATTCCACATCGAGCACTTTCGACAACGCTTTTGCGGAAAGTGTTTTGGCTACTCCGGGAACCCCTTCCAACAACAAGTGTCCGTTGGCAAAGATTCCGGCCAACATCAACTCAATCATTTCACTCTGACCAATCACATACTTGCGCATTTCTTCGCGAACACGGTTTACTTTCTGCGCTACCCAAATCAATTCGGTTTGATCGCGTTGTTGAAAATGCGGTTCAGAAGCCGACACTGGATTTGACACTTCACTCAGCGGAGTGACTTCGGGCGTTACATTATCTTTTGGCATGTAGGGAGAATGCTCCGGTTGTTGTCCTTCACTTGATCCCGCTTGCCCTTCGGGCTGGGAAGAGAGGTTGTCGTCTTGATTCATCATGCTGATTTGTGTTTAATATGTTCTACAAAAAGGAATAAGGCATGTTTCCCCGATCGTGAGAGCCATGAATGTCGTATTGTTACCTGATCGCCGTTTTCGGCTGAAAGTGTTGTAACACCTTGTTCGGTCAATGGCGTCAATCCCGCTGAAATATCGAATACTTTCTTTCCAAAAAGAGAATGATAAACAATCATTTCGCGTTCCTTGATAATGGCCACCGGTAATGAAATGAACCGTGAACCGATGTATAGGAAGATAAACGCTAAGATCACCAGCAAAATTCCGTATCCGCTTCCCATTGAAAGTGAATATAAACCGCGAATAAGGGTGAATAGTCCCACTAAAATGCCCCCACCGCCATGCAATATACTGCGGTTTATCACCACATGCTGATCACCGGAAACAAATTGTGCGCTTGGTTTTGAAATACCCGTTACAAGGTAAAAATGACGGATGTAACGATACAAATCCGAAAGGGTATGTTGATTGACTTCAGACGGTTTGTTTGTTTCCACAAAGCGCAATACTTTTCGCAATTCATCTCCTTCAACCGAAGCTTTTTCAATCAAGCGATTGACATCTTCTTCCCGGTTTTTGGTGTTGATCAGGTCGATGTAGAAATGACGATTGATGGCCACGTAGAAGTTTTTGCGCAAGACTAACAAAATACTGTAAGGCGAATTGCGCGACAAGTAAATACTGCTCAATGTATCCACAAAAGCCAATGACATATTGCGTTTTTCAGCAACTCCCGGCAACACCGCCTCGCGACGTTTGGCTCTAAACAATACGTAGAGCAAAAAGACCAGAATACCATAAAGAAAAGCCCATCTAAGTGCTTCATTTTTCATGATGAATTGCAGGTAACTGTTGTCTTGTTTTTCTTCACCCGGACCTTCTTCTTCCGACGGATCCATGACATTGGTCATCGGTTGATTCATTGATTGGCGGCCATATTCCATCCAAATCACCGGTTTGTCTTTTGGAATGCGACGCAACATGATAGATGCATGTGCAAAACCGTTGGGTGTAATTACCTGATAATTGCAAAACAAACGCGGCACACTGTGCATGATAACTTTTCCTTTTTTCTGATCCGATTCAAAAGCAATTGGGTAGTTCATCCCCCAGGCAAATGCACGGTAAAGGGTATCTTTAATACAGCTTGGTCTGAACGGATACCAATCGGCCTGAACAGTGTCGTTTTGAAAAACCGCCGAATATGCAAGCGATGTGTCACCCAATGCGACATAGAATTTGTCGCTGTAATCCCACAAATAAGCATTCGGTTCGAAATAGCGTTCGTACAGGTTGTCTGTAATCTGATCAAAGGCCATGAAAATGGTTGAACCGCTGTCTACATAGGTATCAATGACATCAAATTCATAACTGTACATGCCGAATCCTTCACCCACAAAAATGTAGGTAGCGCTATCGTGGTTCGGGATTGAATCCAGTTGCGACCAACGTTGAAGCACGTAAACCGAATCTTCAAGGTGTGTTTTGAGCAATTCGTTGAAAAAGCCCAATCCACGAGGATCTTTCGATTCGATCACGTATTCCGGAATCCATTTACTGGAAATGCTTTTTTGTTTTTTGGCAGCTTGAATTTGTGCCTCAGAAGGTGAGTCAAAGAACCAAAAAAGACCTCCAACAATTAGCATACAAGCCAACAACGCTATGACGACTCTCCGATTCATGCGATGCGTTCGATTGTTTTATAATTGGCGTCCAATACCGGTTGCATGCGGTTGTATGCAGCTTCATCAATGATGTAATCGCCGTACCAAACCAAATCATACAGCCCCACAATTTCTTCGAATTCGCGCACACCTTTACGACCTTGCATCTCAATGATGTAATGAATATTTGTTTTTTCCTTTTTCCAGAAAATCCATCGGCGTTGAATGAGATCTTTCATTGCGAATAGGAAATAAATCCGCACGCACTCGCGGTAATCTCCACGTTGCATGGCTTCTTCCAAACGCAATTCCAGTTCGGTTTTTGAAATTGTAGCCGGATTCAAATCTTCTTCCAACGGTTCAAACGGAACAGTCGGATTGGAAGGTTGTTTGTTTTTGAGAATGTAATAAATGATGATTCCCACCAAAATGATGAGGAGAATGATTCCGAGAATTTTCCAGAAAGAAGTACCTATTTCGGGTGCGTCGATATCCGGTGCATCAATATCGGGTGAATCGATTTCAGGAATGTCAATGTCTTCGGGCGGAGTGATGTTTGGGTCGGCTTGCAGTGTTCCGTTTCCTCCTTGTCCTTGAGAGCCGGGGTTACGCCCTTGCCGCTGTTGTGCCGAAGAATAAGGCATTCCCTTGTACGGCGTATTGCGCTGACTGCCTGTTCCCGGAGTAATGGGTTGACTTTCATTAATATCGGTTGGCGAGATATAACCATCGCCGGAAGGGCCAGTGTAATCTTTTGCTTTCTGAAAACCGTGCTGCTCATGGATTTCCTTCCATTTGCGTTTCAATTCTTTGGAATCGCCGTCTTGATTCCAGCCGGTTAACGGAAGCAACAAACAAATGATATACGGAATGAACTTAGTCAAAATCGATATTGGTTTCCTGATTGCGTTTGCGTTTCCCGAAGGATTCAAATTCGGTTTTTAAGCCTTGAGCACTGCTTTTTTCATGGATATCATAATAGATGAATCCCATCATGATGGCAAAGAACGGAAGCATTAAGAACATGAAAATGAGGTAAACCACTTGTCGAGTAATCATGGCCGGAACCATAAAGTCTTCGGTGAAATTGCGTGAAATGTTTTTGACAAAATCAGCTAACAGATCCAGCAAATCCGGCATTGGTGGTTCCTGAAACAAATTACCATCGTGAATACTAAACACCAGCGCAATTGGTTGAGCAAACAAAAACAAAATAAGTGATAGAACCGAAATTGAAAGAAGGGTGTTTCCGTAGGCGCGGGCGCTATAAGAAAAACCGTTGCGGATGCGTTGCCCCAATGATTCATTCCCCAATACCAAACCAACGCTGTTCAGCCAAAACAACGGAATCAGGAATACGCAGATGAACAACCAATACCAAGGTACCAGAAAGAGCATCACATACAGCATGAAGTTGCAGAGCCAGACGCCGAATAAATGTTTGAAACAGAACCGGAAAAAAGTGCCCCAGTTCAGCTTTTTTTCCTGATGCTTGAAACCGTAGAACACTGAAATCATCAGGACGGCAAACACATACGTCCAACCAAGCATTACCAATACATCCTGCAAGCTTCCCATTCCGAATCCCATCATGATTTCAAACTGTGCCGACCAATCGTACCAGTATTGGTGCGTAATATCTTCGTAACGGGCACTATCTTGCAACACCACCATGACCAAAATCAATGGTAAAGTGAGTAGCAGGTTAATCTTGATGATTTTGCCGATGTGAATGCGATAGAACGCAAAAGTATCAGCAAACATTTGACCAAAACTGCGCAGTTTGTGCAGATTAAAGCGTTCCTGATATTCTTGTGGCGGTACATTTTGTTCGTACACCAATTCAGGGTGCTTGCGCGCTACGATAACCGGGTAAATGATGTAATAAAAAACAATTAGGCCAAAGGAAAGCATAATGAGCGTCCATTTCGACCATTCGGGTAATAACAAGTAATTGTGGGTGACGAAACTTTCCAAAAATCCGGCAGCAATCAGAAACGGTACTAGACTCATCATGATTTTTAGTCCGCGCTTGGCTGAAAGCTGGAGACTTTGGAGCCGAGTATACGATCCGGGGAAAAGCCAGCCGTTTCCGAGTGTGATTCCCGCTCCGCCGGCAATTACTATGGCACTGATTTCAAATGCACCGTGAATCCAAATCCCCAAAAACGAAGTAATCAAAACACCTTTGAGGTGAAAGAAATATTGGAAAGCACCCAACATTACTCCGTTTTGGAAAATAAAGATGTGTGTTCCAATAGTAAAGAAGACACCTAAGATAAAGGTGAGAAATGCTACGCGAATGTTGTTGATGGTAATGTCGAAGAACATTTTTACCTGCGAATCGCTGTGATAAACTGCCAACGGGTCTCCATTTGCGATATTCTTCAAGGTCATATCAACGTAACCGTCGCCCATCACCGCACGTGGAAAATCAGGATTAAAATCGGTTGTTACAGCACCCAAAATAGCCCAAAACAAAAATAAACACAAGGCAAAAAGTAAGTGTTTACGTGAACGGTAAATCTCAATCGGAAGCGATGTTTTCCAAACGGTAAAAAACTTGCCGAGTGATTCGCTGCGCTCTTTGTGTACGAGATTGTGAATGCCTTGCGCAATCTGATTGAGGTAAACGCGAACTGTTCTACGATTGTAAAAAGTTTGGGCATAGCTCAGATCGTCCGTAATATCGGAGTAGAGATCGGCAATTTCTTCGGGGTCGCCTTGCTTATTCGCCGCAAGTTCCTGGAATCGTTTCCATTTCTCTTTATTTTGCTCTATGAAGGATGTTTCTTTCATCTAGGTTCGGCTAAAAATAGTTGTTTTCTTCGTTTTAAATCCCTTTTTCAGAATTTCTTTTCCAACAACTATTAAACACAACAACTACCGCAGATGCTATTTGTTTAATAACCACATAGCGAACATAGATAACATAGAAAATAGATGTGAAAACTATGTTTCCTATTGTGGTCTATGTGGTTAAATTTTTTGAATGCTTGTTCCCTCTTAGAATCTTACAAACTCGCTGTTTGGTGAGAAACTTCCAGTTTACCGATTTTGAAATAAAACCCACCACCTTTTTTCTTCGCGGCTTTGGCTGTTCTAAGATCAACAGGGGTGTTAAATGTTTCCGAGAGGCGAGAAGTTACCGGTTTGATCGGATTTTTCATTTCGTCAACCGAAACTGCGGCCAAGTCTTCGGTCGGTAAGGTTTCAGGTACTACTTTAGTCGGCTGTGGAATCACCATCGGTGTAATTGTTTTATCACTACCTGATGAGAATTGTGCCTGACGTTTTTCCAATGAAGCCAATACGGTTCCTTCGTGCAAAATGCTGTGTTGGTAAACAGGACGTTTCGGAGAATTCGGTTTATGTTCGTTTACTTTTTTGCCACCGTTGGAAGGTTGTTGATGATCAACCTGCGTGTTTTTTCCTTTCGGTGTTTTGATTTTAATGGTCTTGTCGCCATTATTGGTTGCTGTCTGATTGGTTTGTTCGCCGGAATGTTGCTCGGTCTTGGCAATGGATTCTGTTTTGGTTGGTTTCCCTTGATTTGTTTCACCTTGGTTCATTCCAATCGTAAACAAAAGTGCCAAACCTGCAGCTACCGCCAAACCGGTAAACCACATCGGGATCACGCGACCTCCGATTGGTTTTTTCAAATCAGCTTTTCCTTCATAAACAACAGCTGCGTCTGCCTCGAATGTTGTTAAAGCAAACAAACGTGCATCTTGCTGGTAATGTGCATTTGCTTCCAACCAATGGTTGAGGTGAGCAGTTTGCTCTACAGAAAGCAAACCTTCCTGACGGGCAATGAGGAAAAACTCAATCGTTTCTTCGTTCAGATCACCCATGTCTATACCTTGCTTCATGGATAATTTCTGAACCACATCGAATGATTCTTCGGAAGGTTGAAGCGTAACCAGCGCATCTTCCTCAACGGATAATTCCGGATGAGCCGCCAAAAATGCTTCAAATGCAACCAGCGTTTCACCCGACAGATTTCCCTCAAGGTAATCCAAGTAAAATGCTTCGTAATTTTCTATCGTTATGGGCATATTCATGCTACTAATTCTATGTCTTTTAAATAGGTCTTCAATGTCTGTCTGGCACGGAAGATATATACTTTTACCTGCGATTCGGTCAACCCGGTTATCTCAGCAATTTCATCGTAGTGATATCCTTCATAATCGCGCAACAGCACCACTGTTTTTTGAATTTCCGGAAGTCGTTCCAATGCTTCCTGCAACACTTTCTGAATATCGAACAAGTGTGCATTTTCCTGCGTTCCTTGTCGTTCAATACCATCTATGGTTCCTGATCGAGCTTCTTTTTTCATCACATCTACCAAACAATGGTAGGCAGTTGTAAACAAGTACGATTTTGCTTTCTCTACTTGTATGTCTTCATGTTTTTCCCACACTTTTGCAAAAGTCTCTTGCACAATGTCATCTGCCAGCATCTTGTTTCGTGTGTGTTTGAGCACAAAACGAAAGATATTATCTGCGTATTGATCAATTGCGTTATTGTAGTCTTTTGCGTTCATGTAGCATAATCATCTCTCGTAAGACCGAGAAGCCTCAATAAAGTTACAGCGATTTTTAGTTTTTTTTTGATTTTTTTTAAAAACGGCGATTTTATTGGGAAACGATGCTTGTTTTTTGTTGTTGAATGTTGAATGTTGAATGTTGAATGTTGAATGTTGAATGTTGAATGTTGAATGTTGAATGTTGAATGAATTCGCCTAATCAACTCTAAAAACTTACCTAAAACCTAATTAAGCATTCAACATTAAAAATTCAAAATTTCTTTGGAAAGAAAATCCAATTCACAGCCTGATGCGTAACTTAGAAAAAACATCGATCATGAGACATCTATTTTTGGGAATATGTACCCTTTCAATCATCGGACTTTCTTCTTGCAACGCACAACAAGATTCAACTAAAACAGAACAGATTATGCCAAAGTCAAACGCAAAATACAACCAATTGACGTCGCAGGAACAAGATGTAATCTTGCACAAAGCAACCGACAGACCGTTTACCGGTGATTACTATGATAAAGACGATAAAGGTTTATACATCTGCCGTCAATGCAACAATCCACTTTATACCTCAGAGGATAAATTTGAAGCGCATTGTGGTTGGCCGAGTTTTGATGCCGCAATTGAGGGAGCTGTAACCAACGTGCCCGATGCTGATGGTATGCGTGTGGAAATCATTTGCAACAATTGTCACGGACATTTAGGACACGTATTTACCGGCGAAGGATTTACGGACAAAGACACACGTTATTGTGTGAATACAAGTTCCATTCTTTTCGTTCCGGCGAATAAAACAAAGAATCTGCCGGCGGTAATCAAGTAAAAGCACAATTTGCATCGGCTAGCCGATGCATTATTTGCTCCCACAGATGCACAGATTTGTTGCGCTCCTAACGGCAGCGCTTTATGACTGATTTAAGGCGAGTGCGTTAGCCGAGCTAAAATCTGTGCATCTGTGGGAGTTCCTTTTACCATTCTTTGTGGATTAGAATCTTTCGTTACTTTTGCCCATGCGATGGCCTTTTCTATTGAGTCTATTACTACTTTCCTCCTGTGTTTCAATCTACGGTTTACGTACTGAAAAAGAAGGGATTCGCTTTTTTGGTGCCGATCATGAAGCCTTTCTGCTGATGGGACGGTTTGATACCATTCATCAACAATTTGCGCGTTGCTGGGCTCCCGGAACAGCTGTTGAAGTGGGGTTTACAGGAACGTTTTGCGAAATAGAAATTCAGGACGAGGTTAAATACGGAACACATCACAATTACATAGAAGTGGTGATCGATGATTTACCGCCGCAACGCATTCAACTCAAGGCCGAACGGAATGTGATTCTGATAGCCGATGATTTGGCTGACACCAAACACACCTTACTCATTTGCAAAAACACCGAAGCCGCAATCGGCTATATTGAATTTGTAGGAATGAGTTGCGCTTCCATTTTTCCGCTTCCACCAAAAAATCGCTCCATTGAATTTATCGGTGATTCCATTACATGCGGTAACGGCAACGATGAGTCGCAACTAACGTGTGGCGAAGGTCAATGGTACGATAAGCACAATGCTTATCTGAGTTTCGGATGCGTACTTTCGCGCCGTTTAGAAGCAGATTGGGAATTGACTGCCGTTTCCGGTATCGGCATGTCGCGTTCATGCTGCGGTTCGCAAATCACCATGCCCGAGGTATATGATCGCATTGACTTGCGGAAAAACGGTGAAACATGGAAACATCCCGGAAAAGATCCCGATTTGGTGGTAATTACGTTGGGACAAAACGACGGTTTGCAGGATTCTACCATCTTTTGCAGTACGTATATAGATTTTCTGAAAACAATTCGTCAGCGGTATCAAACGTCAACCATTATTTGCTGTGCCAGCCCAATGGCCAATACCGAACTAAAACCGGTGATGAAAAATTACATTTTTTCCATTGCTAAGGCGTTGAATCAAACAGGTGATAATAAGGTGTTGCCATTTTCCTATGCGGGCATGTATCGATCAGGATGCACCTTTCATCCAACGGCAGGCGAGCATCAATCCATTGCCAATGAGTTGGAAGTGTTTGTTCGGAAAACAATGCATTGGTAAAGGATTAACCGTTTGGCAAGAAAAAGGCCATCAACCTGAGATTGATGACCTTGCTTTTCTTTATTGAAGAACAATTAATATTCGTAAATGGTTACTTTTCTTACTGATGTTCCTAATCCGTTTTTTACGAAATAATCATCGATGCCTTGAAACTTAAGTCCAACATAATGGATTCCTATTTTCGCTATGGCGTTTAATTCATCTTTTTCATTCACTTCTTTGCCAGTAATAAAAGATGCAAATACTTGAGGAGTAGATACATTCCCTTTGATTTTTTTTTCTTCTTCTAATGAGCTTACTAAAACAAAGTTGTAATTCCTTTGAAGAGAAACCGCAACAAATTCATCTTCTTTGCCCCAAAAATAGCCGAGGCGTAATGAGCCATTTTCATCCCCATTTACCGCGATAGGATTTGGTTCTACAACGGTTTCTTCTTTGGGGTTTAGCGTGTATAACAAAACGCCTTCTTTCTCTACTTTTTCTGTGCTTGAATTCACATTTTTATAATAGCCATAACATTTCAACTGATCTCCAACATAATTGAAATCTAAATACGAACCTAGGGTTGTGTAATTGTAGATTGTGTTTCCTTTCCAATCTTCTCGCATGTGTTCGACGAATTGTTTTTCACTAATTGAATAGTTGACGTCAGTTCCTACATTGTAGTGGAAGGCGTAATCGTCAAAAGCAAGTTGATTGCGTGTTGTTGTTACATTCGTTATATCAGAAAGGCTCATTGTATTCATTGTGGCCTCAATTTTATCCTCAACTACTTTGAGCTGAATGATGGTAAAGTAGTCATCATTAATGGCAAACTTAGGTAAAGACAATTTGCGGTCAATAAATTTACTTTCATCCCATTCGACATCAATCGTTTGGGTTGTAACATTTAACTTGCTATCTACCCGAACAACAAAATATGATGTTGGTGCTGCGGATACAACAATCACAAAACCATCTTTGACTGATCCAATGTATGATCGATTCAGATCTTTTAGGTTATCTGCAAGTGGCTTTAATTCATCTGTATATGTTAGTGATTTTTCAATTACATTTCCAGATCGATCAATTTGGTGAATAGTAAGAAACTCAGTTTTAGACGTTTTTTCGGTAGCGGCTGTTTTGGCAAAGGGCATATTTACGAAGTAAGCGTGATCAGATTCAGGGTGACAAACAGTAGTATTAAAAAAGTTGAACGGGATAATTTTTTTGTTCCATTTTAGTACACCGTTTTTATCAAAGTATTGAAACAATCGAAATTTCGGAACTACTGCAACAGCTTGTGTTTTGACAACCCCAAGATAGCCATCTCCCCAAGGCGCTATTTCTTCGAACGTACCACCATCGGCTTTTAATTCGGTTTGAGCGGAAACAGTGTTAGTGATGAATATTACTACAAGGAGTAATAGAAATAAAGGCGGTTTTTTTAACATTATAGCTCAATTTAATTTTGGTGAAATTATCAATAAATTATCTAACCAAGGATTTTACTGACTGAATTTAATCGCCTTTTTTGAGT
The DNA here is from genome assembly GCA_029866325.1 of Fluviicola sp. Lineage (GTDB taxonomy): Bacteria > Bacteroidota > Bacteroidia > Flavobacteriales_D > Crocinitomicaceae > Fluviicola. The sequence continues at coordinate 36,518 of JARWZO010000016.1, read as the reverse complement.
TATTCACTTATCCTAATAGCCATTACACACACATCATCTGTTTGCTCAAGATTACCTTTTCAATCAGTAAAAGTTTGTTCCAGCAATGATTCAAGTTCTTTTGTAGGAATATTGGAATGAGAAACAATTAGTTCCTTTAATGGGGCATACTTGTATTTTTTTCCTTTCGGACCTCCGAATTGATCAGCATAGCCATCTGTAAAAAGCACAATTAAGTCATTTGTTTTCAGTTGTAACTGATGTGTAGTAAACGGTTCGGCGTTGTCAAATAGTCCAATAGGTTGTTTATTTGGAAGATAAGGAATCAGTTCTCCGTTTCTTACCAACCACAGTGCATTGTTAGCTCCCGACCATTGTAATTGTTTGGACGGATGATGATAGGAACAAAGCGAAATATCCATGCCGTCTTTGATAGATCCTTGTTCTTTATGGAGTGTTTTTACCACAAAATCACGGACTTTATCCAATAATATTCCAGCAGAAATGGTTCTGTCTTCCGCGAGTTGCTGATGAAGTGCATTGATGCATAAAACACTTACCATAGCTCCCGGAACTCCATGACCGGTGCAATCTGCAACAGCAAACCACGAAGTATCATTTGCATGATCGAACCAGTAAAAATCACCCGCAATAATGTCTTTTGGCGCATAATAAACGCATGAATCATTGAAATACGATGTGATTTCAAGCTTAGGAGGAAGCATTGCCAGTTGTATAAAACGGGCATAATTGATACTATCAACAATCTCCTGATTTTTATGTTCTACTAGTGCTTTTTGCTGAAATAATTCATTTGTTCTGATGACCACTTTCTCTTCAAGGCCTTCATAAGAAACACGCAATGAATCAATCATATTGTTGAAATTCTCCGAAAGTGCCGCCAGTTCTGAACTTCCCTTAATGTTGATGTGTTCCATCAGATTTACGGAGTTAACCGTTTTGGTCATTTCGGAAAGCTGCACGATCGGGCGGGTTATTTTTTTTGCGCGGATGTACACAATGAATGAAAGAATAATACCGGTCAACAAAAAGAAAATCAGAAAGCGCCAAAACAATTCGCTTAATAGAAATTGTTCCTGCGAATTGTTCGTGTTCAATTGAAGGATGTAACCTCCATAGAGCTTGGTTTCCAATACGGGTAGAAATAAATATTCCGTTTGTTCTATGTGTTTGGTTTGATCGTTGTCGGTGATTAGCACTTGCGGTTTTTTACTTTCCAAACACTTCAAATATGCTTTAATCTGGCGCTTGTCGGTCATGTTGATATCCGGAGCTCCTTTTACGCCTAGGTACAGATTTACTTTCTCAATCCCCGAATAGCGTTTGCCTAATGATTCTATTTTCGTAAGTAACAACTTTCTATAGTTTTCCGCCTCAGGTGAATAAAAACCCAATTCAATAATGTATTTCTTGTCTTTCGTGGCTAAAAAAGCATATTTTTTGATGCGTCCCGTGTTCATTTCCAGCCCGAAACGATCTTCTTTGAAACGCCCAACCCGGAAAAGATCACCGAAAAAAGAAAGATAGTTGTCACTCAGTTTCGTGAAATCCAACCCTAGATCTTTCGGAAAGGTGGTATTTACGATGACCAATTTTCGATTGATGAGATAAATATGTTCCCGCGAAGTATCCAGTCCCAATTGACGGCTGATTTCATACAAATCTACCTGTTCCGGATGCCGAATCCCGGTAAAACGCTTTTGTAGGCTATCTGCAGTTTGGTGCATCCGATCAATAAATGAACGTTCGTGCGAGCGCATGGCATAATCGAAATACGCTATCAGATTCTTCGTTTCTGCTACAATGTTGGCTTTTTGTTCACGCGAATCGCTTTCCAGTTTGTTGAGGTTATAGCGGTAAGTGAGGAAAAAAACAACCAAAAACAATCCCAACACTGGCAGTAGGATGTTAACAAGAAGCTGACGAAGTATACTCTTTTGTTGTTTCACGACTGAAAAATAAAGAATAGACTTGATTCACATGTGATTTCTTTTGAAATACATTGACTTACCAATGAGTTGCCTCCCACAGATGCACAGATAGGGCTCGCCTAACGTACTCGCTTTTTTACAACCGCTGTTTATTGTGGAATAGCGCATGGGTAATGGTTTACAGATCATTTAGCGCTGCCGTTAGGAGCGCAAAAAATCTGCGAATCTGTGGGAATTGCCTTTAATATTCTTTGTGGGAAACAAAGATTCCTGCAATTCGCGGGAATTCTTGAAACAAATTAAGAATCGCGCGTTGATTACTTATTGAAACACATGTCAACACAGTGTCGGCGTTCCTTAACTTTGAAGTATGCACTTCCCAAAATGGCTAAAACGCACGGTGAAATGGTTTTTCGGAACCATTATAAGTATCGTTTTGCTCATTTCGGCCGGGCTTTACATCTTTCACGATGAAATTGTTGACTATGCCATCGGTGAAATCAACAAAAACCTAAAGGCGAAAGTAGAAGTATCGAAAGTAGACATCACTTTTTGGAAAACCTTCCCGAATGTTTCACTCGATTTTCACGATGTATTTATTCCCGACGCATTGCCTCATGCCACACACCGCGATACTTTGCTGTATTCGGAAATGATCCGCATGAAGTTCAACCCGATTGATATCTGGAATGAAAACTACAATGTCAAATCGATAGAAGTAAGCCCCGGAACACTGCAGCTGAAAGTCAATAAAAAAGGCAAGGTCAATTACGACATCGTGAAAACGTCTGAAGATACCAAAGCGTCTGCCTTTGAATTGACGCTGAAATCGATTGCCATAAGCGATTTGCGGTTCAGTTACACCAATGCCTTGCAGGAACAGACTTATTCTACGGATTTCAAGCAATTGAACCTGCGTGGAAAATTTACCGACAAGCGCTTTACCATGCACACCGAAGCTGCTTTTCAGATCAGAAAACTTCAAAACGGTCAAATTCCGATTGTCGTAAACCAACCCGCAACTACGGTTGTTGACATTCACATCGACAAAGTCAAAAACACGGTTTCACTTCCCAATGGCATTTTACACTTGGCAGGATTGCCTTTTAACATTAGCGTTTTTGTAGATAGTAACTCGGTTCGCGCCAAGCTTTCGGCTACCGAATTGTCGCTTACTGAAGTGGCGAATCATTTGTCGGTAAAAGAAACAGAACACTTGGATCGATTTAAAGGTAGTGGCACTGCTAGTTTTATGCTGAAAGTAAACAGCGAATTGGGCGTAGATGCCTATCCGTATATCGATTGTTCCTTCAACGTCAAAAACGGAAAACTGATAGAGCCGACTCAAAATCTTCGCATTAGTAACCTGCAGGTCGATGGAAATTATTCCACGATGAAAGGAAAAGACAAAGAAGAAGTGAACCTCAAAAAAGTAGCTTTTCGAACCGTTGGCGGACCGTTTATCGGCCATTTGGCCATTCGGAAATTTTCGGCTCCGCGTTATACCGGTGATGCGCATGGATCAGTGAATCTGGCAGTATTGCACGCCTTGTTCCGTTTACCGAAAATTGAAACCCTTACCGGAAATGTGAATGTAGACACACGTTTTGCTCTAGCGACCGTTTCCGATCAATCGGGTGAACAAACGGTGGAAGTAGAAGACGGTTCGGGCACGGCAGTCATGCAGGAAGTAGCGCTTAAGTTAACGGGAGATGCGCGCAAATTTGAACAAATCAACGGTAAAGTGATTTTAGACCGGCACGAAGCTGCGTTGGAAAACCTTTCGGTTAAGTTAGGGCGATCAGATTTAAAGCTCAACGGACATTTTGATCACATTGATCAATTCTTGCAAGATAAATCAAACCTTGCAGTAACAGTAATTGCTCAAAGTCGTTTGATCGACTTGGCCGATTTCAACAACAACGAGGAAAGCGGGGGTGAAGTTTCAGAAGCAGCAATTCGCGATTGGTTGTTGCCAACCATGATCGATGGTGATGTGCGCTTGGATGTGGGAAATATTACACTTGGCGAACATCAATTCAAAGAAATTCACGGAAACATGAACGTGGGTCACCGCAGTATCGTGATCGAGCAATTGTTTGGACGAAATGCCGAAGCTTCCGTTCAGGGAACGTTTGCCGTGGTTGAAACCGCTCCCGAATTTTTCGAAATGGCAACCAATCTCCATTCAAAAGATTTGAAATTCAAGCCTTTGTTCAAGGAATGGAACAATTTTGAGCAAGAAGTTATTACTTCCGACAATATTTCAGGTAAAGCAGAAGTGGAAATGGACCTGAAAGCGCCCTTTGATATGCGAAACGGTATTTTGAAAGATCGCATCGTATCGCAGATTCACCTGAAAGTGACCAACGGAAAATTGACCAATGTGTTGGCGTTTAAAGAATTAACGGCTAGTTTAAAAACTCCCAAAACGCGATTGGTGCTTAAAAAACGCGAAATTGAAGCGCTGGAAGGAAAACTCAATGATATTTCATTTGAAACACTTGAAAACACCATTTATATTAGCAATAGTAACATCATTATTCCATCAATGGTGATCAATTCATCGGCACTTGATATTACAGCGGAAGGCACGCATTCCTTTGACAACATAGTTGACTACAAGTTTGCGTTCCGACTACGCGATCTGAAAATCGCAAGAGATGAATCGGAGTTTGGCGAAGTGATCGATGACGAAACGGGAATCAGGTTGTATGTGCGTATGTATGGTTCAATGAACAATCCTACCATAGTGTGGGATGGCCAGAGCAAAAAAGAACAGGCAAAAGAAAATCGTGAAGCAGCCAAACAAGAGGCAATGTCTATCTTGAAAACCGAGTTCGGGTTGTTTAAAAAAGATTCCACCATCAAAGGCTACGAACCCAAAGTGAAGCAACCGCATGAAGAATTGCGTTTAAACTTCGACAAAGAAGAAACCATTGATCCGGCAGAAGAGAAAAAACGAACGAATAAAACATTGGAAAAACTCCGCGAAAAAACCAAAAAACTCAAGCAACAGCAGGAGAAAGAAAAGGAGGAAGAGTTTATTGTTGACTAGTTCTATAGTTTTTTAAGTTTCTTGAGTTTCTAAGTTTCATGAGTTTTTCAGTTTTGTAAGTTATCGGTTTCAAACATTCAAGAATTGTCAGTTGAGCTTTACGAAGTTTACAACTCATTGAACTGAAAAACTCATGAAACTTAAAAACTGTCTAACTCAAATTGAACCAAATAAACCATGGGCTGTATTAACCTCTCAAACACAGCATCATGAAACAGTTTTTCCTTTTTTTGACGTTCGGCTTTTTTGTCCAAAGCGGTTTTTCACAATCCATCAACGGTAATCTTAACGCTGCCAGAACCAATGAATCGTTGGGTTACGGGAACGTAGATATTTACCAAGGCGAAAAGTTGGTAGCCTCCGTTTTGACGGATCGCGAAGGTAATTTCAACGTAGCGCTCGATACGGGCGTGTATAAATGCGTCGTCAATTACTCCGGTTACACACCCATTACCAAAGAAATTCGTGTTCGCCGCGACGAAAAACTCGATTTTACAGTGACTGAAGATCCGGCTAAACAAAAAGCTAGAACCGATCTAAACAAAGCAATGGAAGCCGCTTCGAGTAGTGAAAAAGATGAAATGGCAAAAATCAATGCAAAGTATTTAAGTGGAGCTCCCGTTACGGATGGTTATGCGAAAAGTAAAGGATCGGATGATACAAGACGGTTTTATCCCGATGAACATACCGTTGGAGAAGTTCGTCCCGGTCTCAGCGGATCGATGAATACAGACGGCATTCCAAGTTTGCCGGGTAGAAGCGGCGCCTTAACTGCCGGAGAAATCAACGATTTTGCGAAATGGAACCTGTGGCAGGATTACACCAACAACGGAAACGTACTGAGCTATTACCAGAAAGTGTGGAACATCGCGCCAAAAGGAAGATACACCTTGGAATTGCACAATCAAAATGGTATTCCACTTGCTGATGCCTTGGTGCGATTGATGAAAGGCGATGGTTCCGTGGTATTCAAATCGCGTACCGACAATACCGGAAAAGCTGAAATGTGGCTCACGATGTTGAACGTAAATCCGGAGATTCCGCAAGGTCTTTTCATCGAAGTGGATTACAATGGTAAGATTTCCAAAATCAATGATGTGAAACCGTTTGAGAAAAGTATGAATCACTTGGTATTGGACGTAACCTGTGAGGCAAGCGAAAATGTAGATATCGCATTTGTGGTAGATGCTACCGGTTCGATGGGTGACGAATTGAGTTACTTACAAGCCGAATTAAACGATATTATTTTCCAATCCAAACAAATCAGCTCGAAACTCAATTTCCGCTTTGCGAATGTGTTTTACCGCGATGCCGGAGCCAATGAGATCTATACAACGCGCAGCATGGACTTCGACCGTATTTTATCTTCATCGGTTGACTACATTTCGCAGCAATCTGCCGGTGGTGGTGGTGATTATGAAGAAGCGGTTGAAATTGCCCTCGATTCAGCCATCAACGGTTTACACTGGAGCGAAAATGCCCGTACACGTGTGTTGTTTTTGATTCTGGATGCACCTCCGCACAAAAATCCACAAGTACAAGAAAAATTGCAACGCTTGATTTTGCAAGCAGCCGAAAAAGGCATTCGCATTGTACCAATCGGCGCCAGTGGTATTGACAAAGGAACGGAATACCTCATGCGTTCTATTGCCTTGGGAACAAACGGAACGTATACTTTTTTGACGGATCATAGCGGTATCGGTGATTCGCACATTGCGCCTACAACTGACCAATTTGATGTGGAAACATTGAATAAATTGATGGTTCGTATTCTGAAAAGTTATACCTACATGCCCGATTGCGAACAACAATTACCAAACCTCGACTTGCCATATCCTGATTCTATAGTGGCTTATCCGCCGCCAGCCGATTCATTGGATACCGCAGGAAATGTGGTAGTGGTCGATCCTCATGAAACACCAAGAGACTCCGTTTCGGTAAAATGGAATTATTATCCGAATCCGACCAACGGTATTGTAAACATTACCGCAGATGTAGATATTACCGAACTCTATGTTACGGATCTCAGCGGGAAAGTATTACAAGTGTTGACGAATCTAGAGAAAGATCGCACCATTCAAATTGATTTGAGTGAATACGCTACGGGAATTTACCTTATTCGATACCCGTTGGGTAAAACCTGGGTAAGCGGGAAGGTTGTGTTGCAACGGACATCCTAGAAACAATTTGGGGTCGTGATCAGCCCTAGGCTGACAAGTTATCGCGACCCCACTTTGTTTTTAAGATGTTTTTATGAATTTACAAATGCTCAAAAAAATCATTCCCTTTATCATCCGTAATGATAAATGCAGGGAAATCTTTCACAGTGATTTTGCGCACTGCTTCCATGCCCATTTCTTCAAAATCAATTACTTCGACCGATAAAATGTTCTCTTTGGCAAGAATCGCTGCCGGTCCACCGATAGAGCCGAGGTAGAAACCACCATGTTTGCCACAAGCGGTTGTCACTTCATGCGAACGATTTCCTTTGGCCAGCATGATCATACTCCCGCCTGCTGCCTGAAACTGATCGACATACGAATCCATGCGTCCGGCGGTAGTTGGTCCGAAACTTCCCGAAGGCATTCCTTCAGGGGTTTTGGCAGGTCCGGCATAATACACCGGATGATTTTTAAAGTATTCCGGCATCGGTTGGCCATTATCAAGCATTTCTTTGATGCGGGCGTGCGCCATATCGCGTGCTACGATCAGCGTACCGTTGAGTTTCAACCGCGTTTTGATAGGATATTTCGACAATTCAGCCAATACTTCGCTCATCGGGCGATCCAAATCGATGGTTACAGGTGGATGCAATTGTGGTGGCATTTCCGGTAAGAAACGACGCGGATTTTGTTCCAATTGTTCCAGAAAAACACCGTCTTTGGTGATTTTCCCTTTGATATTGCGGTCTGCAGAGCAAGAAACTCCCAATCCTACCGGACAAGAAGCAGCATGGCGTGGTAAACGAATGACCCGTACGTCATGCGTGAAATATTTTCCACCAAATTGAGCACCAATCGTACTTTCCTGACAAATGCGGTTTACGCGAGCTTCCCATTCCAAATCGCGGAATGCCTGACCACCCATATTTCCTTCGGTAGGCAAGTTATCAAAATAACCGGCAGACGCTTTCTTTACCACCGATAAATTCGCCTCGGCAGAAGTGCCGCCGATGACCAATGCCAAATGATACGGAGGACAAGCGGCTGTACCCAAGTCCATTATTTTTTCTTTAACAAAAGCCTCTAAAGCAGTATCGTTGAGCAATGATTTCGAACGCTGGTATAAAAACGACTTATTGGCCGATCCGCCACCTTTGGCTAGAAACAAAAACTCATATTTCCCACCTTTTTCCGCATAAATATCAATCTGCGCCGGTAAGTTAGAGCCCGAGTTTTTTTCCTCGAACATCGTCAACGGCACTATTTGCGAATAGCGCAGGTTTCGTTCCTGATACGTATTGAAAATTCCTTTTGATAAATGCTCGGCATCTTCAGCTCCGGTGTAAACGTTTTCTCCTTTTTTCGCCATTACGATAGCTGTGCCTGTATCCTGACAAGAAGGTAATTGTCCTTCTGCAGCAACTGTTGCATTTTGCAAAAGATTGTAAGCCACAAAATGGTCGTTATCAGTCGCTTCCGGATCGTCAAGAATAGCTTTCAACTTTGCTAAATGGGCCGAACGCAGGTAAAACGAAACATCACTCATCGCTTCTTCAGCCAGCAATTCCAAGGCTTTCGGGTCAACAGTGAGTATTTCGCGATTTCCTACTTTTTCAACCGAAACATAATCGCTCGTAAGCTTACGGTACTCGGTTTTGTCTTCGGAAAGTGGGTAAGGTTGCTGGTAAAAAAATTCTGCCATGATCCATTTTTTAGAGGAGCGCTAAGGTAATGAAAAAAGATTCCTCTAGCTTAATAGATTGGGATGAAGCAATTGTTTTTAAGCGACTTCCATTTTGTAACTATTTTAAAATCAATGGTTTAGATTTTTGGTGTTCGCAATATTGCGAACACTACAATTAGCGAATTGGGGAATTTGATTTTCCGAAACCGATTTTTCCGAGATCACAACCGCTTTACCGGCAAACGATAAATGACCGAAGTCCGCAGATAAAGATTATAGAAAATAACTGATTCATTGGGGCTGCCTGCTCCCATATTCGTTCTTCCTGTGCCTTCGTTTGTATCGAATCGAAAAATAAGTGACCCTTTTTTTTTTTTAAGTGGAATTTGAACACCGATTCCCATTGAAAGACCAATCCCGGGATTCGATGAGATTTTAGATCGCACAGGTTCAGTAACGAAAATATTATTCTTGTACTGGTTTATATCACCAATGATTTGGTTTGAAAAAACAATGCTTAAATAAAGTCCTGTCTCCACAAAAAAAGTAGATTTTTTTCCCCAATTAAACCGAAGAGAAAAGGGTATTCGCAACTGATGGTAATAGAAATCAGCATCAGTGTAATAGGTAGTTTTTCCGTCGCTTATTTTATCCATCCAAAAGTGGGTCGAAATGTATTCAATTCCTACTACAGGATTTATTTTTCGATCTAAATGATAAGAATGATAGATGGAAGCACCGTATCCAAAGGTGTTTTTTAATGGGTAATCATTAGAAATTGCCAGCGAATGATTTCCTGAAACCGAAAATTCATTAAACAACCTTGATTGGGGTACATCCTGAGCAATGACAGACTGGCTGATCAACAATACTGAAAGGCAGCTAAAAAATTTCATAGGAATCTGAGTTGCAAGTTTACAAAGGTGGCATTCTTTCCAATGATTGATGTTGGTTTTTGACAGAAGTTGGAATCTGATCTGACGTTCCACACAATTTTCGGTCTTCAACAACGTTTTTCGTACATTCGTAGCACATGAATTTATACTCCAATAAACAGAAATGGAAACTTGTTTTGCTGGGCATTGCGCTCATCATGGTGGCTGTGTCGTTGTGGGTTTCCAATTCGGTGGTGCAACGTGTTAGTGACCGCGAACGATTGCGTGTGAAACAATGGGCCGACGCGATTAAGAAGAAAGCTGAGTTGGTGGAATTTACCGATCGTGCCTTTAATCAGCTCCGCGAATACGAACGCAAGAAAATTCAGTTGTACCTCGATGCCACACGCGAGGTGTCAAAACCCATTCCGGGTGATGCGATGCCCGATTATGATTTCCCGTTAAGTATAATCGATGATAATAAAGACATTCCGGTGATTTTGGTGGATGATCAGAATGTAGTGTCAGGGCACATCAATCTTGATTTCGATACCGCTGATATCCGAAAAGTGTATCCGAACGTCAAGTCACCTCAATTGGTCAAGTTGTTCGAAGACAGCCTCTTGAAATTAACAAAAGCCTGGAACGTCAACCACCAAGCCTTTACAATTGAAGTAGTGGAAGGACTTTCCATGACCTATTATTACAACGATTCTTGGCGTACCGTGCAGCTGGAACGCGAACGTGATTCACTCATAGGGGCGTTTAACAAGGAATTGATTACTGATTCTCGCCTTGTACCTGTATTGTTGATGCAAAAAGAAAGCGATTCGTTGATTGCGTCGAATATGTCGCATAAACTCATTGATAGTGCGCATTTGAAAGCGACCATTCAACAACTGGGTTTTATCAATGAACCCTTATTGATTCGCTTTGATGAAGGAAAAACAAACCTTCTGTATTACGACGACAGTGAGGAATTGAAACAACTGCAATACTATCCATACATTCAGTTCCTGATCATAGGGTTGTTTATTCTAATCGGATATTTGTTGTTCAATACCTTCCGAAAAGCCGAGCAAAATCAGGTGTGGGCCGGAATGGCGAAGGAAACGGCACATCAGTTGGGAACTCCCTTATCGTCGTTGATGGCATGGATTCAGTTACTCGAAACGCAAGACGTAGATCAAAGTATTATTGCCGAAATGCAGAAAGACATTGAACGTCTGGATACCGTTTCTCAGCGTTTCTCGAAAATCGGTTCCGATGCGCAGCTCAAGCCAAGCGATGTGCAAGAAACCATTCAACGGGTGATGAATTATTTACGTCCGCGAATTTCGAATAAGGTAAGCATGGATGTGATTCTGCAACCTTCTGAAGTGGTGGTCAACCACAATCCTCCGCTCTTGGAATGGGTAATGGAAAACATTATCAAAAATGCGGTTGACTCCATGGAATCGACCGGAGCTATCACGGTGGATGTACACACAACTCCCGAATGGGCACACATCGATATCACCGATACCGGAAAAGGATTGCACCCAAAACAGTTTAAAACGATCTTTCAGCCCGGCTATACGACTAAAAAACGAGGTTGGGGACTTGGATTGTCGCTGGTAAGACGCATTGTGCGCGAGTACCACAAAGGAAAAGTCTTTGTATTGCGCTCAGAACCGGGGAAAGGGACGACGTTTAGGATTAGTTTGCCATTATAAGTAGGCGCGGGATGCGTCCCGCGCTTACTTAGTAATGGCAACTGTTACTTTTACAAATACCTGCATTCAGCTATAAAACGAACCATTTTGTTTAAACGAAAAACTCCCGTACCAATAAGCGAAGCCGAGTTGATTGAGCTGGCAAAGCAAGATCACCGGCATTTCGGCCTGCTGTATGAACGGTACTTTGAACAGATGTATCGCTTCATTTTTAAGCGCTTGGGCGGCAATGAAGAAGTGTCCGGAGATCTGGTGCAACAGACTTTTATCAAAGCCATGGCGAATCTGAATCAATACGAAGATCGCGGTTTGCCCTTTACCGCCTGGCTGTATCGTATTGCGCAAAACGAGGTCAACATGTTTTTCAGAAGCCAGAAAAAGCACTACTTCGTAGAAATCAACGACCGACAACTGCTTGGAATGGTGGAAGAAGCAACGGGGTCAACCGATTTTTCGCAAGAAGATATCGAACAACTCATTGCAATAATCAATAACTTAGAGGAAACGCAAATGGATTTGATCGAGTTACGGTTTTTTCAAGGAATGAGTTTTCGGGAAATAGCCGATATTTACAGTATCAGTGAAGCCAATGCCAAGATGCGGCTTTACCGGTTACTGGAGAAAATAAAACTTCAATGGAATAAAACAGTATGAGAAAGTTCAAAGTAAATACCGACACGAAACCCAAGGAACCTACCAAGGAGCAGATGGCGCGTTACAAGGACTTTGCAACGATTTCTCATCAGTATGATCGCATTGCCAAACGTCCGAAAAAACCGCTCTACAGAGATCCGAAGTTGTTTTTATTGTTGTTGATTCTTGGTTTGGTAATGTTGCTGATCTTTTTGGAGGGGTAGGAATCAATGCAGGAACCCATAACGGAAACTAAGTCGATTACTATTAGTTGTACGTAAGTCTGATCGTTTCCCAACGAAGAATACTGAATTCACAGTAAGAAAACACTAAAATCCTTCTAAATCTGGCTGTCGCATACCGATGAATGCTTTTCGAATCACTTCACCTACACCCGGAATGTCGACATGAACGATATAAATACCTGACGACACAGGAATGCCAACCTTGTTATTCAGGTTCCAATCCAAGTAAGTGACATCATTGTCTTTTTTGAACTGATTGATGAGTTTGCCACTGGTATTGTAGATCGAAACAGTACACGTTCGTGGCAAGTTCGTAATCTTGATCCGTGTATCTACCTTGTTGCGCTCATATCCAGAAAAAGCATAGTACGGATTCGGAACGATATTGATTAGATCCAGCACCGAAGTTGCAGCTTCTACATTTGCAAGATCGGTTTTGTAATTGTCCATATTCCAGCCATACATCGGTCGTCCATTGTTTTGACCAGTCGCATTGTAAACAGCATATTCTTTGTTCAAACGCACTTTCAAACGCACATCCGTTGACAGAAATCCGTATGTTTCATTGTGAATAGGGTGAAATACCCACATCAGATTCATGTACAATTCGCGGTACGAAGTATTGGTTTCATTGGCATACTGATCATACACCCAATTGTTGATTCCGTCGTAATTCGGGCAAGGAGTGCCATTGATTCCTACTCCGAATACGTAAACAGGATGCATTCCACCCATTACAGGGGTTCCATCACCGTCAACTGTTCTTTCGGTCGGATTCCAAATCATATCGCTTCCGTTATCCGATCCTAAGAAGGAGTTTTCACCAAAGGCCATGTGTAAACGATTTCCGGTTTCAACATCAATGGCATAGCCCGGAAACCATCCCATTCCGGTAGTTGGCGAATTATCAGGATTTCCGTTTTTATCAACACTTTGACTTGCTCTCAACGTTCCTGGAAGTGCTCCGCCCATTGCTAAATTGGCATCCGAGCACAATTCAATTACTGCGCATCTGGTCCATTTGCTTTTGTCGGATGTGATCACGATATCTACGCCGGACGCTCTGGCTAATGTTCCTTGTGATGCAGAACTCCCGATTGAAGTAAAGAAGCTTGGAATCGCAATTGGCATATAGGCGCATTGCCTTCCAACAAGCGAGAAATGGGTGATTCCTCCGTTTAAGAATTTTGAATAATTTCTGTCGGGATCGAGTCCGGTAAAGTCGTTGTAACAAGCCGGGTTCAAATAACCCAACGTGGGGTCGTCTTCGGCAGCTCCTGCAATAAACACCCCGTTGCGAATCCAGTTTGTCGGGAAAAAGGCGTCGTCATCTTCCACAAAACTCAACCATCGTTTGGATGAATCCGAAAAGGTGATAGTGCTGCCAATCGGATCGGGATATTTTCGATATTCGGGCACTGAGCCCGCTACTTCGTAATATTCATTTTGTGTGATTTCTACCGAAATTCCCCATTTTGGAATTAATTGTTCATTGCTTTCAGTGATGGTCAATTCAGACGTGACGGAATCGATTAAACTACCGTTTTGCTGATTGTATCGGTAAATGACCCAAGTGGAAGAATCGATGTTTCCGGAAGCAGGGTCTTTGAATTTACAAGAGAAATAACCACCCGCTACATTCAACGGATCGATGATTTTTACATTAATCGGTGCGCGGTTTTCTGCGTAAGTCAATTCGTCGAGTGAACCTTGTTGTAAAATCGTTTGCTCCGATGCAGTAGATAAATCGGTGAAATTCATGCCGTTTCCAATACCATCAATACGCGTAATCGAAGGTTGAAAACCGTATTCTGCGTAGTGGGCAGTTCCTGCAGCTTCAGCCACCGGATTGTGCGGAATTCCAACCATTACTTTTACTTCACCAATTGACGCTTTTCGACTTCCGAGGAACGGTAGTTTTTGTCCGTCAATATTGGCTCCCTGATCGGGTAAATACGTTTTGTAATTGTTGTGGGCGTAGGAAACAGCCATGTAATAATACGATTTGAAATTGACCAAACGCCTGTCACCAAACGCAAATTGGTCTTCCGTAACCACGAAGGAGTGCTTGATTCCTTCATTGGCGCCATCTACTTTTTCAACCGGAATAGAGGCTTGTAAGTCTTCATCAAATTCAAAATTTACCAAGCGGCCAATGCCGTCTTTTTTGTCGCATTGAGCCACCAAACGCGCTTTTGTGGGGTCTTCCAAATCGGAAGTGGAAACCTCATTCGATTGTAATTGATAGATGAGGTAACCCTGAAAACGGTAGAATTTGTCGGCAGTGCTATCTGCTACGATAAACGGATCAAATTCCATGTATTTTTCACCGTAGTTGTTGGATGCAGAACTGTTTGAAAGGGTTAAAATCAGCCCGTTGTTCATTTCCTGAATAGCCAAATCAGGTGCGTGTGGTCCGTCTAACACTTTGAAACAGTTTTCGAATAAGGCCTGAGCTCGATCATCTGCTTTTTGTAAGGTTTTTACCGACTCAAACGGATCACCCGAAGCTGCTCTTGCCCAAACTACCCCAACAGTAATGTTGTTGACTGCACCGGGTTTTAGAATAAATGGTCCGGCTGATTGCAGGAAACGTCTGTCGTAAGGTAAATTGTTGGCCGTTTGTTCAGTCCATAAAGGTTGTGGATTTCCACCGGTTCCCCAACCGAGCGGATCAGTATCACCCGGGAACATAAAATCGCAAGGAAGGTTCGGATCGGCGTCGGGATCGGAAATGTGACCGTTTCCACCATAGTAAAATGGTGTATTATCTTTCCATCTTCCGCGCAAGAAGTTGTAATAATCGGATGCGCTGTTAGGGTCGGTTTGATTCGGATTTGCACCACCACCTACATTAATGTAATATAAAAAACGACGCATTCCGAAGCGTTCATTATCGGCAACACCATCTCCGTAACCGATTCCGTTCAACGCTTCATCTGTTCCAATGCCATAAGCATTGTCAAAATTATCATTGTCTTGATACGGTCCTTCGAAAAAATCGACACCAACTGCAGGCGGAGTGGTTCCGTAACCGTTAAAACCGATGTTATCACCATCGTTGTTATCGCCATTGTAGAAATATCCCAGTCCGCGATTGACATCACAACCTACATAATCATCAAACGGATCGCCTAGTGCGCCGTCTACAAACACACCGAAATAAGTATTGTATAAGGTTTGAGTTCCACGATTGATCAACTCATAATTGTAGAAAGTCATGTTGTTGATATCATCGTTGGTTGCAAAAGCAAATGCTTGGGCATGAATTTCGATTCCGATCGGTTGACCACCTGTTTCAGTGTGGATATTTCCTTTATCATTGAGCACCCACCAAAAGTTCAAATCGCCATACAACGAAACGCGTCGGTCTTCTTTGCAATTCTTTTCATTATTCAAATCATACCAAGGATAATCGCCTTTTTCAAATTCATAAATACCGTTCTGATCGCGGTCGTAGAAAGGGGCTAGGTAGAAATTTTGTCCTTTGGTGACATCGCCGTGAGCGGGCCATGTTTTGAAGAAATCGGGAATTTTGTAATTCGGGAAATTGGTTGCTTGCAGGTTGGTTCCATTTTGCTGATCGAGCTCACCGGCCGTAAACCAGGCGTCAAATTCGCGCACCAAATCCTTACTAGTAATGTAATGTTGATCGTATTTCGAGCAATCCGAAGGATCAATCTCAGCAGTTTCTTCCGAAAGAGGTCCTGTCCAATAATCCTGACCGTTTCTATAACGCAATGCAGCCAGTTTCAACTGACCGTTGATATCCGTTCCACCCAACCATAGCGCCGAAGTAAAGAGTGCCATGATTTTAGAGTTTTTAGGAATTTCATATTGGGAGAAATTTTGTCCCGGAACCTGCCATAAATTTCCGGCAGTATGCACCATGGCGCGCACATTGTTGAGTTCAAGATAGGTCGTTTTATTGGGCGGTGCGCATCCGGCAGCTCGCGTAGCGCTGATAACGGGAACATGTTGTTTCCCTGCGTAAGGTTGGGCAAAAGAGCCAACTGCCAGCAAAAGGACGACGAAAACACTTAATAATTTCATGGCAAAGGTGTAATTCAACAGGGAAATTACAAAAAAGTGGTGAGGAATAACAGGGGTAATTATATTTGGGTGCAGCAGACGTTTTTAAACGCTCTGTTTACCAACTAAATCAATTTCTTGTAACTCAATGGCTTTAATATGTTGATAGTTAGTTGTTTGTGTAATTTTTTTAAAGAATTTTCGCCAATTCAACTATTTTTTTTGGATTCTAACGATTCTTTTGTAGTTTTGGTTCAGGTTCAACCCAAACAGTCTAAATGAATACTTGCCTAACGCAAATAATAGTGTTTTTCGTTTATTCAGTTAGTATTTGGTTTTAATCCTAATTGTTCTATTGTCAACGTATTATCACTATGAATCAACTTTTCGTTACACCATTTCGAAGTATAAAAATGCTGTTTTTCGTTGCATTTTTCGCACTAGCAAATGATAGTTATGGCCAATACTTCAATATTTCACCGGTTGTTATTGATACTGTGAGTCAGAATGAGTTCAACTACAAAGTTGAAGGTATTGCCGATTTTTCAGATTCATTAACGTTTCACGCACAAGTAATTGCCGTTGGAGAAAATCAACAATTATTATTTGAAGGCAGTATATCAATGCTTGATACTGCTTCTTCCACTTTGACAGCTTTTGTTTATGATCCTATTGAGAAGATCTTTGAATTTGAACTAGGAACGTTTTCTGATCCGAACTTGTTTGTACGAGTTTGGGTGACACAACTTGGTTCTGAGGAAATAGAAAATGAAGTTTACTATAAACAATAATCAGATGATTCAAACGATTTATCAACCGCCATACTTAAAAAGATACACTGTTTATAAGTGGGTGTTTTCACTCTTCTTGCTGATGGCTTTTAAAGTCAATGCCGCACAATTTACGGCAAGTATTCAAACAGTTTCATCTAATAGAGCTTGTTTTTCGGGAACAATGCTAGCTAATTATACTGCTACAATAACCCCATCTGCCAATTGGACTTTTCCACAGGATTATGATTTTGTATTGGGAAGTACCAAGTTCGAATTGCGAAAAGCGGAAACTGGTCCAATGGGGCTGGTTTTGGCAACCAATTTTGGCGGAACAGTTGGCAACTCAACTATTTCTGGTGCTTTTGATATTTCAGCATTGGCATTGCAAGAAGATTTAAAACCGGGTGTTTATACCATTTCTGCCTCCATTTACGTGAGACGAATTTTGGGAAATGGTAATTTTAGTAAACCAACGATTGTCTATCAAACCTCAACTTTTACGGTAGGTTATAATGTTACATGGTCGAGTTTAACAGACATGGTTGCAACACCAAATGCATCTTCTATGAGTAGAAATGTTACTACTGCTGGTGTAACGTATGCGTCTGGGATCAGCGCCAATTATTGGGTCGTAAACACAAATGGTTTTCTTGAAACTGGTGCTCAATTTTCTTCATCATCTGCAGCAAGGAGTGTTTATTTGTCCTTAGACAATGCAGCAACGTTTAATCCTTCATTGGGGGCCTATTTGGAATACCGCAAGGCTGCCAATTCAACCAACATATCGGGACAAGGCATTTATGTGAAAAATGGAGCGTTGATTTATAAACTTCAAAATGTTTTGATAACCGAACGTGTGCGGGTTGAGCGTGTGGGAGGAGTCATAAAATTCTATCAGGAAAATTCAACAACTCCTTTAAAGGCTCGTGCAACCACGGGTAATTCGAATATCATTCAGAACTTTTCTATTACGCATACCAATGAACTCTATGTAAGAGGTTATTCGTCTATAGTTAGTGATGGATTGACTTCTATTGTCACAAGTTTCCCTTGCAAAGAATCACCTGTTTATGCGCAGTTAACACGACAATTGCGCGGTGAAAATTACAAGACGACCTCCAAATTATTGTTTTATTACACCGAAGAATATGTGCCCGTTGAATCGACAAACCTTACGTACCGCATCGTGAATTTTGAAAACAAAACGGTGCAGAGTTCGGCTGCGGTTGCTGGCTCAACACAAGTGGTTTTACCTAGAAAACTGGGCGATAATCGCTATGAATTGAGTGTAACAGCCCTGCTTTCAAATGCAAGTTATGTGTTGGAAGTAACCAATGAGAAAAATGAAGTGTTTTATTTGAGATTTAGTAAATGATGAAAAACCACCTGATACATGGAATAGTAGTAATGCTTTTGGCATTTTTCGTGACTTCTTGTTCAGAAGACAAAAAGTCGGATGAACACATTGTTTTTATGGACAGTTTCAAAGTCTTTGAAGAATTTGAAATGAAAAAGGATTATGATAAACGTTTAGAGGCTCAGGTTGGTGCCGATCAAATGGGCTTAGACTCGTTAGGAGCTCAGTTGAATGCAACAACTGATCCGGCAAAAATTGCGGCACTCAAAAAAGAATTTACAATGAGAAAACTGGCATTTGATGAAAAATTTGCTGGAATTTCAGAACAATACACCAGCGACGTTTACAAACGATTAAACGAATACATTAAAGCATTTGGAAAAAAGAAGGGTTACTCTATCATTCTTGGATCGAATGGACAAGGCAATGTAATGTATGTGGATGATAAGAATGACATTACCAAAGACCTAATAACGTATATTAATAAGGAATACACGAAGTAATGCAACAAGCGATACCACCTTTCTTGTTTCTGATCATCCTACTCACTAGTGGATGTCAAGATGCTGCGCCAACTATTCCAGCAAATCAATCAGCCATTGGCTCAAGCAATGGAAAGGTGTTGGAGGTGCACAACAATCAGACTCCTAAAATGGGTTCGAGTAATTCAAAAACGCACAACGAAATCACCTATTCATTCCAATTGATGTCAGCGCTTGATTTTGTGACAAAAAAGGGTGAAAAGGTAGCTGCTTCAGACACCGCTGACCTTAAAAAAGAAGTAGTAATGATTGCCACGTTTCAGCACGCGAAATCGCAAAAAGACATTTTGGATTCTGACCAAATTACACTAGACAAAGAAGCTGCAACGCAGTATTTGGTAGGTGAACTTGCCAGCGATGTTACACTTGAACAAGCAGGGAAAAAAGTTTCTCCGACAGGTGTGCACTATGAAAAAAGTGTAGGACAAATAGGTCAAGTACGCGCATTCCTCTTTTTTGAAGACGTGTCGGCAACCCAACTTTCAACCATTATCTATTATGACCGATTGTTTGGTGCCGGTCTGATGCGATTTACAGTTAATAAGTAGAAAAGAAGTTTAAAATACTCCATTATGATACAACGTATTCAACAAAGCAAAGCCTTCAAAGTAGTAAGTGTTTATCTTATTCTAAGCATTCTTGCTGAAATAGTTGCTCCAATGCGTGCGCTTGCTCTCACAGGCGGTCCGGCACAACCCGAGTTTGGGTCGTTTACACCAATTGGCACTTCCGATATGGTTGATTTGTCGAGCGGTGATATGAACTACAATATTCCCTTGATGGATGTGGGTGGGTACCCTTTAAACATTGCTTATTCTTCGGGAGTTGGAATGGATGATGAAGCCTCTTGGGTAGGTCTTGGTTGGAATCTGTCGGTTGGGCAGGTTAACCGCAATGTGCGTGGTATTCCCGATGATTTTAAGGGAGACGAAATGGTGTATGAAAACCACATGAAACCCAATGTAACGGTTGGTGCCAGTTTTAAGGTTACACCCAATGTTTTTGGAGTAGATGCTAACGGGGTACCAATCCCGCCTGCGAATAATGATTCCGACAATGATGCAGATGGAAACATTTCTTATGGTGTTTCAGTTATGTATAACAACTATACAGGTTTCACCATGAAGCCAAGTGTGGGCATTAAATTGGATTTGGGTAAAACGGCTTCTGTTGGCTTTAATGCCGAATCAGGACCAGATGGGTTGTCTATTTCGCCAACACTTTCATTACATGGAAAATCGAAAAATGAAAAGAGCAGGTTGAATAGTGTTGGTCTCAATTTTGGAGTTTCAATTAATTCCAGACAAGGACTTACCAATATGACACTTGGTATGCAACAGAAATCCCAAGTGTTGGCAAGAAAGAATGGTAAGTGGGAAAAAGTAGATAAAATGGGTTCACTAGGCTCTTCTATTGGTTTCACAGACAATATCTATACCCCCAATAAACGTACGGCTATGAACAACGAAAGTTTCACCGTCAACGCCGCTTTGGGTTCAGAGTTTTTTGGTGGTGAAGCGCAAGGTGAAGTTACTGCTTATGGCACAGTACAGTCAGTAGCTCCTGATGAACGCAATAAAATTGCTCCTGCATACGGATATCAACATACTGATAAAGCCGGAAATACAGCTATATTGGATTTTAACCGCGAAAAAGAAGG
Source organism: Fluviicola sp. (assembly GCA_029866325.1). Lineage (GTDB taxonomy): Bacteria > Bacteroidota > Bacteroidia > Flavobacteriales_D > Crocinitomicaceae > Fluviicola. The sequence continues at coordinate 15,851 of JARWZO010000016.1, read as the reverse complement.
TTCGTTTAGTGTCAATTCAACCAACTTACACTTGACTAATTATACGTACGACATTTATTCGGTGCAAGGTCAGGGAGTATCTGGTATGTACCGACCATATCGTAACCAAGTAGGGTATGTCTATGATGCAGATGTACAAGATTTGGCTGTTTCCGGAACGCTTGGTTTGGAATTTGGAGTTGGAAATGCTGCCCATAATGGTGCAGATTTCGAAGGATCAATCACTGATAGCCGATCAGGTGTGTGGGAGCAAGACAATTACATCTTGCAGTATTTGAAAGAGACGTATGGCTACAATCCGCGCTATGAGAAGGTACATTTTAAAAATGTAGGTGATTTAAGCGTTGATCAAGATTACGAATTGTTTGATCAAGTTGGTGGTTATGAACCAACTCGTGTAACGTATGTGGGAAACAAGTTTCAACGCACCGTTATCAATCAGTTGAAATACAAGTACAATGCTGAAGGAAATGAGTACCCTATAAGTGTTGGTTCTGCCACAAAACGCACCAAACGTCAGGCACGCAACCAAGCTATATATAATCTGACTGTTTCAGACGTTTTGTCGGGGGTAGGTTATGGTCCTTGTGTGAAAAGAGCTGGAAATCCGGAACATGCCTTGCCTTCAGTAGCAAGAACGCACCATACTGCCGAAGTGCAAGTGATCCGAAACGATGGAGCGCGTTACATCTACGGTATTCCCGCCTACAATCTAATAAAAAGAGAAGCCTCATTCTCTGTTTATGGCGATGCCCAACATGCCAATTGCAATTCAGGTTTGGTTGACTATCAGGCTGGAGTCGATAATAGTGCCGATAATTCGATCAATAATGAAAACTTCAATCGAACTACCACACCAGCGTATGCTCATACTTATTTGCTGTCTTCTATCCTGTCAACTGATTACCAAGATTTAGACAATGATGGACCAACGGTAGATGATTTTGGAAGCTATACTAAGTTTTCTTACGAAAATAAGCTTGGAGCAGCTTATCGCTGGCGTGTGCCTTATGATCAGAACAAAGCTACGTTTAATCAAGGCTTGAACACTGATACGAAAGATGACATGGGTAATTATGTCTATGGTGAAAAGGAGCAATTGTATGTAACTAAAATAGAAACCAAAACACATATTGCCTTTTTTGATTTATCAGCACGAAAAGATGCCAAAGGTGTTTTGGGCGAAAATGGTGGGCGTGACAATACGCAACATTCCTATAAATTGGATAAAATCCGATTGTATTCACGTGCAGAATATGAAGCCAATCCGGGCACAGCAGTTCCAATCAAAACCGTCAATTTTGTGTATTCCTATTCACTTTGCCAAGGTATTCCTAACAATGATGGAACACAGAACCTTGCTGAAAATGAGCTCTCGAATAAAGGAGGTAAACTGACTTTGAAAAAGATTTACTTCACGTACCGCGATTCCAAAATGGGAAAATACACGGGGTATAAGTTTAACTACAATGAATACCAAGGCGGACAAGATGAATTTTCGGTTTCTAATCCGGCTACCTTGGTTAATAACCTTCAAGAAAACCCGGTTTACAACATCAAAGGATATGACTCTTGGGGCAATTTCAAACCCAATGAAGGAAATTGCGACAATACAAGCACAGTAACTGCTGCCGAATTTCCGTTTACGGAACAGGACAAAGACATTCAAGATGTTCGTGCTGCGGTTTGGAGCATGAAAAAGATCAGCTTGCCTTCTGGCGGATTTATATCGGTGAAGTATGAATCGGATGATTACCAGTATGTGCAAGATAGGCATGCCCTCCGCATGTACAAAGTAATGGGAGCTGGAACGAATAATAATCCTGATAATATAACTGGTGCCGATTCCGATGTGTTATTTGCCAACGATTTGAATGATTCGCCAAACACCTACTTGTATGCGGAAATACCTACTTCTTTTGCTGATAATGATAATGATGATGCGATTGAAAAATTGTTTTTAAGCAACCTTGAAAATGGACTTATTCACTTCCGGTTTTTAACCAATATGACGCAAGCCGGTGGAGACGCAACTTCCCCTGATGCATTAAACGAAGCCAAATTTGATTATGTAACAGGTTATGCGGAATGGAATACAAGTGAAACGCCAAGAATATTTACCAGAAATGGTAAACGATATCTCAGCATTCCAATTAAAACGGTAAAACGTGAAGGAGGCGTTAGCCCTGATAAACAGGTAAATCCAATTACCAAAGCAGCGTGGAACTTTGGAAAAAAATACTTGAGTCAACATGTGTATAGCAACCAGCCAAACGGTGATTCGGAAGATATCCAAGCGATTGTTAATGAGTTGCTTTCTGCCAATGTGTTGAGTAACCTCAAAGAGATTTTTACCGGACCGAATGTGACCTTAGAAAACAAATCAATAGGTCGTCGTTTTATCAAAGAAAAATCGTGGGTTCGTTTAAATGAACCAACCGGATTTAAACGTGGCGGTGGTGCCCGCGTGAAAGAAGTGCGCATGACCGATGTGTGGGAAGAAATGAACCCGGGACAGGGCGATTACCAAACCATGAATTATGGTCAGCAATACGAGTACACCAATGAAGATGGAAAGTCGAGTGGTGTGGCAACCTACGAACCAGTTGGGAACAAGGAAAATCCATTTGTGCAACCAGTTGTTGCAACAACCAATCATTTATTGGCACCAGATGAAGAAAACTATGTAGAAATGCCTTTTGGTGAATCGTTTTTCCCTAGTCCGCAGGTAACTTATGGGCGAGTTAGAGTATCAAACCTTGTTGCGGGTGAAGCACCAACGGCGAACATGCAAGTGAAAAAACTACACCAAACGGGAAGTGTCATCACCGAGTTTTTCACCTCGCGCGACTATCCTACCATTGTTGACCAAACCATATTGGAAGCCAAAGAAGACGATAAGGATGTGATTCAAAGTGTTTTGAAAGCCAATGTCAAAAAACATTTCACAGCCTCACAAGGTTATGTGATTCACCTCAATGATATGAACGGTAAGCAAAAAGCACAAAGTGTGTATGCTGCCGGACAAACAACACCTATTTCCGGTGTGAAGTATTTCTATGATGGTTATGCCGCTGCAGGACCAAACAACCCTGCACGCAATAAAGGCACGCTTGACAATAAAGTGAAAGTGATTTATCCGAACGGTGATGTGAAAATGGAAACCATCGGAGTAGAAACTGATATTGTGCATGATTTTAGTGAGAATAAGAGCACAACCTATATTCCCACAGTACAAGGAAACATCGGAGCTTTCTTTGCTGGTATTGGTATTGCGATACCTTCTCTCATTCCGGAAATAAACAAAACAGAAGACCAGTTCCGAGCGGTTTCTACAACCAAAGTCATTAATACGTTTGGAATTCTTAAAGAAACAGTTGCGTTTGAAGATGGAGCCGAAGTGTATACACGCAACTTGGCGTGGGATGCCATGACAGGCGAAGTATTGGTAACAGAAACGGTGGATGAATACAACGAACCGTATTATACATTTAATTACCCGGCACATTGGGTGTATAGTGGAATGGCGCAAGCGGCTCTAAATCTTGGTATCGAAGGAACCTTGGCAGCCAACGGTGCAACATATTCTATGCAAAACCTGCCGGCAGGTTATATGTCAAAAGATTTCTTGATTAATGGCGATGAGTTGGTGTATGGAATTGCAAATGCAAACGGCATCAGACCAAAAGCATGGGTGACGGATGTACAAGGCAATAACTTTAAACTTATCAATGATTTGGGAGCACCAATTAACGGAGCAAGTGGATCGTTTACTGTTATTCGTTCAGGACACCGCAATTTGCAGTCGGCGGGAATTATGAATGTTACCTTAATGCGCAACCCACTCAAAGACATTAATGGAGCGGATATTACAAATCTTGGAACAACATTCTTGAGTGGTGATAGCTGGGATGATTGGAAAATCATCAATGCGGGTACTGTTAATTATTCTGACTACTGGCCTGCTGGTTGTGAATGCGGTATTAAAAGGGTTGGCGACAATCCGTACCGCAAAAATGAACGTGGAGTTTGGCGTACGAAATCGTCAAGAACTTACTTGACGGGCAGAAATAAACAAGCTGAAATTACACCGAGAAGAGAAGGGTATTTCACCAAGTTTGAACCGTATTACAAGCTATCGGCTTCTCAGAGTTGGTTTACCAACGCCACCAATTGGACTTTTGTTTCAGAGGTTTCAAAATACAGCCCTTATGGTTTTGAAATTGAAAACCGAGATGCCTTGAATCGTTATTCTGCTGCACAATACGGCTATAATAACACCTTGCCAATGGCTGTGGGTGCCAATACGCGTTACCGCGAAATCGGATATGATGGTTTTGAAGATTATGAACTTGAAGGGTGTGAATCGAATACACACTTTAGCTTTAGAGGGCTTGCCGAAGCCGATCCATCCCAGGCACATACAGGAAGATACAGTATTAAGGTGACAGGTGGAACTAACGTTACATTGAATAAAAGAATCGCTTGTCCGCCAGTGGCACAACCATAACCTAATAGTGAAGAAAATGAGAACGATGCGTTTAATCATAGTTAGTTTGACAATCTTGTCTGGAGTGTTTTCCATTCAAGCCCAAACCTGCCCCAAAGTGGTGTTTTATGGCAATGAAACATCAAATGGCGGGTGTATTCAAGGTGGAACGGTTACCTTATCACTAGCAGTATGTCCCAATTCCATAGCAGATCCGTATCAGATTGAATCAGTAGTGTGGACGATGGGTGATGGTACCACGAAAACAACCAACTCCTTACAAGTAACACACACCTATCAAAATACCAATACCTATTCGGTTTCGGCTATAGCAACGATTAATGTAAATGGGGTAAGTTGTTCGTCAGATGCTGTCAATCTCACATCAAATGGAGCTAATTTGAATGCTATCTGCGATGCAACTACCACTACCACTACCTTTTTGGTACGCGTAAATACCTTGAGTATTGATTTAGTGGCTACTCCTAATAATCCTGTTCCACTGGATACAGATCCAATTTCATTGGTGATGGATTTTTCCAATTTTGGCTCCCCGGCAATTGGTTATACGTATGAATTGTCGGTTGATGGTGAGAGGGTTATTCCGGCTGGAACTTCTGCCGCGCCTGCTTTGCCAACCGCCGGTCCCGTTACGTTATTGACCAAAACCTTTAACGAAGGACAACATTTGGCAGAATTATCGGTACGCAATACCGCTTTACCAACTTGCCCGCTAAATGTGGTTACAGTATTTGATGTTCGGCACGAATCGGAAGATGATCCAACGCAATGTAACCAGTGTTTTACCTTTCGTCCTAGCGCCAACAAACGCTATTGGGTGAGTGCATGGGTAAAAGAAATCCATCCCAGTCAAGTAAAAACCTATACAAATACGTCGGTGAACTTGATTTTTAATGGTACGGCACAGTCGGTTGAATTTAAACCAACTGGAGACATCATCGATGGCTGGCAGCGCATTGTAGGAGAATTTACAGTTCCAGTTGGTACGCAAACAATCGACATTCGTCTTGCAAACGCAGTTGGTTCAGTAGATGCTTACTTTGATGACATTCGCATTCATCCCTTCAATGGTAGTATGAAATCGTATGTCAACGATCCTGAAACGTTTTGGTTAACCGCCGAGTTAGACGATAACAACTATGCTACTTTTTATGAGTATGACAAAGAAGGGAAATTGATTCGTATCAAAAAAGAAACGGCTAATGGTATTATGACCATTCAAGAGAGTAGAACTAGCAACCCGAAAAACGAGTGAGATTAGGGCAGCAGCTATATAAATTTAAAACACTTAACCAACAACAAGTAGTTAAATTGGTTGTGTGTTTCGTTATTGATAAACGCTTAAATTAACAACAATGCGAGCATTAGTAGGATTATTGATCGGACTTTTCTTCACCGTTTTTTCGGCAGTGGGGGCAGATGTTTTGTGGAATCATCGATTGGAAGGAAATTCCATTTACGGTGGTCAACTGCAAATTCAGGATGGCGATTTTGCAACTCTCAACAATGGGGTGTTTGCAGATGCTAAATCACATAGCTATGTGCGATTAGGATTGGCAGAAGTTCCAAACATGACCTATACGGCAGGTCTCACAACTGTTATTGTACAAGTGAAAATCACTCCGTATACCAATTTTGGCGTTTCACAGGCACCAACTACTGTTTTTTTAGAGGCACAATACACCTCCGGAGGAAACAACCTAACGGTTGATGCCGAAGATTACCGCATGTTGGGAGTGTATAAATTTGATATACAGGTGGTGAGTGTAAGCGTAAATGGTGTTGTCAGCGCGGGACAAATGCCCAATTATGTGTATTTGGAAGCGGGTGTAGCAGCCGAGCGTTATTACCAACTCAATGAAGCACAAACACCTGTCTTAATGCATAATTTCATTAGTTATGCAACCAACGGAACTGAAACTATTGCCTATAACCAACAAGCAACTCCAACAGGTGCGGCTGATGAGTTGGAGTTGAGTTGGTCGTATGTGGAAGGTGCGGAATACTATGATGTTGAATGGACGTGGGTAGATAATTATTCTGATGTTGATATAAACACAGTAATAGCGCAGTCTAATCTTACACTTACTGAACAAGAATTTGCACGTAACAGCACGCGTATTCGCACTAGTTTGCAGCATTACCGCATACCGCAAATCTTCGCAAAAGGTTATCTCGTTTACCGAGTGCGTGGCGTTGGACGTTGGATGGATGCAGTTGAACAAGATAAATTTGGTGTTTGGAGTGGAACTGCAGGGACAAAAGCTGTAGTTGCCGATTGGTCGAATGTTATTACGATCGATCAGGAACACGAGCAGAAAAAGAACTGGCAATACCAAGCTACTTATGCCGAAGATGGCAAGAAAAAGGAAGTAGCGCAATACTTTGATGGTAGCTTACGGGGTCGACAAACGGTTACACGCATCAATTCAGATAACCAATCGGTAGTTGGTGAAACGGTTTATGACAATGAAGGTCGTGGTGTGATTCAGGTGTTGCCTGCTCCACAGAAAAACCCCGCCATTCAGTATTATCCCGATCTGAACAACAATGCGAACGATCAAACCTACAGTCACCAAGATTTTGATTGGGAAGTGGTAGTGGAAGATGAAGAAAATGCTCCATGCGATGTTGTGCCGGCATCTCCTATGTCAACCACAACAGGAGCTTCCAATTATTATTCGCCCGACGCACATACTACCGATACCGATTGGCAGCAATACGTACCGGATGCACAGCAATACCCTTTCACGCAGGTAGAATACACACCTGATAATACAGGTCGTATTCGCAACCAAAGCGGTGTGGGCGGAACACATAAAATTGGCGGCGGTCATGAAACGTTTTATTATTATGCACAACCTAGTCAAGAAGAATTAGATCGTTTGTTTGGCTACAAAGTGGGTTACAAGCAACGTTACAAGAAAAACATGGTGGTGGACGCTAATGGGCAAGTGAGCATTTCTTACCTTGATGCACAAGGTCGTGTAGTTGCCACAGCATTGGCAGGTAATAACGAAACTGCTTTTTCAAGTTTAGAGTCGGAAGATGCCGGAAATCACTTGCAGGCAACCACTGATTTGCTTAATAAATTGAATGCAACTGATACCGATACACCGCAAGACGACAATGAATTGATCAGTACCGGACGTTTTGGTATCGCCAATGATGCTTTGCGATTAGGGACACAATTTGTAGCCATTCAAGATGGAATTTTTAACTTTAGCTATACAGTTCAAACCGATGTATATGATGCGTCGTGTACCGGAACAAACATCCACTATCCTTTTGTGTATGATCTCACATTGAGTTTACGCAACGATTGTGGACAAGAATTCTTCGTTCATACCTACGAAGCTATTAGCGAAATACAAATTGGCGGAACGGTTGGTGAATTTTTGACCTTTGCAGAAACAGAAACCTTGCCACAGGGAACTTATACCTTGACCAAAGAAATTAAAGTGAACGAGGCGGCTTTGGAAGCTTATAAAGCCAATTATTTATCAGAAAGTAACCTTTGTTTGCTGCCACCTTCTCACTTTTTAGATGTAGTGGAAGTGGATTGCGGACAAACCTGTGCAGAATGTGTTACTGCTTTGGGTTCATTACCGGATTACTTGATTGATGCAGCTTTGTTGGAAGGTGTTCAAGAATTGACAGAAGAACAAGAAACTAGTTACACCAATAAATACAACCAAGCGTTGAACGACTGTATTGCACCATGTCAGCCGTTGAGTATATGTGAAATCTACCAAAGCAGTATGGCCGGTGACTTCCACCCGCAAGGACAATACGGCGGTTTGGCGGCTGGTGATCCGCTGAGTATTTTTAATGAATCCAATGAATTGACGGGCAACTGGCGAGATGCTGTTTACCTAGATGAAAACGGCAACGCGGCAACCGTAAGCGTTAACTTTGATGGAACGACTTATCAACCTGCGTTAATTGCTGGTGTGACTCCAGCATTGGCCAATGGCAACCTACCAGGAACGTATCAAGTGCTTCCAACAGATTTATTGGAAGTAAGCAGTTTCACCGATGTATTTGAGTCTAGCTGGGCAGAGGCGTTAGTTCAGTTTCACCCGGAATACCCGCTGTATCAATACGCCTTGGATATTTGTGCTGGCGAAACTGCCATCAATACAATTAATAATGTGCCGGTAAACATGACAAGTGATGTGTTTGATCATTTTGTAAATACACAAGCCAACAAATACAGCGTAGCTCGTGCGTTTGAAGTAACTGTTGATGGAGTAACCTTTAACACCTTCGACTTATTACAAGCAGGTGATTTGATGGCAATAGATCCGTATTTTAATCAAACTTATGCGGTTCATACGGCAATCAACGGAGGTACAGCTACTGTGCTTAAAAACTCCTTGATGACAGAGGCACTTGCCAATTATGAAAACACAGGTCTTTCTATGCTTGAGTATGCGGCTAAAACAGTGCTGTGTGGCAATGATTACAGTGGATCTTGTACCGTTACAGGACCAATCACATGGGGCGATTTGGCAACGAACTACCCGAACGACATTGATGCCATCTGGCAAACCTACAAATCGTATTATACCTCTTACAAATCCAAGATCAATCAATTGTTTATGGACGTTCACGGTTTTCAGCATTTGAGTCCGATCACGTTTAACTTTCCGCTTGTCGGTGCAACCACTGTGAATGTAGGGTTGTTTAATGGCGCTATTGGTGAAGACGGCGTGAGTGTTGGTATCGCTCCAACATTTGCCAATGATGCAGTCAATTTCCCAAATGTGGTTTCACTGGTATTGAACAACTATATTCAATCGTATTCATCTGGTCCGATCACTGCCAACTTACCTCCTTATGCTTTAGCTGGGGCTGCTTACAATGATAAAACCATTCGCATTGTTCGTGTAGATGCAATGTACAACCCTGCCTTGCCAACCGAATTGTTGTTTGCAGATCTTGAGCAAGACGCCGATTATGCTACATGGGAAGAAACAGGCTTGTGTCCACTCACGGTAGACATAGAGCAATTACTCAAAGCATTAGCAGTAGGAAACTTATTGACAACTACCACGCAAATGGCTAGTTTGCCGCAACTTTCGCCTGATGTATTTACTGCCTTTGCCGGACAAGCACCGGTTGTAAATTCATCTAACATGACCGTTGCAGGAACGATCATTGGAACAGATTTACACCTCACCTTTACGTCGGTTGGACCTTCATCTACTCAAACAGTAATAGTGCCGCAATTGGATCTACTGTTGCCTTGGACAGATTACGGAGACCAACCCACAGATTGGAAAATTTACAACGTTTTTCACAGTTATCCTGTACCTAATTCTACCAACGTACAGCTCATTATAAAAGCAGGGACAACACCTGAAAGTGCCCGTGAATACGTTGTTACGTACCAAAGTTCGGTGAACCTAGATGCGTGCCAAACTGCCTTTGAAGCCAATGGTGGTTTAGACCCCAATTGCAACAAAGACGAAGAGTTTGAAGCCGCTATGCAAACCTTGCTGCAAACCCTGCACATCAACGGACAACTGACGCAAAACAATGTGAGTTTAGCCAACGAGCCAGCTTATACAAACTCGGTGCTGCCATTCTATTTAGGAAATGCAGCGGCTGTGTGGGATGGAAATCTTCCAGGAAACGACATTCAATTGACTGCAGGAATCAATAGTCTTCGATTTACACTTTCCGGTGCATTGCCAAGTGGGTTGGATGTGTTGAATTCGGTGGCTTTCATCAACAATACCTTATACATCAATTACCTCGATGGCAATAGTTTCACTACTGTTTCCGGATCGTACCAATATGAATACAACTTCGGGCGTAATTTAACGTTAGATTTTAGTTGCCCTTGCGTGCCAGGCTTGACCAAAGAAGAAGCCTTGACCAATTACCTTAATTTTTTACTCACCGAACCTACTGTTGGCTGTGGCGCACAACCCGATGTCTTGGAAGAGCTAGCCCCTTATTTGAATGTGCAAAACCCGGTGTTGATGAGTTATACACTCACTACAGGTGGATTGTTTAGCAATATTGCACCCGTTGGAACATCGTGTGTGGGCACAACCGTTTTCTGTGCAGTTTCACTTTCAGGCAACAATTCGGGGCAAGCTATTGTGTCTGTTTCTGATGTAACAATGACAGGAAACACGTCATTTAGCTGCTTGGCACATTTGGCAAATGGAACGTCTATTACCTTAAACGGAACAGGAAGCTGTTTGCAAAACCCGAAACCATGCCCAACCGAATGCCGCCCATTGCCTGAGCCTCCGTTGAGTTGCAACACAGCCTATACAGCTTATTTGACGTATATGCAAAGCCAGTTTGCTGCTGAATACAGCAACGCTATTTTTGCAGAAGAATACTTGCCAACTGATGCCCTGTTTTGTGAAAATAGCTATGCCTATATCGCAACGGCTTATCAAGCCTATCTCAATGGGTTCAATGTACACAGTGTAAATGATGCACGCTATTTGAGTTTGTCGGAATTTGGAGCAACGCCACTCGGCTATTCCAATGATAAGTTGACAGTGGCTCTAACCGCATTTTTGACCTACACCGTTGCCAACCCCAACACTACTTGGAATGATTATGTGGGCTTGGTGTATATGGTTGCAAATCCTGAAATTTGCCCGGCAAGAAGCCCTGAGATTACCTTCCCTGACTTTAATGTTGAGTTTCCTTGCGACCAATGGGAACAATTTGTGAATGTGGTAAACCAAGACAACCAATACGATATTTACCTGGCGCAAATGGCCGCTTCTTTTGTAGAAGATTACATCGCTAATGCCATGAGCAGTTTGGTAGAAACCTTTAGCGAAACGCACGCTGATAAGGAATACCATTATACCTTGTACTATTATGACCGTGCCGGTAACTTGATACAAACTGTTCCGCCAAAAGGAGTAGATCGTTTGGAAGTAGGCGAAACATCTACGCTTACTTACGAAGCCATAGATGAAGTGCGTGCTACTCAACCCGAAGCCATTGCCAATACGGCAAGCAGTGTTAAGCAAGCTCCCGATCATGCGCTTGAAACGGTTTATTTGTACAACTCTTTGAACCAACTGGTGTATCAAAAAACGCCTGATGGAGGCGAAAGCCGCTTTGCGTATGACTTTTTGGGCAGGTTGATCATGAGTCAAAATGCCAAACAACAAGCAGACAACCAGTTTAGTTATACCCGCTACGATTTCTTGGGTAGAGTGGTAGAAGCAGGCGAACTAACCTTGTCTGGCCACAGTATTAATGACATTGGTCGCTTGGTTGGCGTAAGCGGAAACGAACCGTCGCCCGGAGTGAATGCAACGAATTTCCCTGATAATTTCACCCTTATTCGCGAAGAAGTTACCCGATCTATCTACGATGAATTGGCGGGAATAACCGCACCAATTGCAAACGGTGGCACCCTGCCGGTAGCCAACTTGTTTGGTAGCGAATATGCCATTGACAACACGCGCAACCGCATTGTTGGGGTTATTTACCAAGAAACGTATGTGGCTAGCCAAAACATCTACAACAACGCCACCTTCTACGATTATGACGTACATGGTAACGTGAAACACCTCATTCAGATCAACAATGATGTGAATTTGCTAGCCTTGAACCAACACATCAAACACCTAGCGTACAGCTATGATTTGGTGAGTGGCAATGTAAACGAAGTAGTGTATCAGCCCGAGAAAAAAGATCAGTTTATCCACCGTTATGCGTATGATTCGGATAACCGGATTACACGTGTAGAAACCTCGAAAGACGACGTAGTATTTGAGCAAGACGCCAAGTATTTCTATTATCATCATGGCCCATTGGCACGCACCGAAATTGGCGATGACAAAGTGCAAGCCTGTGACTATGCTTACACCATACAAGGTTGGTTAAAGACAGTGAATGGCGAAGAGAACACTGCCACTACGATGATGGGTCATGAAGGCGTTGGAGCGAGTATCAATGGCAACATCGGCAAAGATGCGTATGGCTATAGCTTGAGTTATTTTGATGGCGATTACAACGCGCACAACACTGAAATGCTAGGCTTTTCGCAAGGCGCAACAAACTTGGGTGCTAGCTTATACAACGGCAATATCCGTGCAATGCACACCTTGATGAGCGATGAGATTGAAAACCTTGCGGGTGGCTACACGCACCAAACGCGTTATGGGTATGACCAGTTGAACCGTATTGTAAAAATGGATGGGTTTAAGGCAGTAACACCGGGTGTGACACCTGCTGCGAGTGGTTATGCGAGCGAATACAGCTATGATGCCAACGGAAACCTAGAACACATGAAAAACCTCTCTGTAAATGCTCTTGGTAATCCTTTGCCTGTGCCGATGGACGACTTTGCATATAAATACGAAGAAGGATTTAACGGCGGTGAAAACAACCGTTTGAGCTGGGTAGACGATGAAGCAGGGGCTAGTGTTGTGGGCAATGTTGATTTGGACAACAGCATGAACCCAGGGAATTATGGGTATGATGCCATTGGTCAGCTGATAGAAGATACCGACGAAGGCATTTCACTCATCAAGTGGAAAGTGACCAACAAAGTAGAAGAAGTGCAAAAAACCGATGGTACAGTGATTCATTTTGAATACGATGCCATGGGTCACCGTATAGCGAAAATAGTGAGCCAAGGCGGTGAAACCACCAAGACCTTTTATGTACTGGATGCGCAAGGCAACCCCATGAGTATGTATGAATGGAAAAGTAATGCAAATAAATTGTATCTTTCGGAGAGAAACCTATATGGCTCTAGCCGTATTGGTCAAGAACAACTATCACAAGAAATGCCATTAGAACAACTCATAGACTATTTACCGCTCTCGCCAATTACAGAGGTGAGTGTAGGTGGTTTGTGCACATCTACGGGTCAATGGTACTACGAAGTAAGTGGCACCACGGCAACTACAGGAGATTTTAACAGTGATAATGCCCCCGATGTTCGGTTTAGCAACAACGATGTTACGTTCCCAGCCATGAGTGCACAATTTGCGGCGAATGTAGTGCCGGGTGAAAGTTACACCTTGAGTTTTGATGTAGTAGGTACAGCCAATGTAGTTGCATTATCGTATGAAGTGCGGAACTGCGTAGGAGGTATGTATGTAAACACAGCCAGCACCGCGGCAGGGCATTACAGCGAAACATTTACCGTTCCTGCTAATGCACCCAACAAAGTGCGCATTAAATGGCTAGCCATTGAAAGCACGAATGCCAACATGAGTTTTACAATCAGTAATATAGCGTTGGAAGGACCGGGCGATGCGTTTGGCACGGGAAGCAGTGCGCCAACAAGTTATGAAATAGCGAATCAAGTAGGTGATAAGCGGTATGAATTGGCTAACCACCTCGGAAACGTGCTGAATGTGGTGACGGATCGCAAATTGCCTGATAATGGTGGAAGTGGCAACATTGTGGCGTTCTTTGAACCGGATGTGGTGAGTTATAGTGATTATTACCCCTTTGGTCAGGTTCTCCCATACCGTAACGGAAGCGTTTCAGACTATCGATACTCATTTCAAGGTCAAGAAAAAGATGATGAGCTAAAAGGTGTGAATAACTCGCTTAATTACGAGTATCGTATGCACGACCCTAGAATCGGACGATTCTTTGCAATTGATCCATTAGCAGCATCTTATCCACACAACTCACCGTATGCGTTTAGTGAGAATAGAGTTATTGATGGGGTGGAATTAGAAGGCTTAGAGTTTGAGGAAGCGGGTAAAATTTTGTATGACTATTTTTCTACGGCCAAACAGGCGGCAACTGATGCTGCTACTGTTATTTCTGATTCTTGGGAGCAGTTTGATCATTTTATGAAGACGGGTGCGCCTGACTGGGCGTATGATGATTTGAAAGGAGATACTTATAACAGAAACCCACATCGAGATTATAGACCTAATTGGGGAGGCACCTGTTATATTGGTTCTGATAATGGCGGGGAAGGACCCTCTATAGAAACCAATAATGCTGTTTTTGATAATACTAGAATGCCTGGTACAGGGGGGGTTAGTAGAGGTCGTTTTTATAGACGTTATTGTGTTCCTATTCCGGGCGCTAAACAGGTTAATACTGCTAAAGAAATTATACGTACACCGGACCGTGATTATGGTAATGGTCAAGCAACAGCGAACTCCTTAAATGCCTTTGATTCTCCGATGCAAAATGGTGATGTGGATAGAATTAATGCTTTGACAGGTAGTAAACCGTTGCCAGTAACAAATAGTGCCCCAGTTATAGTTGCAAAACCGAAGGTCATCCCTCCAAAATGGAGGGAAGTTGGGACTGACACTCAGTTATTTGGGAACTCTGGAAATGAATATCGCATCACTAGATATGAATTGGGTAATACAAATAAAGAGATGCGAATTATTGAGATGAAATCAAATAATAGTTGGATTGTAGTTGATGAAGCAACTTGGGAAGAAGACACTAAAGAAGTGAAGGTTCAATAAATGTCGAAATTGTATATTAGCGTGAAAAAAATCTTGCGTTTTATTTGGAACATTCTTAAGAAGATTTTTAATGCAATTTCCAATTTCGGAAATTGGTTTAAATGGCTAACGAATTGGTTATGATCGTAATACTTCAAATGGTGGGTAATGTTTCGGTAGTGTTTCAGTGTTGTTGATATAGATTCGTTTTCGATTTAAATCATTTAATTTCAACGGGATAACATTTTTGAATGATGTTCGTATCAGGGGGTGTTTAAGTATCACCCAAGTTGCGAAAGATGCCACAATCGAAAATTAAGACCATAAATGAAACCTCGTGTTTCAGGGTAGTTGATGAAACTGTAAATCAATGTTCATGCGGGAATAAATTGGTTCGAAACGGGAAAACGAATTATGGAAAACAACGTTTCTTGTGTCGGTTTTGCAAGATTTCAAAAGTTGAAAGCCCAAAAACTATTGGTTATGGAAGTCAGTTCGATCAACAAATAGTTCAACTCAAAAAGAAGGTTTGGGAATTCGGTCAACAGCGCGAATTTTAGGAATTTCACCTGTAACTGTTATACGAAAAATAGTAAGCATTGCTAATCGCATCACTCCCCCATCAATACCAAGAGATTTGGAACGCATTCAAGTAGATGAACTGCACACGTTTATTAGAAAAAAATCAACGGAAGTTTATGTGATTTATTCCTGGAGTCAGGAATTGAAGCGGGTGCTTTCTATGACCGTTGGCACTCGATCAAAAGTCAATCTGCGACTGGTTGTCAATCCGTTATTGGAAGCAGAAGTTCAATCGATCAATACAGACAAATACTCCGGTTACAAAGGAGTTGTTCCAATTAAAAAGCATACAACTTTCAAGCGCAGAAACAATGGAATTGAGCGAC